>NZ_AP018201.1 GCF_002368235.1 Scytonema sp. HK-05 | reverse complement strand
TGCCCTGGTCTTGCCTTTCCATTCCGGGCGCTGTTCCATCGCATGAGCTTTCCCCAATTTGGGAGCTGGTATTTTATCAATCCCTCTATCCTTGAGACTGCGACAATCAACCCGTTCATCTCTGCCTGCAAGTTCCAGGGCATGGTTGCAATAGTTCTCCCATTGTTGGCGTTCTTGCTTGAGGTATTCCGGGTCAACAATAACCCGCCTGGTTTTGGCATCTTTGACCATTTTAGGGCGCCAGGATTCCTCTTTCTTGAGAGCGAACCTTTCACCGTCAACCCGTCTTGTGGTGAGCAGGATATGTGCATGAGGGTTATGAGAATCTTTTCCCTCGAAGTTATGCAGACTTACATCTGCAACCATGCCCTTAACAACGAACTGTTCTTGCACATATCGCTTGATCAGTTTTTGCTTCTGCTCGTGGTTCAGTTCGCGGGGAAGGGAGATAATGATTTCTCGACAGAGTTGGGAATCTTTTCGTTTCTCCGCCTGCTCCACTTTGTTCCAAAGTTTCTCCCGGTCATAGACCCAATCGGCGGCGTCGGCTGGTGCCATAATGCCTTTGGCATAGATGCGGTCATGCTGGTCGGCTTTACCAAACCTTCGGGTCTTGCCGTAATAATGGTCATAGAGTTCTTCGGCAGAGCAGTAAGCAGCATAGCTAACAGCGGTGTCGCCGTTGCTTCTTCCAAGAACGCGACTGTCGTAATTGTACAGTGCCATTGTCAAAGTACCGCATCCTGGGCGGGGGAGATGCAAGAGGGGGTGTGCCTAGCACCCTCGCTTGCCGCGTCATGTTGGGAGCAGCGTAGCTGCGGACAACATATAGAGACGCGCTTACTATCGGTGGTGCCGCTAGTAAGAAGCAAACCCACTATAGCACAATGCTGGCAGCATAGGATGGTAGAGCGCACGGAATGATTTAGAAAGGGAGGAATAGCAACCAGGAGAAATGGTAGCAGCAGGCGATTTGCGGTAGATTGAGAGGAAGGGATGGGGGGAGTTATGGCAGAGGAAGATTTAGAGGATAAGACTAAAACGCCTGCTCAAAAACGGCTTGAAAAGTTACAGCAACGAAAGCGGGAACTGGAAAGACAGATTCGGGAAGAACAACGGCTGTTGAGTAAAGCTGAACGAAACAGGCGAACGCTGCGACTTATCTCTATGGGACTTCTGGTAGCTTATGAAATCGAAACAGGGGCAAGGAAGGAAGAAGAAGTCGTTGAAAAACTGGATAAGTTGCTGACACAGAATTCTCACAGGGCAGCTTGGGATTTACCGCTGTTGGAGAAAGGACAGAAACCAGGAGATATAGAAAAGGTTAAGAAGGAACCAGGAAAGTCGAAGGAATCAAAACAAGTCAATAAAGCAGAACCAAAGAAAGCCCTAAGTTCAAATGAACAACCAAAAGTAAAATTGAAAGAGAGTGAACAGGAAAAGATTTTTAAAGAGTTTGAAGAATTCAGTTAAGTTTGAGAAAATGAATTGAATTTTTAACAGCTATCCATACAATGAAATGGAAAAGAGGGTAGCAGGGTCTGCAATTCCCCACTACCCAAAGTTTTACCTAGTTCGAGATTTCAGCATAATTTCTATGCGAAATTCAAACAAAGGAAAAACTCGTATGACGAGCTTTATAAACTTCATACGCTTTTCCTTCTGAAAGGCGGGGAGGGGAATCCCTCCCCTCTTAACCTTTCAGTAGGGACTATAACCGAACAACCAGTTTGCGCGAAGCGCCTTTTCCCCTCCCTCGGAGAGGGGGGCTGTGTGTTCTCATTTAGTTTTTGATTGTTGCAGTCGTCGGTGAGCAGCAGCTATAGTTCTGTCAAGATAATCTTCGATGTGTCCAATCTTTCTGGTTTCTAAGTTTGGGCTAGTTTTTTTCAGGGTATTCTTGATGATATTCTCGGTTATGCCGATGCGTAGCAGGTCGCAAGTAATGATGAAATCCGCCTTACTGTCATCAAAGTTATTTGCATATCGTTTAGAAAGTCTTTGATATTGGGCGGTAGCATATTGGATGGGGTCTATATGCCGGAAATCTGCCCTTACAGAGGGGTCTAGAGGTGGCTGGGCTACTACCCTAGCCAAAGTGTTTTCATGTGCTTCCTTGACCTTCTGGTGAGCTTCTAGGACAAGCTCTTCTGCTTTGGTAGCTATCTTACCGTTGCAACGGTCTGCGAGAACGTAAGGACGGTTGTAAACAGGTTTGAGATTAGTGAAACCAGCCAGTCTACCGTAATGTCGCCAGTCAGCGGAATTTTTATCACTGCTGTAGCGTTCGGATAAGATTTTAGCAGCTTGAGTGGCGACTTCGGAATTGAAGTCGCCCTGGTAGATTCTGACCCAGGCTTGGTAATTCATGGGACTGGTGATGATGATGGCGGCGGGGTTGTAACCGTCTTTATCCATCTGTTGGAGTGTCCCTAGCCCAATGTCGTCAAGCAAGATAAGTCCCTCACTGATGGCGGGGCGGATGTAGATGTCGTTGCCGTTGACATTCATTCCTTTGAGAAAGCTGACAGATTTAAGAACCTGGTCTAGGTTCCATTGGCGGGACATCATTTTTCCAGTGACAGAATCACGGATGCCGATTTCGTATCCCTGACAGTTCATTCCCTGGAGTTGACGGCGAATTGCTAGATAGGTTCTGTCCATAGTTCATCATTGAACTTGTAAGTATCGTGGTTTCCCATGCGACCTTTAACGGTCATTTTAGTCAAAATGTTTGCTTCAATGAGTTGGTTAAAGGCGTTGTTCACAGAAGATAATGGGATGTCTAAATTTTTAGAGATTTCTGCTTGTCCAACAATAGAAGGATTCTCAAAATCTATAAAACTCATAAGGTAAAATAGCACTTTACCTGTTTCTTTAGACAATTTTTTGTCTCCTGCATTCTTTCCTATATTTTTAAGAAAAATTTTAAATTCGTCGGACATTTTTTAATTCTCTTTAGCGGGAACGCTTCTTGCTGAAATTTCTCTCTTACCATTTTGTTTGTAGGTAATTTTAAGCTCCCACCACTCTTCCCTTTGCTTATAAATGCTATTCCAATCACCTCTCGCAAAGAGTTTTGGATTTACTTTGTATTCTCCTCTATCAATCCTTACAAAGATTTCCGCATCAACAATTTTTCTTAAATAATTATCAAAAGTCTGTATTTTTATTCCTACACGTTCTGCAATCTCCTTCTTTCTTCGGCTGGTCAAAATAATTACATTTTCATAATCCATCTTCAAAAGAAGTTGATGCAATAAGTCCTTACTTCCGGCTGGTAGTTTTAAGACGGCTGTTAAATCATCTACATACATTTTTATAAAAGGCGGTTCTTGGGGAAGTCTCACAATTTTTAAACTATCTTCCTCTTTCACAATTCCGTCCTCACTCACGTGCCTTAAAGTTTCCAGGTAATGGATTTTCTTTGCTTGTCCTGCATCAACCATTTTTTGTTCCTCATTTATGTTATATAGGTTAACTACTCATAAATGAGTAGTAAGAAAAAACGACTGATTTTGTCAAGCTACTTATTAAAAAGTAACATTCCTACTCAAAAAAAAGTTAAAACACGTACTGTCAGAGTAGGATTCATGTACTGTCAGAGTAGGATTCATGTACTGTCAGAGTAGGATTTTTTGAAAAAAAAATTGCCATCAAACCCTTATGGGAAGCGGCTTTCAGAGATTTTTTTTAGGAAACAATCCCTTCTATTATTTTATGGGGGCATTTTTAGGGTCTAAAACCCACTCCTTTTTCACACAGCGCCCCCCCTCTTGGGGAGGTGAAAAAGGCGCTTCGCGCAATCGTGGGGGGCGCTGTGGCGTTGTGTGTAGCCGATGATGGGCTAACAGGCACATAGCTGTCACCAGCCGCCATTTGGCGAAAAAACTTTCCTTTGCCTTAGCGGGGATTATTTTCCCTTTGCTACAGTGACTCGCTTTTCAGGGGTCAGGATGAGGTAGAAGCTGGGTAAGCTCCTCAAGCAGTTTAAGGGCTTTGTCGTAGGTTCTGGGGTGTTTATTCGTTTTGCTGCCTTCGGCGGCTTCCTGGGCTTGCTGCTGCCACTCCTGAATGAGTGTTTGCAGTTGGGTGATGATTTCCCGGCTTTGAATCGCCTTGGTTACATCGTCAGCGGTGAAGCTGGCGGGGACTCGCCGCAGCTTCGTTGGTTCTCCGTATTTGGGTTTGCGTCCTGCTCCTTCTCTCGCTCCGCCTCTGGGCATTGCCCTGCCTGCCTTTTTGATTTTGTATTACAATTTCAATATAGCAGGAAGCTTAGTAAATTGGGGCATTTTTGAAAATGTTACACGAATTCAAAATGGCTTGCAGTTACGATGGTTTTTTTTGGTAATCGCAAGGTTTTTAAGGGGTAGCGGCTTTTCTGCCAAAGAGTAACCGTAACGGGTTACGGCTGCGTAACCGCTTGTCTTCTAGCAGTCCGGTTGCCTGTTGCCGCCAGTAGTCCGCCTGCTGCTGCCAGCGGTCGCGTTCTTGTTTCAGGTCTGCGTTATGCTCTTTGGATTGGTGTAACTGTTCCGTAACGGCTTGTAGTCGTTCTCGTAATGCCGTTACTTCTATTAAGATTATGGGGTTACTCTCTGTTCCATTTCCCTGATTTGTACCGTTACTTTTGGTGAGGTTACTATCAGCAACCGGGGGGTAAACTCTGAACAATTCGGCGGGGTCTATTTTATAGCTGTGTTCGTTCTTTTCTGCGTAAGACAGCCTGCCGTCCTTGATAGCTCGCAGGATAGAAGTCTTGCTTTTTCCGGTGGCTTTGGCAGCTTCACCAAGGGTTAAATACATGGTTACGCTTTGTTCACGGTTACGTTTCGCGTGACTGTAACCATTGTCTAATATGATTCAAGCTGAATAAACTATTTGTTTTATACTGTTTATTGAATTTATGTTCTATACAGCAGAATCAAGATTTCCTTGTTCATAAGCTTCTTTTACTTTTTGAAGTGCTTCATTCCAATATATCCACATTGCAGCATCTAAAGTGAGAACCTCGTTTTGTTCTCGTAATGTAAAGGCAGTCCAGCTTAGTATATTTCGCACGTCGTCAGATGCACGAAGCCCGCGTTCAAAATAACCTTCCAAAAAAGCACGCATAACCTGGAAGTAAAATATCTTTTCTTCTTCTGAAAATTCCATATTGTATCTAGGTAAAATTTTATTTATTTATCTAAAATTGACCAGTTTTAGTATCAAGAGTTCTTATTTTACCAGGGGCATTTTTTCCACCATTTTGGATGACACCATCTCTAACCTGAGCCCATGTTTGTGACCCATCGGGGTTAATTTTGCCATAAAGGTCATTTCCATACTTGTCTTTTCCAAGATAATTTTTTCCATCAGATGCAACCTTAACTAATAAATCTCTATTTTCAGGTGTGTCTGGTAAATGCCCATCTTTTTCAGTGAAAATGTGTTTTAGCTGAGAATTATCAGTTGGTAACGTTACATTTTGTGGTTGGTCAGAGGGACTAGTTTGTTCTGGAAGAATGGGAGGACGAGTAGTTTCTGGGTTTGGAGATGTTTGTTGTGGATTATCTCCAGGGTCAATTGTTATATCGGAAGGAGTTGTAGGGGCTTCATTATTTAGGATGGATACTCCTATTGCTACTCCTCCTAGTAATAAGATTAATGGGACAGTTTCTTGACCGCTTAACGGTTTATCAGTATAGGTAGGGGATGAGCCTGGGTTTTTTGTTCCAGTAAGCGGTGTATCTTTGAACTCTAATATTTCGTCTGTTTCGTTTGTTCCGCCCGTCTTGTTAAGGAGAGAGCCTAAAACGCACACTCCATTAATTCCGCCAGTATAAACATAATAATCTTCTAATCTACTTGCTAAAGGGCAACTGACATATACATTTTCCGATTTTAAATACCAATTTTTGATATGGCACTCAGCACCAATGATAATGCTTGGGTTGATGTAACTAGGTATCAATTTAATGGCAGTCGTTGTACTTCCTCTAAATTTTGCCGCATCCTGACAAGCACTAAACGCATCTGGAAAAACATCTGATGACCAACCCCATTGAGCAGGTTTGATTAGTGGGTCTACTGGAGTGGATTGTGCTTGAACGATGCTAGTTTTAAGTAATATTTGCTGACCAAGTACAAGAGCAGCAGTGCAAGCAGAAAAGATAGACCGCCAGAAACGTTGAGACGGCATAAGAATTGGTAGAGTGCAACACAACTAACCATACCGTCTTTCTTGCTCCTTATTTTTAAACCTCAAAAAACGTAATATTCATCTTTCTGGTTCCCAGCTTTGTTCATCCCTGCTAAGTTTATTACTTCGTTCCCGTTCATGATACTCCTGCCATTGTCTAAGCAGTTCGCGCTCATCTTCGGTCAGTTCTTGACTAGGGTTGATGGGTTGTTTCTGTTGAGGAGGGGCGGGTTTTTGATGAAGAGTTTCAGCAATATTTTTGGCAGTTTGATGAGTACGCTTCTTTTGTTCTTGCCGTTTTTGTTGAGCAACTTCCAAAATGACTAATTTCTTTTCTGCTTCGATTTCTTTCTCTAAAGATGCTTTCTCTTGTTCTAATTTTTGAAGCTGGCGTTTGCGGTTATTCAGTTCTTTAACCGCTCGATGTTCATTGCC
>NZ_AP018200.1 GCF_002368235.1 Scytonema sp. HK-05 | reverse complement strand
AGCACCACTAGCCAAATGACCAGCATCGTGATCGCGTTTTCAGAAAACATTGGAGCGATCGCGCAGTGGAAATCAGCCAAGATCTTCAAGCAATTGTCTTTGGATGAGGTGTCAGAGCTAGTCGAGAATTCCAGTACAGGACGTGCTATTTACTACGGCAAGACTGGACGATGGTACATGATGCCAAAGCTCACGAACTATTCAGGGTATGACCGTGATCAGCGTGAGTATCTGCCTGATTTCAACCCACAAACTGACATCAGCGAGACAGATACAGAGGAACAGAAGCCCCTATCAAAACACGCTCGGTTAGTGCTTGAATGGCTCACAGAAAAGCGCAAAGAAACGTGGGTTAAGTTTAGAGGAAAGGAGGGGCGAGACATGACCTTTGTTAAACTTTTGAGTGGCTCAGAGGTTGACGCAGAAGAACGCGATCAAATCATTCAAGAGCTAGTTAATGCAGAAAAAGTTGAATTGTCACCAGAAGGCGATCGCCTGAGAGTAATTTAATTTTGATCCAAGGTGTGAAGGTGTTCCAGGGTGTGAAAAAACAGTCCAAAACAGGGTGTGGTCGGGTGTGGCACACCAAAAATTCACACCTTCACACCACTTCACACCCTAGTGTTCATAAGGGGTACACCCTCCCACACCAGTGTTCCAAGGTGTTCCAAGGTGTGAAGGAGGTTCCCCCTTGGTGTGAAGCTGATTTGATATTAATTCACACCCTCTACCACACCCTAGTTACTGTTAAGAAAAAAGCAGTTATTAGCTGAGTAGTCAACCTACAAACACTCATCAAACTATTAGAGTAAAAACCAATGTTTCAAAGAAAAATTGATATCGTGGCTCGGCTTGTTGTTCAGGCGATCGCCTGTCCATTTGAGCTAATAAGGATTGCTCTAGAAAGATACATGGATCTAATGGAAAGAAATCCAAAAGTTCTTTATTTTCACTTCTTCTTCTTAATTGGGCTGATCATCATCACTTTTGTTCACTTCCACTTGTAATCTGACCCCAAAACACCGCTAAAACCCGCCTCCAGCCTAGCCTGGGGGCTTTTCGTTGACACTCCCGCGACACAAGAGCGACGTTGCGGTAACGTTCACTGTTTGGATACCGACCAAAAGGCGATCGCTCTCCCGCCGGAGCAATTATCTAGCGGAAGGTGCGGAGGAACAATGTAGCATCGCTTGCATTCGCCTTGTCCGACCATCCTAATAATTCAGCTATTTGCCCCGGCAGTTTCAAAGGGTCAAAAGGCTTGGAAATCACCCCGGCGACACCTAGTTGTGCATATCGATCTAAGTCTAGTTGCGACACTTTGACAGTGAGCAAAATAACTGGGATGCCTTGGGTTAATGGGCTGCCTTGCAATGCAGCAAACACCTCTACTCCATCCATGCTCGGCATCTCCACATCTAGCAGAATCGCATGGGGGGATTCGCTGGAAGCTACCAGCAGTCCTTCACTGCCAGATTGAGATGTTAATACTTCCCAATGTGTCAAATGTTCCAGGCAAGCTCTAACAACGATACAGATGTTTTTTTCGTCATCGATCATTAAAACACGCTTTGCTGACATAGCACCTGTCCCGGACAGAACGAGGGAATGAACGCGGTAGATGCGGTAGTTGCGCTCAGAAAAACTGATCTAGCTACTAGCATCTTTTTACCACGCTAAGATTCATTCTCAAATCCCCTTATACGGATTTCATCCGCTCAATATCCTGTTACCATCAAGTTCAATACAGTGTTGAAAGACCTATCTCGACATTCGATGTCGAGATTTTTATGCTAGTGCCGTCATTTTTTCATGTCAACGTATCGGTTAGGGAAAATTTTCCCCAACCAAAAAGACCCAGCGGAAAATGGCAGGGTCTTTTTTAGTGAGGTTCGCCACGCGCAGGCGATGGAATTACAAACTACAATCGTATCATCAAACCAGATCCGAGAGCAGGTCAGTCATTTTCTTTTGTAGCTGCTGTTTGTTGTCGTCATACTTGATCAACGTCCGTGGATCAGCGTGGCGGCTAAATCGCTGAGCCTCTCGAAAATTCCCCTTATTCTTGTCCAAGACTGTTGTAATCGCACTGTGGCGGACGCGATGTGGTGACATCTTTTTGGTGATGCCAGCCTCACGCGCCAAACTGTCAACCAGATGCCTGATAGTTTGCCCATTAATGCGCTCTGGGTCAAAGCGTGGATCTTCCTTGCGTTCTGGGTTCAGCTTAGCTTTGTTGTAGCCCAGCCCAGTAAATAACGCTAACCCGCGCAAATTAACCCGTTTACTGGCAATCAGCCAATCACAGATCGCCTGCGTAGTTTTCAAAGACAAATCAATGACGATCGCCTGCGTTCCCTTGCCTTTGCCCAGTATTTTAGCCGTCTGGCGGGATGCGTCGAAGTCCTCAACGTTGAGTTGAACCACTTCGTTAAGACGCAAGCCATTGTCCCAGAGCAGCCGCAAAATGGCGTAGTCTCGCTTTCCTTTGAGTGTGTCGAGATCACAAAGCTTGAGGATCTTGGCGTATTCCTCGGCGCTCACTCCTGACGTATCGCGGTAGGTTTCCACCCTCTCGCCCTTGATATCATCCAAGGAATAGTCGCACACGCCCACCTTTCGCCCCATTACCACCATAGACTTGATAGCAGCAAGCCTGCGGTTAACCGTTGCCTCTGCCAGTCCTTTCTTGATGAGGTGAGCTTTGTAATTGAGGGTAGCTGCTACTGCTTGCTTTTGCTCCAGGTGCAAGAATGCCAGCACCAAATCTCTATCCGGCTCACGCTTGGCGATGAACTTAAAGAAGTCCTTTAAATCCATCTCGTAAGCTCTCCTGGTGTTGGGCGATCGCGTGTCGGCTAGTAATTGGCTAATCACATCTGGGGTAACGTCAATACAATCTGCAAATTCAGATCCAATTTTCGCATCAAGAGCGCTCTGTAAACTAGTAACGATAGAAGTATCTATAGTATCTGTCATAATTGTAGGTAATTGCAAAAAGTGCATTATCAAACTATCTTTGAGGGAATTAAACCCCATCAAGAAACGATGGGGTAAGAGTGCAAATGTACTGGTTAAACGGTCGCTGTAAAATCCGCGTACTTATCGAACTCATTCCTGGGAGCGTACGCCACGCCAATCGCCTTGAATTTTTCCTTGGTCGCTTGGCTGAGTCTGGGTAGTAGCTGGCGGAAAGTTTCAAAGCGATCGCCGCTGATTGCAAACGTGTGCTTGATTCTCGCTTCTAAGCACCATTCAGGCGTCAACATCAATGACGCTGCAATCTCGTTCCATGAGTCGCCCACTTCCTCGTCGGTCAGAGCCTCATCCATCGCTATTTGATGCGGGTCTGTCAGAAATTCTAGATTCTCAGGGCTGTACTCGTAGCCGCTCAAGCGATGTTCCGCCATTCTTAATGTCTCTAGAATTACGCTGTTGACGCTGCTGCTGGTTTCCGTCATTTCCGCTCGTTGCCGCGATCTGCGCTCTGCTGTAATTTGTGCTGGTGTGATCATGGTTGCGTTTTTCTCTGTGTCTATTTGGTCGTTGGGGAAAATTTTCTCCGACGAGGGGCAACGATCGCCCCTCAACGATTTATCGGGCAAGCAATAAGAGTGCTTTTCGTGCAAAGTCTTGCTCTATTGCGATCGCAGCCTTACACACCTCCACATAGCGATCGTGCGTATCCTGGGGCATCAGAATTTCCATGATCATCCCCATCTGAGCATCCATCTGGAAGATCTCAGAGAATTCCTCATAATCGGGAATCTCACGCCATGCCTTCTCAAGCTCCTCGAAGAGTCCAGCGCGGTCGATGTAATCTTGCATCAGCGCCTCATCCATAGCGCCTTCTGAGCGCTTTTCTAGGCTCTCTAGCATCGCTTTTGCGCCCTGGCGCATGACCTCAGCTACAAAGGGCAGTTGCATTTGCAGTGGTGGCAGGTCGCACACTTGGAAGTTGCAAGGATCGCAGGATAACGAGCAAGACATCCACCAATCGCCCAGCGGCGCGTCTGTGATGCCTTCAAAATCAGCCAAGCAGGTGACGTGTGGCTCTCCATTCTCAAAATCGGGCAGGTTTTCAAGTGCTGCCACCTCTGCTTCAATCATTTTGTTGAAGGCGCTGTCAATGGCTGCGATCGCAGCTGATCGAATTTCCTCCTTGGTGGGCGCTTCCACTGTCAGGTCAATCTCACAGTCAAGGTCACGAATTCGCGCACTGTAGCCGCCCTCGGTTGCAGCAATGTAAATGCCACAGCCACGATAAGCCTCAGTTGCTGTTTCGATGTCGGTTGCGGTTGCTTCTGGGGTTGCGGTTGTTTCTTCCTCAACCATCTTTAGCGCGATGCTTGCAATCCTTGCTGCCCATGCCTGGTAGTCTTGCAGGTATTGTTGGAGCGCGATCACATCAGCTTTGCGTAGGTCGATCCACTCTCCCCAAACCTCACGCGCTTTCTTCACGTAAAGCTTGAGTTGGGCTTTGCTCATTCCGCCGAGGTCTAATCCTGATACTTCTGCGTGTGTCATGGTTGTATAATCCTTGTAGTTGACTTTGGTTAACTGTGGGGTGAGTGCGCTTTGGTCGGTTCGCTCGCCCCTCATCTATAACTACTATACAACCGTCAATATACAACTGCCAACGGTTTAACAATCAGCATTCCTTTGGTATCTGTGGTATCGCATTTATACAACTTATGTAACCGTTGCAGAGAACAGAGTATCATAGTTAGTTGTATGAGTTATATAAAAGAGCTATGCCATCACTAGTTAAGGACGGGAAAGTTGCAGATACGGGCGTTGTGATTGGCTCTCTTGCGTGGCGAGAGTTCCTTGAGGGCAATTCCTCATTTCGCTATGAAACCGCTGATCATGGCGGTTATACAGCCACAAAGCAGAATGATTACTGGTACGCCTCAAGGAAGTCTCAGGGCAAGTTATATAGGAAGTACATTGGCACAACTGGCGAGTTAAATATTAACCAGTTAGATACAGCCGCGATCGCACTGGTTGAAATGATTGGGCAGTCGCCAGTTAAAGAAAAACCTGCCAGTCTGCCTGCGGAGGGCAACAATGAGGAGTTACAGAAAAAGGTAGAATATTTAACCCAAGAAGTAGAGCGGTTAAAGAGTGGACTGCAAGAGATAGAACAATTGAAGGCTGAGCTAGCCGAACTGAGGGGAAAGTTAGCAGCCTGAGCGAGAAGAGAGACTACGAAGCCGCCAAGCAACAAGTTTTGAAGCGTTGGCGGCTTGCTAAACGAGCGGAATCCAAGGATCGTATCGCTCAGGCACTAGATGAATTTATAGATTTGATACACGATTGACTCACACACCCGCGACCCTATAATCAGGGTCGTTTTGCTTTTATGACAAAGTACCGTTGGAGAAAATTTTCCCCAACGGCTGAGAGGTTTTTGAGCAACTTGATGTGAAAAGTCGAAGCCTAGGTGATCGCTCTGACTAACGCGGCTGAAGCGGTCGGTTAGGGTGATACTTTCAGCCCACTTGTAGAGTGTCAACATCAATCTGGAAAATACTGTTGCAAGTAAGCGATTAGTAACTTCTTGGTTTCAGCTAAAACTCGGTTCTGAAAGGTGCGATCGCGTGATAAGGCAAGAATATCGAGCGTACAGGCAACTTCAACACTGATTGTTGCAATTAGCTCTCTGTGGCTTTGCTCAAGAGTTGGATTACGTACCGCAAAATAAATGGTTATCTGTTGTGCAAGTTCCTGATTAAATGCAACATTCATTGCAACTGTTGTAGAGATCAGACGAGATTGAACGAACACGGTACGGAAGCCAGGATTTGCACTCACAAACTGATCAAATCCATCTACCAGTTTATTGATGTAGGTGTCGAGCGATACCTGAATTGCTTCGTCAGTATGAAGAGCCGCAGCCAATTCTCTCAGTTGATTGAGATAGCGATCGAGCAGTGCATGAAAAACGGCTAGTTTGTCTGGGAAGAAGCGATACAAGCCGCCAACAGAGGTATTTGCTCGTGCAGCAATTTCATCGGTTGTTACGGAATCGTAGCCAATTTCAACAAACAACTCAGCCGCTGCATCCAAAATTTGGTTAAACCGCTTACGACTCCGTGCTTGCTGTGGCAAGCGCCATATTATTTCTGACTGATCGTGAGGCATCATTTAAATCTTCGCTTGACAAAAGCGAGATTTTTCTCGCATATTAAAAACGTGAGGATAATCTCGCTTTTAAGTATATAGGATCTTTGATGGAGGAATCTATGAAACCTACACCTGGGCTGCTCAATCTGGCGTTGTTTGTGATTCTCGGCATCGCGTTTTGGTTTGAAGCCTTGTTATTTATTCGGTTCGGTGGGGAGATGTTGTTTGTCAGCGATAATCCTTGGCTCCTGTTTCTATTTGTGTCATCTATCCCTGTAGCATGGGTTTTAGTCAGAGTTATTGCAGTGGTCGGCAAAGTTAGTGGTGAAGATCTGTTGAGTGCTGTGGTATTGGCGGCTTTGACGGCTATGTTATTGGACGGTATTGCATTGACTTGGCTTCAGGGTTGGTATGGTCTTGGGCAAACAAATTTGTTACTGGCAGCTGCTTGGTTGCTATGGGGTGTTGGCGTAAGTTTGACCGTTGGATATTGGGAATCCCATCGCTATATCGCTAAAACCTAGATAGAGCAAGCGTTTTCAGCCCATCTTGCCGAAAATTACACGTATCTCGGTTTAATACCAACATCACATCATCCCTGAAGAGTTACCAGGGTGGCGGCTTGGGCGCTTGTCGGAATCAGATCAAAAACGATTACCCGATTTTGGAGCGCACTGCTGCCACCTTTGGCGAGTACCTCAGAGATAAAAAGCATCGTTGAGGAAAATTTTCCCCAATGGGGGCGAACAGGGATGAGTAATTTTGCTGAGTTATGCGATCGCTGTCCGTTTCATTGGTCGGACTTACGATACCGAAAAGTAGCGTAATCCCAGGCTATTAGCAAGTACTACAATGTATGATTTGTAAATGTTCAGTATGATACATTCGGCGGTCGCTCAGGGTGTATCATTTCGTGTTTTGGCAGTGTGTCATTTTTGGCTTATGTTGGGTTTTGTTAGGGGTTTCGGCGCTCAATAGGTCAGGAAATGTGTTTATTATCCCGACATATTAGTAATGAGAAGTGTGATTCAAGCAACCTATTATCGACAGGCTAACACCATAATTTTTGGTGGTTGTCAACTTGCTGTAAATGGATTATTTATCAGTAACAAATCTATATACTTTTCTCAGAATTTAATATTTCCTTACTGGTCATCTAATGTGAAAAGGGAGGATTGATTGTAGATGGGCTGGGTAGTCAAGTACCAAAACTGTCTATCTTCTAAAATAAGAACGGATGGTATCTTTGTTAAAAAAGATACAGCCGAACTCTGGGAAATTTGTGTGTCACTATGTCCTACAACTGTTCAATCTTGGATTGAGGAAGTTTCGGTAGAAAAACAGAGTGATTGATTGCAAGTCCAACGAAGACAGACGACTATGCGATCGCAACTTAGATTCTAGGGCTATCTGTTGTTGGAGAAAATTTTCTCCAACGAAGACAGACGACTACGCGAGCGCAACTTATACCAATTTTATTGGTATAAGGTAGTAAAAGTATTATTTTGCACTTACCATTTTTGTTGGATGTTAGGTTTTATCAGTATTTTTCTAGGCACTATCACTTAATTGGCGTTCACGTTCGCTGGTTTCGGATACAGAAAGAATGCGCTGCCAGGTTGCCAGATACTGCACAAGCATTTCCTCAGTGATCCTCGTCCGGTGGCTCAAGAATTGCCTGGAAGCGGCTTTGCGAAGAAAATCCAGGCTCTCTGTTAGTCGCTGGCTGAGGATCAATTCTCGAAGATGCGATCGCTCCTGTAGGGTGAGGTGTAGTTGTGTTTTCATTTTTTTGAGTTGAGGGGTAGAGTATCCAGAGGTTATGAGCCTCTGGATTGACGATTAAAGCTTGCGTAGAATCCAATTCACGCGACCGCCTGAAATTGTCACCCTGCGCTTTTGGTTGGTCTTTCTGTCGGTGTACTCAACATCTGCTTTTACAAACCAGCCATTTTCTGCTTGTACCTCAAGTAGAGTAGCGTTCACTTCCCACTTATTCTCGGCGTGGCGATCCGTTGGGTAGCACCTGATGCGATCGCTCCTCGTGCGTGGGTCAAATTAAGCTGAGTTTTCATCTCCAGCACCATCCTGCGCCGTGTAAGTTGTTCCAGACAGAGGCAGCAGCACGGCTACAAGCACCTTTGTGGTAGTACTTCCTGCCTTCCTTTGCCATTATGCAGAAAAGCCCATCGTCCCAGCCAGCGACTAAACCATAAGTTACGTAACTGCCGTTAATTGATTGTTTGCAATAATTGCACAGCATCATGTTTATTCCTCCTGCGCTACTGGGCGTAAATGCATATTCTCGTTACCTGGGATAGGACACTCAAAGCGGCGAGACTTGCCCGTTTCACCGTCCACAAGCACTGCTGCTATAGTCGCTCCGTCTTTCTTGGTGATCCGGTCAATCTTGCCCGTCTTACCGTGGCGGTTACTACCCGGACAGTGGATGGTCACGCGATCGCCTATCATCATCTGTCGCCAAGTGTCGCCGAGTTTTTCGGAAGTGTCGCCGACCTCTAACGCTTGCTCCGTCTGGTTTTGAGTGCAAGTGTCGCTGCTGTCGCTGTCGCTAACATTAAAATCGTCTTTTAATAGGTTTTCTTCTGGCGACAGATCCGGCGACATTTGATTAGATTGGTCACTGTCAAGTGAAAAATTTGAATTTTGGCGACACTTGGAGGTAAAATCGTCTGAAACGCTTACTACGTCTAGATTAAAGTCGGCGACACTTGCAGCGACAGATGGCGACACTTCATAATCATTAATTAACTGAAGTGTATTATTAGTAAGGTTTTCACTTTTTTCTTTCTTAGCGACACTTACAGCGACAGATGAGATAAGACCAGCGACACTTGAGTAAATCACTGCTTTACCCTTAGATTCTTGGGTGATATATCCAGAGTCGATCAAAACTTGTAGATCACTCAACAATTCTTCTTTTGACAACTTCTTATACTGCGTGAGTGTTCTCGCTATGTGACGGGCTGTAATATCGGTTTTACCCTCGAACCAAGACTTTAATTGCAGAACGCGCCCGGATAGCTCCTGCTGTGGGCTATTTAGGGCGTAAACCACGCGCAACTGGGCTAGGAAGTAATCGCACAGTTGGGCTGCTGCAACTACCGTCTTAACGTCCACAAGTGGTGCTGGTGTAATAACGTTGCCAGCAAGCGCCTCATTGATGCAGTGGAGAATTAAAGTAAATCGAGCGAAATAACTCCTAAACTTCGGCAGCGCGATCTGAATACCTGGTATTTCCTCTGAAGAATTGAGATCAACCAGCGAATTGTGATAATTTTGGTAAAAAACCTTTGATTCCTTGCTCAAGTGGTAAATTTGCTCTGGCATTGACTCAAGAGCAATGTAGAGGGGTTTTAACTGCTTTGACAGTAGATCCGGTTTATCTTGCTCCTCTAGCTGAAGGTAGGGGCGCGGAGAAGTGGCGACACAAAACAACCAGCGGCTGAACTCTCCAGCAGCATCCTCGTGATCGCTCATAAGTTCCTTAAGTTTTGCGATCTGAGTTGTGCCAGTCCTAGAAATGGCGGTTTTTGCGAGGTGTAACCGCTTTGAGGCGTCGCCCACATCCTTAATCAACTGACCGCCGTTAAACTCAGTCAATTCGTTTTCTGCGTCGTCTCCTTTGCCTTGTCTGTACTTGTTTCTACCAGTAAGATGTGCTGACCACTCATCACGATAGACCAGTAATCCTCTAGGGTTTTCCGAATGAATCGCGATCCGGCTTTCAATCGAACCGTTTTGTAAGATATATCTTTTACAGATTGGTTCGCGTGGCTTCTCGCTCTTCTTGCCGCCTTGCTCCCACTCATTAAGCTCTTGCTCGTATCGCTCCAAATCTTCCGCGTATCGCTCTCTAGCTTCTGTTTCTAGCTCCTCTAGTGGTCTAATAACTGCTTCTTGGGCTGGTGACTTCATGTCACCGGATTTACCTACTACACAGGTGCGGATGACGGAGGGCTGCTTAAAACCTCCAGATGTCTTGATCATGATCGTTCCAGCCGTGCCGATGCGTGATGCTACCACGGGCAAGAATGAGGTAAAAAGAAATTCTGGGGCGGTTGGCATCTCATTTGCTCTGTTTTCCATCGCCTCAGCTAATTTCCCACCGTCACCCCAAAGGAAGTCTGACAGGTTCAACCGTGCGGCTTGCGCTTCTAGCAGTGTCGGTAGCTTGGCGGCTAGCTCTGCTCGATCCTGCGCTGAGTCTGTTTCCTCTTGGCGATCGCGGTACAGTTTCTCTACTTCTGTTACTGGTCGATCAAAAAACTTAGCTAAGTCATTTAATTGGTTTCTAGTCTCTGACCGTGAAAGACCTTTATCAATAAGAGTGTCTAACTCCTGGATCAAGGTTTTGCTCGTTTCGATTTTGCTGGCGACAGGTGCGGCGACACTTGGCGACGCCTCGATCCGGGCAAGAATATCAGCGACGGTCGCACCTTCCGCGATCCAGTCCCCAACATCCGCGCCGCCGCTCTTGGGTAAATGTTCCCAAATGAAATCACTAGGAGGAGCAAGCAACCACTTAGCCGCCGGAAAATCAGTGGCTACATCTTGCATATACTTGAGTCCTACCTCATCTCTATCTGGACAAAGCACTAAATCAGCGCCCTCAAGATCCGCCTTATAGCTGCCATATGAGCGATACTTACCCGATCCGCCGATGGTGGTTGTAGCGGCTAGCCCTAGCGCCCACAGCTGATCAGCGATGCCCTCACCTTCTACAAAAAAGATGGTCTTACCTTCTGCGATCGCCTGCTTCACTTCTGCATATCGATAAATGGGAATTCTGGGTTTAATTCCATCGGTCAGCCCAGTAACCCAGCCGTTATTCTCCCAACGAGATTGGTAAAACTTCTTAGTCCCCGTGCCGTCGTCAATCCTGGTTACTTTTACAAGGTTGCGACCGCTGCGATCCTTGTAAAAATACTCTTTCTTCGATTTTGGGCGGATCGGCTTAGTTTGTATAGGCGCGTAGTAGTAATTCCCTTCTTTGTCAGTTTTGCTGGTTTTGAACCATCCTGTTGCAGGATCTGCACCTCGCTTGCAACAGGTCACATTGGTAAGCCTATAGCAATGATCAGGCTTTTCGCAGTGGATACAAGGCTCGTTCTTAGTTACTTCTATTCTGTTTTTTGCTGTATTATTCATCGAGTTTTCCTCTCGTTTCTGATCGGAAACCCTTGCGCAGTGCAGCACATAACAGCTAGTATTAGGGTGCTACCGTGCAACCTCATCTGCATTGAATCCCTGAGAAAGTTTCAAAAGCAAGCGAGAAGGGTTTCGCGGTTGTTTTTATTGATGTTTAACTATGCCACTTTTGTCATTGAGGTCGATTTTCTCAGCAAGGTGGCATTTTGTTTAGAAACCACATTACTGTTCAAAAAGTGACCGTAAACAAGGAGGCAAGCACGATCTTAACTGGCACACGCCAATAAGATCAAGCGATTAACGATGGGCGCGTTCAGTATCGTTGCGGAAAATTTTCCGCATCAAATCCACCTGCAATGTCAGGTGGATTTGATGCGTGGCGATCGCCTGGTCAGTCGTTTTTACTTTTCTTGCTGCGCCCAGTGCGCTTGATTGCTTCCAGGACAATCGATTCAACTAAGTTACTTACTGTTCTATTTTCATCGCCTGCCCATTCCTCAAGAATTTCTTTGACATCTTCATCACATATAAACGCTACTCGCGGTCGTCTAGTAACCATGCTCACCTGTCGCAACCCTGGCTCCATGATATGACAGTGGATAATATTTTCCTATTTGTGTGTTCCAGGTGTTGACACTATGCTCACCTGTCGTCTATATTAGCAATATAAGGCACGAAACGCCAAGAGCGGTTAAAAAAACCAAAAGCGCCACTAGATAACAGACCCTTAGATACAGAAACTAGTAGAGCGCTAAGGTAGACGCCGCAAGCATTCAAGCCATTTTCAGAACCTAGAAAACGCACACTAAAAGGAGTGCTTCATATGACAAATTTGGTGATTCCCGCCATGCCTGCCACCACGCCGATAGGCTGGGACTGTGGCAACGGATGGGGTAAGCTGATCGCCTCTGATGGAGAGATTTTGATACCCAGTTACTTTAAGCAGGTGCTGGATTCTAAGGATTATGAGCCATTGGGTGAAGGCGCGGTTATTGAGTATTTAGAAGGCGATCGCGGCAACTTAAGCGGTACACGTTGGTTGATTGGCGAGACTGCTCAGATTGAATTTCCCCAAGCCCATCAACGGATCGTGGACGACTGGCGGCATAAAGTGACGTATGGATTGCAGATGTTGTTGGGTGCTGTAGCTCTAATGCCACACCAACAGAATCGATCCTTAAGTGTGGCTGCTAGCATTCATGATGCTCATGTTTTTGGAGCGGAACTCAAAAAAGCTTTATCTGGTAGCCATTTACTGAGGCTCAACCGTAGAACTTGCAGCATTCAGATCACCTCCAATATCTGCGAGGAAGGTATAGGAGCGCTAATGATAGCCAGAGCGCCCGGACAGCGAAAGGTAGGACTAATTGACCTAGGACACGGCAGCACGATCGCGACGGTATTCGAGGGCAACAAACAGATTCAGGGAGGGCGCAAGGTTTTTGATGTTGGAGTCCATCACCTTGTTGATGCGATCGCCAACAATCAAGAAATGCGTAGCTACTTGGGCAAGCCTGCAAGCGCTCACCTTATCCGCAATGGTCTGCAAAACAATTGCTTGTATGGTACTACCGGATGGAGTTTCGAGGATATCTACAACGCAGAGTTGAAACCCTGGGTGCAATCTTGCTTGGCTCCTGCGGTTAAATTCTTGCAGCCGTGGCTAGACGATCTGGACGCAGTTTATTGCATTGGTGGGGGCGCAAGTCTCGCCTATATTGCCCAGTTGTTAACCAAGCGCAGTATCACAGTTGTTCCCAATGCTCAAAAGGCGAACGCTGAAGGACTTTTGAAGCTGGCACAAGCAACTATCAGGAGAATTGAACAGTGAGAAATAGAGTTTGTATCCCAAAGGATTTATTACCTCATGTGATCGCAGAGGCTGAAAAGTTGCTTCTGACCGACGACCTGACCAAGTGTGTGGAGTGGATTCTACGAGACTATTTTAGGAACAAAGGAAACAACTTTGATCCCGCTAGCCCCACTCCACAGCAACCAACAAACAAGCAGGCATCAATCATTGATGATCTGGATGATGTTTTTGCTGCTTAGCGGTTGGAGAAAATTTTCCGCAACCACAATCTAGGCATATATTATGTTGACCGACGAACAAATTGACCAATTAATAACCGCTGAGCAATGGCTCGAACAAATCCAGGATTCTCCAGAATTTGAGGCTCTCGATTATCACCCAGACTTGAATATCGCTGATGCAAGACAGGCGATCGCAGAGCTACTAGACACCCAAAAGCCGAGCAACTTTAACCCAACAGAGGATAAGCCAGTGATGCACCTCTGCATCGTTCGCCCCTGGTGGCAACAGGCTCAAGAGTGTTTACTCTCAAAGCTTGCCGAGGCTGCGATCGCTAGCCTGTTCCTCTCCGGTTTCTTGGGATCTGCGGCTCTCTTTAGCTGGGGCATGGATGGAATCAACCGAAACCGTGATTTCTTTCACCGTGTTGACTGGGAAGCGACGGCAGAAACCTGTCAGGGTGCAGCTTTGTCCACTTTCGCTGTTTTCTTGGGAGTTTCGTTGACGGGCGGTGTAGTTGCTGGAGTACGCAAAGATGCTTGATCTTCAAGAATTGACCACAAGCGCTCAATACCTCATTGCCGGACGCCAAGGATTTTGGCACTACTCAGGCGAGAGTCGAGAAAAGCTGAGATTTTGGCGGTGGGCGATGGGTGAAACCAACCGGAGGATCAGCCTTGCTCTCACCAAAGAGCAGGCAGAGAAGAAAGTCTGGAAGCAGGTCGATAGGCTCGATTTATCAAACTTGGAGGCATTTCGCAATGAATGACCTACATCTGATCAGCTGCATTACCCTCCTTACCCAATCAAAGACCTATCAAATCGATGGGACACTCTACCGCTACCTGTACTCAGAGGGCAGCATCAAGCATACACAATACTTCTTTCGACCACTGCCAGCCCAGAGAAAAACAGCGGATCTCAAGCTGAACCGCGACAAGGTATTGAGGAAGGTTTACGAGGTTCCTGGGCTGTACCGTCAACATCACGCAACAGCCAGTGAGACAGCGATTCAACAAAGCTTGTTCTAGGAGGAATTATGACCAACGAAGAGTTTGTCCGCAAACTCCAGAACGTGTTGATCGAGATGAGCGAGATCTGGAACGCTCCACAGTGGGATGAGGTCAGTGAGCAATTACTGGCTGAAAACTACGGGTACGTGACCTTGGATATAGCTCAGATTAGCTTTGCACGGGCTGAATCCATGCTCAATCCCGACGAGGCAATGGAAACGATAGTACAGCGTGTAGAGCGTTGGAAGAATCAAAAAGTTTAAAGCGATCGCCTGCCTGAGAAACAAGAGCGATCGCCCTGGGTGCATCTCCGCCAATGAAGAATACACAACATTAAGGATCATACATCATGGCTACAAAACCTTTGGGATATTGGGGATGTGACTATAACCTACCCCTCATCAAAGACATTGCAGAAACTTTTGGAGAATTCTTTGAGAACATGAGCCAAGCTGACACCCTCTGGCTCATTGCTCGGATCGCTCATGAAGCGTGGCAAGAGGAGCCATCAGACCAACCGCCAAGCGAGGAAGCGGAGGAAGTACGCTCACGTCTGCATGAACTCAGCTTGGCTCAAAAAATGGCACTGATTCAAGCCCTCGCCAATTCGTAAACCTTTATCGACTGGGGCGCGTCCCCAGTCCTAACTAAATATGCAATACAACTCAAAGCGCGTCTGGCGCAAACATAAATTAGAAATCAGCTTTGGTGCAGTTGCACTCATCGCCGCATTGTTCAGTCATAGCGACATCCAACGCAGTATGCAAGGACTTTCTGAGGACAGGGCAAGAATCGCCAGCAATGCCAGTGAACAGCGACGGCTTGAGGAAAATGCAGAACTGGTCAAGGCTAAGGCAGCGATCGCAGAGCAACGTTACAGAGACGGTTGCACAATCGTGGTTGCGGTCAACTCTCCCAACAGTTTAGCAACCCTTGTTGAAGGTGAGCCAGTCTTTGACCGTACCTCAAAGAAACCTTTACCCGCTGGCACTGTGGTCTGTGATGTAAACGGATCGACGGCTGTACTAGCCAGCAATCTCAACGGTGTACCCGTAGTAACGGATCTTGCCTTTACCGGAAATCGAGATCTCGCCTTGGCTCTAATTCGCAAGATCAAAGGCGCACGGGTATATTACTACACGCCTGCGAAGTAAGTAGCAGGGTGCATCTACTACAAAAACAACTATTGGAGAATTCTATCATGGCACTTGGTAATAAAGGAACCGCTAGCGGTTCAAGTTCTGGAGGATCACACACTTCTAAGTCATCAAATACGGTTCCAAAAACTTGGTTTCGGATTTTATGGTTCTTGATACTGCTGTCAATGGTCACAATAGCCGTTGTCAACGTAAAACCCTACGTGGATGCAGCCCAACAGTTGGGAGTCACGATTGTAGATGCCACGTTTATCAAGTTCATTTCGGTGATTCCTGTGGTCAATGCTCTAGCATCCACACTGGGTGTAGGTGTTGTCTGGGTGATTGGGACAGCACTATGGGGGATGTTTCAACTAGTGGAGGTCATGCCAGTCATCCTCTACAATCACCCAAGCTTTCTGCACGAGGTCATTCAAGAGGCTGAACAATCCACCAAGTACGCCATTAAGGACAATGACGATCCAACAGTTGCCAACCTCAAGAAGGTTTACAACAAGCTTCCTGTGGCTTTCTTGGAGAATCTTTCAAAGATCCGGTTGGCTGCTTATGTCGTTGACTTCTGTATCTGCTTCTGGCGTTATTCCCCGGTCGCATCGGGCAAGATCACAGACTTTTTCTACTACGTGATGACCGGACAGTTTAACAAGATCAACACTAATAATCTAATGCTGGCGTTGATCACACTGTTTGGTTTTGAGATTGGTTTGAACCTGCTGCTGTGGGTAGGCAAGCTTGCGTGGACTTATCGCAAAGCACAAAAGAATCAAACCCAATACTAATGAAAACGCCCTCCAGTCGTCTAACTGGAGGGCATAAACATAAATTTATTTGAGAGATTCCTAACATGACACGATTTAACCCTGACAAACGACACAGAGATGCAATTGATTGGTCAGCGCTCGCCTGGAGGACGGCAGATGAGGACAAGGCGGCAGAGACTTTTGTGATCGGCTTGGTGGCAGGCACAGCGATCGCAAGCGTTACTACTCCCTTACTAGGTGGCGTAATCGGTGCGTATTTCGTTGTTAAAGGTATCCAGAGAGCCACGGCAGCCGATAAAAACAAGAAGTACATCAGATCTACTGGGTGTGTGGCTCATGTTCTTGATGGCGGCAATTTTAGAGCATATCGAAGCCAAGTAGGAGATGAAGCAGTGCTTAAAGAGTTGGAGTTTGCTGATCAGGAAGGGCTGACCTTTTCAGATGACGCTCTTGATTTTTGGGAAGATTACCAAGAACAAGCGCCTGTACCTGCTATTGCGTCGGCAGTAGGGAACCAGGAGACACGCTTACAAGCGCCTACAACAGTCCTTCAACCTAAAACGCAGATTGACTACTACGACCCCACTGCAAGCGCGACTATTGACATTGTGAGCGAGATGGTGGAACGAATCACCAATACTATCGTTATCGGCATCCCTGGCAGTGGCAAGGGCATTCTGATCAGCAATGCAATAAGAGTTGGCAAGACCAAGCACCCCAAAATCAAGATTTTTGTGATTGACCCCAAAGCAGATCTCAAGGAGGCGGGTTACTGGGAAGGCTGCGACGTAATCAAAAGCTACGCCTGTATGGACGCTAAACCCTCGTCGGTTGCTGCTTGGGCTGAGGCTGCATTTGATGAGTATGCCATCTACGCCCAAAAGCACGAGCGAACGCTGTTGATCGTGGATGAGGGGACAATGCTAGGCAACAAGCTACAGCAAGCTAAATCGACTTTGTTGGTAGATAAACTGACCTCTTACACCAGTGGCGGCGATTCGGCAGGGCGCAACGTCTGGTTTATGATGCAAAGCCCATACGTATCTGGTGCATCGCTCAACCTC
>NZ_AP018199.1 GCF_002368235.1 Scytonema sp. HK-05 | reverse complement strand
TATGCGATTTTCCTTCTTGACACAGAAGGGCATGGCGATTGCATTCTGGCACTGGCAAGAAAGTGCAATCGCCTCCCGGTGGTCTATCTCAGATATCTTGCAGCTCCTCAAAAGCTGTTAACAGGTTTTAGTTCTGGGGCTAAGGTGTACTAAGAAGCGCTCGCCCTCGCCAATGAGAGAGCAGTTCGAGCTTGATTAGTGAGAAGATTTACTCTTACAATTTGCTACCGTGTCGCACTGCACACTTTCAAAAGCCAGTTCAAAACTACCCATCAAAGGACAGTGAACAACCCCCAAACTGAATTCGATACCCCCTGGAAAGACATACTACAGCAATATTTTGAGGATTTTATTCTGTTTTTCTTCCCCCAAGCTCATAGCGAAATCTCCTGGAGCCGGGGCTTTGAGTTCTTGGACAAAGAACTGCAACAAGTGGTGCGGGATGCAGAACTAGGGCGGCGGCTGGTCGATAAACTCGTTAAGATTTATCGCACCGGGGGCGAAGAAGCATGGGTTTTAATCCATGTAGAAATCCAAAGCCAGGAAGAAAGCGACTTTGCCGAGCGGATGTTTGTGTACAACTACCGCATCTACGACCGTTACAAGCGCTCGGTCGCTTCTTTAGCGGTACTGGGAGACGAGCGCGCAAGCTGGCGACCAAATCAATTTGGCTATCAGTTATTTGGCTGTGAAGTCGGGTTTAAATTTCCGGTAGTGAAATTGCTAGACTACCAAGAGCAGTGGTCAGAGTTAGAAGCCAGCCGCAACCCCTTTGCTACTGTAGTCATGGCTCATTTAAAAGCAATAGAGACGCGTAATAATCGCCCCTTACGCAAACAGTGGAAGCTAACTCTCACTAAGCGGCTGTACGAACAGGGCTTTTCGCGGGAAGATGTCATCAACCTGTTCCGCTTTATCGACTGGGTAATGAGCCTACCATTAGAGTTAGAGCAAGAGTTTCAGCAAGAATTAAGTCAGTACGAGGAAGAGAGACGTATGCCTTACATTACAAGTATTGAGAGAAGTGGTATCAGGCAAGGACTGTTAAAAGGCATATCCTTGGGTTTAAAGCTGAAATTTGGTGAGTCGGGTTTAAATTTATTACCAGAAATCTCTTCACTGAATGATATCAATCTATTAGAAGCAATTCTTGAGGGACTGGAAACAGTAAGTACGGTCGAGGAGTTGCGTCAAATCTATCACAACACGACCACCGAATAAGAGCGGTTTTGCAACAAAATCTTTATTGCAAGTAGACCAGTTATCATTTAAAACGCCTCCAGAAATCACTCTCAAAGGCGAAAGCACCCAGTTCCAGTTCTGGGGGAAAACAAGGGCGCTCGCTATCTCCTTTTCCTAGAACCTGGGATACTGAGCGCTTGAACAGCACGGCGCTTGGTTTGTTCGCCGCGTCGGTCGTATCTAGCAGTCAATTCAGGACTAGCATGACCAGCCAGCCGCTGCACTGTAGAGATGTCTGCACCAGAGTCGAGCAATTCTGATATAAAAGTTCTGCGGAAGTCATGAGCAGAAAAGTCATCTACCAGAGCTTGTTCACCGCGTTTTTGCAAAATGAACAGCACCGCCTGGGGCGTTAGCCGCCGCAGAACTATGTAACCAGCTTTGTTGATATGACACAGCAGAGAACCAGCCGCCCCACCTCGGACATCGAGCCAATCTTCTACTACCGGAATTGCCCCATCTGGTAAATACACAGTGCGGTCTTTCCCTCCTTTAGCGCCCCATACTTTTAAAGCGCCGCTATTTGGGTTAAAGTCGTTTAAGTTCAAAGAAACCACCTCAGCCCGCCGCAACCCAGAACCGCGCAGGATAGCAATGAGCGCCGCATCCCTAAAACCTGCGGGGGTGGGGTCATCAAAGCAGACTTGCATTAAATCAGCAATTTCTTTCTCAGTTAAAGCGCGTCCCTGTAGCTCCTTGGACACCTTAACGTTTTGGATATCTACAGCACGGGCAAAATCTTTTGCATCTATCAACTCCAGTCTCAAAGCTTCTTTTAAAACTCTCCTCAAAGCACACAGCATTTTGTTAGCCGTCGCTGGTGCGTACTTCTCTATCAAGGCAGCACGGACGGCGGCAGTATGTTTGTAGCGCAACGCTGCCCAGTCCAGGGTAAGAGCATCACAACTGCCATCGGTTAACAGTCGGGCAATTGTATCCAAGGCTTGCCGCATCGCCGGACGTGAACCAACAGAGAGTCCTGACAAATACACCGCCACTGGATGTTCGGTTAAAGGTAGTGGTGCAGTCAGCGCTCTTGGGCAGCTGACTACATCACTTTCAGTGCGTTCACTCATTTAGTTATCCGAAACTGAGTTCTCAGCCGCAGCATTCTCGTAAGTAATTAAGTAATTCTCTCAGATTTTGTTGATGTGCGATCGCTCTTTTGATGAAGTTGCGTGGGAAGCGATTGCCCTGCTCCCGCACTGCGCTCTCTTGCATCGCCGAACGTCGAACCCGCCGTCCGGTGCAGTGCGGTGTTAGACCGCACACGTATTGAAGTTGGGATTATTTATTTTGGTGTTCCTCATCCTCTGTGTCAGAAATCAACAAAACTCTTTTTCCAAACTCTTTAATATTAGGTATCCTAACTATGTCAGAAGGAAGCCCGAATAACATCCGCATGGGACGCTCACAAGCGACAGATACCAGATCAGAAGTTTCAAAAAGTTTTTGTTCAACTTGGCGGATGTATTCAACTAAGCCACGTCCCCTTGAAGTCAGTGGAGCTATATATTGAGGCTGCATTTCTCTCTCAAACCAGTCAATTAAGTAGTCTGAGTAATCAATCCTAGCTAGATTTTGAGAGATGAGAAATCGTGTGTAACTGTGTAAGAAGTCATGCTCGTATGAGCCAACCCCAAGCCCAAATTCAGACTGATCAATTTCGAGATAAATATCTGCAAGATCAGTAGCAAGAGACATCCCAAAATATATGTGTCTACATAAATTAGTAAGACCGTTACAAAAAAGGTCTAGGTAAGTTAAAGGAAATGATGCATTTCCAGAATGCCCTCTTACCATTGTTTTGAGTAGTTCTGGGTACTCAAGGAGATTTGAAGAAACAGGACCCACAGATGTCATAAGTTCTTCGCTAGACACCATGTCAAGTCTATTCGCCTTTAGAACGGGGATATAGGTATACTCTCTGTCTCGTTCTGGTATGTTCAAGTAATACCTTGCATCAGTGTAGTAGGTCAAGCCAGACTGAGGGTCATGAAGAAATAAGTAAACAGGGAGTGGAAAGCATTCCCAGTAAACCTTATGTTTTGGATCTGGATAAAATGCCCAATGATCTCCTTTATCGCGTAGATATGATGCTCCCGATTTAATTTGAGCAGCAGCCAGTCTTCCGGGAGCCTCTCCATTAGAGACATACTCTATTTGTCCATCTATTCCCACATCTGCATTAGGAGTTTCTCTAAAGATGAATCCGATGTTATTGAGGTGCATAGAAACTGCCAAAACTCCTTGGCGCTCTGTGAAATAGTTGTCTGATACCTTCGGGAACATCAATGTTGAATCTCCACACGCAGTTAACGATCCAGTTTAGATGAACTGACTCTGCGATTGCATAAAGGCAGTGGGCACATGGACAATCACCCTTTGGGCACTGTCACCCGGAAAATCGCATGATTGCGGGCGCTCCTTACTCCACTAAAAAACCCGGTTATCTGACCGGGCTTTAGTGGGGCAATATCCCCAAAGGTTTGTTATAGAAGTTAGTTATAAGTAGGTAATCTAACTAAGACTACAACCAGAGCGTTGTCAATTTCGGAAAACTGTTACCCAGTTCTAAAAATTTCCTCGCATCGAAAAGGCTTACATCAGCCCCGCCACTTCGACTATCTGGAAGTACTTCATCATTTACTTACTGCATTACTGCATTACTGCATCACTTACTGCATTAATCTTCTACTTCCTTAAGTGCTTCATCCAGCAAAAGCCGCACAATCTCAGCCTTTTTCCTGCCCGTCTTCGCCGCTAGCACAGACAGCTTGCGGTGCATCGACTCGGTTAAATCCACGGTTAATCTTACTGTCGGTTCCTTGGGAGTGGTTGAGTAAAGTTGAGACATAAGTGATGGTTTTTTGGGTTCTTGAGTGGATGTAGGTTTTTCAACTGGCTTTGCCACTGGCACAGTTTCCTGTTCTGGCTCTGGTTTAGCCTCGTCTTGAGTTTCTGTCTCTTTGACGTGGGGTTGCTCCTTGGAACCATAAACAAATTCACTCGCTAGGGCATCATCGAGGGGCTTTCGCTTCTTGGTACTCATGGCACCATCCCCATAATTTCTTTGAACAGCCGCTCATATTCCCTAGCTGAGTCAGTTGCTGGACGACCTGGTAAATCCCAAATTGTTGCGGCTTGACCAAAGGTGTCTGCGATCGCTTGCTTATTGTGAATCACCGTAGAGAGCACCGTCACTTCTTTTGTTTTACCCAGGAGTGCGATCGCTTCATCTAATAGCTTTGTCCCCTTAACAGCACGGCTAATAAATATAGCTGCTTTGGGTGGACCACCGCGCACAGATTGAGCTTGCTTGATTAACCGCACAGAATCAGAAGCCGATTGCAGGTCTAAACCTGTTGGTTGACAAGGAACCACAGCCAAATCAGCCCGAAACAAAATCGCCCTGGTGGGTTCGGCAAGACCGGCGGGTCCATCCACAATGAGATAATCACACTGCTTGGCTAACTCTGGAATTTGCTCTAGTAGTTCATCCGGTGATTGCAGCACAGTAGCTGGAATTGGGTTATCTTCCATCGACTCAAGCCAAATTGAACTGCTGCGTTGAGCATCAGCATCTAAAAGTTGAACCTTGTGACCTTTGCGGCATAGCCAGCAGCTCATGTGAACGGCAGATGTGGACTTGCCACACCCTCCCTTTTGATTCAAAAATCCTATAACTGCGCCCATTATTCATTCTCTTGCTCAAGTAATTACTGCCATACTGAATCACTTACTGCATTACTGCATTGATGCAGTAAGTATAACTGGAAAGTAGCTCGCGGGCGTGTGGAGTCAGCCAAGCGAACGAAAAACCTTGGAGATAGCGCAAGGTAATGGTGTCTGTTCAGTAAAAATTGTTAACAAGTTTATCAAAGTCTTGGTTAAAGTTGTTAACTGCTTTAACCTATTGTTGTCATTAGTTGTTAACAGCTTTATGAGTGACTTGATTGCCAAGGGCGGGCGTGGAAATAAAGCCCCTTATGAAACAACGCTTGTGAGGGTTCCGCTGCCGATTAAGCCAATGGTTGAGAAGATAACAGCGCAATGGCGAAAGTTTTTTGAGCAAGGCTCGGATGAAGTGACGGAAGGGGCTGGCGAGATGTTGGAACGGGTGGAGGCTGCGATTGCGTTGAGCGCAGTACCTAGAGCGGAGCGTCTGTGTCAGGAGAAGGCGATGCAAGAGAGCGCAGTGCCGGAGGCGATTGGGCAAAGCCCAGTGCCAAAGGCAATCGCAACTCCTCAAGAGAAACCTGTTAACAAGATTGATTATGAAGCTGTGCGCGATCGCTATCTCGCCTCATTGCGCCTGGGGAAGCAAGCACCGGAGTACAAACGGGCGAAGCAGCACATTGACGCATTTATCAAGGAGTTAGAGAAAGCTGAAGTTTGAAGTTAATCGCGTTTCCGTTTCCCCCAGAACCGCTAAAAACCACGGTGAGCGCGGCTGCACTAGCGTTCCCTGAGCCAGCCCAAGCAGCTGGAACAGGCAAAGCAACAGAAAAAAGGAGTGGTCGCCCACTCCTCCTAGTGTTGCCGCTCCAGCTACTTGCCTCGCTAGTCCAGCCGCGCCAATCCCCGGACTTTCTCTGGCACTGGCTCAACTTCAGCCGCTGAAATTGGTTTAAACGTTATTAGCCGTTCATAGGCGTTTGAGCCGTCCTCTGCCTTCCCAGTGCAGCGACTAAACCAGATTGCTGGGTCAAACTTATTGGAGGGCGATCGCCTGATGTACTGCTGTCCTCCCCAGCTAACAACAGCTGGTCCATGTTGGTCTTTTCGTTCCACCGTTGCGCCAATCGCTGACCAGTCAAAGGTTTTAAATGACGAGAGCGGGTATTGGTAATTGGGCGCTGTTCTGGGGGCTAACCGTTCCAGCGCTGCTGTCATTTTCTCAAGCGTTGCAGCCATTTTCTCAAGTGCCAGCGTTTGCCGTTGCTGGATTTGTAGCCAGGTGTGAATTTGTTCTGGTGTCATGTTTGAATAGTCCGCCGCGTTAGTTCTGGGGGAAAGTTTGCAATCACTCTCCCCCAAGCGCGTTCCTAAAACTTGCTGCTCCTGGCCCTGTGCGTGGCGTCAACCTTCACGGCTGCAAACCTGTACCAGGTCGTGATGTGGGCGAATTTTCTCACCCAAAACTCAGCCTGCTCCTGGCTGAACAAGAAAGCTCGGTGCTTCTTGTCCCAGTAGGGGCGCTCGATAATCCTCGCCCAATACAAGCCTATTCTGCGGTCGCACACCAGCCAACGGGCATTTAACTCCAGTTGTTGCAACTGCCTTGCTTTGGCTGTTACTTCCTCAATTGCTCTAATTTGAATGTCGAGATATCCAAAGCTGCAATCGCTGATGTAGTTGATGTAGCCGCGAACTTCCCGCCGCTCCTCTTTGGTCAACTGGTCGTGAATTGCTGACCACTGCGGCGACAGCATCAAAGCCTCTAGTTCCTCGTTGATGTAGTCGTAGCTGTAGAGCTTCTGAATCCTGCGGCAGGCTTCCTTGTATTCCGCCGCTTGTTGTGGGGTCATCATCTGTGGTTCCTCCAGCCCCAGCTTGCGCCGGGGCAACTGCGGTTTACTGGTTAGCCTGCAACTCTAATCGGGCGATGCTCTCGCGTTTCTCCAACTTCAACACTGAAAACTCATTGCGCTTTAGGCAAAGTTGAATAAAGGCTTGCTCACGCTTGCTGCGGTACTGGCTCAAAATTTCCTGCTGTTCCCAGTAGTTGGGGTGTTCGTCCAAAAGCTGCTGCCGTTTGGCTTTGCGCTGCGCGTCGTTGCGGAGCGCTGCATCAAAGGCAATTGTACCGTCAACCTCAGCTTCAATCTGCTTTACCGTGGCGTGGGTCTGCTCAATCACCAGGTCAAAATCAAACACTTCGGCTTGGAGTTTTGCGATTGCGGTTGGATATTCGGATAGTTGCATAGTTAGAATCCAATTGGTAAATGATGTGGCTTGGGGAAGTTTAACGACGTTCCCCAGGTCGCTTTTTTAGAACCAGGCTGAGTCGTAGTAGTCGCCCATTAAGTCTTGTTTTTCTTGGGTTAACTCAAACTCTTGCTCTAGCCGTTCGGTGTCGATATCCAACCGCAAGTCTGCAATCGCCTTTAAGATTGTTTGGATGTCTGCACTGTCGCTGCCTACGACGTAGTGGTTTTGTAGAAATGCTTCGGCTTTACCGATGAACTGCTCAAGAGTTAGTGCTAGCTGATTTGCCGCTGATGGTGCTTGAATTGTCATAATGAAATCAATTGTTTTTTAATAGTTGCCCGGTTGGTAGCCGGGTTTTTTGTTACACTAATATTATGCCATGTTTACAAGGCAACTGCCACGTATACACGGGATAATTACCAAATCTTCATATTTGTAAACACGGGATTATGGCAGCAGTTGAGGGAAAAACTGGAAACCCTGGAATAAGAAACCCAGCCAAAAAGAACGCCACCAGCTTTACTGTCAAGCCTGGGAAAGAACCGCGATCGCACAAGCCAATGGCATTTCGTCCGACGCTCTCTTTAGAAGCTGAGATTGAGGCAGCGGTTGAAGCGTCGGGAATGACTAAAACACAATGGCTTGAACAAGCTGCGATCGCATTTCTCAAAAATCCCCCAGAACCAACCGGAGAAAAAATCTAACTCCTGAAGTTATGCCATGTTTACGCGGCATCTTCTTGACATAACCATGTAAACGTGGCATAATAAAAGAGTGGAAAGCAGAACGACGGAAGCCCGGAGGCAAAGAACCAGCGAACGCGGGACGCGGGGACAACGACAGGGAGCGAGTGAAACGTTCCCACCAGCTGCGGAGGAAACCTAACCCGCGATGGCAACAAAACCGCAGCTGCACGCCACAAGGCAACCCCCCAGCCACCGGAACGCAGAGAGGGCGGACGACCTGGGAACCACTGCCCTTGGGCGACAGCCAACCACTGCTGACTAATGACGAATGACGAATGACGAATGACCAAGCTTTGAGTAGCCGCAGGCAGGCGTGGGCGACGGGCAAGCGCCACAGGAGTAACCGCCGCGTCGCCGCAGCAGTTTTTCTTTTCCCTGTGGCTGCAAAAGCACGTCGGGCTTAGGGCTTAGGGCAACGCCTGCCGGAGGCTGCCCCCGTGACTGTGATGTGCAACTGTAACCCCTCAGTTAACCGCAGAAAAAAAAGTTCGCTGATAGCGAACTAAATTCGTAAAACCATGCTATATTGGGTTCAGTCGGGTTGAAAGGAGATACTTGCCATTCACTGGATCACTTTTGTGGTCTGAGGAAGATGGGAAACCAACTTCTACCGTGTTTGCAGTGACTGAGTATCAGTGAAAATACCTCAGAAATACTTCAGCGATCGCACAATCAGTGCAAGGATCAATGCAAGTCAAGTCTGAGACAACTACCACTGAAAGTCTCACTACGGCATCACCAAGCACACTAGCGCAGCCCAGGCAACTTGCTGCGTTTGGTATAGGGAGAGTTTAAACTGCCGTCTCCTGGTTTGTTTGAGGCAACCCTCATTCGCACTCTTGTGAATGAGTGCAACCAAACCCACAGTCTAGGAGTTCTTATGAACAACCAAAACCCCGACAAACGGCAGAAGCAGTCGAAAAAGCGTAAGTATAAGCAGTGGCTAAAATGGCTCTGCAAACCTGAAACGCTCCGTCTGCTATTTCAAATTGGTCCGGTTATTTTCAGAATGTTGAAATGGCTGATCGATTTTTTGCAGAACTAGACTGCTAACCCTTCTATACAACCCTTTAAAAAACCTTCTAGCTAAAAGAGGTGAGATATGCTGAATGAAGCTCTAAGGTTGATGAGGGTGTTCCATGACTTATCGCAAAAAGAGTTAGCGGAAAAACTAGGAATATCCAAGTCGTATCTTTCAGAAATTGAGTCGGGTAAAAAGACTCCAACACTTGACTTGCTCAATCGTTATTCAGAGTTTTTTGATATACCTGTATCCTCGATTATGTTTTTCTCGGAAAGCTTGAACAAAGATGTGAAAACAGAAAAGCTGAGGACATTTGTATCCTCTAAGATTCTTGCAATCCTCAATTTCATTGCTGAAAGGTCTGGTCATTCTTATGCTGAGGAGTAGATATAAAGAGTATCAATTAGACCAGTCACCCTTTTACTGCTTGAAATCTAAAAAAAAACTTGCAAAGCTATTGCAGATAAGTCAAAACAAGCTCGAAATGCTTACCCTTTCAGAGGATTTGTACATAGAGCGAGACATATCTGATCCAAAGAAAAAAAAGTCCCGTCAGGTGGAAGAGCCAAAGCTCCCCTTAAAGCGAGTTCAGAAGCGGATTGAAGAGCTTTTGAAGCGAATCAAGATTCCGGATTACATATATGCTCCAGCAAAGGGACGTTCCTATATCAGTAATGCTAAAGCTCATGTAAATGCGGCTGTAGTCAGGAGTCTTGATATCAAAAAATATTTCCCTTCTACACCATCGACGCGTGTTTCTTGGTTCTTCCGTGAGCAGATGAAATGTTCTTCAGATGTTGCTGGCATCCTAACAAAACTCTCGACTTTCAAAAATCATCTGCCGACTGGAAGTCCATTAAGTCCTATACTTTCCTACTTTGCCCATATAGATATGTGGGAGGCAATCAATGAAATCGTAGAGGGTGCAAGTTGCACTCTAACTGTCTACATGGATGATGTCACGATTTCGGGTACACAGATACCAGGTGGGTTGATTTGGCAAGTTAAGAAGCAGTTTCATCGTTGTGGACTACACGATAACAGGGAAAAGGAAAAGCATTATGTTGGCAACAAACCGCGTGAAATAACTGGAGTCATTGTTAAAGAAGGTGAGTTAAAGCTTCCTAATTTACAACATAAAAAAATGCATGATTGTCGCCAATCAATTCGTATAGAAACTGACCCTAATAAACGAAAAAAATTAATGCAATCTTTAAAGGGCTTAGAAGCACAAGCACAACAAATTAAGAAAGCGAATGACATTTAGATAGATACTGGGTGTAATGTCTATGACTGAAAAAAAAATGCTACCAGAAGCAGCGTTCTACCGTCGTAGTTTCGATGGTACACTTCATCCTCTGAATTCTAGCGATAACAACTTACCCATTCTCACTAGAGCGAAGTTTGCTGGTGAGTCTTGTTACGTGCCTCAAAGTGCAGAACTAAGTAAGCAGAATGTCTTCTATAGCGTTAGCAATGTTCTTAAACTGACGCAAGATGATAGATCTAGGGAGGCTCTTCGCAAATGGGAAGCTAGAGTTGGCAATAAAGAAGCTAAACGTATTCGAGATGAAGCGATTGGTGCTGGAAATGCTGTTCATTCTTATCTTCACTCTTACTTGACTGAGGGAGAAGCTAAATCAATTAGCAAATCTTATGAATCCTACTTCCAGGCTCTCAACAGCTTATTACCTAATTTCGGAACTTGTCTTTTTTCAGAGCAGTTCATTGTGAGCTTCAAGTATCAATACTTTGGAAAGTTTGATCAGCTAGGTTTCTATCGAGATAGTTTAACTCTTAGTGACTTGAAAACATCTCTAAAGCCTAAACTTTCTCTGAATTGGATTGAGGACAAAATTCTTCAATTGGCAGCTTATTACATTCCAATTGAAACACTGTTTCCGGTTGAACAAGCAGCTTTAATTTATCTAATCAGCGATGGTTCCTGTAATGAATTCCTTTTCACTCCACAACAGATGACATTTTATAAAGAACTGTGGCTTGAGCGATTATCTCAAATTAATGAGAGAGTTAGTCTGGCTGCTTAGTAGTTCATTTGAGCGTCTAGTCCCAAAGCAAGAGTTGCTGACACGAGATGCCAAATCTCTTGAGTTCTGGGGGAAATTAGCAAGCAGAAATTACGTATACGTGATTTTATGCCAACACACAGGCGATCGCCCACTTTCCCCCAGAACTAAAAACCTGTTAACAAGTTCTTTGGTAAAATCGCCTGCTTTCCCCCTTCAGTTCTAGGGGAAATTAACAAGCAGAACGCATACGTGATTTTATGCCTCAGTATAGGCGATCGCACTTGGAGCAGTTCTGGGGGATAAGAGCGGTAACGCAAGCAAATAGCCCCCAGTAAGTTGGGGGCGTAAATTGTTGAGTGCGGCAAAGTGATGACGGACTATTGCACCAAAATCGAACGTATCAAAATGCTCATTACCTCGCCTGTGTTGCCAGTTGGCACGAGGGGACTCCAATCACTAATTTCGGCGTATCTGAGTTGGTGCAGAACGCGAATTGTGCTGTTTACGGCTTTGGGAGAACCAATCAGTGTATGTCTGATAGGTTCTCTTTCTGGGGATGCTTGAGAGTTAGTTTGATTGGGGATGGGTGTATTTGGGTTGTCAGCACTGGACAAAAAACCTTGAGTCATGGATTGCAAGGAATAATTTGCACCATCTTTCGGTGCCACTGCTAGAGCTTGCCCTTGCACGTACTGTTCCAACTTGAACTGAGCGATTGCTTGCTCGTCAAAGAAGAGCGCTTGCATTTGTGTCATCATTTACTTGTCTCCCGATATGGGGGTTTACAAGGCGATCGCTCTCTCGCCAAAGTAGCGCGATCGCCTTTTGCTATATAAATACAATATTAATTAATCGATTAATCGTCAACATGATTGCACGATTAACCAATAATATGTTTAGAATAGTGATCGACAATAGGAACGGAAAGATATTATGACAGCAGCGTTAACAGTTATGAAATCTCCCGTTCCTCCCAAGTTCACCAAAAGAGATGAAAGACGGGCTGTGCAAAACTCAAAAGTTAAAATACGGTGCCGCTTACAAGACCTGTTAGACGCTCAAGAAATGACCAGATCGGCTTTAGCGCAAGAAACAGGTTTAACCAGTGCAGCGATTAGGGGGCTTTGCGAAAACACTGCCAAGAGGTATGACGCTGACACTTTGGCTGTATTATGCGACTTTTTTGGGTGTGATCTGGGGGAACTATTTGAGGTTGTGCAAAAAGAAGGAAAAAAAGAGGTAGCATGAGCGCGATCGCCCAATCGCGAATTAACTTAAATTCGGAGTGACTATCAATGTATAACGCAGAACTTCCTGCTAACTTGACTGACTTTGGAGAATTGCTCCGTCGAGTTTTGGCGGGAGAAGAAGTTATTCTTTCTCAAGCTGGTACTCCCGTTGCTCGCATTGTCCCCCTAACTAACCAACCATTACCCCGAATTCCAGGATTGGACCGTGGTAAGGTAGTCATTGCCCCCGACTTTGACGAACCCCTACCGGAGGATGTTTTAAACGATTTTCTTAGCCCCCTAGACATCCAGAATGAAAGTATTACTTGATACCCATGCATTCATTTGGTGGGTTACAGATGATTCCCAACTTTCATCCACGGCTCGCGGTATAATTGCTGACCCAGGCAATGTATTGTTCTTAAGTGCTGCGAGTGCGTGGGAAATCGTTATTAAGGTACGTCTAGGAAAACTAAAGTTACCTGAACCACCAGAAACCTATATTCCAAGTCGGTTGACAATGAATCGATTTGAGGGGCTACCGATTCAAATGGTTCACGCTTTACAAGTAACAAATTTACCAGATTTACATCGTGACCCTTTCGACAGGATAATTATTGCTCAGAGCCAAGTGGAAAAAACGCCAATTGTAACTGTAGACAGTCAGATTACTCAGTACCCTGTTGATGTGATTTGGTAATCATATATCTGTACTAACCCGCATTTCTCACAAGTTAAATGATGCTTTTGAAGGGAGCTGCGCTCGGGCGATCGCATTCTGGCACGCTCGCTTGCGCCCAATCGCCCACTTTCCCCCAGAACTAAAAACCTGTTAACAACTTAAATCCCACAGAACGCTCGGAGTGATTGCCCAAAGGGCAGTGGCAAGAAAGTGCGCTCGCTTGCCGCGCGTTCTAGACGATGGAAAGCGCTGGTTTTACCTCACCTTAGAGGGTTGGGCAGAAAAACTCCCCTTCCTCAAGATGTCTGCAACCAACTGCGTCAAATACCGTGTACACCAGCCTTTCGGCTCAGTCAAGAGATGATGGCAGTTGTGAACAAGTTCTGGCGAAACGTACCAGGGGCTCTAGCCTACCTCAAAGAAGCATTGCGTACGTGGAAGCGAGTTGAATCCCCAGAAGCAGTCTTTGTCGCCGCGTGCAAGAACGGCAGAAAACCAGAGAATTGGGGGAAACCATTACCGAATTATCCCCAACCAAGTGATGAGGACTTGGCACAATTGGCGGAGGCGAAATCCACTGGGCGAATTAAGGACTATTATCGTCAACCGGATGGGCTGTGGGTGGTGGACACGGGGAGTCATTGTGTTAACTTGTGTGATTTTTTAACAAGGCGTGCGGCAAGTCTCCAGATTTCACTAAATTGATGTCACAGTGAAAAAAGTTACTTATTCAAGTTAGCCGTACATTTATGATTTATGAGTCGAGATTCTGGAAAAATGATCTCTTAAAGCAAGCTAAGAGTCTGCGAAGTAAAACAATCCAAAAACGCTGGACTGAGAATTCGTTTGCACGTCTTGAACAATCGGTAATGCTTGGCTTCTATTCGATTCGTAAACTTATCGAAGCGAAAAAATTATCGGATTCAGTTGCAAATCAGTCTATCACAGTACGTTTCTATGTATGTAAAGGCAAGTTGGTTACCAGAAGAAACTGGGGTGATATAGATGAGTTATACGACGTGAACGCGCCGCAATCGGTCACTAAAGACTTACTTTTTTTCTGTCACCAATTCGTTCACAGCTATATCTTTGTGCCTTCGTTTGACGACAGTAATTGTCTAGATGGTATTTGTATCAGTTCAGACAAGGAGCGTCACAAAGCACTATATCATATATATATTCATCAAATTATTGACATCTTCGAGCAAGTCGGTAACGACTATCCCGTGCGCTCATTATTCTACTTCGATGAAAAGCTAGGCGACTATCGTATTCAAAATTGGGCTTCCGATGATGCCAACTACAAATCCGAGATCCTCAAAGCAATTGAGAAATCGGAAATGTAAGTATTGACTGACAGCAACGCAATAGCTTTAAATAAAGGACTCGAACATGAGGCAAGCAAGCATTTAGCGCCGACGAGAGCGGGTCTGCAACCATCCACGATGCAAACGGGAAGTCTCTTGTGCCGATCCCGGCGTGCCCGCTGAAAGCCGCAAGGCGGTGTTCGAGTCCGCCCCAGCCACTGGAGACGATCTGGGGTAGCGAGTAGCAGACGAACAGAAAACCGGGTAAAGGTTGAAACGTTGACTGTAAAAACGTTTTGTTCACGCTCCTGTTCCAGGCTTTATCACACCTGATTTCTGTAATGAAGATTTTTACCAAGAGTTTGAGATTTGACGGACTGAAAACTATACACAGCAATAGTTTTAGACTAGTTGGCACTTCATGACAGCAACCCTACCCAATATCTAGGGCAGCGCGGTCGTGGATTGCGATCGCCCTTTGGGCGGCTCGAGAGGAGCATCGCCTGTTTTCCCCCAGAACCAAAAACCTGTTAACTACTTTAGGGTGAATTGTTATCCCGTTAAGAGCGACAGAAATCTGCAAGCGCCTGAAACACAGTTTCGGGGTCAAATACTGAAGTGTTCAGTATGATTGCAACGTCAGAATTGAGACTGACAAGTGAGCCTGTGACCAAGGTTAATCCTGACTCCGCAAGACCGATAACCTTTGCCTTAGACTCTACTGGAAGCGATTGCCTCCGGCACGCGAAGCGCGAGCGCAGTTGCTCTGCTCCGAATTGCTTCCTTCTCCTCAACAGATAAGCCGCTCAACAGTTGGCGCACATTGTCTATCTCAGAAGATATTTCCCGAACCATTTACTCAACCCTGATACTGAGGAACAACTAGCAATCACACTGCGATCGCATTGTCAATATCCTCAGTGGGTCTACGACTCAGGCGCGATCGCCTCCACTTTCGCCCAATGGCTATCATCGCCGCTTCTATCTCTTCATCATCGGCAAGTTCAATCAGTTCTACCAGGTTTGGCTTTATATTGACTTTTTCCATGGGTTCTTGCGCTAGTAACTGGCAGAAGTAGAGCCTGGAACCAGGGGCTAAGGTGTCCATTGCCTCCAGCAGTGCCATGAAAACTTCTGGACTAACCCACGCTTTGCCCGACCGAAATTCAGATAAATGATTGGCACTGATTCCAGCCAGCTTTGCCAGTTCCTTTCCCCGAATTCCATTCCTGTCTTGAGCCTGCTTGAAAAGCTGGTGAACCTGCATAAACATTTGTCTCCGAAAGTCATCTAGTAGTTGTATAATTTTTCAATCACACTACTAAGCTAGTCGTCTACAGCTAATAGGTTGATAAACACTTATAAACATTAGTGTACAAGAAAAACCCCAACTGTTGTTGGGGGACATCAAAATAGTGAGTGAAATTATGACAGAAAAAATTGTAGGAAAATTCTACCCTTTGCGGCATGACGAATGGGTCAAAACGTGTATAGAGCTTGGGCGTTCTGACGAGCGCAAAACTGGCTTTGGCTCAAGCACCAGCTCGCTCGTTGGGATGACCATGACTTTTGAGGAGATGCAGTAGTTATGACAACGAAAACACGCACCATCCGCCGTCCACAAGAATTTGAGGAATCTGCATTGCAAGGGTATTTCATGATTTCCAAGCAAGATGCCGCTGTGGTTATTTCCAATAAATTAACTGGTAGCCAGTGCCGTCTTTGGCTTTACCTGATGCTTGTTGACCCGTTTGCAGACTACACTTCAGGCGGCGAAGTGAAATATCATGATTTACCAACAATTGCTGAAATAGCTGTGGCTGTAGGAAGTTCGCCAGATACTGTTGAAAAGGATTTAAGAAAACTTCGCAAACTAGGGCTTTACGAATATCGAACTGTAACAGTGCAGGGGCATAACTTGACAGCAGCTAGAGCTAAAGCTGAAGCAGAACATTTATCAAAGTCCAAATCACAAAAAAACAGCCGCAAATCTAGCACTGATAAGGGTTCCGCTTATTTAAGCCCCGATAGCGCTTATTTAAGCCCCGATAGCGCTTATTTAAGCTCCGATAGCGCTTATTTAAGCCCCGATAGCGCTTATTTAAGCCCTCCACAAACCCCAGAACCCTTACCAAATCAAGATTCCAGTGCTCCTCAAAACAATCAAATCTATTCAGACTTTTCAAACTCTCTCTCAGAAGCGGAGAGAGAGAACTTTGAAAAATTTGTCAGGGACTCTTGGAGAAAGATAACCGCTAGAAATGGGGAGCCAGGGGAGGAAATTGTCAGCTTAGAAAGGTTTCTTCATAAACCGGAAGACTTGAACAATTGGTGGCAGAAATTTTTAAATTCCCCTTCGGGTCGCCAAGCAAAGAAGAAAGCCGCAACCGGACACGATTGGCGCAATGACCCGCGCTTTCATGAATGGATTTGGGAAGCTTTTGAACGCGGTTATGAGTGGGTACACGAAAACGAAGCGGAGCGAGAGGTGCGTCAAGCTTTTTATGACTGGGCTTTTGCGGTTAATGCTTTTGAGGGGGTATGTTTATGAACTTCCCACAATTGCCCCGCGAACCCATTCGCCCAGAACTAGAAAAACCAGAGGCAGAAAAGGAGCTTTGGCACCCAACGTGGAAATGCTTCTGCTGCCAAGACACGGGGAAAGTCCAACTTCACCTGATTAGGCTAGTCATTCCAGATTACGACCACCACCAGGATAAATCCGTGGTTTGTCAAAATCCCCAGTGCCAAGCTGGCGAAATGATTCGAGGCAACCCCAACTACGACCAACGCTTTACGGCTAGCATCTGCGCCAAATTAGACAAATTTTCCCGTGAGGACTGGCGAGTAACACAAGCGCGAAAGTTTGTCAACATCAAAGCTTTATCTGAAAAGATAGCGATGCCGGGAAGCTGTACTCGCACAGAAAACGATAACCGCGAAGTGCTTTTAAGAAAGCGTGAAATTGAAGCGATAACTCATGAGCAATGGATGGCAATGAGAAGCAAGTATTTAGGGGGTGAGTCAGATTGACTAAAGCTGACGAAGTCCGGCTGTTTGATGTTGAGCAGTACACCAAGCCCAAGCATAAGCACAAACGCGATTGGGACGGCGGAGTAGATCCAGCCTGGGAGGACGGCAGCGCATTTCCGCCACTGTGGAAGGTAGGCGATCGCATTCGGGTAAAAATTAGCGCAGAACTGACAAAGCGCAAAACTTACCTGAATAGCAATGTGGGGATAGTCGCAGCCGTTAACGGTTTCTCAACGGAGGTTTTGTTCAACGAGTCCCAGAACTATGAGCCGCACACAGTCACACTCAGCAACGATTGCCTGGAACTATGCCCCAAGCCAAGAGACACCTCAGCCTCTTTGCAGGAATCGGAGGATTTGAGCAAGGAATCAGAATCGCCTCTGGAGACATCACCACCAAGCAATTCGTCGAACTTGACCCCGACGCCCAAGCCGTCCTGCGCTCGCATTTCCCAGGAATCCCCATCCACAGCGACATCAGGGACTTTTCCCCCAGAACTGGAGAATTTGAACTTGTTACCTGCGGATTTCCTTGTGTCGGGACAAGTAACGCCGGACTGCGAACCGGACTCAACCACCCAGAGTCAAGCTTGTGGTTTGAAGCCCTGCGGTGCATCGCCGACAGCAAGCCCAGCTTCGTCATCATCGAAAATCCTCCAGGGGTTATCAGTCGAGGACTTCGAGCAATTCTTGGAGGACTCCGAATGGTCGGATATTGTTGGGACGATCCACAAATCATATCAGCAGAGGAACTCGGAGCGCCGCACGAAAGAAAAAGGCTTTTCATCATTGCCTACCCCGACCACTTATGCCAAAGGTTCCGGGAAGTGCCGACCCGCTGGGGCGACCAGATTGGAACAGTCATTGCGGAAATTTATTGCCAAGGGAGACAAGCTGCACCCAGCAGTACCGGGGTGGATGATGGGATTCCCGCCTGGGTGGGTGGAAGAAATATTGATGGCTGGTGGGCAAGCAATATCAATACAGCTCCCTTTTACCCCGGAATGCGTCACCACACACCAAAGCGAAGGGAAGCAAACGACCTCTACGCCCGTTCAGTCTGTCCCCTCCAAGCAGCGATCGCAATTCGCCGCGTCCTCTACCTCCAAAGTTTGTTGCCCTACCTGTGAGCAGCCCTTGCTAAACCTGGCTGACGGCTGCGGCGTGTGCAGGTGGATGCCCAATTCCCCAGAACCAAAATCTAAAATCCAAAGTCCAATTCCCCCAGAACTGAAATCTAAAATCCAAAGTCCAATTCCCCCAGAACTGAGCAAAAAGCGCTCCGCTTCTGGCTGGCTGGAACACTACACCAAAAATAAAAAGCTTAAGGATGGAACCATTGCCACCTTCCCCAGAGTAGAAGGGCATCGGGAACCAGAGGAACCATCCCACTGGTACTGGGCATATAAATATGAAGAGAAAAACCCAATAGCTAAAAGCGCTAATGGCTTTGTCACTAGAGCTCGGGGCGTTCCTTCGTCTAAGGTGTATTCGGTGAGGTATGCGATCGCCTCCCACTGGTCTATCTCAGATATCTTGCAGCTCCTCAAAAGCTGTTAACAGGTTTTAGTTCTGGGGGAAAAGTCGGTATGCGATTTTCCTTCTTGACACAGAAGGGCATGGCAATCGCTTCTCGCTGGTCTATCTCAGATATCTTGCAGCTCCTCAAAAGCTGTTAACAGGTTTTAGTTCTGGGGGAAAAGTCGG
>NZ_AP018198.1 GCF_002368235.1 Scytonema sp. HK-05 | reverse complement strand
TTTTTGATGTGGGAGCGCAAGCTGACATCTGCCATTGGCTCCTGCAAAAATTCCAAAATTAAAATTTCATACCCACAATTGCAAAACCACACGCTATACTCGTTTAGTGCCTAAGAATTGCACCTAGACTCAATGTCTTGGCAGCAAACCGAACAGACAGGTTTGGTCCACTTCAATAAGAAGTAGTGCAACCATCCCTCTCAAAAGTACGGTTTCAACCCCCCCACACTCCCAGCGTTGTCACGCTATATTAGGGAAGTGTCAAAGGGAAAGCGCTAGACTTGATGTCTGGACAGCAAACCAGACAAAAAGATGTGTTTCATGCTCAAGTAAGAAGTAGTGCAACCATCCTGAAAAAGTACGGTTTCACCTCCACACACTCCCAATGTTGTCCAGTTACAATGAAAGAGTGTCAAGGGAAGTGACTCTGACACACCGAACCAAGAAAAGACAATAGTTTGAAAGCCAAAATTTGCATCCAATTCTCGTCAGAAATCATTTATTGATTGGGGCAGTAAAATTATGAGTCCCCAAGATATAAGTAAACAATTATAGGATTCCGGAATTGTAGAGACGTTATATATAACGTCTTGAAATTCGGAGCCAAACAAACTCATTCATTGAGAGTTTGATCCTGGCTCAGGATGAACGCTGGCGGTATGCGTAACACATGCAAGTCGAACGAAGTTTTTCGGAACTTAGTGGCGGACGGGTGAGTAACGCGTGAGAATCTGCCTTAAGGATTGGGACAACAGTGGGAAACCGCTGCTAATACCAAATATGCCTTTTAGTGAAACGGGTAAAACCGCCTTAAGATGAGCTCGCGTCTGATTAGCTAGTTGGTGTGGTAAGAGCGCACCAAGGCAACGATCAGTAGCTGGTCTGAGAGGACGACCAGCCACACTGGGACTGAGACACGGCCCAGACTCCTACGGGAGGCAGCAGTGAGGAATTTTCCGCAATGGGCGAAAGCCTGACGGAGCAATACCGCGTGAGGGAGGAAGGTTCTTGGATTGTAAACCTCTTTTCTCAGAGAAGAATAATGACGGTATCTGAGGAATAAGCATCGGCTAACTCCGTGCCAGCAGCCGCGGTAATACGGAGGATGCAAGCGTTATCCGGAATGATTGGGCGTAAAGGGTCTGTAGGTGGTTGTTCAAGTCTGCTGTTAAAGCGTCTGGCTTAACCAGATAAAGGCGGTGGAAACTGAACGACTAGAGTGCGGTAGGGGTAGAGGGAATTCCCAGTGTAGCGGTGAAATGCGTAGATCTTGGGAAGAACACCTGTGGCGAAAGCGCTCTACTGGACCGCGACTGACACTGATGGACGAAAGCTAGGGGAGCGAATGGGATTAGATACCCCAGTAGTCCTAGCCGTAAACGATGGATACTAGGCGTTGCCCGTATCGACCCGGGCAGTGTCGTAGCTAACGCGTTAAGTATCCCGCCTGGGGAGTACGCACGCAAGTGTGAAACTCAAAGGAATTGACGGGGACCCGCACAAGCGGTGGAGTATGTGGTTTAATTCGATGCAACGCGAAGAACCTTACCAGGGTTTGACATGTCCGGAATCTCTTGGAAACGAGAGAGTGCCTTCGGGAACCGGAACACAGGTGGTGCATGGCTGTCGTCAGCTCGTGTCGTGAGATGTTGGGTTAAGTCCCGCAACGAGCGCAACCCTCGTTTTTAGTTGCCAGCACTTCGGGTGGGCACTCTAAAGAGACTGCCGATGATAAATCGGAGGAAGGTGGGGATGACGTCAAGTCTTCATGCCCCTTACACCCTGGGCTACACACGTACTACAATGCTGTGGACAAAGGGCTGCAAACCAGCGATGGCAAGCAAATCCCGTAAACCACGGCTCAGTTCAGATCGCAGGCTGCAACTCGCCTGCGTGAAGGTGGAATCGCTAGTAATTCCAGATCAGCATTGCTGGGGTGAATTCGTTCCCGGGTCTTGTACACACCGCCCGTCACACCATGGAAGTTGGTTTTGCCCGAAGTCGTTATTCCAACCGTCAAAGGAGGGAAACGCCGAAGGCAGGGCTGATGACTGGGGTGAAGTCGTAACAAGGTAGCCGTACCGGAAGGTGTGGCTGGATCACCTCCTTAACAGGGAGACCTACTTCTCCAGAGACCGAACCCATAAATTTATTAGGTCCAAGAGAAGTCATCCCAAGGTCGGTCGAGATTGGCTGTTGGCTTTCAAACTATTACCCTTGTTCGGTACCTTCGGCAGAAATAGCCAAGTATTGTTCGGTTTCTAATACCCAATAAACTTGATGGCTTGTTAAACTAGGAAGGTATGGGAATGAGACATTGCCAGAGGCAATAAACCCAAAGCTTTAAACTCAATTGGATAAACTTTTTCAGCAATCTTGTTCACCAAAGCAAGACTGCTGGGCGAGAGTCCAGACAGAACCTTGAAAATTGCATAGCAACTTGTCAAATGCGAATTTGATTGCACTATATATCAGTACAAAACTGGTATTTGAATGCATCAAACGCAGGTAGACACCAATATTTAAAAGTGGTCAAGCTAATTAGGGCTAATGGTGGATACCTAGGCACACAGAGGCGAAGAAGGACGTAGTTACCGACGAAACGCTCCGGGGAGCTGGAAGCTTGCGATTGATCCGGAGATATCCGAATGGGGCAACCCCAAGTACTGCCTGTTGAATATATAGACAGGAAAGAGCCAACCCAGTGAACTGAAACATCTTAGTAGCTGGAGGAAGAGAAAGAAATTTCGATTTCCCAAGTAGTGGTGAGCGAACGGGAAACAGCCTAAACCAACGAGTTTACTTGTTGGGGTCGTGGGACAGCAATATCGAATCTGGCGGTTAGACGAAGCAGATAAATACTGCACCAAAGAAGGTGAAAGTCCTGTAGTCGAAAACTTAAGGATAGTAGCTGAATCCCGAGTAGCATGGGGCACGAGAAATCCCATGTGAATCTGCGAGGACCATCTCGTAAGGCTAAATACTACTGTGTGACCGATAGTGAACCAGTACCGCGAGGGAAAGGTGAAAAGAACCCCGAATAGGGGAGTGAAATAGAACATGAAACCATTAGCCTACAAGTAGTGGAAGGACGATTTAACGTCTAACCGCGTGCCTGTTGAAGAATGAGCCGGCGAGTTATAAGCAGTGGTAGGTTAAGTCAAAGACGTAGCCAAAGCGAAAGCGAGTCTGAAAAGGGCGTTAATCACTGTTTATAGACCCGAACCCGGGTGATCTAACCATGTCCAGGATGAAGCTTGGGTAACACCAAGTGGAGGTCCGAACCGACCGATGTTGAAAAATCGGCGGATGAGGTGTGGTTAGGGGTGAAATGCCAATCGAACCCGGAGCTAGCTGGTTCTCCCCGAAATGTGTTTAGGCGCAGCGGTAACGAATATATCTGGGGGGTAAAGCACTGTTGAGGTGCGGGCTGGGAGACCGGTACCAAATCTCGGCAAACTCAGAATACCCAGAGCACACGTTGCCAGTGAGACGGTGGGGGATAAGCTTCATCGTCAAGAGGGAAACAGCCCAGACCACCAGCTAAGGTCCCCAAATCATCGCTAAGTGGTAAAGGAGGTGAGAGTGCACAGACAACCAGGAGGTTTGCCTAGAAGCAGCCACCCTTGAAAGAGTGCGTAATAGCTCACTGGTCAAGCGCTCTTGCGCCGAAAATGAACGGGACTAAGCGATGTACCGAAGCTGTGGGATTACTTTGTAATCGGTAGGGGAGCGTTCCGTTGTAGGTAGAAGCAGTAGCGGCAAGCAGCTGTGGACGAAACGGAAGTGAGAATGTCGGCTTGAGTAGCGAAAACATTGGTGAGAATCCAAAGCCCCGTAACCCCAAGGGTTCCAGAGCAAGGTTCGTCCACTCTGGGTTAGTCGGGTCCTAAGGCGAGGCCAAACGGCGTAGTCGATGGACACAGGGTCAACAATCCCTGACTATTGAGTGGGAGCATATTAAGGGACGCATGACGATAAGCCATACCCTAATTGGATTGGGAGGAGTTTACGGACTCCGCGTGGTGAACAATAGTGCCAAGAAAAGCTTGATATGTGATGAAAGCTCAATACCCGTACCCGAAACCGACACAGGTGGGGAGGTTGAGAATACCAAGGGGCGCGAGATAACTCTCTCTAAGGAACTCGGCAAAATTGCCCCGTAACTTCGGAATAAGGGGTGCCCACGCAAGTGGGTTGCAGTGAAGAGGCCCAGGCGACTGTTTACCAAAAACACAGGTCTCCGCAAACTCGTAAGAGGACGTATGGGGGCTGACGCCTGCCCAGTGCCGGAAGGTTAAAGAAGTTGGTCAGGGGGAAACCCTAAAGCTGACGACTGAAGCCCCGGTGAACGGCGGCCGTAACTATAACGGTCCTAAGGTAGCGAAATTCCTTGTCGGGTAAGTTCCGACCCGCACGAAAGGCGTAACGATCTGGGCGCTGTCTCGGAGAGAGACTCGGCGAAATAAGAATGTCTGTGAAGATACGGACTACCTGCACCTGGACAGAAAGACCCTATGAAGCTTTACTGTAGCCTGTAATTGGTTACTGGTTTTAACTACGCAGTATAGGTGGGAGGCATTGAAAGTTCCCTTGTGGGGGGACTGGAGCCGACAGTGAGATACCACTTTGTTAGAACTGGGAGCCTAACTAGTAGCCGTTATCCGGCACTGGGACAGTTTCAGGTGGGCAGTTTGACTGGGGCGGTCGCCTCCTAAAAGGTAACGGAGGCGCACAAAGGTTCCCTCAGCACGGTTGGAAATCGTGCGTTGAGTGTAAAGGCAATAAGGGAGCTTGACTGCAAGAGTTACAACTCGAGCAGGGTGGAAACACGGTCTTAGTGATCCGACGGCACAGCGTGGAATGGCCGTCGCTCAACGGATAAAAGTTACTCTAGGGATAACAGGCTGATCTCCGCCAAGAGTTCACATCGACGCGGAGGTTTGGCACCTCGATGTCGGCTCATCGCAACCTGGGGCGGAAGTACGTCCCAAGGGTTGGGCTGTTCGCCCATTAAAGCGGTACGTGAGCTGGGTTCAGAACGTCGTGAGACAGTTCGGTCCATATCCGGTGCAGGCGCAAGAGCATTGAGAGGAGTCCTCCTTAGTACGAGAGGACCGGGAGGAACGCACCGCTGGTGTACCAGTTATCGTGCCAACGGTAAACGCTGGGTAGCCAAGTGCGGAGTGGATAACCGCTGAAAGCATCTAAGTGGGAAGCCCACCTTAAGATGAGTGCTCTCATGGCATAAGCCAGTAAGGTCACAGGTAGATTACCTGTTGATAGGCGGTAGGTAGAAGTGCAGTAATGTATGCAGCCGAGCCGTGCTAACAGACCGAGGGCTTGACCTCAATTTAATTTGGTGTAAGACAAGTTGCTGTGCAATCTTCAGGGTTTTGAATCAGTTATCAGTTAACAGTTATCAGTGAACAGGATGCCCGATAACTGGTAACTGGTCACTGGTAACTGACCACTGTTTTTCAGGCGTGCTAATAGCGCGGTGGAACCACTCTGACTCCCAGAACGTAAAGCTTCGCTACACTGAGCGCTGAGCGCACGCACTCGCGTTCGTGAACCCGTAGCGTCTCCGGAGGAGATACTCAGTTGTGAAACGAGAAAAGCGGCGATTTCCCGTTGGTGGGTAGCTGCCTGCGAAAATAGTTCAGTGCCGGGGTAAATATTTAATCAAGAAGCCTCCTTTCAGTTTTGAAAGGAGGCTCTTGCTTTATCTGCTTACAAAGCTTTAATTAGTGACATAATCCGCTTATAAAGTATTCGGTTTACCTACTCTTTTCTTGTTAGTAAATTGCTACAGTAAAGCTATATAACAACAAATATAAACCTCAAAATTTAATGCGTTGATAGTTCATAGAAAAGAATTAGCATTATTTGAATTCATAATGAGATTTAGTGCCTTCGCTACATTCATGCACTACCTAATTTTTGGTAATTCTTCTGAGCAAACCTAATCCAAACTCTATCAATAAAAAAATTATATACAACCCATGTTAATTACAGATGACCTCCAGAAATTACTGGATATTTTGCCACAAGAAATTCGCTCCAGTTTAGAACAACACCTACAACGGGACAATTTAGTTGAAGTTGTCATGGATTTGGGTCGCCGTCCAGAAGCCCGTTTTCCAGACAAAGCAGAATATTTATCCCAAACACCAATTACTCAACAACAACTTGACGATTGCATCCAAAGAGTAGGAACATTTGGCGGGGATAATCGCGCAGGCATTGAGCAAACTTTGCACCGCATCAGCGCTATCCGCAACCGCAATGGCAAGATTATCGGTTTGACCTGTCGCGTTGGTCGTGCTATTTACGGTACGATCGCTATGATTCGCGATTTGGTTGAAACTGGTCAATCGATTCTCATGCTAGGTCGCCCTGGGGTTGGTAAAACCACTGCGTTAAGAGAAATTGCTCGTGTTTTAGCAGATGAACTCAATAAACGCGTGGTCATCATCGACTCTTCCAACGAAATCGCAGGGGATGGCGATATTCCTCACCCCGCAATTGGTCGCGCCCGACGAATGCAAGTTGCGCGTCCCGAGTTGCAACATCAAGTCATGATTGAAGCTGTGGAAAACCATATGCCAGAAGTCATCGTGATTGATGAAATTGGCACAGAACTCGAAGCAATGGCTGCTCGTACCATTGCCGAACGTGGTGTACAGTTGGTAGGTACCGCCCACGGTAACGAAATTGAAAATTTAATCAAAAACCCCACCTTATCGGATTTAGTTGGTGGTATTCAATCCGTGACGCTAGGCGATGAAGAAGCAAGAAGGCGGCGCACCCAAAAGACGGTTTTGGAACGCAAAGCACCTCCCACATTTGAAATTGCGGTGGAGATGTTGGAACGCCAGCGTTGGGTTGTGCATGAAAGTGTCGCTGACACGGTAGATACTTTACTGCGGGGACATCAACCCAACCCGCAAGTTAGAACCATTAATGACTTGGGTCAGGTAACGATTACACGCGAGATACCCAGTTCCCAGCATCAGATGCAACTTAAGGAATCTGCATCACCTGACTTTACTAAACCATCACAGAAATGGCGTGGTTCTGGGCGGGTCATACCGTTTCGGGAAAAGCGAGACGATAGCAGGATTTTAGAAGAACCAGAGTACTCGCAACCACTCGCTGAATCTCATCAACCCAACCAGCCTATGAGCGAAGATTCACCGTTGCACGTATACCCCTATGGTGTTAGTCGTCACCAGTTAGAGGAGGTCATCCACCAGTTGAATTTGCCGGTGGTGCTGACAAGGGATATCAATGATGCAGAGGTGATTTTGGCTTTGCGTACGCACGTCAGAAAACACTCCAATTTCCGGCACATGGTGGCAGACCATCAAGTACCTGTTTACACCATTAAAGCTAACACTATCTCAGCAATTACCCGTGCTTTGCGGTCTTGCTTGCAGATGGACGAACCGGACACCACGGATGTAAATGCACTTTATAGCCGCAGCAGTGGTGATTCGGAGATTGATGCTTTAGAAGAAGCCAGAGTAGCCGTTGAGCAGGTTGTGATTAAGAGAGGTCAGCCAGTCGAATTGTTGCCACGTTCTGCGTCGGTTCGCAAAATGCAACATGAATTGGTTGAACGCTACCGTCTGAAGTCTCATAGCTTTGGGGAAGAACCACATCGGCGCTTGCGGATTTATCCAGCCTAACACAGGCGAGGTCATGAGCATTTTAATACGCTCGATTTTGGTGCAATAGCCCGTCATAGCTCTAATGCAATGAGTACAGTGTTGTGCCGCCGAAACTCACGCCCCTGCATACCCATTTTGGTTAGTCGGGACTTAAGTCCCGACTAGGACATTTATGTTGAGAAGATAACTGGGCTGAGCGAGGTAAATATCCGGCGTTGCGGCTTAAGTCCCAACTAACGATTGCACACATCTGCTTCTTACAATGGTGTTTCACGGCTGAGTATTTCTACTCGAGTCTCTCCGATGACACCATCACTTGAAGTTGATTTTTGATGCGCGGTTTTACTGGGGGGTGGTGCAAACCCTTTCCCCATATATAACCCGGTTTGCACCAACGTGATCGCTGAAACCCTTGCAAAAAGCCGATTTTTTGAAGACGTTTTACCCCCGCAAGTCGGGCTTTTTTTCAAAACTGCCACTTTGCGGGGGTAAATATTCTCGAAAATAATTGAGAATAGCGTCAATAATATTGAGAATATAATCAACAACCTCGGAGAAGTAACAATTGGGACACTGTTCAAACTAACCCATGTAGCAGTATGCTGTTGAAAACTGAAGATGCCCCCTAGAGAGATAGCTGGTAACTACCCCTCTAACAGGTCTTCCCCAAGTTGTGCTAACCAACATTGAGGCATAATTCATCATGTCACACAAACAATTGTGCTGCACAGTCGTTGCCGCAGTAGATGAGCAACTCCAGATAATGGCATTCCAAGATTTATCTGGCATCGTTTGCGATTTATCTGAACAACGTACAGATGCAAACTTCAACACAATTCAACGCTTAGCGCATTACTGCCGCTCTCACACACCAGAATTATTGGGTTTCCAGAGCGAGAACTTGAGTTATTAAAGCAAAGCGGATTGCGGCTACCTTAAGGTGCTGCTCGGATTACGCTGGTTTTTGGCTTGCGTTCTGTTGCGCCCTTATCCGTTTGTTGAGCTGCATCGCCTCTCCTCAGACCGACTCTAAAACTGTTGAGGACTTTGCAAAATAAGGAAATTCGCTTACTACAAAAATAAAAAAAAAAAATTCTCTACGTGTCGGTAGAGAATCCTTAAAACTTCAATTCAATACTAAAATGTTCAAACAATCAGCCAGCGATTACATATACCCGCAAACCATCGTAGAAAAGCCAATGGGCATGAATGTCTACTTGCCGATTGAGATAGATACAGAATACACCCATCCGCACTACGATATCAACAACCCAGAACTGTACAAATGTACTAACTTAACAGTACAGTGTCGCTCCATTGTCCACAACACAGGAATTATCTACTCACATCCTGATAGCGCCGCTATAAGCCGTCATAAGCTGTTCAAATATGGTTTTGTGGTCTTAGACTATCTGGAGGACTACTCTTATGATGTAAACCTTTCTAGACTGTCCTCCTGGGACACCGTTACACAACTACCCTGGTTGCAGATTGACATATATGCCTTTTTTGCAGTCGCCGAACTGCTGCGAGTCTTCCAAGGAGTTTACCGTGATGATGTTCTTACCTTAATCACAAACCCGACAAACTTCGGCATCTCACAAGGTAGAAGATTAAGAACTTACACACAAGCTGGCAATCAATTATTCAATTGGGTAGAGATGCCTTGGGTACTGACTCTAGATGGAGAATTCTACAAAGTCAGAATCGCTATCTACGATACCTGCGCTGTACATGGAATCGCCAGCTATGCAACTTTTTGCTCTAATAGCGGTATACAACTCAAGTACAAAGACAACTTCACAACTGCTGAAAAAGCAATTATGAATGTCATGTACACTAAAAGACCAGATGATTTTGACCCTTATGCATTAGGGGATTTATATAATTATCCTGCCTTATTAGGTAATATGGAGAACTTCTCTAAAATCTATGATGCATTAGGACTTACCAAATACTACACTCCACCACGCCTTACTATTGGTGCAACAGTCGCACGAATGATAGAAGCCGGAATTAAGAATTTATTCAATGCTTCTCCAGATGATAGAGATGTTATCAACACATTTTGCAAGTATGCTTCCTCTGATTGGTTAAAGCGCAAATCCACAACCACAGCTTGTCTTAACGCCAAAGTAGATGGTGGCAGATGCCGTAATAATAGACCGACTGATACCACTATTAAAGGTGTTATTTGTGATATTGATATATCTGGGTGTTACGGTGAAGGATTAAGAGTTCAAACTTATCCCTTGGGCATTCCCGTCATCATTGATTATCCCATTAAGAGTAAGTTGAATGATTACCAAACACTACGACAATTTCTCAAAAGATATGGTCATGAGTTAGTCCCAGGTTTATGGCAAGCGAGAGTATCTTGTAAAGATGGTCAACCATTGAAGTACAAACAGGACTACCTGGCGTCATGGTTTCCACCAAAAGATATTAGTCATATGCCGACTGATAGCGATTTTGCTGATACCGACCAATGGTGGAGCGTTGATAACATCGGTGAAATCAAAATCCTCACTAGTGAAGTTCACCATGCTATTATCACTCATGATTTTATCCAATGGTTGGAGAATGTCGCCAGTCCTAGGCAACGTAAAGAACTCCTGGATAATTTGATAGTTGAAACAGCAATGTTCTATCCAGCTAGCGAACGTCTAGACAGTATAGATTCACTTGTAGAAGCACATAAAAATCATCAGGGTAAGAACACTACTCTAGCCGCTAAATCTAAAGGTAAGACGCGGAAGATAGCCATTGAGTCGGAGTGCCATCGCTGGTACGGTATTAACCTTGGTGAACTGTTGGTTAATAAGTTACTCCTGGAGCGTAATAAATATCCGAAGAAAACACCTTTTAACGTATTATATAAAGACTGTATTAACACTGTCTATGGTGATATGGTATCACCATTCTTTACCGTTGGTAATGTCGTCGTCGGCAACAATATTACCGCCAGGGCTAGAGCATTAGCTTGGTGTATGGAGAAAGGTTTTCATGGATGGCAGAGTATCACCGATGGTTGTGCTTTTGATGTTAATAGAGTTTTATATCCTAAAGATGAACAGGTAATAACTGGAGAAACTGTTATTAATCTGTACGCTGACAATGCCTACCGTCGCCATACATTTGCACCGCTAACAGACAAACCACATTTATCTGTTACACATAATTATACCGAAGTTAATTTACGTGTTGTAGACGAAAAACCTGCTTTAAGTATCCGTTTCGGCGACGAGCTACAAGAACTGTCACCAGATGAGTCATTAAGCTGGATAAATAAGGTCGCAATGCAACATTTGCAGCGCTTGTTTCCTAACTTAGATATCTTACATCAAGTCACCTATGATGTAAAAGGTAATGAACGTCTCGGTCAATTTGAGTTTGAGGCAAAGGGGTTTTATGATAGTGCTACTTTTCACGGTTCTGCTAATTACTGTTTGAGCTTCAACGGCGTGCCGAAATTTGCCATGCGTAGTTACTCAAAACGTGGGCATAAGATGATAACTGGTGTTGAGGTGCTACAAGTAACAGATGAAGATGATAAGCCTTCTGAGATATTTTTATTGTCACTGCAATCACCAGCGCGAATAAACAGAGGACACGTTTACCTGAAAGAACGCATTCTTAAAGTTGGCGATTTTCGGCGCAATTACCGTGTATGGAAAGACTCGCCAGTTTATCCCGGTTGTACAGTTGAAACACCAGGATTATTGCATGAATTTAGCTTGTCTCAATTCACTTTTCAAACTTATGCTCAACTGTGTTCCTGGCGCAAGGAGTATGAGCGCTTGCTCAGGAATTATGGTCAAAGTTATGAGATGTTTTTCCTTAACTCGGACGGTACGCTCAACTATCAAATGATGGTAGAAACTGTTGACGCTGCTATTCGAGCTGGTAAAAAGGATTTCTTCGATGGTCTTGACAAACGCACTGCTCACGCGTACCGCCAGTATCTCAAGCACCCAGAGAGCGTTTGCCTTGAGAACGTGCGGCGACAGCTTAGTATCCGCTATCACGGTCATGACATGGTGACGAATCAACCTACCTCTGACTGGTATGACTCTTTAAACAGTGATGATACAAGCGATTGATAACCCGTATATTTATCTGTTACAGCTAATTAAGAGTGACGTTCAAGGGATTTCAATTATTTTTTCAATAACACTTTTAAGAATTTGCTGAGGTTTTTCTGGTAGTTTATCACACCATCTCGTCAAAATACTTCGCTTTTGCTCACCTGAGGAAGCACCATTAAAACCTAATGCACGAATGACACAATATTCACAAGCATTTCTGTCATTGTTTAATGCCGCTTTAACAGCACCTAACATACTCGCAGAATATATCTCGGACGGTTCAGTCCACCCATTTTCGACTAACATCTCACCCATTTTTTCAGATGAAAAACCATAATAATCGGGGTTTTTTAATATGTCTAGAATCGAAGGTTTTTTGTTTATTTCTTGCCATTCTTTCATAATGCTTCCTGTTGAAATCAAGTTGATTTTCCTAATCGGATAATAAGTTACTCAAGGAGCGTACCGCCAGTATCTCAAGCACCAAGAGAGCGCTTGCCTTGAGAGCGTGCGGCACAGTCGTTGCCGCAGTACCACGGTCATGACATGGTCGCGAATCCGCCGACATCTGACTGGTACGACTCTCTAAACAATCATGACACAAGCGATTGACCACTCATAATTATCTGTTACAGTTAATTATGAGTGATGAACAACCTTGTTTTTATCTGTTACACTTAATCTGAGTTATCTGTAACAGTTAATTATGAGTGATACTGATAAAGTTGTTAAACGTCGTGGAAGACCCTCTGGCATCCCGCGTTCTGGCAGATACGGTACGGGTGTTAAAACCAAGGTGGTTCGCGTGCCTGAAACCATAGCCGACAATATCGCTGATATCCTTGCCACATTTGAGCAAATTAAGGTGTTGGTTGATTCCTGGGATGAGCGCATTGAAACTGCCGCCAGCAAATCTTCTAAGGGCAAACCATCACCACGCTATGAGAAAGCTGTTGAGTTACTCAGTGAATTACGTAGCTATTTAGCGTAAAGCGAAGGAGACTATACGATGTCTAAAGATTTTGGTCTAACTAAGAAATCTAAAAATAGAGAAGGGTTAGCAGTGATTTTTTATGTTTGGAATGATGTTGTTTACGCTATGAATCATGGTGACTTAAATAATTTGATAGTCCCTGCAAGACTTGCCAATCAATATCAAAAATACTTTCACATAATAGAAGCTGCTATAGCCGATTTAGAAGACAAATCGAATGGTAGATGGGTTTATACAGGTTCTAAAGGTTGGGAAAGATTTGACTTCGCTCTAGAAGAAACGCTAGAGATAGCAAAATTTGATTCATCAATTGTTGTGTAGCTATTTGGGTAACAGTTGCGATATCTGTAGATGTTAGCGATATTCACCGTTTCCGATAAACCAAAAACCAAATCAACCAGCGAGTTGGCACTAGGTGACACTAACTCTTGCCATACGCCAAATTAGACATATTTATCTGAGTCGTGAATAACAATCGTGTGGTGTGTTTCTTCCGATTAATCCCATTGAAACGTCTTGTAGTTGGTTGTTTTCAACTTTGTGTACTTGGCAGTATTTTGTATATTTTTGTGTCCCAAATACGACTGAATTTCTAGCAAGTGAGCATCCTGGTTGACCAGATGATAGCCGCAAGCATGGCGTAACATATGGGGATGTACCTTGATTCCAAGTTTTGCAACTTTACCCGCTTCATTAACAATTCTCTGCACGGAATCAACGCTTAAGTTTTTACCCTGTTCACCAGCAAAAATGTAGTAGCTATTCGGGTAAATACGCTTCAATTCCCTGAGCGCTTCCACCTCATCCTTAAGCAGTGGATGTGTACCGCTATCCCCTCTCTTAGCCCGATTAATCATGATTTGAGCTTCTTTCCACAACACGGCATCCCATTTCAGGTCACAAGCCTCACTAGCTCTTAGACCATGCCGGAACATCATCAACACTAAGGTGCTATCCCTATGCTTATGTCTGCCACGGCAACCAGCACCGTGTATTAACTCGTTCACCTCATCTATAGTAAGATGCTCTCTCGACCTGTAAGACGTGTTTTTTCGCCTAACCATAAGTAACTCTCGGCTTTTCGTTCTTTTACCGAGGGTTTTGATACCCAAACCATTATCCTACGTTCCCTGCTACCCGACAGCAAAATTTTGACCGTTATCCAGTTTATGAAGTGGTAACTGTCACATTGATTTTTCTCACTACTTGTAGTAAAAAACTGCCAAAAAGAGAAAAACATATTTTCCCCCAAGTAGCGCCCAATCCACAGCGAAGCGGGGGAAAGCAACTTTATCATTAAAAAAGCCCGCTTATCGCGGGCGAAACAAAAAGGGATTTATTAGCTGAATTGAATATGGACTGTTAGTTGTTAAATTTTCTTGATGATTACCTCCGAACTGTAATAGTTAAGATGAACGTGGTTATAACTACCGAACTCCAACTGTGACCATTTGAGGATTTTTGTTCCAGGAGTTGGCTACGGGCACAGCAGTAGATTGTGCAACTGGCTTGTGCTTGAGGATATCGTAAACCGCTTCCAGTGCCGACTCAATGGAACCTTGTAACCATGCGGGGAAGCGAGAGCAATGTTCGCCAGCAAAGAACAAAGTGTTTTGGGCTCTTTGCGCTGAGAGGTAATTCTGAGATTTATCAGCGTCATTCCAGTGAATTGTGCATCCACCAGCACTCCACTTGTAGTTGCCCCAAGCAATGGATGCTTTGTCCACTATCACACCAGGTGCATTTAGTTCGGGGTGAATCTTGCTTACAGTGTTTTGGACGTAATCAAAGCGCTCAGACTCAGACATCATCCCCATGCGTTGAGCATCGTCACCGATGGTGTAGCTAGCCAACATCACGCTACCATGCTGCTTGTTGAACTTCACCGAGGGGTAGTATGTTTGACGCACACCTTCACCGCTGAAGGAAGCACCACCTTTGATACCATCCTTTTCCCAGAAAGCCTCGCGAGTGTGAAATGCCACCTTGGTACCGGGACAGTAAACAGTGTTGTGAATCGAATCAAGTTTATCATCATCAAAGCCGCTCAATTCCAACTTGCGTAATACACTGAAGGGAATGGTGCATAGTACATAATCGCAGTTTTTGGTGTGCAACTGTCCATTTTCCTTGTAGGTGATTTGGACAGAATCTTTTTGTACGCGCAGGGCGACGATTTCTTGGTTGCACTTGATAGAACCTTTGATTGAAGCTGCCAAACGTTGGATGAGTTGATCCATCCCACCTTTGAGTTGCAACAAGTCATGGCTGGTTTCTGTCATGATGTCGCCGAGGAAAATATCCAACCCTTGAGAACACTTTGCGCGGAAGCTTGGGTTTTGTGTCAGGAATGAGTGTAAGTCAATCGTTTCGCCGTCAGCGCTGAAGTAGGGGTTTAAATCTAAGCGCTCTAACTCATCCATTAAGTGAGAGTTCAAGTCGCGTTCAAAATCAGAACGGAGATTACCAGGAGCGATAGTATTAATAATAGTTTTGAGCCAAGCAGCAAACAGGCGAGTTCTTTCACTGTAGCGAGTGTCACTGAAGATACCACCTTCTGTTTGTTGCAATACACGGGGTGCGTCTTTCATCTGGAGCACTTGCCCGTTGATGTTCATCATTGCGTTGCTTTCCTCAAATACTGTCATAAACTTGCACAGTTTGTCAGAAAGTCCCATTTCATTTACGTAATGCAGTGTCATTTCATGGTCGCTTGGGATACGCATTGCTCCGAGTTCTGCGTAAGGTGCGTCTGAAGAGTTTCCGAAGCGGTGTGTCCATATCCGTCCACCGATGCGTGGGCTACCTTCCATAATTTCGACTTCATGTCCCAGGCGTTCGAGTTCATATGCTGCTACTAAACCTGCGATACCTGCGCCAAGAATTGTGATGCGTTTGCCTTTTTGAAAGTTTACCAGTTGGAATTGTTCAAGTAAAATTTTGGTGTCCATTGTTCCAGCTTCCCTTTTTCGTTTGTGTGGCGGCAGTCGTTTCAACCGCCTCTGTTACTTCATAAGGGGGACTAGAAATTTTTATGCACTTCTGAAATGCCAATATGACCGGGTAAGCGCCTGAGGTCTTCAGGGGTAAACTAAACAAAGCAGGCAGGTAAAGAAAAGTGGAGTGGTGAAGTACACAACGCGAAGTGCCTTTCTCTTAGGCGAAGGCACTTCGCGCTGTGTCTGGCTCAAAGCCAAGCTTTTTTTCAACCAGTTGTAGCGAAGCGGTGACTGAGCGCTGCGAGTTAATGTGTTGTTGTTCAAGATTGTTCTACAGCGCTCGGTCAACAACTGGTACCTTTTGACACTCCCCCCTGACTGCCGTAGCTGCGTACACTTATTCCTGCTTAATAAGATAAGAAGAAATGCTCCGAAAGCCGCAGAATTTCTAGACCTTCATAGTCAAAGTTGACTACACCCGTAGTCAAAGTTGACTACAGTCGTTTCAAATTGTGACGATAACTGTAATCTCGTATTGACTACGTAGCGAAGAGATAGTTTCTAACTATTGGGATAAAAGGAATGCAGTGACAACAAGC
>NZ_AP018197.1:8732-29818 GCF_002368235.1 Scytonema sp. HK-05 | reverse complement strand
TGACTTGACAAATCCCTGATGACCTTTGAAGGGCTGAGCAATCGGCTTGAGTTGCTGATTCCACAAGCGGACGGTGCCATCTAATCCACCACTAACGATGGTTTTGCCGTCTGTGCTGATTGCTACTTTAATGACATTTCCCTGATGACCTTTGAAGGGCTGAGCAATCGGCTTGAGTTGCTGATTCCACAAGCGGACGGTGCCATCTTCTCCACCACTGACGATGGTTTTGCCGTCTGTGCTGATTGCTACTTCAGAGACATTACCCTCATGACCTTTAAGAACATTTTTTTCATGGCTACTTTGAACTGCACTAAACAAACTGTCTTGTACAGCGGGAAATAATCTGTTAGGGAAGCTAACTATGGGTGAGCGACTCAGTCCTGCTGCACTAATTGCGTTGACCATCCCTTGTACGGGGTCTGTTGATAGCGAAAGTTTTGCTGTTGCAGCAGTTAAGTCCGCCCGCTGTTGCTCTGCGCTTCGCCACTGTCCTAAAGCGAACCCAGTTAACGAGAACGCACCAACTAAGACGCCAATTATTGTGTTTCTGCTACGTCGGCGTCTGCGTTTCTGTTGTTGGGCGCTGGCACGAATAAATTCAAGCTCATGTTGAGTCATTTCCTCAGCACGCTTGTGCAACCAATCTTCTGCCACAGTTAACGGTGCACCTCGCAACAATGCCCCTGAGTCATGGTTGCTATTCTTCCATTCGAGCATTGCCACCTTCAACCGCTCCTGCCAAACACGAAACTGACGGTTGGCGTTCATCCACTCCCGCAAAGTCAGCCATTCGCGGATCAGCGCTTCATGGACAACCTCCACTGTGTCTTCCCCGGACTTCTCATCACGTCCGGTTACGACCAAACGGGCTGTATATCCTGCTAAATAACTCACCAATCCCCAGTTCTCATCTCCAACTTCTGCACGAGTTGCAATGCGGCGAGTATCCTCTGTTCCCTCCCCTGGGCGCACTAATTGCACAAAAATCCGTTGTGCTTGTTTTTGCTGTGTTGGGTTGAGTTGTTGATAAACCTGCTCCGCATGATTGGCTAAAGCTTTTTTTACACCCCCAATCTCATCATAAGCTTGGTGAGTTAACAAGCGCCTTTGCTGCAATGACCACAATCGGGTGAGGGCAAATTCTAGCAATGGGAGATTCCCAGGTTCATTACCTACATCATCTAAAATCCGTTGCGTCAATTGTGCTTCTAATTGGACTTCCAGCTTTTGGGCTGGTTCCTCTATTGCTCTTTGGAGTTCCTCCCGGTTCATTGAACTCAGGAGTTGAGGTGTAAACTGCTGCAACGCATCCCGAAAAGGACGATAGCCAAGGACAAAGCCATAAAAGTCCGCCCGTAAAGTGAAAACCAATGTTAAGTTATTCTGATGAATCGCTGCCAACAAGAAGTCAGCAAAGCGCTCAATTTCCTGCTTATCCTGGCAGAGGGTATAAAGTTCTTCAAATTGGTCTGCAAACAATAATAAACGTTTATCAGAGTGGCGTTCTACGAGTCGAGATATCACCTGCTGCAAAGTGATTTTCCCCTGCTGCATATTGGCTGCTAATCCCACCGCTTCTCGCAGTTGTGCAGTTTCCCCAGCTTCTGGTTCTAATTGACGTACTAAAGCAGAAGCTAGCTGATAAAATGGTTGATTCCCAGGACGAAATGATTCAATCAGCCAGTTTCCTGCACTGCGTAACTGGGGAATCAGCCCCGCATACACCACAGAAGATTTTCCACTGCCACTAGGACCAATCACTGCGACTAAGGGCTGTTTGTTAACCGCTTCAACTAAGCTATTAACAAACGTTTCTCGTCCAAAAAAGAATGCTGCATCTTCAGAACCAAATGCAGCTAATCCTTGATAGGGATTGGGAGGAAGAATATCTACTTCAGGCTGGATGGGAGTTGCACTGATTTGTTCTTTTTTCAAAAGAACCGGAGTTTGCTGCTCTAAAAAGCTCATCATTTGCGAGCAACCTAATTCATAAGCAAACTCCATTTGCTCTCCAGCCGCTAGAGCATCATAAAATGCTACTGAAAATGCTACAGCTGCTTTATCTCCTACCGCCCGGTTCATGCCAATCACGTAGTTGACGTATTGGCTAATTGCTTTTGCTTGCACTTCACTGTAGCAGGCATTAAGAAGTACGCACTCGACTCCCTTTGTAGCAAATAATTTAAACATACTTGCCAATGCATCTGCTTTGACAAGGATTACCTGCCCAGTTTCATCTTCCAAGACTATGCCATCTTCTCCCGCACCATGTCCACTAAAGTGAACAATCTGTGGTTGGTAATCTAGAATAGCTCGGTAGAAATCACGCTGACGTACTGCCCACTTCTGCTCTAACTTGAACTGCTCACGCTTATTGGCTCGTCGCAATCCTTCATCAATTTCCCGCACTTCTTCGTCCAATCGTAAGCGAGAGGTGCTTGTGGGATTGGCTGCCAGAATCAAAATTGTTTTGACACGTGGGCTGTTATTCATGAGAAAGTTTGTGATAGAGCATAGAACAAGCGTGAGAACTTATACAGATAGAACGAAAAAAGGTGCTAAGAGAGAAGCACTTGTACTTATTCTTATAAGTGAAACCAAAATTAACTTATGCATCAATGAGCGCGGGTCATAGCGTTGATTATTGCCTAAAAGTGGACTAATGAATCTAGGAATCTGCTTTCTTTAGAAGAAATTTGTTAACTTCAAAAGTTAAGCAGGTGAATCTTAATGAGTGCAGCAGAACAAGAGTTGTTAGAATCATTGGCGCTCACTTCCACTAGATAAACAGCAGCAGGTTTTAGAATTTGTAGAATTTCTTCACTTGAAAACGGTTAATCCTCAATTTACTTCTATAACTCAAAAAAGAGGCTGGATGCCTGGTTTTTTTTGAAGAAGTGATTGGAGGTTGGGTGGGAGAACCTAATGAAACCTAAGAAGAACCTTGCAATTACCACCATATATATATACGGTGAGGATTTCTAAGTGAGGTAGACTACTTACTCATCTAATCCTAGCGAGCAAGGAGAGGTATCCGCCAGTTTTAGAAACTTCCTAAAAGCATCCCAAGTCCGAGCATCCAAAGAAAATTCTTTTCCCTTTTGAGATGGCTTTGCGCCAAAAGATTCGCGTTCCATCTCAATAAAATTATTCAATGCTCTAACCACAATTTCCTGCTCACTTTTCTGCTGTCTGGTAAACTCTTCAATGATGTCAGTTCTACTGGCTCCTTTCTCCGAACCCAGCTTTTTAAGAGTATTCCAAGCGTGGTCACTCAGCATCATACTTCGCAGTTTCTTCTCTCCATATTCCTTGGGGGCAAACTGTCCGCTTTTATCGCGGTTTCTGCTGGTTTTGTAAACCCCTTTGTTCTCACTCATAATAGTGTATGTTCTACGCTCTAGTTAAAATGTACCGTATATATATATGGTAATTTATATCCATATATATATGTGGTATTTTTCTTTGTAGGGTAAGTTTTTGAGCCATAGTAGCATTGATGACAATAAAGTTATTGCAGTCGGAACCAAAATTAAGATAACTGGCGATAGCACGATAAATGCTGTTGGTGGAACTTGTACAGATAGCGCTGGAGCGCGAGAGCGAATATTCTCGCTATTATCTCATTTCTCCAAATACCTATTCCAGTAATAGCCCCCAATGAAATGAGATAGAATTTATTGATAAAATGCGTCAGGAATGATTGGGAGAAAAAGCAGATACCCTCACCAAAACGAAAGCCATCCCTCAAAGCTACAATGCAGGATGGTTGGGCAGTACTTGACAAATAGCAAAACCCGCCTACATTGAAATAGCTTCCTCTTTGTTACAACCGTTGCAGCGTAAAGTGATAGCAAGCCACTGCCTTCTATGTGATAGAACCCGGTCATTATAAACACACCGTTTCTCATCATGGTAAAAACCCTCATTCTTTCATCGGGGAATGAGGGTTTTCTTTTGGTGTGCGCCTGATTGAACATAATTTCTCCCAATGTTGAATCTAAAATGTCGGGATATCACAATGGGGTTCAGCCGGGATACGCGCAAAACAGGACACGTTGTAAATTTTTGTTGCAGAGCGTGTTTTATTGATTTACCAACTTGCCCATAAATGATATTGGGGCAATCAAAATTTTGCACGGTAAAATCAACTCTTCACCCTTTCAATGCCTCAAGCTTGCCCATAAACAATCATTTTTGGTGATGTTTTCATACTCAGATAAAATCAGAGTCTTGGATTGAAACAACTGGATATTAAGGGTTTTGAGAATATGCGTTACACAACTTTACATCGTGTCCCAATTTGCACGTATCCCGGCTGACCCCCTACTTTCAGTGTGAGGGTTAATAATTGCTTTTCGCCTACCAAAGAGAATTAATAAAACTGTGTGGTTAAAGACTCATTCTTTGGACTACAAACCTTGCTCAAAAAAGAGTTTCAGCCGATTCAAGGTAAGAAATGCTCATCGTCCCGTCTGTAAAATCTGTAAATAAAGTTAATAGATACTCCGTTTTTTGTAGCAATAAATACCCAAGATTTGTCCCAAAGTGTCAATTTCACTTGAAAATTGCTGAAACCTTTATATATTAGGAGTTTCCAGACCATCTTGCTTAAAATTACACATATCTCGGCTCAACCCCTATTTGGGTTACGTCGATGCCGTTATCGGGGCTTTGAAAAAACTAGGCTACAACATATCATTACAGCTGCTGCCATGAATTTGGTTAGGGTTTGGCAGTGGTGGACAGAAACTAATAACTTTGGCAAGAATATTTCTCGCTTCGCAGCAATAGCCGCATAAATTTGACCTCAAAGAATTCGCCAACAAAGTCATGGCATTCGCGAACATTTTTTTTATCCAAAGTCCAATACCGAATAATTGCGGCAAATGTTCCAAAACCACTAATCGGCTCACTTCATGTAATAGTAGACAGGGCAAATAAGGGCTAACGACGCAATGCAACGGACAAACAACTATCTATAAGCCAGATTTATCAATTACTGGGTATAGAGAATATTTCGGCGCTTAAAAGATAAGTAATGCTTAACTTAGGTCACTTGTGGGGAGGTTCTTCACGAAAGTATCAGCCTTTGAGACAATAGCTAGTGTCCATAATAAGGCGCGTACACCGGACACTACCACCGAGAATCAATGAGGCCACCACCCCCAATTCGTAAACCCAACAAGCATTACAGGTAAGCGAGAATACCTTACACCATCCGAGGTGCGATCGCTATTGGATGCCGCCCTTGAACGTAAGGCCCGTTATGCTCACCGCGATTATACCTTGATGTTAATGATGTTTCGCCACGGGCTGAGGGTGGGGGAAGCTGTATGTATTGAGCCGAGATATGACCAAAAATCTGCAAGATGACCTGAAAAGGCTTGATTTTCCGTTGTAATTAACGGCTTTTTTGACTTTGATGTAGCAAATTTTCAGGTTATTCCTCCATCACATCAGCCCAAAGATTTACCTCTAATGATATTGACAAACTCTTCTCCTTTGTAGAATGAAAAAGCCCTACTTTTATGGTGAGGCGTATTTAGATCCCTCAATCTCTATAGTACTCCTTAAGTTTATGAATAACCTCCTTCCTTGTCATGATGCAGTCTAAGATTGTATTGACAAAACCATTGTCCTGAAAAGGTATAACTTTGCCAACGAGAACCTTGTCATGGTCACTTAGAAATACAAAGAACGTCTTTCCTTCATTAAGATCTATGGCTATGAGCCATATAGATTCAGCGCCTCTTTGCGTTTTTAAAGTATGTAAGGTTTCTTTTATCTCATCTCCTCTACTCAAAAGTAGATGCTGTACACAAACAATCTCAAGCTGAGCCACTGCTGTCGGTACTCCAGCGATTGTTTGTAATGATGAAGATAGATCATCTCCAAGCGGCTTTATCATCGGGACGTTAGAGAAATCCGACTTTGCTAAGAGCATATCTGCAACGAACTTTTCGATCTCTAGCGCATCAAATGATGATAATTCTTGAAGGCGGTTTGCCGCCATTATGTCTCGAGCCGTAGTTCCAGACGACTTAAAGTTTGCAGTATTTGACGCAATAGCAGCGCAAAGAAGGAATACTGCCTCTCGGGAGGGCGACGGAATATGACGCAGGTAAACTTCTGCTACTAATGTGGCAGCTGCCCCGACCTGTTCAATCTGAGCTACAGCATTAGGAAAAGAGTCAGCGGTGTGATAGCTTCTATGATCCAGAATTGCTTTTACTTGATGTGGTTGAATGAAAGAGGGTATGTCGAGCGGATCACTTGTGTCTACAAGAATAATATCTTCATAGCCTTCAAGTGAGATTTGGGGAAGAGAAATTCCTAGTTGATTCATCGCCCAAATCGCCTCACGCTGTGGCTCCTCCGCAATCATTGCCCTAACAGAACTAAAACCCCATAACTTCATAACCTCTTCCATCGCATAGGCACACGCGATTCCATCAAGATCAGGCCAATGATAAGGGGAGATCACAATAGGAATCTCTTTGTTCGCTTTTAGTAAATATTGCTCAACGACATCTGCTTTTGAGATTGCAAAACTCTCCGTCACCAAAATTTTGCTCTGCTTAACCCACATAATACTTTAAATTCATTGTTAGCTAGGTTTCCAGAAGGTTGATCTCTACCGAAATCGAGCAAGAATACTTGGTATTATAGTCCCTTCAATGACTCCTATTATTGCCAAACTTAAAGGGGGATTCCGCTTTCACTTTGATATATGTCTCCTTCACTCTCCACGAATCGTTAGTTGGTGCATTCAGATCAGTTAATGAAGCCCCAAGCTATCCAGTCGATATCTTCTGCTGGGAACTGTCGTTGCAGATTGTTTCTGATAGTCAAATCAATTTTACCAAGCACTTCCTTTTTGAAATCAAATGGATTACTGAGAACGTTATGAGTCATTTTATATTTATTAATGAGTTTTTCGTATAATTTTCGATGCTGATTATAAGCTCGTAATCGCTGTTCATCCCTGTACAAACTCAGTACAAAGAGCTTTGCCATCTCCCGGTTATTGTCTAAGGTCGCAGAAGCTGTGATTGCCATGTCACTGATAATTTTAAATTCCTTAGCGTAGGTGTCACTTTTTAGGCACATCTCAATAAATTGAGGATAGTCCGTCTTAGCATAGTCTTCGAGAGTTTTCCTTCTAATCTCTAAAGAACGTGTGCCCGTCAACCTATGCGTTAGACTGACTACAACAGATCCTTTTGACCGCTCCCACTCCGTGTGCAGCAAAGATCCAATATGTGTGAGAGGAATTAACACACCTGCGCGGTTATGAAGGGTGAGCATAGCATTTGTGGTGCTCTCTCGTTGCTTTGTAGAGAATTGTGAGTTAACAAATCGAGTAAAATCTTGGAGGCAATTTCCTATAGACAGATTAGCAAGCACACCAATGTTAATCGAGCCTCGAACCTGTGGCCATGTTGTACCAGCTTTTAGGTAAGCGTTGAAAGTTGACTCTGCTAGCTCAAAGGTTGTGTTACAAAAACTGCTTGAGGGCATAACATACCTCGTAAGTGCAAGATTCTATTTATTTAATACCACACTTTTTCTGTTTTCAATTCCGCATTCCACTTTGGGGCTATTATCTCGTTCAAAACTTTCAGAACATAAGCCTGATAAAGCTTTTACCTTGTTTATGTTTTTCACAACGATACCAAGAAGTTCTCGCTTTTGACGATGCCTGTATCTGTTCAAAGGGCAGCTCTTGCATCACCTAACACTGTACAGATTAGTTTGTCGCTATCTGGTCAACTGTCTATGCTATCATCGATGATTTGTTAAAGGCGATTGGGCATAACGATGATTGCCGTCGAGACATGAGCGATGCAGAAATTATTACAACGGCTGTCTGCGCTGCAATGTTCTTTAATGGGAACCAAACTAAAGGTACGTTGGCGCTATGCGGCAACGCCACTTTGTTGCACGCGATCGCATGAATTGAATGGGAACAAGCACACATCAGTCGATAACCCGCAACTTGGGTTATTAAAATCTTTAGAACGACATAAGGGCTTATACGTGTAATACTTGCCTCAAAGTCTTCTCAATTCATTAAGGGTGTGGTCAAAAGTCGTTGGTTGAGTGCGATCGCTTAATATAGAAAAGACAATAATAATGATAATCATTTAGGTCAAGGGGGAGGTGAGCTACGCTCACCTCCCCCCCTCTAACAAATAAATATTCTTAAGTAAGCACAGCAAGCAGAATTTTGACTTCACAAAGTACCTAAATATGGGAGTGTTTTAAGAGAATGTGAACCCAGATTAGATAGTGCCATGTATCAAAATTACTCTGACATTGTCGCACAAGTGAGCCAAATCCTGCTTCAAGCTATTCAAGAAAGAGAATCTTTTTTGTGTGAAAATGTGAAACAAGTAGATGCCTCACTAGCTAAACTGCTCCGTTTAGTAGGGCAACAAGTAATGTCAATGCTATTCAATGATTTGGCAGAGCAAGTGACACAAGAAGCAAAACAAAAAGGTTTAGTAATTCATCGCCATTCTCGCATAAAATACTCAGTAATATTTGGTAATATAGATGTAGCGAACTGCAAACATAAACGCTTCAAACCGCAAACAAGGCAAAATTGAAACCACATTAACTGCAAATAAAGGGGGTCTCAAAACCACATTAAATGCAAATGAAACTGCAAACATAATTTTCAAACTGCAAACAAGGGTTTTCAAACCACATTAACTGCAAATAAGCCGTAACCCTTACGGTGATTGAGTTAGGGAATTTATAGTCACAAAAGTGTTCAATTTATAAGAACCAATTAGCCAAACACTTATGCCCGGATGTTGTGGTTTAATCTGAACGATATCCGTTCAATTTAATTATGAATTAGGTTTTTGGGAGCAAGTATCACCAACTTGTTTCCCTTGACTCGTAAAGACTCTTAACTCACATCTTGCACCTGGAAATTTGTATGTCAAAACCAGAACTACGTGCGAAGGAAGTCAATCGTTGAATATCAAGTAAAAGAAGAGACACAATAAATTGAGGCAAAATAGATTCAAGTGCAGTTTGTGCAGCTTCTCCCCAATCAGGTGGTAATGGTAGTTGAGTCTCAAGATAGGTCCAGTGAGCTATGAGATAAGCAGTTAAAGAAAGGATGAGCCAGCGATACATACCTAGCAAAGTCCCTTGTCCAAAACGATGCAAACCAAAACGATGCTTAGCGGTTTTAAACCATCCTTCAATCTGCCAGCGACGCTTACCCCACCATTTAAGAGTGGAAGCTTTAATGGATCTAGTAGATAAAACAAAACGCTTCTCCAGTTTTCCATTGTCGCGTTTTAGGTAGTACCAAGTCACAGTCACAGGAAACTTCAAACCAACCAAAAGTACTTGTTGTCCCTGTTTGTGCAAATGTCTTAAAACTCTTCCATCAATTAACTTACGGTTAATGGCTACACCCGTAACGGCGTGATATTTAAGCGTGCGTATACCGTGAAGGAATTCTACACTCCCAAATGCTGTATCAGCTAAAATAATTACTTGAAAAGGTTCGGTGAAGGCTTTGGGTAAGCGTTTGACTAGCTTTAGCCCCAACTGGGCGGGTGAGGGAGTACTTTTACCCCTCCAAACACGAAAACTCCAAGGTATACGCCACTTTCCTACAACTAAATAAACAACTACCAGATGTAGTCCACGTTTGCCATTATAAACTGAGATTAAACCGTCAAAGTCTTTGAATTTCCCGCGTTTTTCTAGAGTTGTAAGGTCAATAATTACCTGTAAAAATGGTCTGCGTCCTTTGCCAGATTGGGATAAAAGCTTTAAAACTGTTTGCAGTATGTGAGTGCGAACTTTACGAATCATCTCCCTTGTTGACCAAGGATTGATATTTAAAAATCGGCTTAACGCACTTGGAGATTTTGTTTTAGAGTATTGGGGTAATGGATGCCCTTGCGCTTGCAAGAATAATCCCAGCATAGCTTCAAGATTATCCTTTTGGTATTGCGTAGGCATCAATTCTTTAAGAGTGTAAACTAATTCTTGGGCGTGGGTAAGCATTGTTCTTGCTTAAGAAAACGAAGTACATTTCACGCCTTTTTTCTCATGTTTTAGGGTATATTCGCAAATTCAAATTTGAAGTTAAACCAACAGAACTTACAATTCTTAACAAGAATGATAATCGTTGGGCTGTGGGAGGAAGCCCTCGCCGTCGGCGAGGGCTTCCTCAGTATAAGGTAATTCCATTAATCTGAGGGTGTAGAGACGGCGAGCGACGCTCACCATCTCTACACCCCTGTCGTTATGATTATCATTGTCAATGACAACTGAGTTCTTTGTGAGCAATTTGCTGAACCAAGTATTATCGCTACTACTATAGTAACAATAGTGACTCATTTTTACTGAAGGTCTTTATTTTTTTTATGTTACACTTTTGTGCTGTTGGTAAGCTTTTTTAGGGTTTACTCGTACAGGTGCAAGATGTGAGTTAAGTCTCACTTTGGGTTTGGGTAATTATCTTTTAATTTAGACAGTTTCATCCCTCTCGTGGTTATTAAGCCCAAACCCATACATGATAAAGGTTCAGCGCCTATTTGCAGTTAATGTGGTTTCAAAACCGTTGTTTGCGGTTTGAAAATTATGTTTGCAGTTTCATTTGCATTTAATGTGGTTTCGAGACCCCTCTTATTTGCAGTTAATGTGGTTTCAAAATCACCTTGTTTGCGGTTTGAAGCGTTTATGTTTGCAGTTCGCTACATCTAGCGTGCGGTGCATCCAATTTGCAAAAGATTGTAATGATAGGCTCGACAAGATTTTAGCTGAATTGGATGATGAAACTTAAGATTCATCTTGCAATCCCACCGTATATATATCCGGTGGGATTTATAAGTGAGGTAGACTACTTACTCATCTAATCCTAACTCCCACGGCGAAATCTCAGCCAGTTTAAGGAACTTCCTAAAAGCATCCCATGTCCTAGCGTTGATAGAAAATTCTTTTCCTTTTTGAGCCGCGTTACTTCCATATGATTGGCGCTCCATCTCAATAAAATTATTGAGCGCCTTAAGTACTGTTTGCTGTTCGCTGTTCTGCTGTCTGGTGAACTCTTCAATGATGTCAGTTCTGCTGACACCTTTAGAATCAGCCAGCTTTTTAAGACTATCCCAAGCATGGTCACTGAGCATCATGCTTCTGATTTTCTTCTGCCCATATTCCTTCGGGGCAAACTGTCCATTTTCATCCCGGTGAATGCTGGTTTTGTAAAGTGGTTTATCCTCGGTCATAATAGTCTTGGTAATAAGTTTTTTTAAAATTATACCGTGTATATATATGGTGAACATGCCATATATATACACGGTATTTTGTTTTGTATAGTCAGGATACTAGCCATTATGGCTATTCATGAAAATAAAATGATGAGCGCAAGAACCAGAATTAGAATACTTGACGGCGGCACTGCCGAATGCTATTGGTATAACCTGTACAAATAGCGGTGGAGCGCGAGAGCGAATATTCTCGCTATTATCTCATTTCTCCAAATACCTGTTCCAGCAATAGCGCCCGATGAAATGAGATAGAATTTATTGATAAAATGCGTCAGGGATGATTGGGAGAAAAAGCAGATAGCCTCACCAAAACGAAAGTCATCCCTCAAACCTAGAATGCAGGATGGTTGGGCAGTACTTGACACTCGCCCCTTCGGGGCGGGTGTAGGGGTATAGGGGTGTAGGGGTGTAAGGGGAAGAGCGCCCCGATTCGGAGGATACAAGCCCCTGTTTTTAAACATGGAATAAAGTTAAAGATGTATTCTGAGATACTTCGTACGACAAATACGGCGTCCATAGTGTAAGGCCCCTCAAGAAGATTGATGGGGTTCCCTTACACCCTTACACCCTTACCCCCTTACACCCCTAGTTTGTTGACAAATAGCAAAACGCGCCTACATTGAAATAGCTTCCTCTTTGTTAGAACAGTTGCAGCGTAAAGTGATACTTAGCCAATGCCTTCTATGTAATAGAACCCGGTCATTATAAACACACCGTTTCTCATCAGGGTAAAACCCTCATTCTTTCATCGGGGAATGAGGGTTTTCTTTTCGTGTGCTATAGCGGCTTATTGAACATAATTTCTCCCAATGTTGAATCCAAAATGTCGGCATAGCACTATTTGGGGTAAGATAACCGTTGCTGACGTTTGCCGCCACATAACGCCTAAAACCCTTGCTGTGCAAGAGATTTGAAAATAAAAATGCCGTTGCTCACGCCTCAGTTCGTATGTAGTATGCTACTGCTGTGCCAATTGACCTTTACTCTATTTGGTGCAAAGTTTTGCAATGTAGCCATAAGGGTTTCAGGCTATAAAAATCGGTAGACTTCAAATGGTACAGCTTTCTTTGAGGAGCAATGGGTTTAACTGATAATGAGCCAGATACAACCACAGCATGAAGAAAAAAGCGTAACCATCTATGACATGATGGACGAAATTTTAGTGGTTTGTCCACGTTGTCAAGCTAAAGCGTGTATTACACCTGTTTCTTGTAACAGTACGTTTGAGCTAACGTGCTTACTCCCACGGCGTTTTGTGTGTAGAGGATGTGGGCTGCTCAAAGAATGGACTGGTAACGGCTTGGGATTTGACTGGTATGCAGATCCGATGTGTGATAGTTACTTTGGACTACCACTATGGTTACAAACCAAATATCGCAATCATGTATTATGGGCATACAATGAACGCCATCTGCTACTGCTAGAACAATATATACAGGCAAAATTGCGCGAATCGAAGCGCATTCCTCAATACGGTTGGCATAACCAAAGCTTGTTTAGCCGCCTACCCAAATGGATGGTTGTTGCTAAACATCGTTCTAGCCTACTGAGTGCAATTGCCAAACTAAAGCGTGAAAAACTACATACAGGTTGATGCTATTTTTATACTTAAAACTTGTTGCACCCCCCAATAGAGAGGACACACGCTTGTGGGAAGATTCACTAAAAAGATTCAACCTCTTACAACTGAAACTTACAACTACTAGCTATTAAAACTTGCTTTGCAAGGTAATGGATTAGTTCAATTTCACAGTTTAGTAATTTAGCTTCTTTAGTAAAAGGATATATCGATTTTGTATTGTCAAAATTATTCTCATTTTTAGTGTGGACTATTCTACATCTAACATCGTAGGTTCGTTTTGCTATGCTGTCTATTAACATTTCATCATTATCATAAGACAATGGCTCTAAATCAAGTGTCTTATGTTTTTTGTCAGTAAGAATTTTTTTGAGGTTCTCATTTTTTTCAAAAAATTCTTTAATTGATGAGATTTGAATACATTCCTTGAGCGTTGCTTCTAACTGCGAAATTTCAGTTATAAAACCTCTAGCAAAACTGGATTTTGCTATACTTAGCACTTTTATTATATCGTTATCGTTATGAATGTTAAATTCAGGCGATTTCATGAAATTTTGAATTGTGCGTTTAGCTTTGATTTGTGAATAAGTGGAGAAGTAAAACTCTATTACTTGATAGTAGGCTAGGTACTGTAATAAAGGCATTTCATTAGCACTTCGAGCATACCAATAAAGGGACAGTGCTTCTTTATCATACTGGCATACTGGATATTTAATATTTAAAATAGTTTGCTCATGGTGTTGTAAAATATTTTCTTCTTGAGCTTGAATACGTTGAACAGTTAGAGGTAAGCCTAAAACTAAATCTATCTGAAAAAATATAGAATTTGCGTATTTTTCAAGATAACTAACAGCTTGCTCTTGTCTTGATATATTCAAACCACTAATTTTTAAAGAAATACTGTCATCCTGTAGATTACCCAGCAACGCTTTTGCTATATCAGAAACAGGGCTAATTGATATAGTAATATTTAAGCCTTCAGGTGAGTTACATATTAACTCTAATTTAGTATCATTTTCAGAGAAAAAATTGTTTATATAGTTTTTGAAATCATCCAGATTAAAAAGACTTTCATAAATTTTTTCAATTGAAGATTTGTCTAGTGAATTAACCAAAACTTCAATATATTTATCTTCATAGGAACATATTCCATTATAACTAGATATAAATTTATAGTTTTCAAATTTATGTTCTACAAGTATTCCTGCTTTCCTTGCATTACTAATACTAATTAATACAGGTCTTGTACTACGTCCTTCCTGTAAGAATATTTTTAAACCTTCATTATTATCATCATCATCAAATCTAATTCTTTTACATTCAATATTTGCGGTTTTGCATCTTTCTTCAATTTGTGTTATCAATGATTCAAAAATTTGTTCTCTATCGGGTACAGCATCTAACTGCACTCTTATTTTTTCCATGCTTATCATTAAGTCATGAAGTTGCTCTCTTAACCTTGCATCAGAGTAAACATCTGAAAATGTAGGCTCATTCAAATAATGCTCTATGTCAGTTTTTGCGTCTGAAAGTACATCAGAAATCATAAATCAAATATTATTTATAAATAAGTATTTTCAGTGATTGTACAACAATTAGAATTTGTGCTCGCATAAATCCCTGCTTTATCTCCAGATTTCCAAACCAGCACTCCATCACCAGCAACCATATCCGGCGTTGCATAATAGAGGGATGAGTTGAGGTGTTCTACTATGGCAAAGCCAATGGCTCTATTTCAAAGTACAGCCTAGTTCAAAAACCAATAACAGAAACAGCTTTCTTCCTTTGCTCTGGTGTCACTTCCAAATACCGCTGCAAAGTTCCCAAGTCATTGTGACCGCTAATTTCTTGGATATGCCGCAGTGGAATACCAGCGCTACACATCTGAGTTAACGCCGTCCGCCTAAAGCTGTGAGTACTGACACCAACTAAGCCCACGCGCTTGCAGGCATTTTTCAGAATCTTCTCAGCTGCAAACCGCGTCAGTCGCTCAGTAATACCGCGCTTGCCTGGGAACAACGCCCCTGGCTTTGGTTGATGCTCCGCCAAAAATGCAGCTAATCCGGGTTGAATATCTACAACCCGAGTTTTGAGTTTCCCTTTGGTGGTAGACTTCCTAAAAGTTAACGTTCCGCTTTTAATGTCCGTGGTGTTAAGTCCCAGCGCTTCGGACACTCGACAACCAGTGAATAAGCAGATGGCAAATAGAGCGCGGTCGCGTGGGTTGGTCAATCCATCAGTAAATAACAGCCGTAATTCTTCCGGGGTTAAAATTTTCCCTTGTCCGTTTCCGTTGACCTTCATTGTGAGTTAGTATTAACTAATATCAGTAGTTTACACGTTATCTGCTTTTCGTGGAGTACAACCCGAAAACTCTTATGATTCCGTTTTCAACGACAACCCAGAAGCCTCAACTTAATTCAGGCTTATCAATGACTACCGCTACAACCCGTATTCTTTCGTTGATATCACTGACCTGATAATTTCTGCTTATCATAAGAGCGTTGTTACCAAGTGCAGGTATGATCTGGTTGCCTTAATTTCCAGATTTGTGCTGTCCAAATCCGCTTGAGTAGAGGTGTTTTCTTGACTAACCTGGATAGCATACAGTTTAAACTTTATCAATATATAAAGCCAACCACTGCTTGAAAATACTCTTATGAGTAACTCTGACACGGGTATCAAAACAATATTGATACTGACAGCCAATCCGAAGAACACATCAAAACTACGACTGGGCGTAGATCGAAGGTTCGTGTCACTAGGTGCAGCCGATGGCTATAAACCTTATACAGCAAGAATTACAGAGATTGGTACGAGATTTAAACGCTCGCGCAAATAGATTTGTTGCACAAATAATTTTCCTAATGCAGAGACAGTAAAATAACTTTGCCTAAAACGGAACTTGGAGCATCTGGAAGTGTTTGTTTCAAAGTATTATTACTCCGTCTCGAAACTAAAAAACATTGCCTAAAAGGAGACAAACTAGGCAAAGTTATCATTTGTATTGCTTATCAATTAACCCTGAAAAATCGGTCATTTTTACAAAACTTTACAAGGCTGCACCTGGTGACACGAACCTTCTATTTTCGCCGACCCAGAAGAATTTGACGGTGGTATCGAATTATGATTCAAATGAGTTTGATTAATTTTGACGACGAAACAAATTAAGGAGAAAAACTCAATAATGGACAACTTCAATAAAAAATCTAAAACTTACGCTCAAAAGCACGCTCAAGATTTACTTATTAAATTCTTGAGAGAAGAAGCCAAATTTGTCGGATATGACGCATATGTCAAGAGTGAAGTCTTACCAACTATTACTTGGCGTGTAAACAGAGACGCACCATACTGGGGGATTTTTCCAGATTATCCAATTGCAAAAAGTGAAAACTCCATTATTGAGATAGTTTGGGATGAATATTTATTTAATACTGAGTCAACAAGAAAAGATGCGATTCCAACAATCGATGAACTTTGGAATTTTGGTCTGGTACTTGAAACAGTTTTAGATATTGCTATTCAACATAAAGGAGTTATACACACAGCTGTATTTTTTGACGAAATACCCAATCATGCAATAAATTTTCTGAAGACTGGCGCTATTCCTCAAATAGTCGTAGTCAACTCTTATGACCTTTTGAATCAACCATTATTTTCTACTTTTAACGGTATAAAAATGCCTATCCAAATCTTAGAACCATTTAATCTCTAAAAGCAAAAGACACTGGAATTCCCGGGAGCAAGTCACCAATGAACTAGAAATTGCAAATCCCTCAAAGCGTGGGCGCTTTGAGGGATTTTAGGTATTGGGTTTTTTTGACTGCTAGGTTAAATTATGTGCTTTCTCAACTACTTCCTTTAACTCTTCAAAGGTAATACTACCGTCTTCGACTAAACCATACCGTGACAGTAACTCCTGGGGGCTAGTGGTATTTGTTTCTGATAAGATAATTGCACTTAATCCAGGACTTAAAAAAAGCTCATTAATGGAGATTTTGCCGTCTTGATCGCGATCTAAATTATTAAAAAGAGATTTCAGCTCTTGCTCGGTTGCCATAACTTTTTATCGGAATTAATTTTTCAATTTAATACCTCATTAATATCTCATTAATATCTCAAAATTAAATAAACTTATGTCCTTAGACGTAGAAACGGGTATCGCTGGGGCTTAGATCAGGTGTAGGCTGTGGATCACAGTGTTTTTGGTCTGGCGATGAAAATCAATCGGCACGGTCGCGCCAAAATTCTAACGCAGCAAGAGATAGGGGCTAAATGAGCAATCGTACAGAAACTTACGCTAAGGCTGTAACCCTTACTAGATAAGCATTCTGCAAATCGATATTTTTCGCAATTCTCGATGTACCAAATAACCTATACTCTATTTGATACAGCATTTTACAACGTAGCCATAAGGGTTTCAGGCTACAAAAATTAGAGGCGTTCAAATGGTACAGTTTTATCCTTGCTAACCAGGATGTTACCAGCAGGTCCTCAACTCCTTATCGTAACTTTCTGCGTAGTTGCTCATTTGACCCCGAGATATTGCAGCTTTTCGCCCAAGGATTTGACTCGGAGCGTGATAAAACCCTGTTTGGCGTATGTCTGTTTACCGCTGCAAGAATCCGTGAAGCGTGTACTTTACTGTCTGAGGATATCTACGCGTTAGCGGAATATTGTCTTAGATTGAATCACCTAAAATGTGGGTTTGCGGCGATTGGAGTCCGTTTTATCGGAAAATACTGATAGATATCCCCACCGATAGAAGCAGTTTGGGTGGGGATGAAAAATGCTAATTCTATTGTCCGTCATGTTATCACAAGAAATCTCTGCTGACTCTACAGCGCTCTCAGTACCCGTTGAGCGGATGGCTGATGTCTCTGGAACTGCTCAATTAGTCGCTTTATGGCTGCATGACAAAACGCCTCAGTCTCGGAGGAACTATGAAGCAGATGTCAGGGGGTTTATTGGGTTTTTGGTACAAGAAAACCCCAAAAATGTCAGGTTAAATGATTTGGACTTGCGGACGGTGACGCTCAACGATTTGCAAGCTTACGCTGATTATTTGGAAGTCAAAGGGTTAGCATCTGCCACCCGGAGGAGGCGTCTGGCGTCAATGAGAAGTTTGTTGCGGTTTGGACATTCGATTGATTACTTGCGGTATAACGTTGGAGTGAAGGTAAAATTGCCTAAACGCAAAGACACTTTGGCAGAACGCATTTTAACCGAAAGGCAAGCAATCAGCATGATGGCTGCGCCGCTACCAGAACGCGACCGTTTGATTGTCGAGTTTTTCTACTACACTGGGGCAAGAGTCGGAGAAATGGCAATTCTGCGGTGGAGAGACATTTCACCCAACCGGGACGGACACGGACAGGTGACGCTGTTTGGCAAGGGGGAGGAGACTAGGAGGGTGGTTATCCCAAAACAGCTTTATGAAGCGCTCCTGGCGACAAGAGTTGATAATAACCCCGATTCTGCGGTGTTTCCCAGTCGCAAAGGCAAAAAACCGCTTCAGGTACGCCAAATCCGCGACATTGTTGCAAAGGCTGGGGAACTAGCTCAAGTCCAAGGACGGGTGTCGCCGCACTGGTTACGCCACAGCCATGCATCACACGCGATGGACAGGGGAGCACCGACACAGTTGGTACAGCATACGTTGGGTCATAAGTCGTTAGACACGACGAGCCGTTATGCCCACGCCAAGCCGAATGACAGTAGCGGTTTATACTTAGCGCGATGAGGATTTCAGAAGAGAGTAAATGTGAGCAATTCTTTCAACTGACAAGGATTAAATAAAAATGAACGCATACAAAATATACGTCACGATTGAAGACCCAAATAATGTCGTTTTATCTAATTTACCATTTCAGCGAGGACAGCGCGTTGAAGTCATTATCTTGGCAGAAGAGCCGGAGAGGTCTGCAATGAGTGAAAAAGTTAGAGATTTATTTGATAGAACGCAGTCTCGAACAGAAGTACAAGAGATTACAGAAGAAGATATAGCAGCAGAAATTGAGGCATACCGTCGGGGCGAATGAAGATTATTATTGATACGAATGTTTTAGTTTCTGCTGTACTCAAGGGGAGAGAACCAAGAGCAGTTATTCAATTTGTTGTTGACAATCCTGATTATGAGTGGATTGTGTCTGAAGAAATTTTAACAGAATATAAGGAGGTTTTGAGTCGCTCTAAATTCAAATTGACTCCAGAAATCCGCTCGGAGTGGTTTGAAATTCTGGAGAATTTGACGATACTTATTGAGGTTAATGTGGAAATTGATTTTCCAAGAGACAGAAAAGATGCAAAGTTTCTGGCTTGTGCTATAGCAGCAGAGGCAGATTTTTTAGTAACAGGTGATTCTGATTTTAATTCGGCTCAAAGTTTGGTCAAGACAGCTATTATTTCAGTATCTTTATTTAAAAAGCTAGTTTGTGATGTCAAGGGTTGACACTCCCCGGGAGTCATCGCCACGGGGATTCTCTAAAAATACTTGTGAACAATTAATGCATCGCTTATAAAAGGAAATGCCTATGTCAAAAATGCCAAAAAATGACTGCATTAAACCGTGCTGACATCCCCGCTTCTGTTGATACTGTTGAAAAGCTCCTTGTTTGGGCTGCACTCGTTCTCGGATATCTCAACGAAACTGTGACAGCAGTAGAAGGCACGAATTCAGCCAATGCTGTTACTGTCAAAACTTGCACCGCCGCTCCATTTTTTGTTCCGGCTGAGATTAATGCTAGTCCTCAGTGGAGATTCGTCACTAGAAATTCATTTCAGTTGAGTTCCAACTGGCAGAAAGGTCAAACAAAAATCTGGACTCACATCCAAGAATTTTCTAGTGCTTCTATTCCGACTGAATTTAAAAGCTAATCATGCCTATCCCTGCTGCTGGCATCCCTTTAGTCGTCGAACTTGTCAAAGACGTACTTTTATATGGAACCGCTGTAGAACTTGCAGCTTTTGCTCTTCCTGTTGTAGTTGCAGGTGCCGTGATTGCTGGCGCGACTTATTACTTGCTCCAGAAAGAGCAAGTTGAAGAATTACGCATCAAGGCTGCACAAAAGTATATTGCTAATAATCCCGAAACACCTTATCAAATTAGAAAATATATTAAGTGGCAAGAAGTTGATGGTGATAAAGCTTACGACGAAGGTATTTGTGTTTCAAAAGGATATTATGACCCTGACTATGCTTATTATTTAGAACCTGGTGATACTTGGGAAGTGCGACCTTCTTTTAATCTCTACCGCACTGAATCTCCTAATGCACCCGTTTACGAGGTGTATTGGGGAGATGTAATAATGCGATGCGATGCCGACTGGCTTTATGTCAATGGTGAACCTGCTTATTATGAAGGTACAGACGAGTCTATTACATTTTATCCCGGTACAGCAAAAGAAGAATCTTATTTCCCTTGGGATGGTGTTAACTGGAGGGATAGACAAAAATTTTTAAATTCTTTAAATGAATCTGACTGGCAGTCAACTCTTGATAAAATTCCTCCAAAAAAGATTCAAATAGGAGATAGGTTAAATAGAGGAGTTCTGACGGGCGATTTAAATCTTGATAATGAAATAGCACGACGACCAAGAACTTTCCCTAAAACTAATATTGTTCCTTCTCGTTCAATAGAATTCCCCTCAAGATTTTTGCCTTCTATTCAAGATATTAGTGCGCCGACGATAGAACAACCTCTACAGATTCCTACAACATTTCCAGATTATCTTCCAGCATTTCCAGTTCCACTTACTCCTCTTCAATTTCCTGATCATGAAATTGTTCCTTTTGTAAGACCTGGAACACCAGTAGTAGACCCCACAGATCCAGTAGTAGACCCGCACCCGCTCCTACCAAGCCAATCGCCAAAACCCCAACCGGAACCAACACCCGCGCCAACACCAGAACCTGTACCTGTACCTGTACCTGCCCCTACTCCACAGCCAGAACCAGAACCAACGCCGACGCCGACGCCAAGCCCGGAACCAATACCCGACGGTTCACCAACTCCACAAACCAGCCCGGAACCTGCCCCACAACCACAACCCGACCCAACACCAGAACCAAAACCAGAACCTGAACCTGTACCTGTACCCGCCCCTACTCCACAGCCAGAACCAGAACCAACGCCGACGCCGACGCCAAGCCCCGAACCAACACCCAACCAGGAACCAACTCCTTCCTCTAGCCCT
>NZ_AP018197.1:0-8085 GCF_002368235.1 Scytonema sp. HK-05 | reverse complement strand
GCCCCACAACCACAACCCGAACCAACACCCCAAGAAGAACCAACACCCACTCCTGCGCCGGAACCAATACCAAATCAATCAAATTCACCAGAACCACAACCGGAACCAACGCCGGAACCAACTCAATCGCCAACACCAGGAACATCACCAGCACCCAACCCACAAGAACCAGAGCCGGAACCGCCCAACAATCCACCAACAACTACAACTAATATCTGTGACGAACCCTGCATTGTTTTTATTAAAGAAACAATAAAAGAAGTCCACTCAAAATTAGAAACTAATAGCATTTTTTGGCTTGATTTAGAAGTGCCAACAGTTGTGTGTGAACTTCAAGATGGAGAATGGAAGCCAAAACGTATATCTACAACAGTGCAAGTTTTAGCAACACCTAATGGTTCTGAAATTCTCAAAACTCAAATTCAATTTGAATCAACAGCTTTGATTGCTGAAGAATTATGTCTGCAAAAGAACAAATCTTTTGATTGTGAATGTTATGCAGCCGTCCCCGACTGGTGGCAGATACGCCCTGAAGCCGGAAGACCACAATTAGTTATTCAATTTGGAGAAGATTTAGGCAATGGCAAAGTTGGTTCACCAATGTATGCAATTACGATTCCACATTACAAAGGGAATAAACCTAAAACTTCTCCTGTGCCTGGGTATAAAAAAGGTAGCTGGGAAGAAATCTTGACTCTTAATGATAACAGCAAAGTGATAGTCAATGCTTACAGTCAATCAGAAGCTAGAAAAATCATCAATGCTTGTCAACAGATTATTAGTCCTGAGTATCTAACGAATTCTTACTTAAAAGGTGGAACAATCCGTAAAGGGAAAGCTTTAAAAGAAATTACTGTCATTCCTAAAATGGCGAAATTCTTTTCGACTGGTCAACAAAATACTATTCCTGATTGGATAGTACGATTCTCATGACTGTCACTGCACCATACCTTGCTAATTACTGGAAAGCTGCAACTGAGCTTAATAAACTCGTACCAATTGCAGAATACGCGGCAACTAAGTATATACACCCGCAAACTGTTAGGCGTCGGATACTTCAAGGACACTTAATCGGTTTAAAAACAGGGGGCAAGTGGTATGTATCAATATCCTAGTTGGGGCTTAAGTCCCAACTAACCAAAATTCAGATATTGCTTTACGATATCAGACGACAAAGCTAGCTTGGTATAAACCTTACATTTGATGTATACATGGCAGCTTTTGATCCAGGTGCAGGTGGCACCTTAAAATCAACCACTTTAGAAGGGATAGCAATGGAAGCAGCATTGATACTACAAAACGCTGAACGCGCTGCACAAGCTGCATCTCCTGAAGCTTTTCCAAATAATATTGCAGTCTCCTTTTTTACTGGTGACAATGTTATTCAGGTGCAAGCTGCATTACCTTTATCAGCCGACTTTAGTAATGATGGGAAAGTAACTTTCTCTGCTGTAGATTATCTTGGTACTCCTTTTACGACTGATGGTGATTTAAAAGCTACTACTTTACCACAAGCAGTTTTAGAGCTTTTTCAAAGGTTACAAAATACTGAGAAATCTCAACCGGATGTTGGAGATAAAGTGCAACTTAGCTATGCAACAGAAACTAACATTGCAACGATTAACGCTGAATTCCCAATAACTTTCTCAGTGGCGACTGATGGAACGATATCAGTCAGCGCTAACCCTTATCTTGCCTAATCACTTTTAAGTTTATAAGGAGAAAGCTTTATGGCAGACAATCCACAGATAGAAGGCAGTAACCCAATTGGTTCTGACGGCATTGGAGGGGCTTCTAACGCGCCCGATGTCAAGAAATATCACACTTTTATGGTGAAATCTACAAAGCATCTTTTCAATGCACCTACTGACAAATACAAAGATTTGTTAGATGTTTTGGGATTGCAAGATGTTGATAGCGATGATGGCAAGAAAGAAACCGGATTAAAATTGCAGCAAGGCACCGGATTCATTAACTTATCCGTCCGTGTTAAAGGTGGTGCCACTTTAAGAGTTGTGTGTGACCCTGACAAGGTGGGTACAGCTCTGAAATCTGCTAAGGGGAAAAAGATTTATGGAAAAGATATTGATGCAATACGCATTCCCAAAAAGCGGATTTATATCTAATTTCACTTTATGGAACCTGTTCTTGACCTTAACAATTCCCAGAATTGGAAGTTAACTTTTAACCAGGAACGGGTTGCCACAACAACAGTAACAGGATTGCTTGTTGCTATTCCTGCATTTGAACTCATTACACCATTGACTGAACATATCTTGGCTGTACGCTGTACTTCCAAAACAGCCAAACCTCATTGGAGATACGCAGGAAATCTCATTCAAAGAGTGAATTTGGGATTAGGAATACCGACAGCAGACGCAACCACTGTTAGGATGCCCCTAAATCGAGTGACCTTGGTTAGGTTCCCGAATTTCTCAAATGAGTATGAGCTGAATTTTATTCCAGCTTATTGGTTGACGCATATTAGATTGACTGTTTGGAAATATACAGGTGTTGATGAACCCATTAACTAGCTTTTATCAGAAACGGAAGTCGCATTTGTAACTCAGGGGGCAGTAAATCATAAACTTCTTTTGCAAAACTAGTACACCAGTTCTCAGTTAGGACCTGCACCATCTCAATTCCGTTGGGACACTCCATTGCTTCTAAAACTAACTCGACATTAGCAGCCTTGAGGTCCAATTCCTCACCTGGTGGTGGTTTCAGCATTTGAGCCATGAACTGCTGTGTCTGTTGTGGGGTGAGTGACGCAAACTGGCTTTCTAAAGATATTTCAGAAAAGGTGGTTTGTGTCATCCCGACATAATGAGTATATTTGCGTGTTAACGCATCCCAGACAGCTTTATAATCACCTGTTGAGAGTGATTCACGGTCAATGCTGTAAATTCTTCCTCGCTCCAAACCTCTACGGAATTCGCGACGCTTAACAGGGATACCCGCTTTTTTTAGTAACCGCTGGAGTAGGTAGCAGGGGTCAGAATCTTCATTGACAGTAATGTTGAATGCGAGTTTGACTCGTTGCTGCATTGAAAGGGCTTTTTGCTTGAAGGCGATTAATTCAGGTGAGTCTTTGGTCCATTCGCCCCAATTGGTGATAATTTCAGGTAAGCCCAATTCGCGCATGGTTTTAATGGCAAGAAAGTTGGTGCGGATATCCCAAACAGGAGTATCGGACAAGAGCGCATTTTTCCACCGCTGTACATCAATTTCTTGCTGCACTTCGGGGTGGAACAGCAACCAGTGGGTTTCTTGATGCTTAATCCAGCTATGGTCTTTTAGATAGCGCTCAAAGATAAATTGTTCGGTCAACTCCAATTCTGGTAACCTTTCTTTGAGAAGTGCCTTTTGTGCTGTAAACCGCTCCTCGGGAGTGGCGTTCATATCAGCAAGAATCTCTCTTGCAGCCTCAGTCGTAATATCCGGTGCGTTGCAAATCGCATCCGCCCAGGACATAAGGACTTCATCAGTAGCTTTTGTCACCCTGGATTCGGAGATTTCCCAATCTAGGGGCTGTAAAAATAAATTATGCCCTGACTGTTGCAAGGAGTTAAACAAGTTTTCGCGCAGGTTAGCCCGCGAATAGTTATCTCGTGCGACATAGTCGCACAGTGCTTCAACGTGGGGGTTGTTCCATTTTTCACTCTTGGGGTCTAACATTGTACTAAGTGTCCTAAGAAGAGCAAAATCATCATTTTGAGCCAGTTTCTCCACAAGGGCAATTTCGTGTACTGTCTCAGTGTGCGTTCTGAGGATGTGCTTAGCGATGACAGTAGGGAGTGGAGAACGGGAAGATTGGTCATCTGTTAATGAATGGGTACGTGCAAAGATATACCTCGGTACAGCAGTGCGTAAGCGTGCTAGCATCTGCATTGCGCCCCAGTGGCTGATAGAACCGACAAACATTCCCCAAACGGCATCAAACCAGTCAATGGTGATGTCTAATGACGCCTCAGCGGTTGGTGATAGAAAAAGGAAGGAAGGGGCGTTGTCTGTAATCCAAGCATTGGGATTTTTCAAGAATGCATCAACTTGTGGATTTTCAGTTTTGGTAAAACTGTCTACGCGCAAACCGTCGCGTTCTGGAGCTAAGGTTCTAAACAGTAGTTCCAGTCCAGCAAGCCAGCGCTGAGAGTCGCTGACTACAAGTATCTTTTCACCTTGGAGGTAAGCGTTAATTAGGTCTGCTTCATAGTCCTTTCTACTGTTTTGTTTTGTGTTACCAGTTTTCTTACTGACTGCTCCATTGTAAAAGTAGCAGTTCCAAGGCTCAATTTGATGGACGTTGTGAATCCCAAAAATCTGTTTTTCTGGCGCAAGTTTATTCAGGTATTTAGCAGCAGTGCCGGATAAATCGGCATCAAAGCAAAAGACATATTCAGCCGCTTTATAATGTTCTTCAAATGCTCTAATCTTGACAGAGCGGTTTTTCTTACAGGTTTTTCCTAAGAGTAAATGGTTGATTAATTTGTCAACTTCTTCTAGAATTAACACCTTTTTCGGTGGAAGCTTGTGCAGCGAATCAATGCAAGCTGCCACCCAAGCGGTTGATGCCAGGAGTTTTTTGTTGAGCGTGGGGTCATTTGTTTGAATGTCCCAAAGGAAACGCAATTTGAGGATGGATGTACAAAATTGTTCTAATAGAGAATTTCTGTAGCTGACGACATTACCTGCACCAAAATGATGAACAATGTCTTTGGCGAGTGTTGTTTTACCTGTTCCGGTGCCAGATTTAATCAGGTAAACCCCTGGTTTGAAATTCTCAACTTTTAAATTCAAAAAGCGTTCATTACGCTGTTCGCTCACCCAAGGGGTAAAATCGTTTAAGCGCTTTTGGGTCCATTTCACCCGTTCTGGGTATTCGGCAAGCCATTGTACTTTGTTTTGCTGGTGGCGATCTCCTAAGTAGCGCTCTTGGTTCTCCTGCCATTCCTGTTGCTCTTTTTCTCTAGCAGCAGCGGCTTGTATTTCTGCTTCACTGGTAGTGTGTTGTAAATGCAGCTGCTCTGGTATGGAAACGCCAGCAACTAGTGCCAGTTGTGCCACTATATGAACAAAATCTTTGCCTTTTGGGGTTCCTAGCCCCCCCTCTAGTTTCCAGCGGTACTGGACGGCACCACCGCCCTCTCCTGTGGCTTTATCTTGCCATGCCCAGTGTGTACCGTCCCACCAGACATGGAAGGACGTACCACTGGTAGAAGTACGCCAAGGGGGACAGCCTTTGAGGGTGTTACCGTATTCCCTAAAGTTGTGACCCTCCCAGCAGAAAATTTGTTCTGGGGAAAGGCGGGGGAGAATTTCAAACTCTAGGAAGTCAACAAGGTCGGTTACGACACCGTTTTGATATTTGACCCGTTTTTGGAGTTCTGCCCATCTTATAGCCCGTTCTAGGCGTTCTTGTTCAAGTTTTTTCTCAGAGGTAGCAAACTTAATGAGCAATTCACAAAGCCATTGGGGGGCGAGTGCTACAGCAGTGGTGTCTGGTGAGTTAATCCACTTGTAAGCGCCTGTTTCTGGGTGACGGCTGGGTGGTAAACAGGATTGACAGCGGTTATAGCGAAACTCTAGTAATTCAGTTGGTTTACCGGACTCAGAGCGTGCGGTTTTAAGTTCTCCCCACTCAGTCAGCGCTTTGCGGTTAAAGTCCTCAAGGAGTGGTCTGATTTCATCTGGGATTTGAAATGCTATCTGGTAGCGTCCTGGTTTACCGCTGCTCCAGCCGACAGTTGAGGGAATATCACCACCACTGATTGCATTGAGCAATGGTTGGGCAGTTGGTCCGTCAACGTCAATCACCGACAAACCACCAGACACATCGCCTGTCCGTAGCCCAAACCCAGACCAGTAACGAGTGTATGAATTGCCCTTGCTGCTAATTTTGTGCTCGCCATTGAGTATCAGTCGGGCAATCTCTGTATGAGGGATAAAACCTTCTGTTTGCCAGCCCTTGCGTCGTGGTGATTTGTCCTGTAGGGGGGTCAACGACCAGTGTGAAGGGATTTTCTTGAGTCCGTTGACAATCTCTTGGGCGTTGGGTAGACGGTTAAATGGTTTCCAGTTAAGCATTCACATCACTTCCAAAAGTTCAAGTTTTGAACTTTGGGGGATTAACTGCACCCACTGAACGGAGAATGTGATAGCTTTGAGGTAATTAAACTAAAACATCAATTGGATTTTGGTACGATTGCCAGGAATCGTTTATGTTGCCTGAGTGCTTGCGTTCTAGGTACTAGAGATTTGGTGGCTCCTCTGTTAGCAGTTATCACTGCTCCCGTTGTTAGCTATCACTTCTGATTACTTACATTGCTCCGCGTTCAATGGCTAGAGATTTCCTCCGGTTAATCTCCCAAAATTTTTTTTTATGGTTAATTGCAACTAGTATAAATGTTTATCCATGTATGGTAAACTGATTTATTGGTTTGCTGATGCCAAGCTAGCATATACGCTGATGCTTGGGTAGAATTGAGACATAAACAAGTGTGGTATCTTCGTTAGTTAGACAAAACCGCGTGATAGTTGCGGCTTTTGTATTGAGAATAATACGAAAGCGCTCCACTTACACCAAATTGAGAAAGCTGCAATTTTTACACGGTGATTTCATCTTTTTGAGGTTGAAGTTGGCACAACTCTTAGTCTGCTTACCTTGTAACCGTATATATATGCGGTTGAATGGTAATTGCTCGCCTTATGTTCTTAAATCCGCTCTAGTAAGTCACGGACTTATATTGCCCAGCCTGAAATCTTAAGTTATTTTATGGTTGGAAGTTGACAAGGGATATCGCTTCATCTAGCTTACGCTTGGCTTCATAAAAAGCGAGTAATTTTTGTTGCTCTAATCTATACGGAGAAGGCATAACCCGTCCTTCACTGGAAGATTTAATGAGCGCCACTTGTTCAGCTGTGGGCGACCCTAGAGCATCATAAGCAGTTATGAGAGCTTCTATGCCATCTCGCCCTGGATGCTTTAATCCCACGCCACGCTGCATTTGAGTAATAGCGATGTTGGAGAAGGACAGCAACACAGTCGCCCAAGAAGACCTCTGTTCTGGGTCATGATGTGCTTTTAACCCGTATCGGTTGCATAGGGTAACTAGTTGCAGAAGAGTTTTTGTTTCAAGCTCAATTCGTGTAAACATATGATTTAGACTTTTTGCAAAAGTCTATAGAGGTTTTCCTTTATACAGTCAGTACTAAGGAGTTCCATATTTCATTGCATTATGGTTAAATGCAATCATACCGCAATATTCCAAACTTCCAAAATAGCTATTTCCCAAAGTTTATCACCTACTTTATAGCTATGGCACAATTGGGCAGTTATGCACGATTGTGATATGGCAGTTGAGAAGAAGGATTTTCGCGGACAAATTCCTGATGATTTAAATCGAATAGTTAGGGCTGTAGCTGCACTCAGAGACAAACAGCTTAGTGAAATACTTATTGAAGCGTTAGAAGGTTGGTTAGAGCGCCCTGAAAATCAAGAGGTAGTTAAACAAATCAATTGGAAACCTCAGTATAGTAAAAAGAAACAAGAAGGCTAGGAATAGACGAAAACCGAATTTTGTCGCACAGTAGTTGGACAACTGGTTATGTTGAGGTTGGAACAGGAGAGCGAGCGCGCGTCGCGCACGCTTGAGAGTGATGCTCCAAAGGAGCCGCCCTGCATGGCTCACGCCAAAAATTGCCCCCCGTTGCTCTAGGTCACGCTTCATCTCCTCTCTATTTAAAGCAAAGTTGGTCTTGGCGTACCATTTGAGTCGGTTACTACTCGTACCCCTATTCCCCCTTTGAGGAGAGCGCGAATATATACAAAATATAAAGTTTTTTTATGAATTAATGTAAAGAACGAAAATATGGCTGACAAGTTGCCTTGGCATCACCAACGAGCGCGGGATGAAAGCGCAACCGTTCACAAGCAATTTTCAACCAATGGTCAAAATTGATATCCCATAACCTAACGGTGCCATCTTGTCCACCACTGACGATGGTTTTGCCGTTTGTGCTGATTGCTACTGAATAGACAGGTCCCTTATGAGCTTTGAAGGGCTGAGCAATCGGCTGTCCTTGCTG
>NZ_AP018196.1 GCF_002368235.1 Scytonema sp. HK-05 | reverse complement strand
TTCCAGAACAATACCATCAACTCCGGTGCCGTGACCACAGAAGTGAACAATTTGAGGCTTATGTTCTAGAATAGCTAGGTAAAAGTCACGCGAGCGCACTGCCCATTTTTGTACTAACCGAAATTGTTCGCGGTGCTTGAGCGCATAATCAATTTCCCTCACTTCCTCATCCAGCCGTAGCCTAGAGGTGCTTGCAGGATTTGCAGCCAGAACCAAGATTGTTTTGACAGGCATAGGAGTGGAGCATTGCTACCTATATTTTGCGACATTAAGCTTTGACAAGAATACTACATCAATCATGCGCTGTGACAGGCGGAGTACAATTACACTCAACAGGTTAATCCTGTGATGCCGTGAGATTTTCGACGCACTGCTAAAAACCCAACCCAGCCAGCACCAAAACCACAAGAGGGTTCTCCCATCCAGAATGCGCCGCAGCTTGCGCGCGCTCTTGCGGCGCAAGGTATACGAAACATCAGCGTAGCCCAGAATCCTTGGGCAGCAAAGTTTGATCTCGATAATGATGGTATTGCTTGTGAAAGTTAATAAATATTAAGCGTCTAGTAATGTGTCTAGTATACAACTAGTTTTTCTGAGATTTTCCACGCTTGATATTTGTCTAGTTTATGTCTAGTGAGTAGTGAGAAAAGTGCTAGTATTGCACTAGACAAGTTACTAGTGGATAAATACCATGAGTGAGCGGGAACGGATACAGCTAAATCTCAGACTGGACGGGCATAAGGATTTATATGAAGCGGTAAAGGATGCTGCTGCTAGACAGAACGCTAGCGTCAACGCCTTTGTGATAAATGCTCTTAAAGCTGCGGTGGGGTGGGAAATGACTAATCATACCGCCGATACTCCTATACCTAACGTAGAGGCGATTGTGGAGGCAGTTAAGAAAGAGCTAGACGCAACACTAGACACAAAACTAGATACAAAGCTAGACGCAACACTAGACATAAAGCTAGACACAAAACTAGATACAAAGCTAGACGCAACACTAGACACAAAACTAGACACAAAACTAGCAGAGTTTGAGCAGCGATTGCTGGTAAAGCTAGAAGCCTGGTAGAAGAGTGTAAGGCTACCAGGCAGCATCAGGATAATCAAATTGTAGTACATCAGAACTATCAGGAAGTGCGATTGCCTTTACAGGCACTGCGCTCCGCGCAATCGCTTGTCTTGAAGAAAATGAAACTTGGCTCACAATCACAAGCGGGGAAGGCAATTGACGCATTTATCAAACAGTTGGAGAAGGAAACCGAATGAAGAATCAACCATGCTCAATCTGTAGTGGTGCCGCTTGTCGTGATGGAACCCGCACCTTGGGCAGCAGCGGTATTGCCCAAGGTGCGACTATTCCTTTATAGAAGGTACATTGCCCCGTCGTAGTACGCTTTTGAAGCGCACTTCTTAAGCCGTAAAGGAGGCAATCGCCTTCTTGCTCAAAAATATGCCCCTGCCTTATGGAAGGGGCAACAAAATTGGTTTTTGGCTTGCGCTTGATAATTCTTAAATGCAGGTGAAGATGGCTTATGCAGTTGGGGCGATCGCTAAAACGCTATGTAAAGGGTTGCAATAAGCGTACTTCAACGTTACCTGTAGAGTTTCTAAAATTTTGCGGCACTCCCCCGTGAAAATCAGTCGAGGTACCACTTCCCGCACTTGCTGACGCCGTCGATCCGCGCACAGGCTCGAGCCGCGTGTACACTGTTGTTCACTGACTGGGTGCGCTTGCCGGAGAACGGACCGCACTGCTTCCATCCTTGCGACTCGGCGTCGGCGTTGCTCTTGATGCCGCTGTCGGTCAAATCGTACCGCTTGTAGCTGCGGTCCACCCAGACCTGGTCACCCGATCGCCATCCGGACTTAATCTCAGCCCGACTGTAGGTGTCTAGCAGGCTCTCGTTCTGCAGCTCGACCTCGCGACCGTTGAAGCTGAATGAGGCTCCAGACCCCACCCTCCTAAAGCGTCCAACCACAGCCTCGCCGTCGCATGAGGACTGGGTCGTCTGTATCAGCGAGTCCTCTCCTTGCTCGTAGGACGGTGTGTTATCCTCTTGAGTTGGCGTTACTTGCTCTTGATCAGGAGTAATCGCTTCATTGTCTTCTGCAGAATTCTCTGGCTCAAGTTGTCCGAGGACGGGGACGGTGTTAAATAACAGAGAAGCCGTGATAGTGCCGATGGCAGTCATACGACTTATTTTCTTTAAATTCTTTTTAATAAGGTAGGAGTGCATATTTTCCTTTTTTTCAAACTAAAAAAGTCTATATCTACTCTGTTTTTGGGGCTTCATTTTACGCAAAACCCCTTTTTTTGTCATAAAACGTTACCTTAGCTATTCAAGATTGTCGTTTCTTTTATCGAATTACTTATGTTTGCAGAAGCTACCATTCGCAATCGTCAACACCTGATTGAAACGCAAAAGCACTTTATACCGCAGCTACAGCACCAGAGCAATCCCAGTAACAAAAAACCCCGGTGATGAGCCGAGGGTTTTGCTTTACAAGAATTAACGTTTTATAGACCTATTTCGGCTTTCCGGGTTAACCCGGAAGAGAACCGGTTTCCGGTTGGCTGACAAGAACACCCGGAAATGCTTCCGGGCTAGTCCGGACTAGCTTCCGGGTTTTCTCCGGTTTCCGGATTCCGGTTTCCGGGTGGGCTTTTAGTGGCATTCTGGAAACCACACTCCTTACCGGAAGGCATTTCAAAATTAATTTGGTTCAAACAGATTGGGGTTGGTTAGCTTACCTTTCTTCTTGCTGGCTAACTGTCTCATTAGATAGCGTAGATACTCCGCCTTGCTATCGAAGTCATCCGGCTTTGTAATCTTGTCCAAATTCTTGTTAGCGCTGTTTAAGTCGTATTCCTTCCCCGTTGTCTTGCGCGTCACAATCCAAGAGAGAAGTTGTTGTTCGTGGCTGGTTAATTCTGATGGCTGATTAATTGGGCTATTATCATTTTCTAACTTAGAGGTTGCAGGTTCTTCGACTTCAATACTGAAACTAGCTTCAAGCTTTTGGATAGTTTCGCTCAACTTATCCTTGTTCTTTGGCTGTGCTGGTGGTTCCGAATACAATTCTGGAAATATTGTTAACAGCGTTCTTACGGGGTCAGGCTGTCCGTTACCTGGATGCAATTCTGTTTTCAACCATTCGGGTACAGCGCCCAATTCACCACCTTTGATAGGGCTACCAAAATTCTCAGGATTTGCCTTGAAGTACTCACCACTAGCAACATTCATCTTACGGAGTCCGCCAGCACTGACGGATTTAGCCACACAACCAATGAAGTTGACCGAAGCCTTGAACGTGTCGGCTAGTCCCGCCGTCGCCTTGCCTACCACAGAAGTGAGGTTAGAAGCGTGTAGGACTATGATGAGCGTGCCGCCACACTTAGCGAATCGTGAAAGCAGGAATTGAATTGCCCAGAGTCGTTGCGATTCCTCAAGCAGTGATAGCAACCGCATTGCCTCATCCACAATGAGCAGTAAGTTCTTATGGGTGTAAGGTTCACAGCCGTCCAAGCCTTTAAGGAACATCAACAGGTCACGCGCTACAAAGCCATCGGCTGTATCTGCATCTTTACCCGAATACTTGAGAGCGCTGGTCAGATTGCAGCTAAACGGGTAAACGTCCACCCCAGCCGTGAAATATTGCACATTCAGCCCTGGGTCAAGTGCTTTGGATAAAGTAGCCAGTATTGCTGCTAAAGTGCCTTTTCCGCCTCGTTGAGTGCCTGCGATTGCAATTATCTGTGAACCCATCATTTCATCAATTCTGAAGCCGGATGAGATAAGAGCATCAATCACCGCCTTGGCTCGTTGGTCTAAGGGCATGGAGGCGAAGGACTGAAATGTTGTAAAAATGTCTTCACTGGCAGATGGTTCGGTCTTGGGGGTATCAAGAGCGCCAGTTATCTGAGGTTTTGGCAGCTCTACAACATTGGGCTTTGGTAATTCAACAATGGTAGTTTGTGGCAATTGTACAAAAGTAGGGACGACGGTTTGCTGAATTGCTCTGACCTCATCAACTTTAACCCTGCTGTCAACGGCAACGTTTTCTAGGTGAGCATTTAATGACTCTCTGTTGGGTAGCGATCGCCCAGAGAACTTCTCAAACCAACTCAACAGCCAACGATAGGCATAGAACCGCTTACCTGGCTCTACTTGAACTAAGTACTCATCAACCGTTTCAAAGTTGGTAAACAAAAAAGTGTACTCTATTGCGTCATGCCTTGGCAGAAACTTTATTGTGTCTCCTAAATGATTGACTTGATGGTCTTGCCTTGCGTCAAAGTCTCCCGCCCTGGCTAGAGCATCCAAGAAGTTACCACGCACAAAAGGCAGCGGGGCTATTTCCTTGGTGCGGTTAAAATGTTCTACCACAGTCCACAACCAGGCTGCACCGCCAATCATGCCACCAACAAGCATAAAAGGGTTTATGGCATAGCAAACAGTTCCAACGCCAGCTGCAACAATTCCCAAAACACGGGCAGTATCCGCTTCTGCCTCCACTGCGAGTGCTTGCTCAAATAACTGGTCTTTTCGTTCCTGTAGCCACATTGCAACGTTCCCAGCTTCAAGATGTGAAAGACTGGGGTATTGGTCACGCAAGTATTCAGTTTGACGGGTTGTGATCTTGGGGATGTTGTTGTTAGGATTGACCATATAAGAACCTATCAAGAGTTACAAAAAGCGCTCTGGGACTGCGTTCCATTAGAGCGCTTTAAGTTTTTAGTCTTTGGTTAGTTGCCAAATAGCAAAGCCAATTTCACCTGCAAGCATCGTTGCAATGTTAAACATGATACAAGTGAGGATTGTTAATGGTTCGGTATAGGCGAATGGGTTGCGTGCTGCAAAGGTTGTTACCAGGTCGAACATCCAGATTGCTAGGCTAATTAAACCAGCCGTTGAGCGATCGCGCATCCCAGCAACTTTATAATCTCGCCATAATTCACCAACCAGGTCAATCTTGCCACTTGGCTTAGATTCCAGGTCATAGACCATGTGGTCTTGCAGTTCTCGCCGTGCTGAATCTGGGTTCTTGCCTCGTAGGGCGTACGCTTCGACTACTTGCAGCCCTACTGCGACGAGGAATGCCAAGTAGAAGAACGGGTTGAACACTGCTGCCGGAACATTGAACCATGACCACCCCACCTCGAACCAGGGGAAAACGGAACGCTGTCTAAATACTGTTTGCCAGATGGAATCAGCGCTGATGGCACTCCCCAGCATGAAAAGTAAACCACCAACCACAGCCCGACCTGCACCGCCATTGGCTACAAACTGAGCCACAATAGCAGCTGCAATCCTAATGGGTAAACCAACAATTAAAACAGTCCATTTGGCAAGGAAATCAATGATTTGACCGATTGAGCGCTTTGGTGGTTGTTTCCCATTGTTGGTGCTAGAACTTTCGCTATTACTGCTCTTAGACCCACCAGAGGTAAATGTCATTAATTAGAATCTCCTTTGCAGATATTGTTGTACTTATGCTTCCAAAGCCACTGATTGCCCTCAATTTTTCCGATACAAACACCAGCACTGTCGTAGACATAAACAATCTCGGATGCACCATAACCCGTCGTGTCTGGCTTGGGGTCTTCTCTTGGGCTGTCAAGGTAACGCCTAATTCGCAGTGAAGTTGCATTGGGTGCAATGCCAGCGTTGTACAGTGCCTCTGAGGTTTTGGCGCGTTCAGCAATGGTTGCACGCTGTAATTCTTCTTCTGCCTTCAATCTTTCAGATTGGGCGTATGTTCCAATCTTTGGGATTAGAGGCAGAAGCACCGGGGCTGCACAAACAGCAATTCCTGCAAGCGCTAGCCCTATTTGCTTCTGATACACCATGCCTATGTTCTATGTCTTTCGTACTTAATTTGCTCAATTAACGCTTGGGCTAACCCCAGTTGGTCAGAAAAGTTGAGTTCTCCAAAACGCTCAATTGCTGGTAAAATGTATTCCCTCACTTCATTGGGGTCGTAATGAGGAGAGGCATCGGCAGTGATATTTCCAATCAATGAGAACAACATCCAGAGGCGCTCGGAGTTGTTTAGTGCCTCGAAAGTGCTTCCCCAGCTTTCCTCCATATCGCCCAGCAATCCGCTGTCTCCGGGTGTGTGATTACAAAAAAATCCGATTGGTTTCATTTGTCGTATGATCCCTAATGTTGTGTATTCTTCATTGGCGGAGATGCACCCAAGGCGATCGCTCGTTTTCCAGGCAGGCGATCGCTTTAAGAAGGCAAGTTTCCGAATAAATCAAGCGCTAATTGCAAATCTCTGATTTGCTCGAGTGAGCAGCGGGTTAGATAAGCTATCAGCGCCTTGTGTTCGCACTGCTCTCCCTCAAAACTGCCCTCTGCGACCAACTTGAAAAAATAGAAAGGACTCCAATCATCCTGGCTTTGGATGGAAATCATGAAATTAAGCTGAGACTGGGTAAAAGGCATATTCTTCCTAAAACAAACTTTGTTGAATTGCTGTCTCAGTCACTATGGCGTGATGTTGGCGATACAGGCTCGGAACCTCATAAACTTTGCGTAGTACCTTGTCGCGATTCAGCCTCAAATCAGCCGTTTTGCGCTGCGCTGGCAGTGGTCGAAACAAGTATTGGGTGTGTTTGATGCTGCCGAATGCGTAGAGGTAGCGGTAGAGTGTCCCATCAATTTGAAAAACTTTGCCCTGGGTCAACAAGGTGACGCAGCTGATCAGCTTTCGGTCATTCACCTTTGAACGCCTCCAAGCTACCCAGATTCAGTGCTTGCACCTGTTGCCAAACTTTTCGCTGCACCTGGATTTTAGAAAGTGCAAGACTCACCCTGCGCTTGGTTTGTCCCTCTGCCCAGCGCCAAAAGTTGTATTTCCTTCCAGTAGTACCTGAGTAGTGCCACTCACCACGCTCACCCTGGATCAGGTACTGCCCATCAATGGTCAAATCTGCAATATCAAACATTAATTTCTCCCTGTAGCGGGTTATTTAACGGTTGTTCAGTAAAGAGTTCGTCAAAGGATGGAATTCTGCATCCCATCTCGGAAGCCGTTGGATTATCCAACAAGCTGAAGTCTTCATACGCTTGGGATAGTTGGGTTAAAAAGTGCAGGCAATCGGCTTGTGTAAAATCTAACCCTACTAGAAAATCTTCATTCTGCATCTGGGCGTAATCTTCGTTTTGGGCAATCGCATCCAGTATTTCTTGTGCCTGTTTTATCAATTGCGATAAAGGGGTGCAGTTCATCATTGCCACACTCCAAACTCGTTACTCAGGACATTAACCAAACTGTCGTTAGGGTTTGAGTTGCTGGCAGTAGTGGAAGTAGTGGTTGTGGGCTGCTGTGCTATGAGTCTTTTGTGTTCTCGTAGTAGGTGGTTTACAACTTCTGTGGCATCCTCACACCCCATCTGTTGCCCGACTTCGTTGACCCAATCGTGTAAGTACGGGCGAATACTAACTCGCATCATTAGATACCTCCTTTAACTGAATGTTGAGCAATGAGAAATAAACCGTGACTATTCGCCACTTGAGCATCTGGCAGGGTCGCAATTCCATGTTTTGCTAGCAGCTGATTAATTCCAAGTAGAAGAGAACCGCCACCAGTAGCGATGATGGATTCGCATCTTGGACGCCAGGGCGCAACGGGTTTGAGTGCTGGCGTTAGTACTGTTCTCACCCACACTGGCAATTGCTCGTGGTAAATTTCTCTGAAGTTCCAACCACTACAACCGTAATCAAAAGTTCCGTTTTCGATGCCTTGCCGGATAACTGCTCTATCTCCTTCTTGACCTAAATTTGCTCTTGTGCTGGGGTGGCGTGCTAGAGCTTCCACTAATTCCCTCACTCCTCCAAGGTGAATTGTGCGCGATTGTTTCACCAACTGCGTACCAGAAAAGACAGCGGTGATTGTGGTTCCAAAGCCAAGGTCTATGAGGATGGTTTGACTTTGAGGCTTGAGGATAGCAGTTTTTAGGGCGTTGACAATGGTTCCTCGCCCTTCCTCAAATACTCTGGCTGATACGTTTACAGTTGTTTCCCGTCCGTTGAGTTCTACAACATGGGAACCATCGAAGGATTTTTTCAAGCGATCGCCTAAAACTTCTGCATCCTGAATTGAGAGCGATAAGGCAATATTCCAAACTGGTTGGTGTGGAAGTCGTTGCAGGCAACCGAGAAAAGTTTGTAAGCCCAGTTCGAGTTTGCCCAATTTCTCGTCAACGACGCGCTGATATGCCAGCGGGGATTCGAGGTAGGCAGCGTCACCCGTCACCCATCTTTTGCTTTTTAGGTCGGTGCGGCTCCCGTCCAAGTATTCGATGATGTTTGGGCTTTCACTGGCACAGCGTAACTCCAGGTAGTAGCTAGGGGACACAATCACTCCGTCGCTGTGGGTGAGTTTGCTGAAACCATTGCCTCCATCAAAGCCCAATGGTGTGAGCTGCTCAATTTTGCCAGTCCTGACGTTTGCCGGCGGGATTATAATCATTCAAATTTTCTCCTGAGTGTTTGAGAATTGCGTTCTTTGAGCCACTGCTGATTTATATGTGCATGAAAATTTAGCAGATAGCAGGCGTTGCCATCTCTAGCAGTGGTTGTCTTTTGCGGTTATGGTGATAGGATAGCGTTATGCCGCTAAAACGGCAAGTAGGCAATAATTAATTTCCTCTTTAACGTAATGCCGCTATAGCGTATCGTTCCCAAAGTTGGCAAGCTATAGAGGTAAGGAGCTAAAGGGGAATATCGCTATTGTCTGCCGAAGATGACGTTAAAAACGTGAAGGTATCAATTTATATGTCGGAAGATTTGAGGGCGCGGTTTAAATCTGCTTGCGCCTTGCATAGAAAAAGTATGAATGAGGTCTTAGTAGAGTTTATAGAGGACTATCTAGAGGAGAATGAGCGACCCGCACCTAAGAAAGACAAGGGGGCGGCATGACTCACGACGGGCAACAAAACAGGTTAGACCAGATTGAAGCGATACTGCTGCAAACTGCTCAACAGCAGCAAACTAATACAACAGCGATCGCTCAACTGACTGAGCAGCAGCAAACTAATACAACAGCGATCGCACAACTGACAGCCAAAGTTGACGGGCTAACAGAGGAGGTTGATAGCTTGCGTGATATTGTGATGCATTCAATCCAAAATGCTGAGAGCGATCGCGAAGTGTTCCAAGCTGAAATTCGCCGGATTTGGGAATACCTGCTGGGGCGGTCGGGTAATGGGAGGGGTGAGGGATGACGGCTGACGGAGGACAAAACAGGTTAGACCGGATTGAAGCGATACTGCTGCAAACTGCTCAACAGCAACAGACTAATACAACAGCTCTAGCTCAACTGACCGAACAGCAGCAAGTAAATACAACGGCGATCGCACAACTGACTCAACAGCAGCAAGCTAATACAACGGCGATCGCACAACTGACCGAACAGCAGAGGCAAATGCAAGCGGCTATTACTCAGCTGACGGCAAAAGTTGATGGGTTGTCTGAACAGTTAGAAGCAAGTTTTGCTGATATAGCGGTAACAATTACACGACTGGGTGAGGAAGCGCACGAAGATAGGCAACTTATAAAAGGCATTCAGCTTGAAAATCGGCGCATTCTTGAATATCTTTTTGGACAACAAAGAGGAGGTGGCGAAAATGGACAAGCTGCAAGTTAGTTTATTCTCAACAACTTGGGCTTGTTGCTGTGCCAATTACACACTTGCTTGCTGTGTCACTGACACAGTCTTTGACGATTAGTACTTTTTTACTACAAAAGGAGAAATTCCCCTTTCCACGCTGGTCAAGAGCGGTTAGAATACCGACTTGTACCCCTTCGGTGCTGTCTTATTAGGTACGACATCTGAATCGACACCGATTTGATTGCTACCGTATCTGAGTTGACTTTACAGAGAACTATGGCGAACCAAACAGCAAAACCAACTTCGCTTCGCCTTGAAGCAACTACTAAACTTTGTTGTAGCGACTTTCAGCGTCTAATTCGGTTGGCGCAAGTGCAAGGGCGTCCGAGGGGTGCTGTTGTCCGGAGCGCTCTGCTCCAATATTTAGATTCTTTTGAGGAAGCGGAAAATTTAAAAGCCGCGAGTTGACTATAGGAGTACCTCGCGGCTTTATTCTAAAAAAAAGGCGATCCAGTCAAACCCCACCCGTTAACCGCCCGCGTTGCTTCAACAACGCTACGGTCCAGTCAAGAAAGACCAAATCAACCGTTATATCACAAAAAAATCTAGATATATATTACCAACAAGAGTTAGCTGATTTCTGGTCGTTTCTAAATTTATTCAAACGGGGGCTTGGCTGGGTTGCTTCAATCCAAAGTGAGGTAACTAAAGATGACCCCGTTATATCACAAAAAAAGTTTATCATCCAGTCCATTAGCACACGAAGTATTTCCTAATACTCCCAGCGGTTGCCCGTCTTGTGGATGCTCTAGCTTAAAATTTATCCGGGTGCAGCCTCCTTCTCCGCACTATGGCTGTTACAGATGTGCTGGCTGTGATTGCTTTAGAGGTTGGGTGCCAAAGCCAGAAACGAAGCAACGACGGGAAGAACTTAACTGCGCGATCGCACAGCTGCTGGGATCGCCACATATTAGCGAGTGGGAGCGAGGGTTTTTAACCAGCATCAAAAACCAGCCGAAACTTTCTCCACGCCAGCGTGAGATTTTGAGCCAAATTCAGGCAAGAGTAGGAGGTGAGGGCTAATGGTTGCATCAGTTCACTCTACTCCTCCTCGCAACGTCCGCGAAACAATCTCTTGGTTACTGCGGCTTGGTCGTCCACCTCTTCCAGAATGCCCGATTGAAGCAGCCAAGCGGGGCAAGCAACCCAAACAACCATGCTTTCTTGATAGTAAAGGATATCTTCAATCGCTTGATTGGAAGCAGTGGCAGCAGACTCAGCCAATCAAAGAAATATTGGATAGCTGGTTCTGCAATTCCAAAACGGGCATTGGAACATTAGGCGGATGGAATGGTCAGCACTGGCTCGGTTGGATTGACTTTGACCAAAAAGATTTTGCAAGTCCTGACGAGTGCGATCGCATTATAGAAGAATGGCAGCAGCAGTACCCGTTGGCACAGGAAGCTCCGATGTTCCGTACTCCCAGCGGTGGTTATCGCTTCTTGGTGGCATTCGACACAGAACCAGAAAACTTCAAGGCAAACAGCGGATTTAGTCTTAGGGCAGATGGTAGCCATCATGTCGGGGAATTGCTTACAAAGAATGGTGGACACACGCTGCTACCTCCTACAGTAGGTGTCACTGGTAAACCATATTACTGGGTACGCTGGAGTGAATATCCTCCAGTTGTTACCAGTCCAGAACAAATTGGTATTTACCCAGTCCAAAAGAAAACAAAGGCACAAAAAACCCAACCAACTGAGCAAGCAACAAAAACTAGCGCCACAGACAGCCAACTTGGTGATTTTCTGGATCAGGAAATTTATCCCCGTCTATCACTAGAGCAAAGCTTTAACTGGCACGGTCACGACTTCCAAGCGTCTGGTGACAGACTCAAAGGTAATTGCCCCTGGCATGATAGCCAGTCAGGAACTGCCTTTTATTGTGAAAAGAAAGGTAACACACCCGTTTGGCGTTGTCCAGCGTGTGAACTTGGCGGTGGTGTTTTGGAATATCGCCACAGATTAAGAGGTGGCAGCGGGGCGTTACGCGGCAAAGAGTTTGTAGAGGCGGTTAAAGAACTAGCAAATGAAGTAGGGGTTGAGATGCCAGCGTCAAATAGACCAGCTAGCAGTTCAAAACAAGTTACTGGTAACGTAGTTGCTCACCCTGCTCTCGCACAACAGACGTCGGTCAGCGTTATCAAAAATGAAATTGAGGAATTGCTGTTAAGCAAACAGCTATCCGATTCTGAAGTTGAAGCTGCAAAAATTGATTTACGGCGTAGGCATCCCAGCGTGTTGGCTCCGGAACTGGACAAGCTGTGGAATGCTCTAGCCTCCGACCTGCAAAAAACCGATGCAAAAACCGATGACCGGGAAGAACTAGAGAAGCTGTTGAAGTTGGGTGAGCAGTCCTTAAAGTTGGCGGATTACTTACCACCTACTTTAGCTAACCCTTTGAGCTTGTATTGTGAATGGTTGAACGTCAAGCCAGAAACTGTATTACTAGCATTGCTGACGGCAACCTCTAGTTTACATGAAGTCGGTACAGAGTTGGTAATTCATCGTACACAGGGCTTTTCTGTTCCACCTACTATTTTTAGCGCAATGGTTGCGGAAAGTGGACAGAAGAAAAGTCCCATCACTCGGCAGATTGTATCCAAGCCCTTAGCAATTCTTAAGAAAGAAGCTCTGGAAAGTTACGCGGCGGATTACGAGGATTACCAGTTAGAACTACAAGATTGGGAGCAGAGGAAGTCAGAAACTCCAAAGGGAACAAAGTTTACTGAACCAGCACCAAAGGAACCGACACCTGCACCAATCTTTTATTTTACTGAAGCTACCGGGGAAGGTATCAAGGCACAGGCGCAAAATGCACCAAGTAAAGCGTTGTTTGCTCTGGTGGATGAGCTAGCAAGTTTCTTTAATTCTGCCGATAAATACCGTCAAGGGCGGGGGGGTGACCGACAGGATTTACTCAGCTACTACGATGGCACGGGTCAAACCGTTCTGCGTTCTTCTGGTGTCAAAGTGGATGTTCCTCAAATTTATTTAAGCATCTTCGGAACCATTCAGCCTGAAGTAATCCGCAGTGTAATGCGTGGCAGTCAGGACCCCGACGGACAATGGGCGCGATTCCTCTACGTGCAACAACCTTTGGCTGCATCATTCTTGCGAGATGATGACGGCTCGGCAGTGGACATAGTGGACTTACTTGCTGGAGTTTACCGCAAACTGCACAACACTCCAGCACGGCAGTACACCTTATCACGAGAAGCATTTAAAGTTTACCAGCCTTACTACAACCGACTGGAGCAAATGAGGGTTACTCACCCCAACCCAGGAATGAGGGCAGTTTACTCCAAGGCAGAAGGGTACACCGGACGGCTAGCTTTAAATTTGCACGTCTTACACGAATTGTCTACAAGCAAGTCCACACCGTCCACAGAAATTCCAGTTGAGCGGATGCGTGAGGCTCTAGCACTCATGAACTTCTTCATCGGGCAAACTCGCTTACTCTACTCTGCTTTCGACGAAGGAACAGCACCGCACATTGTCAAAATGATGGAACTATCCCGGAGATTGCGACTAGCTGGACAGGAAGGATGGGTCAAAGCTAAGGATATCCAATCCGGTTACAACAGCAAGTCTCGCCCTAAGCCGGACATTGTTAGGGGGTGGATGCAGGAAGCGGTCAATCTTGGGTTGGGAGAAGTTCGCGGCGTACCAACTAGGTTAGAGTTTAGAGTTTTGGGTGATTCTAATAAAAAAGTGGACTCGGTGGACTCCAGTGGACTAAAAGTGGACTCAAAGTGGACTCAAGTAGAAAAGCTTAAAACACTTACCACAAATACATTAGGTGACTTAAATAATAAAAAAGTGGACTTAGTGGACTCGACCCCACACCCTCAAGACGCGACGACTTTTGCTAAATCAGACTTGGTAACACCTCAAGAAGTAGTGGACTTTAGTGGACAAGGAGAGATTGTCAGTCCACTAAAAACTCAGAATGAAGACACTGAGCCAAATTCAGCGGTGGACTCGGAGTCCAATATCAGTCCACTAGAGTCCACTTTTGGACAAATAGAGTCCACTTTTTTGTCCACTAGTCCAATAAATGCTGTGGATGCTGATGGCAACGAAGTTCCGCCGGTGGAGTCGAAATCTACTAATGATGAAGTCGAGGAACCAACAATCACCCAAGGTTGCCGGGTTCAAGTAATCATGCCTGGTAGCATGAGGAATGGCTGCACTGGCACGGTTGGGAGTATCCGAGGGAACCTGGTTCGGGTTTATTTGGATGACTCAGCTTTAGGGGATCTCCGGTGGTTTGAGTGTTACTTGCCATTCACTGATCTGTGTCGGCTAGAAATCGTTTAACCTCAACTCAATCGACTAATGCCGTCTGGCTGTAAAATGTAAAAACTGGCTAGAATACCTTAAGAATTAAAACAAAGCGGCAGATCGGACACTTCTGGAAAGTAGTGATGGCTCGTTGTCTTAACGAGCGTTGGGGCGTGTTTCCGATCTCAAAAGTATCAAAAAGTATCAAAAAGTAATGCTTTTTCAAGGTTTCTCTTTGCAAGGATTCTAAGGTTCGAGCCGTAAACTGTGTCACTGACACAGGCAAAAAAACCCCAGCGGGTGCCGGGGCGCTTAGTTCTATATGTGTGAGGGGATTAGCTGTTAGCTTGTAGTTCTAATAGCCGCGATGGCGTAGCCGCCCGCCCTGTCGGGCTTCGCCTCTCTTCTCCAACTTCAGAACTGAAAATTCCGCAGCGTCTCAGGCAGAGTTGAATAAAGAAAGACTCGCGCTTGGTGCGGTACTGGCTCAAAATTTCCTACTGTTCCCAATAATTGGAGTGTTCGTCCAAAAGCTGTTGGCGCTTGGCGGGGGAGGATGTGGCGAGCACGATCCAAAAAGTGAGGCGCGGCTGGTCAAGCGTTCCCTGAGCCAGCCCAAGCAGCTGGAACAGGCAAAGCAACAGAAAAAAGGAGTGGTCACCCACTCCCTCTACTGTTGCCGCTCCAGCTACTTGCCTCGCTAGTCCAGCCGCGCCAATCCCCGAACCTTCTCTGGCACAGGCTCAACTTCCGCATTCGTTATTGGTTTAAACGTTATCAGCCGCTCATAGGCGTTTGAGCCGTCCTCTGCTTTTCCGGTGCAGCGAGAAAACCAAATCGCTGGGTCAAACTTATTGGAGGGCGATCGCCTGATGTACTGCTGCCCGTTCCAAGAAACAATCGCCGCCCCGTGTTGGTCTTTTCGTTCCACCGTTGCCCCAATCGCTGACCAGTCAAAGGTTTTAAATGACTCCAACGAGTATTGGTAATTAGGCGCTGTCCTGGGGGCTAACCGTTCCAGCGCTGCCGTCATCCTCTCTGCAAGAGCAGCCATTTTCTCAAGTGCCAGCGTTTGCCGCTGCTGGATTTGTAGCCAGGTGTGAATTTGTTCTGGTGTCATGTTTGAATAGTCCTTGTGTAGTTCTGGGGGAAAGCTTGCAATTGCCTTCCCCCATCGTCTTAGCTGTACTGCTTCACCCGCGCTTCAAAGTCAGCGACGGCGTTAGAGTACCTAACAAAGTAATGCCCATATTCGGTTGCCACTTCATCAGGTGAAATCGAGACATAAGTTGCCCATTCTCGGCAGCCCTGCCCTGGCAGCGATTCCTCACACAGCCAGACCCAGCGCGAGCCCACTTGCTGTTTTTTGATAGCTGTCATTCCTAGTTTCATAGTTCCTCCTCTGGTTGCCCCAGCACTCGCCGGGGCGTTTAGTTCTGTGGGATTAGCTATTGGCTTGCAGTTCCAAGCGTGCAATGCTCTCGCGTTTCTCCAACTTCAAAACTGAAAATTCGTTGCGTCTCAGGCAAAGTTGAATAAAGCAAGACTCACGCTTGCTGCGGTACTGGCTCAAGATTTCTTGCTGTTCCCAGTAGTTGGGGTGTTCGTCAAGTAGCTGCTGCCGTTTGGCTTTGCGCTGTGCATCGTTGCGGAGTGCTGCGTCAAATGCGATCGCACTATCAATCTCCGCTTCAATCTGCTTGGTGGTAGTGCAGGTCTGGTCAATTAACTGGTCAAGGTCAAATACTTCTGCTTGGAGTTTTGCAATTGCGGTTGGATATTCGTTGAGGTTCATGGTTTACAATTTCAATGGTTAAAGTTTTGGCTTGGGCAGTTTACCGACTTACCCAGGTCGCTTTTTTAGAACCAGCTACTGTCGTAGTAGTCGCCCATTAAGTCTTGTCTTTCTTGTGTTAACTCAAACTCTTGCTCTAACCGTTCGGTGTCGATATCCAACCGCAAGTCTGCAATCGCCTTTAAGATTGTTTGGATGTCTGCACTGTCGCTGCCTACGACGTAGTGGTTTTGCAAGAATGCTTCAGCTTTACCGATGAACTGCTCAAGGGTGAGCGCCAGTTGATTTGCTGCTGATGGTGCTTGAATTGTCATAATGGAATTAGTGTTTTTAATCGATTCCCGGTTGGTAGCCGGGTTTTTTGTGTTTACCCTTTTATTATACCAAGTCCACCAAGTATAAATAGTGTTTTTATGTAAAGATTGCATAAATATTACGCTACAATTTACGCAGTGGACTAGGTAAAAAGTATGGGCAACCCAAGGGCTTTTGAGGGCAAGAGAGAGGCGACACAGTTTAAAGCAGCGGGAGAAGAACCGCTAATAGCGAAAATTGATTTAAAAGTGACCGAAACAATGAAACAAGAGCTAAGGGCTATTCCTGGTTGGCAGGCAAAACTTAGGGATGCGATCGCCCAGTTGATTGAAGCTGAACAATGTAAACAAATGTAAACTAAAGTTATATTTACCGAGTGGACTTGATATAATAGAAGAGTGGAAAGCAGAACGACGTGGAACCGGAGGCAAAGAACTGGTAGCGCGGGGACCAGAGAAACGACAGGGGGCGAGTGAAGCTAACCACCAGCTGCGGAAGAAACCAAACCCGCGACGGCAACAAAACCGCAGCTGCAAGCCACAAGGCAACCCCCCAGCCACCGGAGCGCAGAGAGGGCGAACGACCTGGGGAACACTGCCCTGGGGGAAGCGCCACGACTGGCTGATGACTAATGACTAATGACGAATGACTCTTGACAAATGTGCTAGCAGCCGCAGGTAGGCGTGGGCGACGGGCAAGCGCTACAGGAATAACCGCCGCGTTGCCGCAGCAGTTTTTTCTTTTTTCCTGTGCTGTTTGCGCGTCGGGCTGAGGGCTTAGGGCAACGCCTACCGGAGGCTGCCCGTGGTTGTCAACTAGCACTTCTTACGGGTAATTCCTTATTGTTCCCCTGGGCGCATTCATAACTAACATCTGCAAGGGTGATTTTCGGGGGGATTTTAAGGGCGATCGCCTTCTTGCCCAAAAAGAAGCCCCTTCCAGGAGGTAGGGGTAACAGAACGTGACATTAGCTTGCGCTTTGCTAGTTTTTAAATGCAGGCAGGGACGACTTATGCAGTTGGGGCGATTGCCTCCCTTCTGGCACCTTTGCAATCGCGATTCTCGGCTAAAACAGTGATAAAAGAAAGCTACTTTAAGGAAAACGCTCTTTTATGCCGCAAATTACTCAAGCTTCAGACTTGCTACCGCTTGCAGAAATCATTAAAGGTATGACGGGTAAATCCTGTTGCCAAAGGATCTTGACTGATGGTAATCAACTCCGCCTTTACCTTGCAACCAGAGTTTCAAGTTCAATTGAGCCTGAACCGAATGAACAAGAGGAATGGATATTTAGCGCACAAACAACTTTTTGGAAGCTTACGTCTATGAATCAAGCAATGTCTCTTTACGAGGAGGAAGATGCGCTAGGGCTCATCGCATTTGGTCATCAAACGATAACAACGTCACAGGAAAACGCAGCGAGCATTAACGAGAAAATTCGTGTGTTGGAAGGAACCTATCTAATAGGTTTAGATTTCCCATATTCTACCTTTAATCTCTCATTCACTTTTGACCCTCAGCCCGAACTCACTTTTGACCCTCAGCCCGAACTCACTTTTTCTCTGAAATATCGTCTCACTCTAATGCCAGACTTAGAGGAGCCTGATTTAGCGTACTGGGAACTAATTACTCCCAATCAGATGCTTCTTAAGTTTGGACCTGGTACCGCTTGGTCTTATACAGCGTTGCAGTCATAATAGACAGAAAACAACCAATTTTTATAGTTAAGATGATTTCATCCTAACTTTGAATATCTGAGCAACCATTCAGATGTGATTTGACACTTTGTGCGCTTTGGGCGATCGCTGCGAAGGCACTGGCGCTCGTCAATCGCAATTAGTTAGATGTTGCGTGCCAAAGGAAGCAAGTGTTTGTATTCGTCAAAAACGTATTTCCATCTGTCGCCACAAGCAACCCTGCTAACAAATCTTGGACTAACGCCTAAAAGTTTTGCAACATCAGACTGTTTTCGTCCTTCGCAAAGAAGCTTAAAAATATTTCTTATAAGTCGTTCCGAGTACTTGCTCTGTCCATTGTTTTCGCCCCTATTGTTGTGAGGATGCCTAGCACGTTCATGAATATCGCGGTTGTTGTCAGAATAAGTGCCAGCATAAAGATGATTCGGATTGACACAGCGCCTATTGTCGCAAGTGTGACAAATCAATAAACTGTCTGGAATCCTGCCTTTGAAAATCATGTAGGCGGCTCTGTGAGAGTGAATGTTGATTCCACCTATACCGCCTACTCTGAAGCTTCCATAGTGATTTTTGTCCATTCCGTGCCATTCCCAGCATTCGTTGTCCCCTCGCTGGGGAAACTTAGCCAAAAATCTATCTCTTGCAGAGACAACCATTTGATACAAATCTTGCTCCAGAAACCGTTGACGGTGGGCATCCCTACTCTTTTTCCATTCGTCTGTGCTGCAAAGCCTGCAAATACTTTTGTAGCCAGTTGGTTGCCTCTTGTCTTTAACAAAATCAGTAATGGGCTTGTTCCGTAAGCACTTTCGACAGGTGCGGTTTTGCTGTTGTTCGTTGGGTGCGGAAGCTGTCAAGCGTGTAATTGCTCCTTAACTTTGTATGGGTTGGGGGTCACGTCTGGGCTGTAGTTGGTAGTTCTCCGCAGGCGTGTTTTCCCACGGGACTTCTATAGTACTTTTGATCTCCCTCAAAAAGTTAGCTTGGCGATCGCATTGCGTTTCTGTTGGTCACTTACATCTAGGTAACGCTCAAGCGCTGATAGGGTCTTGTGTCCAGAAATAGACTGGATGTGGCGTAGTGGTATGCCGCCGTCGCTCATGACTGTTAGTGCGGTGCGGCGAAAGGAATGAGTAGAGACACCCTCTATACCCAACCTTAAACAAGTTTCCCTGAGGATTAAATCAGCGGAAGCCTTGTGGATATGCCCTAAGCCATGCCTACCAGGAAACAAGAATTCCTTTTGGCGGTTGGGATTGTACTCCTCAAGGTACTGCCTTAAAGTTGGGTGTACTTCAATTTCCCTGGTTTCCTTCTTGCCTTTGGTGTTGTAATAGCGAAACAAGATTTTAGACCTAACGCCCATCTTCCCGAACACATCCCCAGTCAACAGGGTGCAAGCTTCATTGATGCGACAAGCGCAATACAGGCATACTCCAAACAAAGCGCGATCGCGTGGCTTCACAAAACCCGAGGTAAATAGTAAATTAATTTGGTCGGCTGTTAGGATTTCTGCCTTGCCGAAGCGGTTGATTTTCATGGGGGTTTGGGTACATTATCTTCCTATGCAATGACAATGTAACTGACTTTAACCCTGATTCTTTCGTTCCTCATGCTGTGGTATTCGGCGTAGTTAATCCAAGCTTATAGGAGGTAATTGCTGGAACCCTGATGACTTCGTTGACATTATTAAATCTGCTTATGATAGCGCTGATATCACCGATTACAGCTATAATCCACTATCCTTAATGTGTGGTTGATAGCAGGGTGGGCAGTGATGGCAGAATCACCAATGGTCGGTTGTCGGGTTCCTCAGCATTGGCACGAGCAAATTAAGCAAATAGCAGCTGCCAGTGGACGAAAAGAATCTGATGTTGTACGTGAGGCTGTGGCGCAGTACTTGGGTGAGGTTAGCCCTGGTGCAGTGTCGGGAGCTCTAGCTTCTCTTGAAAATCGTGTAGCAGTTCTAGAAAGCAAACTTGCTGGATTGGGGCGATTAGTGGGCTGAATTAATTTTGAGGAACGTTAATTATCGGAGATACACGCGCATTAATCCAATGCGATTCATGTGAAATACTCTACCTAAGGGTATTGAAGATTTGGCAGGGATATGCTAGCGAACCGCAAGGGGCAGCTCCTCCGAATCAAGATGTGTTTCATCGCTACTTTGACTCTGGTGTCCAAAAGGCTATATTTAGTCCTACTTGCTGTTTGGTAGTCCCAGCTTTTTACGGAATTCTGGGTCGTAAGTTGCTTGTTCCCAATTGTCGGCTTGTTTCACTTGCTCTGGTGTTAGGTTTTTAATATTACGGAGGTTAGTGCATACGATTTCGTTTTCATATCGCTTTACACACCCAAGCTTGGCACCTTTGAGGTCGGCATCTTGGAGCTTGGCACCTAGGAGGTTGGCATCTTGGAGCTTGGCACCTTGGAGGTCGGCACCTTGGAGGTTGGCATCTTGGAGGTCGGCACTTTGGAGGTCGGCACTTTGGAGGTCGGCAGTTTGGAGGCTGGCACTTCGGAGGTAGGCACCTTGGAGGTTGGCACCTTGGAGGTAGGCACTTTGGAGGTCGGCACTTTGGAGGATGGCACTTTGGAGGTTGGCACTTTGGAGGTTGGCATATTGGAGGATGGCACCTAGGAGGTTGGCATCTTGGAGGTCGGCACGTTGGAGGATGGCACCTTGGAGGTTGGCACGTTGGAGGTAGGCACGTTCGAGGTTGGCACGTTGGAGGTAGGCACCTTGGAGGTTGGCATATTGGAGGTCGGCACCGTAGAGGTTGGCATCTTGGAGGTAGGCATCTTGGAGGTTGGCACCTAGGAGGTTGGCATCTTGGAGGTCGGCACCTTGGAGGTCGGCACCTTGGAGGTCGGCACGTTGGAGGTTGGCACCTTGGAGGTTGGCACTTTGGAGGTTGGCACGTTCGAGGTTGAAACTTGCAAGTTGGATATTATTTAAAGAAACACCTAGCTTAACCAGTTCTTGAAGTGCTGCGATTCTTGCACGACTATCTTTTTGTTCCTTTGCATTCTCAACAGTTTTCCAATATCTGTCAATTTCCATCTGTCTTTGGGCAGTAAACCCTAAAAATACTGCTAAAGCAACGATAGGAATAAAAACAAACCCAACGAACTTTAAACGACTACTCCGTCTGTATTTGATACTTTTTACAATAAATTCACCAGCCAAATCTGATAGCGCTAAACTTATATTTTGTTCTTTTTGAAATGCTTTAGCTTCATTTAACTGTTTCCCCAGCAACAAGTCGTCTTTCGACTTCCCCTTATTTCTCCACTCAACTGCTGCTGCTTCAATTTTACGTTTCTGTATCAATCGTTCTCTATTTTCATTTACCCATTGACGCAACCTTGCCCATTCCCGTATCAGTGCTTCATGAACGACCTCTACTGTTTCTTCTCCTGATTTATCGTTGCGTCCTGTTACGACCAATCGTGTTGAAGAACCTGCTAAATCAATCACTAAGTCCCAATTCTGATGACCAATTTCCTCACGGGTTGCTACTCGTCGGGTGTCTTCTGTTCCTTCACCTAAGCGCACTAAAGAAAGAAAAATACGCTGTGCTTGCTGTTTTTGTGAGTCATTGAGTTTGAGATAAACTTGTTCGCTGTGTTTGATGAGTGCTTGTTTGACGCCGCCTATTTCATCATAAGCTTTATGCGTCAATTCAGAATTGTTCTGCTTTGACCATAATTGAGTTAAAGCAAATTCTAATAATGGTAAATTACCGGGTTCTTGACCCACATCATCTAGTATTCTTTCTGCTAGATGTGTCTGTAGTTGTACGCTTAACTTTTGAGCAGGTTGTTCAATGGCTGTTTGTAATTCTTCTCGACTCATTAAAGTTAGTGGCTTGTGTCCAAATTTCTCTAATGCTTCACCAAATGGGCGATAAGAGAGGACGTAACCGTAGAAATCGGCTCGTAATGTAAAAACTAGTGTTATGTTTTTTTGGTTAATAGCTAAGAGTAACGTATCAATGAAGCGCTGTTGTTCTTCCTTGTCTTGGCATTGGGTGTAAAGTTCTTCAAATTGGTCTACAACTAATAAAAAGCGTTTTTGTGGTTGATTTTCTAAAATCTGGGATGCAACTTGATGTAATTTAACTTCACCTTTCTTTAAACTTTCTGCGAGTTTACCAATTTTGATAACTTTCTCCACATTATCAAGATTAGGTTCCAATTGACGCACTAAGGTAAGGGCAAGTTCATCAAAGGGTTGACTTTTAGGACGAAATGATGAAATCAACCAAATCCCTTCTGAACGCAATCTTGGAATTAACCCAGCAAACACAACAGATGATTTCCCACTTCCACTTGCACCGATGACTGCAACTAGTGGTTGTTGGTGAGTCATTTGAAACAACGCATCCGTAGATTTCTCTCGTCCAAAAAAGAATGCTGCATCTTTCTCACCAAAAGCAGACAAGCCCTGGTAAGGGTTGGGGGGAATATCACCTGCGACAAATTGAATATCAGATGGATGGATGGATGTAACTTTTAGAACTGGAGTTTGGTCTTGTTTTAACCCGACAAGCACAGCACAACCCAAATTATAGGCAAACTGCACCTCTTCTCCTGCACCGAGTGCATCATAGAAGGCGACAGCAAAGGCAATAGCAGCTTTATCCCCAATTGCTTGATTCATGCCAATCACATATTTAATGTATTGGCTGATGGCTTGGGCTTGTTCTTCTGAGTAGCAAGCATTGAGAAGAACGCACTCAACGCCTTTGACTGCAAATAACTTAAACAACTTAGACAGCGCTTCTTTTTCTACGAGCGCTGGTTGTCCCGTTTCATC
>NZ_AP018195.1:829082-831926 GCF_002368235.1 Scytonema sp. HK-05 | reverse complement strand
TTGATGGCGGAGCAATTCGCGGTAGTAATCTCTTCCACAGTTTTCGAGAATTCAACGTGGGTGAAGCAAGAGGAGTTTATTTCGCCAATCCTGAGGGAATTAAGAACATTCTCACTCGCGTCACAGGGACGAGTCGCTCCGAGATTCTAGGGAGGCTTGGTGTATTGGGTAATGCCAACTTGTTTTTGCTCAATCCCAATGGAATTCTATTTGGTCAAAATGCGCGATTGGATATTCAGGGTTCGTTTGTTGGTAGTACGGCAAATAGCTTGAAATTTGCTGATGGCTTTGAGTATAGCGCCACTGCACCACAGGCTACATCATTACTCACCCTCAGTGTGCCTGTGGGTTTGCAATATGGAGCAAATCCAGGAGGGATTCAGGTTATAGGCGATGGTCAGGGTTTAAGATTAACATCTGATTTAATTGACACAACGAATGCTCTACGGGTGGAACCGAATCAAACGTTAGCGTTGGTGGGTGGTGATATTAGCTTAGAAGGAGCAACCATCAAAACTGCTGGCGGACGGATAGAACTGGGGAGTGTTGCAGGAAATAGTTTTGTCAGCGTCACCCCCATTAATAAAGGTTTCGCCTTGGGCTATGATGGGGTGCAAAATTTTGGCAATATTCAACTATCGCAACAAACAGCAGTTGATGGTAGTGGCGCGGGCAGTGGTGATATACAGGTAGTGGGCAGGCGCGTCACCCTGAGCAATGGTTCTCAAATAGAGGCAAGTACTCTCGCAACAGAGTCTGGTGGGTCATTGAAAGTCATCGCGACTGAGTTGCTAAAGATAACTGGTATTTCTAGTGATGATCCGTTGCCCACCACCGGCTTGTTTTCTGCTGCTTACCCAGGCGCTACCGGGAATGGGGGTGATTTGACGATTAATACCAGTGAGTTGCTGATTCAAAATGGGGGACAAGTTAGTACTGCCACATATGGTAGTGGCAAAGGAGGGAATTTGGCACTCACTGCCAACAAGGTGCAACTGATTGGTACCTCTGGTGATGGTCGCTTTGCCAGCGGCTTGTATTCTGCTGCTAACCCAGGCGCAACCGGGAATGCGGGTGATTTGACGATTAATACCACTGAGTTGCTGATTCAAAATGGGGGACAAGTTAGTACTGCCACATATGGTAGTGGCAAAGCAGGGAATTTGGCACTCACTGCCAATAAGGTGCAACTGATTGGTACCTCTAGTAATGGTCAGTTTCCTAGCGGCTTGTTTTCTGTTGCTAACCCAGGCGCAACCGGGAATGCAGGTGATTTGACGATTAATACCAGTGAGTTGCTGATTCAGGATGGGGCAGCTGTTAGTGCTAGCACATTTAGTAGTAGCAAAGCAGGGAATTTGACAATCACAGCCAACAAGGTGCAACTGATTGGTACCTCTAGTGATGGTGAGTTTCTCAGCAGCTTGTATTCTCAAGCTGCTTCAGGCTCAACCGGAAATGCGGGTGATTTGACGATTAATACCACTGAGTTGCTGATTCAAAATGGGGCACAAGTTGATACTGGCACATTTGGTAGTGGCAATGGAGGGAATTTGACACTCACTGCTAACAAGGTGCAACTAATGGGTTTTTCTAGTGATGCTCAGTTTCCCAGCGGCTTGTTTTCTGGAGCTGATTCAGGCTCAACTGGGAATGCGGGTGATTTGACGATTAATACCACTGAGTTGCTGATTCAAAATGGGGCACTAGTTAATACTGGCACAGCTGGTAGTGGCAATGGAGGGAATTTGGCACTCACTGCCAACAAGGTGCAACTGATTGGTACCTCTAGTGATGGTCGCTTTGCCAGCAGCTTGTCTTCTCAAGGTGATTCAGGCTCAACTGGGAATGCGGGTGATTTGACGATTAATACCACTGAGTTGCTGATTCAAAATGGGGGACAAGTTAGTGCTGGCACATTTGGTAGTGGCAATGGAGGGAATTTGGCACTCACTGCCAACAAGGTGCAACTGATTGGTACTTCTAGTAATGGTCAGATTCCTAGCGGCTTGTCTTCTCAAGGTGATTCAGGTTCAATCGGGAATGCGGGTGATTTGACGATTAATACTGGGGAGTTGCTGATTCAAAATGGGGCACTAGTTACTGCCCAGGCGCGAGGTCAAGGAAATGCAGGCAACATCAATATTAATGTTGCCAGACTCTTAAGGGCTACTAACGGTGATATCACCACTACTGCAGAACGCTCTTCCGGAGGTGCCATCACCATTACAGCAAAGGACATCCGCCTGTTTGGTGACAGCGACATTGCAACCAACGTCTTGAGTGGCGTAGGTGGCGGCGGTAACATCACCCTCAATGCTAACTCCATCATCGCCCTCAATGACAGCGATATCCTTGCATTTGCCCGAGATGGAAGAGGCGGTAACATCACCCTTAACACCCCCGCTTTCTTCGGTCAAAACTATCAACCTACTGTTTCTGGTGCAGATCGCCTCACCCTGAATGGTAACAACCGCGTTGATCTCAATGCCACTGGTGATTTGTCCTCCGGGATCATCACTACACCTGAACCTAGCTTGGTTCAAAATAGCTTTATTGAGTTACCTCAAAACCTAATCGACACTAGCAGTTTGATTGCCAGTAGCTGTATTGCACGCCGTAATCAAAAGCAACAGGGGAGTTTTATGATCACAGGTTCTGGTGGCTTGCCGTTTCGTCCCGGAGACGCTGTCATGTCCCAGTATGCGACTGGCAGTGTGCGTACAATATCAAATGCTTCCGCATCAGGAAACTCTACTCGTCGTGCTTGGCAAAAAGCTTCGCCGATTGTGGAAGCTCAAAATGTGTATCAACTTCCTTCAGGACAGCTTGTTTTAAGCCGTG
>NZ_AP018195.1:385225-825324 GCF_002368235.1 Scytonema sp. HK-05 | reverse complement strand
TCGATGGCGGAGCAATTCGCGGTGCTAATCTGTTCCACAGTTTTCGAGAATTCAACGTGGGTGAAGCAAGAGGAGTTTATTTCGCCAATCCTGAGGGAATTAAGAACATTCTCACTCGCGTCACAGGGACTAGTCGCTCCGAGATTCTGGGGAGGCTTGGTGTATTAGGTAATGCCAACTTGTTTTTGCTCAATCCCAATGGAATTTTATTTGGTCAGAATGCGCAATTGGATATTGATGGTTCGTTTGTGGCGACTACAGCCAATGCTATAGGGTTTGGCAATCTGGGATTTTTCAGTGCCTCGAATCCCGGAGTCCCCTCACCCTTGCTAACAATCAATCCTTCGGCTTTACTGTTCAATCAAATTGCGGCTGCCCCAATTCAAAATAACTCAACTGCACCGGCAGGATCTACTCAGGCTGGAGCGGATGCATTTGGTCTACGTGTTCAGGATGGTCGGAGTTTGCTGCTAGTAGGCGGCAACATTAGCATGAATGGTGGAGGGTTGAATGCTTTTGGTGGACGAATCGAGTTAGGTGGGTTAGCTAATGGGGGAACAGTTGGGTTGAATGGGGATGGTAATAATCTGAGTTTGAGTTTCCCGAATAGTGTAGAAAGAAGCGATGTTTCCCTTAGCAATGGCGCGCAAGTCAATGTATTTGCTAGTGATAGTGGTAGTATCGCAGTTAATGCCCGGAATTTAGAGATGACGGGAGTGAGTCGCCTGTATGCAGGCATAGAGAATGGACTGGGTTCTAATAATAGTAAGGCGGGAAATATTGCGGTTAATGCCACGGTCGCAATAAACCTTAACAATGAGAGTGCGATTGCTAATCAGGTGCTAGAAGGAGCAAAAGGACAGGGAGGCGATGTCAATATCAGTGCTAACACCTTGCGGCTTGAGGGTGGGGCACAGGTAGGTAGTTTTACATTTGGTGCGGGCAAGGGGGGTTCTTTGAGTGTTGATGCCCAAGATGTGCAAATCATTGGTGAAAGGTCGGATGGTCAGTTTCTCAGTGCCTTGGCTGCTACCGCAGATGGAAACTCAACAGGGGATGGGGGTGATCTTACGCTCAGAACTAATACCTTGCTAGTACGAGATGGGGCACAGGTACAAACTACAACATTTGGTGCGGGCAAGGGAGGTTCTTTGAGGGTTGATGCCCAAGATGTGCAACTGATTGGTACAAGCGCCGATGGTCAGTTTAGCAGTGGCTTGTTTGCTTCCGCAAATCCAAACTCAACAGGGGATGCAGGTAATTTAACGATTAAAACGAATACCTTGCTAGTGCAAGATGGGGCAGCGGTATTTGGTTCTACATATGGTGCGGGCAAGGGGGGTTCTGTGAGCGTTGATGCCCAAGATGTACAAATCATTGGTACAAGCGCTGTTGATGGGACTGCCAGTGCCTTAATTACTTCCGCACTGCCAAACTCAACAGGGGATGCGGGTGATCTTACGGTCAGAACTAATACCTTGCTAGTGCGAGATGGGGCACAGGTAGATGCTACAACATTTGGTGCGGGCAAGGGGGGTTCTGTGAGCATTGATGCCCAAGATGTGCAAGTCATTGGTGAAAGCGCTGATGATGGGAGTGTCAGTAAGTTGGCTGCTTCTGCACAACCAGATCGAGAAGAGCCAACAGGGGATGCGGGTGATCTTACGGTCAGAACTAATACCTTGCTAGTGCGAGATGGGGCACAGGTACTTACTGCCACTTTTGGTGCGGGCAAGGGGGGTTCTTTGAGAGTTGATGCCCAAGATGTGCAAATCATTGGTACAAGCGCTGTTGATGGGACTCCCAGTGGCTTGATTGCTGGCGCACGGAACTCAACAGGGGATGCAGGTGATTTGACGATTAATACCACTGAGTTGCTGATTCAGGATGGGGCACAAGTTACTGCCCAGGGGCGCAGTCAGGGAAATGCAGGCAACATCACTATTAATGTTGACAGACTCTTAAGGGCTACTAACGGTGATATCATCACTACTGCAGACCGCTCTTCCGGAGGTGCCATAACCATTACAGCAAAGGACATCCGCCTGTTTGGTGATAGCGACATTACTAGTAATGTCTTCAGTGGCGTAGGTGGCGGTGGTAACATCACCCTCAATGCTAATTCCATCATCGCCCTCAATGACAGCGATATCCTTGCATTTGCCCGAGATGGAAGAGGCGGTAACATCACCCTTAACACCCCCGCTTTCTTCGGTCAAAACTATCAACCTATTCTTTCTGGTGCAGATCGCCTCACCCTAGATGGTAACAACCGCGTTGATCTCAATGCCACTGGTGATTTGTCCTCCGGCATCATCACCTTACCTGAAACTAGCTTGGTTCAAAATAGCTTTATTGAGTTACCTCAAAACCTGATCGACACTAGCAGCTTGATTGCCAGTAGCTGTATTGCACGCCGTAATCAAAAGCAACAGGGGAGTTTCATGATCACAGGTTCTGGTGGCTTGCCGTTTCGTCCTGGAGACGCTGTGATGTCCCAGTATGCGACTGGCAGTGTGCGTACAATATCAAATGCTTCCGCATCAGGAAACTCTACTCGTCGTGCTTGGCAAAAAGCTTCGCCGATTGTGGAAGCTCAAAATGTGTATCAACTTCCTTCAGGACAGCTTGTTTTAAGCCGGGAGTGTCCTTGATAACGTTTGCTTTTCGTTATAGGAGGTGCTCTATGGACAATCAATATCGTAAATCTACCCGATATCAGTTACTAGAAATCCTATTTATTTGCAGCCTCACCTTTTGCTTATGGGTAAAAAATGTGCCATTTATCACTTCTCAAGCGAACTATTCTATGAAAAGAAAATTTTGGCGACTTAGAAGATTGCAATTAGGGTTGGCAGGTTGCTGTTCCTTGGTAGGTGCGTACGCATTGACAACATCTGAGCAAGCCCATGCACAAATAACACCAGATGCTACGCTGTCTTCTGAAAGTTCTGTCGTAACACCTAATTTAGTGATTCGTGACTTAGCAAGCGATCGCATTGATGGCGGAGCAATTCGCGGTAGTAATCTCTTCCACAGTTTTCGAGAATTCAACGTGGGTGAAGCAAGAGGAGTTTATTTCACCCATCCTGAGGGAATTAAGAACATTCTCACTCGCGTGACGGGGACGAGTCGCTCCGAGATTCTGGGGAGGCTTGGTGTATTGGGTAATGCCAACTTGTTTTTGCTCAATCCCAATGGAATTCTATTTGGTCAAAATGCGCGATTGGATATTCAGGGTTCGTTTATTGGTAGTACGGCAAATAGCTTAAAATTTGCTGATGGCTTTGAGTATAGTGCCACTGCACCACAGTCTACATCATTACTCAGCATTAGTGTGCCTGTGGGCTTGCAATATGGAGCAAATCCAGGAGGCATTCAGGTTATAGGCGATGGTCAGGGTATAAGAGCAACAAGTGATTTTATTGATACAACGAATGCTCTACGGGTGGAACCCAATCAAACGTTAGCGTTGGTGGGTGGTGATATGAGCTTAGAAGGAGCAACCATCAAAACTGCTGGCGGACGGATAGAACTGGGGAGTGTTGCAGGAGATGGTTTTGTCAGCCTCGCCTTCAATAATAAAGGTTTTGCCTTGGGCTATGATGGGGTGCAAAATTTTGGCAATATTCAACTATCGCAACAAACAGCAGTTGATGCTAGTGGCGCGGGCGCTGGTGACATACAGGTAGTGGGCGGGCGCGTCACCGTGAGCCATGATTCTCAAATAGAGGCAAGTACTCTCGCAACAGAGTCTGGTGGGTCATTGAAAGTGATCGCAACTGAGTTGCTAAAGATAACTAGTATTTCTAGTGATGATCAGTTGCCCATTAGCGGCTTGTTTTCTGAAGTTTACCCAGGCGCAACCGGGAATGGGGGTGATTTGACAATTAATACCAGTGAGTTGCTGATTCAAGATGGGGCAGTAGTTCGTACTACCACAAGGGGTAGTGGCAAAGGAGTGAATTTGGCAATCACTGCCAACAAGGTGCAAGTGAGTGGTGGCTCTAGTGGTGGTAGGTTTCTCAGCGGCTTGTTTTCTCAAGCTGAGCGACGCGCAACTGGGGATGCGGGTGATTTAACGATTAATACCAGTGAGTTGCTGATTCAAAATGGGGCACAAGTTGGTACTATCACAATTGGTAGTGGCAAAGCAGGGAATCTTACAGTACGAGCCAACAAGGTACAACTGATTGGTACCTCTAGTGATGGTCGCTTTGTCAGCGGCTTGTCTTCTGCAGCTATTCCAGGTTCAACCGGGAAGGCGGGTGATTTGACGATTAATACTAGTGAGTTGCTGATTCAAAATGGGGCACAAGTTGATACTAGCACATTTGGTAGTGGCAAAGCAGGGAATCTTACAGTACGAGCCAACAAGGTGCAAGTGATTGGTGGCTCTAGTGATGGTCGGATTTCCAGCGGCTTGTATTCTTCAGCTACTTCAGGCTCATCCGGGAATGCGGGTGATTTGATGATTAATACCAGTGAGTTGCTGATTCAAAATGGGGCACTAGTTAGTACTAGCACATTTGGTAGTGGCAAAGGAGGGAATCTTACAGTACGAGCCAACAAGGTGCAAGTGATTGGTGGCTCTAGTGATGGTCGCGTTTCCAGCGGCTTGTATTCTGTAGCTGGTTCAGGCTCAACTGGGAATGGGGGTGATTTGACGATTAATACCAGTGAGTTGCTGATTCAGGATGGGGCACTAGTTACTGCCCAGGGGCGCAGTCAGGGAAATGCAGGCAACATCACTATTAATGTTGACGGACTCTTAAGGACTACTAACGGTGATATCACCTCTTCTGCACAACGCTCTTCCGGAGGTGCTATCACCATTACAGCAAAGGACATCCGCCTGTTTGGTGATAGCGACATTACGACCAACGTCTTCAGTGGCGTAGGTGGCGGTGGTAACATCAACCTCAATGCTAACTCCATCATCGCCCTCAATGACAGCGATATCCTTGCATTTGCCCGAGATGGAAGAGGCGGTAACATCACCCTTAACACCCCCGCGTTCTTCGGTCAAAACTATCAACCTATTCTTTCTGGTGCAGATCGCCTCACCCTAGATAGTAACAACCGCGTTAATTTCAATGCCACTGGTGACTTGTCCTCCGGCATCATCACCTTACCTGAAACTAGCTTGGTTCAAAATAGCTTTATTGAGTTACCTCAAAACCTGATCGACACTAGCAGCTTGATTGCCAGTAGCTGTATTGCACGCCGTAATCAAAAGCAACAGGGGAGTTTCATGATCACAGGTTCTGGTGGTTTGCCGTTTCGTCCCGGAGACGCTGTGATGTCTCAGTATGCGACTGGGAGTGTGCGTACAATATCAAATGCTTCCGCATCAGAAAACTCTACTCATCGTGCTTGGCAAAAAGGTTCGCCGATTGTGGAAGCGCAAGATGTGTATCAACTTCCTTCAGGACAGCTTGTTTTAAGCCGTGAGTGTCCTTGATAATGTTTGCTTTTTGTTATAGGAGGTGCTATGTGGACAATCAATCTGACTTTTCACATCATGTGGAAAAACCAACGCAAAACCTAACCCCCCAGCCCCCTTCCCTAAAAGGGAAGAGGGAGAATTCAAAGCCTCTCTCCTTGCAGGAGAGAGGTTTGGAGAGAGGTTTTCCAGAACCCGTGAAAAGTAAGGACAATCAATACCGTAAATCTACTCGATATCGGTTACTAGGAATTCTATTTCTTTGCAGCCTCACCTTTTGCTTATGGGTAAATAATAATGTGCCATTCATCACTTCTCAATCGAAAATAGGGGAAGTGGTACACGCACAAACTCCTGATGCTAGTAAATTAGTACAACAAGGTGTTCAAAGTTACCAAAGCGCAAATTTTTCAGATGCGATTAAATATTGGCAATCCGCTTTAAATATTTACAAAACGACTCACAACTCTGCAAATGCAACGATAGTTTTAGAGAATTTAGCAAGGGCGTATCAACAAATCGGTCAAATGGACAAGTCCATCACTCATTGGGATGCAGTCATTGCTTACTATCGTCAAATACAAGATAGCCAGCAAATGGGACGAATGCTCACTGAACTTGCTCAAGTCTACAGCAGCTTAGGACAACCCAAAAAGGCGATCGCTCTATTATGTGGTGTATTGGCACAAGAACCTAAGCAACAACAACCAGCCAAAGAACCTGTTTGTCTGCAACAAAGTGCATTGCAAATTTCTCGTTATCAAAAAGATCAACGGGGGGAAGCAGCAGCCTTAGGAAGTCTTGGGGAAGCTTATCGTTTGATGGGTGATTACGAGCAAGCTATTAAATATCTTGAGAGTGCTCAAAAGATTGCTCCCAACGATTATAACTTTTTAGTGCTCAATAGTTTAGGCAATACCTATGCTAGCCAGGCGCAGTTGTGGGAACTGCGTGCTAAATCTGCTCAAAGTAGCGGTGTCCCCCGGGCTGAGCAGTTCAAGCAAAACGCTAAAAGTTTTTACCAAAAAGCTTCAGAGACATTTCAGTCTAGTCTTAACAAAGCTCGCCAAAGTGACCAGCTTGCTCAAGCGTCAGCACTAAGCAATTTAATTCAGCTTTATTATCGCACCAAAGTTGACTCTAGCCAACTTGACACAGCGGTGAAAGAAGCTTTAGCCCTACTAGAAAAGTTACCGGATTCTACCCAAAAAGTTTATATAGCAATAGATTTGGCGAATCTCCCAGCTATTGGAGCTGATGATGCTGCGACAACTTATATGACTTCTGCAACCTCACGCTTAACTCAATGTCCCGTAAAAGGACTACTACCAGATGCAGAAGTTGTTCTACTACTCAACAATGCTATTAAAACCGCTGAAAGTCTCAAAAATTCTCGCTCAGCATCTTTTGCAAATGGCTCACTAGGTCATTTTTATGAATGTCGTCAAGAATATGAACAAGCTTTAAAACTCACTCAAGAGTCACTTTGGCAAGCTGAACAAGGATTATTGGCAAAAGATAGCCTTTATTTGTGGGAGTGGCAAGTGGGACGAATTTTGAAAGCGCAGGGGAAAAAGTCGGAAGCAGCAACAGGTTATCAAAAAGCATATTCTACTCTAGAAGATATCCGTAGTGATATTTTAAATGCTGATAGAAACTTACAATTTGATTTTCGGGATGTCGTTGAGCCTTTTTACAGAGAATTCGCTCAGTTAGAGCTAGAGCAAGCTTCTTTATCATCGATTGAAAATAAAACTCGCTTTCAGCAACTTACAACTGCGGTGTCAACTATAGATTCTCTCAGATTGGCAGAATTACAAAATTATTTTGGAAATGATTGTATAGTAGTCGCCATTAGTAACTCGAAAAATATTGATGAGCTACTAGGAAAAGATACTGCTGTTTTTAGCTCGATTATTTTCGATGATAAAACTGCGATTATACTCAGTCTCCCAAATGGCACCAAGCGGTTGCACTGGATAAATGAGAAGCGCAAAACTCTGGAAGGACAAGTTAACGAATTTCGCGAAGGGCTGCAAGACCAATTGTCAGCGATCGTCGATTATAATAAATCCTCAGCACAGAAACTCTATAACTGGATTATTCGTCCTTTCGAGGCTGATTTCAATCCAAATCAAATTAAAACTCTTGTTTTCATCCAAGACAGTTTCCTACGAAGTATTCCCATAACTGCGCTTCATGATGGGGAGAAATATTTGATTGAGAAGTATGCTACTGTTACCACACCTAGTTTACGTCTAACAGCGTCTAATCAACAGAATATTCAAAGAAATCGAGCTTTAATCTTGGGCTTAACCACAAAAGCTAAAGTCGATGAAAAAGACTATCCAGCTTTACTACAAGTAGATTCAGAAATTCAGGTGGTTAAAGAACAATTTCCGCGTAGCAAACAGTTAAAAAATACAGATTTCAACCAGAGAAGACTAGAAAAAGAACTAGATAGAGTTAACTATCCGATTATTCACATCGCAACTCACGCTCAGTTTGGTACACTTGCAGAAGATACTTTTCTAGTCACAGGAGACAACAATAAACTTACCATCAATGAGCTAGAACGTATACTCCGCCAAGTCAATGATGGTTCTGATTTGGTAGAATTGCTAACACTAACTGCTTGTCAAACTGCTGTAGGAGATGACCGTGCAACTCTTGGTTTAGCTGGTGTAGCTTTGCAGGCTGGCGTCAAAAGTGCCCTAGCTTCTCTTTGGTCTATCAGAGATGATTCCACATTAATGTTAGTCTCTGAATTTTACCGCAACTTACGCAACCCGGGTATGAGTAAAGCAGAAGCTTTGCGGCAGGCTCAAATTCAACTCATTAAAGCCAGACAATCAGACATGAATGACCAATTTGAACACCCCTATTACTGGGCACCGTTCATCTTAATTGGTAATTGGCTTTAACAGTTACCAGTTATCAGTTATCAGTTTCATCATTGGGGAAACACGACACCAAGAGCGTGGAAAGCGTTGGTGCCGGGTTTCAATCCCCCACCATACGCCTGTTCACTGTTGACTGTTCACTGTTCACTATTTTATGTTTGAGAGTTTATGATCGCCTTTACATTTTCAAATTTTTGCTGAATTTCTTGTTGCTCCTGAAGAGTTCCCTCTTGTTTTTCCGACTGCATAAGAGATTGCACCAGAGATGCACCAACTTCTCCTAGCTTACTATTTGGAGCCAATTTTAGAGCCTCTTCTAATGCATCGTACCACAAACTTTCATTGGCGAAAAGATTTACTCTTTGAGAACCATTGCCTGTCTTTGATAGTTTGTTTATAAAATCTGATGACGGTTTTACAACCAGAAATTCTGCTCTTTGAACTAAGAAGGCACCCTCTGGACAAAAGATAGCTACCTGCCAAAGATATCTTTTACCTACAGTTAATTCTGGCTGAGATTTTGGAAGAGAATATTTGTTAATTCCTTTTGAAGCTTGCAACTTAATGGGATTCCCTAGTTGTTTAAGGCGATTGTTTGTATCGAACTCAAAAATTCTGAAGTCTGTTTCATAAGAGTTGTATAAAAACCAGACAAATGTGGGGCGAAAAGAAGCTGTATATCCAACATGTGTCGTAGGGGCAAGAATGGTTAGGGGTATCTTTTCTTCTGAACATCCTCTAGTCCCTCCGGATCTTGATTGATCGCTAGGAGGCTTTTGAGTTTTGGGGGGTACGTAACCAGCTTTAGCTGTTGGACAAATAAACAGTAATAAGCTTAGGATAAAGCCTAGGTAGAGTTTGTAATTGATACGTTTGATGAGCAACCACAAGATTTGAGCGTTCATATCCCCCTACGTGTGTTGTTCATATTCCTACTTAATTTTAACAATAAAAAAATAGATATTTAACTAGAAAAAATTATAGTTATCATAAATATAGCAATCCTAAATCAGCTGTGAGAAAATACTGACTTAAAGATTGTTACCAAGTATAGCCGGCTGTAATGTAGATGCGATTGCGCAGAGCGCAGTGCCCCTTGGGCAATCGCTAACCGAATTTATAGAAAATAGTTCAGATTTCCGTGAAATCAAACGTGCGCTTGCGGTCAAAATGTTGCTTGAGGGTTATAAGCACGCTGCGATTCAGTCGCTAGTGAACGTGTCATCGGGATTTATCAATAAATGGAAACAAGCATTTTTTCAAGGCGGAGTTGAGGGTTTAAAGCTGGCTTACAAAAGGAGCCAGGATTTTTTAGAACCAGAACACAGACAAGAGGTAATCGAATGGTTAAAAACAAAAGCAACTTGGAATTTAAGCGAGTTAGAGTATGAAATTGCTAACAAGTATGGAGATATATTTCAGTCAAAACAAAGCTACTACGAGTTATTCGATGAAGCGAAGATAAATTGGAAAAAAACGCAAACACAGAATCCAAAACATGACCCAGAATTGGTAGCATCAAAAAAAAAGAAATTTGTGCCTTACTGTCAGCGCGACGTAGTGAAATTGAGGCGGGAGAGCTAATTGTATTCATGGTTGATGAATGTCACTTATACCCCTACACCCCCACACCCCTTTTTGGTCATATCCTTCTATAATGATTCTTTGCGATCGCCATGTCATTAGTCTGGTTATGGGTGACGATTACCTGTGACAGTTGCGTAAGCAGGGCTATTTCATTCTAAAAAGTTGCTTGAGTGTGTCTAACCCAAATGAACATAAACGCCCTTGCTTGTGCCATATTTTCAAACATTTGGTTTCGATATAAATTAAGAGTAAAATTACGAGCGATAGCAAAAATCTGAGGTAAAGGTTTAGTACGGATTCGAGAAGCTTCTTCTCCTTGGGTTACATCTCGAACAGTCCGGGACTTTATTTTCAACTCCCCAATATCCGCGAATGCGTTCGCGCAGCGTGCGCTTTGCGCTCTCGCCAAATTCTTGTACTGCATTTACTGAGCAATAACACATCTTTAAATGTTAAGAATAGGGGTATTGAGCCCCTATTCTTAACTGCCTTTCATCCCGCCGCTAAACTGGGTACAGTTATAGCGGGGGTCTTCAAGCGCGAGTTAAATAAATGGTACAAAGGCACGAAAGGAAAAAATCGAGAGGCAAACGCAACTGAACTTTATGAACTGGCAAAAAAGGGACATGAGCCTTCTTTACAGTTCTTACAAGAACCCGAAATAGGAATCTTGAAGGGGGGGTCACGACCTCACATTGATGCAAAAGGATTTTATGCAGAAGATTTACAGGACGAAACTAAGAGGGAGTATATCATTGAATACATTAAGCAAAAAATGAGGTCGTAGTTAAGTAGTTTTTGAATGAAGATAAAAAACATACATTCACAAGCTCAGATATTATTTTGACTTTGGCTATCAATAACAACCATTGATACTTGATAGCCAATAGATGGACGATATTGGGTTTGTAAAATAGACCATATTTTTGAAGTTTCTTCCATGTTGAAAAATTCTGGGCTAATTTTGATTTGCCCTATTTGCTGTGCTAGATCAGAGATAGATACTCTTGCTAGAGCTTGAGATAGAACACTGGAAATATTGACTGTTGAGGCATTTTTTAAAGCTGTGTAGATGCTGTCTTGCGTGAGTATCGATGTATCATGCAATAATTGCATCACGTACCCTAACAAAATTTCTGTTTGAAAATCTTTTGCTCCATAGACTGTAAGTAAATAATGAAGGTCAAGCGCTAGTGGCAGCTTTTTGGAGAGTGCTTCTCCTGTAAGTTGGGAGCGATGCTGGCGCAATTCCCGAGAAGTCCAGTCAGCATTGCGATTCTGTGTGACTTGGTAAAGAAACAAGTTAATCTGTGCACGCTCATCGGTTCCGATAGAGATGCGATCAGGCGGTAAAGCCGTTACACTCACATCGCCAACACTTGTTGTAATTAAGTCACTAACGAGACGGTTTTCGAGTAGATCCTTGAATACTGCTGTTACTGCTGCTATGGCGAGTGGATTAGTCATTCTACGATAGTTTTAGAAGTATTGTTTCGACTTTTGTTTAATTTGCCTTGTACCACAAACCTTGTAAAGACGCATTCGCGTTCTGAAGGAATAATTTCGCGTCTTTAATTATAATGAAGCATAAAAAATCTTACTTCTAAGGGACTTCCAAATTAAAAAATATCCAACTTTTCTTGTGGGGTCGGCATCCTTGCCCGCCCAGTTTCTAGGACGGGTGCCAATCCCATCCCACTCTTATTGGATAATTAATTTGTTGGAAATCCCTAAAAATTTAAGGACACAATATTATTGTGCCCTTAAATTGCTCTTATTTATTTACTGGGGAGCATCCCAAATGTTTAAATTGCCCACACACTAGAAGTCTGGGGGTACACAAACAAAGTTTACCTCCCCTGGCTAGAAATTAGTCCGCCTACGCGGACTATCTTTGTGTGCGCTTAAACTCCGCGATTTCTAATCGCCCAGTATTTTTGCAAAATTGGGATGCTTCCTATCTACTGTTGGCTTAATAACCGTAGCTCAAAACTCCATTAACATTGGTGATTCCAGAAATTTCAATAGCTGTATTATTGTATGAGCCATCTACTCTACGACAATAAGCTGATAGTGTATTTCCAGCAATATAAATCCGACTGCAAGAATTTTGATAAGTGCTATAAGCATTAGGGTTTGAGCGATAGCTCAAATTCCCATTGTTATTCTCAATTCCCCGGACTCTAATTGCTGTTCTATTGTATGAACCATCTACTCTACGGCAATAAGCTGATAGCGTGTCTCCTTGAATACGGATACGAGAACAACTGTTTGCATAACTAGTACTATCGTAAGCTTGTGCTTTACCAGTGTTGATGGAAGCAGCAGCTAAAATAGCACCGCAAGCTGCAACACCAATAATACGTGGTAATTTACCAAATTTGGAAAGATAAGACATGGTATTCTCCTTAATTAAACTTGTTTAGACCAAAAATTAATTCAAGATTGCTGAGAGGAAAAATGACATAAAAATAGAGTATAAAGAGAAGATTATTATCTACTGTTTACTACTCTATTTTTGAATATTATCGTTTGATTTAAATGTAAACAGAAAATGTCAAGAACTTGAAAAGATTTTAAGGCGATCGCCAAAATTAGACTAATGTCTATGCAATCAGGGCAATTCTCGATGACATGATTGTGTAGGGGCAGCAACTCAAAGCTAAACTGCTGCTAATAGCCCAATGGTGTATGGATAACCGTATTATTAATGCTAGTCTTTCAACTCAAAGTGTGACATTTAAACCGGGCGATGCGCCATCTACATTCGAGGTTACTGTCATTAATGGCAGTGATCGATTTGCTGCTTTTCAAATGGAAGTTGTAGCGGCTGGAGCAACTCGTAGTTCAGGTTCTCAGTGGTATCGTCTCTCACCAGAAGTTGCAGCCGCTAAGCCTCCTGGGGGTAGTACTCAATTCACTGTTGAAATTTTTGATACGCCATTACCCGCATTTACGGGCACTATAAATCTTACAGTTAGAATTTTTTCACCTCAATTACCCGAAGAGCGTAAACTGTTGGTGCGGCTAACAATTCAGCCAGGGGCAGCATCAACCCTATTAATTTTAGAACTGCCAGTGCGGCGGTTCCAAGTGTATCCCCGTAATTCAGTTGAAATAGTGGCAAGGGTGCGGAATATGAGCCCGCATTCAGTAGAGGCTTTACTTCGTCTTGATGGTATTTTTCCTTCTTGGCTAGGCAATGGTGCAGAACGAAGATTACTTCTAGAACCAGGTGCTCAAATCGAGGCAAGTTTTCCTTGTCAACCTCCATCAGCAAATCAAGCGCCTAGCGAAGACTACCCCTTTACTGTTAAAGCAATAAGTCGCGATGGTGCTTCAACCCAAGCTGATGGTGTGCTTGAAGTCTTACCAGTAGGCTTTGTTGGATTTACTGTGGAGCCACAAAAACAGGTCGTTCCCAGTCATGGGCAGTGGTGGCGGTTACCTGATCGCAAGTCTAACTCAACATCATTTCAATTGCTCTTTAGCAATAACAGCAATCTGCGTCAGCAAGTCGAGGTGCAACTTCAAGGCAGAGATTGGCGAAAATGCACTTATAAGTCAGTTCCTGAAAACGCAGAGCTGACTTTAGGAGAAGTTACTAAAGTCCTGCTCAATGTCGGCATAAAACGTCATTGGGTAGGATTGCCAAAAACTTTACGACTGGAAGCTAAAGCCCTACTATCAGATCAACGTTTGGGTAGTACCGATCCGACAACCCAGAGTCTTGATATAAAGGTTTTACCTATTATACCTTTATGGTTATTACTATCCTTACTAGCGCTACTCGCAGCACTGCTTGCACTTCTGCTGAGACCTCAACCTATCGGACATACAGGCATTGTAAATTCTGTGAGCTTTAGTGGTGATTCTTTCTCGGTTGTCAGTGGCTCAGATGATTGTACCATCCGTATTTGGTCAGTTGATGGCAATCATTTAAACCCTAAAGGAATGGCTGCAAGCCCTATTGCTGCTGCTTGTGATGGGAAACCACCTAAAGCTAAGGGTCTTTTGGCAGTCATTGGTCAGGCTGTACGAACTCTCCGTTTTATGCCCAAAGATAACGATCGCATTGCCGCTGGTTTAGAAAATGGAGAGATTCAATTCTGGAATGTACGGACACGGCAAAAGGAAAATACACTGCGCGATCCAAATGATATGACTAGCGATCGCGTATTTTCTCTCGTTTTTACTGAAAACTCACTTAACTTGTTTAGCGCTCATGGTAGCGGTAAGGTAAGACTATGGAAAAGGCCAGGACCGGGTACTAACTTTGTGTCGAACCCACAAGTTATTGATTTAGGGAAAGACATAAAGTATCCGATACAAGCTCTAGCCCTGAGTGAAGATGAGACTATTCTGGTTACGGTTGGCGACTTCAAGCGTGTTATTCTCATGAATCCAACCTCCCCAGAAACTACCTTGAGGCAATTATCAGCACCAGAGTTAACTGGTGGTGATGGTGACTTTGTTTGGAATGCCGCTTTTGCTCCTGGATCTCACATACTTGCAACCTCTGATTCTGATGGTTTTATTTCGATATGGGACCTGGATCAATGCGCTATTGTTAATAATTCTACTCCCGCTCAACAAGATACCAGTACTCCAACTTTGACTCCACAACAAAACAGTGCTAGTTCTACTTCACAAATTACCGATACCTCAACTACAGAGAACAAATTTATTCAGCAACAATGTAAATTGCGCGATCGCTGGCGTGCATCACAAACTTCAGTACGTGGTCTCGACTTCTATTTAGATGGGAGCAAATTAGTCACTGCTGGGGATGACGGAAAAATAATTGTTTGGCCTTTAACATCTGACAAAACATTAGATCGCGCAGCAGGGGCAAACGGTCAGGCTATTTACCGAGACTCCACTAAAATCAACACACTTGACCTAACAAAGGATGTTCAAGGAACTATGGTCGTAGATGGTGACGATGATTTTCAAGTACAACTCCACCGTTTGCCACAATAAGCGCAATAAACAAAGTTTATTCTTCCCTCTTCCGTCTTTCCTCTTCCCTACTCCTCCTGCTTCCCCTTACTCCCTCTTCAATATGCAAAACAAATCGAATCCACTATCGGTGATTATAGATCCTCCAGGTGTTCAACCGGCAATGCCTGGAGATACTGTTGAACTTTACGTTGTTGTTACCAATCAAAGTAAGCAAGGTGCCGTTATTGATGTATTTTTTGATGAGGCATCTGAAACTTTACATCAGTGGTCTAATTCATCTCGAGAAAGCTTAGCACTTGGTCCTCAACAGAGTAGCGAGTTAACATTTCAGTTCAATATCCCTGTAGATGCTTTGGCAGGAACCTATGACTATACCCTAGTTATAGATGCCCCCGAACATTTTCCCGAAGACACACCCATACAATACCCTCGCCAACTCAAGGTTATGCTCAAAGAGCATACTGTGGTTCGAGTTAATGACCCCACTTTTTCTTTAAAACCTGCGACTAACCCTAGCAACCCAGCAATTTTCAAACCCAAAGAATCTTTGCAGATTGAAGTGATGGTTGACAACCGTTCCAATCGAGTTGATCGCTTCCGCCTAGTGTGCCCAGATTTAGAAGATGATTGGTTTACAATTCGTTATCCCAATACAGGTGTAGAGGGACCGGGCGTATTAACTGGGACGAGTGGATTAGAACTGAACCCAAATACTAGAGGACGAATCCTGTTAGAATTAAAACCTCCTGCCGATGCATTTGCAGGTAGCTACTCGCCAACTGTTCGCCTATATTCAGCTAACTCTCCAGATTTAGTGCTACTAGATTTGGTATATATCCAAATTCCTCCCATATATTTACTCGATGTGGAACTACATATCCTTCGAGAAAAAGTGAGCAATACTTTTGGGCTATATGAAATAAAATTCACTAACCGAAGTAATATGCCACGGGATTTGAAACTTAGTATTAAAAGTCGAGATGAAGAACAACTATATAAATATGAATGCGACCCTCGTCGGGTACGAGTATTACCCAATAAAAGCACTAAAGCCAATTTGATAGTGAAACCTGGACCTTGGTGGAGACGACCACTATTTGGCTCAGGGCTTTCTCTTAACTTTGAAGTAGCCCTGCAAGACAAATATGAATACCCTTTACCTGAAAAATTACCTGAAGGAACTTTATTATGGAAATCTCGACCTTGGTGGCAAATTGTCCCATTTATTTTGACACTTTTAGGATGTGTAGTAGGAATTGTTTTTTTAATTTGGTTAGTGTTTTTGAAACCACCTGCTCCCCCACAGTTAGTTGCTTTTTCTCCAGATAGTATCAATTATATTGAAGGTGATGAAATACGTTTAGATTGGCAAATTCGTAACTTTCAACAAATTTCTAAGCTAGAGATTGATAATCAAGGGCAGACAAATAATCAAAGCCAAATTTCCAGCCCACCTCAGATTTTTGACTTTAGTAAGGGGATTCCCGATAAACTCAATAAAGTCTGTCAAGCACAAGTTAAATTCTTAACCTGTTCAAACTACAATACTGGCGTGACACAGCCAGGGAATTATACTTTTACGCTCAAACTCTATACTAAACGACAGAATAAAGCTTCTTATACTCAAAGTATCACAGTCAAAATCAATGAAAAACCAGCAGCTCAAGTTGCCAGTTTTCAATTAAATCAAAACCAGTACACTTCAGGCGATACAATGCTTTTAAGCTGGACAATCCAGAATCCAGCTCAACTCACACAACTGAAAGTTACTGGCAAAACAGACAGTGGAACCGAAAATGTGCTTGCAACGTATACTTCCGCTCAACTCAAAAAGTCATGTCAGCTAACAACTCAACTACTAACCTGTAAGAATATTTCTTTAAGTACTCCCGATCCAGGAAAATATACGTTTACACTCCAGGCTTTTTCTCAGCCAGGTAAGCCACCTAATTCCTTTCCAATAGACTCTACTATTAACATCGTAGCTAAACCACTTGAGATTATCTCTTTCACACTTAACGGTAGCCAAGAACCTAATATTGTTCTTCAACCCAACGAACCCGTTGTTTTGAAGTGGAAAGTCGAGGGCGAAGGTATTAGCGTTCAGCTTACGCCCTTTGGTACTGTTGATCCTTCAGGTTCATTAAACCTAGTGGCTAATGAAGCCTTACCAACTACAATTCAACTGACAGCCACTGATAAATTTGGTCATAGTGATTCAAAAGGATTTTCTGTTAAAGTCAGTACTCCCACTCCACCTGTACCAAATTCTCTATCTTCACCAAATTTTGTACCTTCTGTTCCTTTTATGCCATCACCAAGACCTAATGGTTTTTAACAGTTACCAGTTATCAGTTATCAGTTTCATCCTCCGGCGGAAACACCACACCAATTGGACCGTTCGTCAAGAGACGTACCGTAGGCATAAGCGTTGGTGGCTCTTTTAAATCCCCCACCATAGCAGGCGTTACTGCGTAGGTAGCTGTTCACTGTTTTAAGAGGGTGTTTTTTTAATTCGACTTTTAGCTAATTGTTTTTATACTGTTAATCTCAATAATATGTATTGAGATATAGAATTACTATTTGATTTTTGAACAAAGTTAAGTATTGTAGGGTGCGTTACGGATTTCATCCTAACGCACCAAATTCCTGGGCATGGTGCCGTACTCTCTTTGCTAACGCACCCTACGTATCTTTTCAAAAATCAAACCGGATTCCTATAGTTGATTGTGTTCATTTAATTTTGCCAACTCAGTAAGCATTCAGCTATCAATACGGTTCGGTTAAGATCCCCCCGCCTGCGGCACTCTGAAAAAGGGGGTAAAAGAGGGTTAAAAGCCCCCCTTTTTAAGGGGAGCCAGTGCGTTGGTGAGCCAGCGCTGCAGGAGGGTTTCCCTCCGCAGGCGACTGGCGAAAGGGTTTCCCGACTTGAAGCACCTGGCGTGGGTTGGGGGGATCTTCAAAATATTAAAACGTTAACCGAACCGTATTGAGCCAGCTATCAGGTTCATACTCTTGCAATGCTATCTCGTAAGCTAGCGGAATACCCCAATAGAGCAATTGCTCAAGTTCTAAGGGCTGAATGCCTATCCAATCCATCTTTAAAATCAACTAGCTGCTAAAAATATTTCCTTTCATTAAATAGCTCATATGCGTAAGAATCAGCAACTATCTAACAAGCTAAAAACACTGTCACAAAATCTAAAACTAGCTAACAAGTTCAACATCCTTCTGCTACTTGTTTTTCTAGGCAGTATTATAGGAGGTGGAATCATTTTCTCAAATGTGCTTGCGCAAAAAGCACAAGATGAAGTGGCTACTCAAGCAAATATTTTTCTCCAATCAATGGACTCTGTAAGAAACTATACTACTGATGACATAATTCCTCTTTTACAAAATCAACTGGAAACAAGTACGCAATTTATTCCACAAACAGTAGCAGCTTTTTCTGCAAGACAGGTTTTCGATAATATTCGGAAAAACGACCGATATCAAGATTTCGTTTATAAAGAAGCGGCGCTCGATCCAACTAATGTGCGAGATAAGGCTGATGACTTTGAAACGCAAATAATTAACCAATTTAGCAATAACCCAGCAAATACTGAACAATCTGGTTTTAGAGATCTTCCTTCAGGAAAAGCATTTTATATTGCTCGACGCCTAAATTTTGATAACCCAACTTGTCTTCAATGTCATTCAACTCCAGATAAAGCTCCAAAAAGTCAGTTAGCAATTTACGGAGACAAAAATGGTTTTGGTTGGCAACTCGACAAAACTCTTTTTGCTCAAATGATTTATATTCCTGCTGGAAAAGTTCTTCAACGCGCAAATCATTCTTGGTGGATAACAATGGCAATAGAAATTAGTATCTTTGCCATCATCATTATTGTTATTAACCTTTTACTAAGAAGGGCTGTTATTAAACCAATTATGCAAATATCAAAGCTAGCTCAAGCAGTTAGTACTGGTAAAGCTAGTTCTGATTTTGAACAAAAATCTAATGATGAAATTGGTATTTTAGCAGCCTCATTTAATAGAATGAAATCTAGCTTGGAGATAGCTATGAGGCTGATTGCTCAAAAAAATAATCAATAAATGATTTTATTTTTTGAACTTGAATCTTAACTCAACAAGCGAAGCCTAAACTCTTCAGCTTTTCTAGGGTTAGGAATTTCTTTTATTAAAACATTGACAAGTTCAACAGGAGAAATTTGCGGATAAGATGCCATAATTCCTTGAATGAGTGAAGGAGCTATAGGACCAATTAATTGAGATAATTCTTCTTCACATTCACGTAAAAAGCGCCTATCGATTGTTCCAATTTGCCAGTTAGAAGAACGTGGCTTAGTTTTATCAATAGGTTTTTGGCTAAATAATATTGCCTTTTTTTCAAACTCTTTTCGTTGTTGTGGAGAAAGATAAAGCATTAAATTTTCTACTAATTCTTTAATCCCAGATTTTCGTGCTGAAATATCTTGTATTAAAGTAGGGGCGATAGGTCCTATAATATCTGAGAGAATCTCAACCAGAGAATCCATTTCTAACGATAGGATTGCGTCTGAAAGTTCTTGTTCATAAGGGCTTAGTGGTCGATAAATAGTGTTTTCTTCATATTTTGTTTCGGAAGGAGATAAATTTTGGGCAATAGTTTCACCAGGAACAAGTGGCTTACGAACTGTTTCATCAAAATTATTTATTTGAGAAGGAGTTCGTGATTGTGCAATAGTTTGACCTTTATAATTTGGGGAAGGACGTGCAACAGTCTTTTCCTGTGGACTTTGGGGAGAACGTGCAACAGTTTTGTCCTCAGAACTATCGACTGGAGGTGACACCCGAGGAGTCGTTTTGCCTTCTACAACGACAGATGCTTGCAAAGCCTGCTTTAATTCATCTACCGTCGCAAAGCGATCATCGGGTGATTTTTGTAAACACTTCATTACTAGTGCTTCAAGTTCTGGTGACAATTGTGATAAACCAGGTAGCGATCGCAGTGGTATGGCGGGTTTAGTAGTATGAGCGATCGCCCAGGAAATTTCTGTAACTGTGCGTGTTTTGAATCCAAGACCAAATGGGTCGGTACCACTGAGCATTTCATAAATAATAATACCCAAACTGTAGATATCTGCACGTCCATCAAGATTTGCTACGACCTCCAACTGTTCGGGTGCAGCATAGTGATAGGTGCCTAAAAACATACTCGTGAGTTTGGTCTGTTCGGCAGAATCTTGACGAATTTTGGCAATGCCAAAATCTAAAATCTTGACTAGTTCTCCCAAGGTTGTGGGGACTAAAAAGATATTGTCAGGTTTTAAGTCACGATGAACCACCTGGATATGCTCGCTGACAGTCGCATGATTTCGCCATAAAGTCACTCCTTGATGAGCAAGGTGCAAACCATCACATACTTGAGCAATAACATTGACTGTCCGCTCTATAGAGAGCCGACCTTCACGTCGCAATAGTTGCCCTAAACTTAGTCCGCGTAGGTACTCCATGACATAGAAGGGATAGCCTTCCTTCGTTACCCCATAATCGGTCACTTGAACAATATGGTCACTTTTGAGCGCTGCAGACACAGCTACTTCCCGTTCAAAGCGCTTTCTTAACTCTGTTGAGGTCACTAAAGTGTCTTTGAGCAGTTTAAGTGCTACTTGCTGACCAAGTAGGGTATCCATAGCGAGGAAAACATCTCCCATACCACCTGCCCCTAGACGTTTGTCAAGGCGATAACGCTGGTGGTCGCCAATTAATTGACCTATCCAGGGATCTGACTGAGAAGAGGGTTTCATATGGTCAACCTTAAAATAGTTTGAAGTTAGTATTGTTTAACGGTTCTTTTAGGGGTTTTAAGTTGAAGCTTGAAAGGTTATATTAATAATTATACTGAACATATAAACAGGCTTTTCAACTTAACAACGCTATTGTTCAACAATTCCCCTTATAGCTAAATCTTACCGTTTTTGTAGAAACACGAGGGGGAGCATCCCAATTTTGCAAAAAGACTGGGCGATTAGAAATCGCGGCTACACAAACAAAGCCTGCCTCCGCAGGCTAGAAATTAGTCCGTCTAGGCGGACTTGGTTTGTGTAGCCCCAGGCTTCTAGTCTGTGGACAATTTAAACATTTAGGATGCTAGGAAGTAGGGAATTATGGAGGCATTTATTTCATTTATAACAGGATGCAGACGCTGGCGCTAAAGTGTTCTTAAAGATATTTTAGATAATTGATATTGCAGCCCAATAAAGACAAATTAGACGAAAGATTAATTTTTTTCTGGAGACGATCTGCTAGTTATTATGCTCAACCCTTGTCAGTGACTGAAACTTTATTATGTCTCTATTCAATAATTAATAAAATTTTATTTAATTATTTAACTGAGATTTTGCAGCTGTTCCAACAGCGAGGAGGCGAAGCCTCTAAACCCTCCCCTCGTTACCAGGTTGAATCTGGTAACGAGATATTAGAGCCTCTGGCTCTTGTTGAGTGCAAGATCTCAGTTAACTCAATATTATTCAACTTATCCAATTCAGAACAATTTGCCAGATGAAATCTCCTTCTCAACCAGATCCCTTAATAGGTCAAGTAATTGATGATCGCCAGCGTTACCGCCTTGAGAAACACCTAGAGGCGGGTGGTATGGGAAATGTTTTCCTCGCTATGGATACCCTGCTTGGTCAGCAAGTAGCACTTAAATTGCTCAAAGACACTCTAGTTACTTCTGAGGAAATGAAAAAGCGCTTTGAACGCGAAGTGGCTGTGTGTGTAGCGCTCAAAAGCGAACATATAATACAGATTACTGATTATGGAGTGACTCCAGAAGGCTATCCGTTTTATGTTATGGAGTATTTACAGGGGCAGAGTTTAAAACAACTGCTCAAGCAAGAGCACCAGATAAGTGTGGAAAAGACTGTTAGCATCATCACTCAAGTCTGTGATGGCTTGCGCCCTGCTCATCAAGGAGTGACTTTATGGAAAAAGGGGGCAACGACTAGTGTACATATCAAGGTTGTTCATCGTAACCTAAAACCAAATAATATCTTATTGGTGCCTACAACTTTTGGAGAATTGGTCAAGATTCTGGACTTCGGTATTGCCAAAATTCGTCAAGATTCAGCTGAACTTACGCAATTAACACAGACTTTTCGAGGTACTCATCGCTATGCTGCGCCCGAACAGTTACAACTGTCAACGGATTTAGATGGACGAGCAGATATTTACAGCTTGGGTGTCATTATTTATGAAATGCTCAGTGCTACTGATCCCTTTGGTCTTACATTAAAGACAAACACAGTTAGTGAGATGTCATGGGCTTTAGCTCATACCACTAAAACACCTGTGCCCTTGCGATCGCACTCAAGTTTATCAGAATTATCACCGCAATTAGAAGCAGTAGTGATGAAGTGTTTGGAAAAGTTACCAAGCGATCGCTTTGCAACAGTAGACGAGTTGAAGCAGGCTTTAGAAGCAGCGATCGTTGTAAAACCTGAGTCTCCTTTTAGGCTGTTAATTCCTCCTAATAAGAATTTAGCTAGTAGAACTTCACAGGACAATGATATTTTGCAACCAGTAGTTCCCACACAGCCAGGAATTATAACTCCAAAGAGTCCTCCGATCTCATTTTCGTCATCATCTGTGGAAGAAGTTCCCGACGCCACTATTGCTCAAAGTCACCCCTCTGTGGAAGAAGTTCCCGACGCCACTATTGTTCAAAGCCACCCCTCTGTGGAAGAAGTCCCCGACGCTACTGTTGCTCAAAGTCACCCCTCTGTGGAAGAAGTTCCCGACGCCAACGGCACTATTGTTCAGAGTACACCATCTATGAGAGTGCCTCCTGAAGCTACTATTGTTCAGAGTACACCATCTATGAGAGTGCCTCCTGAAGCTACTATTGTTCAGAGTACACCATCTATGAGAGTGCCTCCTGAAGCTACTATTGCTCAGAGTACACCATCTAGGCAAACATTTCGCTCTCGCAGTATTCTAACTCAAACCATACTTATTTTTGGGATATCAATTGCTGTTGCTTTAGTTATATTTAGTGGAATCTATGCTTATAGAAAATTCCAGCATCGTCAACAAAATAGTTATGGCGAAGTAGGAAGTAGTAAGAAGTTTAGTGCTTAGATAAGTGCTGAACTTCTTATTACAAGATACTAGAAAGAAATAACATGAATTACTAGTAGCCAAAGAAATTTTGCTTTGCCTGAATAATTTCTGAAAAACCCGGTTTCTTCGAGAAACCGGGTTTTTGAACCCTGCAGAGTTGTCGTTTTTCGTTTTACTCCCTTCCCAGTCTAAGATTACCTATAGTGATTTACTTCTCTCTCTGTGTCCTCTGCGCCTCCCTACGGGTATGCCTATGGCTAACGCCACGGCTATCGCCGTTAGCGCAGGTCCTCCGGAGGAGGCACGGCACGTCTGAGCGCAGAGCGCACGCTACGCGTTGGCGTAGCCTGTCCGCAGGACTTACGACGAACGCCACTTGCTCTACTTGCGGAAACCCCAAGACCGCATCACCACCAACGCTTATGCCTACGGCACGTCTGAGGACGAACGGTCCAATTGGTGGGGGACTTAAACATGCGCGGATGAAACTGATAACTGATAACTGTTAAAAAGAGGTTATCTTATTTTTTACATACAGTAAAATTGCTTCTGCTGTTGGTAAATTTGTTGCAACTAAGACTTGATTGGCGTTACATAATCGTAAGAGCGCGTCTTCATTTGCCTGACTTTGAACTGGCAAAACATCTTTCAACAAAATGACTGCTAAGATATCCCCCGATCCAATCAAAGAAGCTACTGCTTGATGTCCTCCGGCGGGTACTGAAGCAGTCTTTTGAGAAGTAGCGAAACCAGTTTTTAGAAATAAGGTTTCACTGACGCTGGGTGTTGCAATTGTGAGGCACTTAGATAAAAAATCTTTATGTTGAGTAACAAAGTCTACTAAATCCGATTTTTTAGTATCATGAGCCATAAGAGCAATGTACTTTTTACTAAGAATCTCTAAAGCTTGGCTTGGAAGCTCAGGAGTTTGATTTGAGGTGTCAGAAACTTCTGTTTCCTGAGGCTCTTGAGAGGTATCTTCAAACATTGCTACTTCTTCACTTGCTTCTTTGATATCTGTATTGATAGTGATTTGAGAATTTTCCACTTCTTCCTCTTGAGAAGTTTTTTCTGTTTCTTCAAGCGTGTTAGCGATCGCATCAAGATTTTCTACCGCTTGAGTCTCGATATTAGTCTCTTCAAAAACTTTATTTTCATCTAGAGACAATTGAGTATTAACTGCTGGGTTTGGGTTTTCGTCTACTTCGTCTTCAACTTTAGAGATATGAGATGCTGGTTGAGAAATATCATTTTCATTCGTTTCATCTTCATCCGTTTCATCTTCATCCGTTTCATCTTCATGCGTTTCATCTTCATTCAAGGGCGATTGAAAGTTAACAACTGGGGTGGATTCCTCTTGCTGTTGTTCGTCTTCTTCCCAGTCTTCTTGGTCTAGAATTTCTGGTGTTTTGGTAGTAGCAGTAGAAACAGGAGTTTGCTGTTGTGAGACATGAGATGCTGGTTGAGGGATGTCATCTTCATCTTCATGCGTTTCATCTTCATTCAAGGGCGATTGAGTGCCAACAACTGGAGTAGATTGCTCTTGCTGTTGTTCGTCTTCTTCCCAGTCTTTTTGGTCTAGAATTTCTGGTGTTTCGGTAGTAGCACCAGAAACAGGAGTTTGCTGTTGTGAGACATGAGATGCTGGTTGAGAGATGTCATCTTCATCTTCATCCGTTTCATCTTCATCCAAGGGCGATTGAACGTTAACAACTGGAGTAGATTCCTCTTGCTGTTGTTCGTCTTCTTCCCAGTCTTCTTGGTCTAGAATTTCTGGTGTTTCGGTAGTAGCACCAGAAACAGGAGTTTGCTGTTGTAAGACATCAGATGCTGATTGAGGGATGTCATCTTCATCTTCATCCGTTTCATCTTCATCCAAGGGCGATTGAACGTTAACAACTGGAGTAGATTCCTCTTGCTGTTGTTCGTCTTCTTCCCAGTCTTCTTGGTCTAGAATTTCTGGTGTTTCGGTAGTAGCACCAGAAACAGGAGTTTGCTGTTGTAAGACATCAGATGCTGATTGAGGGATGTCATCTTCATCTTCATCCGTTTCATCTTCATCCAAGGGCGATTGAACGTTAACAACTGGAGTAGATTCCTCTTGCTGTTGTTCGTCTTCTTCCCAGTCTTCTTGGTCTAGAATTTCTGGTGTTTCGGTAGTAGCACCAGAAACAGGAGTTTCGTCTTCTGAGACATGAGATGCTGATTGAGAGATGTCACCTTCATGTAAGAGCAATTGAGTGTCAACTGCTGGAATTACTGCCTGGTCTTTATCTACGGCTGATGTTTCAACATTAGGTTCTGAGGATTCGGCTTTTTCTGGAGGCTGAATATAAGTCGATTCTCCAGATTGTTGAACCAATAATTGAGGAACCTCAGTGACAAAAGGTTTAGCAACTTCATTCACTCCATTCGGATCTTCAGCCATGATCCTAGAGACTTCGTTTTCTGGCTTCACTGCGCGATCCTTTATAGCTGCCATAGCTGCTTGCCAATCCATATTCAATACTGTGGCTGCTAATGCTTCAGGCTCTTCACTATTTTGATTGATTTCTTCCATCACCAAAAGGAATTCGCCAATGCGGACAACATCACCAGACTTCAGCATATAAACTTCGTTTGGTTCAGCAAGTTTATCGTTCACTAAGGAGCCATTAATACTACCCAAATCAGAGTAAGAGTAATTCCCATCATGTAAGAAGAACTTGCCATGTTGACGACTCACATCGAGACTATCGAGAACTAGACCAGATTTAGGAGAACGTCCAATAATGTACTCGTTGTTTTCATTAGGAACTAGGTCAAGGTTAACCTCGTTGATTTTACCTAATGTTTCTGCGTTCAAAACTCTTACTTTCATCATAAAATCTAATTTTTAATAGGTTGACTTTTTAGGAGTGATTATTGGTAAGCATTCAGCCATCAACTATCAGCTATCAGCAATTAGGGATGTTTCAGCGATCGCGCGCGATCGTAGTTTTTACAAAGATTTAGGACTTACGCACACCTTACGAATTCTTGGCGTTCTTGGCGACGCCAGTCGCCTGCGGAGGGAAACCCTCCTGCAGCGCTGGCTCGTCTTGGCGGTTCGATAAATTAAGCTTAGGGGCAATTTTCGCGTAAGTCCTGAGATTTTTAAGTACAATATTGTACTAAGCTTTTATTTGCTGATTAATCTTATTAATTTCTGTTACCCAGCGTTGACGAGTTGTATGCTCTAGATTCAAAATTTCATCTTGAGACCAGTGAAAATGGTAAGCGAGAAAAGCTACCTCCTCATACAACTTATTTGAGGGGTAGCTTAGGACTCCCCCACGAGTTCTAACTCTACTGCAAACTCATTATTGCAATGGGGACACAAGGCAGGGATATGTGCATTTCCTTGTTGGTTGACACGATTATAAAATTCCCGCAAATAGGCAATATCACGGATAACTAGCTTCTCCAATAAATCAGGAGTGACAGAATTTAGACTACCCAAGCGAGTGATAACCTGTGAAAGCATCACTAAGAAACTATAGGCAGGGTTGTCTCGAACACTACGATGCTGTTGGGCTAAGATTTCATCTTTTGCTGTCGCCAAGCGCATCACCCCTTGGCGGTGAACTCGGTTTTGATTATCCATCAAACCTCGAGGAAGGAGAAAGGTAAATTCATTTTGTAGGGTATTTTTATGAGGCATAGGAATAGAAAGTAGAGAGTAAAGAGGTTTATGCCTGAATAAGTTGTTCTGTGGAGTTGGCTCTATGTTCTGGAGATGAAATTTCACTCTCAAAACCATTGATACTACGGTAAAAATCTTGAAGGTAATTCATATCTTGAGCGTAAAAATTTTCCACAACCATAGGGCTAACTTCAGATAAAGCTCCAAGACAAGTAATCACACGAGACAGGATGATAATTGTGGCATATGCTGGATTAGACTTGACACGAGGATCGCGCAAAGGCGCAATTTCATCTATAGCTGTTGCTAGTCGCATAACTCCCTTACGATGGAGGTTTCCATCAGGGTCTATATACCCTTTGGGTAGTGTAAATTCAAATTCTTTTTGAAACATAAAGCTTATTGATTCCTTTTTGCGTTTGAGGCTCAATACAGTTAATGAATCTCACTGGATCTCAGATCTAAAGGATTTTACAGCTATTTTCAGCTAATTGAACTACAGATTTTTGTAGGGGCACGGCTAGCCTTTGCCCCTACCAGGTGGTTTATTTACTTGAGAACCTGCCACGCGTTTAAAGTCCTCGAAAGCAATTTCTAGTTCCTCAATCGCCATGTCAGTCTTACTAGCGTGGAAGTCGCTAATTTTATAACTAGTTACCCAAGCCCTAGAGAATTGAAGCTTTGTTTGTGCTGTGTTGGTTGAGTCTTGAATAGTCAAAGAAAAATCTCTGCGTTTCTTAGCCCAATTGCCCTGTTGAATATCTGCAAACCAGTTCCAAAGTGTCATGGAGTTGGTTAGACATCTACGCAGAGTTATATTACCCATTTTAACATTACCAGGAATTTTAGTTCTTACTGGAAGACCTTGCTGTGCTTTACCCCACTTTCGAGGAGTCACTTCACAAATTTCAATCAAATCTTGTGAATATGTAAACCCTGCACACTCTAGAAAAATTGCATCGATATTTTCTTGAGAACCATCTAGCGATAGTTCGACGTAGAAACGATTAGTTAAGAGATTTTCAGGTAATACGCCTATAGCCATTGTCGATGCTCTAATAAATTATGACATCAAGGGTTAAATGCCTTCAGAAACTAACTCCATAAATCATAATTTCCTGGTAGAATTACAATTTTATCGTTAGTGTTTTACAAGGATAGCCAGGTCTAGCTTGGCAAAATACCAAGCTAACCTTAGCTGAGTTATGAATTGCTTAGAAAAAAGTTAATTCAGGATTGAGTTTGCAATGCATTTATTTATTTAGGTAAGCCCGAACTTTCATGGCTTAACACCATAGTTATCATTACAATCCTTCATACGTCAGGTATTCAACTAATTCCTTCATGCATCAATCGTATGTGCTCAACTACCAGACTGTTTGCACCAGCAGATAGCTCGCCTTCTAAACCATGGTGTATGGGATAGCAATTAGCAATAGTAAATTGCATTTTCGTCTGCCCTTGAGTATCTGTTAAGAATACAAAACCCTGGCCCTTGTTTTGGGATACTTGCGAAGCTGCTCCATTCTGAGGGTTGCACTTTGTAAACCAATCCTTAAGGCTCTTATCGCCATCTGCGATAACCTTAACTTCAACGGGCTCTGGGTTATTTTGTAAACCAGGTAGAGAATTACGGTTTACACCCTTGTTGTTTCTACCAGTAATTTGCTCTCCGGCAGCTTCTACTGTTCTCGATAGATTAGTAATTGTATGGATCATTTTACTATTAGGAACATGGGGATCTATAGTTAGATACCAAGTATTCGCACGTAAAGGTTCAGCTTGACCAGCAGCCATATTTCAACTCCTTTTAAAGAAAATAAACTACAAACAGTTCATGAACAATGTCAAAAATATGCAACTTTTAACGTTTTAGCTTTCAGCTTCCGCCTCATAACCATTCCATTGGCTGATCCGGAAAACAACAAACTCAGCAGGTCTTACAGGGCAAATACCTACTTCAATATATAAACGACCTAAAAGTCTAGTTTCTGGGGGATTTAGTTCCTCGTCACATTTAACATAAAAGGCTTGTTGTGGTGTAGCTCCAAACAAAGCGCCTTCACGCCATATACGCTCTAAAAAGTTGCTGACATTGCGAGTAACGCGAGCCCATAGGTCAAAATCATTGGGTTCAAAAACCACCCACTGTGTACCAAGTTCAAGTGATTTTTCAATATAACTTATCAGCCTCCGGACGCTGATATAACGCCACTCGGTCTTGTCAGGCTCAACTAAAGTTCGTGCTCCCCAAATGCGGATTCCTCGATTCGGGAAGTTGCGAATACAATTGATACCAATAGGGTTCAAAAGCTCTTGCTCGCGGAAATTAGTGTCATAGCCCAGACCAATGACACCTCTGGGAATTTCATTTGCAGGTGCTTTATAAACTCCTCGAGCTTCATCAACACGACCCCACACGCCCATTACGTGACCAGAAGGAGGTACAAGAATTGGTCTACCACCGTTGCGCGGGTTAGGTACTTTGACCCAAGGATAGTAAAGTGCACCAAACATGGAACGACGGTTAAAATTGTGTAGCCAATCCACGACCTCTTGAGGTTTGACACGATCTGGTGGTGCGTCAAGTACAACCATGCGATTGGGTGGGTTAGGAATATCTCCACTTGCGGAACCCTCACACATACTTATCATGAGTTCCATAATGCCGTGGACTTGCTCCAAGTTCATCAGCCCTGCTTCATAAACCCGCATGAGATCGGGGCAGGAGATCATAGTGATTTCATCAATTTCAAAAAGCCCGCGTACCCCCGTGCGGTCATCTCGTACCCCCTCTACATCTCGCGCAAATCGATCAGGAGAAGATGGAACAATGGGAGGAGCTAGTTCGTACTGACCATTACCTGGGCGTCGAGCTAATGGTCGTCCAGTCGAAGCCGCTTCAGTCACAGTGATATACATGGAGTTGCGTAATGCTGTGACTGCGTAGGTTCCAAATTGAGGAGGAACCTCCGAATTCATAGTCAAGTTCTCATACTGCTCCAGGATTTCCTCACCGCGACGAACCTGAAGTGTAAAATACTCACCTGTATTTGGAGGTGCTTCTCCTTCAACACCTTCAGGCAGGGGACGAGGCGAACTATCAGTAATTAAGATGTTAACTAATCCTCCGGCTGCTTGCTCCGGACGCAAGGTTAGAATCAGGGATGGACGATTCCCTCGACCATTGATTTGCACAACAGCAGGTTCTGGGGCTGTTAATTTAGTTGCATTAGGTAATTGTGTACCAATGCTCGCGATCCAGCAACGACCACCACCATTAAGAAAAAAGCCATAAACTGCGAAAGGTAAATAAGCATTGAAGTCGGTAAAACCATCAGAGTTTGGACGGGCAAAATAATTCAGATATTGCGTCCAATTGGTTACGAGCATGGGCTTAAATACTTCTGCCCCATTGCGCACATCCTCTGTAAAACCAACAAATCCAGCAACCGCAGTGCTAACACCTTCAATTGGGCGGGCACCTCGGTCAACTTCTTCGATATATACACCAGGAGCAAAGTAATCAAGTCTTGCCATGAAAATACCTCCGTATCAAAATAAGTCTTAAATTGCTAAATATCCAAGTTGTATGTTCTCTTAAACAGGGGTAAGGAACACTTCTTTAAAAGTGAAAGTGCTGCCTTCTACCAAAATGTTGCAGTTTTGAGATACATACCCAGAACAATCCAACCTGATAATATAATTGCCCAATCGCAAATTCTCAAAAAAGAACAACCCTTCTTGATTACTTGTCGCTGACTTTTCTGTTCCCATCAAAGTCGCTTGTGCTTCGACAAGTGGCAAATCTGTAGCTGCACTTTTGACAACACCTGCGATCGATACCCGTTTAGTCATCACACGACTGCTACCATTTTTTTCCAGCTCCGTGTTAAGACCAATAATTCGTTGCCAAACCAAAGGTATTGAAGTTTTTTCGGGCTCAAAGGGTACCGTGATTGTCAGGTATAAGGCTGGACGCAAAGGGACACTTAGAGCGCTCCACAAAGAACCTACGTCCACAAGTGGGGTTACAGCAACATGTATAAATAAATTGCCAAAACCCCGTAGTTCAGGAGCCAAAAACTCCTCCCGTAGGGATCGGTGGCGCAGTAGCAAGCTCAATGCTTCATTTAAAAGATGATACTCGCCCAAAGCCGTGCGATTCCAAGCTGTTAGTACCAGCGATACATCAAACCAAGCAGGCAAAGAACTTACATTAGCTGCTGATAAACCTCCTTCTGAAATTCTGCGGTCTATCTGCCTTCCTGTTGATTGTACTTGTGCACTCTCTCGAATATCGTACAGGTAAAGATTTAAAAAAGGACCTGCACTCTCATCCCGTCTACTACCAGGAACATTAAAGTCAATTTGCTCCATACTGGTGAGGGAGGTTCCTCCAGCCAGAATTTCAGCCAAAGTTTGGAGAAGAGCGATAAGCATAGCGGAAGCAGATAATCTGTATATTTTTAGATTAAAAGCAAAAACCAAAAACGTGAATTAGACTTTTGTCGAGAAAAGTTTCTTCTTTATTTAACGGCAGTGTAGCCATTTTCAATTTTTGACATTGCCAAATTAACTGGCTGGAGCAAACGAACGTCTGACATTTGGTTGAAATAAGTAATAAATAATTACCACATGGATGACGGCGCTTATCACAGTTAATCCAGCAGTTGTTCGCACTTGAGAAAACACAAAGAAAAACGCCACTAAGGCTAAAATCTGAAAGATTAAACTGATTAACCAAGCCCAAAATTTGAGACCAAATAACCCATAAGCTAGAAGAAAACTTATCAAAGAACAAAACAGCAAAAAGCCACCAATATAATCTGCTATATTGTTTGGAAGTACTGGTGTGTGAAGTAGTTGATGTAAATTAGACTTTTTGAAGAATAAAACTACCACTCCTTGAAGTAACAGTGAAAGACTGTTAATCAGTTGTAAGGAAGCGAGAATAGTCACTCCTATTGGTCGTCGATTCATAATGATTCTCCTTCGGCGTCAATATTTTAGTACAGGATTGCACAAATACGTAGCGTTTTAGTCCGTAGTTGCGCTAAGCCTTGCTCTTTGCAACTACAAACCTCGATTACCCTATGAATTTATGGGAATTTGTTCTTATCTACACTTAAAACCTGCTTAAAATGTATTAGTACAAACTCCTAATTTATCCCAATTTTGAGAACTAAGAATTCCATCTTTTTCAAGGTTATTCTGTGCCTGAAAATCAATGCTGCCGTTTCAGTTTGTGAACCAAATGTTCCATCAGTCTCTACAGAATATCCGTTAGCATTCAAATATCACTGTAAGTAACGCACGTCTTCATTCTGATCTCGACTTTATCCATTTTTACGAAACCCAAAGGCTGACACTGAAACCCTTGTAAGACGGTCAGGGCAAACGCATCTTGTCAATAAGAGCGTTTCAATCTCAATAATTGGGAAAAGAATCGCATTGAAAAAGAATCATTCGTCAGAATTCAGGAGTCAGAATCAATCAGTGGGGAACTTAAACCCGTTTATTCATCCTCCAGCCGCACAGAATTCAATTCTGAATTCTGGCTCCTGGCTCCTGAATTCTTTCTTGTTAATGACTGCTTATTGACAAAATTTTAGGCGGGCGCTGACAGTCGTAAAAAATCAATCAAACGATAAACTTTAATGATTTCGTTAATGCACTAACAAAGATTTTTGTCAATACTAATTTAGATGCGTTTGCGCTGGTAAGACGGTAGCTTTAGTTTTTGAATTTTATTGAGAATCAGTGACATGGAAAAAGTATTTGCCAAAAAGCTAGTACATGACGGCGGAAATAAAGCTACCCTTCGGGTATGCCCAGTGGGTACGGCCATATCGCCGTTAGCGCAGCTCCTCTGGAGGAGGCACGCCACGCCTGACGGCGAACAGCAGTCGCCTGCGGACGAGACAGTACTGAAGGCGGGTCTCCCGCCGTAGGTAACTGTCGTTGGAAACCCTCCTTCCGCGCTGCTTCACCATTACAAACCAGCAAAAGAGTTACGGTATAAGTCTTTTGACTTTTGACTTTTGACTTCCCCCCTGCGGTACTAGGGTTTTTGCCAGATAAAGAAAGCCGAGTTGTTAATTTTGGATAAAATCGATCTGAGATACAGAGCCATTGCGTTGCAGCACTGGAAACCAGCGACAGGAAGGTAAATTAGTTGTTGTTTGGATTGTTGATTGCATATTTAGGTTCTCGACTATCGTTTTCAAGAGGAAAATAATGAACTGTATCCATTATTAGGCTTGGACAAATTCGAGAACAGGCAACATGTGCCAGTAAAGTTATAACTTAAGCTTTGCCCCCCAGTTTAGACCAAACCAGCTTTGGAAAGGTTAAAGAAGCCTTTAATCTGATTTCCCCTTCGGTTTTTTCCCTTAACTTAAAGGTACTGATTTCTAATGGGCGACGATGTTCCCGGTTGTTTTAGCTTTTTTCATCAACAGTAGGGCAGTACCGCTGATAAGAATTAGTAACCCTAGCAGGTAGTAACAGTCATCAATTGCCATGATTGTTGCCTGTTGCTGCACAACTTGAGCGATCGCCGCAATCGCCTGTTGGGTGGCGGTAGCTGAATCGGCTCCTTTACTCATGAAATACTGCATCATCTCTTGAAGTCGCTGCTGAGTTGTTTCGTTGTAAAGGCTGACATCACCTCGCAGGCGATCATAATGGAATTCGGAACGATGTTGGATCACAGTCGCAAAGATTGCATCGGCGAAGGAACCCCCCAGGTAGCGTACCTGGTTGAACAACGCACTAGCATCACCCAATTGCTCCCCTTGAATTCCAGCAGTTGCTAGAGCAGATAGGGGAATCGTGATTAAAGTTTGCCCGATTCCTTGAATAAGCTCTGGCAGCATTAACTGAGGTGTACCTGACTGAGCACTCATGTGAGAGTTGATGAAATTGCTGACTGCAAAGACGGCACATCCTACGGCGACAATTACCCGTGAATCTACTTTAGACTGAATTATAGGCAGGAAGGGCATCACCAGCACTGAACCAAATCCAACCCACATTAGAGTTAGCCCAACCTGGTAGGGAGTGTAGTGTTGCACAGAATCGAGATATACAGGCATCACATACATGGCACCAAAGATACCGCACCCAGCGACAAGATTGACGATACTGGCAAGCCCAAGGTTTCGACGCTGCATGAGACGCAAATTGATAAAGGGACGCTTTTTGGTCAGTTCGATTATCACAAATAGGGTCAGGGAGACGACTGCGATCGCCGCCAATCGCACAATGAATGGTGAATTCAACCAGAGATCGCGGTTCCCTTCCTCCAACACGGTTTGCAGACAGCCCAGCCCGATCCCCATTGTTAATATGCCTGCCCAATCTCCCTGCTTTAATTCGTTCAAGTGCATCGGTTCATGCTCAATTAAGAAAATGCAGGTTGCCAGCATCAAACTACCCGGAATCAGATTGATGTAGAAGATGTATTGCCAGCTATAATTGTAGGTTAACCAACCGCCCAATGCCGGTCCAATAGCAGGTCCAAGGGTGACAGTAAGACCAAAGATTGCTAACCCAATCGTGTGTTTTGAGGGTGGTAGGTGACGCAGGACATATGCCATTGCCACAGGGACGAATGCACCCGCAAAGAATCCCTGCAAGCCTCGAAAGGCAATCATTTCAACTAATGTTGTAGCATTGGCACAGGCGATAGAAAAAATTAGAAATAAGACCGTGCTAGCCGTCATGTACCAGCGCGTGGAAAAGACTTTGCCCAACCAACCTGTTAACGGAATGACAATAATTTCACCAATTAAATAAGCGGTAGAAATCCAGGAACCTTGATCCAGCGTGGCTCCTAACGCGCCAGTCATGTCTTGCAACGATGCATTCGTAGCAGTCACATCCAGGGATGACATCAATGCGCCCAGGTTCATTCCCAACACCGCTACCCAGGTTAATACGGGAATAGAATCACTGGATTGTTTCACCTGTGGTTTGATCATTTTAGATCGTGTCATGATGGTGTGTTTTGTAAATACTCAGCTATCCATTTCCAATAAGAACACCGGAAAGAAAAACTAGAACGCCTCCAACAATGACTTGAAAGGCAGATTTAATAAAATTCAATTGGAAGAACCGGTAGCGAATGTAAGAAATTACAATTAACTCAAATACAACAACTCCATAAGCCAGGTAGAGTGCAGTATTCACGTTGGAAATCAAGAATGGTAAGGTGTGCAAAATGCCCCCTAAAAATGTCATCAAACCCACAATCGCACCTCGAAAAATCGGATGTCCTCGTCCAGTTTCTACTCCTGTATCTGAAAGGGCTTCCGCGAATGCCATACTGATTCCCGCACCAACCGCCGCCGAAAGTCCAACGACAAAACCTACATGGGGCTTTTGGGTCGCAAACACGGCTGCAAAGATAGGTGCGAGGGTAGAAACAGAGCCATCCATCAATCCTTCCAAACTTGGTTGAACTACCTGAAGCACAAAAGAGCGGCGATTGTCAAGCAGTTCTTTAAGGCTGTAGCTTGATAATTTGCGTCTCCGGAATAAGTTTTGGTTCTTCATCAAAAATTTGGGTTTGAAACCCCATCCTTGTAGGAGGGCTTTACAGAATCTTGAAATCAAAACGAAGCCAATTTTGGTATAATTTAACTACGCTGAAATAAGCAATAGCAGAGTATTGACTCTTATCTAAGGCTCCGCTAGTAACCGACTTAGACAACGAGTGTCAACGAAAAATGAGTCTTGGGGCGTGGAGGTGAGTACACCTTCTGGTTAAACGTAACCGCGCCTGAAATTCCGCAAACAACATGAGTACGTTCCTATATTACAAGTAGTGTTGGGAGGGGGATAAAGCCTCTCGCCTAAAGGTGCGAGGAATGGTTACCAGAGTTTTTCGCTCATGTTTAATGACTTCCCGTACTGACCGTCACTTCAACCGACATTCCTGGTGTGATGCGGTTTTCATAGCCTTTAATGCTATTGCGATCAAAGGTAATTTTGACTGGAATCCGCTGCACCACTTTGGTAAAGTTGCCAGTGGCATTGTCGGGAGGCAGCAAGGAGAAATCTGAACCCGATGCAGGCGATACGCTGTTGATTGCGCCTTTGAAAGTCTTGCCTGGAAATGCATCCACACGAATATCAACCGCTTCTCCGGGTTGCATCTTACCCACCTGTGTTTCATTGAAGTTGCCAACGATCCAATTATCATCACTCACGACAGAAAGCAGCGGTTGATCGGGTTGAATCCGTTGACCCACTTGAACTGTTTTATTACCAATTTTGCCTGCAACAGGCGCTTTGATGACGGTATAGGACAAATTGAGCTGTGCCTGTTTGAGATTGGCATCCGCACTGGCAATTTGCGCCTGGGCAGCTTTATACTGACGGCGGTTGACTTCGGTCTGCTGTCCACTCGCTTGTGCCTGCTGCACTTTGCCCTGCGAATCCACTAAGTTTGCTCTGGCTTGATCAATACCATCGAGTGCGGATTGATACTTCGCTTTTGCATCCAAAATACCTTGCTGTGCCGCCTTCGTTTGTGCCTGGGCAACTTGATAAGCCGTCAAAGCATCATCTCGCTGCTGTTTAGGAATTGCCCCCGTTTGATAAAGCTGTTCATACCGTTCGTAAGTGATTTTGGTATTGGCTTCCTGTGCCTGGGCTTTGGTGAATTGTTCCTGTGCAGTCGCGATTCCTGCTTGCGCCTGCTTGACAGCAGACTGGGAACTGGCAATGCTGGCGATCGCGTCCCCTACTGCCCCCTTTGCTTCTGTTGTATTGGCTTGAGCCGTTTGAGATGCCAGGTTAATAGTCGCTTGAGCAGCACTGGCTTGCCGTCTGGCATTTTCCAATGCTGCTTGCGCTTGTTGCACAACAACTTGATAATCTTTGGGATCTAGCTCAACCAGTATTTGTCCCTGCTTGACTTCCTGATTATCATCTACATTGACCTGAATGACCGTTCCAGCAATACGGCTGCTAATCGGATGGATATAACTCGTTATATAGGCATCATCAGTTGATTCATGGGTTTTATTATAAATCCACCAGCGATAACCAATCGTTCCTGCTAGGGCTGCGATCGCTATCCCCGTAATCACTAAAATTGATTTCTTACTAAACTTCTGGAACGGTACTGAATCTATTTTGTTTGAATTATTCCCTACATCATCCATCACATTGAGCTCCAGTTTATCAGGAAGAATTGAGGTGAGTGTTCTTTAGAAGTCAGCAGTAGAGTATGCAAAAAACGCTACTATCGGTGCAATGTCTTCTGGCGTTCCTAACCGTCCGAGAGGAATGTTTTGTTTAACTAGATTCAACTTCACAGGTTCATGGAAAAATTTGGTATTGATGGAAGTTGCGATCGCTCCAGGAACAATGTTGTTAATGCTGATTCCCAAAGGTTCCAGTTCTAGGGCTAGATTTCGCATCATCTTCACTCCACCCTTACTTGCGCAGTAGGAAATGAAAAATTCTATTATCTAAATACGTTGCTCATTATTTATGTTGGAGCTATCCAAGAGCAGCAACTTATTGCAGTATGCAACACGCTCCAATTTCTGACCACTCAAGATTGCTAAATTAAACAACTACTTAACACTAGATCGAAAACTTACGAGAAAAGAGGGGTTTCAGCCTATGTCTGTTACCTCATATAGATTTGGGTGCAAGCATTACTCTGCCAATTGCACTTCGATTAAGAACTTGCTCATATGCCGTTATCGCGTCCTGAAGCGAATAACGGTTGATTCCGGCGACGGGAGGACGGAGGGCACCTGCTTCAAAACCGGGAGTAAGCGTTCCCAGAATTTCTGCACAAGCACGAGCATCTAGTGCCAAACTATTGACACCAAATAATCTTGACTCTTGACGATAAAAATCGATTAAATCAAAGCAAACTCGCCGCTCCTTGGCAGGAGAGCTAATCTCAGTCAGGCGACCCTTATCAGCGAGTGATTGCAAGCACAGCTCAAACATTGCTCCACCAACCGTATCTATAATGACCGAAGCGCCTTTGCCGTCGGTTGCTGCTAGAATCGCTTCCGGAAGCTCCTTGTCTGCAAGATTGATGACGATATCTCCACCAGATTGCTGCGCTAGTTCACGATCGCTTTCTCGCCGCACAGTTCCCAACACATGTGCTCTCTTCCATTTGGCAATTTGCATCGCGGCACTACCAACCCCGCCCGTTGCTCCAATTACCAAAACCGTTTCTCCTGCGGTAAGTTGTGCAGCATTAAGACACAACCAAGCCGTCACGTAAGTTACTCCAATTGACCCCGCCTCATCCATAGAGAGATTTTGAGGCTTGGGGGTGACTGCCTGCTTCGGCAACACGATGTATTGGGCATGGGTACCATCGCGAGTAAAGCCAATATCGCCACCTGTACCCCAAACTTCAGTACCAATTAGACTTTCTGAACCCTCTACGACAATTCCAGCAAAGTCTCGACCTGGCGTACGAGGCAGAGTGGTGTCTGGCATATTACCTGAAACATTCTTGACATCACTGGGATTAATTCCCGCCGCGTAAACCTCGACCAGAACCTCGTCTGATGCCAGATTAGGTTTTGGTAATTCTTGAATTAAAAGTTCAGAGGGAGATCCAAAATGGTCAATGCGAACAGCTAACATGGTTGTTCCTTGTGATGGGTGATTTTGTGAAGCCGAGAATGCGATCGCCAGGCTTACAGCAGATTGCATTTTTCTTGAGGTACAGTTTTTAAACTTAAAAGCCAGACATAGAGCAAAGTTTACTTCTGACTCCTGAGTCCTGATTCCTAGATTCTGCTGTCATAAGGGTTTCAGGCGATGCTTTTGAAGTTGACTCTGTGCAATCTTCCTGCGAGTGCACAGAGTCAATCCACAACGCCTGTTGCTCAAAAAGCAGATTCTAAGGGGATTAAGCGCGAATGGTGTACACTCGCTCAAATCAATGGTTGATAAGCCTTCTGGAAAAGTTTTCGGTCTACTGAATTTAAGCTCATTGTGAGTAATATAAGATACTGCTGAAGATAGCTATACTAATTCTCTGTAACAAAGCGCTTAATAATTACCCCCGCCTTTAGCGTCCCCCCGATGCCTTGGGGGGACTACAGGGGGGTCGAATTAAGCTCAACTTCATAGAGAATTGGTACTACCAGATGTAAAGCAACAGAAACAAGATAATCCAAATAACATCAACAAAGTGCCAGAACAGGGAGACTGCACTGACACCTTGATGACCCGCGTTGTAATTGCCGGGAACGAGGGAGCGTCCATACATATACAGCAGCAAAACTACGCCAATGAAGACGTGCAGCCCATGAAAACCACTCAGCAGATAGAAGGTTGCACCTGCCAGCCCTTCATCCAGTCCAAAGGGCATGTTGCGCCATTCAATCACCTGTCCAATCAGAAAAATTACACCCAATGCAGCAGTCACTAACCACAGACGACGAAATTTAACCAGCTTGTAACGAGCGAGCGATTGCTCTGCAAAATAGATCACGATACTACTGGACACTAGAATGACGGTGTTAATTGCTGCTCTAGGAATGTCTAATCCAGAAACTCCTGGTGGAAACCAAGTTGGGTTTTGCCAGCGAAGCAGCGCATAAGTGACAAAAAAGCTGATAAAGATGATGCTCTCCGATAGGAGGAATACGGGAAATCCAAATGCAAGATTATCCCGTTCGGAGATTGAGCGAATGTTTTCTGGGGATGAATTCCCTGGATTGAGCGGGCTTTGCATCACTAACTCCTGAGATGAAGTTGATCGAGACATCTAAAGGTTCTTGTCCACTTTTAGGGAAAACGAGGGCGATCGCGACTCATACCAATTTCCTTTTCAAACGCTATACTTTGACCCCCCCAACAGGGCTTGCCAAGCTTTCAAGAAGCATAACTGCCAAGCCTCTTGACAAAATACTACTCATCCTTCTTGATAAAACCTAGAGTTTATTGACAATTAATCGTGAAGGAATGGGGTTTGCTACTGGGAGAGCGATCGCTCTCCCAAATGTTAAGAAAGATGCGACTAATGCATAGCTCGCAAAGAAGGGGGTTTTATTAGTTAGGCGTCAATTCCTGCTTCTTGAGAAAGTCCTGAGCCTTGGAACATCAGAACTCATTTACTCATAGGTAAGCTGTCCATTGTTGTTGCTAATTCTTTTCAAGGTAATCGAAGTTTGGTGAACATTGCCCTTGATATCGGCACACTGAGCAGACAGGACATCTCCATTAATCGAGATGTTGGTGCAACTGTTCTGAAAGGTACTGGGACTATTCAGGTTGGCTTGTACTAGCTGTCCATTTTCGTTGCTGATTCCCATCAAGGTGAGTTGCGTGGAATTACTCTTACCATTTTTATCGGCACAAGCAGCGGATAAGACATCTCCATTAATTGAGATGTTGGTACAACTGTTCTGAAACCTACTGTCGTCCGACGATTGCCCCAGTGCTAAGAGTGCCTGTAACAACTGCGTACCGTTAGGCGAACCCCATCCCGTGCAGGCATCCCAACCAGGACGAGCTTGGTAGGCTCCATTGTTGCCACTGGTGATGTTATTGAGCAGGTTTTGTTGGGCGAGTTGCTGATAAAGGATAGGGTTGAGATAGCCGACGGGTTTGCCCAGTCTCTGGTTAATCAAGGCAATTAGCCCTGCCCACAGAGGTGCAACTCCACTGGTACCACCAATCCTTTGTGGTTGTCCGTTAACTGAAATTTTAAAACCACTGCGGGGATCGGCATCTCCTGCCACATCGGGAACGCCCCGTCCTACCCGACCCCCCGGATTGGCTGATGGCGGTATATTGGCTCCAGCTTGCCAGGAGGGCAGGTCGAAAAGATCGCTCACACCGCCCCCGGTAGCTCCTCCATCTGGATTGTGCCAAACCACTTCACTGGCGATCGCGTTTTCAGAAGATTGAAGCGTGGTGCCACCACAAGCCAGGACATAGGGGCTGGATGCTGGGAAGTCAACATGCGCTTTACCGTCATTAACGCGATCGTTAGAGCCGTCATCACCGGAAGCAACGCAGATAGTTACACCCAGCAGGGCAGCCGCTTGGCACGCTTGATTGAGAGTCTGCTCGTACTGCGTAAGTTCAGGCGGTTCTGCCCCACCCCAACTAATTGAAATGATCGAGGGCTGGTTATCGGTGTCGTGGATAGCCTTTGTGATGGCATTAATAAATCCCTGACTATTATTTGGGGCGAAGTAGACAGCAAGTTTTGCACCGGGCGCAACTGCACCAGCGACTTGAATGTCGAGACAAACCTCGCTGTCAGCGTCGTTACCAGGACTATTTTGTCCACCATCAACTGACACGTTTACTAGGGTTGGCGGCTGGATACCCAGCTGAGTGAAATACTGTGCCATAGCGTTATCATCGTAACCACCACCCAGTTCAATAATGGCGATGCACTGACCGCTTCCATTGAGATTGGTTGGGAAGTTGTATAGCTGAGCAACCTGTGGCGGCGTATAAGTTTCCAAATCTTGTGGGCTCGCGGCAGCCTCACGCAGGCGAAAGCGGGGCTGAGCGACGGGACGATTATCTAGGCCCATTACAGCCTGAACAATGGGAGCCAGTTCAGTTGGGATATGGATTTCACCTTCGCGACCTCGGTAGTTGCCCTCAGGATGTTCGTAGTGGTTCAGCTCGACCCCAAATGCAGCACTCATCGCTGCCGCTGTACCAGCCAGTTTAACCAGTTGGCGGACAACACTGATTTTAACGACAGTCAAATCATGCTGTTGTGCAAACTCCTTGACTTTAGCGATATCTTCGGGATCAGCTCCGTGCTTCTGCTCGTACTCCTCCCGACTGAGCAGTTGCCGTTGGTGAGGAGCACCGATCGCATTCGATAAATCCAGTGGAGAGGGTTGTCGCAAATAGAGGCTCACTTCAATGCGCTCGTTTGGGTCAACTGGAGCAATCTGGCGTGAATCAGGTCGTATAGTGAGTTTGCTGCCAGTAAGTGGAACAGAGTTGGAAAGGGTTGACATATGATTCTCCAAGGTATCTTTCTTATGAGTGAATAATTGCTACCGCAGTAAGTTCAACCTTCCTCTCAGTTGCAGTAGCGAAACCGGAGGACGGCTAGGGCGTGTTTTCAAACTTCTCCGTCAGAGTCAGATCCCCCCAGCCCCCCTTAAAAAAGGGGGAGAATTCAGCCAAAGTCCCCCTTTTTAAGCCGGAGATGAGAGTGAGGAGATTTAGGGGGAATGCCTGCGGCACGTTATGCGATCGCCAATGTGTTACTTTCTTTCTCGGAATCGCTATTAAACAGTGGCATAGACTTTTGCCAATTGTTATACCAATTAGCTTTTTCAATAAGGTAAAGAGAAGAGAAGGCAATCGTCAAAAAAGTTAAGTAATTTGAAGCTCGAACCCACAACCCACACAGCGTAGCCGTTGTGGATTGTTAAGAAAGATGCGACTAAGGCATAGCTTGTCAAGGGGGGAGCCAGAAAAGTATCTGTAGCAAGCATTGAGGAAATTGCTATCACTTCGATGTATTGTTTCATCGATTGGATAGTCGCTCAAATGTATATAACTGTGAGTGACCCGTTCTAGTTGGGGCTGAGATGACAAATCGCCTCACCCCTTGCTCCCACTCTGCGGTTCCATCAACGGTGTAAGGACTAGCAGTTCCAAACTGGTTAAGGCTGCTGGGTGGAGGGGTGAAAACCATATGAAACGTACTTCCGCGATGGTAGCCGCTAATTTGAGCAAAGTTCTCACCATCGTTGGACTTCAAACTTCCGTACAGTTTGCCGGAAGGATCAATAAATACGAGTATCTGCCCCTGAGAACCGACAGTACGGAAGGTTCCTGTCCAACTGCCCCGATAGGGAAGTACATAGTCTTGAGAGGGATTTCGTTGAGCTTGGCTAACTGGAAGCGCGAAGAGGGGCTGTGATCGCAACCGTCCAATCATGCCAATTGTTAACGTTCCAGCAATCAATCGTTTTATTGTTCCTGTCTTCATGACTGCTTCTCTCTAAATAGACGATTGCTCGACAGTCAAGCGGTGAGGTTCTCCGTAACCATAAGGCTCCGAGGTCACGGTTGGAATTTCTTCAAAATTTTCGCTCGGCGGCGGTGAGGAGGTTGTCCACTCTAATCCAGTGGCATTCCAAGGATTATTAGGCGATTTGCGTCCCTGCAACCAAGAACTTACTATATTGGCAATAAAGGGTAAGGTAGACATGCCTAATAAGAAAGCTCCCAAGCTGGCAACTACATTCCATCCCGTGTACTGCGGGTCGTAGGAAGAAATGCGGCGCACCATTCCCTGTAAGCCGACTGGGTGCATTGGAAAGAAGTTGAGGTTCGCTCCAATAAAGGTGAGCCAGAAGTGGAGCTTGCCCCACCCCTCGGAATACATGCGTCCGGTAATTTTTGGGAACCAGAAGTAGATTCCAGCGTATAACGCCATCGTTACGGTATTGAAAACTACATAGTGAAAGTGCCCCACTACAAAGTAAGTATTGTTGACGTGAATATCAAAGGGTACTGCAGCCAGCATTACCCCAGTAATGCCTGCAAACAGAAACATGGCGACACCGCCTAAAGCAAATAGCATTGGGGTCTTGAAATGCAGTTTGCCTCGCCAAATTGTCGCAGTCCAGGCAAACACTTTGATTCCCGTCGGTACTGACACGAGCATTGACGTTGCCATAAACAACATTCGCATCCAGCCGGGTGTGGCGCTGGCAAACATATGATGCACCCAAACGAGAGTGCTGACAAAAGCGATAAGCAGCGAGGAAATAGCGACGGTCTTATAACCAAACAGTGGTTTGCGGGCAAAGGCAGGAAGAACTTCTGAGAAGACTCCAAACGCAGGCAACGCCATAACGTACACAGCAGGATGAGAGTAAAACCAGAACAAGTGCTGGTAGATCACCGGATCACCCTGCTTGAAGGGGGTGAAAAAGTTTGTGCCAAAGGAGAGGTCGAACAGCAACATAATAGCTGCACCCGTGAGGGCTGGCAGGCAAAACAATTGCAACAGTTGAGCACTGAAAGTCGTCCAAACATAAACCGGCATCCGAAGGAAGGTCATCCCTGGTGCTCGCATTTGAACAATCGTCGTGATCAAGTTCACACCGCCCATGATGGAGGATACCCCAGAGATTGCGATTGCTAGTAACCAGATGAATTCCCCGTTGATCAAGTGACCAGAGGGATTTTGGATGCTAACAGGAGGATAAGACCACCAACCAGCCTGAGCCGTGCCACTGGGTAAGAAAAAGCTGAACAACAGCAAGACCCCCACAACCGGGATCAGCCAAAAGGCGATCGCATTCAGTACCGGAAAGGCAGTCTCTCGCGCCCCAATCATCAGTGGCACCAAATAGTTCGCCAATCCCACATTTGCCGGAATGATCCACAGAAAGATCATAATTGTGCCGTGCATCGTGAACAGTCCGTTGTAAAGCGAGCGATCGACGACATCTAATTGCGGGGTGAGCAGTTCTGCACGAACAATCATGGCGAATAAGCCGCCAATCAGGAAGAAGATAAATGCTGTGACTAAATACTGAACACCAATCACCTTATGGTCGGTGCTAAAGCTGAAGTAGCGCTTCCAACCAGTCTGTCCAAGCTTGAGCGGGTCTTCAGCACCTGCAACAGAAATGTTTGTCATTAATTACCTTCTTAGTATAGTGTTGAGTTTTGAATTTTGGATTGTAAAAATTGAATCGGGGCAGGTTGAGCAAGAGATTTTGTGAGACTGCAAGAGGGTTGTCAAATCCTGACTGATATCATGTCCAATTAAATAACCTACTAAGTACAAGATCGCACAAGTTCGTAGCGTTATAATTCGTTGTTGCGCTGTCTATGCCTGCGGCACGCCTAGCGGCGAACGCGCTTAGCGCAACGACAAGCCGTTTATTGCGATACGGATTTATGAAATGCAGTACTAAGTTTGTAGTGAGGACAAAAGTCCTCTTCCTTTGAAAACAAGGACTCAAATCGTTACTACATATAAGTTTTATTATGGGTAACTTGGCGCACATAACATGATATGATAAAATGTTGCGGAATTATTGAGCAAAATTCACAACGGGAGGCTGAGCAGGCGGAACAGTACGCCAATTGCTCCGCAGCGGTATTCCCGGAGGTTGAGTATGTTCAGACGTTGCTGGATTCACTGCTGGGACAGGCGGACGGGTGGCAGCTTGGGCTAGCCATTGGCTGTAACGTTCAGGAGAATCGACATACACGTTTGCTTCCATCAGAGCAAAATAAGTGCCACTGAATTGAGAGTCGTGCAGTTGATATTGACCGACACGATTGGGGGTGAACTTTAACTCGATCGTCCGGTTCGGAATGATGTCTTGCTTTATTCGGAAATTGGGTACAAAAAAGCCGTGCACTACATCCTCAGACTGCAACATTAAATGAACTGGCTGGTTGACTGGAAGATGTAACTCCGTACTAGTGACATTCTGGCTGGGATAGCGGAACGACCAAGACCACTGTTTTGCGATGACCTCAATCTGTTCACTGGGCTGCATATCGCTACTGCCCGTCTCAGCATAGGCGGGGGCTTCTAGGAGGTGCAGATGAACCAGTGGCAAGGCACCAAGAGTGTTCATGCGCTGGTAAATGTTGTAGCTGTAGCTTGCAATCCATATCACTAGTAGAATTGGAATCACCGTCCAGGTAATTTCCAACTTCAAATTGCCGCGGATGGCAGGTGCATCGCTGGTATCGCTGCTGGCGGCTCGGTAGAACAGAATAGAATAGAGCAGCATCCCCAATACACCCAGGAAGACGATCGCTCCGAGTTTGACCAGGAAACTAAACAAATGACCAACTGGTTCTGCTTCTTTTGCTGCTGCGATCGGAAGCCAATGATACGCTTGCTGTCCCATTGCATGACTGGCAAGAATGATCACGCCAACAAAAATAGCTAATAGTGCAATGTTAAAGGTTCGCATAATCAAACGTTTAGGGTTGGAGGACTTGATTGGGGTTTTCGCGTTGCCGAATCAGATAAGCAGCCGTATTATGCACGCCAAACTCGGCTCCCAATTGCGCCCCCAATGTCCCGTGAACGAACATGTATCCCAAAATGAAAATTCCTGCCAGCAGGTAACTCCACTGCACTTGCTGAAGATTGGTTTTGCGCCAGCGAAAGCGCTGGTATCCTCGCCAAATCGTCATTCCCACGATCATGGTTAGTAATAACACTCCACCTACGCCATGCAACAGCATGGTTGTACCCGCACCCAATCCCCAAGCGCTATTCATATCCGTGGGGGGTTCTGCCAGCAAGATCTCGAAAAAGCCTGCCGCCACAGTAAAAAACGAAATCACAGATGCTGCAACAGCGTTGTACCACGCTACATCAAAAAAGTTAGACCGACTAACTGGCATTGAGAAGAACTTCAGAATTTGTCGTTCTAACGGAAAGAACGTACCTGCGAAATCAAACGCGATCGCGATAATGAACAAACCCAACGTTAGATGCACGAAGTTGGGATGTAGTGGAAATCGATACGGCAATCCGTTTGCCCCTAATTCAATTCCCAATTGCTTAAGTTGTTCAATCAATTGTGGATTCATTTTATGAGTCCTTGTTTTATTGCTTCCACCACAGGCACCGTATGGAGTCCATACACCCAATCCACTAAATTACCCAGATAAATTTGCAAACAGACGAGACACATCAAAAATGTGGCTGCACCCAGGTAAACTACAGGCACCTTTAGCGGATCACGAACCCGAACGATGCCGCGCCAAGCCGTGATGGCAACGAGAATGGCTGAAATTGACCAACCATTCACTGTGTGCCAATTTAATGCGGGTTGGGCAGCAGCATAGGGTTGTGCCAATGCTGCTTCAAATTCACCAAAAATAACGGCAACAAAAACAGCAACTGATGCAACAACCAGGTTCCACCAACTCACTTCAAACATCCGGTGGTTGCGGCTAAGATATCCGGCGATGTCACAAAAATAGGCAAAAAATACCATTGCAATCACAAAGTGAACAACGACCGGATGTATCGTATCCGGATAAGGGAGATTTTGGTCATTCAATGGCGGCAGAGGCATCGCGTTCTCCTGGTTATAGTGCTATGGGGTTGGTTGCGTAGTTGAGTTCATCTGCGGTTGCCTAATCTGTTCGGATGGTGGAGTTCGTAAGCCCAAATAGGCAGCAATCAGAAAAGCGATCGGGGCTAGAATCGCCAGCGCTTTCACTAGTGATCGATTTCGTTGCTCACTAGCAGAGAGAGGAGGCTGTTTTGCAGCGGTTTGCGAAACCAGGTTGGGTCGGTGGTAACGATGGAAGATTTCTTCCTTAAGCCATTCGGTTGTTGCCTTAAAGTCATGTAACGGGGTAGGCAGCATTTCCAAATACGTCACGTTGCGAATGATATCACCAGGTTTGCCAGTAATCTGCACTTTGTCAAACAGATTCGCCACACCATTGCTCATACCCAATTTCATTAGAGTTCCCCGCAAATTCACATGGGCTGGGCTAGGCGATGCACCTTTGGTAAGAGCAATGAGATTGTGGGCAATGCTTGCGCCTTGCTGATATGCCACCTGTGCCAGAGCAGGTTGTCGCTGTTGCTGCACATCTGCACAATCTCCTGCTGCAAACACCTCTGGAAAATCTAGCAGTTGCAGGGTTGGGGTTACAAGCGGTAAACCATGCTGATCCAAATGACCTGCGCTTATCTGAGTACTGAGGCTTTGGATCAGTGGATTTGTTGCCGTACCTGCTGTCCAGATGGTCGTTTGCGTTAATAAAGTATTTATTTCTGAGCTATTGGCAGGCTGATACTCCAGACGATCGGGATGAACCGCTTTCACTCCCACACCCAAAACTAGCTCAACCAGTACAGTTCGGGTTTTAAAAGCCTGTAACGCTAACTCCTTTAGGGAGGCGTTGACATCCCCGGAGAGAATGGTCTTGCCGTGATTAATCAAGACAATGCGAATCTCATGAATATTACCGCCGAGTTGGGCGTACCAGTAAGGCAACAGATCCGCTAGCGTTGCTGCCATTTCTACACCTGTTGGACCTGCCCCAACAACGGCAAATGTCAAGAGCGATCGCCGTTGCTGTTCGTCCTTCGTTTGGCTAGCGTGCAGCAAGCAATCCCGTAACTGCCGTTCTAAAGCTAACGCATTCTCTCGCGTCCGAAATGCGAATGCGTTCTCTTGCGCTCCTTCCGTTCCCAGATAGCCCTGAATACTGCCGACTGCTAATACAAGGTAATTGTAGGTGTAGTCTAAGCCACAGGCTAAATGAACGCGTTTTTCTTGTAAGTCGATTGCTGCTACTTTGTCCTGGACAAAGTTGATACCGCTGCCTTGCAGCAATTCTTCATAAGTTGGACAGATTGTATCGTCTGGCAGTTCACCCGTTAGTAGCTCATACAGCATAGGCTTGAAAACAAACCGCTCCTGCGGATCAATCAGGGTGATTGAACGAAAATCATGCTGATGACGCAGATGCAAAGCCGTGAAAAGACCCGTAAAACCAGCTCCGACAATAATCGTAGGGTGAGTCGAGGAATTCATTTTACGAAAGGGAAAGTAAACAACAGCGAGTAATTTAATCGACTTCTTGCATTGATTCAAAAAAAAGAATAATTAACCACAGATGGACACAGATGGAAGTTACATTCCGCAATCTTGTCTCATGAATAGCTTAGCAATGTAACTCTCTTGTCGCGTTCAATCAAAAAAGCAGAAATTTATGTATGCTGCTTAATGATGTAAGAATCTTATCGAACCCAAATTCAGATTTGTATTATCCACACCTGAATTTAATAAATTGATAGTTAAGAAATTGTGTTAAATATGTCAGAAGTAATGGGTAAACAATCGATGATGATTCCAATCGATAGCAGCATTATGTAAAGAATGGAGTACTTGAACAGCGCTCGTGCTAACTCCAGATTTGAGGGAAACTGCATTAACAACCAGGCTTTATGAACAAAAATGCCACCAAGAACGAGCGCAACAATTGGATACAGCAAATTCATAACATGGAGCGGATAGGCAAGCAGTAAGGTTACTGGAATGAGGATTAAAGTATAGGCAAAAATTTGTCGAGTCGTGGTTTCATTCCCTGCAACCACGGGCAACATGGGAACATTAACTTTGGCATAATCATCTTGAATCATCATTGCCAATGCCCAGAAATGAGGAGGTGTCCATAGAAACACGATCGCAAACAAGCACCACGCTGCCCAACTCAAATCACCTGTTATTGCTGCCCACCCAACCAGAGGCGGAATTGCCCCTGCGGCTCCTCCAATAACGATGTTTTGGGAGTGATGCCGTTTCAACCAGTGGGTGTAGACTAATACATAAACGAGAATTCCTACCATTGCTAAGCTAGCACTCAACAAGTTAGCAAAGACAGCCAGCAGCGTAAACGAAATCAGTGTGAGCGCGATCGCAAACAGTAATGCGTGATGAGGTTGTATCCGACCCGACGGAAGCGGACGATGACGGGTTCGTTCCATCGCGAAATCAATATCGCGATCATAAAGACAGTTTATTGTATTTGCTGCTCCTGCGGCACAAGCACCACTCACTAACGCGATCAATAGAAGCCAGGGAGCGACGTGCCCTTTTGCTGCCATTTCCATACTGGCAGCCATCGTGATCAGTAACAATAAGATGATGCGAGGCTTTGTAAGCTGAACATAACTTTGAATAACTTGCCAAGTACTTTGATGGTAAGGAGTCGTGGAATTAAAAGTAAGGGTTGAAGTAAATACTGTGTCGAGCTTCATGAGAGTTCCTCTAAGGAGACGTTTGCAGTCGATTCCGTTGTATCCAAAACGCAACAACTACTTTATACAAGACATCGTTGTGTGGTCGCTGCCCTCACTAAGTACAGGCATTGCATAAGTTCGTAACTTTTTTAAACGCACCAGGTAGCGGAGGAACGTGCAAAGAGACGCAGAGTATCGCCAAATTTAATCTGCTACAAATTAATGAAATGCTGTACTAAGCAACAACTGTTTGATTAACTTCATGACCTGCATTTTGTAGAATCTGTTGCACTTGATTGATTTCCTCATCTGTACCTGACACAATGACCATAAACTTGCCTGCTTTGATTTGTGTCTCGTACTTTAGGGCTTTCTCCTTTGGGATTCCCAATCCTACAAGGGCACCTACCAGTCCCCCAGCAACGGCAGCTCCAACACCACCCACAACCATACCTTCGAGCCAACCTGCCAGCACTCCAGCAACATGCCCAGCAACAATCACAGGACCCACTCCCGGAATAAAGAGCAAGCCGACACCTGTGAGAATGCCGAATAGTCCACCAAAAAAGCTACCCCAGTAGCCTCCTTCTCCAGCTCCAGCTTTAGCAATATCTTTCCAAGTTAAAAAGCCACGGATATGCTCAGTGGTTTGATAGTCTTTACCGATAATCGAAATCTTTTGCATGTCGAAGCCAGCTTTTTGAAGTTCTAACACGGCAGCTTCTGCCTCAACATGGGATGGAAAAATGTTCACAGCTTCATGCTTGTCTGACATGGCTTTATCTCCTTAAGAAATACAAACTGTAAAGATCATGACCGCTTTCAAACCCATCATCGTCCTGTTTAGTGGACAAGATCACAGCGGAGTGCCCGAATTGCTGCCTGAGTACGATCGCTCACATAGAGCTTCTTCAGAATCTTGCGAATATGGGCTTTTACCGTAGCTACAGCGATATAAAGCTTCCGGGCGATCATAATATTGTTATGCCCGTCAACAATCAGTTTTAACACCTCTAACTGCCTAGCAGTCAAAGGTTCAATAGGAATGATATCCGTGTACTCTGGCTCGACTACGCGAATCGAGTTCGTCTTGACGTGGTTGATGCCGTCAGTTTGAAAAGCATAAGCTTGTTGAAGCAACTCAACAACCTCTTGTGCGACAGCAGTGAGTGCATGATTAACAGAGGAATCGCCAAAAAAATCAATCTGAGATGGAACCCTTAGGTACTCAAAATCATCTTTAATCAGTAATGGAATGGATGCCATAAAACTATCCTCCGTGAGGCAAACTTAGCTCTTACAACTAAATTGCTATCAATTTTTGCATGAATTCAATATATGTAATCTGCTGTAAGTTGTCGTCCACTAAGAGTTGAAACTTTTGCACAATACACTGATTGATCAATCAGTCCATCTTAAAATGGAAATTTGGCTCCAACTAAAGTTTGAATCCAAATTCAAACCTTTATTAAAGTGATGAAACAGTGATAGTTGATTTTCTAACTAAGTAGGTCGGTGTAAATAATTAAAGGTATGTACAATACCTTGGCCAAAATTAAAGGGTTAGAGCTAGACAAAAAAGCTAAATTCTTCAAGGTCAAACGCTTTCGTTTTAATTCACAGTCTCGTACCTGTTGACGAGAACTTGTAAATCGACCCTTAATTTTTGTTTACACAGTTGCATTTACTTTTGTCCACCTACTTATTTTCGTCAAGCCACTTACAACAACCAACCACTTTCCCTCAATAGATTACTTGATCGGTCTCTAGTCGCGATACACGAACGCGTATCGTGCCGCTTTGCGACTCACTGTCAAGCCTTCGCCTTATCGGCAGCCCCAATCGGCTGAAACCCTTATTCTCTCCTGAAGTTTCAAAAATTTTCAGTCTACTGACAGTGAAAGCTGGTTGGCTGGAATCGCCTTAAACAAAATTGTCAGCACCGAGTGTAGGGTGTGATACCTCATACCGTTCACCCAACAACTGCATATACTGAATTATTTGCTTTTCTAAATAACGTCTTGATTTCATGAAAGCACTTTTTACTTCCCTACTTCCGCTCAGGATAGTAGAGGGAGTTTAAAAAGCGGCGTTTTCCCCTACAAAATAAGAAACAGGAGTCGTAGAGGAACAACTGATAAGGAAATTAAAAACAGCAAATCATTCTTGGGTTTTTTTCATAAAAAATATTTTATTTAGAAAACCTAACTTACAGCATAACAAGAACGTAACTTTAGATAAGTGTCAAAAATAACTGAACCTTGACAAATAAATAACTTTAAATCCACATCTATCTTTAGGTAGAGTGTTTCAGTACTTGTGCTTTTTGTAACTTAAAAATAGCCTGTGCAAAATAAGAATTAATGCACAGGCTATAAATCTACCAGTACAGCAGACTAAGATTACGATGCAAAGTAATAATTTTCAGGGTGCCGAAATCTACAATCCTTTTCAGGAATTATTTACCAACGAGCGCAGGCGCACTCTTAGGGAGTGCGTTTTCGTCTTTGTAGATACTGCTTTTACAGCAGGCTACACACAAAAAGAGGTGCTAGAAGCTTTCACAGATTGGTTTTTTCAAAATGATGAGGAGAAATTTGAAGAAGTCGTTAAATGCCTTGAACAAATTGTAGAAAGCAGCTACGACTAACATTCTCCACTTACCTCATCAACCAAAAGCTTAATCAAACGAACACGCTCCTTTTTGGATAACTGTCTGGCGGTAGGAAGTACATCCTCCGCCACTTTTGGTTTATGGGTTACCTCAGTTGCTTGTCCTCTGACTTCAGCGAGCAATTGCTCAAGGGTTTGTCCACGAGAAGTAGCGATCGCCTCTAAGTTTGCCAAATCTGGGATAACTTCTCCTCGTTCCCAGAGTTGTATAGTCACATAGCTTACGCCCAAATCCTTAGCAAACTTTCTCTGGCTTCTATCTCCCCTGGTTTTCTTGATAGCTTCTGCTAACTTATTTCGGGCGTCACCATCCATAAGCATCTTTCAATAATAAATCTCTATAATGACGTTGCACTTACTCTGATTTCAAGTTATAAATGTACTTATCAAGCGTGGTAAGTTCTTTTATTAGTATATGGCTAGAGTGACAGAAAGAGAAAGAATCAATGTAAACGTATACATTGACAGAACTGTAGCCCAAAGGTTACATCAGTTTGCCCAGCAACAAGCAATGTGGAAAGGTCGAGTTGTCGAAGCAGCCATTGTTGAATATCTCAACAAAGTAGAGCATCGAGCAAGCAGAACCTTTAATTAACCTTATAGAAGGAGTGATAACCAAATGGTTCATAATCGTCATTCAACCTAAGACAGATTTCTCTAAGAAAAAGCCTTGTAATCCCTCGTTCTTTCTAACCAACTAATAGCTTTAGTAACTAGTTGCTACAAACAGGCTTTGCTAGGTTTTAGCACTATCCAGCAACGATAAACAGACAACACTATGCATCTTCACATATTGTCTTTCGTTCGTCCAGTGTACCCTTTGCGCTTGCCTCCAAGCCCCCTTAGAATCAAGCACTTGCTTTGCCAAACTCTAAAAGGTAGAACTTACCCAATTTAGATCACACATGACAAGAAACTAGCCTGAAAGCCCCGTTTCTTGAAAGCGGGGAGAAAATTCATTGTCATAGACACACAACCTGTCTGCCACTTTTGTATGAGCGTGAATCGTTCCGCTCTTAGCCGAAGAAAACCAGCCAAGAAACTGACCTTTTGCACCAAAAAGAGTTGATGCCATTTCATAACTCAACATCAAACTCAAAGCCTTGAATTTAGCGAAAAAAGCCAATAAAATTATCTGACTTGATGGCGCAGATTTTTACTTAGCCTCTGTTTCTAGATCTAAGTGCAACATTCAGAAGAAATGTACTCACCTATTTTCTATATAAGAATGGACACTTTGACAGGTAAACTTGGCAATTTCATGCTTTCTTACCAAATAGTATAATGCCCAATTTTTTTGTTTTAATAGTGTCATAGATAGTCAGAAATATTAGCTTACTAACAAAAAAATTAAAATAGCGAGGAGGTGGTTAACCAATGTATCAATATCACCAATCTTTGTTAAACCTCAATGGTGAGTTAGAGGATGTCTGAGAAGTCAAAAATGTCATGCTGTTAGCGTAGCTCCTCGCAGAGCGAGGCACGGAGCGACAGCGCAGTGAACGCGAGGGCGTGCGCCAAGGGCGCTCAGCATCTCACAAATCCACGGTGAATAGGGATTCTGAGTCGCAAGGGGACACGCTTCGCACATGAAGGAGCCTGCGCTTTGCGCTTACGCTCCACTTCGTTACGTATGCGCCCTTGGCGCACGCTACGCGAACAGAATGACAAAATATACCTTATCCAATCTTTTCAGACATCCTCTTAGAAGCCGTACTTAATGACCGGAGATTAAAAAAGTTCTCTTGGCATTGATGCACAAATTATTAATTGGCTAATCTGTATTAGCAACGTTGGAACAAGCTTTATTATTGATAAGGGCAAAATGAAATCACAAAATCAACCATACAACAAACAGGTTGCAACTATTAAACACCCTAGACTTCAAGGTTTGTGGAGTGTTAGAAGTGCACGTATAACCTCGAAGCGTAATCACCACATGCGAGATACTCTTAACAAATCCGCAATGCTAGTCATGGACTACTGCCTGGAACATAATATTAAAGCGGAATTTTTTGGATGGAATAGAGGAAGTCAGCAAAACTCGAATTTAGCAACTAAAATCAATCAACCGTTTATGGAACTACTAACTGCAAGACTTAAAAACCATATCAAGCAACTGTGCGAGTTCTACGGGATGCAGTTTGTAGAAATTGACAAGACGTACATATCTCAACCATCATTCCTAAACACTTATCCACTGTCAAAATATGGTGAAAAACCCAAGAGCTTGGTATTTAAGGACAAACGAGTAAAACGCGGCATTTTCCGTACCAATGCAGGTACAGCTATTAACACTGGCGTCAACAAGACAGCTAACATTTTAACAAAGCTAGAGTTACAGCTAGGGCTTAATTTAGCTAAGCCTTCTAGAGCATTACTGATTGTACCTCCTAAACTTCATGTCTGGGAAACCAAAGTTAAAAAGCGGAGGGACATGACTGAAGCTGTACCCAAACGAACAGCTTAAATTTCCCTAGTCTTTAGTGAGAGAAGAAATCAATCACTTCTTTATTTAACTGTTTTCCTTAAAACAAGCAAAACATTCTTTCATTTGTGGGCTTCTAACCTGAAATTTTCAGGATGTCCTTCATAAAGCACAAAATGCTTTGCTCAAACCAAGTAACTACGTCTGATCTGCTTGTTAGCGGCTTGTCAAAAAAAATGCCGCATAAAGCGACAAGCTAACCAAAAAAAACTTTCAAAAATTATGACATCTTTCCCGCTAATACAAAGCCCTACTGATATCGTTTCGCTACTAACTTTAGAAGGAAATTTAAAAATTTCCGAAATTCTTGCCGAAACAAATATCGAAGACATCCCTCAACTACAAGAATCGGAGAAGGCAATTCAGAAATTAAGGAAAATTTCCAAACAAGAAAGAGATTGCAGAATCAAGCTTTTACAGGAGCGCCTTTACCAACTTTCAGTTATCCAAAGCTTTCAAGCTTTTGAAGAGGATTATAAAGGTTATAAAGCACACTTTTCAATAAATGGAAGAGGGATATTAATCAAAATTATATCACCTTGTGGTGATTCCTGGGAAAAGCAAACTGAAACTTTTACAAACTTTCAAGCTAGACGTGAATTTCACCTCATAGTCAATGAGAACTTAGTCAAAAATTCAGCAGTTGTACAAAAGCCAATGTTAGAAACCAATTTACAGCCATTAAGTGACAAAGAGAAACGTTGGCAGGTTCTTAAGTTACTTATAGAAGGCGAGCGTGTTTTGTATAAAGGACGAGTTGGGATATACAAAGGAGTCCAAGAGTGCGCTACACCTAGCGCGTGGGTTTTTTTTGAAGACTCCCAGATAGTTGAACCAGTGAATCCCCTAGAATTAAGTCAGGAAAACTCCGATGATAATAGCTTAGTTCTTAACACAAGTTCAAATTTGAACTTGTATAAAGATGAAAAATCTATTTCAAGCAATTACCTCACTTCGTGTAGTCAACCAAGAACAACCGTTGATTTAGCTCAAATAGATGGAGAAGATTTTCTTCCTCCTATCGTCCAGTGGGATAACGAACCGGAATTGTCTGGCTTGCCTTTTGAGTTAGAGCATTTGGAGAACACAGAAGCCTACACTTTAGCAGACAATTTCAAACAACCCTCTTCAATAAGTTCAAATTTGAACTCAAAAATTATTCCCTTTAGTCCCCAGATTCTAGAAAAACCGCTTTCCAAAAAAGACGCAGAGAAAATCATCACTTTTATTAACTCTCATTTGAGACAGTTGAAAGCTTTGCCTAAAATTCAGAAACGTAGTAACGACATTATTCGTCACTATTTAGTCTTACTAGATGAAGGGAAAGGGTATGAACACCTTGGATTTAAAAATATGACTGCTCTGTTAAATAGTGACTTCATTCAAGGAAGCCGTTCTAATTTACAAAAACAGTGGCAAGCTGGGCGTATTGAACGCGACTCTTTGGGAGTAGAACCAGGAACCATACCAGAAGATCATTGTCGTAAATTAGCTCTACTAAAAGCTCAGCCAGAACAGGTTCAAAAGGCGTATATTAACGCTCAAAAATTGGCTGGCAATGGACGCTTAACAGCCAAAATTGTACAACAAGCTGTTCAAGAAATAGCAGCAGATCAAGGAATTGAATTACCACCATCAAAACCAAAAAAAAAGAGTCTTTGCGGTTGGCATCAAAATCTTTCTGGTACTGAGCGTTATTATAAACTTAATTTGTGTGGAGTAGAACATAGCCTTCAAGACTCTAATACAGAAGTTTGTATCAAACTAGAAAAAGTTGCCAAAGAGCACAATAAGACTCCCGAAAAACTCATTGTTCAAGGACTTATTAAACTTGTAGCTCAATCAATGGAATTGAACGATTCAGAAGTACTTGTCAAGGCAGTTGAAGTTGCTTTAGCGGAAATAAAAACAAACATGGCAGCATAAGGAGCAGAATAAAAATGCAGTTGTACATCTACCCTGGTTGCTTAAAACAAGTTTGTCAATTTTGTCAATCGGAAACTATCCCTAGAACTTTTCTTCGAGGAAAACCAGTTTGTTTAACATGCACTAACTTAAAGGAATTAAATCCAATTCCATTTCCACATAAAAGACGCCAAACTAACACATTGACTGAATTGCCTTTATCTACACAAGAAGAAGTAACAATTATATCATTACTCAGAAACCCTCAGACAACCTCAGAAATTGCATCTCAGATTGGGATCAGTAGAGGAACAGCGCTTAAAAAACTAACTTATTTGGAGGCTCGAAGAAAAGTTTTTCGATTTGGAGCCGGAGCAGGTAAACCTTGTTGGTGGGCACTTAGTTTGGATGCCGCAGTTCCCAATATGGCTGACAAAAACTTTGCGGATCAATTTCTAGAACTCGTCGATTTGCGGGAACTAAGTGCTTTTGAATTGAAATTAAAATTGGGCAAGCGAATCGAAGATATTATTTCCGTTGGCAGACGATTACAAAAAGCAGGCAAAGTACGCTCATACCTTAAGGATAATGTGCAGTATTTTAAAGCAGTTTAACCAATAAACTGGCATTTCTGACAGATTAAAATAGTGTCCCTTTTGTCAATATGGCTGTATAAACCAATACGACTTGGTTAAGGAGTTTAGTGAGATTTAGGAATGTAGAGACGCTTTCATTCACCGCGTCTCTACATTGTCATTTTGATAACAGTTTTGATATTATACCAATTTAATTTTATACCAATTTAATTAGTTACATAAGTACCTGCTTGCTCCATTTGAATTAGAGCAATATCATCTCGGTATCTGTTCAGGGGAGCTGATGACGCAACTGAGGAAGTCTTTCCGTGGGCAATGCGTTACAAGTGGACTGTGAAGAGATAGGTGAACTGGATGCTGCGGTTCGCTCTCGAAGCACAGATGAAAAGGATGAGACAAAGATTGCCAGCAAACGCCTGGATTGGGGAGAAGCGATCGCAAGGTCATAGTGGTAGCATCTAGTCACTCGCCTTCAGTCTCGATGGTAGCCTGCTTGGAAATAGCAGCGAAGACCAAACGGTGAAGGTGTGGGATGTCAGTACTTATGAATGCCTCAAAACTTTTCAGGGACATAGTCATCGGGTTACATCAGTCACCTTCAGCCCCCAAGGTAATATACTTGCCAGTGCCAGTGATGACCAAACGGTAAGACTGTAGGATAGCAGCACTAATCTAGGACTTAAGTAAATCTTAAGACAAGGTAATTTTCAAGCGTTGTGTTTAAATCTTTCCAAATTATTGACAATTGCAGCCTAAAGTGAAACCAACGGCCTTTTACAAGGTGGTTGCAAAGACGGCGATAGTAAATGCATATGCGGGTGCATTTCTACAGTGCGTAAGTCCTAGAGTATTAACTATGGCTTCAAACAAGTCAAAAACGAACTACGCTAGGCAGATTTTCGGCTGAGCGATTATGACACAGCATAAGCAGGTAACAAAAAATGAATCGATTTAACCGTCAGCTATGGCAGCGTTTTTGGGCGATCGCTAAACCCTACTGGTTTTCTAATGAAAAATGGAGCGCGAGAGGACTGCTGGCTATTTTGCTGGTGCTGGCGCTAGTTGCCAGTGGTCTGAGCGTGCTTCTCAGCTTTATGAATCGAAACCTGATTAACGCACTCGAACAAAAGAATATTGAGAGCTTCTATCGCAGCGTCTGGATTTTTGTCGGTGTCATTGTCGTGGCGATCCCTTTGGTTGTCTTCTTTAACTACATCCAAAAAAAGTTGAGTTTATACTGGCGACGGTGGTTGACTAATCAGTTTCTCAACGAGTATTTTCAAAACCGGGCTTACTACCAGATCAACTCCGACCCGAATGTTGATAACCCCGATCAGCGAATATCTGAAGATATTAACAGCTTTACTAAAGTTTCTCTAGACTTTCTGTTAATTGTTCTCACTTCGGTGACAACTCTGATTGGTTTTATTGGAGTGCTAGGGTCAATTTCTCTGACCCTCGTCATCGTCTTGGTGGTGTACGCGATCGCGGGTACCGTAATTACAGTGCTGATTGGCAAACGACTGATTGGGCTAAACTTCAATCAGCTAAGGAAAGAAGCAGACTTTCGCTATGGTCTGGTGCATGTGCGTGACCATGCCGAATCGATTGCCTTTTATCAGGGAGAAGCACAGGAATTTGAGGAGGTGAAGCAACGATTCAATGAGGCGTATCGGAACTTTGATCGCGTGATTGCTTGGGAGCGGAATTTGAGTTTTTTTACCACAGGCTATAATTATGCGATCGCACTTTTGCCTTTTGTGGTGCTTGCACCTGCCTACTTTGCGGGTCAAATTCAATTGGGAGTGGTTATCCAGGCGGGTATTGCTTTCAGTCAGGTATTAAGCGCGCTGTCTGTAATTGTGAGTAGGTTTGAACAGCTGAGTGCGTTTGCTGCTGGAGTGAATCGTTTAGCTTTGTTCGACTGGACTCTAGACACTGCTAGTAAAACCTTGAAAGAAGGAGCGACTGTAATTGATACAGTAGTGGATTCTAAACTAGCGCTGAAACACATTACGTTGAATACCCCCAACTATCAAAAGATTCTGGTTAGGGATTTGTCGGTGGCGCTGTCACCAAAAGAAGGCTTGCTAATTGTGGGGCAGAGCGGCTGTGGCAAGAGTTCATTGCTTCGGGCGATCGCGGGCTTGTGGAACGCAGGCACCGGCTGCATTATCCGGCCAAAACTTGAGGAGATGCTATTTTTACCTCAACGACCTTATATGGTTTTGGGTTCCTTGCGTAGCCAATTGTTGTACCCCAACACCAATCGTGAAATCTTGGAAGATAAACTCTACCTGGTGTTACAACAGGTGAATCTTACCGACCTGCCAGAGAGAGTTGGTGGTCTTGATGCAGAGCTGGACTGGGCAAATATTTTATCCTTAGGCGAACAGCAACGTCTTGCCTTCGCCCGCCTGCTATTGACCCAACCCCGCTACGCCATTTTGGATGAAGCGACAAGCGCCTTGGATAGTCAAAACGAGGATCGTCTATACAGGCAGCTAAATAAGACGGCTACAACATTCATTAGCGTCGGGCATCGTGCTAGCTTAGTACAATATCACCAGTATGTTTTAGCACTGACAGGAGATACGACTTGGCAGCTATTGCCAGCTCAAAGCTACACCTTTAGTGCTTGATGGACTAGCGGATTTTTGAGAAAAACTTTAGCGCTTTGTTAGCAACTGCATCCTTGTTAAAGATGTAGCTACGGCTAAGTGCTTTGAGAGCATATAGGTTGACAGCATATAGGCTTATATGCTGTCAACCTACGCGCAGGCGCAGCCTGTCCCCTTGGAACTCAGAATCTAGGGTTTGCATCGTAGTCGAGAGATGCTGAGCGCCCTTGGTGCAGGCACTCGCGTTCAGTACGCTATCGCTACGTGCCTCGCTCTGCGTAGACGCCTAGCGGCTTCTCGTTACAGTGGAGCTACGCTAACAGCATGACAAATCGGGGTTTTTGCCGAATTTATAAACACGCTCTAAATGACAGCGAACACAGGCTGGGCAAACTTATTCCGGAGTTTGCCGTTAAATAGGCACGATGCATATTTGCTGGCTTAACTGGACTATCTTGACTGTTCAAAATTTTAATAAAAGGAAACAATAAAACTAACTGTGATGCTAGCCGATCACATGTCATGCGACCTCATTGTCTTGGTAGGGACACAAAAATGTCCCTATCAGGTTTTTCTAGTTGCTTGTGTAACAAAATAATTTGATAGAACTTAATCATATGGTAGAAAATGCAAATTCTCCAAGTGATGCAAATCAATTAGACCAATTAAACTCTCACACAGATGAAAGTGAATCTCCTGTGTTGGAAAAAACACATTCAACCAGTTCCATTCGCAAACATCGTTTACCTCAATCTATTCTCTTAATTTTACTGGGAGTAGGAATCATAGCAGCAGGCATTTTCGGCTATCGTCGGTGGCGTGCCTCAATGGACACTCATCATGCTGCTGCTCCGTCTCCTATGGCTGTGCAATTGCAGACTTTACAAAGCGCCTCTCTTCAAGACAACACAGAGTATGTAGGCACTTTGGAAGCAGAGAAAACAGTTGAACTCAAACCCCAAATTCAGGGACAAATCCAGCAAATCCTTGTTAAACCAGGGGTTCAGGTGAAACAGGGGGAGCCAATTTTTATTCTCAATCCTGATCAAACGATCGCCGAGTACAAGAGTAATCAAGCAGCAGTTGCAGCAGCTGTAGCAGCGCAAAATACCGCTGCTCAGCAACTGCAATCGGCTGAGTCACAACTAGCTTCAGCTCAAGCACAATACGAACTGGCGAAAATTAATAATAAGCGGAATCAATATCTAGTAGGTCAAGGGGCGATCGCGCAAAACGATGCAGATCAAGCCGCAACTGATTTGAAAGTGAAAGCTGATGGCGTTAAGTCTGCACAAAATCAGGTCAAGGCTAACAAAGCCTCTCTTGTTCAAGCAGAAGCGAATGTCAAAAAAGCTCTCGCAGATACAGCTGCGGCTCAGGTAGATGTTAACTTTAAGCGAGTGATTGCACCCATTTCTGGAGCAGTTGGTGATATCTCGCTCAAGGTGGGAGACTATGTCACTACGGGGCAAACCCTCACCACTATCAACCAAAATGACTTCTTTGATCTACAAATTCCCATCCCCATCAGTCGTTCTGGGGAACTGCGACAGGGGTTACCCGTACAATTACTAGATCCCAATACAAGCAAACAGCTGGGTTCAGGAAGTATTTACTTTGTCTCATCTCAAGTCAATGCAGATGCTCAGTCAATCTTAACTAGAGCACGTTTCTCAAACGCAAGTGGTAATCTGCGGAACTCTCAATATGTGAAGGCAAGAGTGATTTGGGACATTAAACCAGGGGTTCTTATACCTATTAATGCAGTAACTACAATCGGGGATCAAAACTTTGTATTTGTCGCTCAGGAAAATCAAGGAAATAATCAAAAAAGCCAACTGGTTGCTCACCAAGTACCTGTGAAATTGGGAAATATTCAAGGACAAAATTACCAGGTTCTTAATGGATTAAAGCCTGGGGACAAACTTGTTGTCTCCGGAACTCTCGTCTTAAGAGATGGTATCCCTATTGTTCCTTTACCAAGCAGCAGCCCTCGTTCATCTGGGGCAAACACCTCCACTCAATCCAGCCATAGGAGGTAAATATCGTGTCTATTGCCAATACTTTTATCAAACGCCCCGTCTTAACAACAGTTTGTACAATCATTATTGTGTTGGTTGGAGTTGTCTGTTTGCCGCTTCTTCCCATCGAGTATGTTCCGCAAATTGCACCTATCCAAGTTCAGATCTCGGCTTCCTACGTAGGTGCTGATCCGCAAACTATCGAAACAGTAGTCACGACCCCAATCGAACGAAAGTTGGACGGAACCCAGGACATGGATTACATGACCTCCACAAGTATTGCTGGTAGTAGTAATATTTCAGTCTATTTCCCTACATCTACTGACCCAAACGCTGACCAAGTTAACGTGCAGAACAACTTGCAGCAAGCAATTCCTCTATTACCTGCTTCTGTGCAAGAGCAGGGAATATCGGTCAAAACCACTTCACCTAGTCTTTTGCTAGTTTACGGTTTTTACTCCCCTACTGATCAGTACAATGCAACATTCATTAGCAATTATGTTGATTTGTTTGTCAACGACGAAATTACCAGAATTAAGGGCGTTGGACACGTCAATATTTTTGGTCAACGTCAATATGCGATGCGTTTCTGGCTTGATCCTGATGCTCTAGCGAGCCGAGGAGCCACTATTGAAGATGTCGTCAATGCCGTGAAATCGCAAAATGTTGTGATTGGCGGTGGTACTATTGGTGCAGAACCTGCTCCTCCAGGACAACGTTACCAAATTCCGCTGCTACTGGATGGGATGTTTCATAATGTCGCTGACGCAGAAAACATCGTTGTCAAAGTGGCAAAGGATGGAACCCAAATCAAGCTCAAAGATGTTGGTCGAGTTGAATTAGGAGCACAATCCTATAGCAGCAGTGCAAAAATTGATGGTAAACCTGGTGTTGCTTTTGGTATTTATCAATCCCCAGGTAGCAACGCCTTGGATGTGGCAAAACAAATTGAAGCCAAGATGCAGGAACTCGAGCAGAACTTTCCTCCAGGGATAAAAGCAGAACTGGTGTATGACACAGTCAGTTTTATTCAAGAATCTACAAAAGAAGTTATTATTACTCTGCTTGAAGCTATTGGTCTAGTTATTCTGGTCATTTTCATATTTCTACAAGATTGGCGTGCCACCATTATTCCCACCGTTGCAATTCCAGTATCCCTAATTGGCTCAATGATTTTTGCCAAACTGTTGGGGTTTTCCATCAATAGTTTAACGATGTTTGGTTTGGTACTGGCAACAGGTCTAGTCGTAGATGATGCAATTTTGGTGGTGGAAGCGATCACTGCTAAGATACAAAATCAAGGGATGTCGGCACGAGAAGCCAGCTTTGAAGCGATGGAAGAACTCACTGGGGCAGTGGTTGCTACCTCGTTGGTACTGATGGCGGTGTTTATTCCGGTAGCATTTTTTCCTGGGGCTACAGGATTGCTCTACAGACAATTCGCCTTGATTATTGCTTTCTCCATCGCTGTTTCTACGTTTAATGCTCTTAGCTTTAGCCCCAGTATGGCTGCTATTTTATTGGGTTCCCCACAGGAAGCATGGGGTCCGGTGGGCTGGTTTTTTCGCAAATTTAACCAGTTTTTTGCCTGGGTTAATAGCCGTTACAAAGCCATTGTGGAGTTCTTGATTTGGATTCGATACTTGGTTATTGGGGTATTTGCGGTTGGATTAGTCGCAACGGTTTACATGTTTGGTGTTGTTCCCACAGGTTTTGTTCCAGGGGAAGACCAAGGTTCAATCTTGGGACTTGTCCAAGGTCCCGCTTCTGCTTCTCTTCAATACACGGACGATATTCTTAACCAGGTTCGACAGTCGCTCACGAAGATTCCTGAGATACAGTCTACTGCTACCATAAGTGGTTCCGGCTTTAATGGTTCTGGTGCTAATCAGGGAATTTTCTTCGCCCATCTTGTCCCGTGGGGCGATCGCACGAAACCTGGTGAAGATGTTGACTCTATTATCGGTCGCGTAAAAAAAGAATTTGCTAAAGCTATCACAGGTGCCATTGCCGTTGTCAGTAGTCCACCTCCAATTCCAGGGTTTAGCCCCTTGGGTGGTTTTAATATGCAGCTTGAAGATACAACAAACGGTAAGTACAGCTTCAGTGATTTTCAGGCAAATGCCCAGAAGATTCTCCAGAAAGCGAACCAAACCGGAGTATTTGCATCCCCACCAGGCGCTTTCACCCAATTTTCTGCCAATACACCGCAGTATAAAATTGAAATCAATCGTGACCAATTGAATGCTCTGAATGTTGACTTTAACGATGTCTTAACCACCATAGGAACCAGCATCGGTTCGTCATATGTAAGTCAATTTGTCTTTGGACAACGATATTATCAGGTGTATGTGCAGTTGGATAGTGAGTATCGTGATAAGCCAGAGGATCTCAAGCAGCTGTATGTCAATTCTAAAGATGGAAAACTGGTCTCTGTAGATCAGTTAATTACTATTACACCCTTCACAGGACCAGCAGTCATTTCTCACTTTAACGAATACCGCTCTATCTTGTTGCAAGGAACTCCAGCATCTAACTACAGCAGTGGGCAAGCGATTGATGCTATCACCAAGGCATACAAAGAAGCTGCTTTACCAGGAATCAAATTTGATTGGTCTGATTTGACAAGGGAACAGGTTGCTGGTGGTAGTTTGGGTGCTTTAATCTTTGCATTCAGTATCATCATGGTATTTCTGGTCTTGTCAGCTCAGTACGAAAGTTATATTGACCCAGCAATTATTTTGCTGACAGTGCCATTAGCGATTTTAGGAGCACTGAGTGCAGTAGCTCTACGAAATTTAGTGAACGATGTCTACTGCAACATTGCGCTTGTAATGTTGATTGGGCTTGCTAGTAAAAACGCCATATTAATTGTAGAGTTTGCCAATCAAGCGCGAGAGCAAGGAATGAGCTACACCAAAGCAGCTCTTACAGCAGCAGAAGAACGATTCCGACCAATTTTGATGACCGCATTTGCAGCGCTTGTCGGATTCTTCCCTCTTGTTGTGGCAACAGGTGCAGGAGCAAATGCTCGTCACTCATTGGGAACAGCAGTTTTTGGTGGTTTGCTTGTGGCAACATTTTTGAGTTTGCTCGTTGTGCCTGTGCTTTACGTCACCATCAAAAATTTGGAGGACACATTCTTTAAGCGTTAAGGAACGTGGATTAAATAAGATCCACAACTTTTTTCTGAGGGCATTGCACTTAAATGCCCCTATGCAGAAAACCTGGAAGTTAATAAATCCTCATTAGACATCTCCAGAAATTAATTTTGCGTTGTTTACAATCTTTGTAGAGACGCGCTGTTTGAAGCGTCTCTACATTGTTTTTCACCAGATGTCTATTCGTGACATACTCCTACACTGACTGAGTACAGTACAGTGTAGGCTTCTCAGCGACTCCCGGTATTCCGTCGGACATTAACTGAGCTTTAAGAAACTGAACCGTATTGATAGATACCCCTCCCTAACCCTCTCCTTACCAACGGGAGGGTTAGGGAGGGGTTTTACCCATGTGTTGCATTCTCTTTTTAAATTGGTATAAGTATTAAAACAGTAAACAGTGAACAGTGACCAAAAAACTGATAACTGATAACTGATAACTGATAAGTGGTAACTGTTAAATAAGACTTCCAGACATCCTTTTAGAATAATCGAGTAGAGCAAGCGAATCAATTAATCAAATGGCTGACACAACCCGGAATGGGGTTTGCTCCCTTCAACAGTGTCGGTCGAACGATTCTTTGAATTTTCAGCTTATGAAGATGATTTGCAAAGAGCAAGTCAAAGGCGTTAACATACCAAAGAAGATATTTTAGCGCAAGCAGAATTCGGCTCTCAAATTTTTGGAGTGGTTGCTTCTCTCGAGTTTTAATCAAGTCAATCGCTTGTCCTTTACGCAGTTTTTGCAATACAACCCATGACGCTCATCGGGAGAGAATTCAATGATTGCCCTATCTGGAATTGCGATCCAAAGCAAAATCTATGAGAGTTCAGCATCTCTAGTGTACCGGGGCATCAGAGTGCAAGATGAGCGATCGCTCGTTGTCAAAATGCTCAAGCAAGATTATCCCTCCGCTCAAGAACTGGTTCGCTACAGACAGGAATATGAAATTACCCGTTTCTTAAACCTCGAAGGAGTGGTCAAGGCATACAGCCAGCAGGAGTATCAACGCACTCTGGTTATTCTGTTAGAAGACTTTGGCGGCGAGTCTTTAGAGCAATGGATGCACAAGCACCCAAGCTTCTGCCCGATGCCCTTATCCACGTTTTTTTGTCTTGCCATCGAGCTTACAGATATTCTGGGCAGAATCCATGCAGCTAATGTCATTCATAAAGATATCAATCCTGGAAACATCGTCTTCAATCCGGATACTGGCGTTGTCAAAATTATTGACTTCGGGATTGCCACCCGCTTTAACCGCACGAATCCGACGTTCAAAAGCGCTCATGTTTTAGAAGGGACACTCGCCTACGTGTCTCCAGAGCAAACAGGGCGGATGAACCGTTTGCTCGATTATCGCACGGATTTTTACTCGCTCGGTGTAACGTTCTACGAACTGCTCACCGGACAGTTGCCGTTTGCAACAACGGATATACTTGAGCTAGTCCATTGTCATATTGCCAAACAACCAGTACCGCCGCATGAGGTGAATGCAACGATTCCCAAAGCAGTTTCAGATATGATTTTAAAACTGATGGCGAAAAATGCAGAGGATCGCTATCACAGTGCTTGGGGAATCAAAACGGATTTAGAAATCTATGCTCAGCAATTTTCAGAGACAGGGCAAATTAGGCACATTCAACTAGGGATGCAAGATGTTTCTGATCAGTTTCACATTCCTCAAAAACTATATGGACGAGAAGCAGAGATTGCAGCATTATTGGCAGCGTTTGACAGAGTGGCAGGAACGGGTAATGAAGAATTGAGAGTGCAGAATGAAGGAAATCCTCAATTCAACGTCGAAATGATGCTAGTCTCTGGCTATGCTGGAGTTGGCAAATCAGCGTTAGTCCAGGAACTCTATAAACCCATCACCCAAAAGCGCGGTTATTTTATCTCTGGTAAATTTGACCAATTAGGGCGCAATATTCCTTACAGCGCGCTTGTGGATGCCTTAAAAAAATTGGTGCAGCAATTGCTGAGTGAACCCAACGAACAGGTGCAACAGTGGCGAGCGCGCTTGCTCACAACCTTGGGCAGTAATGGACAACTCATCATCAATGTGATTCCGGAAGTTGAGTTAATTATTGGCAAGCAGCCACCGGTACCGGAAGTTGGGGCAACGGAAGCTCAAAATCGCTTTAATCGAGTCTTTCAGAAGTTTGTGCGGGTGTTTTGTTCTAAAGAACATCCGCTTGTAATCTTTTTAGATGATTTGCAGTGGATCGACTCCGCCACGCTGAAGTTAATCGAGTTGATGCTGCTGGATGAGCAAACCCAATCCCTATTTTTGATTGGAGCATATCGAGACAATGAAGTGACTCGAACCCATCCACTGGTATTAATGCTGGAGGGATTGCGAAAAGGCGGGGCAGTGCTTCAGGAGATTGTCCTGGCACCCTTAACGCTCTTGCCGTTAAGTCAGTTGATTGCCGAGACGCTGCATCAGGATGCTGACTCCGTTCGCTCTTTAGCCCAATTAGTGCTGCGTAAAACTGAGGGCAATCCCTTCTTTGTAGGTGAATTTTTGCGATCACTGTACAGTGAAAAGCTGTTGAACTTTAACCCCCCTCAATCCCCCACCCCCCTTTCATCCCCCCGAACTCCGGAGGGACAGAGGGGGGTAGGGGGGTGGCAGTGGAACATTGCTCAGATTGAAGCCCAGAATATTACCGATAATGTGGTGGAGTTGATGCTCCTCAAGTTAAAGAAATTACCAGAGAACACACAGCAAATTCTCCGGCTAGCAGCTTGTATTGGTGCCGAATTTAACTTAGATACCTTAGCGATCGTTTGTGAGCAATCCCCTAAAGCAGTTTCTCTAGATTTACTGGTAGCGATCCAAGCTGGATTAATTCAACCTCTATCTGAATTAGACGAGAACTTGTTGATTCAGAAGTATAAGTTTTTGCACGATCGCGTGCAGCAAGCAGCATATGCCTTAATTGATGAGTCGCACAAACAAGTTGTTCATCTTCAAATTGGTCGCAATCTACTAGAAAAAACTTTGCCAGAGCGAATATCAGACAGGGTGTTTGAAATTGTCGATCATCTAAATTATGGGATTGATTTGATCGCAGATCAACTCGAACGCAATGAAATTGCTAAATTAAATTTAATTGCAGGACAGAAAGCAAAGGCAGCGATCGCTTATAGTGTGGCTCAAAAATATTTAGCAAAAGCAAGAGTTTGGCTGGCAGCTTCTAGCTGGCAAACAGACTATGAACTGACATTAGAGTTATATGTAGAAACAACAGAAGTCGCGTATTTGTGTGGCGATTTTGAGCAGGTAGAATCCTGGGTGGCGATCGTTCTGCAAAAAGCCAAAACGGTTCTTGACAGTGTGAAAGTATATGAAGTCAAAATTCAAACTGACATTGCACAGAGTCAGCTATTAGAAGCAATCCATACAGCATTGCAAGTTTTGCAGCAATTGGGGATCAGTTTTCCCGAAAAGCTTAGTCAGATAGACATTCAGCTTGAAGTAGGTACGATTGCATCTCTCTTAAGTGAAAAACCAATCAAGGACTTAATCCATTTGCCCCATATGACTCGTCTGGACAAGTTAGCGGCAATGCGAATCCTATCAAAGATATCGATTTCTGCGTATATTGCTGCGCCTAATTTGATGCCTCTACTGGTATCTAAACAGGTTAACCTGTCAATCCAGTACGGTAATGCGTTGGTGTCTCCTTTTGCGTATGCCAACTTTGGGTTAATTCTTTGTGGAGTGGTCGGAGATATAGAGTCTGGCTATCAGTTTGGACAGCTTGCTTTAAGGATGTTGTCACAGTCGAACTCTCATTCACTTAAAGCCAGGACGTTGAACATTGTAAATAACTTCATCATCCACTGGAAAGAACATGCAAGAGTTCTATTGAAGCCATTACTAGAGGGTTATCAAAGTGGGCTGGAAACTGGAGATTTAGAGTTTGCCGCCTATTGCGCTTATACTTACTGTTTTCAATCCTATGCCAATGGAAAAGAACTCGTAGAAGTTGAACGCGATATGGTGATCTATGGTGAAGTAATCCATCAAATCAAACAGGAAACAGCACTCACCTGGAATCAAATATTTCGACAGACGATCATAAACTTGATGGGACGCTCAGTCAATTCAACTTGTCTCATTGGCGAATCCTACAATGAGGAGAATGAACTGCCACAATACGAAGCAGCAAATGATGGAAGCACTATCTTTGCTGTATATTTCAACAAACTTTTCCTATGCTACCTATTTTCTGAATATGCTCAAGCTGTTGAAAATGCAGCCCTAGCAGGGAATTATATAGCCCGATTAGCGGGCACTCCCCTTGAGCCTTTGTACTATTTCTATGATTCTCTAGCAAAACTTGCAACCTATCTCGATAGCAGTACTCAAGCACAGTCGGAAATTCTCAATAAAATTGCTGTTAGCCAGGAGAGAATGAAGCGATGGGCACAGTATGCACCCATGAATTATTTGCATAAATATCACTTAGTCGAGGCAGAGAAAGCGCGAGTTTTGGGTCGATTGCTTGAGGCAGAAGAATTCTACGAACAAGCAATTCTTGGGGCACAAGACAATGAGTATCTTCAAGAAGAAGCATTAGCCTATGAATTAGCTGCTAAGTTTTATCTACACCGGGGTCGGAAAAAGTTTGCCCAGCTCTACATGAAGGAAGCTCACTACTGCTATGAGCGCTGGGGAGCAACCGCGAAAGTAAGAGATTTAGAAACTCGTTATCCGCAGTTTTTTTCTCAATCGCCGCGTATGGTTGACACGCCAATCCGCTCAACTGCTAAAACCACCTCTAATAGCTCAGATATCGCTTTTGATTTAGCGGCGGTGATGAAAGCATCTCAGGCAATTTCTCGTGAAATTGAACTCGAGGCGTTGCTGACTTCCTTAATGCAGATCTTAATCGAGAACGCTGGCGCACAAACCGGATGCTTGATTTTGGAAAACTCAGGAGAATGGTTAGTTGAGGCTGCTTGTGAACTCAATGATGGTGAGAAGGTCTGTGCTACGCGAGTGCTGCAATCGATTCCAACGGCAAATTGCTTACCCGAATCAATTATTCAGTATGTGATCCGGACTCATGAATCTGTCATCTTAAATGATGCGACTCGTGAAGGTAATTTTATCAATGATCCATATATTCAGCACAACCAAACCCAATCACTTTTGTGTTTGCCGCTGCTAAATCAAACTAAGCTCGTGGGCGTGTTGTATCTAGAAAATCAATTAGCGGCTGGAGCGTTTACACCAGAGCGAAACTCCTTTGGAGACGCTACGCGATCGCAAGTTTTGCATCTGTTATCAACTCAAGCCGCCATTGCGATCGAAAATGCACGTCTCTATTCTAATTTAGAAACTAAAGTAGAGGAACGAACGCAAGAACTCTCACAAGCCCTCACCCATCTTAAATCTACCCAGGAAGAACTGATTCAATCAGAAAAAATGGCAGCACTGGGACAGCTGGTAGCTGGAGTGGCTCATGAAATTAATACCCCGCTAGGAGCTATTCGCTCCTCAATAGAGAATATTGCCAATTTCTTAATTGAAAACTTAGAACAGTTACCCACATTTTTCCAACATCTCACAAAACAGCGCCAGCAAGATTTCTTTGCTCTACTGCAAAAATCAACTCAACAAACGACTTCCTTATCTAGTAAAGAAAAACGTCAATTCAAAAAAGATTTGAAGCGTCAACTAGAGTCCCAGTCAATTGACAATGCCGATAGCCTTGCCAGTACCCTGGTAAATCTCGGTGTGTGCGATGATATTCAACCCTTTTTGCCATTGTTAAAAGCTCCAGATGTCCAAAAGTTTTTGAAAACCACTTATGATTTTGCTAGCGTTTGGAAAAGCACCAAAACCATTGGTGCCGCCACAGAACGTGCTGCAAAAGTGGTGTTCGCTTTGAAAACCTATGCTCATTACGACCATTTTGGGGAAAAAGTACAAGTAGATATCATTGAGGGAATTGAGACTGTACTAATCCTATATCACAACCAACTTAAACACGGCGTTAAAATAATTAGAAACTATACTGAATTACCCTCAATTTTATGCTATCCTGATGAACTAAATCAAGTTTGGGTAAATTTGATTCACAATGCCTTGCAAGCGATGGACTACAAGGGAACCTTGAGGATTGATGTGACGCGACAAGAGCTTTTTGTGCTGGTCAGCATTACCGATAATGGTAAGGGTATGCCTCCTGAGATTATACCAAAAATCTTTGAGCCATTCTTTACCACTAAACCTGCTGGTGAAGGTAGTGGCTTGGGATTAAATATTGTTAAGAAAATTATGGAAAAACATCAAGGAAAAATTTCGGTGGAGTCGAGAGTCGGTCAAACCACGTTTACTGTGTCTTTGCCTGTATGTAGGTAAGGTTTTAGAGAGATACAGCTAGGACTTAAGTTATTGATAAAAATAAAATTGATAAAAATATTAATAAAAATAAACATCCTACCATGTGCATCAATCCCTGTTTTTCTACAGCTATTTTCAGTTAATTGAACCACAAATTTTCCTAGGGGCACGGCACAGAACAGCCCCTACCTTGTAGTTTATTTACTTGAAAAGCGCTGTAAGGTATTGTTCAATAAAATTAATTTGAGGTGCTATAGCCCTTCTCACTTGGATGAAATACATATTTTATGGGGTGGGCATCCTGCCCGCCCTCAATTTAAGACCAGCGCCAATCCCATCCCACAATCCAAGGTTGTATTGCACTCAATTCCCGAACCGCTATAGTTATGATTTCCATACCTCACATTACGGTTACTACCAAAATCTACGAAAGCGCCAATTCTGTTGTTTATCGGGGCATTCGAGAACAGGATAACACAGCCGTTATCCTCAAGATGCTCAAGGAAGACTATCCCACCCCATCACAACTTACACGCTATAAGCAGGAATATGAAATTACCCATTCTTTGAATATCAGCGGAGTGGTTAAGGCTTACAACTTACAAGAATATCAAAGAACCTTAGTCATTATCTTAGAGGATTTTGGCGGCGAGTCTTTAGAGAAATTGATCCAGGAGTCGCCATTCGGGTATGACTCAATGCCCTTACCAGAATTTCTGAGCATTGCCCTCAAAATCACAGAAATTTTGAGCCAGATTCACGCCGCTAATATTATCCACAAAGACATTAACCCAGGCAACATTGTCAGCAATCCAGAAACTGGAATTGTCAAAATCATTGACTTTGGCATTTCTACCCAATTAAGCCGTACTCATCCTAATTTTAAGAATCCCAATATTTTAGAAGGCACTTTAGCCTATATGTCGCCGGAGCAAACGGGAAGGATGAACCGAATGCTGGATTATCGCACAGACTTTTACTCCCTTGGCGTCACCTTTTATAAATTGCTGACTGGGCAACTGCCTTTTGTGACTAATGATGTGCTGGAATTAGTGCATTGTCATATTGCCAGACAGCCCGTTTCACCCCATGAGGTAAATTCAAAGATTCCCGAAGTCGTTTCAGCCATTGTCATGAAGTTGATGGCAAAAAATGCTGAGGAGCGATACCAAAGTACCTGGGGAATCAAAGCTGATTTGTCGGAATGTTTAACCCAATTACAAGCATCAGGAACTATCTCAGGATTTCCTCTTGGCACTCAAGATATTTCTGACAAGTTTCAAATCCCGCAGAAACTTTACGGACGTGAGGCGGAAGTTGAAACATTACTGGCTGCATTTGAGCGAGTAGCAGCAGGGAGGAGTGGGAGACAAGGAGAGAGGGAGACAAGCCAAAATTCGGGAATTGAAATGATGCTAGTTGCAGGTTATTCCGGTATTGGTAAGTCAGCACTAGTGCAAGAAATTTATAAGCCCATTACCCAAAAGCGCGGCTATTTCATTTCTGGCAAATTTGACCAATTTCAGCGGAATATTCCTTATAGTGCTATAGTTAGTGCCTTTGCTGGATTGGTGCGGCAACTGCTAAGTGAAAGTGAAGTGCAACTGCAACAATGGCGAGCAAGAATATTAGCGGCTTTGGGGGTTAACGGTCAAGTCATTATTGATGTCATTCCTGAGGTCGAACTCATTATCGGCAAACAGCCAGCTGTGCCAGAAGTCGGGTCAACCGAGTCGCAAAACCGTTTTAATATAGTCTTTGAAAAGTTTATAAGAGTATTCTGTAGGAAAGAGCATCCTTTGGTCATCTTTCTGGACGATTTGCAGTGGGTAGACTCGGCGACTCTCAAATTAATTCAGTTGATGATGACGGATAGCGAGTCGCAATACCTTTTTCTGATTGGAGCGTATCGAGATAACGAAGTTAACCGAAATCATCCATTAATGATGACGCTTGAAGGGCTAATAAAAGAAAGGGTAGATATCAACCAGATTAGGTTAGCACCTTTAAAACAAGAGCATATTAGTCACCTAATTGCCGACACATTATATAGTGACACTAGCACGAGTTTACCCTTGTCTGAGTTGCTGTTGCGTAAAACTGGTGGTAATCCTTTCTTTGTGAATGAGTTTCTCAAAACCCTCTATGCGGAAAACCTTATTACCTTTACCCTCCCTGAGAATTTGCAACTAGAGTTTGAGATAAAAAATCCACAATCTAATTCGCTCCTTAGCTTTCACGGAGAGTTTCCAAAGGAAAAACGCAAACGCTCGCTCCAAAATCGAAAATGGTATTGGGAACTGGCTCAAATTGAAGCAAAAGACATCACCGACAATGTGGTGGAGTTGATGATTAGCAAGTTGAAAAAACTGCCAGATGCCACGCAGCAGGTTTTACGCTTAGCAGCTTGTGTTGGCGCTGAATTTGACTTAAACACCCTTGCAATTATTTGTGAAAAATCGCCTAGAGGAACTTTCCTAGACTTAGCAGCGGCACTTCATTCAGGGTTGATTTCGCCCATATCAGAGTTAGATGAAGACCTATTAATTCAAAATTATAAATTTCTGCACGACCGGGTGCAACAAGCTGCTTATGCCTTGGTTGAGGAGTCGCAAAACCAAGCGATTCACTTACAAATTGGTAGTTTGCTATTACATAATAGCAAACCGGAAACGTTATTAGACAAGATATTTAAAATTGCCGATCATCTTAATCTTGGCATTAAACTTGTTACTGAGCAAGAAAAACGAGATGAAATAGCCAAATTAAATTTGATGGCAGGTCAGAAAGCAAAAGCCGCTACAGCTTATGATGCTGCCAAAAGATATTTAACTACAGCAATAGAATTGCTGCCGCTTAATAGTTGGCAACGTCAGTATGACCTCACTTTGGCTTTACATGAGTCAGCCGCAGAAGCAGCGTACTTGTGTGGTCACTTCGAGGAGATGGAAAGATGGGTAAACGTTGTCCTGCAACAAGCAAAAACTATTCTAGACAAAGTGAAAGCTTATGAAGTTAAACTTCAAACCTGCATGGCGCAAAGCCAGCCGTTGAAAGCAGTCAATACTGGGTTGCAAGTTTTGCAGCAACTGGGAATCAGTTTTCCCGAAGCGCCCAGTCACTCGGATATCTACTTAGAAATAGACACAATTACATCCCTTTTGAGTAAGAAACCGATTGGGGACTTGCTCCATTTGCCGGAAATGACTGAGCCAGACAAATTGGTAGCGATGCGAATCCTATTAAGGATAATAATTGCTGCTCATATTGCTGCTCCCGATCTGATGCCTCTATTTGCATCTAAACAGGTTAACTTGTCAATCCAGTATGGCAATGCCTTTGTATCTCCCTTTGTGTATGCCATTTTTGGGTCAATTCTTTGTGGAAGGGTCGGAAACATAGAGTTTGGCTATCAGTTTGGACAGCTGGCTCTAAAGTTGTTGTCACAGCCGAATACCCATTTACTCAGAGCTCGGACATTGCATCTGGTAAATTACTTCATCATCCACTGGAAAGAACATGTTAGAGAATCACTGGAGCCATTACTAGAAGGTTATCAAAGTGGGCTGGAAATTGGGGATTTAGAGTTTGCTGCTTATTGCGCTCACGGTTACTGCTTCCAAGCCTTTGTTGTCGGAAAAGAACTTGTGGAACTGGAACGCGAAATGACAACATATAGTGAAGCAATTCGTCAAATCAAAGAGAAAATACCACTAACCTGGCTTCAATTACTTCAGCAATATGTCTTAAATTTGATGGGATGCTCGGTCAATCCAACTCGTCTGATTGGCGAATCCTACAACGAGGAGAATGAACAGCCACAACACGAAATAGATGGAACCGTAACTTTTCTGGTACATTTCAACAAACTTTTACTATGCTATTTATTTTCTGAGTATTCTCAGGCAGTTGAAAACTCAATCATAACGGAAAGTCACTTGATCCAAGCAATAGGGTGTCCCCTTGAGCCTTTGTACTATCTCTATGACTCTCTGGCAAAACTAGCAACATATCCCTCCTACAGCACTCAAACGCAGGAAGAAATCCTCAAAAAGGTTGCCCTTAGCCAGGAGAAAATGAAACAATGGGCACATTATGCGCCAATGAATTATTTGCATAAATATAATCTAGTGCAAGCAGAGACGGCACGAGTTCTAGGTCAGTTGCTTGAAGCAGAAGAATTCTACGAACAAGCTATCCAAGGAGCCAGGGAAAATGGATATATCCAAGAAGAAGCATTAGCCTATGAATTAGCTGCTAAATTTTACCTATTTCGGGGTAGAGAAAAAATTGCTCAAACCTACATGAAGGAAGCACATTACTGCTACGATCGCTGGGGAGCAACTGCGAAAGTAAGAGATTTAGAAACTCGCTATCCGCAGTTCTTTCCTCAGCCGTCGGGCATGGCTCACACGCCAATCCACACAGCTTCTAGAACGACGTCTAGTAGTTCAGACAGCGCTTTAGATTTAGCTACAGTGATGAAAGCATCCCAAGCGATTTCTGGTGAAATTTTTCTCGATAAGTTACTCAGTTCCTTGATGAAGATTCTCATTGAGAACGTCGGGGCGCAAACAGGCTTTCTCATTTTGGACAAAGCAGGGAAATTGGTAATTGAAGCTTCTGGCGAGGTAGATTCTAACGCCAGATCTGGCAAGTCTGGCACTATAAAGGTGTTGCAGTCAATTCCTATTGACAACCGTCTACCTGCATCAGTCATCAACTATGTCGTTCGTACTAAAGAAAGTGTTGTCTTGAATGATGCAACTCGTGAGGGTAATTTTACACTTGACCCTTATATCAAAGAGCATCAGACCAAATCTATTTTATGTGTACCACTTGTCAATCAAGGGCATTTAGGTGGCGTTGTATATTTGGAGAATAATCTGATAACAAATGCCTTTACCCCTGCTAGGTTAGAAGTCTTAAAACTTTTATCATCTCAAGCGGCAATATCAATTGAAAATGCTCGTCTATATACCGATTTAGAATCAGCCAACATCACCCTAGAAGCAAAAGTAGAACAGCGAACGCTGGAATTACAGGAAAAAAATCTGCATCTGCAGAAAGCGGAAGATGCTGCACAATCTGCCAACCGTGCCAAGAACGAATTTCTTGCCAATATGAACCATGAATTGAGAACACCACTCAACGGCATTTTGGGTTATACTCAAATCCTTAAACGAGACAAAAGTTTAAGCGGTTCGCAAAAAGATAGTCTTAACATCATTTATCAGTGTAGCAACCACCTACTCAACCTAATTAATGACATTTTAGACCTCTCCAAAATTGAAGCCCGGAAAATGGAACTTTACCCAAGCCATTTTCGTTTTCCGGAATTTATCAAAGAAATTACGGAAATTTGTCACATTCGGGCTGAAGAAAAAGGAATTTTCTTGATTTACGAGCCCCTCACCCCACTGCCTATGGGTGTTCAAGGCGATGAGAAGCGGTTGCGACAAGTATTGATTAATTTACTCGGCAATGCCGTCAAATTTACTGAAATCGGCAGAGTAACCTTCAAAGTTGGGTATTATGACGGCAAGATGAGATTTCAGGTAGAAGATACAGGCATTGGCATAGCAACTGAGCAATTAGAAAAAATATTTTTGCCCTTTCATCAGGTGGAATACCACAGTCACAAAATTGAAGGAACAGGATTGGGACTGACAATTAGCCGTCAATTAGTTCAGATGATGGGTGGCGACTTGAAGGTAAAGAGTACTTTAGGAAAAGGAAGCGTTTTCTTCTTTGAGTTAGATTTGGCGGAAGTTGAGCAACCGACTTATGTTAACCAAGGAGAACAACGTACAATTATTGGTTACAAAGGTGAAAAACGTAAAGTTTTGGTAGCAGACGATAAATGGGAAAATCGCTCAGTCCTGGTCGGTATGCTGCAACCTTTAGGGTTTGAAATTGCGTCAGCAACGGATGGTCAGGATTGTTTAAATAAGGCGCGTGAATTAAAACCTGATGTTATTTTGATGGACTTGAAAATGCCGATAATGAGCGGGTTAGAAGCTACCCGTCAGATTCGGCAGTTGCAACTCAATGTGGCGGTGATTGCTACCTCAAGCAGCGTTTTTGATTTCGAGCAACAAAAAAGTTTTGAGGCAGGTTGCAATGATTTTCTCTCTAAACCCATACTGTTAGAGGAGCTTTTAGAAAAGTTACGGCTTTACCTGAAACTGGAATGGATTTATGAAGAAACTAATGTTGCTCAAGCCAGCAACACCCTTGCAACACAGAGATTGGAAACAAAACCTCTAGTTGCACCGCCACCAGAGGAAATCGCTGTCCTGTTTGACCTAGCAGTCATCGGCGACCTCAAAGGTATTGTTCAGCTCGCTGAACACCTGGAATTGAATGAAGAATGGATACCATTTGCCTCCCATTTGCGTCAATTAGCCAAAGGTTTTAAAGAGCTACAACTCCAGGAATTTATCAAACAATATAGGAGAGAGTAAATGACTGGAGTAGCCAATGAAAAAGGTATCATTTTAATAGTAGATGACACGCCTGCTAGTTTAGGAATACTGTTTGAATTTTTCTCCGACTCTGGCTTCAGAGTTTTGGTAGCTGAAAATGGCGAAAGTGCTCTTAACAAAGTCAAATATGCTCTTCCCGATCTCATTCTCTTAGACGTACTTATGCCTGGAATAGATGGGTTTGAAACTTGTCGCCGCTTGAGAGCATCGCCACCAACTCAAGACATCCCAGTGATTTTTATGACCGCACTTTCTGAAACGGTGGATAAAGTCAGAGGTTTAAGTTTTGGGGCGGTGGATTACATCACTAAGCCAGTAGATGCTGAAGAGGTTTTAGCCCGTGTCACGGTTCACCTGAGTCTACGACACATGACCAAGAGACTAAAAGAGCAGAATGAACGTCTGGAACAGGAGATTAAAGAACGCGATCGCGCGGAGTCAGCCCTCAGAAAACTTACATTGGAGTTAGAAAGACGCGTAGAGGAAAGAACTGCTGAAATTTCCCATTCTAATCAACTGCTCGCCCAATCGAATCAAATGCTGCAACAGGAAATCGCAGAACGCCTACAAGCAGAAGCCGAATTGGAGCGATCGCGTTCTTCATTGCAAACCAAAGCCCAACTGCTAGAACAAGCTTTGAACAAACTCCAGCGCACTCAGGCTCAAATAATTGAATCCGAAAAAATGACAGCCCTAGGACAACTGATTGCCGGGGTGGCTCATGAAGTGAATAACCCAGTAGGCGCAATTCGCTCATCTGTGGTAAATATTTCCGAATTCTTGACTGAAAACCTCAAACAGTTACCCGAATTTTTTCAAGGACTCTCAAGAGAACGTCAGCAGGATTTTTTTGCTCTACTGCAAAAATCAACTCAACAAACGACTTCCTTATCTAGTAAAGAAAAACGTCAATTTAAAAAAGATTTGAAGCATCAACTAGAGTTGCAGTCGATTGAAAATGCTGATACCCTTGCTAGTACCCTGGTAAATATCGGTGTGTATGACGATATTCAACCCTTTTTGCCATTGTTACAGGACCCACAGAGCGAAAATATCTTAAAAACTGCTTATCAATTTGCTACAGTACAGAGAAGCACGATAACCATCGCCGCTGCCACAGAAAAAGCTACCAAAATCGTATCTGCCCTAAAAATCTATGCCCGCTATGACCATTCGGGGTTAAAAGTACAGGCAAATATCATTGAGGGAATTGAGACTGTATTAATACTTTATCATAACCAAATTAAACACGGGGTGGAAGTCATTAAACACTATGGTGAATCGCCGTCGCTCTGGTGCTATCCCGATGAACTCAACCAAGTTTGGACAAATCTCATCCACAATGCCCTGCAAGCGATGAACAACAACGGAACCTTAACGATTGATGTGACACGGCAAACTGCGAATTTGCTGGTTAGCATCACCGATAATGGCAAAGGTATCCCTCCTGAGATTATGCCAAGAATTTTTGAGCCATTTTTTACTACAAAACCTCCTGGGGAAGGCAGTGGTTTGGGATTGGATATCGTCAAGAATATTGTTGCAAAACATCAAGGAAAAATTGAAGTGTCCTCGAAGCCTGGTAATACTACATTTACCGTATCATTGCCCATTAATCTAAACGAGGAGACTAGCGATGGTTAAGTCAGCGATTTTATGTGTTGATGATGAGACAGTGGTATTAGAGAGTCTTGAGCTAGAACTCCGAAGAGCCTTTGATGATGTTTACCTGTATGAATTTGCTGAAAGTGCCGAAGAAGCCCTGGAACTCCTTCAGGAACTTATAGAGGATGAGATAGAAATCATAGTAATTATCTCTGATTGGTTAATGCCCGGTATGAAGGGAGATGAATTTCTGATCGTTATTCATAAAGAATATCCAAATATTACTACAATATTGCTAACAGGACAAGCTAATAAAGAAGCAATTGAACGAGCTATCACTCAAGCTAACTTATATGCTTGTTTGCCAAAACCTTGGAATAATAAGAAACTCATTGAAACCATTAAGTCTGGCATAGCACAAAATGAGTGACTAAACCTTATGAGTAAACCTGTCATTATATGTGTTGATGACGAACAGACAATCCTTGATAGTCTGGAAGTAGAGCTGCAAAAAGCCCTAGGAGATGAATACCTCATTGAAACGGCCCAATCCAGTGAAGAAGCGCTACAGTTAGTATCAGAATTGCTAGACGAACAGTATGAAGTTCCTCTAGTCATTGCTGATTACTTCATGCCTAATATTAAAGGGGATGAATTATTAAAGCGTATTCATGCCATCTCGCCCAAAACCCTGAAAATTATGCTGACAGGGCAAGCCAGCCTGGAAGCAGTGGGTAATGCAATCAAGTATGCCAAACTATATCGTTACATTGCCAAACCCTGGGAAACTGAAGATCTGAGATTGACAGTAAAAGAAGCAGTGAATAGCTATCTTCAGGATAAAAAGTTAGCTCAACAAAATGCCCAACTACAGCAAATGAATCAGGACTTCGCAAAATTAACTTGCGAACAAGCTGTACTGATCACCAAACTTCAGGAGAACGAAAGCCGCTTGATACAGTTTTTGGAAGCGATGCCAGTGGGTGTGGGAGTGTTGGATGCAGAAGGCAAACCTTACTACATTAATCAGAAGGCAAAAAACATATTCGGTAAAGAAGTCAAGTGGGATGCTACTAACGAGGAATTGTCGGAAATTTATCAAGTCTATAAAGCCGGCACTCATCAGGAGTACCCTATAGAGAACTTGCCTCTGGTGCAGGCATTAAGGGGCAAAAGTGCAACAGCTAATGACATAGAAATCCATAAAAACGGCAAGATTATCACTTTAGAGACTCGGGCAACGCCTATCTATGATGCTAAAGGCAACATTGCCTATGCTATCGACGCCGTTGAGGATATTACGGAACGCAAACAGGCTGAAAAAGTCTTGGCAGATTATAATCAGACTTTAGAGAAGCAGGTCGTTGAGCGGACTTTGGAAGTGCGGCAGCAAAAAGAACTTTTGCAAACTATCTTTGACCACATCCCCGTTATGGTGGTTCTTTATGATGCAAAAGGTCGCATTCAATTAGTCAACCGGGAGTTAGAACGCCTCCTGGGTTGGTCTAATTTAGAATTAGAAGAGCTTGACCAATTAGGAGAATATTATCTTGACCTGGAGTGTCGCCAGCAGGTTGTGGAACACGCGATCGCAGCCACTGGAAAATGGCAGGACTTCAAAATCAGGACTCAAGACGGTAGCTATGTAGAGACTTCCTGGGCAGGTATTAGGCTGAGTCACGGTATGAGTATCGGTATTGGGCAGGACATTACCGCTCGCAAACAGGCTGAAGCAGCGTCTGTTGTGGAAGAACGTAACCGCATGGCACGGGAAATCCACGACATTTTAGCGCAATCGTTTACTGGGATTATACTGCATATTCAAGCAGCAACACAAGTGCTAACGGATGATTTAGAAGCGACAGAAGCACATCTGGAAATGATTGATGAATTAGCACGAATCGGACTTGCCGAGGCTCGTCGCTCAGTGGCAGCACTCCGTCCCCAGCTATTGGAGGAGGGCAATTTACATAGTGCCCTTCATTGCCTCGTGACTCAAATGAGAGCCGCTACCGATACAGCGCTTTGTTACGAGATTAAGGGTATAGCCTATCCCTTACCCGTCGAAGTTGAGAGTAACTTACTGCGGATGGGGCAGGAAGCTTTGACTAATGCCATTAAACACGCTCATGCTGGCGAAATTCGCGTTGAGTTAGTGTACGAAAAAACACAGTGTGTTTTGCGTGTTAAGGACAACGGGCAAGGGTTTGGAGTCGGTAACATCCCTAGCAGCGGATTTGGATTGCTAGGAATGAGCGAACGGGCAGAGCGCATTGGAGCGCAATTGATGATAAGGAGCCAGCCTGAACAGGGAACAGAAATTGTTGTGATTGTAAATCGATGAGCATAATGATGAGCCAAGCTACCACAATTCGTGTTCTCATCGTTGATGATCATTCCATTGTCAGACAAGGATTGGCAACCATCATTAACCGCGATCCAGAAATGACGGTGATTGCTCAAGCAGAAGATGGACAACAGGCGATCGAGTGTTTTCGTGAATTCCGACCAGATGTGACGCTGATGGATTTACGAATGCCCCAAGTCGGAGGGGTTGAAGCCATTAGTACGATTTGTGCTGAATTTGAACCTGCCCGAATTATTGTGCTAACGACCTACGATGGGGATGAAGATATTTATCGCGGATTGCACGCAGGTGCTCAAGGCTATCTGCTCAAGGATGCTAAATCTAACGAGCTTCTAAGTGCGATTCGCACAGTTCATCGCGGTCAGCAGTATATTCCATCATCCGTGGGGGCAAAACTGGTGCAGCGAATGAGCAATCCAGAACTGAGTGAGCGAGAGCTAGAGGTACTCCGTTTAATGGCCCAAGGGATGAGTAATATAGAAATTGGCACCGCTTTGAGTATCGGTGAAAGTACTGTCAAATCTCATGTTAATCGAATTTTAAGTAAATTGGGAGTCAATGATCGTACTCAAGCGGTGATTGTTGGAGTTAGACGAGGAATTGTCAGTTTGTAAGTTTGTAAGCAATTGTACTAAGGTTTGAATTAGGATTCCAACTTGAGTTGCAGCGAGCCTTCCATTTTGAGATGGAATGATTGATCAATCATTCTATTGTGCAAAAGTTTCAACTCTTAGTGGACGACAAGTTCGAGTCAATTGCATATATTGAATTCATGCAAACATTGATAGCAATTTAGTTGCAAAATCTAAATTTGTTTTACACAGATCACAGAAAGAGGGTCGTATGGTGATCGGTTGCGATGAGCATTCTTTCCCTCGGAGGTATCAGTGAGTTCTGACCGTGACCACAGTTCGTTATTCGTCCCACCTTCAACACAAGATCACATACAAGGTGTGCTAAGTGCCACCGTGGTGCTGGTGATGTATGGGGACTATGAATGTTCTCAGAGTGCAGATGTTTATAGGCTGATTAAAGTTATTCAACGACAGCTTAGTGTTTCTTTTGGAGAGAATTATTTGTCCTTGATCTTCCGTCATTTTCCGCAGATACAAATCCATTCTCATGCTCAGCGTGCGGCTGAAGCGGCTGAAGCGGCTGCTGCTCAAGGTCAGTTTTGGCAGATGCATGACATTTTGTGTACTTATCAACAAAAGTTGGAAAACGGCGATCTTGTCGAGTATGCCAATAATCTAGGACTTGATGTTTGCCAATTTCTACAAGATATGTCTAAACAAGTGTACATCAATCGCATCAATGAAGATATCGAAAGTGGATTACACAGTGGAGTCACCACTGCCCCGGCACTATTTATTAATGGAATTCGCTATATTGGTCGCTGGAATATCGAGCAGTTGATGGCAGCCATTGTCGCTGCAAGTCATTAGACCTCTTCTTAATAAGGAGAGGCTACCGAAGGCTACTGAAGTTCTTCGTTTTTTATAAGTGTTGATTCCGACATGATATCAGATTGATTTTTTTGGCGATTTCTCTTTTCATCATGCACTCACTGCTATTGTACAAGAGATAGCCCTTGTTGCTTCAACAAACTTATCCTTTTCAAGCTGACGGTATCCGTCACCCTAAGACAATCTCGATTCACGGTAGTCGAGCCACAATATAGGCAAATCATTATGAAAAACAAATAACTTTCAGTTCGTTACGTCTGAAGCTATCCCAGAAATCAGAAAGTAAGCAGCTATGCAAAGAAGAACCAGTTTTGAAAGTAAAGGTCTAAAGTGCTCTGTCACGTTTTACACTCCAGATAAAGTCGTATCCGGCGATCGCTGCCCGGCGATTGTCATGGCTCATGGAATTGGGCTGATCAAAGAGATGGGTCTGCCGCAGTTTGCTGAGCTCTTCGTTCAAGCTGGCTTTGTCGTCTCGCTATTCGATTATCGCTACCTTGGTGGCAGTGAGGGAGAGCCTCGTGGGCAAATCATCCCTGCCGAGCAGCATGAGGACTTCCGCAATGCGATCACGTGGACTCAGCTACAAAGCGAAGTTGACCCTGAGCGCATAGGTGTGTGGGGCTTCTCCTATAGCGGCGGTCACGTGCTGCATCTGGCTGCATTTGATCCGCGCGTGAAAGCAGTCGTGGCACAGATGCCTACAGTAAATGCGTTTCTCAACTCCCGCCGCCTGACCTCTCCACTTGAACTCGATGAACTCACGAAGCTGCTTTCACAAGACCGGATAAAACGGTATCAAACCTCAGAGGTGAACTACTTCCCCTTGGTTGCCCCGCCCGGTCAACCCTGCTTCCTTGCGACGCCCGATGCGTTCAATTGGGTTGAATCGACCAAAAGCGCGAGCGAAGGAACATGGGAAAATCGACTCACCTTTGAATCGATTGAACACTGTCTCTATTACGAACCTGTTCCTCACATCGAGGCGATCTTTCCCACCCCGCTATGCCTGATTGTGGGCGAGAAGGACTTTCTTGCATCTCCCGACCTGACCGCTGCTGTCCATGCGCGTGCGATGGAGCCGAAGTCTCTCACAATCTTGAAGGGCGGACACTTTGACGGCTTCCAGGGAGAGGGCTTCGAGATTGCAAGTACAACTGCGTTGAGATGGTTCGAGAAATATTTGAAGCAGGCTTGAAGCACTTGTTTTAGAAGCTGCCGTTCACGCACAAATGCACCAAGTTTATACCTATCTAAGTCGTCAATGCGCCAAGCGATCCTGCTCGGCTGATTAAAGCAGTGGGTACGCTCTCTGAGGCAGAAACACCAGACATGGCGGTGCTTGAGCGCATTTCCGCCGAACTCGGTGACGAAACTCTCGGTCCGCCCGGAACCCTACCCTCCGCTTGATGCTATGAGAACATAGCAATCCTCGAGAGTCCAGAACAAAAAATTAAACCCCTGATTTTGCCTTAAGCTGGGCTACCAATCTGATTTTTTGTATCCCAATTAATGATACTTACAAAGCGAGTTAGGGATGGCGATCGCACGAGTCCGCTCAAAAACTTAGCCCCTCAAGTTAACGTTTCTAAAATTATGAGCCTTTTAGGACGATGAACAAAACCAGTGCACAAATTATTTCGACTGTGTTTAACCCAGTTATTAATCCATTAATTACCTTTTCACTACTTGCATTAACAGATCAACAGTTAAATTTGGCAGAAAAAATTCAGTTTTCAGAAATTGCTGATCTGTTTGCCTGCGGATTAATTATTTTGTGTCTGTTCATCTTTATTCGTCTTGGGCTGATTAACTCTCCAGATATTCCTGAGCGCAAGCAGCGCTCTCTGCCCTTAGTTGTGGCTGCAATTGTATTATTCACTGGTTTTCTCGCTTTATCGTTCGCTCATGCACCTCGGCTGATGCAGGGCTTAATGTGGTGTTATGCCATAGAAACATTGATTATCGCCATCATTTCGTACTGGTGGAAAATCAGTATTCATACAGCAAGCATGGGTTGCTCTTTGGTTGCGCTCACGTATCGATTTAGCGCGATCATTCTTCCCTTCTATCTACTGCTGTTGCTAGTGGGTGAAGCACGAATTGTTCTGAAGCGACACACCATCGCGCAGGCAATTGCTGGTGCATTATTGGGTATTGTTCTGACCGCGATTCAACTGCTGTCTTTCAAACTTGCTTAATTTACATCTTAACTAACTAATCTTGCCTGGTACTCACATTGTTGAATTCATAAGCTGTGTATATACAGCGCTTTACTTCACCGACACAACTAACCAACGTAATAACTTCAGTACTAATTGTAACTCGACACAATTAACGGAAACAGCAAATTTATTATACAAGAAGTGTTAAAGTGTTAAACTCCGCAATAACTTCAGTACTAATAGCAAATGACTCAGCAGTGTTTCAGCGATAACGAAGTGCTGCGGCGTTATCCCTTGGCGTCTCCCCTTGGGAGAAGCGCAGATCGCTCTTTAAACCAATCAATTCCCGTTCATTCGTGACTACATTAATCCTTTGCAGACAACAAAGAAGGAGAATTTCCATGACTCACTATGACTACATTGTGATTGGTGCAGGTTCGGCAGGCTGTGTGGTCGCTAACCGTCTGACAGAAGACCCTGACACATCTGTGTTACTACTTGAAGCGGGTAACCCAGATACGAAACCAGAGATTCACATCCCGTCGAAAATGGTGAGTCTACTCGGCTCTGAGGTGGACTGGGGCTATTTCTCTGAACCCGAACCGTACCTCAATGGTCGCAAAATGCTTTGTTCGCGTGGCAAAGTTTTGGGTGGCAGCAGTTCGATCAATTTCATGATGTATGTCCGAGGCAATTCTCACGATTATGATCACTGGCAGGAATTGGGAAATCCCGGTTGGAGTTACCAAGATGTCTTGCCGTATTTTAAGAAATCTGAGCATCAGCAACGAGGTGCTTCCGAATACCACGGGGTTGATGGGGAGTTGAGCGTGACCAATGTCATGTCTCCTGCTGTAGTATCCCAACGCTTTGTAGATGCCTGTGTGACAATGGGATATGAATACAATCCTGATTTCAACGCCATACAGCAGGAAGGTGCAGGACCTTATCAATTGACGGTCAAGGATGGTAAACGGCACAGTGCTGCAGCTGCCTTCCTCCTGCCCATTTTTCAGCGCCCCAATTTGACAACAACAACTGGAGCGTTGGTAACTCGGTTGCTATTTGAGGGTACCCGTGCCGTTGGAGTGGAATATCTGCACGAGGGCACGCTGCACCAGGTCAGGGTCAACCAGGAAGTGATTTTAAGTGCTGGGGCGTTCGATTCGCCCAAACTGCTGCTGCTTTCCGGCATTGGTGATGCAGAACACCTGCAAGCGATGGGGATTTCTGTCGTGGCTGATTTGCCGGGGGTCGGTCAAAACCTCCAAGACCACATTCTCGTTTCTATAGTATACGAAGCAACTCAAGATGTACACCCTGCTATCACCAGTAATGGAGTTGAAGCCGGATTGTTTTTGCACAGCGAGGGGAATCTCGACGTTGCACCAGATTTGCAGTTCTTCTGCGGTCCGATTCAGTTCTTACCGCCTGGCTATGCCCCCTGTGATTCTGGATTCACGGGTGCAGTCTCTTTGACCCGTTTCCAAAACATTGGGAGTGTGAGTTTGCGTTCGCCTAATCCTAAAGACACACCAATGATACGCATGAACTATTTGCAAAGTCAATCCGATGTGCAAAAGCTCGTTGCCGGAATTAAATTAATGCGCCAATTGTTTCAGACCAGTGCTTTTGATGAGTTTCGCGGTAAGGAAATCGCTCCGGGTGTTGACGTTCAGAGTGATGAAGCATTGGAAGCTTACATCCGTGACGCTTGCAGCACTGAATGGCATCCTGTCGGCACCTGCAAAATGGGCATCGACCCAATGGCGGTTGTAGACCCTGAATTACGGGTACATGGGGTTGAGGGTCTGCGTGTTGTCGATGCATCCATCATGCCAACAATCACTACAGGAAATACAAACGCACCGACCATCATGATTGGCGAGAAGGCAGCGGATTTAATTAAAGGGCGCATGCCGCAAACTATTCACAATAAGTTTAACCTCCAAACTCCAGCACACTCGTCTATCTAGGAATCGATGATGGTCTCTGAGTGACGGTAGGTCCGAAGCGGCTGGTGAGAGTTCATCCGCCGATGTGAAGGAGAAGCAAATAGAACATTTGACACTAGTAAAGGAGCGCATTATGGCACCGATCACGACACCATTTGGGCGGCATTCCACCGCCGTTGAGGTAGTAAAAGGAATCGATCTCTCTGGCAAGCGGGCGATCATCACCGGAGCGGCATCGGGCATCGGCGTAGAAACGGCGCGGGCACTGGCTCGTACTGGGGCGATCCTGACATTGGCTGTACGTAATACCGATGCTGGAGCGCAGACGGCAGCTGACATCACCGCTACCACCGGGAACCAAAATATTCATGTCGCGCCGCTTGACCTGAGCGATCAAGACTCGATCGCCACGTTTGTTGCTGCATGGGATGAACCGCTGCACATCCTCGTCAACAACGCAGGTGTGATGGCATTACCCGAACAGCACACGTCCGAAGGCTGGGAAATGCAGTTCGCGACCAATCACCTGGGGCACTTCGCCCTGGCACTCGGACTCCACGATGCACTGGCGGCGGATGGTGCCGCGCGCATTGTGTCTGTCAGTTCCAGTGGTCATCTGATATCGCCAGTGGTATTCGACGATATTCACTTCGCGTTTCGCCCCTACGACCCCTGGTTGGCATACGGACAGTCCAAAACCGCAAATATCCTCTTTGCCATCGGTGCCACTGCGCGCTGGTTCAAGGATGGCATCACCGCCAATGCTTTGATGCCCGGTGCAATCGCGACCAACCTCCAGCGTCACATCGGCGGTAAGCCCTTAACCGCACCCGACCAGCAGAAAACACCGGAGCAGGGTGCGGCGACCTCTGTTCTGCTGGCGACCTCCTCGTTGTTGGAGGGCATCGGCGGGCGCTACTTCGAGGACTGCAACGAAGCCACCATCGTCGCAAACGGCAATGGCTATATAAGCGGTGTTGCCCCGTACGCCCTCAACCCGGACAACGCCGATCGCCTCTGGGAGGAATCGTTGCGCCTACTTGCCTAACCCGGTGTTTTGAACAGGAACAATAATCATGACAATGAAACCACTTTCTCAAGCAGGAGTCGTTGCACAAGTGACCGATTACAATGCGAAGTTTGACATCGCCCGTCGTTTTCACGCTGCACTCGCCGCACGCGATTGGAGTGCAATCCATGCCCTCCTCACTGACGATGCACAGTGGACGCTACCAGGTGACAACACGATCTCAGGCACTGCCAACGGAGCTGATGCAGTAGTTGATCGCGCCCGCAAAATTGCAGGCTATGGGCTTAACTTCGAGTTACTGCATATTCTCGTCAGCCGAGACAATGTAGCCCTGTCTTTGCACAATACTGCGCGGCAGGGCGATCGCACACTCGACCAGTATCTGGCTACGGTATGTCGGCTCAAGGACAATAAGATCGCAGCGATCGAGACTTTCCTCTCTGACGTTGACCGCATGAATGCCTTCTTTATTTAAAAGAACACTTAATTTACAATAAACAAAGATGAAGCTGTTGTGTATTTTTGGGATAAAAGCACGGATGAAGTCGAGCTAAGGCAACGTACCTTTGCACAGTTGTTCTGGTAGGTGCTGCATCAGCCGCACAAACCCAGATGCATCATCCAATCCCTGAGATATAATCAATGAGCCTTGAATAGCGGTAACCGCATCTTCTGCATGCTGCTGGGCAAGTCTCTCATTCATACCACACTCAATTAGCACGGTGGCGATCGCATCAATCCAGACCCGATAAATTGCTTTCACTCGGTCATGAAAGACATCGCGGGCGGAACCCAATAGCAAAATCGCAAATAAGCAAGGTTGTTTTCCCCCTTCGTAGACTTCATTCAGGCGATCGCACATCTGCTGCAAGCGAGATAAAGGTTCGCCTCGGCTGTTGAGTGTTTGCAGAATATTTTGGTCTAACCAGCACTCAAGATAATCTAGCATTGCTTCAACCATCTCATCCTTGCCGCCAGGGAAGTGATGGTAAAGGCTAGCTTTGCCTAATCCCGTTGCTTGAGAAATCTTGGATAGAGTTGCGCCATCGTAGCCATACTGCCGAAACAGGCGCATCAGACAGGGAATATAAGTTTCTTTAGGCATTTATTATAAGCTTAAAGTTTCTGTTGACATTGTACTAAATGTCCGGTACAGTCATCTTATACCGAACGAACGGTACAGTTATCGAAGTAGAGAGTGTTTATGAATTGCCTTCAACCCAGTAATACTAAGTACAGCTTTGCATTCATTCGTAGCGTTTTGAAACGCAGAGGAACGCGGTGAACCAGCGCTATGCAGTCCTTGTTTCCCAACAGCAGGCGACTGGTATAAGCGGATGAGCTTAACTCTCTGTTTCTACTTTTTGCGGGAATCACTCCCGGCTCATTGTCCGTTCTTTTCTGATTTGGTTCTATCTAATTTGGAGGACTAACCCATGATTAAGCTCTATGGTTACGAACTCTCTGGCAACAGCTACAAAGCAAAATTAATGCTCTCCTTGCTGGGCTTAGAATACGAGTGGATTAAAGTCGATTTGTTGGCAGGGGCGCACAAACAGCCTGAATTTTTAGCACTGAATTCGTTTGGGCAAGTGCCAGTCTTGGTTGATGAAAATACTGTTATACCCGATGCTCAAGCGATTCTTGTTTACCTAGCTTGGCAGTATGGTGGTGAATCCTGGTTGCCAACAGAGGCAGAACCGATGAGCCGTGTGATTCGATGGCTATCGACTACAGCGGGAGAAATTCGGCAAGGTCCAGAAGCGGCACGTTTGTACTACCTATTCAAAGCGACCAGCATCAACCTAGAACGCGCCAATCAGAAGGCAGAGTTCATCTTGACTCAATTAAACGATCATTTAGCAAATCGGGAATGGCTGGAGTTAGAACGTCCGACGATCGCCGATGTAGCAGTCTTCCCTTACGTTGCCCTCGCTCCCGATGGTAAAATTTTCCTAGACAATTACCCAAATGTGCTTGCTTGGATCGAGCGCGTCAAACATCTTCCTGGTTTTGTCGGCATGATTGGTATTGCAGAGCCTGTTGCAGCGTAAGGAGGGTATATGCCACGTAAGTTTGGAGAAATTGCTTTTACGCCTCTTGTACAAGCCGCACAAGAACAACGGGGTTCACGGCAGACCTATGAACGCTATATTGCTAATGGTCCTGACAATGATTCCATTACTCCCAAAATTGAGGAATTCATCGCACAACTTGATGGGTTTTACTTGGGAACCGTCAGTTCTAATGGCTATCCTTATATCCAGTTTCGGGGCGGACCGTCCGGTTTCTTGAAGGTGCTCGATGAGAAAACCCTCGGCTTTGCTGACTTTTCTGGGAATGTGCAGTACATCACGGTGGGCAATTTGTCTGGCAATGACAAAGCGTTTTTATTCTTGATGGATTATCGTCATCGCAAACGCATCAAGATTTGGGGAACAGCTGAATATGTTGAAGGGGATTCAGCATTAATTGAACGACTACGAGTTCCAGATTATCCTGCCGTAATTGAACGCGCTATCCTCTTCCACGTGGAAGCCACCAGCGAGAATTGTCACCAGCATATTCCCATCCGTTATTCAGAAACAGAAGTTGAAGCGATGATGGCTCCCCTGCAAGCTCGGATTGCCGAGTTAGAACAGCAGTTGGGTGAGTCCCAGGATGTACTAAGAGTACATCGCACTTCTTCAATTACTGCTGATAACACAAGTCATTAATTATTAGGAGCAATCTGATGTCACAATCACTCTGGTTTTTTGGCTCTCGCCTCACCATCGTTGCCGATCACACCACGACCGGAGGTCAGTACGATCTGATTGAAGGTTACTTCCCACCTGGCTCACAGACTCCTCCCCATCGCCACACGCGCTATTCCGAACAACTCTATGTGCTGTCCGGGGAGTTCACAGTCTGGGCAGGTGAGAACAAGGTTGTGCTAAGCGCGGGTGAAAGCTTCCTGATCCCGGTTGGCACACCTCACGTCGTCGCTGCGCTCAGCGATAAGCCAGCTCGTGGTTTGGTCGTTGCTGCGCCCAGTGCCTTTGCTCGACTGATTGCAGCAGTGGGGACGCTGGATGAGACAGAACCATCGGACATGGAGCTAACTGAACGCATTTCCGCTGAGATTGGCGACGAAATTCTGGGTGCGCCCGGAGATCTACCCCCCACATGAGGCGATGCTGGAAAACTTCCTAGCGCAGATCGTCAACATCAGGCTGCCCCTCATCTCTCAGGTATATCCTACATGACCAGCAACACCACGACCGACATCCAAATGCAGATCTGGACTCAAGCCTTCGCCGATAAGTCGGAAAACTCATTCGCAGACGCTTTTACCGACAACGTCACTTTTGAAGCCAGCGTGTTTGTCCGCCCGTTGATCAAGCGGGATTGCGTGAAAAGTGTTATGGCTACCGCCAGCAAAGTTTACGAGGCGCTCACCTTCACTCATCAAGTCAAAAGCGCTCAGCAAACATATTTGGAGTGGAACGCTTCCGCGTTCGGCGGACAGCCCCTTTCTGGCGTGACAATCCTCATCAAGAACCCAGACGGTCTAATTGTCCATCTTGCTATCCATCATCGTCCCCTCGGTGCGGTGCTCTGCTTCTCGAGCGAGATGCCCGAGTGTCTTAAGGGCAAGATCAAGCCGGACTATTTCTACGAAAGAAAGTAGAGGCTAGGACACGAAAGTGTCCCAATTGTCCGGCTTGTGCTATAAACACCCCTCCATAGCCACACGCGCTATTGCGAACAACTAGTTGAAACAGAACATCCCATCGACATGAATTTGCTCAAGAACAAAAGTGTGACTTTTGTTTGGGAGTTTATGTTTACTTGCTCTATGTATGAAACCGATGATATAAAAGCTCAACATGAATTGTTAAACAAAGTTTCTACATTAGTGGAGCAACAGGTCATCCAAACCACAATGAGTGAGCATTTGGGTGCTTTAACAGTTACCAGTTATCAGTTTTATCGTTGGGGGAAACACCACACCAATTGGACCGTTCGTCAAGAGACCTGCCGTAGGCATAAGCGTTGGTGGTGAGCCACTGCGGTCTTGGGGTTTCCCCAAGTAGAGCAAGTGGCGAACCCGGAGGGCGAGTTTAAATCCCCCAAAGCGCCCGCAGACGTCACTGCGTAGGTAGCTGTTCACTGATTTAAATCCGCAGAATCTTGTCAAAGTCCATGCTCAACTGGAAACTGGACGAGCGATCAACAAGTTGGTTTTGTCTAGATTTACACCATCAAACACATGAGGAAAGCCATGAATGCAGAACAGTACAATGCTATTATCATTGGCGGTGGCAAAGCAGGTAAAACACTGGCACCCGCCTTGGTTGCAGACGGACGTAAAACCGCTCTGGTTGAACGTAGCTTAAGCATGATTGGCGGTGGATGCATTAATGTCGCCTGCATTCCCACCAAAACGATGGTAGCGAGTGCAGAGGTAGCTAATACAGTGCGAAACAGTGCCGCTTATGGTGTGAAAGCCAATGCACCCACTGTTGATTTAGCAGCGGTAATCCAACGGAAACGGTCGGTTGTGCAATCCATGCGTGCAATGAACTTGCACAATCTAGAAACAGCTTTGGGTCACGAGTTGATTATTGGGATGGGACGGTTTGTGGCTGAAAAAACCATTGAGGTGACAACCACTGAGGGAAAGACTCGGTACCTCACCGCAGAACATTTCTTTATCAATACAGGCACACGACCGTTAATTCCACCCGTACCGGGACTCAAAGAAACCGGGTTTTTGACGAGTGAGTCGATCATGGAGCTAGAACACTTGCCTGAGCACCTGATCGTTCTCGGTAGCGGCTACATTGGTTTGGAGTTTGCCCAGATGTTCCGGCGTTTTGGCGCTCGCGTCACCGTGATTGGACACAGTGAGCAAATCCTGTCGCAGCAAGATCCAGACATTGCGATCGCGGTGCAAACCCTGCTGGAACGAGACGGCATTAACTTTCTACTGAACGCGAAGGTGTTGAAGGTTGAGCACTCTGGTAATGAAACCGCTCTTCAGCTCCAGGTGAGTGAGCGTGAAATTCGCCTCCAGGGTTCACATTTACTCGTTGCCGTTGGTCGTGCGCCAACAACCGATACTTTAAATTTAGCCGCTGCTGGTGTGGCAACCGATGCACGTGGATTTATTCAAGTCAACGATCGCCTAGAGACAAACATACCAGGGATTTGGGCGTTAGGGGATATCAATGGGGGACCGCAATATACCCATGCGTCGCTCGACGATTATCGTATTATCAAAGCGAATTTGATTGATGGAAGCAACCGCAGCACACGTGATCGCTTAGTTCCCTCCTGTCTGTTCATTGATCCAGAACTGGCGCATGTGGGTCTGACTGAAACCGAAGCGCAGCAACAAGGATATGCCATCCGAGTCGCTAAGCTGGATGCGTCAGCCATTCCGCGAGCGAGAACATTTGGTCAAATTGATGGACTACTGAAGGCGATTATCGATACCGAGACAGGACGTATTTTGGGATGTTCACTCTTATGTCATGAAGCGGGTGAAGTGATTTCGACGGTGCAGATGGTGATGCAGGCTCAGATGCCTTACACCGTTCTGCGCGATGGCGTGTTAACTCATCCTACCATGACCGAAGGGTTAAATCTGCTGTTTTCAAAATTGTAAGCAGGCAGCAAGCGCAGACGTCACATCTCAACACCCAAATGAGAACCTTAGGCAAATGACAACGATCCAAATTAACCCTAACGAGTTATCCGGCAAGAGAGCGCTGGTGACAGGCGGAACCAAAGGCATAGGCGAAGCTATTGTCAAACATCTGAGGCAAGCTGGTGCAACAGTCGTCACAACCGCCCGCTCAAAGCCCAATGAACTTGAGGCGTCGGAATAGAACAGACAGGTGGGGTGTTCGTCGAAGTTCCGACAAAGAAAGTGAAGCCAAGCCAGACTTGTCCCAAATGTGGGTATCAACACAAAAAGACATTGAGTCAAAGAGTTCATCAATGCGTCGAGTGTGGATATACGTAGGATAGGGATATAGCGGCTGCCGAAGTGATGCTTTATTGGGCGAAAGGAATACTACCGGGGTTTGGAACGAGCCGCGCTAACGCGCCGCTTCGCTAACGTAGACGAGTAAATGTCGTTAGCTCTACTTCAGGTACTAGCAAAACTGCTGGTGATCTTGAAGCAACTGGGACGCGCGAAGCGTCAGAAATCTACTCTTGCTGGGCTGGATGTAGAAACCCGCCCTTCTACGCAGTAAGGGTGGGTAGTTCATTGTACTGGGATTAATCCTCACCTCACAACAAGGAGCAAAGTACTGTGTTGCAAACAAAAGAAGCGATCGTCAGTTCTCAAGGGCTCAAGCTCTGGTACAAAGTCTCCGGTACCGGTCCCATCTGTATCATGCCGACTCCAGGCTGGGGACCGGGTTCCGAGCTGTACTTAGGGACATTGACCCCGCTCGAAGCGATGTTCACCCTCGTCTATCTTGATACACGCGGCACGGGTCATTCTCAGCGACCGACGGAAGCAAATGCATATACCTACGATCACTTTGCTGCCGATGTCGATGCACTCCGCCAGCAATTAGGGCAATATCGCGTCTGGTTAATGGGGCATTCTGAAGCTGGCCGTCACGCGCTCTATTATGCCTTACAGTACCCTGAGCATTGTGCTGGCCTCATACTTCTCGACGCAGTAAGCTTCCAAGATGAGGAGTCGCACGCTGATATGGAAGCGCGTATGCAGGAACGCCAGCATGAACCCTGGTTTGACCTTGCCTACCAAGCATTCACGAGTCAGGATATGCCAGAGTCAGATGCAGCCCTAGCGACGTTTACCCAAACTATCCTACCATTCTATTACTACGATGTTGCCAATCTCGAGCTGAATGCGGCTCACCATGCTGCAACATCAATGTCTGTGGATGCGTTCAAAGGTTCTGCTCAATGCCAGTGGAACAAAACCAATCTGATGTCGCGGCTTGGAGAGATCGGTGTTCCGACCCTGGTTGTAGTTGGTAGCCATGACTTTATTTGCTCACCACTCCATGCCCATCGACTGCATATGGCGATCGCAGGCTCCAAGCTCATTCTGATTGAGAAGGCGGGCCATTTTTCCTGGTTTGAACAACCCAATCAGTTCTTCAGGAAAGTGAAACAAGGGTTAGCCGCCGTTCAGTAATACCTGGAAGCTCAGTAGCAATCGACCCAAAAATTGTCATTGAACCATTTCGCAAAGAACATTTGAAACAAGGATAATGATTATGGTGACGACTCAATTAAATGGAATCGTATTGCAACCGGGTCAAGGTGACTCATACTGGGTGTTGGGTGATTTGTATACTTTTAAGGCAGTCAGCGAAGAAACCAATGCCAATTACGCGCTTTTAGAACTAGTGATTCAACCCCACAACAGCACACCGCCCCATATTCACAACCGAGAAGCTGAAGCGTTTTTCATTGAAGACGGAGACGTAGAGTTTCAGCTTGACGATCGCACTGTCGTTGCGACACCAGGAACTTTCCTGCACTCCCCTCCTGGTCAACTCCACAAGTTTACCAATATCGGCTCACAGCCTGCTAAAATGTTATGTTGGGCAACCCCTGCTGGAATTGAGAAATTCTTTGCAGCGATCGGGACAAAAGTGGAAGATCCTAATGCTCCGCCGCCACCAGTTACAACTGCGGATCTTGAGAAAGTGATGCTGCTCGCGCCTCAGTATGGCGTTACCATTCTTCCGCCGTCGCATTCCGCTCAATCCTAGTGTTCTGTTCAGGTTCAAATTTAACAACCACAGAATTCATCCAAAATGAAAAAACTAGAAGGAAAAATCGCTCTTGTCACCGGCGGCACCAGCGGCATCGGTCTTGCCACTGCTAAGCGCTTTGTCGCCGAAGGTTCCTATGTCTACATTACAGGTCGTCGCCAAACTGAACTGGATGCCGCCGTGGAAGCGATCGGTAAAAATGTCACAGGTGTTCAAAGCGATGTTTCCAATCTGGCAGATCTCTCACGCCTATTTGCCACAATCAAGCAAGAGCAAGGACACCTCGATGTAGTCTTCGCCAATGCTGGTATTGGTGAAATCGCACCACTCGGCGAAATCACCGAAGAACACTTTGACAAAACGTTCAATATTAACGTCAAAGGTCTGTTGTTCACCGTGCAAAAGGCACTGCCTCTGTTGCCAGAAGGCGCTTCCATCATTCTGAATGCCTCGACTGCTTCTACTGTGGGTACCCCAGCTTTCAGTGTTTACAGCGCAACCAAAGCCGCCGTGCGCTCGTTTGCCCGTAATTGGACACTCGACCTTAAAGAGCGCAAGATCCGGATTAACGCCATTAGTCCTGGCGTGGTTCCGACTCCTGGTTACGATCACTTGGGACTGAGTGATGAGCAGTTGCAGGAATTCGTGGACAGCCAAGCCAGCACCATCCCCCTGGGACGAGTCGGCACGCCTGATGAGATTGCCAAAGCCGTTGTCTTTCTCGCTTGTGACGACAGCAGCTTTGTCAACGGCATCGAGCTGTTTGTCGATGGTGGTATGGCACAGATTTGAAATGCTCTAAAAATACCCATCACCAAAACCGTTGAGGAGTTCACTGTTGTTATGCATGCAAATAACGGCATCATCAGTCAGCCCAGCCCATATTCAGTAACCGAAACCATTGATCGCTTAGAAGCTATCCTTCAGGCAAAAGGCATCACCATTTTTGCCCGCATTGATCAACAGGCGGAAGCCGAAAAAGTTGGATTAAGCTTACGTCCGACGGAATTATTGCTGTTTGGCAACCCTAAAGCTGGAACACCGCTCATGCTTGCAGAACCGATGATCGCTCTGGATTTACCCCTGAAAGTACTGGCATGGGAAGCGGCTGACGGCAAGGTGTGGCTGAGTTACAACGATCCTGGTTACTTAAAACAGCGGTTCTCTCTCTCGGATGAGTTGGTCAAAAACATCGCGGTCATTGCACCTTTAATCAATCAAACACTCCAATAAACAACTCATTCATTTTTTCGATATCCCATGTTGGCTACCGTAATTGAATGTAATCCAAAACTTTGGAGCTAAATATGAAACTTATCTCTGTCAACGTCGGACTTCCGCGTGAAGTGACCTGGAAAGACAAAACAGTTAGCACTGGAATTTTCAAAGAACCAGTCAGCAAACGCCTGATGGTGCGTTCGCTCAATTTAGACGGTGACGGACAAGCTGATCTAACCGTTCATGGAGGATTAGACAAAGCAATCTATGTCTATCCGTTCGAGCATTACGATTACTGGCGGGGTGAATTGCCTGGCACAGAACTGCCGCTAGGCATATTTGGTGAAAATTTCACGACCACTGGGCTGAGAGAAGAGGAACTGAACATTGGCGATCGCTTTGCGATCGGCACTGTAAAACTGATGGTGACACAACCTCGCTTACCCTGCTACAAACTTGGGATTCGGTTTGGACGACCTGATATGGTTAAACGATTTCTCGCCAGTCGTCGAACCGGATTTTACTTCCGTGTTTTGCAAGAGGGCGAAGTTGGAGCTGGAGACACTCTAGAGTTGGTAAGCCGGGATGATAACAAAATCACGGTTGCCGATATCACTCAACTCTATACCCGTGAGCAGAACAATCCAGAGCTACTTCACCGAGCTGCTCAACTTGAAGCTTTACCCGAAAGTTGGCGCAACTACTTCCAGGAGCAGAGTCGTCGTCAGGATGTGAGATAGATTAATTTGCCGTAATTTGAATCGGTTCAGTCATTTTAACTGAGCCAAAGCATTATACAAAACCTTGAACAAGGAGTTTTTTGCATGAGCGATACAATTCAAGTGGGTCCTGGCGGTATGCCAATCGAAGCAAGTCCCGATCCGAATGTCGTGATTCAGTGGAACAACGTTGCCTCGGATGCGATTCATGATACGGATACAGGACCAACCGTGGCAGCACGCACGCTGGCGATCGTGCAAACTGCCATCTTCGATGCCTGGGCAGCTTATGATCCAGTTGCGGTTGGGACACAGCCTAACGATCCGGCGCAGCGCCCTGAATCGGAAAACACGCAGGAAAACAAAGAGACAGCAATTAGCTATGCGGCTTATCGGGCTTTAACCGCGTTGTTTCCTAACGATACCGCCAGATTTGATCCCCTGATGACCCAACTCGGCTATGACCCCGCTGATACTTCCACGGACACCACGACTGCAACGGGAATTGGCAACGTTGCTGCAAGAGAAATCCTGGAAGCCCGCCAGCATGATGGCTCGAACCAATTAGGCGATTTGCATCCCGGTGCCTACTCTGACTACACGAACTATCAGCCAGTGAATACGCCAGACAATTTTAGTCACCCCGATCGCTGGCAGCCGCAGCTAATTTCAGACGGCAAGGGCGGCATGGTAGCTCAACAGTTCCTCACGCCCCAGTGGGGAATGGTTAAGCCGTTTGCGCTGGAGTCGGGTGAGCAATTTCGTCCAGTGGTTGGTCCAAAGACGATTGAATCTGACCCAGACGGCTACAAGCAGCAGGCAAAAGATGTCTACGAGATCAGCCAAAATCTAACTGATAAGCAAAAAACCATTGCCGAATTCTGGGCACAACTACCTGGAACTGAAACCCCGATCGGCACCTGGAATCGGTTTGCTGAAGCCATCTCCAATCGGGATAACCACGACCTGGACGATGATGCCAAGATGTTTTTTGTGCTGAACAACGCGCTGTTCGATTCTACGATTTCCTCCTGGGATACTAAACTCGTCTACGATTCCGAGCGTCCCATCAGCGTGATTCAATCTTTGTATGATCCAGGCTGGACTCCTTACTTGAAGACCCCGCCTTGGTCCGAATACGTTTCTGGACACAGTGCCTTTAGTGGGGCAGCGGCAGAAGCGCTGAGACGGTTTACCGGAAGTGATGCGTTTAATGCTTCTTATACTCAGCCTGCAGGCGTTTCTGGCTTACCCGATAAACCTGGGCACGACACGGATGTGACGCTGCACTGGGATACTTTTAGCGATGCAGCCGATGAAGCAGGAATTTCCCGTCGCTATGGTGGCATCCACTTTGAAGATGGAGATTTGGTGGGACGGCAAATGGGTCGATACGTGGGAGGTGTGGTCTGGAACAAAGCGATGAGCTATATTGATCCGGAATCGGCTTCAGCCCAGCAAACAGATCCATTGACAGGTCACTTACTGATGGAAGGATACGACCAGGATACGCTAGTAGGCAGCGAAGGGAGCGATCGCTTTAGATTAACCAGAGACGAGACAGATACGATTGTTGACTTCACACAGGGACAAGATCAGATTGAGCTAGACAACATCCCGTTTGACCAACTGATAATCTTTCAGGGGACAGGGATGCAGCAAAATGACACATTAATTCAGCTTAACATGGGCGACACCAGCAAATTGCTTGGTATTCTAACAGGAGTACAGTCCAGTACAATCACGCCTGCTGATCTTGTCACGGTCTGAGCAACGCCGCTTTTTTAAGATAGGTGAACCAGACATGCTGCGAATGATGAATCATCCCAAATATGCAATGGATCATGCTCATCATCACCACAGGCACAATCGGATGTGAGCGTTTAAACCTTTACAAACTTACAAGGAGTAAATTCATGACTACATTTCACACAATCTCAATCGATGGTTTAGATATCTTTTATCGAGAAGCTGGTTCTCGCGATAATCCAACTATTCTGTTGTTGCATGGCTTCCCTACCTCATCTCACATGTTCCGTAATCTGATACCTGCGCTTGCCGATCGCTTCCATGTGGTTGCACCCGATTATCCTGGTTACGGCAATAGTTCGATGCCAAGCGTGAATGAGTTTGACTACACGTTTGATCACCTAGCTGAAATTGTGGAGAAGTTTATTGCCGCAATCGATCTCAAGAAATACAGCCTTTACGTGATGGATTACGGTGCTCCCATTGGCTATCGGATTGCGGCTAAACATCCAGAGCGAGTGCAAGCTCTGATTGTGCAAAACGGGAATGCTTACGAAGAAGGTCTGCGCGAATTTTGGGACCCGATCAAAGCATACTGGCAAGACCGTTCGCCTGAGAATGCGGAGAAACTCAAATATCTTGTCACCTTGGAAGCAACGAAGTGGCAATATACCAACGGCGTTCGCAATCTTGAAGCGATCAGCCCAGATACTTGGAACATGGATCAACTCTTCCTTGATCGCCCCGGAAACGGTGAGATTCAACTGGCGCTGCTTTATAGCTATGGCACCAACCCACCATTATACCCACAGTGGCAAGAGTATTTCCGCAAATATCAACCCCCCACCCTAATTGTTTGGGGTAAGAACGACTACATCTTCCCGGCTGAAGGTGCTTATCCCTACCAGCGCGATCTCAAAGACGTTGAGTTACATTTACTTGATACCGGACATTTTGCTCTGGAAGAGGAAGGGAATGCGATCGCAAACTACATCACGCAATTTCTCTCGTCACGACTACAACCCATCCTTGCGTAATCAGCGCAAAGTGTGGCCGCTGACTTGCTATTAAGTCAGCGCCATTCATGAACGCTTTCTCAATTTGAGTCAGAAGCTTGAGTATTGGTCACACAAATTACTTACCAATAGGAACATCATGACACAGACTCTCTGGTTATTTGGCACTCGTCTCACCATCCTCGCGGATCACACTACAACCGGAGGCCAGTACGATCTGATCGAAGGCTACTTCCCACCTGGGACACAAACACCTCTCCATCGCCACACGCGCTATTCCGAACAACTCTATGTGCTGTCCGGGGAGTTCACAGTCTGGGCAGGTGAGAACAAGGTGGTGCTAAGACCCGGTGACAGTTATCTAATTTCTCCAAGCACCCCTCATGTGGTCGCCACGGTCGGCGATAAGCCAGCTCGTGGGTTGGTTGTTGCTGCGCCCAGTGCTTTTGCTCGGGTGGTTGAAACCGTCGGAACGGTGGAGGAAACAGAACCAGCAGACATGGCGCTGTATGACCGTATTTCTGCCGAGGTTGGCGACGAACTTCTGGGTTCTCCCGGAACCTTGCCTTAATTGGACGCAATCAGTACACATCTGTGCAACAGGAAACTATGACAACTCAAAATGTAACCATTCCAGCCTTGTCTGGAGGCAGTTTTAGCGCCTATTTAGCAGTACCCAGTACTCAGCCTAGTGCAGGGATTGTGTTGATTCAGGAAATTCTTGGGGTCAATCAAAATATGCGCCAGACGGCTGATGATTATGCTAAAGAAGGCTATCTAGTGCTCGTGCCAGATTTGTATTGGCGGTTAGAACCGGGTGTGCAGCTTGATTCTGAAATTAAGGAGCAGTGGGCTAAAGGCTTTGAGCTACTCCAAGCGTTTGATGTAGATAGCGGCGTAGAAGACCTGAAGGCAAGTCTGGCTTTTCTGCGGCAGCATCCCAGCAGCACAGGCAAGGTCGGCAGTCTGGGCTTTTGTTTGGGTGGCAAACTGGCATATTTTATGGCGACCCGTAGCGATGCAGATGCCAATGTGAGTTACTACGGTGTTGACCTTGACAAGAATTTAGCAGAGGCGACAAAGATTCAGAAACCACTGCTGTTGCACATGGGTGAAAACGACGAGTATGTGTCGCCGAACGCTCAAGCAAGCATTCAGCAAGAGCTGAAAGACAACCCCCTGGTAACCATCTATCACTATGAAGGAGTGAGCCACGGATTTAGTCGTGCGGGTAGTTCCGCTTATCGCCAAGCAGCTGCAGAATTAGCACATGATCGCACCTTGGCGTTTTTGAAACAACACTTAGGCAGTGGTGTCATACAAGGAGCAACCGCATGACCAAATATCGCACAGCCTCAATTGATGGTTTAGATATTTTCTATCGTGAAGCGGGTTCCCGTGATCATCCAACAATTTTACTGCTACATGGCTACCCAACGTCATCCCATATGTTCCGCAATTTAATTCCTGCGCTTGCGGATCAATTCCATTTGGTTGCACCTGACTATCCTGGTTTTGGGTATAGTTCAATGCCTGCGGTAGATGAATTTGATTACACCTTTGATCATGTCACCAAAGTAATCGCAGGCTTTATCGATGCGATTGGATTGAAACGCTACAGTCTTTACCTGATGGATTATGGCGCTCCCATTGGCTATCGTCTTGCCACGCAGCATCCAGAGCGGGTAGAGGCACTGATCGTGCAAAATGGCAATGCCTACGAGGAAGGGCTAGGTGATTTCTGGCAACCAATGCGAGATTTTTGGCAGAACAAGACACCCGAAAATACTGAGCGGGTGCGTCAGGCTCTAGCTATCAAGGGCGCGAAATGGTATTATACCACGGGAGCCAGAAATTTAGAAGCCCTCAGTCCCGATACTTGGACTCTGAATCAAGCCCTCCTCGATCGCCCTGGCAACCTAGATATTCAACTGGCATTGAAATACAGCTACCATTCCAATCTGCTGCTGTATCCGCAATGGCAAGCCTACTTTCGTCAGTATCAACCGCCAACGCTGGTGGTGTGGGGCAAAAACGACCAGGGCTTTTTAGTAGAGGGAGCCCATGCCTACAAACGCGACTTGCAGAATATTGAGTTTCATTTGTTCGATACCGGGCACTTTGCTCTGGAGGAAGACGGAGAGGCGATCGCAGCTCATATTCGCTGCTTTCTGACCACCCACGTTGCGGAGAACACGCTTAGTAGCAAATCCACACCCGCGAATCAGAACTTAGTAACAGCTTAATTGTCTGCTATTCCGATTTTTCCATCCATCGCGACGAGATCTCAGGAGATTGACATGACAACAACGACCGATTTCGATTTTGCTGCCCGCGAGGCACTACGCCTGCTCGGTCCCGATCCCGAAAACTGGGTACCTGATCGCCCTGGCATCGATCACAATGTCACTATAATAGGTGGCAGCGGCAGCGGTAGCACCTTTGTCTTTGCGTTACGGCGTGCTGGCATCGGTCGCGTGACGGAGATCGATACAGCCGATGACGAGGCTCATGCAGGCGTGTGGCTGACGCGAGCGCGGATGAGAACGCTCCGCACGCCGAAAAATCTGCCGGGTCCAGAACTAGGAATCCCAGAATTGTCCTTCCAAGCCTGGTACGAAGCGCGGCACGGTGCGGCAGCCTACGCGGAGATTGATCGCATTGAACGGGTGGCTTGGGCTGAGTACCTCAGTTGGTATCGGCATTTCCTCGGTATCCAGGTTCGTTACCGGACGAAGTTGGTGCGGATTGAGCCAGACGCAGGTTTCTTCCGACTGCACCTTGAGGTAAACGGTGTCCCGCAGGTAGAGACTACGCGCAAAATTATCTTCGCTAATGGCGTAGCTGGCACTGGTGGTCCATACATACCTCCAGTACTGGCTGACTTACCACGCACGCTGTACGCACATACCGCCGATGCCATCGATTTTGAAGCACTGCGCGGTAAGACTGTGGCGGTGCTGGGTGCGGCGGCTTCAGCTTTCGATGCAGCAGGAGTGGCGTTGGAATCGGGAGCTAAGGCAGTACACCTGTTTGTACGGCGATCGGAGATCGCATCTCTGTCAGTACTGCGGGTACGGGATTACCCTGGCGTTTACGACAATTATCCCCAACTACCCGATGCAGCCCGCTGGTTCCAGGCTTGGCGCTTTCATCAAGCAGGCACCGCGCCACCACCGAACTCGATTAAGCGAGCGATCGCTTTCCCGAACTTTCACATCCACCTATCTGCACCCTGGAAATCGGTACGGAAAATGGGCGATGCGGAAGCCGCCGCCAAGGGCGAACGTATTGCCATCCAGGTAAACGATGATGTTTTCGAGTTTGATTTTGCGATCGCTGGCACTGGTTACTTCGTTGACCCAACAAAGCGTCCTGAACTAGCCGACTTTGCCCAGCATATTGCCCTTTGGCGCGATCGCTACGAGCCACCAGAAGACCTGCGCGACGACAATTTGGGGATGCACCCTTACCTCGGTAGCGCCCACGAATACCAAGAAAAAGTACCTGGCACTGCCCCTTATCTGAAAGACATTCACGTATTTAATCCTGCTGGTTTGGTCAGCTTCGGCTTGCCAGTTGGTGACATCCACAGCATCCGTCGCGACGTACCTGCAATAGTATCGCGCATCAGTCACGACTTGTTCTTTGAGGACTGGGCGCATCATGAGGCACGTATCACAGGCGATATTGCCCCCGATTTTGAGAACTCGCTCTATGCTGCTGCGGTGTGGAAACAACCGAGCGGGGCAGCGACGTGCTAGGTTAACAACTTTTTCACCAGTAACAAATAGTTCTGGCTGGGAAACGATGCTGGTGTGGCACTGAATACATGCCGATTTATCCCAGTCAATGATCGCCTGGAGACGAAGATACCAGGAATTTGGGCTATTGCAAGGCAAGAAGTTTTCTCTTGACATTGAACCGAACGAACGGTACATTAAATATATACCGTTCGTTCGGTATAGTTATTAGAACAGCAGTCGGACAACTCTTTCAAGCTCAACAATCACAGGACTCATTATAATGAACAAACTAGAAGGAAAAATCGCTCTTGTCACCGGCGGTACCAGCGGCATCGGTCTTGCCACTGCTAAGCGCTTTGTCGCTGAAGGTGCCTATGTCTTCATTACAGGTCGTCGCCAAACTGAACTGGATGCCGCCGTGGAAGCGATCGGTAAAAATGTCACAGGTGTTCAAAGCGATGTTTCCAATCTGGCAGACCTCTCACGCCTGTTTGCCACAATCAAGCAAGAGCAAGGACACCTCGATGTAGTCTTCGCCAATGCTGGTATTGGTGAAATCGCACCACTCGGCAAAATCACCGAAGAACACTTTGACAAAACGTTCAATATTAACGTCAAAGGTCTGTTGTTCACCGTGCAAAAGGCACTGCCTCTGTTGCCAGAAGGCGCTTCCATCATTCTGAATGCCTCGATTACTTCTGTAAAAGGTACCCCAGCTTTCAGTGTTTACAGCGCAACCAAAGCCGCCGTGCGCTCGTTTGCCCGTAATTGGACACTCGACCTTAAAGAGCGCAAGATCCGGATTAACGCCATTAGTCCTGGCGTGGTTCCGACTCCTGGTTACGATCACTTGGGACTGAGTGATGAGCAGTTGCAGGAATTCGTGGACAGCCAAGCCAGCACCATCCCCCTGGGACGAGTCGGCACGCCTGATGAGATTGCCAAAGCCGTTGTCTTTCTCGCTTGTGACGACAGCAGCTTTGTCAACGGCATCGAGCTGTTTGTCGATGGCGGTATGGCACAGATTTGAGCGCTACTCAACTTGAAGCGTTACCCGAAAGTTGGCGCAACTATTTCCAGTAGCAGAGTTGTTGTCACGATGTGAGATAGCATTACCCACCAAAACTGTGTAACCCAAGTTGGAATGATGAACAATCCCCACCTTACGTTTACCTACTTATAGAGGTCTAAACCGATGGCAGATATCAACTTACTTTCTCCTTACAAACTTGGTGAGCCTGAGCTACCAAACCATATAGTTATGGCACCTTTGAGTCGCAGCTTATCTGCATATTATTGAGGCGAGTGAGGTAGACATAAAACATGGTGGCACAGAGGTGCTGACTCGTTATCTACGCGTTAGCGAAGCGCCTCCGCAGGAGGGTCGCTTTACTGGCACATGAAGACTCATATTTGAGGACTTTTGTCAATGCATCTAGTTAAGTCAATTTTGATTCAAAAACTTAGTACATGCGAAGAATTCATCGCTGGAGATGGCACAATGAGTGCGAGAACTTTTGCATCCTGATAAGCAACCTTTGGAATTACGGTATAGTCTAGCTCATGCAGTAGTGCCAATTGGAAAAACGTCAACTTCCCACTCCTTAACAACTTCCGAAGTCTATTACATCCTCAGTGGGAGAGGAGAAATGCATATAGATAGTGAACTTCAGATAGTAGAACCAGGAGATGCAGTGTACATTCCACCGAATGCTAGGCAATTTATTCGTAATTGTGGGGAAGATCCACTGGTATTCATTAGCATAGTCGATCCCGCATGGCGTAAGGAAGATGAAACGATCTATCCTGTTTAGCCACTTTGAACAACTCAAGCAAACAGCCGACTATTAGTCTCGTGACTTAATTGTGCTGTATCCACAGGTTCCAAACCTCAGCACTCTCCTGGCTAAGTTTGACGCAATTCATACCACACTGACCATGAAGTCCGCTACATGATTGCTGATGATGGGGTATTTGGCTTTGTGCGTCCTGATGGTACTCAGTTCGAGTTGACGGTGTAAGCAGAGGATTACATCAACGTCCAGCGAACACTGAACACTAATTTGATCTAACGCCATTGCAACGGATTAAAGCTGTGCGCTACTTCACGACGACTGAAGGTTGGGTACCAAAATATATGAATACTGAAAAACGTTTCTCTCAAGCTGCGAGTGTCTAACACGACGGATGACATAGACCGAATTACCTCCGGGAGCCAAAGCCATAGCAGCTTACTCTATCGCTCGACAAGTCCTAAAGGTAATTTGAGTTTGGGTAGAGGAATCTCGCTGCTCAATCCGGGATTAAGAACAAGCAATCCGACGTGAACGATTTGAGTCTAATTAGTTTTACAATACTCTTGAAAACAATGAAAACACTACTGAAAAGAGCCGCATTACTCCTTGCTGTACCAATCAGTGTCTTAGTTAATTTTTCCTTAAGAGCCTCTGCTGATTCTACTGCTGGCATCATCCTAAGTACGAAATGCCAGGATGGCTACAACATCAATATTTGGCGGAATTATACGGACGGTGAACTGCTCTATCGCGCGACCAGTCCCAACGGTAATTTAAGTTTGGATGGAGGAACTAGCCAAGCGACAGAAGGTGTTCGAGTGTATAAGTTTCGGAATAAAAATTATGAATATTGGGTGTGGGATGGCACCTTGGATAACCCGCAGGCTGGAACTTTAGAGGTGTATAAAAACAACCGTATCTTGACGCAGCTAGCTTGTACGAAAAGTTGAATTCTAAGGGCGGGTGTTATGCACTTTTTTCAAGCTCAGTTAGGGTAAGCCTCTTGAGTTACACTCGCCAAATGCAGCATCGCTAAAATCCTCTCAGGAAGCCAGTCTTTACCATGGGAGCAAGGGAGTCACAGTACAGGCAAATTATTGCAATCAGACCTTTGACTGCTCGTAAGTAAAGGTGCGGCGACTGATTATAGAAACGCTTGAAATTTTATTGTACACTGCCATACTATGAACAACCCCGAAAATCCTCGACTACCCCTGCCGCCTTTCGATAATGAATCCGCCATCCAAAAAGTCCGAATCGCAGAAGATGCTTGGAACACACGTAACCCTGAACGAGTATCAATCGCTTACACGTCGGATAGCGTTTGGCGCAACCGCTCAGAATTTCTATCTGGTTGTGAGGCGATTGTACAGTTTTTGACACGTAAGTGGCTTAAAGAATTGGACTACCGTCTTATTAAAGAGCTTTGGGCTTTTCGAGACAACCGAATTGCTGTTCGGTTTGCTTACGAATGGCATGATGATTCCGGCAACTGGTTCCGTTCCTACGGTAATGAAAATTGGGAGTTCGACGAACACGGATTTATGCGGTGGCGTATTGCTAGTATCAACGACCTGCCAATTCACCAGAGCGATCGCAAATTCCACTGGATACTTGGTCGTCGTCCCGATGATCATCCCGGATTGTCCGACCTCAATCTTTGAGAAGGTGGCGTTGCATCATCGTTTGCATCTCTGTATTGCAGCCAGGAAACTCGACCATGAGAAAATCACGTCTAAAATTTGCCTTCGTGAAATCCAATCGCATTACGGTTCCTGCTTCTTTTTTTTCCATGATTCTAGGTTTAGTGGGGTTAGGAAGCTGCTGGCGGGTAGCTGCCAAGATCTGGCACCTGCCGACCTGGATTGGCGAAAGCATTATGCTACTTGCAGTTGCAGTCTGGCTCTTGTTGTTGGTGCTGTATGTCAGCAAATGGCTGTGGGCGAGGGAAGCTGCCCTGGCTGAGTTCGAGCATCCGGTTTTGTGTTGCTTTATCGGGTTGGTGCCTGTGTCTACAGTGCTGGTGGCACTAGCGATCGCGCCTTATGCCTATGCGATCGCTGTCTCATTGTTTGTGATTGGTGTGATCGGTCAATTGAGTTTTGGCGTGTATCGTTCCGGCCAGCTATGGATGGGCGGACTTAATCCAGAAACGATCACACCTGTTCTCTACCTGCCGACTGTTGCGGGTGGTTTTATCAGCGCGATCGTTGCCAGTGCGATCGGTTATCGAGATTGGGGTGCGTTGTTTTTTGGGATGGGAATGTTTTCGTGGGTGGCACTGGAATCTATCATCATGCAGCGCCTGTACCTGCTGGAGGCTTTGCCCAAATCCCTACGTCCAACACTGGGCATTCAACTGGCACCCCCTGTTGTCGGTTGTGTTGCCTACTTGAGTATCACCAGTGGTCAACCTGACACCTTCGCCCAGATTCTTTTTGGCTATGGGCTGTTGCAAGCATTGATTCTACTGCGGCTGCTACCGTGGTTGTTGAAACAACCCTTTGCCGCATCCTACTGGGCATTCACGTTGGGCGTTGCCGCCTTGGCGCTGGCGTCCTTAGTTTTTGTCGAACGCGGCATGACCGGAATGATGGGAGTCTTGGCAGTGCTGTTATTCATTGGTGCAAATATTGTGATCGGTAGCATTGCTCTGGGGACATTACGACTTTTGCTGCGGGGCAAACTACTACCGCCATCGATACCAGCAAAAGCTGCCTGAACCCAATTCAGGGTCGAGAAAACTATGAAATTATCCTACTCCCTTCCCGCCCGAAGATTACCTAATTAAAAAACCGCAGAGGACACAGAGGTAAGAGTTAGAGAGATAATGGTAATTTTAGACTGGCAAGGGAATAATTTCACGCCATAATTTTACAGGAGATTTTAATGTCACACGTATAATTGCACGCGACCATTGATTCCATCGGTACCGGGGCTTAAAGAAACTGGGTTTTTGACGAGTGAGTCGATCATGGAGCTAGAACAGTTGCCTGAGCACCTGATCATTCTTGGTAGTGGTTACATTGGGTTGGAGTTTGCCCAGATGTTCCGATGCTTTGGCTCCCGCTTAAAAAGTAAAAAGAGAAAAGTAAAAAGTAAAAAGAGAATCCCCATAATTAAAATTAGGGGATTTTTGTTGCGGACGCCTTTTTTTCTCGCACTATGTGTCTCGTAAGCGCAAAGCGCAGGCTCCGCCAACGCGCAGCGTGCCGTAGGCATAAAAAAATCTTTTTTAGTTTTCCATAAAGAAATTTAGGGGCTTGAAACCGTTTTTTCTTTTTCTTTCTTTTGCCTTTTAACTTTTAAATTTTGCCTTGTTCGGTCACCGTGATTGGGCATAGTGAGCAAATCCTGTCGCAGCAAAACCCAGATATTGCGAGCGCGGTTCAAACACTACTGGAACGAGATGGTATTAACTTTCTGCTGAAAGTGAAGGTGTTAAGGGTCGAACGCGCTCTTCATGCTACTGTACTTCAGAGCGAGGTTGCTGATCTCACATTTTGCACCAAGAAAAATTGATGTAATGAATAACTCAGTATTAAACTAAAACCCTTAATTTAACGATAAAAACTAACAAAAATCAGGTAGCCTTATTCCGTATCTTTTTACATTCCCTGGGTTTGTACGGGGAGGTGCAAGATCTGAGGATGGGTAATTTTGTGAACCAGAGTGCAATCTTGTCAAGACGGAATGAAAGGGCTGAGGAGACGTGCCAGGAAAGCAGAATATCAAACCTTATTGATCGCTCACCCAAATATCCTGACTTTCATAAAAATCTCCTCTGTGCTCCAATGTAAACCCACCTAACAACAATCCCAACCAAACCTCTACCAGTGGCATATTCAGTGCCTTTTGAAGTTCACTCAAGCGGATTGTTGTCTTGATGTGTGCCATGTGTTGAGCGATCGCAATAATCCACTCCTCAACATTTTCCTCATGTGCCAAATTTATAATTTGGTCAGCCAGTTCTATTTCAGTTGGCGTTTGCTCTGCCAATAGTTCATCGACTATGTTTAACAGAGCAGCTTTGTCCACTTCACCTACAGTTGAGCTATCTGCCTTTTGAGATAATTTCTTCTTTCGGCTGTCAGGATACTGGACGCTGTCTGGTTCACAAAACAAGTCTGCCACATCTAGTGACAATGACTGAACGAACAAATCCACGCAACTTTCTAAATCCACTACTGGTTCAGTGGGATTATATTGATGTTCCCACTGACTCATCATCAGTTCTGCTCTTGCTGCACACACTCGTGATAGCTGCACCAACGCATCCCCTGCTATATGCAACTGTTGTATCAATGGTTGTTTTGAGATGGTTCGCTCTAAAGCTTCAAGTAGCGATTGCAAGTCTGCCATTTCTGGAAACTTAGATGCCGTTTCTAACGATTGCCATAAATCGAGTTCACTCTGCCGACTTATATTCAAATTTTTACCTCTGGATGAAGTGGGCAAGGTCGAGTGGGACAATTGAGCGGATGCAATTCTACTGAAGAACGGAACCGTTCAATTTTCATTCCACAATGCTCAGAAAAAACACTCAAAATCCTCACCAGTAGCATTTTAACTTGGCTTTCAGTCAGTCCTAAGCAATGAACTGGCTCAATCTTTGCCACACGGTCGTTACCCATCCACAATTCTGCCCCTAATGCATGGAGTGGGGAATCTTTTGTTTCTCGATACCAATGAACAACAGCCGCCCCAACCGCTGGAGATGGAATTTCAAGCGTTATAACTCGTTCGGAATCTCTGACACGAAGCCCCAACTGCTCACTTGCATAGAGTTGCTGTCCCCGTCGCCTCTGCTTACGCAGATAATTTCGTACCCCGCGATGGCGGTAATAAGAACGGCGGTTGTGGCAATACTTCGGATTCCAACATCCATCACCACCTTCTCCATGCCGTTGCTGTGCTTCGGGCGAACTCAGTTTTGAGCAAAGTCGGCATTTTTCACTGTCCGGGCGTGCCATTTCCACCTCGACGAATTGGCGCTAGTAATTCCTCAACCCATATTAGATGAACTGGCTTTCAGGATTGTAGCATCTGGAATTCCAACTAAAACCTCATCGCCATCCCGGTCTTGGTAAGTGCGAGTTTCGACTTCAATGTAATACTTTGGGCGCAACTGAGGTGCAACTGCATCGGCGTTAGCGAAGCTCCTCCGGAGGAGGCTCGCCACCAAAAGCCGAGTATGGAATGACGACCAGAAAGCTGGGTGTTCGAGATAGGGATTCATACCTGGAAATAGTGAGGGCATTGGTTAAGCTCCTATCCCACAAGCGTTTTTCATAGTATACCCTATCCCTGATTGAATATAGTCGTAGTTTAGTCGTATATAAGATATTGAATACATATTTTATGCTGATATTCCTAATCTGCATCCACACCAATTCCGCCACACGTATGCAACTGAGTTATTGCTGTTGGGAGTTGATCCCAGTCATGCCAAACGCTTGACAGGGCATCAAAGCGAGAAAGCATTTCGGCGGTATACACTTTGCAGTGAGCAAGAAGCGGCGATCTCACATCTTGCACCTAACCGTATAAGCCCGTACAAACCAAAAATATGTGCGATAAAGCAACATTATTTTTCTTGGCTTTTCTCGCTATATAAAGGACTTTTGGTTTCATACTGAGTGACGAAGTAACATCAATTTTTCTTGGTGCAAGATGTGAGCGATCGCTGCTTACTATCGTGCCATTGGAGAGGAAAAAGTGGAATAGGGTCTAATACGGTTGGTTGATGCCGCTTTCTCTCCCCCTGCTTAAGAACTACTTCAAAAGCTCCTAATACTAAATCCGCGTATTATACCCCCTTTATAATTTAGTCCGGGCAGGCGGACTTTGTTTATGTAGCCGCGATTGTCAATCGCCAGGGCTTAAGAGGGGTTATATAGCGGTTTTCAGTTGACTCCAATACAGTTTGGTAAAATTTGACGCTTAGTGTATTAATCAAATTTTTATGAAGGCTTACGACCAGGACTTGCGCCAAAAAATTATTGACGCTTTTCGGAATCGAGAAGGTTCATATCGAAAGCTTGCAAAACGCTTTCATGTAAGTCTTAGTTTTATACAAACGTTACTAGGGCGTTATTTAGACACAGGAAGTATAGAACCATTACCACATAAAAGTGGGAATACACCCAAAATCAAAGAGGAACATTATCCAATTTTAAAAAAATTGGTAGAAGAGAAAAACGATGCAACATTAGAAGAATTATGCGTACAAATGGAGTTACAAACTTAGATAAAAATTAGTCCCTCAGGAATGAGTAAAACGTTACAAAAGCTCGAATTGACCCGAAAAAAAAACCTTACACGCAGCAGAGCAAGACACGGATAGAGTAAAAAAATTAAGACAAGAGTTTTGGGAACTTATCCGTACATTTGACCTGAACAACTTGGTTTTTGTTGATGAGTCTGGGGTAAATATAGCTATGACTAGACTTTATGCGCTTAGCACTGAAAGGAAAAAGAGCACACGGTTCTCGTCCAGACAAGCGTGGTAAAAATGTAACTATCATAGGAGCGTTCGCGCAGCGTGTCCGTAAGGACTCTCGCAACCCGTGGAATTGTTGGTGCAATGAGTTTTAAAGGTGGAAATGATAAAAATGCATTCTTAACTTATGTTAACCAAGTTTTAGTACCTAATTTATGGAAGGGAGCTTGCGTAGTTATGGATAATTTTAGCTCTCATAAAGTTGTAGGTATCAAACAAGCTATTGAATCTGTAGGTGCTCATTTAATTTATTTATCACCCTACTCACCAGACTTTTCTCCTATTGAAAATTTTTGGTCAAAAGTTAAAGAATTTTTACGTTCACAAGAAACGAGAACTTATCCTGATTTAGATAAAGCTATTACAGATGCTTTAAAAACTATCAATTTAAATGACATTCTTGGTTGGTTTAAACATTGTGGTTATTGTACTGCATCCAACTGAAAACCGCTATAAAAACGGATTTGGTATAAATGCTGCTTCATAAATCCCAATCAAGTGTGAAAGTTCCGTCACCATCTTCTGTTTGGTGTTGGGGCTCATCTAGAGTATGCGTTGAATCAGCCACAGTCGGTTAATTCGATTGTATGGGGACTGTATGGAAATTAGACATCTCCGAAATAGAAGTATTCTGTGGTAAAAAAGTATAAAATTTACTTTTTTACCAGAAGAAAATGAGTTTTGTATTAAATTACATTGAAAAGAACCCCCAGGAGACACAGCGATTGGTTGGTCTGAAGTACGAGCAGCTAGAACAACTAATCAAGCAGGCGCTCGCTTTACATACCGAAAAGCAACAGGAAATTGAGGCACAGAAAGTTAGAATCATAAATAAAGGAGGTGGTCGTAAGGTCAAGCTATCAACCGAAGAGCAAATTCTGTTAACCTTGATATACCTGCGACACTTAACAACATTTCAATTGTTAGGTATCCAGTTTTGCATGATGTGAATCAACCGCAAATGATACATTTAACTACTGGTTCCCAGTACTACAAGAACTGTTGCCATCAAGTTTACTGGAACAGGTAAAAAAAAACGCCAGTGACTACGCGATGGTTCAAGAAATTTTAACCGATTATGAACTAATAGTAGATAGTGCTGAACAGCCTAGAGAAAGACCTGGAGAGTATAAAGAGCAGAAAAAGTATTACTCAGGTAAGAAGAAGAGCCATACTTTTAAAAATCAAATTACTGTTTTGCCAGATGGTCAAGATATTGTTGATGTAATCGCGGGAAAACCTGGATCAAAAAGTGACATAACTTTATTTCGTGAAGGAAAGAAAGGCTTTGACGCCAATCAAAAATTTCAAGGAGATAAAGCATATGTTGGAGAGTCATCAATGAGAACTCCTATGAAAAAGCCTAAGAAAGAAGAATGAACTACGTCACAAAAGGAGAAAAATAAAGAATTAGCAGCGTTGAGAATATTTGTCGAACATTTAATTCGTGTCATTAAGATATTTAGAGTTGCATCTGAAAGATTTCGATTAAAAACAAGGAAATACGAAAAAATAATTATGACAATATGTGGACTTGTAAGATTCCGAATAGGAGCATTAGTTTTACCAACATAAAATAGCGCCTTTTTACCCTAATAAAATTAGCGTGTATATATACTTATTTTTGCCTTTTTATCAACACTAACTGTCTCAAAACCTTATTTTTACGTTGGTAGTGCGCTCCGTTTGCGATTGGCGATCGCCTGTTGAAAGCCAGTTATAGATAGGCATTAGCATTTTTCGGAGATGTTTAATGCACTCTGGAGAGATTTAACCAACTGCTGCGATTCAATCCACCCAGAAACCTGGGGAATCACCATAGCTGCAACTAAAACCGAAGTTGTGACCGCATAACCCCAATTCTGGTTAATACGAGAATTTAGCCGGTTTGCACCGTTAGTACCCCCACCATGAAAATCTATAACCAACCGCATTACAAGCCACTGACATCTAAAATTGTTGTTGTAAAGATATGATTGGGGTTCTGACGGTAGCGACGGTCAGATTTTACCCGAGGCATAAACTCGTCAAGATGTCCATTCTCCGACTGTGCAGCAAGACATGCATATGAAGCTTTATCAACATACTTCTGATTGCTTCCCGAATGCTGATTAAGCCCAATCCTTCCCGACTGTATAGGTTCGCCATTAACGTCACCACTTCGATTCACATCCCGACGAAACTTCACCGGAGCAACCTGAACTAACCCGGATTCGACTCGCCCAAATATCCCGTGGTGCATACCCACTTGCCAAGCTTGATACTGCCCTGGCTCAATAAATGCTGCGCCTGCTTTCCCTAATGGATTGCGTATTGCAGGTAATCCTGGCTTAACTGTTGCTGCCCAGTTACCAGCAATCACTGGTCTCCCCAAACGAAACTGCAATATTATACGGCGATCGCTCCACTCGTTAATGCGATTCCCATTTGGTCTACCAAACTGGTCAGCACCACGAATGTAGATAATATTGACTTCTCCAGGGTTTTGGGATATTTGGTAGCCTTTACGCTGCATCGCTTGATATACCCGTGATGCCAAATTACTAGTAGGTTGTGGATTAACCTTTGTTTGGATAGATTGCACAATAGGCTGCAATTCGATAAACGTAGATATCAGCTGCACAACAATGCAGACAACCAACACACTCGTTACGATGGCATATTTCCAAGCGGGTGATTTATCATCAGCTGATGAGAGGATGTCTGAAAAGTAAGAAAGCCCACGTAACGGTATCCTGTCAGTAGAAAAAATACTTAAGTATGACAGCGTTACGAGAGCTATGAATCAATCGTACCCAAGTAACTTGACTTCGGAACAGTGGGAACTGTTATCGGGACTAATTCCACCAGCGAAAAAAGGCGGCAGAAAACGCAGCGTTGACATGGAAGCAGTAATTAATGCAATCCTTTACATCTTGTGTGCAGGCTGTGCATGGCGTATGCTCCCTCACGACTTCCCAAACTGGAAAACCGTTTACCATTATTTCCGGCAATGGCGCAAAGACGGCACATGGCAACAAATTCATGAACGCTTGCGTTTGTGGGTACGTGTCAGCCAAAACCGAGAAGCATCACCATCTGAGGTAATTATGGATAGTCAATCGGTTGAGACAGCAACAATGGTGTCTAAGGAAGTCGGCTATGACTCAGGTAAAAAAATCAAGGGACGTAAGCGGCACATAGTTATCGATACCTTAGGCTTGCTGATAGTTGTCGTCATCACTGCCGCAAACGTCAGCGAACAAGCAGGTGCAAAACAGGTTTTATGGAAACTTGATCAAGTACGCGATCGCATGGGTAGATTGATTCGGATTTGGGTTGATGGTGGCTATCGCGGTAAGGATTTTACCCAGTGGGTGATTCATGTTTATCGCTGGCTCTGGAGCGTTGTTACACGCCAAGAAGAACAGAAAGGTTTTGTTGTACTCCCCAAGCGTTGGATGGTTGAGAGAACTTTTGGTTGGTTCAATTGGTGTCGCAGGTTAAGCAAGGACTATGAGATTTTACCCCAAACTTCAGAAGCTTTTATTTATGTTGCAATGATTCGTTTAATGTTAAAGCAGCTTGCGTAATCAAAATCACCTCCTCAAAACTTTTAAGACATCCTCTGAGGGTTGTCTAGGAAATAAGAGTCTAGACGTAGCTCAGCGCCAAGACAGGAGGTTCTAGACAATGGGTACTTTGTTGTGTAGCTATGGGTGCAGGAGGTAAATATTTGATAATTATTATCAAGGAGCGTGCAACCAAAGAACAAGTTGAGGAGATGCTCCAAACTTTGAGGGTTTATATCAAAATAGCAGTAGATATAGAAAAAGGTATTCTTGCAGGAGGAGGACAACAACACGCTGAGTGCGAAGCAGCATTACTGAAAGATGGTAGCAAGCAGAAAGACATTTGGGGCGCTGACTGGATACCATTTACACAAAAAATGGCTTACGAATCAATTATCAATATTCGCCCAAGTCAAAATAATCGCTCGATGATCATTCAAGACCCTGCAATACGAGAACGTGTTACACAAATTACTCAAAGCTTGATAGGTGGTTATGAACCAGAATTTAGATGAAAAACAAGCACGCTTTCAACGTGACAATATACAAATTCGCTTGGGACATATAGCGTCCAACTTAGCGCGTATTAAGTCATTTTGCAGCATTGCTCACAAAGAAGCAGTCATGAGTGTAATAGCAGAAACTAAGTGGTTTATTGAGTGGACGGCAGCAGAAATTGAACCTCTTCAAGCTGAGGAATTGGTTAATATTCAAGTTCAATTGGCGATATCCGAATTAAGTTGGGATGAGATTTGGTTGCATGAAAAAGCGCGTGCTGAAGTTGCAGAACAAGCTGGTGTTTGGTCTGGACGAGTATTAGATATGTCAGGCTTGCTGTGTGACGCGCCTACACTTTCCTAGCGGGTAAATGTAGGCTTCTCTAAATCCCAGAGGATAAAGAGAACTTCCTTTGAGAAAACTTAGTGGTCACATTGCTGTTTAAGCGACTTGCGAACCCTCTTTTTGACTGCTTGTTTGTAACGCTTTAAGTGCATAAGCTAGAGTCTTTTTATGGCATTCTGGCATCTTCTCAAAGTTGAGTCCCTTGCCCCAAGTTCTAACAGCACGCTCAGTTACACCAATAACTCGCGCTAAAACTTGACGCAGCGCTTGCGATAGCCTGATTCGCTTTCATACTCGGCAATTTCTTCTGGTGGTAATCCATCAATACCAAAGCAAATGCGGCAGAAGTCTCTAGGATTTCTGGCTTCAGGGAGATTTTTGAGGTTAACCATACGTCGTATTTACTCATGCTTTTACAAACTACAAGTGCATTTGCTCCCCATATCAAAATATGTAAGCAAATAAAAATGAAATTACAGAATTACCTTCTTTTACAGCGCCATTAAGGCATTAGCTAAAGCCACCATCTGGCGAAATGTTAAGTACTTTTATTGAATGACAGAGCCTCTTCTAGATTATTAATTAACCTGGTACAAGCTTTTGTGAGGAAGTGTTGTAGGCATTTCTAGCAGTTTGTATAAATTGAAGATCAGAGTTTAAAGCAGTTATGCGGACTTTGACCCAAGAATAATTTTGATAATAGATTCAGGTTGTTGTTGCTCCTTAGAGCTTGTCTTGGTTTTAGATTGCGTATCGCTTGTAATATTTTGCAAAGGAGCAACCACATTTTGGTTACTGCAATCATCAGGTACCCAAGTTAGTAACTCCCCTGGTTGAACTTTATAAGTAGCGCAAATTTTATCTAATACGCCCCCAGTTGGAATATAAGTTGGGTCGTTACATAAGCGATAAGCAGTATCTCTGCCAAGACCAGTGTCTTGCCAGAAACGGTATCGACTAATTCCTCGAGAGTCTATGAACTGTTTGATGTTATTTAGCACTGCCATCCCTCCATCATCGCATATGCCTTATATAGCATAATTTTGCGATTCGCACAATTAAGACATTCGCAAACTTTTGACATAATTACTAAAAAATGCGAATATAAGTAAAATCAAAAGCCGTTGCGCTCAACTGCCAGGAAGAATCGCAACGGCTAAAGATAACCCCCCAATTATGGGAGCCAATTACCATGATGCCACAACAAGCAATAATCGCAGATGATTATCAAGCGTTCGCCCAACAAGAATTGGAAAGATATATTGAAGCCCAAGCCGAAGCGATCGCCCCATTTGTAAATTTCTCTTTCCAAGGGCTACCAGCAGCCACTGAGACCATCTTACGTCACGCATTAGCTCTGGCTAGTGAGAAACAAAAGCGGTCGCGCACAGAGTACAAAAAGCTGCTATCTGACCACGGTTGGGAAGGTGAAGACAAGAAATATCTGAAAGTGGCTGCTGCATTTGGCTCTTTTTCGCCCCAGGATTTAGCGCAAATCGAACCAGATACCATATTTCTGTTAGCAAAGAACAGCAAGAAGTACCAGCTTGTCATTGACCAATTGCAGAACACTGGAGAAGTTACTCAACAGGCGGTTAGAGAACTGATTAAGCAGCAGCGCAAGTCTAGAGAGCCAAAGCTTGAAAAACCTAGCATATGGCGGCGAACGAAGAATGGTGGCAGGTATTGCCAAATCCCACCCATCCACGAGCAACATGAGCGTACTGGCATCACCTTACAGCAGATGATGGATTCTGAAGGATTGACGGCACAGCAAATTGTGGCAGAAGGGATTTCATTAAGGCAAGCGTACAAGGAAGGGCGGCTGGTACTAGTTGATGATGCATCCGCTTTGGAATCTCAATTCCACAGTCCAACGCTTGAGATGAGCAGCGATCAAACAGATGCGGTAGGAACAGACGAGGAAGCGAATTGTTGGTCAGAACCTATTGAAAAACCCACCAATTCAAATAATATACGTGAATTCCAAGCACAGGAACATCCAACAGCAGAAGTGGAAAATATCGATGTGTTGGATAAGCAACAACTCATTGAGCGTGATTGCACTGGTGTCAGTGCCCTTAAAGACGATAATTCCAGTTCGAGAGATAACATTTTGGCTGTTGATGATAAGCCTCCGCTTAAGGTAATATCTAAGCCACAATTCAACACCACCTTTCCTCAGCACACATTTGGTAAGCTGGGCTTACTGGATGGCAACGGGTTTTATCAACAGTAAACCCGTCAACAGCTTTCCAGGAAAGGTTCTGTGGGTTGACGGAGAGTCACTTACTGCCACGTGGCATCGACTGCTTCCGGTTCCTTACTGTCATGCGTGTCATCTCCACCAGCAAAAGACAAAGGACAAAATCAAACCGTCTGGTACGTTGCGCGACGCATGCGAGCGCAAGGTTGGCATTGTTCACAGCATACAAGTGAAACCACAAGAACCTGGTGGTCCCAAAATTCATACCTATAATAGTACGTCAGCAAACATATCATTACTCGTTCCCAACAGGGATGTCGTCCACAACTCTGGAGCAGGATACACAGAAGAGGCTGCCCTCAACGCCGCGATAGGCGAATCATTGGAGCGCTATGCCGCTGGTCTGTATCATCAACGGAACCTCATACTGTCTTCCTGGAAACAACTCAAAGAAGAGGCTGTTCATCCAAGCACAGTAGGATTGTACTCCACAGAGCAATACGCGCAGAGCAACTTTCCGTTTGTACCCTTTACAGAGAACACAGCTGTACGCTGGACAAGGGCTTTTACTTGGTCAGATCGACAGTGTGTATGGGTACCGGCATTTCTTACCTATCTCCCCTATCGTTTAGCAAAGACTGAAGCTAATATTACACACTCAATTTCTACCGGCTTAGCAGCAGGGGTCTCCTTTGAAGCAGCGGTATTAAATGGTCTCTACGAAGTTCTTGAGCGAGACGCTTTAGCTATCTCTTGGCTACACCGCCTTCCTCCTCAGCCCGTGCCAGATGATGTCGTGAAATCCTGCCCAAATGTTTGGTCTCGCTTAGAGGAGTCTGCAGGTAAATGCCGCGTCCGCTTCTACAATTTGGCGTTAGATTTTCCATTTCCGGTCGTTCTCGCTCTCATAGAGTATGATGGAGCGGATAGGTCGTTTATGACAATAGGCTGTGCATGTCGCTTCTCCTTTGTGGAAGCTATTGAAAAAGCTTTCCTGGAGGCATCTCAAGGCATTCCTTATATTCGATACTTGCTCCAGCGCTACCAAGATTGGGAACCTGGCACTGCGTTTGAGTATGTTGATTCCTTCGCCAAACATGCCATTCTATATTCAAAATATCCTCATCTACGGGAAGAAGTGAAGTACCTGCTTCATCCTGATGCACAGCTTGTGGAGTATCGACAACCTAGTGTGACAGGCGCATATCAGAATGAATGCGGCACAGACGCTGCGTTATCTTGCCTTCTTTACCGACAATGGTGCCTATCCTGTCTAACTCCGCCGCCATCCTTTCATTTAGCTCAATAATATCGTTGAGTGTATCGGTTATTTTCCTGGCTATGCCAGTCTGGTCGGTGGGTATGCGAACAGAAAAGTTACCTTTTTTAACAGCTACCAGCGTTTTCAGTAGCTGTTTTGGCTCGAGATTATCGGTATTATCCTTGGTTACCTGCTCAGCTAGCATGACCTTATCCTTCAGAGGGTTGTTAATGTTTCCCGTTGCCGAGTACCTTGTTGGTAGTCATAAAAAAATATCGTTTTGTCAAAACACGGTCACAAGGGTTAATCTTTCGGAGTAAAATTGGATTCTTTTGATTGTTAGGAGCCTAGTTGCTGGGGGTTGTTTATGATGTGTGGGGCTGAGAGTTGCCAGTCACGAGTGTTGCTAGGAGCAAGCCTGATTAACTCTTCAACATTGCGTAGCATTGTGTTGCAAATCACATTCAAGGGTAGATCATTTGGATCGTGCCCAAAAGGTTCTTCGATTTCAGAGCCAATTTGTTCAATACTCAATAATGTAAAACTCACAAAAGCCATTATTATGCCTGTCCACCAAGTTAAACCACTGACTAGTTCAAGAGGCAATATTAGGCAATAAATTACCACCAATTGCCTGAGTTTAATAGCATATATCAAGGGCAGTGGTGTTTTCAAAATGCGTTCGCAACCACCCAAAATATCTACCATATCATCCAGCAACTTATGTAAGGCGGTCAGCTGATAGATATTTAGACAATTACGGTCATGCTGATGCTGCAAATAATCCCCTATCCAGAAAGCAATTTGTAGTGGGGAATGATTTGTTTCTTGGAGCTTAGAATACTGGATAGAGGACATTAATGACTCTAACTGCTCGTCCAAAGGCTCTGCCCTTAAATGTAACTTCATTGCGATCGCAAAAGTAACTACTAGCCGAAGTATTGCCTCTTTTTCTACTCTATCCTTCGGTGATTGCTCTTTAACTACTATGTAAATTCCACGACTCAAATTACGGACTGTATTGACTAAAGCTCCCCATAGTTTACGGCCTTCCCAAAATCGCTCATGAGCTGTATTTGTCCGGAAAACCAATAACAAAGTCAAGCCAACATTGAAACTCAAGACAGCATTGGTAAAGACACGATTCCCAGAGGCGAATGCTATGGGAAACCCAAAATAGTGGAGTAATGATACTAAAAAACCATATACACCACAAAAGATTACCCAGGGAAGAATGACTGAAATAACTGAACTTTCAAGTCGTAAAACTACTTGAACCCAATGCAGTTGTTCGCCACTGTAGAGGTGATACTTTCCTCTAAACGAATTCTTTGCCTTGCTGAGAAACTGTTTGCATCGTTGCAGTGCATTAGTAGGATTTGAGCGGCTCATCTATTAGAACTCCAATACTTCCATTATCTTGGGTGCATCGCGGCTAGAGGGTTAGGAACAGGAAACAGATCCTCAAGAGGTACAAATTTGCCAAGGCTAGCGTTGTAAGCGAAAACTTTTCCAGTCTCAATCTCATAAACCCAGGCGTGAAGGTAAAGTTGGTCACTGTGAAGTTTGGAGCGGATGATTGGGTAGGTCTCCAGGTTTTGTATCTGGGTCAGGATGTTCTCCTCAATTGTGACGTTTAAAAGTTCCTCACCAGAGTACTCCTTGTAGTTCTCCTGAACAAGGCGGCGGGTACCCTCCGCATGATGCTTTAACCATTCGTAAACCAAAGGCATTTCTTCAGCAAGATTACCCAGCTGTAACAGTCCCTTCATGGCTCCGCACTGGGAATGGCCACAGATAATAATATCCTTGACTCCCAAAGTATGAACAGCATATTCGATGGCTGCACCTTCACCACTATTGATTGTTCCATAGGTTGGAATGATATTACCAACATTGCGCACAATGAACAGTTCACCCGGCTGGGTTTGAGTCAGCAGGTTTGGATCGATTCGGGAGTCGGAACAGGTGATGAAGAGCACTTCAGGGTGTTGGCTGTGAGAGAGTCGCTCGAACAACTCCTGATGTGAGCAGAAATAGTTTTTATGAAACTCACTTAGACCTCTAATTATTCCCTTTATTGACATTTATCAATTCCTCTCAATACAGAAAAATACACTTACTTTATTTGTAGGCTACATCAGTGGGCAATACCATTTAGTATTCAAAACTCAAAACTATTCATTCATATTTCGGTAGGTGGCGACAGCTGAAGGCGAAATCCGACTCAAGTTCCGGAAGATCCAATATTTGAATATGGTATCTAAAATCACTGGAACTGTTGCAATAAACAAAGAAATAAAGTTGTGATTTTCTGGTAAACCAAAATGTTGCAATACGCTTGGTAGAATAACTTCCCAGCCATGTGGGGAGTAGAATCCTACAAACATATCAGTAAACATAATAATAATAAACGCCTTAGCACTATCACTGAGACCGTACACGATCTGATCGATAAAATCCTTTAACACTGCAATTTCTCGCTTACTGACAATGATGAGCCACCTAAAAGCACCTACAGACAGTAAATCTGCAAAAATATTTTTGAGTCCATTGGAACTTTCAACTCGAAATTCCTGAGCAATCTCACGTACCTTCTCTCTCATCTGGTTTTCTATTTTTTCTGGGGAAATTTCGGCAGACGAAATCATTAGGTTTTCAAACTTGATTTTTTCCTCAAACCTTTGCATTTCAACAAGCGCTTTGTCTTCAATTTCATAATTGAGGAATACGGTGGTTTCGTTGTGAGTAAATTTGTTAAAAATTGTTTCTACTATTAATTATTTTGATAAAAAATAAGTTAAAAAAGGTACTAAAATTAGCATGATAATAAACCTGATGAATATCAAGGTTTTTCTTCGATAGATACGAAATTTCTTGATAAGCTCTTGCTCAGATTTTGGATCGCATTCAGATCTTATACGATTGAGTGTACTTAAAATATATCTTGGGACTATACTCGTTTCTTCAGCCTTATTCACCTCTTTCTTATCTAATTTATCAATTTGTGTTTTTGGCTGATTCGTAACGGTTATATTCGGCTCATTTTGGATGACTTGAGGCTCTGTAAATAAATAAAATGAAGCTTCTTCATAATATCTGTATTTTGCTACTACCGAATCAATGAATCTTAACTTCTCTAAAATTAAGTCTGGGTTATTTATTAGTTGAATAGACAAGTAAATTTTGGCATAATTTGTGGTATTATTTTTTGCTATTTGTGGAATTTTTTGATTAAAAGTACTAACCATTGAACGACTCGCCTCAAATTCTGCCAGTCTCATCCGGGTAGTTTTTAAGTATTTTTTAAGTTCTGACTGAAAATAAGCCATAACGCTGTCTCCGTAACTTGCGGATTCAGCCACTATTTTCTTACCATTGAAATTTTTGTCTTCCATCGCCTTAATCAGTAAGGCCGTTTTGTACGCTTCATCCAGCGCTCGCTCTGGTGTTTCTAAATACCACTGCTTAAGAGTGAATAAGTAGGATTTAATTTGCTGCATTAACATAGATTTATTCATAGCAGGCGTTTTTCAGCTTAGGGTTGCGATTTTTGAAGCAAAGATAGCTCTGTCACGTGCTGCTTTGATAAAGGTGTTTAAAGTACCGACCTGCCGATAGCTAGAATCACCCCGTTAATGAAACGATTGAACGCTTTTAATAGGCTTTATGAGGTGGAAGACCTCATCGGTCAGCCATTCAGTAGTAGCTTTAAAATCATGAACTGGAGTCGGTAATAGCTCTAAATAGGTGGCTACGCGGATCAAGTGACCAAGTTTGCCCTTGACTTCAAAGCGATCAAATATTTCAGCGGCACTCTCTGCCAATCCCAGTTTCAGGAGTGTCCCGCGCAGATGAATGTGAGCGGGACTTAACGAACGGCCTTCCGAAATGGCCTTTAGGTTACGGGCAATTATGGCTCCTTGCTGATAGGCAACTTGTGCTGTGGCAGGCAGGGGATTTTCCATATCCACCGCACAATCTCCGCCTGCAAACACTTCTGGAAAGTCGGGCAGTTGTAACATTGGGGTGACCTGTAGCCGACCGTGTTTGTCCCGGTACTCCTCAGCTACGGGCAGGGCTTTAATTAGAGGATGAGTTGCAGTACTAGCCGTCCAGACGATTGTCGCGGCTGGGAGCACCTCAGGCTGGGTGTGACGCTTGAACTCTACAAAGTTAGCTTGAACGGCTGTTACCTCGCTCTCCATCAACAGATCAACCGGCACGGTGCGCTTTTCAAGGGCAGTCTCGCGAAGGCGACTATTCATGTCCCCTTGCAGGATCTCTTTCCCCCGATTGAGCAGCACCACCCGAATTTCTTGAGAGTTGCCTCGCAATTTGGTGTACCAGTCAGGCAACAAATCGGCTAGGGTTGCTGCCAGTTCTACTCCCGAGGAACCAGCACCGATAACTGCCACGGTCAGCAAGGTGCAGCGTTGTTGAGGGTCTTCTGCCTGACTGGCTAGTTGGAGACAGTCTCGCAAATGCTTAGTTAAGGCTATGGCATCTCTGCCTGTGCGAAAAGGTAGAGAGTTTTCCTGTGTTCCCTCAACGCTGAAGTAGCCTGTTGTACTGCCCAAGGCCAAGACTAAGTGGCTGTAGGTGTAGTGTAAACCAGAAGTTAAACAAACCTTCTGTTGGTGCAAGTCAATGGTTTGAATGCTATCTTGAACGAACGTGATACCGCTGTTGTGCAGCAATTCCTCGTAGCGCGGACAGACCTGGTTAGCTTCCATCTCACTGCTGAGAAACTCGTAGAGCAAGGGCTTAAAGATAAAACGCTCTTCTTTGTCGATGAGGACAGTCGGCAGAGAGCAGCGTTGATGGCGCAGATGCAAGGCAGTAAACAGCTCAGTAAAGCCACCGCCTAGAATTAAAGTTGGGTTAGTCGAGTCATTCATAGGTCGTAAACCTTGATTTTGAGACGACTGGTTCGCAGGTTCTGCTGATCGCAAGATCCCTTCAACCCCCATAAAAAGAGGGATAATATATTTCCTTCCATGTAAGAAATTCTGACTTATGACCGTTTTGCCAACTTAAAGACCACACGTGAGCAGCCGATTGAAGAAATAGTTCGTCATTTTTGAACCAAAGGGAGAATTCCACCACCGCGAAGGATGACAGCCGATAGGCGCAGCAAGGGTGTAGTCTAGGTCATCACACTTTTGCCATTTGCCGTCCACCTTCCAGCCTACGCGCTCGCCGAATTGTTCAATAACTGAATTATCTTGAGAGATGGTGGTACCGAGAGAACCACCCACACTTTGATAAATCTGCATCTGCGCGCTGAAGCCAAAGCGACCCTTGCTATAGGTTGTCCAGACGCTGTCAATCACACGAAGTTCATCACAGGGAAACCGCTTCATATCGTCAGGGGTGATAGATTCCACATCTGGCTGTCCTGTTATCGCTAGGATTACCCGAATGGTTTCCCAGTCCGCTTCTCGCAAGTCCCCTGCCGCTAACAAATCTCGCAGCTTTTTGTATTTGTAAACATCTGCAACTAGTATGAGATTCTCCTCTGACCGAGCAACTCGCTCGGTGAGGCTTGATAAAAGCTGATTGAATTGCTGTAGCTGCGTTTCTATTGCGGCTGAACCAGCGATGGCTTCAGATTCATGCACTTCATTAGACATTGGGTTCCTCATAAGGAAAAGTGGATGGCTACTCCTGAAACAAACATACCTGCTGTTGCTATCACCTTACGCACAAACTGTTTATAGGCTTTTCCAATGCAAGGGCGACTTCGGTATGACTGGGAATACTAGGACTTATACATTAAAATTATGCATGATTAATTTTAAAGAGCGCGGCTACAAGGTCGCTAGGGTCAATCTTTCTTTTGCAAGTTTCTATTCTTTTGGTCGTGGGAGGTGTAAAATATCAACAGTGTGTGTAATGACGCTGAGCACGTTAAAGCCCTAGCGATAGCGCCTTATGCCTTTCGAGAAGTAAGCTAACAAAAATGTTGTTATCCCGGTCATGGCTAAGTGCCAATAAGTCGTGGTAAGCGTGGCAATGCCTACAACCAGTAAGCAAAGTAAGCTGTATTTAAGTTTAAGCGGCATTTTGGACAAATCAAATAAATAGAAGATGAGGTGGTTGAGTAATTTGGAGCAGCTTAAGCAAGAAGCTGATTGAGTCACTGTTCCTTGTTTCTTGGACACGATTTAAGAATGATTGATGGGCAGACGAGACGCACTTGAAAGCGTGTCAGACCTCGTTCAGAAAAGTAGCGAATGTCCCCGTTATGCTGAGTTACTACAATTCGATACGAAATTTCCAGACCTAGTCCCGTCCCTGCACCGACCTCCTTAGTTGTAAAAAATGGCTCAAAAATTCGGGACTGAATCTTAGGGGGAATCCCTGGTCCGTTGTCTACAATTTCCACAACAACATAATCTTTGTCTCTGAAAGTACGCACCAAAATCGTACCTTGTTCACCTAAGGCATCTATAGCGTTGTCAATTATAGCGGTTCTCAGTTGGGTCTAATACATTCTGGTAAAATTAAACGAAGGTATATCAATCAGATCTTTATGAAGGCTTACGACCGAGACCTACGTCAAAAAATTATCTATGCCTACTGTAATAGAGAAGGTTCATATCGAAAGCTTGCGAAACGCTTTCATGTAAGTCTGAGCTTTGTACAAACATTATTAGGGCGTTATTTAGATACAGGAAGTATAGAACCATTGCCACATAAAGGTGGTAATCCAGCCAAAATAAAAGATGAAGATTATCTGATTTTAGAAAAAATCGTAGAAGAAAATAACGATGCAACCTTAGAAGAGTTATGCGTACAAATGGAATTAAAAAGTCAGGTAAAAATTAGCCGAGCCGCAATGGGGAGAACTTTACAAAAGCTGCAATTAACCAGAAAAAAAAACCTTGCACGCGGCAGAACAAGATACGGATAGAGTCAAAAAACTAAGACAAGAATTCTGGGAAGTTATCCGTACATTTGACTGGAACAACTTGGTGTTTGTTGACGAATCAGGTGTCAACATAGCTATGACAAGACTGTATGCCAGAGCACTTAAGGGAAAAAGGGCGCATGGTGCTCGCCCAGATAAGCGGGGTAAAAATGTGACAGTAATTGGGGCGATCGCCTTACGTGGAATCGTTGGAGCAATGACCTTCAAAGGCGGAACGGATAAAATAGCATTTCAAACTTATATTGAACAAGTCTTGGTTCCTAATCTTTGGAAAGGGGCGTGTGTAGTAATGGATAATTTTAGCTCTCATAAAGTTGCAGGAATTCAAGAAGCGATTGAGGCGGTTGGCGCACACTTAGTTTATTTATCACCGTATTCGCCTGATTTTTCTCCAATTGAAAATTGTTGGTCAAAGATGAAAGAATTTCTACGTTCCATTGCAGCCCGTACATATGAGGATTTAGATAAAGCGATTACAGAGGCTTTTGAAACTGTTAATTTGAGTGACATAATTGGCTGGTTTAAACATTGTGGTTATTGTATTGCATCCAAGTGAGAACCGCTATAGATTGGTTCACACCTGATTCAGAGCACTTCCGTGAGCAAGAATGCACGGCAGGTTTTCCTCGTACTCGCGTAGCACTACGATATTGTGCTTTTTCAGCTTGTAGGGCAAAATAGTCAGGGTATTTTCGAGACCTTCATGCAAATCTATACGCAATTTTTTAAGCATGGCGACAACCTGGAATATCGCTACAAAGATGCAAGATATTGGTGGATTAATTGAACAGCGATCGCCCCCTCGTCTACCGCTGAAGCGACTCGTTTCACTGATTGGTAAAGTACATCACCGATGGCGAAAATACCCGGCACGTTGGTATCGAGAAAGAAAGGACCGCGCTCTGCTGTCCATCCTTTCGGGGACATCCCGTTTCGCAATGTGTTAGGTCCAGTAAAAATAAATCCATGTTCATCACGCTCTACAACACTTTACCACCAGTCGGTATGCGGCTTTGCATCAATAAAGTTGAACAAGGCATTGGTAAAAAGAGTTTCGACTTCACTACCTACTTGTTTTGCTGCCCTAAATCTCTATTTCTTTCAGCCTTCAGTTCTCGGATGCATTGTTGTCCAACACCTAGAGCGAATCCTAAAGATGCACCAATCAAGGCATATTTTTTATGCAAGTCTTGATAGTACTGACCTTCGTATTCAAGTTGATTAAAGTTACGTTGACCAATCTTGGTAGCAGCTAAACCTATAACCGCGCCGACAAGAGCAGTCATAATCCCTGAGAAGATAATTAGCCTAATATTCATGGTTTCCCTAGATTAGGACTAGTGGTGCAAGAAGAAGGAGTAAAACAGATACACAATAGTGGCAGCAAACAAGACGTGGTTAATCCAATCGTCAAAATTCCATTTGCTAAACATTTCTGTTACCTTTATAAACAGACGTTAAACTTCTTTTGTGCTGTTATGGTACAAGCTTTCTAAGATATAGCAACTCTTAAGTAAAAGTAAAGGGCGATTATTTCAGTCAAAAGAACAGCCCAAGTTTTGCACATAAGCTGTGTGCTACTTAGTGAAGTACACTCCCCCTGACGAGATAAGTGTAGGTGTAGGCTTCTGGCATACTTTCTTAAGAAATACCAGAACTTCCTTCAAGGAACTATTAGTAGTAGAAACGGTTACTAAAGGATTCCGTTTACGGCGTTTTACCATTTTGAGAAGAATTAAATCTGGAGATGGTCTGCTCTTTCTCCTCTTGAACCTCAGGCTGCTCAGGCTGCTCAGGCAAGCCAGGCTTACCAGGCTTGCCCGGTTTCAAGAAATGCTCTTCTAGCTTTTTAATGACAACGTACAAAACTGGCACTAAAAACAGACTTAAGATCGTCGAAATAAGGTACCCTCCAAAGAGTGCTGTCCCAAGAGACCAACGACTCATTGCCCCAGCGCCTTTAGCAATCACTAAAGGCCAAAAACCGACCAGACCTGAAAAGGCAGTCATCAGAATCGGTCGTAAGCGTTCCTCGGCGGCTCGAACCGCCGCCTGGGTAATGCTCATACCTATCTCCACCGATTGGTTGGCAAATTCTACAATCAGAATCGCGTTCTTGCTCGCCAGACCAATTAGCATGACCAAAGCTACCTGGGCATAGATGTTATCGTTAAGCACTGGCCAAACTCCACCAGCTTGGAAAACATTTGCCCGAAACATAATCCCACCAAGAGCGCCCAAGATTGCTAGGGGTACCGTGAGCATGATGATGGTGGGGTCAACGTAGCTTTCGTACTGAGCCGCCAGCACCAGAAAGACCATGACAAAAGCTAAGCCAAAAATGATCGGTGCTGCACCGCCAGAGGATTGCTCCTGGAAAGCAGTCCCTGTCCAAGCGTAGCCAAATCCGGGTGGCAATACTTTGTCGGCAACTTCTGACATAGCTTTCATGGCTTGTGCTGTACTGTAGCCTGGCGCTGGGGCTCCTTGGATTTTGATCGCCGGGTAGACGTTGTAGTGAGTTACGATGGGAGGATAGCTAAATTTTTCTACTTGCACTACAGTGTTCAGTTGGACTAAATTGCCATTTTGAGAGCGCACATACAAGCGGCCAATATCCTCAGGATTGGATCGCACCGTCCCTTCTGCCTGAGCATATACCCGATAAAGTCGTCCACCAAGAACGTATTGGTTGACAAAGCTTGCGCCTAGGTAGGTCTGCAAGGTACTGAAAATATCATTGACCTGGATGTTCTGCGCCTTGGCTTGGTTGCGGTCGATGGAAAGCTGCATCATCGGGGTATTGAAGGTGAATTGGGTAAAGACACCCGCCAATTCCGGTCGCTTCTGGGCTGCCTCTATCACCTTTTGCGTATTGTCAATTAGCGCTGTAATGGGAAGAGCTTGTTTGTTTTGGACATAGAACTCAAAGCCACCTGTACTACCTAATCCATCCACTGGCGGTGCATTCACCGCAAATGCCCTGGCTTCTGGGATTTTTTCCCGCAACCTCTGGTTGAGCTGTTGCACAATCCCAAAGACTGACTTATCGCCATCAGGGCGCTCTTCCCAGTCTTTGAGCTTGATGAACAAGATTGCTTTGTTGCTGCCATTCCCCTCAAACCCAAAGCCAACGAGACCATTAACATGCTCAACTTCGGGAATCGGCAACGCCACTTCCTCAGTAATCCGCTTGACCAGATCGAAGGTGTAGTTCAGGGAAACTCCCGCTGGGGCTTCGACAATCGCAAACAAATAGCCCTGATCCTCCTCAGGGATAAAGCCCTGGGGAGTTATTTGGTAGATCCAGCCCGTCGCTACCAAACCCGCGACAAAAACTGGAATGACGAGCAGCCGAATCCTGATCAGAAATTTCACTGTCTTGACGTATAGCGCCTTGAACCAGTCGAAAATCCGATTAAACCAACGAAAAAACCAGCCCAACGGACCGTGCACTTCCTGCTGCCGCCGCATGATGATGGCTGACATACTGGGAGAGAAGCTCAGAGCGTTGAAGGTGGAAATGGCAATGGAAAAAACGATGATTAGGGCGAATTGCTTGTAGACGATTCCTGTGGTGCCTGGAAAGAATGTAACAGGGATAAATACCGCCATGAGTACAACTGACGTGGCGATGACTGCCCCTGTCAGTTCCTCCATAGCATCTAGGGCTGCCTGAAGTGGCCTCATGCCCTGAGAGAGCTTGGCTGCGATCGCCTCCACCACCACAATCCCATCATCCACCACCAAACCTGTTGCTAAGATAATGCCAAACAGGGTCAACTGATTGAGGGTAAATCCCAACGCGTAGGCACACGCCATCACCCCAATTAGCGAAACGGGAATGGCAATAGCAGGAATGATGGTGGTGCGCCAGTCTTGCAAGAAGATGAAGATCACTAAGAACACCAGAGCGATCGCCTCCATCAGGGTTTTGATAGCTTCGTCGAGAGAAGCTGCCACGAACAAAGTGTTGTCTAGAGCGACTGCCGTTTTCAATCCTGGAGGAAAATTCGCTTCTAGCTCAGCCATTTTGGCTTTGATCAATTTGGCTGTATTCCAGGCATTAGTGCCGGGAAGTTGGTAGGCTAAAAGAATGACTGATGGTGAGCCATCAAACAGATTAATGGTGCTGTAGTCTTGCGCCCCCACTTCTGCTCGACCGACATCTTTAACCCTGGTCAGCGTGTTATCCTCACCCACTTTCACCACGATGTCTTCAGCTTCTGCGGGAGTGGTAAATCGACCATTGGCTCGCAGGGCAATTTCATACTGCTGCTCAGATGGGGTGGGCTGCTGACCAATTCTCCCTGCTCCTACCTGGATATTCTGTTCTGAGATAGCATTGATCACATCTTGAGCCGTCAAATTCCTAGCGGCGAGGGCATTGGGGTCGAGCCAAAAACGCATGGCATATTTACGTTCCCCAACAATTGTGGCGGAACCCACGCCTGAGATCCGTTTGATCTCATCGAGGACTTGTCGGTCAACGTAGTTGCTGATAAATACATTATCGTATATAAATTTACCGTTATTATCCTTTTCGGGATAGAAGGCGTAGGCTAGGGTAATGGTCGGGGACTGTTTTTGGGTGATAACACCAGTTCGGCTGACTTCCTCGGGTAGATTAGATTGAGCGATCGCCACATTATTTTGGACGAGAACTTGGGCAGTATTCCTGTCCATCTCCGTCGGGAAGGAGACGTTAATGGTTGTGTCACCATTATTTGTCGTCTGAGAGGACATGTACACGACCTGCTCCGTGCCGTTGATTTGCCGCTCGAGCACCGTGGTGACGTTTTCTTCCGCTGTTTTGGCATCGGTACCGAGATAGTTCGCAGTTACAGTGACCTGCTTCAGCGCCATTTCCGGTAGCTTATCCAGGGGAAGCAGAGGCGTGGCAATCCCTCCTATCAAAAGAATAAGTACAGTGCAAACTGTAGTTAAGACTGGTCGCTTGATGAAAGTGTCAGCAATACTCAGCAGCATAGTTCAGGAGATCCTGTTAATCGTTCGGGGTAGTAAGAGAGTTATTGCCGCAAGCCTAAGTAGAGATTTAATTATTTAGGATTCAGGCTTAATGGAAGTGCCGTTTTTCAAGTTAAGAATTTGCGTTACAGCAATCTCTTCTCCGGGCTTGACCCCATTGAGCACTTGGTAACTCTGACCTTGGATGTTTCCTAGTTGAACAGGTCTTTGCCGAACAACTGTTTTTTCCCCTTTCTGGGCTATAAAGACAAAGTTCTGTGTACCGCTGGTAGACACTGCCACCGTGGGGATCAAAATCCCCGGACTTTTGCTCCAAATAACTTTTGCTCTAACAAATTGCTGATCGCGTAAGCTGTTATTTTGGTTAGGAAAGCGTGCCTTCGTTAAGATAGCCTGGTTGCCAGAGTTTACCTGAGGGGAGATAAAGTTGATACTCCCCGTGGCTAGGCGCTTATTTGTATTGGGGTCAACTAGCTCGACCGGCAGTCCCGGTCGCAGTTGTGATGAACGGTTTATGGGAACCGAAATCCGCAGATCTAGAGACTCATTTTGGGTAATACTGGTTAGAGTTTGACCAGTGTTAACGTAGTCTCCGATCTTGACTGAGAAGTCGCCAATTACACCTGTGATCGGGGCAACCACCTGTTTGTACTGGAGAGAGACATTTGCAGCAGCAGCTTCTGCCTGAGCCTGCTTGAGGTCGGCATTCGCCTGATTTAAACTGGATCTTGCAGCTCCTACCTGTTCCTCGCCAGCGCGAAGGGAGGCAACCCCTGTATTCAGGTTTCTCCGGGCAATGTCCAATTCCTGCCTAGGCTGTACCCCTTCATTGACAAGTCGCTCAGTTCGCTGGAACTGTACTTTCTGGAGTTCTACTTCGGACGCAGATCTGACCTGGTCTGCCCGTGCGGCTCGGAGCCTCGCCTGGGCAGTTTCGCTAGCTGCCCTAGTAGAGTTGGCTCTGGCAATAGCACTTGCGTATTGAGCTTGAGTTTGATCGGAACGAAGTTGTGCAATCGGTGTTCCCTTACTAACGCGATCTCCATTTGAAACACGAATCTCAGTAATCCGACCCTCGATCTCCGGTTTTAGGTCAACTCTCTTTGTGGCTTCTAGCGATCCCACAAACTCAGAACTGTTTATAAACTGGCTGGATTTTAGCGCTTGCAACTTTACAGGAATAGCAGGCGCTGCAATCGCCTTAGCCGAAGTTTCACCTCCTTTGCAGGCGCTGGTCAGGAAAGAGGCTAGAAAGGCTATACCTAGCAACTTTATTGTGAGTAATGTATTGACTTTTAACATTTCAAATGATATCTGAACATACTTCAAGTTTACTAGGACTTATACATTGCAATGAAGACAGCCATGTGTTTCAGGAGGTGACGGTGGCTTGCAAGGTTTTCTAGAATCAATTTCCAGATTGCCAAAGCCCTGTAAGCACGCTTTGCCGAAAATCCGCACCTCCTGGGCGTTTTTGAGTGCGTTTCTCCTAAAAATGAATCATCAACTCAGCTTGCATGATTGTATGATTACTGGAATATGCATGATTAAGTTTAAAGAGCGCGGCTTTCCGGTTGCATTTAGCACTACACAATGCCGCCAGTCGCCCGGATATTTTGCCCCGTAATCCAATGAGCATCATCTGAAACGAGCAGGGCAACGGCACTGGCAATGTCGTCAGGCTTACCAAGTCTTCCCAAGGGGGTTTGGGCAATAAGCTGGTTCACTTGCTCTTGATTAAGGACAAGACCATCTGTCTCCGTAGCACCAGGAGAAACTGTGTTAACTGTAATGCCACGCACTCCAATCTCTTTGGCTAGTCCCATGCTGAAATGCTCGATGGCTGCTTTGCTGGCAGCGTATGTACCGCCTGTGGGAATCGCCATTGCTGTACCGCCTGTGGAGATACTGACAATCCTGCCTCCGTTTGCCATATGGCGTGCGGCTTCCTGGAGGGCGAAGTAGACCCCTCTAGTGATGTCAAACATACTATTGTACTCGTCCTCTGTCATCTCGCCAGTTGGCTTGAAAATGTTGACTCCAGCCGCATTGTTGACGAGGATGTCGAGTTTGCCAAAATGTGTGAGGGTCTTCTGGAATAGATTGCAAACATCATTAATCTTTCGCATATCCAGTTGTAATGCGATCGCCTCAGAGTCATTTGCCTTGAGTTCTGCTACAACTTCCTCCGCTTTATCGCGGTTTCCTGCATAAGTGACGACAACATTGGCACCGTCTCGTCCTAATCTTTGTGCAATTGCTCTGCCAATACCTCGTGATGCTCCAGTTACAATTGCCACTTTACCCTTGAGATAACGGCTTCCTGCAGTATAGTTTATAACACTTACAGTCATAGTTTACTCCTTTGCGTGCTAGAAAAATACTTGGTTGATTGACAAATAAAAACTAAAAAAAAATTACAGAGCGGCAGTGAGAAGGATATTATTGTATAATCTAAAGTTCGGCTGGGTAGGTGTACCTTGCTGTAGATCCGAAGTTCCTCAATAGCTATAACGATGTCTTCAATTTGGCAACGGTACTGGCTAAGTTGCTGCCGAGCTTCTCGATTGCCGCCTGTTGTTGAGTGTCTTTCAAGATGCCGTCAGAATTAAAAGCATCGTAAGCTTTGGGAACGGTTATCTGATCGGGAAGAACAATAACTTTAATATTCCCAAGTATTGCCCGCAAATAAACCAGACCGCGCAGACCTCCTAACGGTGATGGTGAGGCGCTCATAATTGCCGCCACCTTGTCTACAAAACAAGCCAGCGGCGCTTCGCCATTTGCTGGGCGTGACACCCAATCAATAGCATTTTTCAAAACGCCTGAGATTGAGCTGTTATACTCAGGAGAAGCGATCAGAAGTCCCTGATGCGCCAGCATCATATCCCTCAACTTAAGCGCATTAGGATGAAGAGCCTCTTGGGCTTCCAAGTCTTCATCAAATAGCGGCATGGGGATGTCGCGTAGATCCAAGTAAGTGACTTCAGCACCAATGGCGAGCGCGCCAGCCGCCGCGATTTTCACCAGCTTTTTGTTGTATGATTCAGCGCGGGTGCTGCCAGCGAAGGCTAAGATTTTGGGTGTGATTGCCATAGGTGCATTGTTCGTTTATCAATGATTAAGTTTAAGGAGCGCGGCTGCACGGTCGCAAGGGTCAATCTTTCGGAGCAGGTTTGTATTTTTTCGTCGTGCTTGGTGCTGAGCTAGCATCTATGTGCTAACGGGGTAAGGTAATGAGGCTTAGTAAATTAACCCTTTTTCATTACTTTAAGCAGAGGAAAAGTAAAAATCGTCCTGTTGCCATTCCACGTTATAATCGCCACTGAATTCATTCGCAACATATGGGCGAGAGCAATTGCGCAAGAGTTGACTAGCGAAAGTGTCCAACGTCTTACGACATCAGCTGAATGATGTCCATCGCGTTGCCTTTGTCTGCATAACTTCGTCGGCTTTCATGCTGTTAGAACTCCGTTAATTCTTTCGCGCTCTCGTCTTCCTCCTGGGTAAGCTGCTCCGTGCGGAGCGGATGAGGAGCAGAGCTACCAGCGCGCCAGCCGCAAGCAGGGCGGCACCGATGTGAAAAGCGAACTTAAAACCTTCAGTTAGCGCGATTGATAGCAACTGTGGCGAGTTCCCGTGTGCTGCAATAACTGTTTCGGTGCGCGAACTCGAAAGCGTTACCAGTAGCGCAAGCATGATGGCGGCACCGATCTGCTGACTGGTATTGATTAACCCGGAGGCAAGCCCGGAATCTTCTGCCTCAACGCCCTTGACGGCGGCTATGGTCATAGGGACGCCAGCAAGAGTGATGCCGACACCAACAAGGAGCGAACCGGGAAGCACATCGCGCAAGAAGGTACCATTTATGGGAACTCGCGCAAAGAGCAAGAGCCCCACGGCCATCAGCAGCATCCCGGTCACGACCATCGCCTTGAGACCAAACCGATTCACCAGCGGCGAGGCGATGATTGAGGTGATGGCAGCCATCAGCGCAAACGGCAGAAAGGCGAGTCCTGTTTCGAGCGCCGAAAAGCCAAGCACCTGCTGTAAGTAGAGTGATATGAAGAACAAGGTCGAGAGCGGCCCCGTCCCGTGCAAGAGAGCAACGAGATTTGCACCTGTTAGGCTGCGCAGACGGAAAATACTGAACTTCACCAGTGGCGACTGGGAGCGCAATTCGATCAGAACAAAGCCGACAATCAAGAGGAATGCAAGAACAAGTAAACTAAGCGTCCGCAGCGAACCCCACCCAAATTCAGCAGCTCCCACGACCGCGTAGACGAGCAGCACGAGACCCGCTGTGATAGTGACGGCACCAGCAAGGTCAAAGTTTTTCAAATTGCTCGCGTCTGCCGCACCGCAGACGTTTCGGCTTTGGCGGAGCAGTTTGAAGCTCAGCCCGGCAACCGCTAAACCGATTGGCACCTTGACAAACAGCACCCACTGCCATCCGAGGTAGTTGGTAAGCAACCCGCCAAGAAGTACGCCCGACGCCGCACCTGATGCTGCTGTGGCTCCCCAAATCCCAAGCGCACGGTTGCGCTCCGAGCCTTCGGTAAAGATCGTGGTCAGAATTGACAAGGCCGCAGGAGAGACGAGCGCGGCACCAAAACCCTGCACACCGCGTGCGATGATGAGCACGCCCCCCGATGGAGCCAAGCCACCCACGAGCGAGGCGAGAGAGAAGAGCACCAGCCCCATCACGAAGACGCGCCAGCGACCAAGAAGGTCTGCGGCTCGACCGCCGAGCAGGAGAAAACTACCAAAGGCAAGTGTATAGGCGTTGACTACCCACTGTAGGTTCTGCTGCGACAATACGAGGTTACGCTGAATGTCAGAAAGGGCGACATTGACAATCGCAGCGTCAAGGACTACCATGAACTGCGCGGTGCAGAGGAGGATAAGCACTCCCCTGCGCCCTGCCATTATACCTTTGCGGCGATTGGTAGGGCGTGCTTTATCCCCTTCACCCACGCCTTCGCTTGCTTGCTTTTGCAATTTAGCTTCTTCTGTGTTCAGATCTTTCATCCCACCCCTTCCGTTGCACGGATATTTTGTTTGGTGAGCCTTACTGGAAGAAGGCGAGAAGCCGCCGAGTGAGTTCGGCAGGTTGCTCCTCGCAAATCCAGTGTCCGGATCCCTCGATGACGCCGTCCCGCACGTTCTTAGCGACCTCTTGCATCATGCTCACCATGTAAGATTCGCTTTTTCCGCCGTCTATGCTGCTTGGGCTCAGTGCCAGTATCGGCATTTGGAGCTTGCTTTTAGCGCTTTCCTGGTTGTGCTCCGCATCTGTGGGAAACGCCCTGTAATAGTCAAAGGCTGCACGCATCGCGCCGGGAACAGAATAAGCGCGGACGTACTCGTCGATGTCTTCTTCAGTGAACGCCCCCGGGTTTAAGGCGAGCGGACCTTGGTAAAATGAAGTGAGATACAGCCGCTCTTTGCCTGCGACCAGTGCTTCAGGGATGTCGGCTGCGCTATGAAACGCGAAGTGCCAAGCCCGTGGGTCACGCGAGATTTGGTCGAAGGTTTTAGTGCCCGGCAGCGGAGCGTCGATCACCACGAGTCTGCCCACTTCCTCTGGGTGGGCGGCTGCATAGGCATACGCCACCATCATACCAAGGTCATGACCGACAAGGTTGATTCGCTTATAGCCAAGCTGACGCATCAGCTCGTAGATGTCGGCTGCCACTGTGCGCTTGTCGTAGCCGTTGAGCGGCTTGGAGGAATCACCCATGCCGCGCATGTCGAGGGCGAGCACGGTGTAGCGCTCCGCCAGAGCGGGCATGACGTGTCGCCACTGGTACCACGTTTGCGGGAAGCCATGCAGCATTACAAGCGGCTCGCCTTTGCCCCCCATTACGTAGTGCAATCGTACATCGTTGACTTTTGCTGTGTGGTGAGTAAACGTGCAATTGAAATCCACAGCATTATATGTCGCTTTGTCACCGCTGCGACTACTGGGCGTACCCTCACCTTGATTTCGGATTTGAGCCGTTTCCACCTTTTTGTCGTTCATGGATCTTTCCTCTGATCGCTGTCACTTCTCTTCACCAAAGAAATTGAGAAGCTGCTGAACCAGATAAGCGGGACGCTCTTCGGGAATCCAGTGTCCGCAATTTTCTATGGCGCTGTAGCGGACGTTCTCAGCCAGGAGTTGTATGGATGTGCGTGCGGGGTCTCCTAACGCGGGATTACCTAAGCTGTGCTCGCCCGCCAGCGCAAGCACAGGTATCCGGAGCTTTGTCTTCATGTTCTCCTTAGTTTGTTTCGCAACCTGTGGGATAGCACGGTAGTACTCGAACCCGGCACGCATCCCGCCAGGGGCGGAGTAAGTGCGTACATACTCGTCCATTGCATCTTCCGTGATTGCCGCTGGGTTATAAGTAAATGGACGCAAAAACACGGAGAGATAAAGCCGCTCTTTTCCTTCAACGAGCGCCTCCGGCAGATCCCGCGTCGCTTGAAAAGAGAAATGCCAGAGAGCGGCAGATGCTTTATTAATCAACTCCTCAAGTCCGGCACCTGCGAGGACAAGTTCGAGCACCGCGAGCCGACGTACGTCTTCGGGATGAGCGGCGGCATACGCATAAGCGACTGGCGCACCAATATCGTGCCCCACGAGAAAGATTCGCTTGAAGCCCAGTTTGCCCACGAGTTGATAAATGTCGTCAGCGACGGTACGTGCATCGTAACCGGTAAGCGGCTTGCTAGAATCACCTAGTCCACGCATGTCGGGGACAATCACGGTGTAGCGCTCTGCCAGCGTGGGCATGACGTGCCGCCACTCGTACCAAGTTGTGGGAAACCCATGCAGCAGTACGAGCGGCTCGCCTTTGCCACCGATCACGTAGTGCAATCGCACATCGTTGACTTTTGCGGTGTGATGCGCGAACGTCTTGATAAATGCCGCTTTGTTGAAAGGGATTGCCGCCGCCGCTTTGTCTTGCGGGTAGACGGCGACGCCGTCGCTGGCGCGGGTCGGCTGATCGTTGTTTATCATCTTTTGAAATCTGATGCTGACAATGTTGTAGAGCTAATGTTGGTAGCCTTTACATTCAACTGGATATGGTCTTCACTGAGCAAGTGGAGTGTTGCTACGATCATCCGTTATGACGATCAGCAAATTGAATATCTTCGCAATCTCGACCACGGTGCTCGCATTATTGCAGAATGTATCTGTATCTATGGACTGGCAACTGACTATTTCCTCCTGTGATTGCAATTTAGTATTACCCTCTTTTGTTACTCTGAAAAAAATACAAAACTCAAATCTTGGAAGTAAGTTAGTGCTACGTTTCAGGTCAATGAGGATTTGGGGTTGTCTGTCCCGAAGGGACAGACAACATCCTTACACAAAGAGAATTTCAGATTTTACTCCGATGAAAGTGACAAAAGAGGGATTAGGTGCGTCGTTGTTTTCCTTGTTTACCATCGCGAGGTGAAAAGCCTTAAACCGCACCACCCGTTGCGCGAATGCTTTGCCCCGTAAGCCAGCGCGCCTCCTCGCTGACGACAAACATAACTACGTCTGCCACATCGCCTGGCTGCCCTATGCGGCCAAAGGGCGACATCTGCGCGATCATCTGTTTCATCTCAGGCGGTGCAACGGAGGCAAACATGTCGGTATCCGTCGCGCCAGGTATCACTGTGTTCACTGTGATGCCGCGCTGTCCGACCTCCTTAGCCAGCGATATGCTGAAGCCCTCGATCGCCGCCTTGCTGCCCGAGTATGCCGTCGCGCCTGGAGCGCCCATCACCGTTCCCCCCGTCGTGATGCTGACGATCCGCCCGTTGTCCGACATACGTTTAACGGCCTCCTGCATAGCGAAAAACACGCCGCGCGCGTTGATAGCGAACAGTCGGTCGAACTCCTCTTCGGTGATGTCCACGAGCGGCTTCATGATTGACAGCCCGGCGTTGTTCACCAGGATATCCAGCTTGCCGAAGATGCTAACCGTCTCCTCAAACAGGCGATGAATGTCAGCCAAGCGGCTCATGTCGGCTTGGATAGCGACGGCCTTTGCGCTACCTCCGGCCTCGATAGCCCTGACCACATCCTGGGCCTTCTCTTTGTTACCCGCATAGTTGACGATGACGAACGCGCCCTGTTGGCCCAAGCGCTCGGCGATCGCACGCCCAATACCCCGCGAGGCCCCGGTCACAATCGCCACTTTATTTTTTTGGCTTTCCATAAAATCTCTTGTTGATGAAAAATTGTTTGTCGCCTATGCCTAGTTTTTTACCGATTGGTCAAAAAGCAGGCAAAAAAGATTACTTCAGCATGGACAGCATAACGCTGACCGCTTCCTACGCCTTGCCTTCAATCAAGTCCCTCTTTCCCATGACTTTCAAGTCTTGAATCAGACGCGTACAAAAAATCCAAAATGCTACCACGATCCGTTTAAGGGTCAGTCGCGATCTGACTAATCACTACACCTCCATTGTGGAGGCTACCTTGTAAACGTGGAAATCGTGCGGCGCAAATTCTGCAGCCTGCTTCGCCATAGCAATAAAATCTGGGTTCTTACTAGCAGCTTCGAGCGCTTCCCGGCTGCGCCACTGTATGTAATTAACTACCCGCGTGCCGTCCAAGCTCGTGTGGAGGTTGGCGGATATGAAGCCCGGCTGCCTCATGGGTATTTCCTTGTTCTCCACAAGGAAATCCACTAAACGCTCCTGCTGTTCGGGTTCGAGTGTGAAGACGTTGATCACGGTGAGTATACCAGCTTGTTCACTAATTGTAACCATTTTTGCTCCTTGTTAAAGGTTATTACTGTGGCAAACGTACGAGGCGGAGCTTCTTCTGCTCCTTGCCGTCTATGCAGGACATTTTGACGAAGAAGTCGTAGAAAAGCGGATTACAGTGAGGAAGTTGTTAAAAGCTTTCATCCTCATCGTTTTACTGCTCTCCAGTGAAGTTTTGCACTAGGACTAGGCCCCCCCGGTCGCGCGGATGTTCTGCGCGTTGATCCAGCGTGCTTGGTGGCTAACCAGAAAGGCAACCACATCTGCAATGTCCTCTGGCTGTCCGATGTGACCCAGAGGTGACATCTGCGCCGCTTGGGCTTGCACGTCGGGTGGGGCCGTTTTTCTGAAACCCTCTGTCTCAGTGGTGCCGGGCGAGACGCTGTTGACCGTGATGCTACGCCCGCCCAACTCTTTGGCGAGCGCTATGGTGAATTGCTCTACCGCTGCCTTGCTCCCGGTATAGACGCCAGCGCCTACTGGGGCGTTGTTAAGGGTAATAGCCGTCGAGATGTTGACAATTCGTCCGCCGTCCGCCATACGCCTTGCCGCTTCCTGAAGAGCGAAGAAGGTTCCTCTGGCGTTAAGCCCGAACTGTACATCGAACTCAGCCTCGGTCACTTCGGTCAGTGGATTGAATGCCCCGGCACTGACAGCATTGTTGACCAGGATGTTCAGTTGACCGAAGTGTTCAACAGTTTTTTGAAAGAGGCGGCGGATGTCCACGACTTGGCTGAGATTAGCCTGCACTGCAAGAGCCTTTCCGCCCTCAGCTTCAATAGCCGAGACCACTTCTTTTGCTTTGTCGGCGCTGTGCGCGTAGTTGACCACTACGGACGCGCCGTCTTGAGCTAGCCGTTCGGCGATGGCACGCCCAATGCCACTAGTAGCGCCAGTGACAATTGCGATTTTTCCAACTAGAGGTGCCATAATGTTACTAACATTTTATAGAGAGTTTACGAAACCGCCGCTAAAGAGATGGCACAAGATCAGAGACACCTGTACATTCGGTAGAAGGCTTTATAGTTCACAAACTGACGCAACTGGAGAAGGCCCAAGAGTGTTTCTCTCAACGTTGTTTGCTTTCTCTTGCTTTGAAAAATTGGCTGATTTATGCTTTTTATGTTTGCGTTTGAGCACCAAACTTGCACCGAGGTAAGTACCAAGTCCCAACATACCCAACCAAGAAGAGGGTTCAGGGACAGACGCTGAGGGAGTGCTAATCAAAGCTAGCCTCGCTGACGTCGTTGCGAGATTTCCAAATTCGTAGGGTGTGTCTTTGGGAAGGAAGAGAAAGTTTCCGGGATTTAAAGTTATGGTTTGGTCATCCAGCTTGAACGACACACTCCCATCCAGGATGTAGAACCCATTGTCTCCAAAATTGATGTACGGTTGAAGTCCGGTTTCTGCTGGAACCAATACATCGAATAGCGAGTAATTGTCGTTAGTATCTTTGCCAGTTGCTACAACATCAGCTGTTCCGCCTCCTAACCAGAACGACTGAATTTGTGAATCCGATCGTTGCAGTGTTGGCCAACCATAAAGTTCTTGAAGTTCTTGCGCGCTGAGCTGGGTGTTAGTACTGTCACTTCCGGGTGGAGCATTGTCGTCCACAATTGAGAGAACCGCCTTATTCTGTAGTGGCGCAATAATTGTGTCGCCTGAAGGGTTAGTCAAGGTTAGCTTGATAGTCTCATTTCCTTCGCTCAGATCGTCATTGATGAGGGAAATGGGGACATCCACAACCTGAGTCACCTCCTCAGGAGCAAAGTTAACTGGTATTTCGGTATTGCTATAATCTTCACCGAATTTAGCAGTGCCATCACTCAGAACGATGGTGGCACTGGCTGGTTCTTTACTCGTGCCAAGACGACGCACAGTTACCCCTGCTGTAGAAGAACCATCCTCATTGATTTTGTATTCAAAATCATCAAATAGCAATGAGTCTGACACTTCTGTTGCGTAATCGGGAGCAGCTTTCACGATTGCTTCTAGATACCCTTGTTCCCCTCCGCGCAGTTGCCCTTGCCGTAGTTCCTGGAGATATCCTGCGAGTTGTGCTGGATCAAGAATTACTAAAAACTTATCCGGCGTCGTCTCGAGGTTTATCCAGGAGTGAGTCTTTCCTTGAGGAATGTAAACAAAGTCTCCGGGACCACCAACAAAGGTCTGGTCACCCAGATGGAAAGCCGCTTTCCCCTCCTGAATGTAGAATGCCTCGTTATCCAAAAAGTGCCTATGCGGTGAGGGACCCTCCCGTGGTGGGGCAAATCCATCTGTTACAGCATACTGACCGTTTGTATATTTGCCAGTTATGAACACAGTGTCATCCACCGCTGTCGGTAACAACGACGGCGAAAAAAATACTCCGTCTGGTAGCACCAAGGGTTTGTCATCTGCATGTGCAGCTTCCACACCCAAACACAAACCGGAAATCACTGCTCCAACGATCGCCATCGATAGCTTTTTCACAGTAACCATAGATAGGTGTCCTTCTTACTAAAAGTCCACGTGGAGTTCTCCATTTTCCGTTTGCCTACCTAAAAAGCGTAGTCTCTTGGTGACTGTGAATTCTTAGACATTAACTTTCTTCAGTGCTTGCTTGTTAATTGCCTCTAAGAAGAGACTCATGAATTCGTCCACCACGTCGGGGTGTTTTCCGGTGATCAGGTTACTGTCGATATGTACTTCCTTGGTGCTATCACCATCGAATACAACGATTCCTCCCGCATTTTGAACGTCGCAAATAAGGTTATGAGCACAGGTGACTTTACGATTCTTCAGTAGTTCTGGTGCAGCACAAAACAGCCAAAGGCTATGGCAGATAGTTCCAATACTTAATCGGCCCGCATCCATTGCCTTTACAGCTTTTCGGAGAAATTTAACGGCGGGAGATTGGTTAGGTTGACCCTCCTTAGGATGCTCTTCATACCGAAGACGATCCATAGCATAGGCACCGATTAGAATAATGCCTTCATAATCGGTAGGCTCAACATTATTTACTTCTACGGTAACTGTGACCTCTTCTGTCAATTCATTTCCCTTGAAAGTCAATTGCTCTTGATTCCAAAGATGGGATATGTACTCTATCTTATATCCATTCGCGGGGAAAAACTCGTTGAAAGCCCGAAACTCAAAGTCGTCAAAGTGATCTTCAATAAGTACACCTATTTTTCCTTTGGTATTAGATGATTTAGTTGCCATGTTTTTTCCTAACTTCGTATGGTTTGTCTAAGACTGTGCGGCGGCGATCCAGCTAGAAACGTGGCGATCGCCCAAGGGGCGGCTTCCTCTGGGAGCATCGCCGCACCTACCGCGCTGGGGAACTAATTGAGTGAGACGTTCGTCAAGATACAGAAAACTCGTCACGAACATGCTCGACACTTGCATCTTGACAACGACTATGTCGCCAGACTCTTACTTCAAGCCAATACTGGAGAGATGTTTATTTCCATCCCCTATTTTCTTAGTTTGTTGCTCATCAGGATTAGTTTGATAAAACGGCAATATATCTGCGTAAACCCGCCATTCACTCACCTGGTTTCCTCTCAAACGGTAGATGTCGCAGCAGGCTATAGTAAGATGCCTTTTATCCTCTACAGTTGTGTATTTGGCATCCATCTCTACAACGATTATACCAGGTTCATTCCAAATTTTTCGGATGTTATGACCTGTAAACTTAGCAGTATTTTCAAACATAGAAGATAAGAAACCCACAACAGCTTGCTTACCGTAAACAGGTTCAGCTGAACCAACCTTGTAAAAGATGTCCTCAGTTAGAAAAGTCTTAACTTGTTCCCAATCTTCATCAAGTACGAACCCTGACAGTTGCACAACAGCTTGTAACTGTTCTGACATAATTACTCCTTCCTTATTTGTTCCTGAAATTTTTTCTATCGTCGAAATTTTCCCATTTGTGGTAGGTGCTTCTCCTACTAATTCACTCAACATTGACTGCACAACTTCCCCAAAAACTACATGCACTTTGCCAAGCGATGTTGCCAATTCTTCCTTAGTCAATTTATAGCCGTTTTCAGCCGCAATCTTGACGAAGCTCTCAGGAGTATTAGCTGCGTGAAGTTTCTGTTGTAAATTGGTATCTTCAAAAGCATCTGCTAACAAACTAATTACTTTTTGTGACATAAATTACCCCCATTTTGTTTCTAAAAATTATGGTATTCACACCCTGAATTTTTTGGAAAAAACTCCTTCAAAATACAGTGAAGTCGTCGCAAACAATGCTTCACACTTACATCCTGACAACGACTCTGACTGTTACTTACTCAAGCGACCACCGGAAAGCTGTTTATTTCCATTCCCATTTTTTTGAGGTTGTTGTTCATCAGGGTCAGTTTGATAAAACGGCAATATATCTGCGTAAACCCGCCATTCACTAACCTGGTTTCCTCTCATCCGGTAGATATCGCAGCAGGCTATGGTAAGATGCCTTTTATCCTTTACAGTTATGTATTTGGCATCCATCTCTACAAGGATTATCCCTGGCTCATTGCAAATTTTGCGGACTTCATGCCCTGTAAACTTAGCGGTATTTTGAAACAGAGAAGATAAGAAATCCGCAACAGCTTGCCTACCGTACACAGGTTCAGCTGAACCAACCTTGTAAAAGATGTCGTCAGTTAAAAAAGTTTTGACTTGTTCCCAATCTTCAGCAAGTACGGCTTCTGACAGATGCACAGCAGCTTGTAACTGTTCTGAAAGATTTACTCCTTCCTTGTCTATCGACCATTTAGGACCATCAATCGACCATTTAGGGGCAAATCCAGTTTCCACCCTTTTTTTCCCTTCAGGATGTTCCGCGAAGTGCTTCTTCATTGTGTTCGGCGGTGTAAGTTTCTTTCCTTGGCTTACAGTGAACACAGAAGCTGAGTTAGGGACAGGGATCGTTGGGTCAAATACAGGATTCACATCCATAAATATCCGTAGTTCCGAGAATTTGTCGCCCTCAATGCGAAAGATATCACAGCAAGGAAGTGAAACTACGGAGCCATCCTTACGCCAGTAGGTGACATCCATTTCGACAAACACTACGTCTCCTACTTCCCAGATTGTTTTGATATCGTGGTAGACTGCCGAGATTCGACTGAAGAAATCTTCCGCAGATTTCTTAATCGCTGCTTTATCCAAACACACCTCGAAGTTGCCGAACTGATACACTGGGTTGTCGGTAAAGAAGGTAATGAATCCTTCCGCATCAAACGCCTCGCCTCTTGAGAACAAGCGCTTGACCATGTCTGTTGTTGTTCCTGAAAGTCCTTCTAACATAGGTTTGCTCCCATTTGTGGTTGTGGCTTCTAAATTGCCATTTAAAACAGCAAATGGTGATTCTTTTTGTGCATCTCGCTGTTCGGCAACGGTTTTTGAGTTAAGGACAGCCTGCGGAACCGCTTGGGCAAGCTTTGCTTGAATTTCTTGAACAACCTTTCGACCCTCCTGATTGTAAGGCTCCCAGTCCAACGTAAAGGTAATTATTGGGAGGTCGTTAGGATTGTTACTTGCAGGGCGGACAACTGCGTTAACTGCTTGACCAACGAAAAGAGGATTATTTACTAAGGTATGTCGAATTTCTCTCGTTTTTTCGTCCCAGGTTATTCTTTCCTTGATGGTTATATTTAGCGCTTTCATCTCGCGCAGTACCTGATTGCCGTGTCTCTCCAGAATCTTATAATCTTGAGCCTCTCGATTGTAGCGTTCTGGGTTTTCAATTTTATCCAGTAACACATTCCAAACAGTTGACGACGAAGCATTTACAGGAGTGCTAAATGTGATGTAAAGTCTTTCTGAAATATCTCCCTGTTTTGGGGTTAGGCTTGATTTGGCATCTGAAGCAGTAAATGATGTTCCGTTTGCTATGTTATATTCCAACTGTGCTTTTGCAAAATGTTCTTTTGCCTTACGCGTGACTTGGTTAAATTCCAACTGTTCTCCATTGGGTCCTTTACAGTAGAACAATGCCCAGCCTTCAAATTCACCAAAGTCTGTTTCTGGTTGACCTTCTACCAATAAATCAGGCTCATCCCAAAACTTGTTGGAATTGTACTTGAGAGCAATGTTTCTTCTTTCTTCTTCAGATTTAACTCGGATGACGCGATTAAAAACAACGTTTGTTAGCCCTCGCTTTTGACATTCTTCTTCCAAGATTTTGGCGAAAACATTTAAATCCACATCGTCTTTTACATGAAAAGAGATGTGCATCGCATTTACATTACCGATGTGGGAAGGAATGCTTCCCCTAGAAGAATTAGGGGAATTTGGTGTTGCCCCATCTTTGAAATAAATGAGTTCAATACAAGCGTTGCCAAAAGAAATGAATTTAACATCTAAGGCTTCTTTCGCATCTCTGATGTTGGGGATGTCAGAAGTTTTTGGGTCAACACCTTGGGCGATCGCATCCAGCTCCTCTTTTTGAAAGAGAGTGTTTTGCATCCCATCACCCACTAGATCACTTTCTGCAACAGCTAATTTCCCTCCTAACACCTCTAGGTAAAATTCGAGGGATTTTGCCATGTCATGAACTGTTACCCCAACGTGTTGCACTCCTTGCAGGTAATGGCCTAACCCAGACTTAACATTTTGCTTACCGCTCATCAAAGAAACTTTACCGCTCATGAGAGAAACTATGTCCTCCTTCAGTTGATTAGTTGCTCCTATTTTCGCGATCAGCTCTGCCACCCTAGAACTCCGTTGACCGGCTAGGGTCATCTGACCATCGTAGACAAAAGTGTAAGCACTTCGCTCTGGAAATAAATACAGTTGCTTTACATACTTTGCCTGATTTTTTACGCCTTGAGCGTACTCAATTGATGCAAAGAACTTTTCCATTTCCAGAGGATTCGAGAAAGCAATTTCAAAAGCTGCCTGATACTGCTTCTCTGATGGTTCATAATGTGATACTCCGGCGGCATCTGGGCGTGAATTGTCTACTTCCTCAAACAGATGTAATCGGAACTTGAGAACCAAGTCACTCTTGACAATAGCTGCGGCAAAGCCGTCTGTCATATATTTGCGAAACTCGTTCACACTCACGGTATCAGATTTCTTAACCATGACATGGAACTTCAGGATACCCATATCTCCGTTGGGGTCAGCCTTTTCGATGTTATCAACATAGGTTTTGGAATTGCCAGGGCTAGTGTTGTATCCAATCGCCTTACTGAATAAGTTGTGTTCGTCATCCATCAACATGGCAGCAGCTTTGAACCATGTTTGACGGTCTGCTTCTGTCTCAAAGGTTAATTGGGCAATCCCATCGAACTGATCTTCAGCGAGAGTGTTGTACTCGATGCCATCAATAGCTGGCAGCAGGTCACCCTCATTATGAGCCAAGTGGAACTGCCAGTATTGGTGTTGACCTGGTAGTCGAGCGCAGACTGGACCATGAACATTTCTCCAGTAGTCATCGAAAAGCTCTAACGTTATGCCCCTTCTTTTCCACAAAAGAACGTAGAATACTAGCTTTCCCTTTTGATCGCGCCATGCATAATCGTCCTTTCTCATTGCTGATATCATTTGGACAACACCACTTTGCTCAAAAATTTTATTAAGTGTACCGAAGCAACCTGCGACCTTATTGAATCCCGCATAAACGCACATGAATAAAAGAAGTTCTTCAATTTCCGCCCTCGTGGCTCCTTGCTTGAGAGCCATATTCACATGTGCTGAAAAAGGATTGCCAGGACCTGTATGATTCTGATTTACAACATCAACTGCGATCGCGATTAGAGCCTTGGTCTTTTGGTCAATTAATGGCAAACCCCATGCTTCACCTGCTACACGAGTAACAAAGTCACCAAACTTTGGGTTGATACCTTTTAAAGCTGCTTGCAGTTCCAAGTCGTCCAAAACTGCATTTTCGTATGACCTATCATTTGTCATCTTAAGCTGTGGTGATCAACTTCAGTAGTTCACTAGGGGCAAAAACATCACGGTAAAACGTTAGCTGCTCGGTTTTGAGGTAGCACGCACCTCTGTGACCACGTCGCATCCAGGTGACACTTCCCTTGGCAAGTGTTTCATTGGTTTCGTCGTCTACACACTTCCATTCAAAGTAGGTAATTTCACCATGAAACATGACGATGGGCCAGCACATGGTTACTCCTGGTTGAGCAATTAATGCCCACCAGTGTTGCTCTCGCGCTTTTTGTTGTTCCAAGCCATAATACGGACCATCCTGACAGAAATAAACGAGATCATCGCGATATTCGCCAGTTAAAATATCGCCTCTTCCCTGTCTCAAGGCCTCGCAATGAGTGGGCCACCATTCCTTGTTCTCTTCTTCAATCTGTTCCAGTGTGTAATAAGAATCTATTTGTGGCAGCCTCTGTTCTTTAATCGCCACGAACTTTTCGGCATCCTCAATGAGTTTTTTCGCTACATAGGGAGTAACGAGCCCTGGCTTAGAATAATCAGCTGCCAAATCTTTGTAGTAATTAGTCCGCGTTTTTAGGGAAGTATTTGTAGTGTTTTGCAAATCATTACCATAACCATTAGAGGAACCATTGTTCAAGGAACCATTCGAGTTTGAAATCATAAGATTTTGAGCTACCATGAGAGATGATATGTCCTCCTTGAGTTGATTGGTTGCTCCGATGTTTGTGATCAGTTCTGCTACTGTAGAACTCCGCTGACCGGCTAGAGTCATCTGCCCGTCGTAGACAAAAGTGTAAGCAGCTCGCTCGGGAAAGGCGTTGATTTGTTGGACATACTTGGACTGATTTTTTACAGCTTGAGCGTACTCTTTTGATGCAAAGAACTTTCCCATTTCCAAAGGATTCGAGAAAGCAATTTCAAAAGCTGCTTGATACTGTTTCTCTTGTGGTTCATAATGAATTACTCCCGCAGCATCTGGACGTGAATTGTCTACTTCCTCAAACAGATGCAATCGGAACTTGAGAACTGAGTTACTCTTGACAACAGCAGGAGCAAAGCTGTCTGCCATATATTTGCGAAACTCATCCACACTCACAGCATCAGATTTCTTAACCATGACGTGGAACTTCAGGATACCCAGTTTTCCGTTTGGATCACCCCTTTCGATGCCATCAACATAGGTTTTGGAATTGCCAGGGCTAGTGTTGTATCCAATTGCCTTGCTGAATAAGTTGTGTTCGTCATCCATCAGAATGGCAGCAGCTTGGAACCATGTCTGACGGTCTTCTTCTGTCTCAAAGGTTAATTGGGCAATGCCATCGAACTGGTCTTCAGCGAGAGTGTTGTACTCGATGCCATCAATAGCTGGCAGCAGGTCACCCTCATTATGACCCAAGTGGAACTGCCAGTATTGGTGCTGACCTGGTAGTCGGGCGCAGACTGGACCATGAACATCTCTCCAGTAGTCATCGAAATTATCTAACGTTATTCCCTTCTTTTTCCACAAAAGAACGTAGAATACTGCTTTGCCTTTTTGATCGCGGATTGCATAATCGGCCTTCTTCATTGCTAATATCATTTGTCCAATACCTCTTTGTTTGCATCAGAATAACCGAATTAAGCTACGCGAACAGCCCGGAGAGTTAAAGTGAACCGCATTTGCGCATCCTCAAAATTAAGCGATTAATTCTGTATAATTTTAAGATTGAGAACCTAGAATTTCATTCAGGGTACCGAAGCAACCTGCTGCTTTATTGAATCCTGCATAAACGCACATGAACAAAAGTATCTCCTCGATTTCCGCCCTCGTGGCTCCTTGCTTGAGAGCCATATTCACATGTGCTGCAAAAGGATTGCCGGAACCTGTATGGTCCTGATTCACAACATCAACTGCAATGGTGATTAGAGCTTTGGTCTTTTGGTCAATTAATGGTCTGCCCCATGCTTCACCTGCTATCCTCGTAACAAAGTCACCAAACTTCGGGTTGATACCTTTTAAACCCTCTTGAAGTTCTTTGTCATCCAAAACTGCATTTTTGTATTTCATTGGTTAAATTTCCTCAAGAACACTAGATTCTTAACTGGAAAAGAAGAGTGACTTTTTCTTAAGTCTTTGCTCATTAAGTTTAAGGAACGCCAAACACGACCACAAGGGTCGATTTTTCGGAACAAGTTTGCATTGTTTCGGTTCTACTTGTCTACTTGATGCCGAGCTAGCTTCATCTGGCGATTCATTGCGATCATTTGTTGAGACAGTCAACGACCAGCGGCCAGTTTACGAACATTGCTCAGCCACTCGCATTCCCGACAACGAGCGTGTGTTTAACTTCATAGTCAACCTGATTGGGGGTTTGATTGCCTACACTTACCGCGAGAAAAAACCGTTTGGAAAACCGAAACAATGCAAACTTGCTCCGAAAGATCGGTTCTTGCGGTCATGTTTCGCGTTCCTTAAACTTAATGATCAAAGACTTAAAAAAAGTCCCTGGGTGGGTAGGCACAAAAAAACTGCACTCCCGATATAAGGCAATAGGCAAGAGCCACGGGGTAATACGCAATGGAAGAAAACCCATAGCCCCTTCCCTAACTCCACACTAGATGTTTATTTAGACCGACCTACTTACCTCACTTTATAGTCATACCTTGAACTTTCGGGAACACCCCATGAATTTGACAACAACCTTTAAAGATGAGCATTTGGAATTTGCCTTGTGGGTGGAAATTACCACTAAGCAGCCCTGCTGTACCTACTACTTTGGACCTTTTTTAAGTCCGCAGGAAGCTCAATGGTTTCTACCTGGCTACATTGAGGATCTAGAAGAGGAGGGATATGAAGAAATTCGTATTCAATTTAAGCAGTGCCAGCCAAAAGAATTAACTATTTTTGAAGAAGGTAGTGATTGTTTTAGTGCCTATGATCCCCAAGCAGTAGCAAAACAGAAGTGTCTAATCCATCTAGAGCAAGACCTCAAAGGACTGACCAAATAATTATGAATTATGAATTCATAATTTTTGGTACAAGCCCCTCAATTTATGATGGATAAAAATCAATTTATTCCTGAGTTCAAGCCCCGGCATTTATGCATGGGGTTCTAATTATCAATTGGTAATTATTAATTATGAATTAGATTGACTACATCGTATCATACCTATAGACAAATCTTTACCCACAGTTCTCAGAATCTCCCCTAGTTTTTTAGACTCTCTGCTCATGCCCAATCAGTAGTTTTGGGCTGCCAGTTCCATCGCCTTTTTAAATTCTGTGAGCAGACCTTCAGTCAAGGTCCTATAGTTACGTAAGATTTGATGGGCTTGCTTGTGGGTGAACTCAATCTCAGGGTGAATTGTAGGGAAAGCTTCGACTATGACTTGATGTCCCATTGCATACCATTTCTCAATAACTTCTAGGATCTCGGCAGAAAAACCCCAAATGTCTTTAGTCGTATCCCTGTGTCTGGTTAGTTCGGAGAGCGCTTCATTTCTCAATTCCTTGAGGGCTGCTGTCAGTTCTGCAATATCCATAGTTTTGCTTGCTACATGTTGTGGTTGTTTTCTTGTGCTGTATATTGCGAGCCTTCAGTTAATTTGACAATATCCTGGTCACAATTCCCGACTTAAAATGATCCTAGAAAAGTTCCGCGTCACAGAAAAACCTCTATTTGTGGTAATATATTAAATAAACAATAAATGCCTCTTTGCTCTCTGGGAGATTCCAATAATGCTTGCAAAGGGCATTTACATTGTATCAGATGATCCTTAAGTGCGCTTTGCTGATTGTTTTAGAAAGATATCCTTGTCCGCTAAAATGGGTAAAATAATCTGAAAGCGGGTGTTTCCTGATTCGGAAAACAAGTAGATTTCGCCTTTATGCTTCTCAACAATCCTGTAGCTAATGACCAGACCTAAGCCGGTTCCCTTACCCACCCCCTTAGTGGTAAAGAACGGCTCGAAAATGCGCCCTTGAATCTCTGGCAAAATGCCTGGACCGTTGTCGGTAATCTCCACCAGTATGCAGCAGTTATTCTCTCGTGCTGTGCGAATGCAGATTTGTCCCTGTCCACCCATTGCATCGATGGCATTGTCAATTAGGTTGGTCCACACTTGGTTGAGTTCACTACCATAGGCACAGATGAGTGGCAAGCTCCGGTCATAATCGCGCCTTACAGTTATACCGCACTTGAGCTTATGACCCAGAATAGTCAGCGTATTTTCGAGACCGTGGTGTACATCCACCTCCTGCATCGGAGCCTGGTCCATATACGAGTACTCTTTGATTGCTTTGACCAGTTCGGAGATGCGCCCCGAGCTTTTGTCGATCTCGTGCAACAAATTAACCCCTGTCACCGTTGCCTCGAGCCAAGTCAGCACTTTGCCGAGCAATTCAGATTCAGTGGTCAACTGCTCCACAATGGTATCCAGCGATTGAGTGCCCAATCCTGCCCAAACTAGGGTGGGGGCGATTTTCCAGCTATCAGGCACGTTGTGTGAGTCCAACCAGGCTGTGACCTCCTCCTCCCGGTCAATCTGCGTCAGTGGATCTAGGTGGGATGATGTTTCGGGACGTGCGAGCGCGTTGCGCAGCAAGTTGTCAAGAAACAAAAGCTGCTCTTGTGTCATCTGCTTTTGATTAAGCTTGAGTGCAAAGGATAGCAACTGTTGAAATATCTCCTGCAAGTGCGAGGCACTTCGGGAGACCGCTGTAACTGGGTTATTCAGCTCGTGGGCAAGACCAGCAGCTAAGGTGCCGAGTGCAATTAGCTTTTCGTGGTGCTGTGACGTTGTCTCCAGGATTTGCACCCGTTGCGCTGTAATGCTCAGAAGGTCACGTGTAATCGAAGGACAGATTGTGAGCATTTCCCAGAAAGTTTTTGTGTCCCATTTCAACAGATAGCTTGCTTTCACGGCCTGCGCATTGGCAATATAGGGTCTGTTTAATAAAATCAACTCATGACCCGTATATGTTCCAGGACCAAAGGTCATCACATGCCTTTCCACATTGCCAACCTTTTTTGTTAGCTCAATCTCGCCTTCTATCAGCACATAAAAATTGTCTAACGGTTCTCCTTCAAGGGATAAGTATTCTCCTGGAACCAGCCAGAGTTCGTGACCGTGTTCAGACAACCATTGCAATTGCTCATCTGTCAATTGTGCAAAGAGCGAACAAGAGCGCAAAGCGTCCAACATAATTACACCTTGCTAAGATATTGATGGATGAACTGAACGGCGATCGCACCTTCGCCCACCCCGGAAGCGACTCGCTTTACCGACCCATAACGCACATCTCCAGCGACGAAGATGCCGGGTACACTCGTCTCAAGTAAAAAGGGGTCACGATCCAGGGTCCATCCTTTAGGGCAACGCCGTTCGCGCATCAAGTCAGATCCAGACAGGATAAACCCTTGTTTATCTCGCTCCACAATACCATCCAACCAATCGGTACGCGGCAGCGCACCGATAAAGATGAACAGCGAAGTTGCGGGAACAGTTTGCTTCTCGTCAGTGACGATATTAGCGATCGCGATCGCCTCCAGGCTAGTCTCACCTTTGACCTCGACGACACTGGAATGCACCTTTACTATGATGTTGTCTGTCGCCGAAATCTGCTCAATCAGGTACTGTGACATGCTTTTAGCGAGGGAGTCGCCGCGTACTAGAATGGTTACTTTGCGGGCGTACTTAGAAAAGTACATCGCCGCCTGTCCAGCCGAGTTCGCCCCACCGACGATATAGACCTCTTCACCGCTACAGGCGATCGCTTCGGTCTGCGCTGCACCGTAGTACACGCCAGCCCCAGTCAGCCGTTCGATACCGGGCATGTTGAGCTTCCGCCACGTCACGCCGGTCGCAATCATCAGCGCGTGACAGCTGATCTCGCTCCCATCCGCCAGGGTGACAATCCGATAGGGGCGCTCCACGCGAACACCAGTCGCCTCTTGAGGTGTGAGGATCTCCACGCCAAATCGTCTAGCCTGAGCCACGGCACGCCTAGCCAAGTCCCCTCCACTAAGTCCAACTGGAAAGCCCAAGTAGTTTTCGATGCGGGAACTCGACCCCGCCTGCCCCCCTGGAGCCTCTCGTTCAATCATCACCGTGCTTAGCCCTTCAGATGCCCCATAGACCGCTGCTGCCAGGCCAGCAGGTCCAGCGCCCACGATGACCAGGTCGTAGAACGGTCGTTCAGCCTGCGTCTTCAGCCCAATTTTCTCACCAATTTGGACGTTCGTCGGCTGTATGAGACGTGAACCGTCAGGAAAGAGTACAAGCGGCAGCTGTTGCGTATTATCACACTCGGCGTATATAACTAGGCGGCGCGCCTCTTCATGTGTCTCGATGTCCAACCACTGATAGGGCACTTGATTGCGACCCAAGAAGTCTTTGGTTTGATGTGACTTAGGCGACCAGCGGTTGCCAATGACGCGAATCCCTGCAAACAGGGGACGGAACGATGAAAGCCAGTCATCGAGCAAATCATTCAGAACGGGGTACAAGCGCTCTTCAGGGGGGTTCCATGGTTTCAACAAGTAGTAATCAATCTTCACAGTGTTGATGGCACGGATAGCAGCATCGGTGTCAGCATACGCCGTCAGCAAGACCTGTTTAGCCTCGGAAAAAAGTTCCATTGCTTGTTCAAGGAACTCCACGCCACTCATCTGCGGCATCCTCTGATCTACCAGCAACAGCGCCACTGGCAGATTGCGTAGTTTCAGCTTTTGTAGCACCTTCAAGGCTGTTGCACCTGAGTCCGCTCGCAGTACCCGGAAGCGCGTGCCGTACTCGGTTCGGAGGTCACGCTCTACTGACCGCAGAACTTCAGGGTCGTCGTCTATCGTAAGCAGTGCAGGTTTAGCTAGTACAGGATTAGCCACAATCGCTCCTTAAAAAGTTTTTGCAATATAGCTAGCGGTTCTCAATTGCCTGCAATACGTTCAGGCTTAAGGAGTCAGAAGACAAAAGTCAGGAGTTAGGAGTTCCAATATTCTGACTCCTGACTCCTTTAATTTAGGTGCACTTCATTTAAGAATTGCAATACAACCTATACACTTGCCATCTCGACACTCTCATACTTATCCAACACGGTGACGCCCTCGCAGAATGCACTCATCTTGAGGAAATGCAACACATGCTCAGGTGCACCAATTACATAGATTTCAACATCGGCACCCAGCTTTTGCTTAGTGAAAATGAGGGCCCGCAGACCAGCACTGGTTATACATTCCAGGTTTTGTAGCAACAAGACGAGGCGTTTGATTGGCTTTTGCGTTGCTTTTTGCAACTCTTCTTGAAGCAGTTGTACAGCACTTGCATCCAGTAAGCCAGTCAAAGATATCTTGGCAGTACCTTCAATTACATCTAGCAGAGTTGCGTTAAAAAATACCTGAGTGGGAAGAAGCCTCACTCGAACTTTCAGTTCGTCTTGAGTAGATGGCAGTTTGACAGTCAGGCTTTCGGCATTAAAATCCGAATACAGTTGCCCATTAATCCATACTTCGCCAATGCGCACGCTGCCAGGTGGAAGAATATCTGGCCCAACCCGCAGGATGTTGTCCTTAAAGCCTCCTGGCTTCGGTTTGAAGTACAGATCCATCGGCTGTTTAGTAATCAGCAGGTTTGTATAGACACAAGCCAAGTAGGCCAACTCGAACGAGTGGTAACCGCTCATCGCGTGGCTGCCTTTGCCTCGCTCAGTTCTTCCCAGTAGGTAAGGAAGTCCATTGGCAAAAACATTGAAGTAGATACCTCCAACTTCGGTATCAAGGAAGTAAGAGTTATAAAAAGCTGCCGATTCACGACCCAACCTTTGATACTCAGGGTTTTCAAGTGAGCCAGCCAGGACCAGGTAGGCTAAGATAGCCTGTTCCTGCTGCCACCAAGCCTTGCGGTTATGCCATACAAAGCGGTGTACCTCTTGCCCTGGTTCTAGTATGCGTTCCACGACATCATACCACCCCCCACGCTGTTGGTCGCTACCAACTGCAGGCATAATTCTTGCAATCTTTTCGGCCAGGGCTGCATACTTTTCTTTTGGTTTCAGGTGGTGCATACGCATGAGGTTCCAAGCAATTTTGAGGTTGTGGCCCACAACTGCTCGGTTCTGCTGCCATCCCCAAGTCTTGTCGTGGCTCCAATCCTCATGAAAACGTTCCTGAACAAACGGGCTATGATCGTAATCTGGGAAACGCTTTTCAATTGTGTCAAATGTGTACTCAAGCAAATCGGCGTATTCGTCCTTACCTGTCGCCAGCCAGAGATTGATTAGATAGGCTGGGGCATGGTCTCCTACCGAGTTCCAGTTCTTTTTCGCCCGGTTATGGTTCAAAGACTGGCAGTGGGGACTGAGGGTAATCGGATCAATGTGTGAGAAAAACCCCCCTTTGTCCGTTTTGTCCAGGAAATATTTGTTAAACAGATTGATGGTCAACTCAATGTCATTCATAATGCGTGGATCGCCTGTTACCCGGTAGGTCTGGGTAAGGCCAGCCAGTGCATAAATCTGCTCATAAGCTGGGATAGCATCATAATCATCCCCAAATTCTGAGGAAAATATTTTCTGCTCGCTGCCATCAGGTTTCACGTCAACAGCGTGGTACCAATAGCAAATTCCTTCGCCCTCATCGAGAAAACGCATGTGTTCACGCAAGTATTCAGTCCCTTTTTCGGCAGCCTCTAGGTAACGGTCTTCCCCAGTCATCAAGTAGGCTGTGGCGAAACCGTAAACCAGACGCGAAATGGTGTCGGTTTCCTGACGATTGGTTCCTCGCTTTGTACCAACCCAGCTTAGCTCCGTGCGATAATTACGATAATCAATTTCCCCATCAATGAACTGCGCTTTTAGATAAAAATTGGCAAGGCTTTGTATCTGCTTGACCCACCAATTTGGTTTTTCAAAAACATACTCACTTTCTGTTCTGCCCAGAAAGACTATATGTTTGCCTTCAAATTTGTACTGATCCGCCTCAAGATAGAAAATGCCATACACGAAGAGATACCGATTTGGGACAAGCATTGATCCAATTTGGTTAATACAATCGTAGTAAGGCTCTCCAAGATTGCGCACCAGCTCAGCAGAGGTCATTGAAGTTAATGCTACCTCAATTTTCCTGCCATCTGACGTGTTGAGGTCGAAAGTACCAAAAGCTCCCTTTTGTGAGTCAAAATCAGTAATATAACCAGCGATCGAATCTGAAAACGAGAAGCCCATGTTACTCATTGAATTTCCTCTATTTGTAGAAATTAGCTATTTGGAAACTATTTGGAAATTAGAACGACAACGCTATAGCCTTTAACAAGACAGGCATGATCTGAAACCATAATCTCCTGACCCGGTTCCACAATATCCATGGGGGAAGACTCAGCAGTGTCTACAACTTTGTACCATTCCCTATCCTGAAGAAAGGGAAGTTCAAAGTGGAGATTTTCGCAGTACATATTGAGCATGACGTGAATATCTGCCGACCCTTCAAAGCCCCCTACAGTAAATGCAAGAACTTTGGCATGAGGGTCGTCCCAACCTGGGTTAAACAACTTACAGCTATGCCAAGAGATGTCTGCTAGATCGCGCTCATTCACTTCGCCATTGAAGAAATAGCGGCGACGTAAGGCAGGATGACAATAGGACTTGCGGAAACCGATCATTAGCTTGAAGAACCTGAATATATCCGAGTTCTTCTCCACAAGATTCCAGTCAAACCAACTAATCTCATTATCCTGGCAGTAAGCATTATTGTTGCCCTTTTGCGTGCGTCTGACTTCATCACCAGCCAGAATCATTGGTACGCCCAGGGACAGCAAGAGAATGGCTGCGAAATTTTTAATTTGTCGCCGACGCAATGCATCGATTTCTGGATCTTCAGTCTCTCCTTCAACCCCACAATTCCAGCTCAAATTTTCATTGATGCCATCCCGATTGTCTTCACCATTGGCTTCATTGTACTTGTCGTTGTACGAGACCAAATCATTGAGGGTGAACCCATCATGACAAGTGATGAAATTGATACTGTTGATCGGTAAATGGCCGCTGCTTTGGTAAAGATCGGCACTTCCGGCAAGGCGCCAGGCGACTGCGCCGACCAGTCCTGGATCTCCTTTGACAAAGCGCCGGATGTTGTCTCGGAAGTGTCCGTTCCATTCTGCGTAACGATATCCAGGGAATGTACCAATTTGATAGAGTCCGCCGGCATCCCAAGCCTCAGCAATGATTTTGGTCTGAGCTAGGACTTCGGATGTTTCAATCTGCCAAAGTACTGGTGGTTGCTCGATTGGTAATCCGTCCTGCCCACGAGCTAGGATAGAAGCTTCATCAAACCGGAAGCCATCAACGTGCATTTCTCTCACCCAAAATTTCAGACAATCCACAATCAATTTACTCACCATAGGGTGGTTGCAGTTGAGGGTATTCCCACACCCGGAGTAGTCCATGTAGTACTGCTTATCGTGGGGTACGAGGTGATAGTAGACGCTATTATCAAGGCCTTTGAAGTTAATGGTTGGGCCCTGATGATTCCCTTCGTTGGTGTGGTTAAAGACCACATCCAGGATGACCTCGATCCCAGCTTTATGTAATGCCTTGACCATATTCCGAAACTCCCTAATGGGGCTTCTTTCACAAGGAGAAGCACAATACGAAGTTTCAGGAGCAAAAAAGCTGAGCGGGTTGTATCCCCAGTAGTCTTTCAGTAGTTTGCCGTTAACTTCTCCGATAAAGTCCTTTTCATCAAAGTCAAATATCGGCAACAATTCAACAGCTGTTATTCCTAACTCTTTCAGGTAAGGGATCTTCTCGATGATTCCATAAAAAGTACCGGGATCTTTGCAGCCTGAGGAAGGTGACTTAGTAAATCCGCCAACATGCACTTCATAAATGATGGTTTCACTCATTGGTCGGTTGAGGGGACGGTCACCTTCCCAGTCATAATCTGAGATATCGATGACTACACTGCGCATCGAGGTGGTCAGGTTGTCTTGTGACCCCAAAGCATCGATGCGGTTCCAAAGGGCATTGCTATTGCTCTTAGCGTAGGGATCAATCAGTACCTTGTTTTTGTTGAAGCCGTATCCTGCCCCGTGTAAATCCTGAGGACCGTCAACTCGATAGACATAGGCAGCGGCGGGTTTCAATCCTCTGACATAGACATGCCAGAAGTGGAATGTTTTATTTATTTTTGGGTTTAATTTAATAATCTGTATAGGTTCTGGGTCATCATGCTTATCAAACAACAGCAATTCGACAGATGTGGCATGCTGTGAAAAGATTGAGAAGTTTACTCCGTCTTTGTCCGGAGTCGAACCCAAAGGATGTGTACTTCCCGGTTCTACTTGGTACGTCGTTCTAGCTAATTTCGTCTGATATTTAGGTGTTGTTGCAGTCATTTTGCCATTCTTCTCACTATAGAGTGTCAATTAGTCATTTACCTCAATTCCGCAGCTAATTTCTTCGTTGATACGTAGGCAATTGCAGGGAATCTTATCCGATAGAATTGCACTGACCATCATGCCCGTATGAATTTCCAGTTGAGCATTTGGCAGTGTTTGAAACAAGAGATGTTGTCCTGGGAAAATAACTCGCTCAAAGTACCAATTTGGAATATTTGTGATCCGAATCACCTGAATAAGGTTAGTAGCATTAACGTAGCTACAAAGAAGTTGACCGGAATGCTCAGAAGGCAAAGGAGCAAGAATTTGAGCCATAATTGCAGGACTTATGCTGAATCATACTGCTAATTAGCAACCCTATATTTTGGGCGTTAACCCTGGTTTTTAATTGAAACCAAAAACTCGGCCTTTCACTTTACTCGTGTAATCGTGAAGGTCAGATAAACAAGGATAGCCTGTTCCTACTGCCATAAGGTTTTAGTGTTGAACCAAGGGAAATCCAGACATATCTTTGTGCAAAAATGTAAGATGCTCTCTTCCGTTGTTATCGCTTACTCAGGGAACCTTGTTGTACCTCTATTGAGACTGGACTTACACTAGAAAGGTAATTGACTTTTGGCTGACTATTAGAGCTATATGCACTCTTAAGTACAACTTATACATGATAAGTCCTCTTGGTTGATTTTTGGATTAGTCTATCAATAATTAAGTTTAAAGAGCGCTAAGCATGCTCGCAAGGGTAGATATTTTGGAGCTAGTTTGTATTCTTTCGGTCGTGCTTGGTGCCGAGAGTGATAAAAACCAGGGGAAATCCGATAATTAGCAACGCGAAGATTAAGTAAGTCGGCGCAAAAAATTCAAACTATGTAAAGATAAGTAAATACGGAGAAGATATCTATACAGGTAACGTAATATGGGCGCTCGTTTAAGGGTATTCCTCACTCGTGAACAAGACCGAACCCTCTTCAACCTCAGAACTGCGGAAGTACCACAGAAAGTCAAAGACCGAGCAGAAGTCATTAGATTAAATGCACATGGCTGGTACGTGGAAAAAATAGCAGATCACTTTAATTGGACTGAGCAAACAGTGAGAACGGTTTTACATAAATGGCAAAAGCTGGGTGTGCAAGGGCTCTGGGAGTTGCCTGGTCGCGGATTAACAACTAAGTGGAAAGAAGACGACATCGTATTTTTGGAAGAATGCCTGAAAAAAGAGCCACGCACTTACAATAGTCGCCAACTCGCCCAAAAATTAGAAAGCGATCGCTCGCTCAAACTGAGTCCCGACAGGCTAAGACGGGTACTCAAAAAAAGGGGATCATTTGGAAACGAGCGCGAAGGAGCCATAAGGGTAAGCAAGACCCGGTAGCGCGAGAAATAAAACAAGCAGACCTGGATATGTTGGAGTTAGCCGCAGCAGTGGGGGAAATTGACCTGAAGTATTTAGATGAATCAGGATTTTGCATGTGGAGCATTCCTGGTTACACATATTACCCAGTGGGTGAACAAAAACGTCTAGAACACTCCCTTGCGACGTGGCAGAAGACTTAGCATTCTCGGCTTAATTCAACCTTTAATTAGTTTTGTCTACGGTTTAGTAATTGGAAGTTTTAGTAGTACATCTTACATCTATATGATGGAGCAGGAGGCACAACAGGCTGCAACCATTGGACGCATTCGGGTAATTGTACAAGACAATGGTTCAATACATCGATGCAAGCAAGTACAACAATACTGGTCAAAGTGGGAAAGTCAGGGTTTATATCTCTTCTTTTTACCCAAATACTGCTCAGAAATGAACCCAATTGAATTGGAGTGGCAGCAACTTAAGAATTATGAACTGTCTGGGCAAATGTTTGATGACGAGTTCAACGAGTGCATATGCCGTCATTGATGGCGTTGAAGCTAGAGGAGAAAAAGGAAACTACACTACACAACGTTTCAAATTTAACTCTAATCCTTCTGTTAACCTTTCGTTACATACTTAGTAATTTTTCCGCCGACCTACTTACATGATGGTATGGAATAGACCTACCCTATTGTGCTAGTGCAGGCAGGCAGAAATAGGGAGCAACGCAAAAAAGTGGGATGAGACCGATAACTGGCGATCGCTTCCACAAAGTATTGATATCCTAGTAACAATGTTGACAAAAAAAGGTAGAATTCCCCTGAGAAACAGATTTCTAGCCCAGAATTGAAATGAGCGGGTGCCTACCGTGAAGTAAAATAACTTTGCAACTCTTAATTTAATCGAATCGTTTGATAATTTTAAAGAAACTGTTACCAAAGTTTTAGAATTATCTGAAGTAGAGAATTGGGATGGAAAAACTTTTTTACAAAAAAAGCAGAAAATCAGAGAAGCAGGGCTAATTTTAGCTGGAGAATGTATTGCATTATTGCTATATAATTGTAACCGTTCACAAGATCTGAAACGCTACAGTCAAAAATGGGTTACTGAGGTGGTAGATTAAATTGCATGGATGAAAACTGCCTCGCCTACGGGATTGAAATTTCCGATTCAGATTGGGAAAAAACGACCGCCAATGTCAAGCAATTGGTGGAGAAAATGGGGCAGCACATGGAAGCATCCCAATTTTTCAAAAACAGACGTGTCATTCCGTTCGCGCAGCGTGTCTCTTTGGGACTTACGCGAGTGCCGTGCCTCCTCCGGAGGTCGTACGGTACAGGCGATAGCCGTGGCCGTACCCACTGGGCATAGGGAACGTAGTGGAGTGAAGAATCTCGAACTACTGAATTGATTAAGATGCTTCATTCTGCTGGCGCTGCATTCAGCATGACAATAAATTTAAACATTTGGCATGCTCCCGTTCAAATTGAAAAATTGATTATTGGATAATGCTGAACTGGAACGCTCAAAGACCTGAATAAAAGTCGAGAATAATTTCAAAACGATTTGGAAGTTGGTACTAAGGTTATCTGTATCGAACCATCGCCTATTTTTGCCACAGAGCCATTTTCGCCTTCTAAGATAAGTTCTTCACCAGAGGCAGTATTCTTGTTAAGAATCGCAGCAATTTCTTGACAACAAGCTTGTAGCCTTTGACCTTCTGCAGCAGTCACATTTGCGGCTTTCTGTTGGATACTCTTGCTTTGATATGTCCTTCGCCACAATTGCGGGGTTACATTGTGGAGCCGGAGAAACTGGCGGCTGAAATGGCGTCTATCAAAATAGCCTACTGCTTCGGTAATATGCTCCACCGACTGGTCAGTTTCAACCAGCAAGCGGCGAGCCTCTGCCATGCGGCGTTCCATAATCCAATTGAGCACAGTCTTTCCGGTCTCTCGCCGTACAAGGTCGGTGAGGTAGGCAGGGGAGCGACCGACTGCCTCAGCTACCTCCCGAAGACTAATCGAATTATGAAAGTTTTTCTCAATAAAGTGGAAGACATTGTTCAGCAGAGGTTGGGACTGAAGCAAAAACTTTTCAAAGTTTGACAGTATTGATGTGTCAATAGCTATGTTAACGTTATAAGAGTCGATGCCACTAAGTAAGTAATTAGAGTCCATAACATTACCCTCATCCATTGGGTTAAATACGCTGCACTCTCCTATCAGATGTACCTGAATTTGAGTAGAACGCAAAGATTTCTCAAGTCAAAGAATCTGAATCAATCGGTTCTTGCAAAATCACCGCTACCACAAATAAAAATTTCTCACCCTTGTCCCCCTGTATCTTTGTGGATATAAATTGCTACATTTGCTGTTAACGCCTGAGCCAATGCAGTAATTCATTGGAGGCATAAACATCGCGGTAAAAGCTAAGTTGCTCGGTTTTTAAGTAGCATGCACCTCTGTGCCCACGTCGAAGCAAGGTTTCGTTTCCCTTTGCAATTATTTCCTTTGTTACATTGTCAATACAATTCCACTCACTATAGATGGCTTCACTATGAAACATAACAATGGGCCAAGCCATTGTTACACCTGGTTGAGCAAGAATCGCCCACCAATGTACTTCTCTATTTATCGCTGCGGTTCTGTTATAAAAAGATCCGTCAGCACAAAAATAGACAAGAGTATTGGCATATTCATCGGCTAGAATATCTGCTCGTCCTTGTCGCAGTGCTTCACAGTGAGTTAGCCACCATTCTTTGTTTTCCTGTTCTATTTGGGCTAAACCGTATTCTAGAGTAATTTCAGGCAAAATTTCTTCGCGTAGAGAGATATATGTTTCCGCGTTCCCAACCAGTCTTACTGCTAGTTCATTGGAAACTAGCTTTGGCTGTGAATAATCTACAGACAGATTATTGTAGTAGTTAGCTTGCTTGGTCATTTTAAGTCTCTACGAAAGTCTTAGCACAAGGTTGTAGTGCTGAAATAACACTCTATTTAGCTTGAATCTCCACAAGCCCCGCTTAAAACCCGTAAGGATTGGAGACAGGACGCATACAAGGCGAATTCAAGCTAGTTACCGAACAAAGCCAGTCGTCAGACGCACGAGTGAGCGGGGCAGGTGAGTTTTCGTCAATCTCCCAGGAAACATGAATATGGGCGAGTAAAATTTTTAGAAATTTTTAATTTTTTCCTGGAAATGCTATAATAGTTTTTATGTCGAATATGACTTCTTGTTACGGAACAAGTTAAACTTGTCCTATTTGTGGAACTCATACTCGAAAAAACTTAGCGAACAAGAGTATAGCTGTCCTGAATGTAGACACACAACACACTGAAAAGAGTGAGAAACCCCCTTGTATGAACCGGGGGATAGAGCGCGGCGATAGAGTAGAAGCACAGAGTTTTGGTGCTTCTGTGATGTTGGTTAGCATAATTCTCTATCTTTAGACTCGGTTTAAGCAAGTTAAGATAGAAAACTTAGGGAAAAAAGTTTAAGTTTTTTTTGTTGTACGTTACGCAAAGTTGTAACACCAGCGGTTTTCAGCCCATAGCAAATTTAGATTCCTCTTTTGGCTAACTTTGCTAAATTTAACTCGATACCAGTTGCCTTCTACTCCTTAAAACTTGAACAAAGTTGTACCGCCTTAGCGATGCAGCTTGCTCTCTGGTCACCGAGTGGGTGGACTACTATGCTAAAGTTTTTGGTATTTGGGCAATAGTGGTACCTCCGCACTCGAAAAGTAGGCGATATTGGGAGCCGATGGGGAGAACTTGGTTGTCCGGTTGTGCGGGGGGCGAAGCGTTACCTAGCGTTGATCATCCCACATGATTAGCCACAATTCACGCAAAACTTCACCCCCAACTTTTCTAACCTATGGTAGAAAGCTGTGGGTGAGGTGCTTTAACAGTTACCAGTTATCAGTTATCAGTTTCATCCTTTGCATGTTTAAGTCCCCCACCAAGAGCACCGTTCGTCAAGAGACATGCCGTAGGCATAAGCGTTGGTGGCTCTTTTAAATCCCCCACCATAGCAGGCGTTACTGCGGCTGGTACTGTTCACTGTTTTAAGTAGGTTTGTGGAATTAAAATGAACCATCCTAGTAGGATGGGAAGCGCGATAGCGTAACCCATGCTGCTCAAGGAATTGATGCGTTACGGCTGTGCCTAACACATCCTACGTTTAATTATGTCCGCTTACTTAACTATCCACCATGTATCAAGCTTTGTGGGCGATTTTAGTATATTTGTACATGGTAATTTCAGGTTAGTAAAGTAAGATAACAAATTTATAAAAAACTTAACTTTCTCGTAAGTTTGTTAACTTGAGTTGTTAAAGTTTTGTTTAGCAAGCAAACTCAATGGCATGAGACATCAATTTACCAACTAAATTGACCAGGGTGCTTGATATGACCAATAAACAATGCTGCGATATTTTTAATTCTTTTACACTGCCTTGGGATACCCCCCCGTCACATATTCGGTTTGTCGCTTGACAGTTAGTAGAACAGAGTATAAACGATTCGTAGGGTAATGTCTCATTTACTATCTATGGCACAGTCCGTGCCGGGGTTCTGCCGCCAGCGCCACAACCAAAGGGCTTTTTGGACTTTATCTTACGCAATTAGAATGAAGATGGTAGTTGGGGGCGTTTCTGATGCTGATCGCATTGTGCCCTCCTTGGCGATGACGTAAAGTCTCCTTCAGTTTGTAGAGTGGGGCAACAAGCACCGGGTAGTTGGTGCCAAGATTTTAGAACAGAAAAAGATTTTATCAAGACCAATTTCTCATTGCATCTTGGGTTGGCTTTGCCACAAAGCAAGCACTACCCAAGATGCAATACACATCACTTGAGTTGAATAAGCAGAATAGCGAAAAACCATACTGTCTGCAATCTATCTACCGCTTATAAGTGAAAGCTTCCTGGTAGATTTCCTCTAGCCTCTTCATAAGTAGAGCCGATTGTCAACCCGTATGCATCTATTTTGCTCCTATGAACACTAAATCCTTTTCTACCAAGAAAAATAGAGCTAAAAAGTTAAAATTTGATACCAATAACGAATTCACCCCAGATCAGACTACGCAGATTAATAAGACATCTGGATGTAGCATTTTCTCACCATCTGAGTCCTCTTTGACCCCCTCACCTATTGCAGATGTCCAGCCAAACCCACAGTTGGACATCGTGTCTCTCAAAACAAGTCAGCAACCTGCACCTGTCTCGGTCGCCTCTGCGATCGCCAAGGTGCTCGAAGATATGGGAGTGCAATATGCGTTTGGTGTTTCCGGTGGTGCGATCGCCTCAGGTGGCGGCTTCTGCATCGCACCGCTATGGCACGCACTGCTACACAGTGACATACGCGTACTGCACATTCATTATGAAGCGTGAGCAGCTTTTGCAGCAACCGAGGCGTACTTTGCTAGTGGTTGTCCCGTCGTGGCGTTTACTACAACAAGTCTGGGGATCACTAAAGCGTTAACAACGCAGATGTTTTTACATCGGGATCGCAATTTGACTAGGCTACCACTCAAAAAGTGCAGCGAGCAACTTCAGTGAGATTTCTCTAAGGTTCGCCCTTGGTTTAGCACAGCTGAATGGCTATGAAGCTCATCTGAGTATCCCCACTGCAATCCAGATAAGTTTGAGCAAGGAATTTTTCCACGAGTGACTTTCTCTCATATAGTGCAACCGCAAGCGAGGAAACAAACTATGCGTAATAACTTTTTCATTGATACTGAACGGGTGCGTATTGCGCTTGACAAAGTAATGCTGAAGACTGCAAACCCCACTAGCGTCCATCAACCCACCTCTGTGGGAAGCGGGGATCGCATCGCCCCAAAAAAGATAGACGCAGACAGCATAGCTAAAACTCAGAAGCTTTTAGATCAGGCAATAGCATTAGCCTGGAGAGATATAAAGTCGAGCAGCAGACCACCAGCCCTGACCCGTACGCGTTGGGTATGGCGACTTGCAGGTGCCTACCATTCAAGCCGCCATACTACACGACTGATGGAGGAAGCGCGAGACCGCTTTGCTGCATCTGGTCGCCACAGTTTGGCACAATGGGCTGCACAGAAAGCCAGAGAAGAAGCAGGTCACGAGCGACTCGCCCTGCTTGATATTCAATCAATGGGATATAACGCAGAGGCTGTAGTGCAAGCGCTTGTGCCATCTCCTATACAGGCTTTGGTAGATTACTTCTTCCAAAGCGTGCAGACGAGTGATCCAATTGGTTGCGTTGGTTTTTTCTATACAGCCGAACGCCTAGGGACATTTCAAGGAGAGGAGTACATCCAGAGTGTGCAGGCTTTGCTAGCACCGGGTACTCATGCTACACGCTGGCTGCGAATACACAGCGGTGTTGGTGCCGAAGTCAAGCATATAGAGGAGACAGTTGAGGTTGTTGCAGAGCTTACTCTCCAAGAGCGTATCTGCGTGGCGAAAGCTTGTTATGAAACCGCGTTGTTGCGCTTTACTCCACCCAAGGAGGGCTATATATCAGACTCAGAACTTCAAAATGTATTGAAACCGCTAGAGTTAAATACTTGCTACGAGTGTAACTAATTTTCAGAAGCTAAAGAAATGACTCGGTAAGCGAGAAGAGCTTTTCTCAAACACCCTTAACTGTACTGTTCAAACTCTAAGGAGAAGAAGGATGCGATTTCGGATTTTAGATTTTGGATTTTCGATTTTAGTATCGCTAAGTTTAAGTTTTGCCAATGAAGCTGTTTTTTTAGAGATCTTTCCAAATGGAAGGAAGACTACAACTATTGAGCAGCAGTCTTTAAGGCATGATCTCACCACCAAGTTCCTTCAGACCAGTTTTGATATATTGAATGGCATTGAACTTGATGATTTGGAAAGTATCATAAATGAGTTCGCGCAAGGATTGCCAAGCGACACCGAATTCGGTGCAATGTAGATTCAGCACATATATCAATTTAGTGGTTTAGGATTGAAACAGTTGGTAGGCCTGATTGTCTAGTCCCTGTTAAGCTATGAGCGCCTAGCAACTTCAAGGCGGGTTAGCCCTAGCTACCGTAACAGCTAGATAATTAGGGATTAACACTGATGGGGCAGAGAAAATTTTCTGTTCATTACAGCTATTTTCAGTTAATTGAACCACAGATTTTCGTAGGGACACGGCTAGCCTTTGCCCCTACCTGTGGTTTATTTACTTGAAAAACGCTGTGAGTTGATGTTTCAGACAAGGTTTGCGGTAGGCTAATCTCTTTTGGTGGTGAAATCTCCATTGGTTTCATATAACTGCTTGCGGAGACTGTTTTTCACCAGCAACTGCCCCCAAAACTTTCAGCGTACCAATAGTTGCTGTAGTTAAACCTGTAACCCCCATAATGTTCATCCGCTCATAGGGTTTCTCCGCTTTCAGAACTTTTAAGCACTTACCTGTTGTAACATCCCACAGTCTAATTGTCTCATCTTCACCACCGCTAGCCAGAGTTTCATTATCCGGACTAAAGGCGACTGACCTGAGCCAACCGCTCGTATGTCCTTCCAAGGCTTTGAGGCATTCACCAGTGCTGATATCCCACAACCTGACTGTGTGGTCTTGACAGCTACCCGCTAGTATTCGGCTGTCTGGGCTAAAGGCAACTGAGAGTAACCAGCCCGTATCCACCTGCAAAAGTTTAAGGCATTCACCAGTGCTGGCACTCCATAACCTTAAGGTTCGATCTGCACTGGTACTTGCCAACAGCTCACCATCCGGACTAAAAGCAACTGACCAAACCCAACCCGTATGCCCTTCTAGGATCTTAAAGCACTCAGCAGTGGTAACATCCCACAGCTTGAGTGTCTGCTCCAACGCGCTGCTGACTAGCATCATTCGTTGAGGACTGAAGGCAACTGACCAGATTTGAGCCGTATGTCCGTGGCAAGTTCTCAAAGCTTGACCTGTATTGACATCCCACAGCCTAACTGTTTGGTCTTCACTGCCACTTGCTAGCGTTTGCCCATCTGGACTAAAGGCAACTGACCGAATCGCAGCATGATGTCCCTGGAAAGTCTGCAAGACTTGACCTGTATTAACATCCCACAACCTCGCCGTTCGATCATCACTGCCACTTGCTAGCGTTTGCCCATTTGGACTAAAGGCAACTGACTGGATCGCAGCACCATGTCCCTGGAACGTTTTGAGGCACTTACCCTCCGAGACATCCCACAACCTCACCGAAGAATCGTGACACCCACTTGCCAGTGTCTGTCCATCCGGACTAAAGGCGACTGAGAGTACCTGATGAGTATATCCCTGGAACATTTTGAGGCATTCACCAGTGCTAACACTCCACAGCCGTACCGTCTGATCGTAACTTCCACTAGCCACGAGCTCGCCCTGTGGACTAAAGGCGACCGAATATACCCAACTGGAATGCCCGTGGAAAGTTTTGAGGCATTCACCGGTGCTAACGCTCCATAGCCTCACCGAGGAGTCAAAACTGCCACTGGCTAGAATATCACTTTGGGAGCTGAAGCTGACTGAATATACTTCATTGGAATGTCCCTGTAAGGTTTTGAAGCATTCACCGTTACTGACATCCCATAACTTTACCGTCTGGTCTTCACTACCACTCGCCAGCATTTTACCATCCGGACTGAAGGTAATTGACCGTATTCCATCACAGTGCCCTCTAAAAGTTTTGAGGCATTCACCAGTGTTGATATCCCACAAGCGAACTGTGTGGTCATCACCGCCACTCACCAGGGTTTGCCCATCCTTACTGAAGGCAACGGAGCATACCCAACTTGTGTGCCCTTGGAAAATTCTTTTGCATTCACCAGTTTGAACGCTCCACAACTTTATCGTCTGGTCATCACTGCCACTGACTAATGTGTCACCATCCGGACTAAACGCAATTGACCAAACTTCGTCATCGTGTTCTTGCAAACTTTGCAGGCATTGACCTGTACTGACATCCCACAGTTTCACAGTAAAATCGGTACTTCCGCTAGCAAGGGTTCTGCCATCAGGACTGAAGGCAAGCGACACAACCCAGTTAGTATGACCCTTACAGGACAGAAATTGTTTCCAATCCGAAACTTGGTACAAGCGAATCTCACCATTGGTATCTCCCAAAGCCAAAAGTTTGCCATCAGGGCTAAAGGCTACCGACAAAACACCGCCGAAGGTTTCAGCAAAAACAGACTTAGCTAGATTAGCGGAATGGAAATTTACATCGTGCAATTTCACATTCCGCAAGTCAGCTTGCCAAACAGCTAGGTGAGAGAAATCATAGCCGCTTAAATCTGTCTTTAGATGAGAAAGCAAATTGAAAACATTTCCAGCCGTATATCCTGGTTCTAACGGAGATTCTTCTCGCTGCCTTGCTAGAATTTGGGTTAACTGATTTACAAGGTTTTTTTTGCTTCTAAAAACAGTAAGCAGCCCATCTACAACTGGTTTAAGGATGAGGCGAATTTGAGTTTCCCTCACATAGTCTTTCGCTGTCGCCTTCATCAAAGCATGACACCTGAACAAATCGAGGTTCTGAGTTTCAATCTCTCCACAAACCTGCTCTATCAATCGATTAGTCACATACTCCATCACTACAGGTTGTAGCGTGAAGGTTGCTGCACTTTTCTCAACGAGCGTAGGCGTAGCCTTCTCGGTTAGCGATCGCCGTGCCAGAGACTCCAGCGCCTCAAGTAATTTTTGTAGTGGTACTGGTGATACAATATCTTCTCGTAACTCTGAAAGCGAAACTGGCTCACGATTAATTGCCAGCCAGTACATTATCTCCTTTTCTAAATCCAACAAGCGCGCAAACTGCTGATCCAAAAGCTCGTGAATGTCACCAAAATCACCCGTGTCTTGTTTGAGAAATTCAGAAAGATTACCACCAAAGACATCTTGAATTGTCGTCGCTACTATCTTCAAGGCTAAAGCATTGCCTGCATAGCGCTCAACGACTGTTTGCAATTCTGACTCTGAACCAGAGAACCCTTTGACTCCAAAGATTTTTTGCCCATCTACCGCCTCCAAACCACTTAGTCGTAATGAGCGAACAGGCGCTGTTTGTCCTTCGAGTGATGCCACCTCTTTCGGTTTTTCCCGAGAAGTCAGCACCAAGCAGCTCCTGTGGAGAACTTGTCCTACCCGTTTTATCAGCTGACCATATTCCTCATAGCCTTGTCGATAGCTTCCGGCAATAGCGCCACTTTGGAGAATCGTCTCAGCATTATCGAGTATAATCAGACAGCGCTGTTTTTGCAAATAATCAATCAGTCGCGAGATTCTTTCGTCTACGCTGGTTGGTAAATCAGCTTCTAAAACCTGCAAGTTGTCGAAAAATTGAATTAAGTTACCCAGTAGCTCAAAAAGTGGTGGCGCATTGTAGAGCGATCGCCAGATCACATACTCAAACCGTTGCTCAATTTCACGTACCAGCTTAGTCGCCAGAGAGGTTTTACCCATACCCCCCATTCCCAACAACGCCACCACTCGGCATTGCTCTTTCATGAGCCATTGTTCCAACAGAGCCAATTCTGCTGTGCGCCCATAGAAAACAGATACATCAACTGCCTCTCTCAAATCAACCCGCTTGAGGAGCTTCAAATTTTCCTGTTTCTCTAAATCCGACTCTGGCTTTGTATAATCGCTACTATCCAATTCTAAATTAAATGCCATAAACAAACGAACAAGCGTTTGTTTGTCAACCCCTATTTCGCGAGTCAGTACCTTCCTGAAAGTGACAGGAGTGATTCCAGCCTGTTCACTTAATTCTTCCAGGGTACACCTGGTGCCATTATTTTCCTGAAATTGCCACTCAATTTTGGCATTCTCAAGCTTCTGCCAGCCTTCACGACTGAGTATTAGCCCACGGTTGCGTTTTTGGTTCTGCGGTTTCATATTTTTTTATCTCAAGATGGCGGACTTGGATTATTTACTCCGAAGGAACTGCCACTCTTACCGATACCCGTGCGGTCTAACTCTCTGAAACAGTGACGAATTGCTCTGATATTATAGTACTTGAAAAATACTTGAAAAACAATGACCATGCCGAGAAAAGATGCTGCTAACTTGACGATTCAGTTTTCGCAGGAGGAGAAAAGAATTTTGGAGGAATATTGTGAGAAGATGCAGCGAACGAAGAGCGATGTCATTCGAGAGATGGTTCGCTCACTCAAAAAGTGTTTAGACGGCACCTAAAGTTGCCGAAGCGTTTTGGCACCCATACCTAGATCGGCAATCCACTCAAAAAACTTGATAGAAGACGCACTTTATGATGAAACTGCTGAAAAGTTAGCTGAACTCTGTATTGTGGAGTGTATCAATGCGTCCGCCAGTTTGGAATCTGCCATAGAACTGTCTTAGGATTCACACATTAACAAAAAATATATTTTGTATATTAAGCCATAGTACACAAGACATAAATCACCTCAAGTTTAGTAGGGTTTTCAACCTAGAGGACATAAGTCCTTCTTCTGCATTTTAAATAGGTGTCAGTGAAATCAACTTATGCACTTACGACTTACGCACTCTACAAATAGACCTTAAATGAATTAACGCGCAAGGTGTCATAACACTTGTAAAGAGCAATACTCAGCACAACGCAAAGAATACAAACTTGCAAAAAAAATTGACCCTTGCGACTGGAAAGCCGCGTTCCTTAAACTTCTTCATATCAATGAGTAAATCCTAAACCCTGTAGATATGAGTACTAATCTAGTTGCTGCCGTGAACAATAATGACCTTGAATTGGCGAAAAAATTAATTAAAAACGGTGCAGACGTTAACCAAACAGATAGCAGTGGAAATAGCCTCTTGATTGTCAGTTCTGCTAATGGTCAATTTGAAATGGTGAAGCTACTCCTTGACTCTGGTGCTGATATTGACGCGGTAGACTCAAGTATGAAAGCCACTGCACTCCACGCTGCTGCTTATCTAAGGCATCCGAAGGTGATGAAAATTCTGATTGAGTATGGTATTAATATAGATGCTCAAGGTCCTTACAACGGATATACTGCTTTACACGATGCAGTTTGGCAAAACAATGTTGAAGGAGTTAGGCTCCTGGTAAATGCAGGTGCCCGATTAGACATTAAAGGCAACAAAGGAAATACCCCCTTAGATCTTGCCAAAAAAAGTGGGCATAAAGAAATTGTTCCCATCCTTTTTGGAGCGATCGCTCTAGTTAGTCATAGCGCCTAGAGCTTTTAGAGAAGCAATAGTCGCTTCAGTTAAACCTGTTACGCCAGAAATGTTCATTCCCTCATAAGGTCTTTCGTTTCTGAAAGTTTTGAGGCACTCACCGATTAAAACATCCCATAACTTAATTGTCCCATCTTCACTGCCACTAAGTAAAGTGTGACCATCCGGACAAAAAGCAACTGACCTTACCCAGTGGGTATGACCCTGTAAAGTTTTGATACATTGACCTGTGCTAATATCCCACAATTTTACCATTTGGTCTACGCTACCACTCGCTAGGATATTACCTTGAGGACTAAAGGCAACTGACAATACCCAACTCGTATGTCCTAAGAAAGTTTTGAAACATTGGTTAGTGCTGACATCCCATAACTTCACTGTTTTATCTTTACTGCCACTGGCTAGAGTCCTACCTTCAGGACTGAAAGCAACTGACAATACCCAACCGCTATGTCCCGATAAGGTTTTCAAAACTTGACCTGTGCTGACATTCCACAAACTCACAGTTTGGTCATCACTGCCACTAGCCAGCATCGCACCTTCAGGACTAAAGGCAACAGACCATACTCCATGACTATGTTCCAAGGTTCTTAAGACTTCACCAGTGCTCACATCCCATAATCTCACAGTTTGGTCATCACTGCCACTAGCGAGGATATTACCTCCAGGAGCAAAGGCGACTGCTTTTACCCAACCGATATGTCCTTGCAAAATTTTACAGCATTGGTTGGTGCTGGTATCCCACAACTTCACTACCTGGTCGTAACTGCCAGTGGCCAAGATATTACCTTGAGGACTGAAAGCAACGGTTCGTACTCGGTTAGTGTGTCCCTGGAAAGTTTTGTTACACTGACCAGTGCTGACATCCCAACAGCGTACAGTTTGGTCGTCACTGCTGCTGACAAAAGTTTTACCTCCGGGAGCAAAGGCAACAGACATTACCCCATTACTGTATCCTTGCAAGATTTTTATGACCTGACCAGTGCTGACATCCCAAAGCCTTACAGTTTGGTCATCACTGCCACTAGCAAGGATATTACCTTCAGGACTGAAAGCAACTGACCAGATTCTATCAGTATGTCCCTGCAAAGTTCTAAGGCATTCACCACTGCTGGCATCCCAAAGCTTCACAGTTTGGTCATCACTACCGCTAGCCAGAATTTTATCTTTAGGAGCAAAAGTGACTGACCTTACCCGGTTACTATGTCCCCGCAAAGTTCTAAGGCATTTATCGGTGCTAGTATCCCAAAGCTTCACACTTTGGTCGTCACTGCCACTAGCTAGGGTTTTGCCATCGGGACTGAAGGTTACTGACCAAACCCAACCAATATGTCCCTTGAAAACATTGTAGCATTGACCCGTGCTAATATTCCATAGCTTCACGGTTTTGTCACTACTAGCACTGGCTAGGGTCTTACCTTGAGGATCAAAAGCAACTGACAGTACGCGACCAGTATGTTCGTGCAAAATTTTCTGAGATTTACTGCTGGTGACATTCCACAAACTCACTGTTTGGTCATCGCTACCACAAGTTAGAAGATTACCTTTAGGACTAAAGGCAACGGCTTGTACACGCTTAGGGTGTTCGCTCAAAGTTTTTAGGCACTCACCGCTGCTTGTGTCCCACAACTTCACATTCTGGTCAGCACCCACGCTACTGATGGTACTGCCATCCGGACTGAAGGCGATCGCTCGAACCCAACTGATGTGTCCAAGATATGTCAAAAGTTCTTCACTATCAGCAAAATCTCGCCACAAGCAAATCTTACCATTAGCGTCACTCGTCGCCAAACTTTTTCCATTGGGATTGAATGCTACGGCAGAAATTCTGCTGAAGTTTTTAGTAAAAACCGACTTGGATAAATTCGCGTTTTGGAAATTAACTTCAGATAAATTTACAAAGCGCAGATCTGCTTGCCAAACGCTCAGGTTAGAAAAATCATACCCTCTTAAATTAGCCTTTAGCTGACAAAACAGGTTAAAAATATTCCCACCTGTATAGCCAGGTTCCTGCGGAGATTCTTCTTGCAGTTTTGCTAAAATTTGAGTTAGCTGTTCTTCAAGTTTTTTTTGCGTTTTAAAGATAGTAAGCAGTTCATCAATAATTGGCTTGAGGATAAAATCTATTTGAGCAACTCTAGTGTATTCTTTAGACTGACCCTTGCTCAAAGCATAATACCTAAGAAACACACTTTCCCCAGTGGCAATCTCTTCACAAACTTGCTTTATTAATTTGTTAGTCACATATTCTATTAATACAGGTTCTAGTGTAAAGAGTGGGGCGCTTTTCTCTACTTGTGTAGGCGTAGCTTTGTGGATGAGACTTCTCCGGACCAGAGACTCCAAAGCCTCTACTAATCTGTGTGGTGTTCCTGGTGATACAATATCTTCTCGCAATTGGGAGAGCGTAATCGGCTCACGATTAATTGCCAGCCAGTACATAACTTCACGCTCTAAATCCGACAAGCGCTCAAACTGCTCCTCTAAAAGAGCGTAAATATCACCAAAAACTGCGATGTTTTGGTTTAAAAATTCAGAAATATTACCATTAAAGACATCTTGAATGGTCGTCGCAACTATCTTCAAAGCTAGTGGATTGCCAGAATAGCGCTTTAGAAGTGCTTTATTTTTGGAATCTTCGACCGACAGACCTTTGGAGTGAAAAATTCTTTTTGCTTCCTCCTCAGAGAGACCTCTCAGTTGTAATGAGCGAACAGGTAGTGCTTCTCCTTCGAGTGACGCTACGTCTTTCGGTTTTTCCCGAGAAGTCAGCAGTAAGCAGCTAGTATGAAACGCTTGTCCCACCCGTTTTATGAGTTGACCATAATCCGAATATTCTTCTCGATAGCTTCCAGCAATAGCACCACTTTGCAGAATGGTATCAGCGTTGTCGAGTATAATGAGACAGCGGTGTTGTCGCAAATAATCAATCAGTTGCGAGATTCTGCCGTCTGCGCTATTTGGTAAGTCAGCTTCTAAAATTTTTTCGTTAGAGAAAAATTGAATCAAGTTAGCGAGGAGGTCGAGAAGTGGGGGGACATTGTAGAGCGATCGCCAAATAACATACTCAAATTGCCCCTGAATTTCATGGACTAGCTTGGCAGCAAGAGAGGTTTTACCAATGCCCCCCATTCCCAACAGCGCTACAACTCGACAGTGATCCAGGATGAGCCATTGCTCCAAGAGAGCCAGTTCTGTTGTGCGTCCATAAAAAACTAACACACAAACTTCTTCTTCCCAATCAATGAGCTTGGGAGTCTTCAAGGCTTGAAAACTTGCCCAATTGGGATCGCTCTTTGTATAGTCGCTTTTACTCAATTCTAAATTAAACGCGAGAAACAAACGAACAAGCGTTTGTTTGTCAACCCCTTCAGAGCGAGTCAGTACCTTCGCCACTGTATTCGGAGTTAATCCAGCGCGTTCACTTATTTCTTCTAAGGTGTACTTAGAACCAGATTTTTCGCGAAATTCCCATTCGAGTTTTCCCTTCTGAAGCTTTTCCCAGCCTGAGAGAGTAAGTATAACGCCACGACTCCGTTTTGGATTGTGCCGATTCATAAATTATACGACTTACGTTTTGACATAAGTGTAGCGGACCGCAATAGACATCTCCGAAAAATATCAATAGTACTGTGTGACTGAACTTTAATCAGCGAGCGCTCATGACAAATATCAGCCAGTCTCAACGCCAAAATCAGGATTTGGGACAGTTACTGATGATAACAAGCCAAAAAGTAGTATATATACGCACCAACTTTTTTCGAGTTATGTTAAATTATTTATAATGGTAGAACTAACGCTCCACTTCCGTTGTCTCACAAGTCCGGATATTGTCATAATTATTTGTTCGTATTTCGATGGATTTAATCTAAATCTTTCAGAGGCCACTCTAAATATTTTCAATAAACGAATCAAATGTTCGACAAATATTCGCTCAGACGCCATTTCTTTGTTTTTTTCTTTTTGGAATTTGCTTAATTCTCCTTTTTTTGACTTTTTTGTAGGAGTTTTAATTGATGGCTCTCCAATATAACTGGAGTTTAGAGGTTGTTTGAAAAGTGTCAGCTTGAGCCTTAAATGCAACTAAGAAAAGCGATCGCAAGTCCCAAAACCCTCATTCTCTCGTTTCAACTTCTCGATAGCCAGGGTAGTCAAACATACGTAGGATGACTTTTCAAACATCCTCTTAGACTAAAAGACATACCCAGCTTTTTCGACCTCAAGTCGGACAATGTTGGCAGGAACCACACCTGTAGGAGGCGGTAAAAACATTCCCCCATTCATCACAACATAGATAGCGGTGCGATCGCTTTCTGTTTGACCAAAAGCAACTGCTGTACTGCCAATTACACCTTGTTCGGCTTGAGCAATAATAGTTGTATTGCCATCTAGTGTAATCTTCACAACGCTGTTATAAATGTGCGTTGCTCCGTAAAGGTTGCCTTCCACGTCAAATGCAAAGTCATCAATATTGGTTTGCTCCACAAAGATTTCTGGCTCACTGGGTTCATTTGTCAGGCCAATAGGAATCCGTAACAACAACATCTTTCCCGTATTTGAAACGTAAAGTAAGTTACCAAAACGCTTTAAACCATTAGCAGCAGGAATGACGTTTTCCGCATTGCTACGAGCCAGTAAAGAATGTTCTAGCCAAATTGAGCTATGACGTTGGGCAATATCAATCAACCAAATTGCACCTCGGTAAGAATCCGCTACTAAATACTGAGTGTGAGAAAGTGGCGTAATGCCATTGAGAAATATTGCATCTGGCAGTTTTACCAACGTTTCTACTGTACCACCTGCGGTAATTAATGAGACTACTGGTATAGAATCAGCATTCCATCCAGTTGCTACCAAACCGCCATTGCTAGTGAAGGCCAGACCGCTGACTTTACCTTCAACAGTGGCATGAATCTGCTGATTGCCATCTGGAGTAATGCGAACAATCTTGCCGACCTCATGATTGGTCACAAATATTGTGCCATCTGAAGCGATCGCTAGATTTTCTAAGAAAGTATTGACCGGAAACGAGGTAATGATTTTGGCAGGAGCCAATTCTATCGGCGTATCCGCGTAAATAGGGGGTAACATTGCTGGATTTTCCATAAAAACCTACCACTGTAATTGAATCGGTCCACCAAACTTCCGCATCTCTGCAACAAATAGTCCTTGCGCTTCCCCATCTGGAAGCGTTGCTAAATAGACAGCGGTTTCGGCTCCTTCTTCTGCGGTAAATGGCGCATTCTCACCTCCCATATCGGTTTTCATCCAACCTGGAGAATAGGCATTAACGAGAATATTAGTACCAAGAAGTTCCTTGCCCAGCAGAACAGTTAGCCCATTCACCCCTAATTTGGACAGTCGATAGGAAGGAGCTAAAGGGTAGAAGTCGCTAGTCATTGCAGCTAGAGATGCCATTTCGGTTGAAACATTGACAATGCGCCCATAATTGTGAACCTTCATCAACGGAATTGCTGTGATATTGGAGTATCGTGGGGATGCAAGGAATGATGAGCCGGTGTTCCCCAGTCCTAGTCGGCGAGATAGGGGTAAACCTCTAAGCGACCGAGGGTTGCGGCGGATGATGGAGGAAATTTCTGATTTTGCTGGAATTAAGTTTTCTGCCCACTTTTTGAGGCATACGCATGCGACGCTTGCTAAGAAAAATGGAGCTTCTGATTTTGACTTGCAAGCTGATTTGGGCCATGCATCGCCTGCGACAACTGCAAAGTACATTCACCACGTCGGGCGTGTCGGGACTTCTCACGCATTGCGTAAAAAAAGCAAACAGAGGTAACCAGTGAAAAGTTAGCTTTACCGTTGGGGGTGGTATAGTTCGTCCGAAGCCTTCCATTCCCAAGCAACACTCATTGGGTCACGGTTACGAGACCAACTTAAAAATTCTTTGGCACTCTTGTTTTCTCTTTGAGCAATGAGGCCTTGGGGGGTGATGCCAAGTCTTGGTGCAAGACTTTCGTTTGTCCTGGGCTGTAGTTCAACTTGTGTTTGTTGGTACGGGTACGCTGTTTGTCTTCGCCCTTTGTTGTTGCCCAATCTCCCAGAGGCGTTAGCGGAGCTGATCGTAGATATCGCCCGTTCGATTAACTCCAACTTCTTGGTGATCCCTTCTAGTTTTGTATCCACCGAGGACCCTTGAGCCGCAATATGGGATTCCAGTTTCTCCAGCTTCTCCTCTAGCTGTTTAACTGATTTACTGCCTGCTGTTATATCGATATCATTATTGATATCAAAATCTCCTAGTAATTCCTCTAAGGCTTGCAGCAAGGCAATTGTATGCCCTTGTCTATGTAGTTTTGATAGTCGCCGAACCACCCCAATTAGTGGAACGGGCACACGAATCATTTCGCTTGGTGGGGACTTTTGGTCAGGCATTTGATATCAATTTTGATATCGACAAGCTGATTGTAAAATGTTTGGTGTCACGCTGTCATTTACTTCAGCTAAGTTGTGTCCATATTTGGAAAAATTGTTACAAAACAACACAATTTGTGATGGGAGTGCCTGCTTGAGAACGTCCAGGTATTGTTTTGGTTGTTGTTTTGGATAATTCATCGCCTAGAATTGATTACATTCCCCGTCAATTTATCTTGAGAAGAATATACCAATATGATTTAGATACTGAAGATGTAAAAGCAATAGACAATATGGTGGAAGTCTATGAACTTGAAACGGATATAGTCATGGTTTATGTTAACCGGAAGAGTGAAATGTTTACTGCTATGGAAAAACCATAAATTACTCTCCCTGGATTTTATGGAGACTCTGCGTAAAAAGGATGAATCAATATAACATTGTATGGTATAAATATACTAATAGAATTATTAAATTGGGTCTTTTAATAATAATTAATATTAGGGATTAGGAGTTTTATGTGCAACTAAAAATTGGATTACAAAGGGGCGTTGATAACACACCTATTGAAGCCTATTTAGTAGATTTAGGACCAAGGCATATTGATGATTATGTCAATGATTGGGTAGAAAAATTAAGGCGGTTTAGCCAAGAAGATAAATACTGGGACTGGATATTCAAATTAAGATATATTGTAAATCAAGAAAACCTTGAAGGTTATGCAGTTGAGTGCGAAAATAAAACTCAAGGATTAATGATAATAGAAACACAAATGCACGGTTCTCGGTTGAATATTGGTAAGAGGCTAGTTTATGTTGATGGCATTGCCACTGCCCCAACTAACCGAATCGAAATTCAACGTCCGCCTCAATTCAAAGGTGTTGGTCAAGCACTATTAAATTTCGCAAGAATTAGAAGTGTTGAGTTAGGGTATGAAGGTAGAGTTGGGTTGCATTCCTTACCAAGGTCTGAAGGATTTTACGAAAAACAAAACATGTTTAACTGCGGGCCTGAAGAAGACTATGATAATTTGGTCTATTTTGAATATGGTGCATTGAGACGAAGATAAGGGCTGATAAGGTAAAAATTTATGAATCACCAACAGCAAAATGATAATTCTGATGCAAACGAGTCAATAACAACCCAAGAGGCTATAGATTTACTTTTTGGTGAAGGATGGCTGGAAGATGCTGTTTGCATCGAAGATGAAGCAAATTGCACTATCGGCGCTGGTTTGGATTGGGGTAGCGCATTCGCACCTTTAATGCTCAACAAAACTTTATTTGGTCGTTTATCAACGCTACGTGTATCTCTCAACCGCGAAGTCAGGCTAATAATTGAAACATGGGATCTGGGTATAGGTACTTTTTCAGCGACAGAAACTGCAAGGGCACGCATTAAAGAGCGGTTACTATCTCCTACGCCTGAATTAATACCTCATTTGTCAGCTACTTTGCTGCAAGATGATTTATATGGTGAAGAGTTTATATCTAACCGCGAAGCCCTCAAATCACTACTTGCAGTACTTCTTACTGATTTTGATAGAGAAGAAATTGCAGAGAAGGCTGCTAATTCAATACGCACACAAGTTATGTCTCAGGTGAATTTTTCCGAAAAAGTTTCTGCGTAAATAGTAAATATAAGAACAATGATATCGCGTCAAATTCAATCAAATTCATAAAAGGGGCGAACGCGCTCTTCAGCGGCTACTCTGGGTTAGCTCTTAGCTCAATCCCGTAAGAATTCTATCCGGTATGAGCACAAAACTAAGTATATTAATGAAAAATATTACCGATATAATAATCGAGATTAGTTTCATAGAACCCAAAAGGAACTGATTGATGAGTGGCAAAAACCGCAACCGCTATCCTTTAAACTGGGATACTATCGCGCTTGAGGTCAAATCAAAATCCGACTGGAAATGCACGCGCTGTGGGATGCAATGCCTGCGACCAACTGATAAAAAAGAAGGATTATCTCGTAGAGAACGCAGCATTAAAACATTAGTTGTCCACCACTGGAATTACACGCCCGAGGACAATCGAGTCGAGAATCTCGCGGCTTTATGCAGTAGCTGCCATATGCTGTTTCATACGCGGCGACGGGGAAATATATCGCCAGGACAACTATCTCTGTGGTAGAAAAACCAACTGACTACCTTTGCTTATGGTTGCAATTTGGAACCAACGCAGACAGCCCATCATATTAACCCTCTTTTATCACTTTCGGAAGAGAATAATCTATAACCCCTACAGCATAAGACTTTTACCAAAAATATTGATTTCAGCCATTCTGGAACGAAAATAAACCCCCAAACGCTCACTCTATCTACAGTTGAAAAATTGGCTCTTATTTTTCTTTTTCCAGAGTGACTAAAGAGGGTTAAGAGGTATTTCGGTAAAAGTGTTCTTCACTTGCCTACGAACTATTAATAATTATTTCCTTTCATATTGCTGCTCTAACACTCTCAACAGCTTTTCTTCCAACGGTGTCAGGTAGGGGCGCTTCACCTCCCCTAAGTGTTTCAACATTGCACTCGCTGCCTGTTCCAAGTTACCGTTATCATGCAACCGGGTAATGCGTTCGCATATCTGTTTCATCTGTTCACACTCGGTATCCGAGTAATTCATTGACTTCAGGTGATCCAGTCTCACAGTGTATTCTCCACCCCATGCAGTAACAGTACAGCTAAAATCATTCACCTGACTGACAATACACCAACACCCGCCTTTGCCCCTTAGTTCTGGATTGTCCTTAGCAATAATTTGACAGACTTCCCCTTCCTGGTAAGGGTTCGGCACCTTGGTACCTTCCATAATCCGTTGCACAATGTCTTTAACAATACGGCCAGATGGCACTTTCCCACCCGCTTCCACAACTGCCTCTTGCCAAACATCACGCTGCTGTTTGGGTTCTAGTTTGGTAAGTGGTCGGACTTGGCGTTCATTGGTAGGTAGAATGTGATCCAATGGATCACATTTTTCAGATAAGTTATCAACTACCATTGCAGCTTCAATCAAAAGATAAGGTTGTCGGCGACTGTAACCAAATCTATCACGACAGTACTCTTCAAAGGTTCTGTGGGTAGAGCGATACAACCGTCTGTCCCTTAGCTCCATTAAAGCTTTACCAGCCTCATAGAACGCACGCTCCACCTTCCGCTCTAAGTGTAGGCGTAAGCGTACCTCTTCTTCTGTGAGTTCTTCTAGCTCAATAACTTTGACTGATACGCTTTTTGACTCAACTGGACTGACTACATCAGTTTGCTCCGGGGCTGGAATGTGTGTCATGCTTGAAGCAAGAAAAAATAATCATTACTGCCCTGTCCTCGTTATAGGTCAGGGTTTTTCGTAGGAACAAACAGAGCAACTTCATTATTGAGTGCTGTCCGTCCTATTTTTTTGAATTATAAACTTATAGTTTATACATTATAAACTAACAATTGATAATTTATAATAAGTAGACAACATAGAAGATTTATAGTTAAAGATTATTGGGTATCTAAAGTTGAATGAAGGTTAGGAAAGTAATAGATGTAGAGGTGCCAGGTTTAGGAGAGAGAATTAGGAAGGCAAGAGAGTCTGATAGGCGCTCTTTGTCAGCAATTTGTCGTCAAATTCCTATGACAACCATGAACTGGTACAAAATAGAAGCTGAAGAAACCAAAGCTTTGCCAATCGACACTTTACGGCGGATCGAAGAGGTGTTAAAAGTTGATTTTGGCGTGGAGATTGAGGATTGAACTTAGAGGATGTCTGAAAAGTTTTTGATAGGTGTTGATAATTACGCAAGTTGTTTCTCGCATCAGACGAATCATCGCAATGTAAACAAACGTTTCTGTCGTTTCAGGTAGGATCTCATAATCCTTACTTAATCGCCGACACCAGTTAAACCAGCCAAAAGTCCTCTCAACAAGCCAGCGCTTGGGTAGCACAACAAAACCCTTCTGTTCTTCCGTGCGGTACAAACACTTAAAATCCATCGATAGACATCAATGACCCAATGCTGAAAATTTTGCCCGCGATAACCTCCATCAACCCAAATTGTGATTAACCGACGGAAGCGATCGCGTACCTGATTGAGCTTCGAGAGTACTTGTTTTGCGCCTGCCTGCTCGCTAACACTGGCGGCAGTGATGACGACAACTATTAGTAAGCCCAGTGTATCAACTAGTATATGGCGTTTACGTCCCTTAATCTTTTTGCCAGAGTCATAACCAACTTATGAGTGATACCAAAGTTGGCTGTCTCAATGCTTTGGCTATCCATAATCGCCTCGCTGGGGGATGCTTCTCGGTTTTGACTTACACGTACCCACAAACGTAATCCAAGAGTGAATTTCCTGCCATGTTCCATCTTTTCGCCATTGTCGTTCGTAATGATACACAGTTTTCCACTTAGGAAAATCGTTTGGAAGCATTCGCCAAGCACAACCCGCACACAAGATGTACAGGATTGCATTAACGATCGCCTGCATATCAACGTTACGCTTTCGACCACCAGTTTTTGGCTTAGGAATTAGTCCTGATAGTAGTTTCCACTGTTCTGAAGTCAGATTACGCAGGATAGATGGATTCATGGCCAAGGTAACGCTGTCATACTTAAGTATTTTTTCTACTGACAGGATACCGTTACGTGGGCTTTCTTACTTTTCAGACATCCTCTTAGCCTGCTGTAAGGAATCACGCCCGACAATCAATCAAATTATCAGGCATTTCGGGCAATCAGGACTTGCGATAGCGCAAGCGCTGACTTGTCAGTTCGCAAACCAACTCATAAATGAAAATAAGCTGGTATACAGCTTCAACAGCAAGCTGGCGTGTGCCCGCCATCTGGGTTATATACACGGCGATATCAAAATTAGGGGGAGTAGGAACAACAACATCAACTACATAAATACCTCAAACGGAGAGGAATTTGAACAAAGTGCAATCAACACTGCCTTAAGAGAGGTATACCCTGATGCAATTTATATAGCCCAAGATTTTGATGGCAACCCTGTTTGGTATAAATCATCAGAGTTAAAAATCAAAGAGGGACAAGCTTTCCTCAAGCCTATCGGACAAACAAACCTATTCACGCGCCCTCAAGGAGTCATTAGATTTGAGGAGGTTAAAACTACTAGCGAAGCAAAGTCTATCAAACTACCGAGGGGAGTGATAGAACTCACACCTAAAATATGTAAAATATCTGAGTCGGTAATCGGATACAAAATATACAATCGGGAGTCAAGATGGACTTGTCCAAATCGAGATTGTAGAAACCACAATCAATCTCTAGCAAGTAAGTTAGAAAACTGTCTCATATGCAACAGTCAAATCACAGAAAGAGACATAATCCAGCTAGTAGAAGAAGTGGTACATAAGGAAGCTTTTACTATTAGTTATTCTACGAGTTTTCTGCAAGTTACAATCGACCGAAAAGCAAAAAGTTTCTTCAAATCAAAAGTAGACAAGTTTCGGTCAAAAATCAAGAATCAGAAGTACGTCTCCAGGGAGAAAAGAGAGTTATTTGAATACAACGAAACCGACATTTGCATCCACAGTCTAGCACATCAACTTATGCTAGCATTACCACTAGTCGAACATGGAGCCAGCAGTAAGGATATCGACTTTATACTCCATGAAGAACCAACCCAACCTAACTCATTCGGCTACTTCTTTGATACAGTTGAAGGAGGAACCGGAATGTGCGATACGCTGTTTCAATATTTGGAAAAAGCTGTATCCAGGGCAAGATTCTTAGTGGAACATTGCCCATGCAAGCATGGATGTTCTAATTGTACTATTATCTACAGATGTCCAGATGACAATACAGCCATCTCTAAACAAGTTGGATTATCTATACTCCAAGATTTAATCCAAGAACAGGTACAAACTCTCTAAAAAACAGTCCTGCCTTATTTATAAGGTAGGACTAGTGATAATAAATCTAATACTAACCAATATAAATCAAACCACTACTAGTAACTAACGTTGACTAAAACCAAAAGTATTTTGGTTAGTGTTATGTACGTAGAATTAGTTCCTGACTGCGAGCAATCACCTCAAAAATTCCAAATTGTTCATGCACCGACATATTTACTTTTAGAGACAAATTATCAGTTAGGCGATTATATCCCTGCATCAGAAGTTTATCTAATAGTTAATCATGCAGTCAGTTTAGGGTATCAAGTTAAAATATGTCCGATTTTAAAGAAAGAGAAGATTCAATATCCTTTACCTGCTATCAGCGATGAACTAGCTGATTTAATGATTGATTATCCATCAGATTTAAAAATGCGAACAAATGGAATGGTTTTTGAGCAAAGAGCATATTTAATGTCTAAAGTTCAGCATGAAGTATGCCAAACCATCGAATCAAAAATTCTTTTAAAAGAAGCCGAGTATTGGCTGGTAAATTATGCCCGAGAAGTTATGACCCAAGAGTGTAATTACCTGCCAGACATACTTACCAAGCTTGATAATCCCGTTGTTCGGTCAATGGCAATAAATACTCTTATGATCTGGCAACCTAACTGGAAAAAAGCTATCTCTCAGCACGCAGGAAGCAAGTTTGAAGCAGGTAACAATGAGTTCGAGGTCATCAGCTACTATCACAATCAAGAGAAAAAGGGGAGGGAAGGAGTCATGGTACTGTGCAGGGTTACAAAAACCATGAATAACTACCCTGAATTCCCTATATTCCCCCTCTATGCAAACTGCACTCTTGGAACTTATCAAGTGGAAAATGCTCTTAATCAAAGATTAGCTTAAAACATAGGGCAGGTAGTTATAACTACTTGCCCTAACACTATAAAATTAACCACTATCAAAAGCTTATGCATCTAGCTAGCGAAGTTAAGTAGTAAAAATCGAATGAAATCATGCATGTCCAGGCACGTAAAATCATCTCGTCCCTGGAAACACTACCCGACATATGGCGAATTGTACCCACCTTCGGCAAACGCCCTCTGGGAGGAAAACAATGGCAACATAAAACTTATTCCCCCAAACAGCTGCAAACCGAACTCATTCGTACTAGATGCAAGATTTGGTCGGGGAAAAGGTATACACGCGTCACTGGGGTTGCTATTGTCTGTGGCGATAACCAACCCCAAGGACATATTATCGCAATCGACTGCGACGGTCCACGTGCCTGGGGTCAAATACTCATCCTCACTGAAAAGCTAGAAGAGGACGAAATAAAAGAGATTCCTCCCCAAAAATTATGCGATCGCGCACTCACGTATCTGCCACCTACAGTCGCCTTCACCTCTGGAGGCAGTTACAAATGCCAGTTTCTCTATCTAGTACCCCGACATAAACCAATTATTTCCAGCAAAATATCGAATCTGGAGTTTAGGGGCAAAAACCACGCCTCAGTTCTACCTCCTTCCTACCACCCAGAAGGAAGATACTACCAGTGGGTTTCTGGTTGCAGTCCTCAAGAAAAGCAAGTTGCGATCGCACCAGATTGGGTAATAGCCCAAATGCTATTAAAGCAGGAGAAAGCAAGGTTAATCAGCTTTCCACAAGAAAAATACAACCGCAGAGATAAGGTAGACAGGTACATCAAGTTATACCCAAACATCGAAACCAATATTCAAGCTGCACTCACATTCTTAGAAGTTATCCATCCCCGATTCGCTTCGGACTACACAACCTGGATTCAAGTTGGAATGGCACTCAAGTCAGTCAGCCCTATCTTACTTGATGCCTGGGACAGATGGAGTCAGCTGTCACCCAAATACAAACCAGGAGAGTGTGCTTACAAATAGCAGTCTTTCCGCAGAACAGGCATTACCATTCGTACCCTCGTAAAATTTGCCAACCTTTCATGAACAATCAAAACCAAGAAAGTGTAACTAACTCCGAAGCTAGTTACAGTAGTGATTTTAATCCTAATAACAATAATAATTTAGAAGAAAATGATGAAATTCATGAACAGGGCGATAGTAACAACTTTCCAAAAACCAAAACTTATCTGATAACCATCCAAATTCATCCAGAAGAAGGACAAGCCATCCTATCAATTGGTATTAGAAACGCACCACCTGTCATCAAAACTATCGACTATCAGGAAATAACTTCACAACCAGCCATCAAAGACTGCATCCGAGAGTTGGAAGAAGTACTACCCTAAATCATAGAAACTGCTGAAAATGCAATAAATACTACCAGCAATTCTCACCAAACAAGACAAGTACAACAGCGAGAATTACCCAAAAATTATCAAAAAGCCGAATCTAACAAAAAACAACTTTCACTTTTCTAAATAATTATGAATTACATCGCTATCATTGAAGGGCAGCAAGTAGCTATCCCAGAGGAAACAGCAATCAGTGACGAAAAGCTAAAATTAGCAATCACTACCTATTTCCCAGAGTACGCGAATGCCGAAATCACCAGACAGATTAAAGGAGATACAACCGAAATAAGGCTAATTAAACGCGCTGGAACTAAGGGCAATTGCATCACCGAACTCAAGTTAGCACCCGAACAAATTAACCCGGCATTTGAATTAGCCTGGGATTTGAGACTTCTAGAAATCAAAAATCAACTAACCCTGGAAGTTTTGATTGATATGCAGGGAAAAATAAACCAAACAATCAAAACAGGAGAAAGTTGGGAAACATACATCGACAAAGTTTTTAGCTCTCTCAGGCAACAACCCCCTGCACCTAGCAACTGGCTTGCAGCTAATGGAGTCTATGCGCGATCGCACCGCCCAGAACTTGAAATCTGCCTGCAAATCGCTCATACCCAGATACCAGGATTGACACAAATACAACCCTATTTCAAATTCAATGTACCGAAAGTGCCAGCAAGCACCATTGCAGACATTATCAATGCTGCACAAGTTAATCCCCATCAAGAAATCCTCTTTTACCTGGGAGTTGAGAATAATATTTGGTGGTATCATACTCCACTGCAAGAAGCATCCCCAACCCATGTGCGATCGCTCTTAACAATAAATTTCAACGGATTCGCGGGAGTCCCCAGCCTCCGCGAAGCAGGGTGGGCGAGGTTGCCGGGTTGCCGGAAGAACGGAGGCAACCAATAGTTTTGGACGCATAACAAATAGTTCTTGTATTGAGATATAATTAGGCTATGAAGCAAGTCCTGACTGTATCCTGCAAGCTCCAAGTCACACCTGAACAAGTTGTCAAAATTGACGAGTTGTTGCAGGCGTTTGCTGATGCTTGCGAATATACGAACAGGATGGTTAAACCAGGGTTGACTAACGAGCAGGCAATGCAGTCGTTGATCTACAACGATGTGAGAGCCAGGTTTGGACTGTCTTCCCAGTTGGCAATTCAGGCAGTTAGACGGGTTGCTGGTAATCGCAAGACTGCCAAACAAAAGGGTAAACCTGTACGCAAGTTTGCGCCAACCAGCGCGGCTTACGACGAACGAGTATTTAGTTTTCGGGAACACGACTGGACTGTTAGCCTGAGACTGCTTGGTAGTCGGGAAAGATTTAAACTCGCCATTGGCAACTATCAACGAGGACTGTTGAAGGGACAAACACCTAAAACGGCAACATTGCTGAAGCGGCAGAATGGCACGTACTACATAAATATTCAGTTGGAGTCGCAGCCACCAGTAATAGAGACTACAGATAAGGTTCTGGGTTGCGACTTGGGTAGAACAGACATTGTTGTGACCTCGGAGGGGGACAAACATAGCGGGAAAGACATCACAGAAATTCGCGACCATTACAGTCATCTGAGAGCAAAGCTCCAACAAAAAGCATCGATTGGCACGCGCAGTTCTCGTCGTCGTTGCCGAGAATTGCTGAAACGGTTGTCGGGCAAGGAGCGAAGGTTTCAGACACACCAAAATCACGTCATTAGCTATCAACTGGTACAAAAGGCTAAAACTAATAACCAAGTAATTGCCCTGGAAGACCTGACAGGCATCCGCGAACGCACTAACGAGTTGCCTAGAACTAAGGTAGAACGGCGCAGAAGTAACTCTTGGAGCTTCTACCAGTTGCGGCAATTCTTGACCTATAAGTGCATTAAGTTTGGCGTGAAACTGGTGCTGGTAAACCCGGCATACACATCCAAAACGTGCCACAACTGCTTGCACATCCATCCGGTGCAATGGTTATCTTATCGTAGTGGCAAGTCTTTTCGGTGTGGTCATTGTGATTGGTCTGGTGATGCCGATCTGAACGGGGCAATAAATATTTCTGTTTTGGGGCAACTTATAAACTTGCCTGGAGGTTCGGGTGCATTGTCTTGTTCACTGCAAGACCATGTACTCAGGGCTGCTGAAAACCCTAACCTCAGCCGTCAGGCAGGTTAGGGTAGTTTATATACTGAATTACCAAACTCTATTCATAAACCGCATGACATCAGCTATCGCATCTCAATACCTTCTAGAATTAACACTAATAGGAAAAATAACCAAGTTTGCTAGCTATTTCAACCTAATTACTATGTCCTGTCGCAGCATCCAAACCACAATTACAAACCTTGGGAAATATCATCTTGTCTAAATAAAAACAACCACAATTAACACATATCTGTCCTGAAAAATACTCAGGACAGATTTTTATTATGAACAGATTCAATCCAAGCCTATTAGAAAAACTTGAGTGGGAAAACAAAAACTCATCCAAAAACAACATACGCACAACACCAATTAGCCAAGGCGAAAAACTCGGCGGTGAGTTTCACCTCATCATGCAGCAGATTGGATTGGGACTACCTGTAGAACTCTTTTTAAAAGCATACCCTCAAATAGACAAGTGGGTAGAAGCAGCCAAACCCTTTCTAGATATTCCTGGCAGTAAACAATGGAACGCCGAGGCACAATATCTCTATAAATCACAGTTAGTATATGCTAACTATGATCTAATCATTCATCAAGAAAAACAGATAATTGGACTAGATTGGACTATCCAAAAGCCATCAAATTTTCAGTTACTAGAAAATTCATTCTACACCCAACTCAGGTTATTCTTGCTCCATGAGAGAACCCAATTATCAGCAGAAGACATTAGTTTAGTGTATCTGTTCGTTAACACGGGTGATGTTTACCAATTTACCTATTCCCAAGAAAAACACCTGGCTTTCAAAGAAAGGTTAGAAGCCACACTTCTAGCATTTCTAGCCGAGGTAGAAGATTTCCCGAAAGAAACATCTTCATCCTATACTTTAACTCCTCAAGAAGCACATGATAAATGGTTCGCAAAAGAAATATCAACTGAAGAATATTTAGCAGCAATTCCCGAAGTCGAATTATGAACTCGCCCGAAATTAAAGTCAAAAAAGTTGAACTTACATCAGATGGTTGGACGCTTAATATCCTATCTCCAAGAGTCGCCACCATTACTAGTCCTACAGGAGTGAGGAAAACTACTTATTTTGGGTTTGACTCAAAAGAAAAAGCCGAAACCTTTCAATACTGGGTAACCCGTAAGGACAAATGCTCCAAGGCTATAGTTCGCCCAAGCGAACGACTTCCTACGTTATGGGAAGTTAAAACTTGGGAGACGGAAGAATCTCTCATCGTTCAATGTGCGCTTAAGGATTTGAAAGAAAATGCAGCTATCACTTTTTAAAGTAACTTCACAACACACAACCTCTGACAGCTTCTATACCTTCAATTTTAACACTCCTAACCCGAAGCAAGCCGCAAAACTGCGAGAACTTGCTGCCTCAATGCAACAATCAATTAACAGTAAGCTCAATCCCGCCATAAACAAACAACGGGCAACCAAACGCCGCAAAACAATAGCCCAAGAAATTATTGCCGAAGGGGTGGAACTACAGACAATCCAGTCTTGGTTGCTTGCAATAGCCGAAATGTGGTTCTTCGGAAATGTTCCCGAAGTGCTGCGCGGCATCTCTCAAAAGTCCCAAGTAGAAGCCTTGTACAAAATCTCTCAAAGAGCAAAGACTCTCGAAGAAGTCAAGGAAGTTTTTAACAATGAATCTTATCAAGATAGGGTAAAGTCTCTCAACCGTGCAAGTATCTACACCGCAGGCGAGATTATGTCTGCAATAGCTGAAATTCAGAAAGTTGTTAAACTTGAAGAGGTTGATACCACCCAACAAGAGTTAAACCGACTGGAATTAGAAATCATCGGAATGAAGTCAGGAGACTTCTTCCCCACCCCTTGTTCTGTTTGCGATCGCCTAATTCAACTAGCAGAAATTAATGAAAATTCTCGCATACTTGAACCCAGTGCTGGTTCTGGCTGCATTGCTGAATCCATATTCAAAAAACATCCTCAAGCCAATTTAGAAGTCGTAGAAATTAATCCAACTCTACGTAAAATACTTGAATTGAAAAGATTCAATTTAGTAGGTAGAGATTTTCTAGATTACACAACTGATAATCTCTACTCACATATCATTATGAACCCTCCCTTTTCTCAATTAATTGAGCAGATATACCATGCGTGGAAGTTAATGAAATCAGGAGGAATACTAATAGCAATAATTCCAGAGTCAGTATTCTTCAATCGTAAATACCAAGATTTTAAAGCATGGTTAGATAGCCGAGATACATACAAAGAATCTCTACCCAAAGATGCCTTTATCCAATCAAACAACCCCACAGGTGTAGTTACCCGGATCATCAAAATAAATAATATCAATTTACATTGAAGCCGCATAGAAAAGAGCTTCAAGAATATAGTCATAAGAAGTCAAAGAAATAACACGCTCTGAGGTTAGATTACTGAGAACCTCATGGAGGCGATCGCGAAGTTCCAGAACGTGTGTTGAATACCTGACCCTTAATGTAAGATTTAACAATCTACATAATCTTTCAATGGGGTTGAGTTGTGGACAATAGGCAGGTTGGCAGATGGGAATAATATTTTCAGGCCATTTCAAGTTATAAGACAAATGCGCTGCGGCTTGGTCAATTTGAAGGAGTGCAATATCATCTCCCAATTGTGATGAGACCGTATCCAAAAACTCTTGAAAATGTTGGGCAGAAAGCTTTGGATACTCCAAACAAAAATGCCATCCAGTCATTGGTTCAACAACACCATACAGCCAAAAACTTTGCCGCTTCCATGCGACACGAACCATTGGTTGGACACCACGAGTTGTTACAATGCGTCTTGGTTCAGTTTTAAGTCCCATCCGGCTCTCATCTTGAAATAGATAACGCAACCGTTTGCCTTGACCAAGTAATTCTTGTAACGCTAACAATGCTCGTGGAATGTTTTTTTAAATGTTGCGATCGCCGTGACTAGTCCTGATTTGTACTGTATGGTCGCGGCACTTTCAGTTTCGCTTGGAGTTTGTACCGAACTAAGTAATGAACCATTCGGTAGCTGACGTTTAATCCATAATTCTCAAAAAGCCAGTTGACTATTTCCCCGTAACTGCCAAAACCTTGCGGTGAGTCTAATCTTGCTTTGAGCGACTCAAGTACAACTCCATTAATTGTCGGCGGTTGTCCGGGCGGTTGTTTCATTTCTAGCAAACCGCTCAGTCCTTGTTTGCGATATTTCTGCAACCAACGGGTGATCGTTGAGGGGTCCCGTGCCAATCTTTGCGCTAGATTTTGATGCGATACGCGAAGCGTCAAGCCTTCGGCTTATCGCACTTGCCCTGTTTTTAGCCACCAAAGCATTTGCAGTCGTTCTTTTTGGCTAGCACTCAAGAGTGTGTTTTAGTGTTTTTTCTAAATAGTCTGAGCTTTCTGTTATTTCCAGTTCTAGCTTACGTGCCATTTTTGTGCTATCTAATTTCCCCTTGCCCTCTATTATATGCAAGCTCAATGTAAATTGATATAATAACATAAAGTACCACTCTAGCTATGCTCCTTTCCCCCTGAACAAACGCATGGTAATTAATTATGTGGTTTAGATTTAATAGCAATATTGGGTGGAAAGAATTACTCGAACTCAGGCTTGAAGATTTAGGATGGACGCTATACAAATTAGCCAAGAAATATGCAGAGATTACTGGAGAAGAAAATAGCCCAGCAACAAGATATCATTCAGCAATTGGCAAATTTTTTGAAGAACCTGAAAGGTCTAAGTTAAAAACAGTCGAAAATGTTATCAAAGCGCTAGGTGGGGAAATAATCATTATATGGGACAATACTGACATTGAAAGTATTAAAGAGAGAATGTTTAAGTTAAGAAAATGTACAACAAATCAACTTATTAAAGAAATATCTAGACGGGCTGAAGAAATGTGTCCTCCAGAATTAATTAAACCCACATATCCTAATTGCCTTAAAAATAAACACAAGTTTAATGCCGAAGATATCGCGGGTTTATTGAACAACATATCAACTAAAAAATACAAAGATGGTTAATATACTACACTGGCAAAATCACGCTTAAGCTCACTGAAAATTTAGTTGACACTCAGGCAGTTTTACAATCGCGCTCCGCGAAACTGAATGGCCGTTTGTCAGATTCTTATGGTGTTACTGTGCGATTGAAAACAAGCACTCCGCTCCAGTCTCGCGAATAAGAGCAGCAGTTTCTTCCCCTTCTACATCGGGTTTGTCGCAGAAGACCATTTTGCGCTCGCAGCACCAAAAGCGCGCTGCTCCGCAGATACCGCAAGGGTGGCGGTTGCTCTGCCAGTTCCTGATGTTCCTCTAGCAACTAGCCACTTTGTCTTGCAGTATCATCCTGTTTCTCCTGTTCCAATCAATGTTGACCTTCAGCACACAATCAAACTCCGATCCGTTTAGCAATTACCAACGCCGTAAAGCTGGTCTAATTTTCTGTAAACTTCAGCACAATTTTGCCCCGTGTTCCTCCCTGCTCTAGACGCTGATGTGCCAGAACGACCTGATCCCAAGACAATACTGAATCAATCACTGGGCGAAGCTGATGACGCTCGATGAGTTTTGTCAAAGCCTCTAATTTTGCTCGGTACTGGGGTGAAAGAACAAAATGAATCGTCAGATTCTTGCCCCATGCTTCAAGAAGCGATTGCGGTATTGCAATGTCTACAATGCTTGTAAGCCTACCGAAGGGACGAATGATTTCTAGACTACGCTGAATTGTTTCTCCGCCGATCGTATCTAGAACTAAATCCACACCCAGTCCATTTGTTTCTTGACGAATGACTTCTACGTAATCTTCATTTTTGTAATCAATCACTCGATCTGCGCCCAGTTCTGTCACGAAATCTCGGTTTCTAGAACTACACGTTGCAAAAACGTATGCCCCTATTGCTTTGGCGAGTTGAACTGCGATCGAACCCACTCCACCCGCACCCGCATGGATGAGAACTGTTTCACCAACTTGTAGATTGCCCCTAGTCACTAGACAATCCCAAGCAGTTCCGCCTGCAAGCGGAAAAGAAGCTGCTTCAATGTGCGATAGATTTACAGGCTTCAATGCAACAATCGCTGCATCAGCCACATGATACTGAGCGTAGCTACCGAATTCTCCAAAAACTTGCGGCGAGTAATACACGTTGTCTCCCACCTTGAAATCAGTCACAGCTTCGCCAATTGCCTCAATCACCCCTGAAACATCGACTCCAAGGATAGCGGGTAATCGAACCAGTTCCTTGTAATCACCACGACGAGTTTGGTAGTCGATCGGGTTAATCGAGGTTGCACAAACTCTGACTAACACCTGATTCGCCTTCAGTGTTGGTGTGGGAACAGTTTGAATCTCAAACTTCTCAGCATCACCAAACGCAGTTAATACGGCTGCTTTCATAGATTCCATCTGTGCCAAATCTCCTTGATTTAGAATAAACAGTGCCGTTGTACAAACCGGGCTTCACACTACCAGCACTCGACTGTTCAGAACATCGTGTTATCGTTAGCCGACGCTTCCGGGATGGTCTGAAGCACGTCCCAATGCTCGACTATCTTGCCTTTATCATCCAGGCGGAAGATGTCGATGCCTGCCCAGTCGTTGTCGCCCGGCCATTGCTGGTAGCAATGCAAGACTACATAATTGCCTTCAGCGAAGACGCGCTTAAACTGGACGCACTTGCCCGGATATTCTTTCGCCATCCTCTCGAAATATTCGATGAAAGCCTGCTTCCCGTCGGCCACCGCTTTCTTTGTGCTGGATGTACACATCGCCGACATATTTCTCGATGGCTTCTGCGGGCTGACACTGATTGAACATCAGGTCATAAAACGCCGTGACCGTCTGTTTGTTGTGCTCAAGTTTATCCGTCATCCGTTCCACACCTCACATTACCCGAAACGCCCAACGGCTCAAATCAGCGGCGGCAAAGAAACTCGAACGCAGCACTAGCGGCTTGAGACCGTCTGCTGCATTGTTAGGTGACCGCTCTGGACACAGCACCCATTTAGATTGACGTGAGGACGAGAACTGCTCGCGGAGCTGCGTAGAATGGTTCGCTGCGTTCCAGGTACCGCTGGTAGAAGGGCAGTTGCAGGATCTCGTTCAGGTACTCGTTTCCGTTACGCCAGCGCTCGGACAGCACAAACATCCCAGGCTGATCGGCGACTTCACCGACCTCAAGTGAGATGCACGCTTCCAAACGGCGGGCTTGAGGCAGGATCTCCCGGAGTTCCATCAAGAACTCCTCGCGGTACTCAGGCTGAATCATGAGCGTGTTACTCATCATCAGTTCTTTGTTAGAGACTTGTGGCATCTTTTCCTGTGGCATGTGTGTTTTTCCTTCGACTCTGTTCGATGGGAAGTTTATAGATGGACTTTTACACGCGATCGCGAAGTGCTTTTTAACTAGGAAGCGATTTTAGATTTGTGCCATGCCACCATCGACGAATAGCTCAATGCCGTTTACAAAGCTGCTGTCATCTGAAGCAAGAAAGACAACGGCTTTGGCGATCTCGTCGGGCGTGCCAACTCGTCCCAATGGGATATTGTTGACATCGCTCTTCACAAATTCTTTCACCTGCTCTTCACTGAGTCCGAAGAGATTGTAACCGGGAGTCGGAATGGTACCAGGGCTGACCGCATTCACTCGAATCTGGCGGTCTTTGAGGTCGAGTGTCCAGTTGCGGGCAAACGATCGCACGGCAGCTTTAGTCGCGCCATACACGCTGAAGGCTGGGATGCTTCTGATGGAAGCAGTTGAGGCATTCAGGATGATGGAAGCGCCCTCTGGTATGAGCGGCAGTGCCTTCTGCACAGTGAAAAGTAGAACCTTGACATTGGTGTTGAATGTTTTGTCAAAGTGTTCTTCGGTGATCGATCCGAGCGGGATAGGTTCGCCACTGCCAGCATTAGCAAAGATCACATCCAAGTGACCTTGCTCTTGCTTGATCGTGGCGTAAAGACGATCGAGGTCTGCCAGATTTGAGACATCGCCCTGAATGCCCATGACGTTATTACCAATCTCGTTTACAGCCGCATCAAGTTCAGTCTGACGACGACCCGTGATAAAGACATAGGCACCTTCGGCAACGAATTGCTTGGCAGTGGCAAGCCGAATACCGCTGGTGCCACCCGTAACGAGGGCGACTTTACCTGAGAGTTTTTGTGACATCATGCTTTCCTGGTTGAGTTTGGGGATGACAAATTTGATTACGTCTCGTTCAAGCGGCAAAGCCGCCATCAATTTTGAGGCTCGCGCCCGTGACAAAAGCGGCTTCAGGGCTGGCGAGATAAGAGACCATGCCAGCCACCTCGCTGTCCTGTCCATAGCGACCAAGGGCAATCATCTTGATCATGACTGCGGCAAGGTCTCCATCTGCGGAATTCATATCGGTGTTGATCGCTACTTGGTCGCAACGTTTCGCACTGCCGATCGACTACTGCGCTACATACCCACCATCTACCATCAACGTTTCACCTGTTACGAACGATGCCATGTCAGATGATAAAAACAGGACTGCATTTGCAACTTCAAGCGGTGTTCCAATTCGTCCGATCGGATGAAGTCCTGTCATGTAAGCTTTGGCTTCATCCTGCCCACCTGTAGCTGCTTCAAACATATCTGTTTCGATTACCGCTGGTGCAACGACGTTAATGCGAATACCTGCTTTGGCATATTGGAGCGCAGCAGCTTTTGTTAAGCCTACTACCGCATGTTTACTCGCGGTGTAGAGGGGTACGCTAGGAAGTGCAACTACTCCATTCGCAGATGCCGTATTGACGATGCACATAGTGCCGCCAGAGGCGAACGAACCACTTCCCTGTTTCAACATCTGAGCGATTTCATATTTCATCGACAACCAAATGCCTTTGACATTGACGTTCATAGTGCGATCGTATTCCGCTTCTGTTTGCTCAATCAATGAGGGATTTTCGCCGACAGTTCCTGCATTATTAAAGGCAATATCTAACCGACCAAAAACGCCAACTGCTTTATCAACCATTGCTTCAACATCGGCTTCTTTCGTGACATCTGCTTGCACAAAAATAGCCTCTCCGCCAGCTTCCTTAATCAATCGAACAGTTTCTTCACCTTCATCCATTCGACGACCCACCACCACCACCTTTGCTTGTTGTTGGGCATAAGCGATCGCAGTAGCTCTACCAATGCCCGATGTCCCTCCCGTCACTAAAGCAACCTTGTCTTTAAGCATCATGATAGTTACCTCTTGTTGTGAATGGTTATGTTACTTGCGTCAAAAACTCAATGGGCAGCAATACGTGTAGGAGCCGGGTTTGAGCATTGCTCTAATTCACACGATGAATTCGATGCCGTACTTGGGTGCTACTGCCAAAATTCGCTCGATCGCTTCGGGAGTAGCTGGGCGGGATGGCGGGTTTGGGTATTGATGTTTGCTGGCTCCTACACTTAGTCGTGCTCGATTAGTGTGTTTGAAGGTAAGTTGGGATCGATCGCCTTACGCGCACTGTCAACGCCCACGACGGGAAGTGTACCCGGATCGAGCAAGCCGACTTGAACCAATACACTTGCCTGATCCCAGTAAATGTGTTCGTGGGCTAGTTTGCCGTCACGGAACTGAACGATCGCTACTACTGGCACTTCCACCCGTTTTCCGGTGGGAGCAACGCCGGGTAATATCCATTCCATCCAAACAGTATGAGTGAACTTAGCCACCATTTCATCCACGAGTTGATCTGTCCCGATCGTGCGCGAGATTGGGGTCAACTCCATGTCCGGCGGCATCTGTGGAATCAAGTATTTGGAATAAAACTCGCGCAGTGCTGGTTTCCCGACTCCCCCAGTCATTACCGGGATGTGGTTAACGTAAGCATCTTCAACCATCGTAGCGAGGGCATCTTCAGTACTGTGAGTGCCAAACTCGTACTGTAAATGCTCTTCCCAAAGTGCTTGCAAAGACTTCTGGGCTGGTGTCAAATTGGTAGTTGCTTGTAAATTTGCTTGTCCGTCTACAGTTTGCTCTTTGACCATGATTAAATACTCCTGGTTCTATCTATCTAAAGTGTCTTGAGTTCCAATGATTGACTGCTTCCAGATTCTTGTGATGTTAGTGAACTTGTTTCAATGGACGTATAAGCATTCAGCGCCTGTTTCGCGAATCAGTTGGGCGGTTTTTTCACCTTCTGCGTCGCGTCTGCCTGAGAATACTACCTTTGCTCCAGCAGCACCGAAGGCGATAACTTCGTTAAGCTTTCCTTCGGAACGCTGCGCGAACGCTAACGCTGTTGCTCTGCCAATTCCCGATGTGCCACCAGTGACTAACGCCACTTTATCTTGAAGTATCATTGTGCTTCTCCTAGCATTAATTTCGTTGCATTGATCTAAAGCGTACTAAGTTCCAATGCTTGATTTCTTCCAGATTCTTATGGTGAAGAGCAAGTGCGTTTCGGCAGCATCCGATTTAGATACTAATGTTCAGAATTCACTTGCCATGTCATCACAATGATTTCTGCAAACACTAAGACAACTAATAGCCTCGAAAACGCTCGTAAAATGGCTTCCATCGTCCAGTTCTGACTCTGAACATCCCAGATCATCCAAACAATGTTTACTCCAATCACCAACCAGGGTAGAATTACCGCTGAATTCCGTCTGCGATAGAAGCGGATCGTCGTCTCCCGCCAAAATGGGAAGGTGCTGAGGAGACAAACAATGTAGGAGGCTCCTGCACTGACGAACAAGCTTGTTTGAAGACTCGAAGGCAGGTTTGGGTATCCAAGTGCGATCGCTGTCAGACAAACTCCCAGCGCGAGATACAGGAAAGTAAACAAGGTAAATCGTTTCATTCTTTCTCCAATAGAGCTTATTCTCTGTACCAGACACGCACACATTGAAAGCAATTGATTGTCACGCCTTGACTGATCGTCACTGGGTGGAAACTATTACTGACCGTCAATCCGTAGTCACCATCACTTGTGCCTTCTATCCGATCGGGTAAAACGACAGTTTCAACATTGATCACCTGTGTCGTTGTATTTTCGATCCACTGATTGACAGTACTCACAACCTCAGAGAAAGATTCATACTCGGAAGCTCCGCCGAAGGGTCCCCGTTCAGTGATCCGAGGCGCAAAATCTTTGCATTTAATCATTTTTCCACCACCTTAAAACTGTAGAGTTGACTTAGAGTCTTCGTAGATAGTCGCTCCCGCACTGCGGAGTTCATTCAGAAACCATTCGGTATCCGAGAGCAGTTCGGGTAGGTAAAGCCCAGGGCGGGCAGGAGCGCGGTCGTTCAGTCCCAATACCGACACGAGAGAAAGAACGACGCTCAGACCCGTTAGTGAGGCTGCGCCATGCTTGAACTCCAGCATCGATCGCGAACGCAGCGTTCGACCATCGGCTTCGCCCTCAATCTCGACGACGATCTCGGTCGCTGCCTCACCGCCCCGGTGGCGACTGGATGATTCGTCAGTCACTAGGTCGAAACGTACATTCGGTGCCCCAGTGGCAGCATGGAGGCTAGCGATATCGAATGTGGAAAATGCGGTGGCATTAAGTAATCGACCGTCAATTGATTCGATCTTGCCCTTTGCTGCGTCGCCGGACAGCCATACGCGCCGCCCACCCTCAAATACCATTGCGGGGGGAGCAGCCCCGTGTACCCGTTCCATATCTTCGAGCGACGCTGGACCTGCTGGATCATTCTCGTCGAGGATTGCTCCGATCTCGATGGAGTGGATGACCTCGAAGCCTTTGACACTGTTGAGTGCCAAAAACACAGCCGCACCAGCCATCCAGTGACTGGCGAGCACGACGGGTGCTGCGGTCGCACGATGTGCGAACATCGCCAACTCAGGTCCGATTTCGGTGAGGGCAGCGTTGATGTTCAGGTAAGGGATGCCCAAGTCCTGCGCGTAGCTCAGTCCTTTGAGTCCGGCTTCGGGAGCCAACATGACTACAGCAGCTACTGTGACATCATCACCGAGACCCAAGCGGGGCTTATCGAGATCTATGGCAACAGCTTCGGCAGCGCCCACCTCCTGGGCGACTTCACCTGCCGATTGCAGGTTCCGTCCTCCGACGAGCACTCGAACGCTGGGGTGCCTCTCGCGGAACCACCTGACGGCAGTGCGCCCCACGAAGCCCGATCCTCCGGCAAAAAGTACCTGTCCTAAAGCCACCTTATTTTTAAGTATCATGATTTTTACCTCTTGTTATGAAACCAGTTGCATTTACTTGAGTGTGATGACTTCCAACACTCAGTTTCTTTCAGATTCTGATGGTGCTTCTTTCAGCAATAGTGAATCTGTGTCGAGGTCATTCCAGCAAATCGCTTAGAAACCACCTATTCAGAACTGCGATCGCAAAAAGATATCTGAAGGCAGATCGCGATTTAGCCTGCTGTATATCCACCATTGATCGCGCTTGGGTTGCCCAGTGATATAGCTAGCAGCATCAGAGCAGAGAAACACAACCGCTTGAGCAATTTCCGTTGAGTTTACGGGTTATTCGCTACTCGCTGATACAGGTTCCATATACAAGCGTGCCCACTTGATCTGATCCGCTTGTACACCAACAATACTCACGCCGCGCATACCAAACTGCGTACCATCACGATGGGTGCCGAACCAGTACCACTCAGCCCAAGCCGTGTCACCCTCTACTGCCGAACGGAGCAACTCGTTTATTTTGTTATGAAGCCATCATGTTGCTAGTCCCGTCCTGCCACAATAATCTTTTCTGCTAAACCAACCGGGTTAGAAAACATCACCTCATGGCTACCGGGCATTTGCACGAACCGAAATTGCCCTAAGCGGTTAGACATCCTGGGATGCCATCCCCACTCGCCTTGAGGTAAAGCAGTGTCTTCTGTACAGTAGAGGTAACTTTTAGGAATGGGCAGCGAGTAAAACTGCCTCAAGTCCAGCTTGTCAATCCACGGTTGATACGGTTCAGGGGATAGTTGTGCGTAACTCGATCGAGCCAAATCGAGGTCAGCGTCGTTGAGAAATGCTTCTCGCCAAATCTCAAACGGCATCACCATCGTATGATCGTCCGATTCTCTAGCTAGAGAGTCAAATAACGCTTGATAGTGCGGCGGAAGGCTATCTCTGAGGCTTTCACCATCATTGAGGCAATTTTGTTCCAACTTTTATCAAATCGGCAGCCTTTTCTCCAATCATAATTGCCGATGCATTTGTGTTTCCTGTGATCATAGTTGGCATAATCGATGCATCAACAACTCGTAACCCTTCAATCCCCCGTACCTTGAGTTGAGGATGGACAACCGCCATTTGATCAATACCCATTTTGCACGTCCCAACAGGATGCCATCCCGTACCGCACGTTTGCCGAATATAATCTTCGATTGCTTTGTCGCTATGCACGGAACTCCCTGGAGCAATTTCCTCGCCCCGAAACTCATTAAACGCATCGGAGTACACAATTCGACGCAAAATTTTAAGTCCTTCAACCATCAGTTGCATGTCAGATTCTTTCTGAAGATAGTTGACCCGAATCAACGGTGGGTCGAAGGGGGAGGAGGAACGTAGTCTTACGCTACCACGACTTTCGGGATGGGTGATGTAAAAGGGAAGGGTGAATGCCGGACCTTCACGTGCATAGGCAGGATCGACATATAAAACCGGAACAATTGTAAATTGCAAATTAGGCGCCGCATCTAAATTATTGTTGGTATGCAGAAATAACCCAGCCTCTCCCCCATTACTACTTGGCGCAAGGGGCACGTCCTGAGTAGACTGGTAGGCAATAACAGCAAGTGGGTGATCTTGAAGATTCTGGCCGACACCCGGCAAATCAAAAACTACAGGAATGCCGGAAGCCCGCAGATGTTCAGCTGGTCCAATTCCAGAAAGCATTAGCAGTTTAGGAGAATCGAAGGCGCCAGCACTCAAAATCACTTCGGAGTTAACCCTAACTTGATACTCCGTTCCATTTTGAAAATACACTACCCCTACCGCGCGCTTTCCCTCAAAGAGTAAACGAGTCACCAATGCTCCTGTTTGAATAGTCAAGTTGGGGCGATCTTTAATCGGACGCAGAAATGCCACTGCTGTACTTTGGCGCTTACCATCTTTCACGGTCACTTGGTAAAGTCCTGCACCTTCCTGCTGTACCCCATTAAAGTCGGGATTTTGCTCATAGCCCTGTGCGATCGCGGCTTCCACAAAGCGTTGCGACACTTTTGCAGGAGAGAGTGGATCTGTGATGCTAAGTGGTCCATCAACCCCGTGAAATAACGATGCTCCTCGCTGCTGGTTTTCCGATTTCTTGAAGTAAGGCAAGACATCCTGATAACTCCAACCAATATTACCTAATGCTTGCCAGCTATTGTAGTCACGTTCATTGCCTCGTATATAAATCATGCCATTAATCGAACTGCTGCCGCCCAAGACTTTACCGCGTGAAGATAAAATTTTGCGGTTATTTAAGTAAGGTTCCCCTTCAGTTAAGTATGCCCAGTCCACTTCCGAGCCTAAGAGTGTAGTAGGCCACACTGAGGGAACTTGAAGTTCTGGCTTGGTATCAGGACCACCCGCTTCGAGCAGCAATACTTTAGTATTAGGGTCTTCTGTAAGACGGTTGGCAACAACGCAGCCTGCTGAACCGGCGCCAATCACAATATAATCAAAAATTGCTTGCATTGGTGTATTAAGATTTGATACTTCAACTGGTAGCTGATTCGTTATATTACTCACACTTACTCCAGAGCCTTGAAGCAGTGCTGCGAGATCGTTGAAAGCAGCACTGTGACGGTATGTAGTTGTCATGATTTCTCATTTTCAGGTCATTGTTTGTTAAATGACGGCGACATTAGTGGGTTGGCGATTGCAAATTCTGCTGCTAGTCGCGCCCTGCCACAATAATCTTTTCTGCTAAACCGATCGGGTTAGAAAACATTACCTCGTGACTACCGGGCATTTGCACGAACCGAAATTGCCCTAAGCGGTTAGACATCCTGGGATGCCATCCCCACTCGCCTTGAGGTAAAGCAGTGTCTTCTGTACAGTAGAGGTAACTTTTAGGAATGGGCAGCGAGTAAAACTGCCTCAAGTCCAGCTTGTCAATCCACGGTTGATACGGTTCAGGGGATAGTTGTGCGTAACTCGATCGAGCCAAATCGAGGTCAGCATCGTTGAGAAACGCTTCTCGCCAAATCTCAAACGGCATCATCACTGTGTTATCGTCCGATTCGCTCGCTAGAGAGTCGATTAACGCTTGATAATGCGGTGGAACGTTATCGTTGAGGCTCTCACCATCATTTAGGACAAAGGCATCGAAGAAGATGAGCCGTCGAATGTGATCGGGAATCGCTTCAGCAACTTTCGCAATGATTGTTCCGGCAAAACTATGACCTAAGAGAACAATATCGGTTAAGTCTTTGCTCACAATGTAATCAATGATCGATTGCGTACATTGAGCATGGTTAACGTTTTTGTTCACACCTTTTCCATGTCCAGCAATCGTAGGAGCAAAAGCCTGATGACCTCTCGTTTCTAGATGTTGGGTAACCGCGTTCCAAGCAGAACCATCGTGCCATGAGCCGTGAACCAAAACAAACGTTGACATAGCATAGCTCCTTTAGATGTGGGATGAAAATCAAGTTCGTATCTGTTGAAACGGGTGCAGTGGGTCTTCTGTCGATTCATGATTTGGAAAGGAGGCTACCCCACACTCGCTTTTACTTCTTCAAACGCTGTGTTCATCGACACGTCTTTCCATGCCTCTAATTCAGCTTTCATCGATTCGAGTTTTTGAGTAATCAAATTCACCGAATCTTTGCCTAATGCTAAGCGCAAGGGTGGATTGTCACTCTCAACCACTTGAATCATTGCTGCTGCTGCCTTCGCCGGATCATTAGGTTGTTTGCCATCCCTCTCCTGAAGCCGTTGGACTATTTTGCCACTCGTTTGAGCATAGTCATTAATTTGATGGGATAGTGTGGAAAGCGCTCGACTACTAAAATTCGTTCGAGAGGAGCCAGGTTCAATAATTGTGACTTTAATCCCCAACGGCTTCACTTCTTGTGCCAGCGCTTCAGAAATTGCTTCTAAAGCAAATTTTGTTGCACTATAAATTCCCACTCCTGCAAACGCGCTAATCCCATTCGCCGAAGAAATGTTGAGGATATGACCGCTTCGCTGTTCACGCAGGGTTGGCAAAACTGCACGAGTCACATTGATTGCACCAAATAGGTTGGTGTCAAACTGCCGTCTGATATCATCGTCGTTCACTTCTTCGATCGCGCCTACTGTACCGTAACCCGCATTGTTGACGAGTACATCAATGCGATTGTAAGCGTTCAATGCAGCTTCTATAGCTTGCTGAATCGATTGAGCATTAGTGACATCAAGCGCAATCGTCGTGATCCGATCCGGATAGCGATCGTTCAGTTCTTTTAATTGTTCAGGCTGACGGGCAGTGGCAACTAAATGATATCCACGCTCTAGCACGGCTTGCGCCAAAGCACGCCCCAATCCTGTGGAACTTCCAGTAATCAACCAAACTTTATCAGTATTGTTCATTTGCTTCTTTCTCGTTGATAACTTGTAATTCAGATCTACACCGCTCTAAACTATGGTCTATACTCCAAGGTCAAGCGTTGCTGTGGTTCAGGAATGCGATCGCAAGGAGATATGTGGCAGTTGCTCTACCAATGCCCGATGTGCCTCTAGTAACTAACGCCACTTTTTCTTGCAGTATCATTTTGTTTCTCCTATTTCAATCAAGATTGACCTTCAGCAACGAACTGACGAGATCACCGACGACCAATCCGATCGCTCTAGGAAACGGGTTCGGATGCCTCGTTGCGTTTGAACACCTTGTAGGCAATCGCCAGGAATATGGGTATTGCAACCAGCACCGATAGCGCCCCGTAGGTGGCGTGATATTCGCTGATTGTAAACGGAGCCGGTGTGGTCACGGCGCTTCCAGTGATGTTGAACAGGAGTATGCCAATGATGTTGTTCGCGAAGTGTGCGCCGATGGCGAGTTCAGTGGTTCCGTCAATCAACGAGACCACGGTCCACAACAGACCCGGAACGAGGAAGTAGTTGGAGAAGACCGTGAGCCAGCCGCCTGCGCTCACCTCCGGGTTTAAGAGGTGCGGCAGGGTGAATACCACGGCCGCCACGAGCGCCAGAAAAACGCGGTTGGCCGAGATCATGCTCGCACCCTGCACAATGTATCCGCGAAAGAAAAGCTCTTCGGTGGTCGTCTGGATCGCGGTGAAGACCAGTGCCAGTGGCACGAAGAGCGCGAACGTCGCCAGGTCGAAGTTGAAGGAAAAGGTGTCGGGGTAGAAGAGGTACTGTCCCAGCCCGCCTATCAGAAACGCTGGAACGGACCACGCCACAAACCCCTGACCGATGCGACGCCAATCGATCCGCTCCCGCGCCGTAATGAGCGTCCGGGGGTAGCGGCGGTGGATAAGGGTAACGGCGATGAGAACCCCCGCGAGGAAGAACGGGAAACCCGCCATAACAAACAAGAACTTCCCGAAAGGACCAAGTACGGAGTAATCCGGCTGGCCGCTGAGCGCGAACGCGACGAGTACGCTGGCACCAGTCCCGACCACCAGCCACGCAAAGAGGATGATCACCAGTCCCAAAACATACCGCCACCCCCGATACTTACCCCACCGAGCAGCCTCTACATAAGTTGCGTTTTTCATGAGAATACATCCTGACTTTTGCAGATGATTTACGCGGCATTGCTAGTTTCAGCCTTGACTTCGGCTGGGATTACGAAAGCTCTTAATTCGACCATCTTGTCGCCACGAAAGCGCCAGATGTCGCAGTACGAGTAATGAGCCGCCTTCCCGTCTTCGTCCTTGATTCTGAGGTCGCCGAGTGCCGTGACGAAATCCCCCTCAGCGATCAAGTTCGCAACGATATTCAAAGGTGGTTCCACATACTCCGTTGCCATCCATTGGCGAACGGCTGCTTTTCCTTTCAGGGTTCTGTCGCCGACAAATGTCCATTCCGTGTCGTCGGTGCAGAACGACAAGAATCCTTCATAGTTGCCTTGGGCGATCGCCGCGTTTGCCGCTTCTAAAATTGCTTTATTGTTCTCTGACATCTAAATCTCTCCTCTGTTCAAAGCAACAAAGTGGTATGAGTTGTTATGCTGTTGCCCCTCACTGGTTTACTTCTAGGGACTGGTAAACGGCTTACATTGAATCGCCTTCACATTTCGCAGATAGTTCAACTGTGGCTCGAAGTCAGTCGGACAGAAGACATAAACATTGTCCTGAGATCGGCTAATGACTAAACGGTAGCTAGGTGGAATCCCTTCAGAACTTTCGATCACTTCGATTCTAGGAATCACTTGTGAACTGACTTGAGCCAGGGATGGAAAATTGAACAGTAGAAGTACGCCAAACAGAATTGTGATTGCGATTGTGGTTGTAGTTGTGATTTTGGTTGAAAGAATCTTTCGGTTCATTAGCGGGACTTAAACAAAAAAAGAAAGAAAAACAGGGTAGAATACATGACGAGCATAGGTTTCACGTCAAAAGAATCCCATGAAAGAGACAACCCCCGCAGCCATGCCACCGTGTTTTGAAAAATGGTGTCAAAGGTTTGATGAGGCTTTTAGTCATAAAGCTCAAAAAAAAGGATTTAGGGATTATTTGGGGGGATTATTGGGGGAAAGTGAGAGAAAAAATCTATCTCAAATCGCTGGTAACGCTATAGGAGTCGAATACCATCAATTACACCACTTTTTAACTGAAGCACCATGGTCTGACGCTAAGGTGAATGAACTAAGGTTAGAGATCATGAACAAGTGTAGTCAAACTAGAATTAATAGAGGATTTAGCTTGATAATTGATGATTCGGGTCATAGAAAAAGCGGTAATTTTACTGATGGAATAGGAAGACAGTACATTGGAGAGATTGGCAAAACAGATAATGGAATAGTAGTTGTAACAACGCATTTATATGATGGACGAAAAAGTCTGCCATTAGATATAGAGTTATATCAGCACGCTGATTCTTTACCAGAAGGTAAACAAGACCAAGAGTTTAAGAAAAAAACTGAACTGGCAATCAAGTTAATAGACAAAACTTTAGAGAGAAAATATTAACCGGGGATTGTACTTATAGATGCTGGCTATGGCAACAATACATCGTTCTTGTTGGAATTAGAGAGGAAAGAATTAAAGTACTTGGGGGGATTAGCCAAAAATCGAAAAATAACTATTAGCACATCAGAAAATATTCAACAAACAATTAGGCTAGACGAATTAGCACAAGGTTTGTCTGAAGAGGCTTTCACAGAAATTGAACTCAACCTAGATAAACCTAAAACCCTATGGGTAGTAACTAGAGAAGTAGAGATATCACAACTGAAGGGGAAGCGCAATATTGCTATCGTTATGAATGCTGCGACTTTCACAGATGCCACAGATGTTGACTACTTTATCACCAATGTCTCGACAGAGATTGTTTCACCAGAATGGATAGTTAAGACCTATGGAGAAAGAAATTGGGTCGAAGTTTTTTATAGAGAAGCCAAAGGATGGTTAGGGCTAAAAGAATACCAAGTTCGAGAAAAAAGAAGTCTACTTCGGCATTTTATTCTGGTTTTTTGTGCCTATACTTTTATTCTTTGGCATCAGATGACTGGGGGCTTGAGGCGAAGGTGGGCAAACAAACCTTTAAACACTTTTACTGAAGCTTTAGAGGCATTTAGAACAGCTATGTATGAGTCGATTTTTTGACTGGTTGACCCATAATCGGGACGTATTTGTCGCTTACAAAGCCAGTTTAGGCTACATTTGGGCTTAATTTTTGTTTAAGTCCCGTTAGAAATCTTCTGTGGCTTGTGGTTGTGTAATGTTCTGTTGTTTCCAGGGAAGCGGGGATCGATAGGGGTTTTCGTGCATATCTAGGACTTCCCAGGTGGTTGGATTCCCCGCCCCTTGGAGCGTAAAATGCCAGGATGAGTGAGTACATCCATAAGCGGCATAACGTTCCCGCTCACCGGACGCAGATCACCTTTGTCTGTGACCAACAACCTATATTCGTTCTGGTGCAGAGGGTTTGTTAGCTGGTTTTTGTTGCATCGAACATGGAACTTTATGAGTTCAACGTCTTTTCAATACGGCGATCGGGAATGAGCCACAGGACTGCAACCAGAACGTATAATGCACATGCAAGCCAAGAGGCTGCAAAAGCAAGTGGAATTGTAACTGCATAAATCAATACTGATAACTTGCCTTTAGAATCCCGACCAAGAGCGTTCGCAAGTGTGGAATCTTGACCGTGGTGAAAAATAAGTGTGCGGGTCAGAGTGAAGTAGGCGATCGCAGCCAACAATAAAACCACACCATAAAGCGCCACAGGCAACGCAGCAAAGTGATTTTCACCCATCCATGCGGTGACAAAGGGAAATAATGATAACCAGAACAACAAATGTAGGTTTGCCCACAAAGTTGAACCATTCACTTGTCGGACTGCCTGAAACAGGTGATGGTGATTGTTCCAGTAGATACCAACATGCACGAAACTCAACACATAGCTTAGAAAGGTTGGAATCAGCGGACGTAGTGCAGCTAAATCTGACTCATGAGGTGTTTTTAACTCCAGCACCATAATGGTGATAATAATAGCAATTACCCCATCACTGAATGCTTCTAACCTACCTTTAACCATTTTTGGATATGCTCCTTAGTTTGCTTACCGCGTTGTATAACTGCCGTTTGCAAATTGGTTGTCCGGTTATCCACTATCCATTCAGTATCTCTAAGTGGCAGCAGCTCGCCTCAAACTTTGTATCAAGGTCGCTAGTCCATCCGCTTCAGCAATTTGCAATTTGTTAGCCTTACACGGTTGGGGAACGCTCCAGCGCAACTCGATCCCAATGTCCTAAATTGGCTGCTGCTTCATAGGTGCTTTGGAAAAAAGCAAGGAGCATTGCATCTGGATCGTCAGCTTGTCTCACAGCTTCATAGGGTAGGATAAATTCTTGCATCTCTGAGCTGTAAAAAGCTTCTGTGGGTTGGATCGGGTAATCTCGAAACCCTTCCGGCATAGGGTAAGCGTAAGCGTAAAAAACAGGCTCCACCACTGACCCACCCCCTGGCCAAAAACCACAGCTACTGACTTCGTGTGAATAGGCTTCTCGTGTGACCCAATCTGCCATATTCGGAACTCCCCCTGGGTGTTCTGGCGCACGACGACCAGAGAAACGAGTCACAGCAAGATCAAAGCTGCCCCAAAAAAAATGTACAGGGCTGGATTTACCAGTAAACTGGGAACGGAATAAGGTCATGACCCGATCGACTTGCACAAGAATTCGCCAGAACCGTTGTGCATATTCCGGATCATAAGCTGCGTGTTGATAGTCCTGATCGAACGGGATTGGTTCTGACACTTCTTGCGGCATCGTCCAGATTCGGACTTCGATGCCGATGTTGCTCAATGTAGTTAGCACCATTTGGTAAAAATCTGCAACAGAGCGAGGAGACAGTGCAATTCTTTTAGCGATGCCGTCGCTAGTGTCGATTTGTAGTTGATGGTCGAGAAAATCAAAGCTAATTTGAAAGTTACGAGTTCCGCAAGGGATTGAAGCAGTTGTTAGTCCACGCGGTGTGACATAAAGAGTAGATTGCCACCAGTGATTAAGTTTAGGTGCCAGTGCCAACCGGATTTTACCGATGACTTGCGTCCATAGATGGAGAGTTGCATAGGTATCCTGCCAAGCTGCTAAGGGCAAACTGGGCCAAACGATGTCAATGGAAGTACTTTGATTAGAAACAGCCATGAAAATCACCCACATGAGGAGAACATGTTGAACAAATGAGAAGGAAATCTAGATGAAATCAGAATCGCTATCAATAGTCTTTTCCCTGTTCATCTGCAAAACACCATAACCACTGCTCCCCCAATTCAGCCGAACTAACCACTGCATGATTGGTTGCTTCATAATGACGACGAGCATGTTGATGCTTAGAAGAATCGCAGCACAGCATTTTGCCACAGGTTTGGCAAATCCGGAGGTGTACCCAGCGGCTATTTATTTTAATGCACTCTTCACAACGAAATATGGGATAGGCTGCTTTAGAAATCAGGTTTTCCACAATTAGATTGTTGAGATGTTCGCAGGTCATAGTTTTTTGGTATCCCTGGTAGAAGACAACGGTGAACAGAATGATTGAGGCTAATTGTTCAAGTGGATGCTTTAACGGAGCGAGGGCAGTTTCTCTATTGGCGCGTTCTTCTCTTCAGCGTAGTCGCCGAATCATCCCGTTGCCGCTTGTGCAAAATTCACGGAACAATGGCAGTCACGCGGATTTCAATCCGCATTGTTGGAAGTGCAAGCGCCGCGACACCTAGCGCTGTCCAAATTGGGGCGCGATCGGGCATGTAATGACGAAATAGCTTGACCATCACATCTTTAACCTCCGGGGGGAACCCGCCAACATGGTAAGAATTGACGTGGATAACATGCTCCCAACCTGCACCAGCAGTCGCTAAGGTTCGCTCTATGTTCCGAAATGCCTGAGCAATCTCGTCCGCGATCGATTCGGGAATTTGCAGATTGTCATCCCAGCCGCCTTGACCTGATATCTCTACTCGATCGTCAATTCTCACCGCTTGCGAGTAATGCAATGTATTCAGCATGTATTCCCCATAACCAGGGGTGACAAAAAACTCTGGCTTTTTCATGGTGTTCCTATTGATGAAAAGCTTGCTTTAACATTTAGTTACTATGACTAGCACGTTCGATCAGTGCGTTTGAGGGCAAGCTCGGATTGAGTACCTTGCGCGCACTGTCAGCCCCTACAACGGGCAGCGTGTTCGGATCGAGCATGCCGAGTTGAACCAATACACTCGCCTGATCCCAATAGAGGTGTTCGTGGGCTAGCTTGCCATCACGGAACTGGACAATCGCTACCACTGCCACTTCAACCCGTTTCCCGGTCGGAGCAATGCCAGGTAGCATCCACTCCATCTGGATGGTATGAGTGAACTTAGCCAGCATTTCATCGACGAGTCGATCCGTCCCGATCGTGCGCGAAATCGGAACTAGCTCGAGGTCTGGCGGAATCTGGGGAATGAAGTATTTGGAATAAAACTCACCCAATGCTGCTTTTCCGACTCCCCTAGTCATCACTGGAATATGATTCACATAAGCGTCCTCAACCATGGTAGCGAGAGCATCTTCAGGGCTGTGAGTACCAAACTCGTGCCCGATATGCTCTTCCCAGACCGATTGCAAGGCTTCCTGAGCGGGTGTCAGGCTTGGAGTTGCCTGTACTGCCTGTTTGTCTGCTGTTTGCTCTGTGACCATGTTGAATTCTCCTAAGTTCTATCTAAACTGTATTGATTCCAATGCTTGACTTCTTTCAGAATCTGACAATGATTCGTCAGATTCTTACGAGTTGCGCGTCTATCCGACACATCACACCCAGGGTGCCTGTCCGCTGGATGCGGTGAGTCCAAGACGCTACGCGATGGTGATGGAAAGTACGGATTGCGGACTCGTCAGCAGTAGTAGTGGTTTGTGCTGTTTGTGAATTCATAGTTTTGAGCGATCGAATTAGAGTGATGCGGTTGCCTCAATTTCAGGTGCATAAATCGTTTCGTCTTCTTTGCGCCAAGCTGGATCAACTAGACAAACGAAAACAATAGGTTCGTTGCCGTAGTTGTGAAGGAACTGGATTGCATTTGGAGGAATGTAAACCGCATCGCCTGGTTCAATGCGACGAACTTCACTGTCGATCAACATTTCTCCAACACCGCTAATGATGTAATAAACCTCAGAAGTCTTTAGAGAATGGGGAATCGAAGTTTTGCCAACAGGCAAGATCGCATACGCCAAGCTGTAACGCAAGTTGATGTCTTGTTTGTCAGGATGAAGCAGTTCGCGCAGAACAGTTCCATCTCCAGCGATAATTTCTTCACAGTCGTTTAGTTTTTGGATCAGCATAAGTTTAGGCTTGCAATTACACAATCGGAGCAAGTTCAGAATCTGTGAATTTTGGAGGTTAAATACTGTCAGAGGTCAGCAACATCATGACATCTGCATGAGCTAACACGACATCGGGGTGGTGTTGAAGCGTCATGTTATACTTCATGGCAAACTCATCGCCCGATTCATCGGGGCTGAGCAGTGTCCGAATGTCACTGTCGATCGCTTCAATTGCCTCTGATGTAACAGATTCATTGGCATGAAGCAACTCATCGATTTGGATAATCAATTCTGAGAGTCGATGCAACCAGGCAAACTGCTCATGACTAATCACCAGTTGTAGCAATTCACCTCTAGAAACTTGCCCTCGAACTTGCTCATAGGTAAGACGCTCAGTATCTAGTAAAAGCTTGTGCAGATGCAGTAGTTTGATTCGTAACTCACTCAAGTGTTGATGTTGACTAATCTGGTATTGAGATGTGTTAAGCACCAATCCGTCCCATCCTTCCTTCTTGGTAGTCGTTGATCGCCTGGGTAATTTCAGCTTCAGTGTTCATTACAAACAGACCGTAGCGCACGACTGGTTCGTTAAGGGGTACACCTGCAATCAGCAGAAGATCTAGAGGACGCTGAGCATCAGCAGGGTTGGAGATCACTACATCTTCTCCATCTTGAGAAAAGAGCACCATCTGCCCATCATCACCAGGCGCTGGCTCTGTCCCAAACAACCCAGACCCCTCCAGTACATAGACAAAGGCGTTGTACTCTTTTGGTACAGGCTGGATCATCGTTGCCCCCGGTTGCAGTGTGAAGTGGAGGTAAGTTATCGGCGTGCGCGTCTGAATTACGGCTTTTGCCCCTAACGCTTCTCCCGCAATCACCCGCACCCTCACAGATCTATCTTCGGTTTGAGCGACCGGAATGTGATCTGCTGGAATTTCCTGATAGCGGGGCGGCATCATTTTGTCTCGTTGTGGCAGATTGACCCATAGTTGAATGCCGTGGAGCCGTCCACCAGTTTGGGTAAACATTGACTCCGGCATCTCGGAATGCACGACCCCGGCACCTGCTGTCATCCACTGGACATCACCCGGATTTAGTAGCCCGGCGTGCCCCGCAGAATCTTTGTGTTCTAACCGTCCATCCAAGACATAGCTGACGGTTTCAAAGCCCCGGTGCGGATGATCGGGTGCACCTTTTGCCTGACCCGGCTTTAGATTAATCGGACCCAACTCGTCGAGGAGGAGAAACGGGTCAAATTCAGAGAAGCTACTTTTGGGAAAGGGCCGACGTACAAGAAATCCGGCCCCTTCGAGTGTTTCAATGCTGTTGATTACTCCGGCAACGGTTCGAGACGTTTGAGTGGGGACAGTCATAGAATTGCCTCTTCAGAACTAGACAAATATGTGTATCATTTGAGCCTGACTCAACGGGGTGAATCACAGAGTTTTTTCACAAGCCCGAAATGCAGCAGATCACTGATTATTCCTGCTGAAGAAAGTCCAGCAACAGGGGATTGATCTGATCGGCGTGAGTCCAGTTGATGGCGTGCGGCCCGCCGGGAATGACAACCAGCCTGAGTGTTGATCGCCCAGCGCAGAATGACGAACAGGTAGGGAGCGGCAATCGATCGTTCGCCAGTGAGCCAGTTTCGTCCGTCGAGATAACCGAGGATAGCGACGTTTTCAGTGAGTGAAAAGTGATCGTACTTGCCTCTACTTCGTTATCGACAACGAACTCCCCTTGCTATAATGCGTTCCCACAGCAGCTCAAAAACCGCTTCAACACCATCACTCAAGACTGGCGGCGTCACGAGCGTTAGTCGGCTCTCATTAAGAGTAAAGGTGCGAACTAACGTTGTACCAACGCGATTAGGAATTGATGCAATTTTGATCTGGTGAGTTACTGTGTTGCCACTCAACGTATAAGTTCCAGCGTAAGCATTGAATGTTGTAAATGCTTGAGCAAGCTCTTCCACGGGTAAAGATTGCATCTGGGGAGTCAGCGGTGATCTGACCTCCTGACTCAGCGGTGAGCGATCGCTCCTAGAAAACATCACCATCATGTGACCATCTGATGTGTAAGTGATGTAGCCAACCGGATGAGTTCCATACACCTCTGGAGTCACTGTTCCATCAGCGTAAATGGCAGTTGCAGAAATTAACTTCCAAATGCCAATTAGCAGATTGTTCTGGATTGATGGTGTAGACATAATGTGCAACCATTGCTTGATGATTCTCCGCTAGAGAGTAGCGGGTTTCAACACAAAATCAAACTCAGTCGTGTAAAACGGTTTACTTTGATTGTGTGCCTTGAGTTTGTCTAGTGCTTCGTGCTTTTGCAATTGAACGATCGCTGATTGAACTGCAAAGGTTGTATCTGAATCCAGGTGAGGATCGCCAGCAATAAAAATTTGTGTTGTCAGCGAAGTATACTCCGGAGCACTGAGTTTGAAATGGATGTGAGCCGCCCGCCAAGGATGCCGTCCCAAGAGTCGCAGCAATTCGCCAGATGGACCACTGCTTGGCACTTTGTAACCTAGTGGCACGACGGTTTCAAACATACACTTTCCACTCTTGTTCGTTTTGAAACGTCCGCGAAAATTCCCCAACGGCTGAGATGGCTCTTGGACATCATATAATCCTTTGGAATTGGGTTGCCAAACATCAATCAGAGCATTGGCGATCGGTTGACCGTTCAAATCTAAAACCCTGCCTGACAGGAAAAGCGAATCTCCTTCTGTATCAATACCCAAGCGATCGCCCATCTGCCGTTCTGGTGCATTCGGCACATACAATGGTCCTTCTAAATTGCTTTCTGTACCGCGATGCTTATCGTGCAGCAATTCTACCAACTCTGAGATCCCTAATAGATCCGTCAACATATGGATCTCTCCAGTGGGAATCTCTTGAGTGTGATGACTTGCCTGGTTGAGAAAATTACGTCCCTGCTGCAATTCTGATTCTGTCAGATTCACCTCACGCACAAAGTCATGCAAATGTCGAACCAAGCTCGTGTAAATTTCATAGAGTCGCGGGTGAGATTTGCCGCGATCGCCATGATTAATGACGGCTTCAGTGATAGTGTCAAGTGTAATTTTCTGCACGATCAAACTCCTTTTTAGTTACGTGATTAATGATGGTTGTTTTACGGCGACTATCTTGACTTATAGTCTGTGTCCTAATCTAATTGGCTACAGCTATACCAGTGCAACTTTGCCTGCAAGTGTTGTCATCTCGCACTGTCGTTCGACTACTGCGCTACATACCCACCATCTACCATCAACGTTGCACCTGTTGTGAACGATGCCATCTCAGATGATAAAAACAGGACTGCATTTGCAACTTCAAGCGGTGTTCCAATTCGCCCGATCGGGTGAAGTCCTGCCATGTAAGCTCTAACTTCATCCTGTCCACCTGTCGCTGCTTCAAACATATCTGTTTCGATTACCGCTGGTGCAACGACATTGATGCGAATCCCCGCTTTGGCATATTGAAGCGCAGCCGCTTTTGTCAAGCCTATTACTGCACTTTTACTCGCGGTGTAGAGGGGGAAGGTAGGAAATGCAACGACTCCATTCGCAGATGCCGTATTGACGATTGAACCACTTCCCTGTTTCAACATCTGAGCGATTTCATATTTCATCGACAACCAAATGCCTTTGACATTGACGTTCATCGTGCGATCGTATTCCGCTTCTGTTTGCTCAATCAGTGAAGGATTTTCGCCGATCGTTCCTGCATTGTTAGAAGCAATATCTAACCGACCAAAAACGTCAACCGCTTTATCAACCATTGCTTGAACATCGGCTTCTTTCGTGACATCTGCTTGCACAAAAATAGCCTCTCCGCCAGCTTCCTTGATCAATCGAACAGTTTCTTCACCTTCATCCATTCGACGACCAACTACCACCACCTTTGCTTGTTGTTGGGCATAAGCGATCGCTGTTGCTCTGCCAATTCCCGATGTGCCTCCGGTGACTAACGCCACTTTACCTTTCAGTATCATTCTATTTCTCCTGTTTTAATTTCATCAGTTTGTATCGGGTAAATTTGTCTCAGCAACTCAGTGACTTCTCGCGCGATCGCAATCAGGGCATGATTAACTGAGGAGTCCTGAAGAGAATCAGTCTGAGGTATACCTTCATACCCAGAATCATTCTTGCCTTATACTAGTAAATGCGTTATAGAATTATCCTCAATGAAATACTGATTTGTAATTGACTAAATTAATACGTAGGAATTCAGTTGTTGGCATGGTAACTGTTGTCATGGTTCAAAAAACGGCAATTTTGTTCAGTGAAACAGGCAAAATCTAGCCATCGAAATTAGATAGCTTACAGCACTTACAGGTAAGTCAGACATGAATTGGGAGCAAAGATCGGGGAACTTAATGACTTGCAGCAATCATGGCTGCCATAAACTCCGTCGTGTTCCAGTGCCCGGTATACCGAATTCCATTGATAAACAGAGCTGGGGTAGTCGTCACTCCACTCTCTATTCCGCCTTCGATATCTTCATTGATGCGATCAACATGCACTTGTTTAGACAACTCTTTGAGAAATTGAGGAATGTCAAGCCCTAAATCATTGGCGTACTCGACAAGATAACCGTTCTCCAACCTTTGTTGATGGTCAAATAAAGTATCGCTCATTAACCAAAACTTTCCTTGGGCAGCGGCGGCAACGGCTGCTTGGGCTGCCCGTTGTGCCTGGGGATGAATCTGGATCTGTGGAAAATGGCGGAAGATAAAACATAAATAATCCTCTCCAAAAGCAGCACTAAGCTCTCGTTTGATCGCTTTAATCATCTTGTAAACGTTCGCACTTCTAGAGCATTGATACTCTCCATACATCACCAGCACTACCTTGGCACTCAACACACCTTGAATATGATCTTGGGCTGAAGGCGGTACAAGTAAGGAACTGCGGCTACGATCGTCGTTCATCTTTCTAAATCTGCATCAAGCATGGAACTTTGCAATTAACTTGCTCAATTCATTGCCTGGATGACTGTTTGCATAAATTCAATATAGGAGATCGCTTTCAAGCCGTCATCTATAGCGAGTTAAATTTTTTACAGTACAAATTGATAGAGTAACCATTCCATCGTGGAGTAGAAAGCTAGCTATAACTTAAGTTAGAATCGGGCGCATCAATTCGTTTAGGAAATACATCAATTCGCAGATTAACTGTCAGAGTAGGCAGTATCGTTCGTCAAACGTTCCTTTCCTAATAGGGCGGATTCCCAAATTGCTGAATTAGGAAATCAATAAACACCTGAACACGCCGCGAATGCTTACGATTTGGTAAATACAATGCATAAAAGCAGTTCGTCCAGGTTAAAATTAATCTGGACGAACTGCTCAATTTATAGTTGAACTTTAGTGGCTAGCAGTGTGACCACATCAGCATGAGCTAACACCACATCAGGGTTACGCTGAAACGCCATATCATACTTCACAGCAAAGCCATTTCCAACTTCATCAGGTGTAAGTAGAATCCGAACATCAGCAATGAGAGCAGCGATCGCCTCGGAGGTGATAGGCTCATCAGAGTGGATTAACTCATCAATTTGCACAATCAATTCTGAGAGGCGATGCAACCAGGCAAATTGATCGTGACTGATCACCAGTTGCAGCAATTCACTGTTAGAGACCCGTCCGCGCACCTGTTCGTAATGAATACGCTCTGTATCCAACAACAGTTTATGCAAATGCAATAACTTGATGCGTATATTGGTCAGAAGTTGATGTTGGGTAATGCGGTTTTGAAGCGTGTTAAGCATGAATGTGTCCCATCCTTCCATTTCGGTAATCGTCGATCGCTTGCAAGATTTCGGCTTCAGTGTTCATCACAAAGGGACCATAGCGTACCACAGGTTCATTCAGCGGCACTCCAGCAATCAGCAGTAGATCAAGGGGTTGGGTGGCATCCGCAGGATTGGCGATCGCCACTTCCTCACCATCAGGTGCAAAAATCACCATTTGCCCATCCTCACCCCGTTCCTGCTCAGTGCCAAACAAACCAGACCCATCGAGGACATAGGTAAAGGCGTTGTACTCTTTCGGTATCTGTTGAACAATGCTTGCTCCCGGTTGTAGCGTGAAGTGCAGGTAGATAATCGGAGTGCGGGTTTCAATCACCGCTTTCGCCCCCAACGCTTCTCCCGCAATCACGCGCACCGTCACGGACCCATCTTTGGTCTGAGTCACCGGAATCTGCGCTGATGGAATTTCCTGATAGCGAGGAGCAATCATCTTGTCCCGCTGCGGCAAGTTGACCCACAGTTGAATGCCGTGCAGTCGCCCACCCGTGCGGGTAAACTCAGCTTCTGGCATTTCGGAATGCACTACGCCTGCCCCAGCGGTCATCCACTGCACATCACCGGGATTGAGCAGTCCGGCATGACCGACCGAGTCCTTGTGTTCCAGCCGTCCATCCAGGACGTAGCTGACGGTTTCAAAGCCGCGATGGGGATGATCCGGTGCGCCCTTTGCTTGACCGGACTTCAGATTCACGGGACCCAATTCATCGAGGAGGAGAAAGGGGTCAAACTCGGAAAAGCTACTCTTGGGAAAGGGACGACGCACCAAGAAGCCTGCTCCTTCGAGCGTTTCTACACTATTAATGATTCCAGCAACGGTTCGGAGTGTTTGAGTTTGAGTTGTCATACAGTTGCCTCCAATCAAACAGTTTATAAGAATTATCTTATATGTGATTAATCATATACTAGCATAGAAGGATATAAATTCTATGGGTAGGGCTTGTCCTCCCTGTTCATTCGGTAAACCGCCTATGTCTCTTGCCCATGTGATTCTGGGTCTGCTCCAGCAACAGGAGCGGACCGGCTACGACCTCAAAACCGAGTGCTTTGACGATTGCATTTCCCATCTGTGGCCAGCAGATCAGGCACAGATTTATCGGACTTTAGACAAACTGGAGTCACAGGGGTGGATTACCTGTACCGTCGAGATTCAGCACGATCGCCCCAATCGCAAGGTTTACCGAATTACCAAAGCAGGTGAAACAGAGTTAACCCAATGGCTTCAGACGCATCATCCGTTGCCCGTGTTGCGAGAGCCGTTGCTGGTGCAACTCTATTTTGCAGCTCAGTTGCCTAACGAGGCTATCGTGGATTTGCTAAAGCAGGAACTGGAAGCACGGCAAGAAAAGCTAGCCCAGTGTGAGGTGATCGAGGCTCTATCTTTGAGTAATCCGACTGCATCGCGTGAACAAGAACTGCATCGACTGATTTTGGACTTAGTGAAGCAACGGGAACAGACTTATTTAGATTGGTTGGAAAAAGCGATACGTGCTATGCACACGCTGCGCGACCGCAACAATTCGTAGCCAATCAACGTAAATTCCTTCTTCTAAGTTAAAATCCGAACTCGATCGAAAGTACACCCTACAAACTGACAATGCCGATTAGCCTGCTTGTTGGGGCGTTACGGACACTCTTATCGGAAATGCGAGGCGAGGAACTGATAAGCAACTCCTCGCCTTCACTTTTTTTATTTTGCGCGTGCGCGTTGCAATTAGGTGCTTTTACACAGGTGCCATTTGCCGGTCGAGCTTGGTCTCCCGTCCATCTCGTTGCACAGATTGAGCTTTGTCATAGCTCTCCATCAGGGCGCGGTAAATCGGCATGAGGTCAACCATGACAGTGGCAAACTCCATTGCGTCCGGACGGTTCCACGTGTTCATGAGTTCGCCGATTACTGCGTAAGTGCCGATGGGCATGGCTCCCGCTTGGACGACGCGGGCCAGAGTGAGGTCGGTCGCCATCTGGCTCCAGTTGCCGGAAGCGTCAATGATCGTGAAGACCTTGTAACCAGCGGCCAGTGCGCTCAGCGTCGGAAACGCCATGCAGACGCTGGTGAGAGTTCCAGCGATGAGAAGAGTCTTTCGCCCAGTCTTCTCGATCACGTCTACCCAAGCCGGGTTATCCCAGGCGTTAATCTGGCCTGTGCGCGGAATGTAAACCGCCTCAGGATTGTGCTGGTGGATTTCGGGAATCAGGGGACCATTGGGACCATCGGGTACCGAAGCAGTCGTGAAGGTCGGAATCTTGGCGAGTCGCGAGATCTTGGCGAGCGCCGTAACATTGGAGCGGAGGACTGAGAGTTCGATGTCACGTACAAGTTGGAAGAGTCCGCTCTGATGATCAATCAGCAGCAGCACGGCGTCGTTGGGATCGATACATAGTGTCGATGGTGTTGCTCATGGGTTTGTCTCCTTTTTCATTCAAATTCAATCAATGTCATTTTTTCCTAGCTATCTGGGGCGTGTCCAGTTCTAGTACTCAGCTTCTTTCGGAATAAGTTCAATATAGGAGATCGCTTTCAAGCCGTCGTCTACAGCAAGTTAAAATTTTTACAGTACAAATTGATAGAGTAACCGTGCCATCGCGGAGTAGAAGGCTAGCTATAACTTAAGTTAGAATCCGAACTCGATCGAAAGTACACCCTACAAACTGACAATGCCGCGTTTAACGGCAACAATCACCGCTTGAGTACGATCGCTCACATCTAACTTATTCAAAATCCGATTAACATGGGATTTAACAGTACCTTCACCAATACTCAAAGCAGTCGCAATATCCGCATTACTCATTCCCTGCGCCAGTGAGCGGAGTACTTCTAGTTCTCTTTCACTCAGTTCTGGATTGCTGAGGCGCTGTACCAACTTTGCTCCTACATCGGGCGGAATATACCTCTGACCCCGATGAACGGTACGAATAGCATTCAGAAGCTCGTCAGGTTCAGTTTCTTTCAACAGATATCCTTTTGCTCCTGCCTGCAATCCCCGATAAATATCTTCGTCACTATCATACGTGGTCAGTACAATAATCCGAGCAGATTTAACGATCGCACAAATTGCACCAATGGCGGCAACTCCTTCCACTTCAGGCATTCGCAGATCCATTAGCGTTACATCTGGTTGGTGTTCCCCAAATAGAGCGATCGCTTGTTCCCCATTTTCGGCTTGGGCAATCACCTGCATATCCGGGTCACGGTCAATAATCGTGGCTAATCCTTGCCGAAAAATAGCATGGTCGTCCGCAATCAAAACCCGAATAGTCGTGGCTTGGCTCATCGTGATGCTACTCCCGATTGACGGTGACAATAATGTCTGTTCCTTGTCCAGGTTGACTCCTAATGGTTAGTTGTGCGCCGATGCGCTCTGCTCGTTCGCTCATGCCTAGTAAGCCAAAACCCTCAGAGGCTGAAATACTTCCAACTCCAAAGCCCTGTCCATTGTCTTGCACGCGCAAGCAAACCTGATCGCGATCATAGATTAGCTCCACTCGAATTTCATCAGCATTGGCGTGTCGAATCGCATTGGTTAAGGCTTCCTGCCCCATCCGCAATAGATTACTCTCGACTTCAGTCGGTAGAGAATACACTATACCCTCAGTCTCATAGTATAAAGTGGTATCCATTGCGGCAGTTCTGATTTGAGCGATGAGACGATGTAGAGCGCTCTGTAAACTGCCCTCCTCCAAAAGCTGAGGACGGAGCGCTACTACCGATCGCCGCGCTTCAGACAGTCCGGTTCGCGCCAATTCTTTGATCAGGTTTAGATGTGCCTGAGTTGCTTCTACATCATCCGTTAGTACCTGGTTTGCAGCACCTACCTGAGCCAGAATACCTGTAAACGCCTGAGCGAGTGTATCGTGAATTTCGCGTGCTATGCGGTTGCGCTCCTCTAAAATTGAGGCTTCTTCTGCTTGCTTCAGCGCCGTAATATCTCGCGCCAGCCAAATCACCTGATCGTGGCTGATTGGGGCAATGCGAGCCGAAAACCAGGCTTCTCGTCCATTTAGAAACGCACCGTACTCGACTGTGAGGATTTGTTGGGTTCTCAGCACCTGCTGAATATAATTTAGAAATTCATCGGCTTGTTCCTTTCCGAGTTGATGCATGGTTTGACCAATCATCTCCTCAAAGGGTTGCCATAGCAGATTTGGTTCCAGTACCATTATTTCAAGAAGTCGCCCTTCAGCAGACAGTACAAACAATGGATCGGGAATTGCCTCAATTAGAGTCCGTAGCTTTGTCTCTGAGGCTTGTAGGGCTTCTTCTGCTTGCTTGCGTTCGTGTAGCGCAGCTTGCTGTTTGCTAATATCTGCAATCACACCTTCGATGCATTCATCGGCTGCATTCAGACGAGTAGAGCAAAGTCCCCAAAATAGCGTGCCATCTCGTTTTTGCAGTTGCACTTCAAAGTTTTGCAGTTCACCATCACGCTTCAGCAATTCAATAGCTTGCTGGCGATCGCTGGGATTCACATAACAGTCTGTAGTGTGTTTCAGCCCAATCACCTCCTCTGGTGAATCAAAGCCAAACAGATCGGCAAAGCGTTGATTGGCTTCGAGAATTAATCCATCACAGAGGCGAGTGCGGTAGATGCCAACCTGCGAGTTTTCAAAAATAGTTCGGAACTTAGCTTCACTGCGTTGTAAAGCCTCTTCTGCTTGTTTACGCTGGGTGGTGTCATTGCCAACCGATAAGATTTCAACGACATCTCCCTGTTCATTGAAGATGGCTTGATTTGACCAGGTCATCCAAACTCGCCGACCGTCTCGACACAGGTTTTCACCCTCGCCTTGCGGGTACAATTGAGGATTACGAAGTAAATCGTGAACAAATGGTTTGACATCACGTCCAGAGGTTTCGATGTCTGGAATGATTGTTTCAAATAAGGTTCGCCCTAAAATCTGATGTCCTTCATAGCCAAGAAGCTTTACCCCATAATCGTTGATGTATCGAATCCGTCCTTGCGGATCATAGCGAATGATGACTGAATTCGCGGTCTGTAGCAGGTTGCGATAATTTGCTTCACTTTGTCTCAATGCGGCTTCGGTTTGTTGACGTTCAGCGATCTCCTGCTGCAAGGCTTGAGTTCGCTCTTCTACTTTCCTTTCCAGTGTTTCGGCATAGTCTTCTAGCTGTTCATACAGCCGAGCATTTTCTAATGAAATTGCTGCCTGAGCAATCAACAGTTTAAGGACTTGCAAGCGATCTCTGGTAAACACTCCTGCGCTGAGATTGTTCTCCAGATAAAGTATGCCAATCAGCTGATTTTGCTTGAGAATGGGCATACACAGGAGCGATCGCGTCTGTTGCTTTTGAATGTAAGGATCAGTTGAAAAAGGAGGTTCGCTGACTGCATCATCAAGCACCAAAGTTTCTTGAGTACGTTCTACCGAGCGAATGACGGAGACAGGAATCGTTGCACAGTCAGCAACAGCAAGCTTTTCTAGGTCACACTGTCTACTTCCGCTGCATTGAGCCATCACAGTGGGTTGATCCTCTTCCAGGAGAACCAGAGCGCCAGTTTCGGCTCCTGCATTTTCGATTACCACCTGCATCAACGTGGCAATTAATCGATCGAGATGGATTATTTCTGAGAGAGCTTGAGCCGCTTTCATCACCGCCGCCAAATCGATCGCCGCAGTCGGATGACGGATCGTTTCATTGGTCACGATTGAATGTGATTGCCGAACTAGGTTGGTGTTGAGGAGTTGTGGATAGCGTTTTTCTAAATCTTTAACTTTAGCGGTTGCGCCCCAGCGATCGTAGCAATAGTGCGCTTCTTTCATGTAAGTCTGAGCAATCTTTTCCCGATCTCGCGCTAGATAATGTTTAGCCGCTAATTCATAAGCTAATGCTTCTTCCTGGATATACTCATTTTCAGCAGCACCTGCGATCGCTCGTTCATAAAGTTCCTCAGCCTCAAAGAATTGCCCTGAGACTCGCGCTTTCTCTGCTTCGACTAAATAAAATTTATGGAGATAATTCATTGGGGCATAACTCGCCCATTTTTGCATCTTTTCTTGGTTGGAGCTAACACAACTTAGCCAAGCTGCTTTTTCAGAGTTTGAAGCCTCAAGCGATAGGCTCAAAAGCGCCAGAGAATGATAGAAACAGAATATAGGTAGAACCGTTATTGCTGTGACATCTTCAAAATGTTGCCTTGCCAAAATAGCAGTCTGTTCAGCTTGATGGTGTTCTTCAAATAGATAACACAACATGACTTTGTGCAAATAGAGTATCTGGATTGCAGTTCCATCTTTAACTGCAATAGCGTGTGATAACGCCTGTTCTTCATTATGTAGCCTACTAACTAAGCGGCTGGAATTCTCAGGCCTATCTTGCAAATTAAGAATAGTCTGCCGCAATATTGCCAGCCAATTCGAGGGACTTTCTCGTCTAATTTGGTCAATCGACTTGCTGTAAACTGCTGTTTTTTGTTTTAGTTGGGTAAGTTCCTCTCCAGCAAAAAATGAGTTATAGCACACGTAATATGCAGCATAACCAGCAGTTTCAAAGTCTCCAGTTTCCACTCCATTTTGATAGGCATCAGCCAGCATGGGTATTGTGTTCCTAAAATGCACCTTCCAGTGCATGATATGGACATTTGAAAACATTAAGGTTCTAGCATTTCCTCTGGCATTCAATCGTTCTGCCAAACCCAGAGCCAATTTGCCGAACTCATAACCGAATTCAATGTCTTGAACAACTCCACATAGAACAAACCCGTAGCCAGCATAAAACAGTGATGACCAGATAGCATTCCCGTAGTTGATTGATAAATTTACCGTTTTGAACGTAATCAGTATCCACAGGGGTGGTAACGTTATAAATGCAACAGACCTCATACTCGCTAGGATTGACATTGCTGCCAGCGGTTCTGGTGCAGTCATCTCTGGTAAATTAATCAAGTCTTTGATTTCTCGTTGGGCGAGTAGTGTAGCCGTTGACTCCAATTCCCTTTGAATATCTGCCTGACTTGGATTTTCTATTAAATCTATTCCCAAGAGCTTTAACGCTTGCGATCCAGTTTTTAGTGCTTCTTTCAGGTCGCCCTGTGATAAATATCCTTGAATTTTGCTATCGTAAACCTGCACTTTGTCGATCGCTGTTTTGGCGCGATTGAGTACCACTTCTACCAACTGTTCCATCTCATCAAAGCGACCCTGGAGATACGCCGCTTCTGCTGCTTCTGAATACAGCGCTAAGGTCAGGTCATACTCACTCTGCCAACTCTCTGTATCGAGAAGTTGAAGACCTGTAGTGAAATACTTAAAAGCGGCTTCATAAGCCGTTGCACCTTTTGCTTTCTGACCTGCCGTTAAATTCAATCTGGCAATTTCAGTTCGTTCTGGTTGAGCAGTGACAAGCTCCGTTCCTTGATCGAGATGATCCACAATAGTAAACAGTCGATCCAATCGTTGCTCCGGTGAAGTTTTTTCGAGTAAATTGCGACCGATTTGGAGATGAACCACTTGTTTGCACGACTCATCAATTAGGGCATAAGCCGCTTGCTGCACGCGATCGTGCGAAAACTTATACTCTTGAACCAACAAGTCTTCGTCCAAGTCAGACAAAGGTTGAATTAATCCAGCTTGTATTGCTTCTAATAAATCCTGAAAAATTGCTTTCGGTGATTTTTCGCAAACGATCGCCAATGTCTCTAAATCAAATTCAGCCCCAGTACAAGCGGCGATGGAGAGAATTTGTTGTGTTGCTTCCGGCAATTTCTGCAACTGACGCAGCAGCAACTCCACCACATTATCCGTGATATTTTGAGCTTCAATCTCTGCCAGGTTCCACTGCCAGCTCAACTGTTGTGCATCGAAAGTCAACAGATTTTCGCCATAGAGCATTTTCAAAAATTCACCAACGAAGAAAGGATTGCCCTCCGTTTTATGCAATACCAACTCAGCTAAGGATCGCACAGTGTCAGTATTTTGATGCAACGTCTCGGCAATCAACTGACTCAACGGCAAGAGCGTTAAGGGTGCCAGAATGATTTCTTGAAGCACTGCCCTTTGTTTCCTCAATCGCTCCAGCGTTAATGCCAGTGGATGCGCTGGATTGACTTCATTATCTCGATAGGCTCCGATCAGAAATAGAAATTGGGTTTGCTCGTCAAGCATCATTAGTTCGATTAACTTCAGCGTGGCTGAATCTGCCCACTGTAAGTCATCTAAAAAGATCACCAGAGGATGTTCTTGGGAACAAAATACTCGAATAAACTGCTGGAAAACTCGATTAAAACGATTTTGAGCTTCTGTGGCTCCCACCTCTGGGACGGGTAGCTGCCTGCCGATAATCAGTTCTACTTCGGGAATCACATCAATGATGATCTGTCCGTTACTCCCTAATGCCGTCAGCAGACGCGATCGCCACTGTTGCACTTGCTCATCCGGTTCCCCCAGAAGTTGCTGCACCAACTTTTGCAGGGCATCCACAATGGCGCTGTAGGGAATATTGCGCCTGAATTGGTCAAATTTACCAGAAATAAAATAACCGCGGTTTGCTGTGAGCGGCTTATAGAGTTCCTGCACTAATGCTGATTTCCCAATTCCCGCATAGCCAGAAACCAACATCATTTCGACTTTGAATCGAGGATTTTCTATGCCTGACTCTGGTCGGTAGGCTTCGCCAACATTCCCTCTTGGGGCTACTCTTTCAAACGCCGCCAATAATGCTGCAATCTCCGCTTCGCGTCCATACAGCTTTTGGGGAATCTGAAACTGATCCGAAACATCTTGCAGACCTAATTGAATATGAGCAATTTGACCTGTTGTTGTAAATTGCTCTGTACAGCGTTCTAAATCCGCTTTGATCCCCCAGGCACTTTGATAGCGATCCTCTGCGTTTTTCGCCATCAGTTTGAGAATGATGTCTGAAACGGGTTTAGGAATCGCTGCATTCACCTCATGTGGCGGTATAGGTGGTTTGGCAATATGACAATGGACTAGCTCCAGGATGTCGGTTGTGAGAAACGGTAACTGTCCGGTGAGCAGTTCGTAGAATGTTACGCCAAGCGAGTAAAAATCGGTGCGGTAATCGAGCAAACGGTTCATCCGCCCGGTTTGCTCTGGCGACAGATAGGCAAGCGTGCCTTCTAACACATGGGGACTTTTGAACGTCGGATTCGTGCGGTTAAAGCGGGTGGCAATACCAAAGTCAATAATTTTGACAACGCCAGTATTCGGATTAAGGACGATGTTGCTAGGATTGATATCTTTGTGAATGACTCCAGCAGCATGAATTCTGCCCAAAATATCTGTGATATCGATTGCTAATCGTAAGAAATTGGATAAAGGTATAGGACAAAAGTTTGGTTGCTGCCGCATCCATCTTTCGATGGATTCTCCACCGAAATCTTCCAAGAGAATAACGAGCGTGCGCTGATAGTCTTGCTGACTATATGCTTTGATTACTCCTTCCTCTTTGAGGGAACGGGTAATTTCATATTCCTGCCTATAGCGAATTAGTTCTTCAGGAGAGGGATAATCTTGCTTAAGTAGTTTGACGATGATTGCCCGACCATCCTGCACCCTGATACCCCGGTACACAACAGATGCTGAACTTGAATAGATTTTGCAATGGAAGGCGACTCCAGCTAGGGCAATCATTGAGTTCTCTCCCGATGAGTACCATGGGTTGTGTTGCTTTAACTGCGGTCTGACAAGCCATTGACTTGACTAAAACTTGCGAGAAGCAACCACTCCAAAAATTTGAGTTCGGAATTCTGCGGCCGCGCTAAAATATTCCCTTTAGTATAGTAACGCCTTTAACTTGCCCTTTGCAAATTATGTACATGGCTGATAATTTAAAGAATTGTTCGACGGGCAGTGTTGAACGAAGCAAACCGAATTCCAGGTTTTGTTAACCATTTGCTCAATCGATACTACGCTCCTTTGCAATCGCTCTGCGGTCGTGACCTATAATTGTTAATTTGCTCACTTTCCACAGTCGTACCATGAGACAGGTTTGACTTTCATAGGGTTGATATCAAGCCAGAACCAACATCAGAATCAGGGCTAAAAATAGTTGTTATAGCAACTTTTGGTCAAAAAGTAGAACAAACCTGCAATTGAGCTAGTGTCCGAAAACATTGGGGTATTGAAAACCAGGCTCATTGGACTCAAGGGTTGTACCTTCGCAGAAGATGCTTGTCGCATTCGTTCTTTCCACAGCCCGAAAAATTTTGCTCTTTTACGACGCATTGCTCTTAATGCTCTCAACCGTGAACAGACTTACAAACGTAGTCTCCGTCAAAAAATGAAACGCACCGCTATGGATAACAATTATATGATTCAGGTTCTCAGTTGTTGTTTCATTGACAATACATTAAATTCTTCTGATTCCTTGTGTCAAGCCTGATTGAGATGCTCTGACCCTGCTAAATTCAAGTCAATCCGGAAGTTTTCAGGGTGGACTTATCCTGCACTTTCTGGTTGGAAAGCCAATACATCGCTTAAGCATGGCAGCGTGAACCTCAACGACCTAGGTATCAAGGTAAAGATGCGAGGTCAAGCTAAGCAGTGGGGGAAGCCTACCACGCTTACCATTGTCTACAAACCAGGTTTGAAGCAATGGTTTGCATCTTTTACCGTCGAAGTCTCCGACGTTGCAGCAAAGTTTGGGTCTCAATCTGAGTTGGCATACAACTCAATTGTGGCTTTTGATCTCGGATGCGAGACAGCCATTACGACCTATAACGGAAAGGATGTTGAGCAGATATCTAATCCACGTTTTACTCAAAAGACCGAGGTCAAAATAAAACGTGCTTCCAAGGAATTACGACGCAAACAAGCTCCTAACAGAAACAAGAAAACCAAGGCGTCGCAACGTTGGAAGAAAGCAAACAAGCGTGTTGCAAGACTACAACGAAAGGCTGGGACTCAGCGTTGGGATTGGCAGCATAAGGTTACGTCAGAGATTGCAAGTCGTTATGACATCGGCGCAACTGAGCATCTCAACACGAAGGGGATGACCCGCAAAGCAAAAAAAGGTAGCAAACGTAAGAAGCAAAAAGCAGGACTCAATAAGTCTATTGTTTCTGTGGGTTTTGGCACTCTCAACAAGATGCTGACCTACAAGATTGAAGCGAAGGGCGGATTGATGATTGTGCTACCGACCAAAAATATCAAGCCATCTCAGCGTTGCCCCAAGTGTGGAATAATTCATAAGGAATGGGCAGAGCTATCAAATCGTCACCATGTATGCTCAGATTGTGGATTTGAAATACCACGTGATGCGGGTAGCGCGATAGTGATGTACAACGTTGTGACTAATCAACAACCGGGGTTGAGAACCAGCCTCGATAGTCTTGGATGTCTAAGCTCTACTTCAAAGACTAGTAAATGCAAGAATACCGGATCTATGAAGCAACGCTCGGCTTGCGAAGAGACAAAAATCCGAGCTAGTGGCGGAACCGGGAGAAACCCCGTCCGCCGGAAGCGGCGGGGTAGTTCATTATGAGAATCATGTGAATTCAAAATACTTCAATCAACCAATTCAAAACCTCAATCCCTCATGAACTGAGGAATTTTTATTTTTTCTGACCTCGCCGTCTTTTTTTTACAGCCGCTTGACGCGAAATTCTGCTGAAACAATTGGCAGGAGAAAAACCCATGTCTAAAACTTTCTACAAAATTGACAATCCTCAAACTAGAGATGCTATAGCAATTGTTGAGTCCATCCCCAGTAGCATCGCCTACGATATTGCCCGATTCTGTGGTAAAGAAATTGATCCCGATTATATCCCTTTTAGCAAGGATGACCTTCCCAAACTTCGAGATTATTATCGTCTTATTCGCACTAACAAATCAGAATTTTCCACATCTACAACCAGTTGGTCAAGTCACTTTCTGTGGTAAGGATGCCAACTATATACTCAATATCCTTACCGTTATTGGTAAAACCCTCCATACTCACGAAGTATTTGTGAATTAAACGAAACAAAGAAAAATTCCTCGCCAAAACGAGAAATTTTTCTTTTTTAGACCCTAAATCCTGCATCCCCCTCAATCGCCCCCGCAGGTATCACATCCGAATCATCATCAAAAAAGTCATCATAATTATCCTCTACCCCAGATGCGTTTTGTTGGGATAATTCTTCTTGTTGGGCAAGTGTAGCAACAGAAGAAGAAGCATTACTATTTGGTTCTTGATACGCTACAGCAGGAGAAACCACTGCTGCTGTTTGCGGACTAACCATAGGGGTAATCAGTACCAACTGTGATATCTCCTCCAATCCACACACACGCTTAATCGTCTGAATCTGGCTCTCCAATACTCCAATCGCCCATAAGGCAACCTTCCTCAGTTTTTCTCCCCTAATCCCAACTGAATGCATCGATAGGGGCAACCAAAACGCTTTGAGGGTATATACTACTGTCTCTACCAACCCCATCTCCATCGGCTTAGATATCAAGTACTTGAACATCTTCCCCGTCTCCGTATTCCCACTCCTCTTTATCTGCGGTATAACAAATTCTGTACTCATCTCCCTCCCTTTAAACCTTACTAACCACGCGCTTCACAATTGAAGTATTACAGCACGAGAATTGTATTAATAGATGATAGACAAATCGTAGAATATAAGTGCTGCTCTGTACTTGCTTATACCATAACCTCATACTGAGAAAATGTCATCTCCGACTATGCTCCTGTTTCCCTCACAATACCCCAGCATAGTAGGAGTATCCTTAGTACATACGTATTGTTTAACTCATGGTATGGTTACACATACACTAGCTATATCCCAGCATTGCAGTAGTATCCCCTCGCTACCACAGGATCGCCCTAAAAAGTCATATCCCCGCACTTAGACAAGGTATGTTTATTAGGGTCAGTAATACCTCAATTATCACAAATTCCCAATCCTACCCGTCTCGTTATGTAACACAATATAAAACACTTTGTACTAATTTTTATTTTTTAATTCTAGAATATTGTCAGTACTTTAAATAATATTTATACTTACTCTTAAATATATTTAGCTAGATAAATAACCCGCGATCGCCCGCCTTTGCAATCAGAACAATATCTCACTACACAAACATTGTAGGCATTGCAGTATTTCACGCATTCTCATAAACATACTGTGCCATTTATAACAGTCATGTGGTGACACTGGCGTACCGGGGAAATACCCCTGTTGTGCCATATTCCCGTACTTAGACAACGTATGTTAACTGGGGTCAAATATAAAGCAGCAGACTGTTTCAAGTAGTTAAATGAATTTACTCACATCTTGCACCAAGAAAAATTGATGGTACTTCGTAACTCAGTATGAAACCAAAAGTCCTTTATATAGCGAGAAAAGCCAAGAAAAATAATGTAGCTTTATCGCACATATTTTTGGTTTGTACGGGCTTATACGGTTAGGTGCAAGATGTGAGTTTATTAATTTAGATGAAAAATAATTGCAATAAAACTAATTATTGAGAATAAGGAAGATTCATTAAAAGAGTATATTTATTGGTAACAACTTTGATTAAGGCAATTTTACATAACCAAAATCAAAATAACTATAAATTGCAAACAGAAATTCAAAGTATATATAACTTTATATGACAAGCAATTCAAACACTACCAGAAAGAAATCCCTAAGAGGATGTCTGAAAAGTAAGAAAGCCCACGTAACGGTATCCTGTCAGTAGAAAAAATACTTAAGTATGACAGCGTTACCTTGGCCATGAATCCATCTATCCTGCGTAATCTGACTTCAGAACAGTGGAAACTACTATCAGGACTAATTCCTAAGCCAAAAACTGGTGGTCGAAAGCGTAACGTTGATATGCAGGCGATCGTTAATGCAATCCTGTACATCTTGTGTGCGGGTTGTGCTTGGCGAATGCTTCCAAACGATTTTCCTAAGTGGAAAACTGTGTATCATTACGAACGACAATGGCGAAAAGATGGAACATGGCAGGAAATTCACTCTTGGATTACGTTTGTGGGTACGTGTAAGTCAAAACCGAGAAGCATCCCCCAGCGAGGCGATTATGGATAGCCAAAGCATTGAGACAGCCAACTTTGGTATCACTCATAAGTTGGTTATGACTCTGGCAAAAAGATTAAGGGACGTAAACGCCATATACTAGTTGATACACTGGGCTTACTAATAGTTGTCGTCATCACTGCCGCCAGTGTTAGCGAGCAGGCAGGCGCAAAACAAGTACTCTCGAAGCTCAATCAGGTACGCGATCGCTTCCGTCGGTTAATCACAATTTGGGTTGATGGAGGTTATCGCGGGCAAAATTTTCAGCATTGGGTCATTGATGTCTATCGATGGATTTTAAGTGTTTGTACCGCACGGAAGAACAGAAGGGTTTTGTTGTGCTACCCAAGCGCTGGCTTGTTGAGAGGACTTTTGGCTGGTTTAACTGGTGTCGGCGATTAAGTAAGGATTATGAGATCCTACCTGAAACGACAGAAACGTTTGTTTACATTGCGATGATTCGTCTGATGCGAGAAACTTCTTGCGTAATTATCAACACCTATCAAAAACTTTTCAGACATCCTCTAAGTTTCAACGCTTACAGCAAGAAGAATTCCCCCTTTTTTCGATTGGTTAACCGTAGAAATTCTAGATACGTTGTTACCCGAACGAGTTCACCGCAATAATCCCAGGGTTGTTAAAAAACTTGTATCAAAGTTTCGTTCTAAAAAGCCAAAACACAGAGGTACTGGACAACGAGTCGAAGCTCCCAAATTTCACATCAATAATCAGCTTTTTAGCCTTAACTGAACCGTATTGATGTATATAGCGGTTCTCAGTTGAGTTAAATACAGTATGGGAGAATGGAGAAAGTCATTTGAAAGTGCATCTGCGATGAAAGCTTACTCCACCGACCTCCGTCAAAAAGTGATGAATGCATACAACAACGCAGAAGGCTCTCAACGAGAACTAGCAAAAAGATTTAGCGTCAGCTTGAGCTTTGTTCAAAGTTTACTCAGAAGATACCGTAGTAGTGGGACAGTTGAGCCAAAGCCCCACGGTGGAGGTCAATCAGCCAAACTAACTAGTGACCAAGTGGCTTTGATAACGACATTGGTGGAGGAGGATAATGATGCTATTTTAGTGGAGTTATGCTCTCGATTGGAGGAACGAACAGGTGTGAAAGTTAGTCGAGCGACGATGGGAAGAATCACGCAAAAGTTGAATTTAACACGCAAAAAAAAACAATACATGCCAGTGAGCGATACAGCGAACGAGTACAAAAACTCAGGGCGGAATATTGGACAACCATTGGGGAGGTAAATCTAGCTGACAAGCGTTTTTATCGATGAAGCTGGAGTTAATATTGCGATGACCAGACTATTTGCTCGCTCGCAAAAAGGTAGCCGTGCTTATGGCGAGAGTCCTTCGGACACGCTACGCGAACGCCCGGACGGACGTGGAAAAAATGTGACAATGATCGGGGCAATGTCTTTGTCAGGTATTATCGCCGCCATGACCTTTCAAGGAGGTACGGATACCCATGCTTTCAACACTTATGTCACTCAAGTTTTGGTTCCTAAACTTTGGTCTGGAGCTTGTGTAGTCATGGATAATTTCAGTTCCCACAAGGTGGCAGGTATCCGAGAAGCTCTTGTTGCTGTCGGGGCAAGATTGGTTTATTTATCTCCCTATTCTCCTGATTTTTCACCAATTGAAAACTGTTGGTCTAAGGTAAAAGAGTGTTTACGATCGCTTGCCGCCAGAACCTATGAAGAATTAGATCGAGCCATTACAGATGCACTCTTAACAGTGACGAATAAAGACATTATTGGGTGGTTCACCCACTGTTGCTACTATATTGCACCCAACTGAGAACCGCTATAGAGAATGATAAATCAAACTATGCACCTGGCAGGCAAGTGGCTTGGGTTGGTGCAAAGTGGGATTTGAAAAACAAAGACTTTAAGCCAGGGGTAGAAGACGACAAGCTGATGGAACTTGTCAAGCAGGTATACCCAGATGCAGATATTGTACTTGTCACCTACTCCAAGCAACCCGGCGCTGGCATTAACTACCACCGCGACGACTCCTACGCCGCGACAGAAGCTCGCAGCATTAATATTGGGGGCTCTGACTGGGCATACCGCGCCGCCAAGGAACAAATGGCATGGACAAATGATGAAAATAAGGATGCTCCGTACCAGGAATTTAAACTAGAGTCAGGCGCGGTAATGCGTTTCAACTGCAAAAATGAACACGCCGCCCTTAATACAGAAGCTGGCAGATGGTTAATCAACATCTGGTCAATTAAAAATGAACTGGGGCGAGATAATAGTGTTAGGGAAAAGTATGAAAACTTTCTCGCCTCCAACCACCCGCCTCGGGGTGTGGTTCAATAGACATCTCCGAAAAATGCTAATGCCTATCTATAACTGGCTTTCAACAGGCGATCGCCAATCGCAAACGGAGCGCACTACCAACGTAAAAATAAGGTTTTGAGACAGTTAGTGTTGATAAAAAGGCAAAAATTATATACACGCTAATTTTATTAGGGTAAAAAGGCGCTATTTTATGTTGGTAAAACTAATGCTCCTATTCGGAATCTTACAAGTCCACATATTGTCATAATTATTTTTTCGTATTTCCTTGTTTTTAATCGAAATCTTTCAGATGCAACTCTAAATATCTTAATGACACGAATTAAATGTTCGACAAATATTCTCAAGGCTGCTAATTCTTTATTTTTCTCCTTTTGTGACGTAGTTCATTCTTCTTTCTTAGGCTTTTTCATAGGAGTTCTCATTGATGACTCTCCAACATATGCTTTATCTCCTTAAAATTTTTGATTGGCGTCAAAGCCTTTCTTTCCTTCACGAAATAAAGTTATGTCACTTTTTGGTCCAGGTTTTCCCGCGATTACATCAACAATATCTTGACCATCTGGCAAAACAGTAATTTGATTTTTAAAAGTATGGCTCTTCTTCTTACCTGAGTAATACTTTTTCTGCTCTTTATACTCTCCAGGTCTTTCTCTAGGCTGTTCAGCACTATCTACTATTAGTTCATAATCGGTTAAAATTTCTTGAACCATCGCGTAGTCACTGGCGTTTTTTTTTACCTGTTCCAGTAAACTTGATGGCAACAGTTCTTGTAGTACTGGGAACCAGTAGTTAAATGTATCATTTGCGGTTGATTCACATCATGCAAAACTGGATACCTAACAATTGAAATGTTGTTAAGTGTCGCAGGTATATCAAGGTTAACAGAATTTGCTCTTCGGTTGATAGCTTGACCTTACGACCACCTCCTTTATTTATGATTCTAACTTTCTGTGCCTCAATTTCCTGTTGCTTTTCGGTATGTAAAGCGAGCGCCTGCTTGATTAGTTGTTCTAGCTGCTCGTACTTCAGACCAACCAATCGCTGTGTCTCCTGGGGGTTCTTTTCAATGTAATTTAATACAAAACTCATTTTCTTCTGGTAAAAAAGTAAATTTTATACTTTTTTACCACAGAATACTTCTATTTCGGAGATGTCTTTTCTACCAATTACTAGTATTTTATACAGCACCGCAGTTACATACAAACGCTACTGAAATTATCAAAGCACCACATTACCAGCACTTACCACAGAAATATTACCAAATAAGATAAGTGATTTCTTATCTCGCACCTATCAGGATAACCACTAATGCATCACTGACATCCTCCCCATCCTACCTAACGGCTCTTGATGAGAATTCCAAAGAGTCACCCCTTCGGTTTCCTGTCTCTACGGGTGCTACCTAGACTCCTCTTACGATTGTCCCGAACGCATCCGCTACATTTTTCCCGGACAAAGCCGGACAACCTTTATCCCTGAGTTGGGTTCCAAGGTTATTCTTTGAGGCGGTCATACCGCCCCAACCTGGACAATTCCGGACAAAAACGAGTTAACTAGTGGGGCGGTATGACCAAGGTTGTCCGGCTTTGTCTAGGAGTTCACCCTCCCCCGACGCCGACAATTTCACTTTTATCGCAGGTTTAGCCCAACTCCTGCTTCAAAAGCTCCTAAATGCTGCATCATAAATCCCAATCAAGTGTGAAAGTTTCGTCACCATCTTCTGCTTGGTGTTGGGGCTCATCTAGAGTATGCGTTGAATCAGCCACTGTGGCTGACTCCGCTTGTATGGGAATTGTATTAGGGTTAAGGACTACAGTTGGTATTGGTAATGCACCCTGCTTAAACGCAAAGTAGCAATCAACAATAAAGTAAAGCGTCTCTAAATAACTTTTACCTAATCGTTGGGATTCTTGGAATATACGCTCGCGGTAGCTATCTTTGATGCGGACTTTTTCTGGAGTTTTGTCTTGCGGAGAAACCATGTTATTGTGGTGCTTGACGGTTCACTGTTGAAGGTTCATTGTTAGCTGTTAACAGTCGTCACAATTGCTTTAGCCATTTGCAATAGCCCATAAGAATTAGCCTCCACCGGGTTTTCTAGAATTTCAAACCCGTTTTGTATGAGCAGTTTTTTAAACCCAGGCAGTAAGCACCCACCACCAATAGCCCAAATCTCATCCCCTTGGTGTTTAGCATCAAGGGCGAGATTGACTGGTTTTTTCAGATAGGTTTCATACCATTCTTTCAGACAAGTTGTGTATATGTCTTTGATATCAATATCACGGCTGTATTTGGTATGTCCCATTTCCAGACAAAAGCGAATTTTCGATAAGTCCCCAAGCTTCCCACCGTTGAGATGTTTCATCTTCTTAGCAATCTCACCGATGAGAACTTCCACACCAGCAGCGTAGGGAGTATGTACTTCTCTTTTACCCTGGAAGTAACGAGAATAAAGCGTTGTCCCATTCCCAAAATCTACGACGGTTAACTTTTTGGGCAACTTTCGACCAAACAAAGCACCCATACCTTCAGGCACGACTTTGAGAACTTCTACTTTGACATCAGATAGCTTGCCAGCGAGCATTGGTTGGTATTCACCATTGAGTATTTGACACAACTCTGTTGTCAAACCCACATCATGTAAGCTGACAACTAGCTTTAAGTGCCAAACCTTACGATATGGCAAATGAGCCAATGCACCGAGTAAAGTAATAAGGGCATTGTTGACTTTGTTGATGTTGCTATCTGTGTTCCGCTCAAAGTAGTATCCGGTGCGGAAAGCTGACTCACCAACAGTGTAGGCATTACCATTAAAAACCACCCGACCGGGTACATCTTCCATGTCTTCTCGTGAGATGTAACTAGGAATTCTCACGACATCAAAACCATCGACTAACAGTTTGACGCTACCATAGCCATTATCAAAACCCGCACAAAAAATCTTTTGATTCGCGTGAATGTTCTTAGAACTCATAGGGAGTCAAGTGGGGTATAAAACCGAAATAAGTTTAATATACCCTAAAAAGCACCTATATATACCCTATATAGGGGTTAATTTGACCGAAAAAGTTCTTACCAATTTTTGGGGTATTTATAGCCCCCACTTATACCCCATGAATGATTAGATTAATTATGAAAAGGGAGAAGCACGTTCTTAGCTGTCCAAATAGAATGAAACCGCTAATCAACCGAGCTTAATATCAATTTATAACAATCGCTTCAATCTGACTAATCAACTGCTCTAGTTGCTGGGTTTTATTTGGGTCATTCCAAAGCATCTTGTTTTTCTTTGCCATTTCAACTGTTTTAGTCAAGCGTTGCTTGAGGTTTAGAGGTTTGGGCGGTGTTTTAGTATCATTTAATGCTTTCACTCGTTCCTTAATTTCCGAAAGGCTAAGAGAATGGTTAATTGCTTCTTGTAGCAGATTTTGTCGGCTATATTCATCTTTGATACTACCAATCAAAATTCCTTTAGTATAATGAATTTTCCCCTGACGAATAGCATTTAAGATTTCTGCTGGTTTTTTAAACAAAGGAAGCCGAGTAGCGACGAAGGATTGCCAAGTGATTTGCCCGAACGAATCAAATATCTGTTGAACAAGTTCAGCTTCTTCGCTAACCAAAACGTTTTGGTTAGTGGTTCCTTTCGTGGCATTATTCATTCGATATAAAAAACTGACTACTTCTTCTGTGTCATATCCAAGTTGAATCTCAAGCAATCGCAAAGTATTATCTAGCTCCTCCAAAGCACTAAAATCTCGGCGATTTGTATTTTCCGATATGGCAGCGTGGAAAGCGGTACGGTCATCCCAATCAAAAACCTTGACGGGAATAACTTCTAGTTCCAAAATCGTTGCCGCTTTTAATCGACGAAGTCCTGCAACCAGTTCATATTTTCCTGACTGATTTGGAGCGGGGCGAACCCATAGAGGCGAACGAATTCCGTTGGGCTTGATATCGTTTAGTGCCCATTGTTCTAACTCTTGTGGGTCGTAATAATGCCGGACTGGCTTGCCATCTGGAACAAATGTGAATGTGCAAACAATAGCACTGCGCTTAATAAGTTGTTCTTGGGTCACATCGGCTGTTTGGACAATTTTCTCAGCAGCCGCTTGCCCAAAAACGAAGTTCAATTCTTCGTTGTCAGAAATAGCATCTTTAAGTTGTTGTCGAGTCGTCATCTAAAAATCTCCTTCAAGTGTGGAAACCGTGAGTCAAAGCTGAAACCACTACGATTCAGATTCAAATAGTTTCAAAGCTTCTGTAAGGATTTTGGTATAAGCACGTGCCGCTGCTTTGGCAGCCTCTCCTTTCATACGAAACACCGTACTACCTTGTCCTGGCGCATCCTTAATGCATTGACGGTCGGGGAGAGTGGTATTAAGCAATGGTATGATGCCGCTTTGCAAGGCTTCTCTAGCTTCTCGCAACAAAATAGTGTTGTCTTTCACTGCATTGAGATAAACCGCCGCAATCGGGGAACCTCCTCGGATCTCCTTTGCCTGACGCACGAACTGCATAATTTTGCCCGTACTTGCTAGGTCAATCATAGAATCCCTACAGGGAATGCATATTGAGTAGTACCAATCTGCGCCCATAACTTAAACAAAGGGTCAGATGGTTTCATACCCGACTTGGCTATCAACTCTTCTATATACTCTTTCTCTTTCTCTAATTGCTCTTTACTAGGATTATTTTCTGTGGGTATATTTTTAGTATCAGTCATAAAATGGCAATCAAATAAACTGATAAAAATAAGAGATATTTTAGAAACTGGCTTCTTGCTGAGTTAATTCCGTACGGTCTCTTTTCAAGCCTAAATATACCGGAGCAAGCTTGTGATTCATGACAGTATCATGAAAATTATCCATCCAGTTAAATACCAGCGAGCGATATAATACTTGCATATCTGACTCCGGGGTAATTGCAATACCGTAAGGTAAATTTGTATCTTCTAAATCTTGATAAACATAATCTTCCAGCTTAGGCAATATCAGTTCTATCCCATCTAACTTGTTAATATCTTCCTGAATTTGAGTCCCATCATAGTACTTAAAACTATCCCCAAAATGTTGATTTTTCACTACTAAATAATCAGCGTGACTACGAAAAATATGATAGAGAGATTGCAAGTACTTAACACAATCTCTGCGGTTTGAAATAGGATGAATAAAAGTGGCACGACGATAGCCTAAAGAACTCAAATTGTCTAGAAAATATATTTCCTTCTCAAATCGAAAAAAATCCAATAGATTTTGACCTGGCATATCAGTAAATGCCAAATCAATTTCTGAAAACATTTCCAGTTCGTTTAATAAAAGGTCAGAATCACCTCTATTCAGTCCTAAATGGCTAATATTAAAGCCTAATTTATCATAGACTGATAGCTGATTAGACAAGTCACCAGGACGCTGACCATGGTAAAAAGCACGAATATTTAAATCATGCTTCTTATACAATTCCAGCAACAATCTAGAAACTGTAGACTTACCAACACGCGAATCACCCATTGTAATGATAAATCGTCTTCTAAACATATAGGTTATGCAGCATTTTGAGCTTTGTCGTCTACAGTAGCTTTCTCGGTTCCATCTTCTTTCACAGTATGTGAAAATCCTTTAGGCAATTGTTCGCAATTAAAACCTAATAAGTTCTGATCTGGCTTTAATTTTTCTTCAAAATCGTCCAACCACGACTTAACTCTTGCCCTAACAGCAAGAAGAGAACCAAAATCTTTAGAAGAAGCTTGCCTGAAAGTTAAATCATTTTCATCAATAAAATCATAACAATAATCAATTAAATCAGGTATTAAAACTTCTACTAAACCTTTGCCAAGTAATATTTCACGAATAGTAGATACATCATAGCGACCAAATTTTTCCTTATCTCCAAAAAACAGGTTTTTAACAACTACATAATCAACTTTGTTTTCACAGTATTTATGTAAAGCATTTAAAATGTTTACAGAGTCACGAAGTCGATTAATAACCGACACCATAGTAACTCTGTAGCCAAGTTCATCCGCCAGCGTATCAAAGAAAGATAGCTCTTTCACAAATAATTCAAAAACTCCACCTGATTGAGCTGGTAAATCAAGTAAAACTAATGGAAAAGTTTCTGCTTCCAAATCGATTAACAATTGGTCTGCTTTTCCTCTATCAAACACATTAATACAACGAACTAAACCAGTGTTGAATTTTTCATGATGTCGGCGTAATTGATTATTACGCTGGTCAGCATCATAAGCAATACAAAAAAGATTTTTATCAATATAAAGCTGAAGCAAGCCTCGTGAAAAGGTACTCTTCCCAACACCACCTTTATCACCAGTAACAATGACAAGTCTCTTTGTTTTTTCTTCAACCTGATGTTGTTGATTGTCCTGCTGCTGTTGTTCATTATGAAGAGACATAGGATGATTCCTTTTAATATTAGTACGAGCCATATTTAAGAAGTTTTGAAATAAAAATTATCTATTAAAGTTGACAACGAATTGAGATAGGTAAATTTCAGTCCCAAAGTTTGGGAGTTCTATAATTTCGCAAGAGTTGTGTCCATACACAACCTGCAAGAAAATATTTCCTGAGAACACTCCAATTAAGGGGAATGGAAAAAATTTATCAATTCTGAATATAAATACTAGTCATCAGCCATCAGTCAACATAGTTTGCTTAGAAACTACCCTCAGTATCCCAATCCAAACTAGAAAGGAAAACAAACTAATATTTAATTTGCTTTGTAACTTTAGTATTAAATGTAAATTCAATTCCCCGTTTATAGATATATAAAACTATTTTTTTAATATCAAAAACCAATCAGATTCCAGAGAAAAAATCATAAACAATTAACTATAAAACTAAATAATAATATTAGTTTTGTATTAAGGATTTTTATACAAAACTAATAATTTTTAGGTAAAAATTTAGCATCAGTTAGAGAAATATCTAATGAACACATACTCCTGATTTATCAGAGATAAAATTATTAATTTTGTGTTTAGTATTTTTATACAAAACTAATAACTTTACCCCAGGTCAAGGGAAACATTAAAGAACTTCTATACAAAATTAATATTTTTTGTAAGTAAAGTGCGTTTTGCCTATCCCATAGATTAATCCCCCCCAAATCAAACGCAAAACTCCTACACTTAGCTTAATTAAAAACTACAGCCAGGAGAGTTGATGAGTAACAACCACACCCATTCATACATATTAGTATTCAAATACCGAATTAGTTAAAATACCCATATCCAGTCAGTAAGTAATACTTCTTACTTTTCACGGTATCTGGAAAACCTCGCTTCTATTTCTCTCTCCTTATAGGAGAGAGACGCAAGAATTTTGGGGAAAGAAAGTTAGATTTTTTGTGGACTTTTCCACACACATGACGTGAAAAGTCAGAGTAACACTTTCACCCAAAGCAATTAAAATACCAACACGCCAAAGTTTAGGGCAAAGCTACTCACCAACCAGAAGTGGTGAATTTAAAATTATTAATTGAAAATTCACTCTGCAATCAAGAACTATCCCACAGGGGCATTAACTCCTCAACCAGCCAATCTATCCCCACCCCAATATTTGCCATGACAGCGAAGGCATGACCCAACAATTGCCCTCGCACATCAAGAGATACATATTGAAGAATTGCCCCAAAGCGAGTACCTACCACCTGGGCAACTTGAATGAGATTTACTACCGCCTCCACGGGAGACTCTTCACCCACCAGAGGAAAGTAAATTTTTGCCAACCAAGTTTCATCACTAGAGAGAAGTTGTTCGCCTCGCTCTTGTGCAACACTTTTGAGTATCTTCGCAATCAATACCCGCAATTGTTTCCACCCCCCAATGTGGGACATATGTTCTTTCACAATTTGAGATACCCTTGATTGCTTGATTGCCTTCTCCTTTGGTAATGCAGCCGCAATTTCATCAACGACATCCTGCTGAGTCGGTTTCTCATTTCCTGATAAAATTTGTCTGGCGATCGCCTTGGTTAAAACAAACTTGGTTTGTTCGCCACATTCAGCAGCCCGCCAATCTATCTCAATCGCCCGCACGCTTTGGAATTTGCACCCAGGTAATTCCTCTTGCAGGAATCCGACATCGAAATCCCCCACAAAGTAATAGATTAATTCCTCTTCGGGACGCAGGTGCGCTCGCAAACGACCTGACTCTTGGAGAATTTCAGCACGAACCAAACTATCAACAAATTCTTGGAAGTTGAAATCACAGAACTTTGCCACCGCCAGGTTTTCTTCTTTAAGTGGGGATTCTTCAACTGATATATCCGCCACCACACCAGTCAATATTTGATACTCGGCTGCTAACTCTCCAATGTTTGGATAGGGAATACCCAAACTCATCAGCACGTTGACATCCGTAAAGCGGTTAATTCCCCGCCCGTCGCGGAAGTGATACCCATCGCCTGTTTGTGCAAAAGCTTTACGTTCAATAATAGCAACCGACAAACCCAAATACTTGCTGGTAATAGTTTCTCTCAGCGCTGCCACTCTCTGTAAAAGCGAATCGCGTCTATCACGACCCAACAAGCCCATACCAGTAACGTGGACAACTGTCAAGTTGTCATAGCTTGGCACAAGCTGCTCGATAACGAGGATATTTTCTACTCCCACTCCCAACTTCAGCGCTAAATAGCGCACATCCAAGGTGCCATCGAGGTAAATATTAAACTTAGCCGCAGTTGCCACTTCCCGGTGGCGATTATCTTCTAAATGTACACAGAGTATACCTTTATCAAAATGGAACGACCCTTTAATATGGTTTGCCCACACTTGAAGTACAGGAACTAACCAGTTGAGCAATACCTGGTTGAGTTGCTCTTTAGCTTCAGTATAAGTCTGACCTCTAAGAACTTTATTTATACGTCGCGATGCTATTTTCTCTGCCTTAGTCCCGGTACTGGCTTCTATACTATCTGGAGCTGACCGTAGAAAAGATAAATCTGGACGTAGAGCAAGTTCCACCTGGGAAATTATATCAGCAATATCTTGTGGTATCTCCCCCAACATCTGACGAATAGCTGTATCGTTATAGCCATAACGAGGAGTCAGCCGGGTGGAGACGCTTGTCGGCTTGGGCGACTTGACGTTACAAGTTGGTAGAGTAGTATCCTTTGTGCATAACATCTCTTCCCCGTACTCTTTTCCCCAAAGAAGAAGCCTTAATTTCTCAAATATAGGTTGAAGTTTTGTAAATAGGAATGGTATGGCTACAGCTAACTCACTAGCCGTTTGATTGAAATCAGTTATAGTAACTTCAATTTTTTTGCGCGATCGCATAACGAGTGAAGCTTCATCCCAGAATGCACCGCACTCAGAATATTCATAATCATTACAGTTAGGCAAACTATCGGGATGGGCGCGTATTTGAGAATAGTTAAATACAGAGTAGCGTTCATACCTATAACCAAATCCCATACCCCTGTTACTGCGACAGGCATTGGGCATGTGACAGCTAAGACAAATCGGATTGGAGGAGTTTTCAATATTAGCTATATTTTTCGACCCCAAAGCACGAAAAATGGGAGTACGGTGACAGTTAGAAGGAAATAATTTACCAACGTAAGTTCCCGTTGGATGCACCAAAAAAGGTTGCCCCATGGGTGTAAGTCTGGCATGGTCATAAGCTAACCCGTTATGGCGGGGAGGCAAATCTACAAAGTTCTGCTCGACTGTAAATGTTGTTGGATTGCGATGGTCACTAGCAAGATACCACAGTTGATGTAAGTTAAATTCTGGAGCCTTCATACTGCCAGCGGTGTGAGACTTACCCAACCCAGGAGCAGACTTATCTAATATATGTTGCCAACCCTTGGCGACGGCTTCCTTCCAGATATTAACGCGCTCGTCTCCCTGGTAAATAATCTTGGGACAACCAAGTTGGATATATTCGTCGGGAGTGGGTAACTCGCCAGGGATATATATAATAGTTGTCGCAGTTTGCTGTTGTCGGTACTGACGCTTTTGTTGTTGGAATCCCCGGTGGGGGCGAACCAACCGTTTGATTTTCAAGATCTGGTATTTTATGTCATCCCAAAAGCGAGAAGGATTTCTCGATAAACTCTCAAACTGCGCCCAGGTGAGCAACTCGTACTTACCAGCATACTCATCCGGATCAGCACAGGATTTATCAAGTTGTCCCCACCAAGCCACCCTTAAGGTATAACCCCAACGACTCACCAACTCATAAGTACGGCGGTACTGACGCATCACATTTTTATTTGCAGGAGCACCCGCATCAGCCCACAAAAGTAAATCTTTCGTCCCACCTAATCGTAAAGAAGCAGCAGTAAGATAGCGCCTCAAAGTTTCAGGACTCCCCGCAAAGTTACCACCTGCTGCACCAATAGTTATTTGGTTTCTCAGTTGGGCGATAATCCAGGGCTTGAGAATACCCTCAGCAAGTCCAATATATTGTGGTAAAGGACTAACTTCGTTAACTGGAGTACAAAAAGTAAGAGGTAATTCACCGTTTTGCAGATGAACAGTCGCACCATGAGGACGCTTTTTTGTACGGGAAGATGCCCATAGGTATTTGGGAGCATCGCCTGCTGGGTTATCAACTCGCAGCTGCCAACCAATAATTTGTCCTTGCGGATTCCACACTGGGCAGAGATATCCCGCTTGGGGGGTAATTAACGAACCCCCACCAAGGGAAACACCCGCTAGTTGGTAGGAAACTTCCCTGTCAAGTTTTTGCCATTGCTCAACCGATTTAAACGAACCGGCGGTTATCAACTCCGAGTTTAATCCCCGGCGCTTTAAATCCTCCTGATGACGGGAAGATAACTGTAGTTGTCCAAAAATATCTCGAATTTGCGTATTGCGAGCTTCCTCCGGAAGAGCTTCGCTAACGCCTTCTGTAAGGCTTGCAGCATAGCGGGCTTTTTCTTGTCGCAGGCGTTCAATACGTAACGAACGCCAGTGTTCAGACCACTTGCGACGAGAAACTTCATCTATATCCCCGCTATTGCGCCGTACTATTCCCCACAATCCATCACTCGTAAGTTTGAGGAACTGCCAACCGGGTGGTGCGCCAAAAGCATCCGTCGCGCTCATACACAGCACCATATCAGGATTATCCGGTAAGTGACGGCAGCGTCTGCGCGTATCACCACAAACAGGACAAGGATTAATACGGGAAGTAGGTATATACTTTCTCATTGCTCACCTTTTGTATAAAAGAGGTGAGGCACAAGAAAAAGTACAGTAGCTGGTAAAAGTGAAACTAAAAATCTTTTTTTCATGCGAGTTCACCATCTTGAAAAAATTTGTGAACTCGTGCTGCAATTTCTACGCCAAGAATGCTAACCTAGTTATTACTAAATATTGTGTTTGGGGTGTTTCTCCCTGGCTCATTGGTTAGCAAGCAGCTATCTAAGCAGCACGAGAACCCCAGCATTTTCATTTCTAGACAACATTTCAAGCTCAATCCTGCGTTGCGAAATCATCTCTTCAAGCTTGCCGCCCTCCAGTAACCTTAAGAAAGCTTCTTCTTCCATTGTTAAATGAGGAAGCTTCAGCATTTCAGTCACTGCCAACCGCATGGGATAAATCAAATTAGGCTTTTGTAACAATCTAAATATTCTTTTCCTTTCTTCCATAGATGGTTCCTCCACCAAAAAAGCATCTACTTGTTGAGGTCGGAGATTTACAGTCTCTAAACTCATAGAACTCAAGCTTCTAAAACCAAACTCAATAAACTCATTAGTTATTTTAATGACACGACCGCATATTTCAAATTCCGGACGCAAGCGTTCTCTAAACTGATAAACCTGCCCAATTGCAAACCCTCGGAACGGGTTACGAAAACTCGTCCGCACTAACCCCAATCCGTCTCGAATACTATTTACCTCACCTTTTTCAATCACATCTAGTACCTCGTCTCGCTGCGGACAAGAAATGAACTTATAGGCTGCATCAATACTTCGGTTCAGTTCCCGCAGCAACGCATCAGCAGCATACAATTTCCCCGAATCCTGTAATTGAGAAATTAACTCAAATACTTTCTTACCCTTAGAGTAACTGCCAGTGCTTATTTTAAGCTTATTAGCAACAGCAGCACGCACATCAAGCCGAGGTTTTTCTTGCAAGTGAGTTTCATCTTCTGCTTCTGTCAAATTTGACGAAAGCAGACAAGTACGGGCATAACTAGCACCCTCCTGCTGGCGTTCTTTCGCCTGGGGACGAAATACAGATTCCCAGGATTTCCCTTCTGCCAATTTTTGGAAATTGGTTTTGTTTCCACGAGTTATGTTAAGCGAAAAAACTGCATTTAACTCTTGCTGTGGAGATAAGTAGTTCCCAATTTTGATAGGAACAGTCGCCAACCCCAACTTCTTAGCTATTTGCAAACGACACTTACCTGAGAGAACAACCTTTTGTCCAGTGCGAGATGAAACTTCCAAGGGAGTAATAATCCCCTCCTCTCTAATACTTGTCTCTAATTTAGGACGATTCTCCTTTTCACCATAAATTTTTATTAACTTTTCATGGATAACCAACTCTGCGGGGGGAATATAAATAACATCTCGGTTATCTAAAGCAGACATATTTGTACACAGGGTTTATTACAATACGTTCAGTAAAAAAGCAAACTTTTATCTGAAGACCAAAACACATTCCTTAGTCTGCAATACTTACGTAATATGCAGTTGAGGAATAGAAAGTTTCAGAAAAATTACAGTTTTCAAACACTATTAAGTTTGTTAATTAACAATATTCGTATAGTAGTAAACCGTAAAAATAGACAAGTTCAAGTAAAAATACATGGGTATTAACCCATAAAAATTTAGATGACTGAAAAGATGTGTAAAATCTTTGAAGAGAGATAAAAAGCGCCTATAAAAAGGAAGTTGCGTGAAAAACCGTAGGTTCATGCTATGATAGTCCCATATGTAAATGAACAAGCAAAATGTCCAGCCTGTTCCAAGCAGGTTGGTCTGGCTTTTTCTAAAAGTCCTAAGCGCCCTCAAAGTCCTAAGCCCATAGGATTTTGAGGAAGTTTTTTACAAGAAAGACACTATACTGAAAAAGCATAGCACAGATAATTAGATTTGGCAAAACCTTTTGTAAAGTAATTTTTCAAATGGGTTGGGGAAATTGAGTAGAATACTGAGACTAACAGAAGAAGAAAAAGACATACTCAAGAAAATAGCTGCCTCAGAAGAAAACCCCATAGCTCAACGTGCCATCATCATCTTGAAGATGTCAGATGGAATTGCAACTACAAAAATCGGCGAAGAAATGGGAATATCCGCATGGGGAGTGGGATATTGGCGTAAAAAATGGTTAGAGTACAGGTTTGCAGGGACAAATTTAGAGTTAGAAATCAGAAAGTTTCTAGAATCAAGCAAGGGTGGTAGACCCAAAAAGTGTAAGGAACCACAAATAGAAAAAATTATTGAAATTAGCGAATGGAGCCGAGAAGACAGTCGGTCAAAGCACGAGCATAACAGCCGAGTAGCGCAAGAAGCAAGAATGAGAGGATTACCAAAACTTTCACCAAGGAGTATCGGTCGCATTCTAGAAAACCATAAAGAAGAATTAACATCTAACATTTAATTAATTCCGCAAAATTCAAGAGTCCGTCTATAGAACCCATTTGACATCTAAGAAGAGGCCGCAAGCCTTTTCAGCATCAGTCTAATAAAACAAAGATTGACCTTGGCAGTTGCATTAGCCAAAGTTCTCTCAAAGTTCTTGACGAGGATTTTGCAGGGAGCATCCCAGTTTTTATTTAGCGAGCAAAGATTAATCCATTAAGATAGGCACAACGATGAGCAAGGACTTGAGGAACATTATCAACTTTCCATTGTGCGCCAGAAATTTTAGTTCGACGGTCAATCTGCTTAACAGTAGATTCAATGGCACCAGAACCAATAGAACAAATCTGTTCCGCTTGGTAATACTGATAATTCACAATGCGATGACGATGTTTCTCAAGATAAATACAGAAATTCTCGGCTTGCTTGAGTTTGCAGTCCGCAAACAAAGCGATCGCCTTATCAACCTTCCCTTGCCACAGACAAGTTTTTGCTTGATTAAGCCTTTGAGTCGAACCACCTACTTTATATAGGTTTTCTATCAGATGAAACCAATCAAGTATTTCGCGTCGCTCCGTAACGGGGATGAACTCACGGATAATATTCCGTCTTCCATCATGACCATCTCCAATACAGGTGAGTATTGGAGCCAGAGGTTGGTTGTTCACCCAATTGATGACAAGGCTATTTTCTTGAAATGAGGCGGCGATACGCGGAGCGTCAAGCCTCCGGCTTATCGCCTGAAAGTTATGCAAACGCGCTGCTTTGTAGCCTTTCCAGTCACAAGGCTGTCCAATTGGTGTCCGAATGCGGATATTTCCCCCGTCCACACTCAACTCCTTAACCGTTGACTGTGCTTCTGGTAACTCAAAATTTTGACGGTGTACCAATCGCTGCTGCACACTTTTCGATACTTCGACCCCAGTTAAATATTTAACGTCTTCTGCTGCACGTTGGTAGGACACAGAAGCGCTAATTCGCAGACAACAGGCTTCTAAATATGGACTTAATTGACTATGAGGCAAGAGTTCTAGCTTTTGTGCTTGAGAACTGGTGATGGGTAGCTCCCCGATGATGCTTTTTACTTTCCGTTTGTATCCAGTGCTTTCTCCTGTGACGTTTTCGATAAAAAAACCCCTACTTCTGGCATTACATATTCCTGCATTTGACTACGTACTACTTCTATGCAAGACAGGCTTGTTAGTTCGTCGCTCGAAGTGTTTTTATACAGTATTTTCGCGTTAGCCGAAGGCTTAAGCTCCGCTTATCGCACGAGCGTGTTCTATTACCTGTTTGCATTCTTCGGGAGTCATAGCAGCACCTGATATCAATCATCTTAATTATCTCTTCATAATGTTCAATTACTCCTGTACCTTATATTCCTGTTACAATCTTTTGTCCTTACTTACTTATTTATTATTGCCGGAAAAATAAAAACTGGGATGCTCCCGTTTTACCAATGTGAAATAGTGAGAGGTAACGTAGTTAAAATTTATGTCTTTACATACTTATTTTTGCTTTATTTTCAACATAAACTGTCTCAAAACCTTTTTTTGCGTAGAGAATGGCTGATGTTTGAAGTTGGCGATCGCCTATTAAAAACCAGTCATAGAGAAGTATTGTCATTTTTCGGAGATGTCTATTACCAATCGCGCTGAACTATCAAGCAGCAGTCAGGGAAATGGAGCAGCAGGCAATTTAACGGTAAATGCTAATTTGATTCGTCTTGACCAGCAAGGCAAAATTTCAGCAGAGACCATTGCAAGACAAGGTAATATAAATCTAAATCTAAGAGATTTATTAGTAATGCGTCGTGGTAGTGAAATCACTACTAAAGCTTCTGGGAACAATATTACTGGTGGTAATATTAAAATCGATGGCAAAAATAGCTTTGTTGTTGCAGTTAAAAATGAAAATAGTAATATTCGTGCTGATTCTGTAAACTTTCGTGGTGGAAATGTCACGATTAATGTAGCTAACATCTTTGGTTTTCAATCCCAAACAACATCATTCCCGGAAACGAGTAGCATTACTGCAAAAGGAGCAAGTCCTGACTTGGGCGGAAATATACAAATCAATACCCCTGAGACAGACCCCAGTAGAGGATTAGTTCCCTTAACAGTAGATGTGGTAGATGTAGCACGTTTAGTAGACGATAATGTCTGCGCTCGAACTGCCAACAGTAGCTTCACTTATACCCCACCTTCCGCACCCTAAGTGTCACACATCAAAAAAAGCCGCCCAAGTAGTACGCAAGAACTAAAGATAATTCAAGGGTGAGGAAACTTAATGAGAATAAGTAGCATTAAAATGGCCATGGGGAGATAAAGTGAAGTTTTGTAACAAAGACAATGAAAAAAAATTAATTGATAACAGAAAAAGAAATGATTTAATCACAACAGAAGTTGTGGAGCATCCTGTTGTGAAATTGAAACCTCAAGAAATGGAAATTCAAAACATAGACCATCTAGGGATAGTAGCAGGAATAATAGACGCGATAGGATTAGTAGAAATAATCAATGAATTAATAGGAGAGGAAAAAGGAGAAAAAGTCAGTCCGGGTCGTGTAGTCAAAGCCATGATATTGAATGGGTTAGGGTTTGTGTCCAAACCTTTATATATGTTTCCCAAATATTTTGAAACAATAGCCTGTGAGCATTTAATAGGAGCAGGAGTCAAACCAGAATATCTCAACGACGATAAACTGGGGAGAGTGATGGATAAATTATTTATAAAAGGACTAGATACAATATTTTTTATCATTGCCTTAAAGGCCGCCCAAAAATTTGGTGTATCTCTATTATCATCACACTTAGACTCATCATCAATGCACGTACACGGGGAATACAATACCAGCTTGCCAGAAGTAATATTTGAGAATAAACAGACAGAAAATATCCAATATTCAGAAGAAATAGCAGTAAAATCACCAACAGAAATCACTATCACCTACGGTTATTCCCGTGACCATCGTCCTGATTTAAAACAGTTCATTATAGAACTAATATGTTCCGGAGATGGAGACATACCAATATTTTTGAAACTAGCATCGGGAAACCAATCAGACTCATCATGCTTTGGCAAAATAGCAGTAGAGTATCAAAAACAATTAGAAGTTAACAGTCTGATAGTAGCAGACTGCGCCTTATATACAGAATCAAACTTGAAATTGATGTCAGATTTACGCTGGTTATGCCGAGTACCATTAAGCATAAAAGCAGCACATTCATTAATATCAACATTACCAGAATTAGAATTTCTTGATAGTCAAATACCAGGATATAAATTGACTTCAACAACAGTAAATTATGCTGGAATAGAACAAAGATGGTTAGTCGTGCAAAGTCAAGAGAGAAGAGAATCAGACCTGCGTAAGCTCTCACAGAAGATTACCAAAGCAGAATCAAAAGCTGTGCAAGAGTTGAAAAAGTTATCACAAGAGAAATTTGCTTGTGAGGCTGATGCAATTAAGGCATTATCAAAACTATCAAAACAATTTAAATATCACCTAATCCAGGAGCGCAAAGTTACGGAAATCAAATCTAATAAAAAAGATAATCCAGCAGGAAGATCCTACCAAATATCAGCCACCGTCTCTCAGAATGAAAGTAAAATTAATACAGAAGTTCTCAGTGCAGGGCGTTTTATCATTGCTACCAATATTTTAGAATCAAATGAACTGAGTCACGATTTAATGCTGAGTGAGTATAAAGCTCAACAGTCATGTGAACGAGGGTTTGCTTTTCTCAAAGACCCATTATTTTTTGCAGACAGTATTTTCCTCAAAAGTCCAGAGAGAATTGAATCATTGGGAATGATTATGGGTTTGTGTCTGCTGGTTTATACTTTAGCTCAACGACAAATCAGAGCCGCACTCAAAGATTCTCAATCCACAATTAAGAATCAGTTGGGTAAACCGACTGACCGCCCCACTTTACGCTGGATTTTTCAATGCTTTCAGTCTATTCATTTAGTTAAACTTAATCAGGAAATACACATCTCTAATTCGACTCAAGATAGGGACTTTATCTTGAATCTTTTACCAAATGATTGTTTAGGTTACTACAAGAAAGCCACCTAATTCTTCTCTCTATTAATTTCATCTCCACAGTATCATGAGCTAATCTCTTTGATTAATAGCTCTATTTTACTCTGTCAATAATTTAGGTTTTTCCCTTGTATTTATTAGTCTAATTTATATTTTCCATCTTCCATATCTATTTGATTATCTGAGACTCCTCTCGGTGCTATCAGTTCTTATTGCTCCTTATTGAAAATAGGTTTTCATACCATTTTTGGTAATTTACTGTTACTCAAATGTCTTTTTTCGCTAAATATGTTTGTTTTTATTCTCACTTAGATTTTTTCTCTCCGTAATTTCCCTCTGTGACAGTTAGGGGTGCGGAATGTGGGTTATACAGGACGTGGTGGTTTACCTCCCTCTCCCAACAACACACTCAACAGCGATGCAGTTTGGGAAGATTGGCGACTCACTACTGTGCCAAGGCGAAGAGAGGAACAAAGAGAGAGGAGGAACTCGCAGTCCCCTCTAGAGATAACCGGGCTTCGGGGAGAGAATAATTCCTCACGCCCTACCCAAATTGTGGAAGCACAGGGGTGGATAATTAATCAGAATGGGGAAGTGATTCTTACAGCTTACGCTCCCACAGCAACACCTCACAAAGTAGGGAGTTCACCATTGGGATGTCAGCCGCCAATTGCCAAATGATGGACACGGGGCAATTGGCAATGGTGATTGCCCAGTTATGAACAAACCTCTCACAGCCTTTACCTCTAGGTGACGAGTGAGGAAAATCCAAAAATTATGCACCCATATCTCAGTCACCTTGGTAGATGCATTTACCGTATTTACTGATCTTCACATAGTTTGGTTTTTTCGTGCCCACCTACTTACACAACATAATCAAAATTTTGTCAATGCGTAAGTTCTATAAATTAGCCCTTTCAAGGTGTGTTAATGTGTATCCATTTAGGGCGTAAGTGACGCAACTGGGGAACGGTAGGCTCGATTGGTCGTCTGAAGTCATAGATGCGCTGTTGATAGCTGTGATTTGAACCATAATTTGGCCAAACTGTCACGTTATGCTTCAAAATTGTTTAAGACAATATATGGTTCAAATCTATAAATGGAGTTTAAAAACCTCAGAATTTAAGTACAGCAAGCAATGCGGCTTTTGTGGTTCATAGGGGCGCACTTTGCGAACAGAGCAATAAAAACTGAGTAGAGATGCGATCGCTTTATCACTCAATTTTTGGCTAAACATATTTTTGAATCACAGGATTGTCCTTTTGAACCATATTTTGACCGAAATTTGGAAATTTTAGGTCAAATTCATGTATCGAGATCTGGGTTTTTGCAAAATGCGAAAATAAAACTTTAGGTCATATTATGGTTCACATTTAAAACACACGGTCACGATTTGATTCATAGCATGAATTGATTGATTGGCTCAAAAGCTTGATATTCCGTTACCCTTTGGTCAAGTTATGGTTCAAAAATTGGTCAAGCTATGGTTCAAATCACAGTTTCCAAGATTTTTTAAACCTTTTTTCAAAAGCATACCCCGATGCCCTGAATTTGGTACAAATGGACAATGGCAGTTTTCACAAATCTTTGGATTTAAAATGGCCCGATAATATCATTCCAATTTTTTAGCCTGCCAACTGTCCTGAGCTTAACCCCATTGAACGTTTATGGGAAGACATTAAGTACGAACTGTCCTGGGAACACTGCACAAATTTACATGAGTTGCGGCAGAAGCTAAAACATGTTCTTGATTCCATTTCTCCGGAAGCGTTAGCGAAGCTCCTCTGAAGGAGGCTCACTTCAATTTGTGGATGGAATTACATCACCTCCGCTTTATTAAGTGCAACTTCATAGAGAATTGGTATAAGACAGTTAAGACAGTTAAGACAGTTAAGCAGATATTTAAATGGACAGTTAAGACAGTTAAGACAGTTAAGCAGATATTTAAATGGACAGTTAAGACAGTTAAGACAGTTAAGCAGATATTTAAATGGACAGTTAAGACAGTTAAGACAGTTAAGCAGATATTTAAATGGACAGTTAAGACAGTTAAGACAGTTAAGCAGATATTTAAAAGAATTAAAACAATGAATAAAGAATAGTTACAAACTATAACTTATTTGTAGCTAAGGCGTATTTGCAAACTTACAACTATAAACTATAGTATGATACCTATAATAATGTGCTTTTCATATTGTGTAGCTACACAACCCAACTACTTAAGTCCGTTGAGTAGACGTTTTACAAGATCAGGGAGCAATGTATACTTGGTTGTGGTTCAAGAATTTACCTATCAATGACTGGGATTTGTACTAACAACTAAAGCAGATAGGTGTAATTGTTGTACCTAGTACCGCAGGGCAGAAGTCAAAAGCGAAGGTAATAAGTCAAAAGACTTATACCGTTACTCTTTTGCTGGTTTGTAATGGTGAAGCAGCGCTGCCGGAGGGTTTCCAACGACAGTTACCTACAGCGGGAGACACGCCTTCAGTACTGTCTCCTGCGCAGGCGACTGCTGTTCGCCGTCAGGCGTGCCGTGCCTCCTCCGGAGGAGCTGCGCTAACGGCGATAGCCGTAGCCGTACCCACTGGGCATACCCGAAGGGTAGCTTTATTTCCGCCGTCATGTACTAGTCAAAGCGAAGTTATAGTCACTATTCAACCGCACGAACAATCAAAAACATTAACTCACGAGGAATCGCAAGAAACCATGATTACAACAGCGAATCCCAAATATAAAATACTTGCCATTAATGGAGGCGGTATTCGAGGCATTATCCCAGCACTGATGCTTGCAGAAATTGAAAAGCGGACACAAAAGCCAATTTTTAGTTTGTTTGATTTAATTGCTGGTACTTCAAGCGGAGGAATTCTTGCACTCGGATCAACTAAACCCCGATTAACTTCAGAGCTATCTGAGAACTTGTCAGTCGCCCAATACAGTGCTGAAGAACTCGTGCAAATATTTCTTGAATATGGATGTGAGATATTTTACGAACCATTCGATAAACTATGTAATCTTTTATCAAATTAAATACTATAGCAGAATCCAGAAGTCAGAGGTAAAACAATTTTTATATCTGGTTGTGAGTATTATATTTTGTAGTTTACAAGAACTGCAAACTCCTGTATTACTCTTAAGAAGAGAGCGGAACAATCGAAACCCTTCCCATCAAAATGACTGAACAAAAACGCTATTTTACAGCAAACGAAGTGTTGGAGCTATGGAACAATGGAGTTTTTAAGTAAACGGTCTTATCGGATCGTCGCTATTCCTGGGGAAGGAATTGGTCCAGAAGTTGTGGAAGCTTCCTTAAAAATTCTGCAACACGTTGCTAAAGTTGAAGGATTTAGTTTGCAAGTAGACTATGGTTGGCTTGGTGCAGCAGCCTTGGAGCAATTTGGTACTTACTTCCCTCAAGCCACCGCCCAACTATGTGATGGATCTGATGGAATTGTATTTGGTGCGACAAATTTTGGGGGACTGCTAGAACTGCGAAAGCACTTCGACTTTTTTTGCAATCTTCGTCCGATCCGTATTGTTAACAGTCTGCTGCATAAATCTAGCCTGCGACCAGAGAAAGTTGAAGGACTCGATATCCTCATCGTTCGAGAACTAGTCAGCGGGATTTATTTTGGTCCTGCTGGACGGTCAAGGGATGATAACGGAGCTTATGGTTACCATACCATGCGCTATTATGATGAGGAGATTCGGCGAATTGCTCGCAAAGCCTTACAGCAAGCTCAACAGCGACGAGGATTACTCACTGTAGCCCACAAAGAAAACGCCTTACCTCACTTGCCCTGGACTCATGTAGTGCAAGAAGAAGCCACACAGTTTCCAGGTGTTATCGTCGAGCCAATGCTGGTGGATAATTTAGCCATGCAAATGGTTCTGAATCCCCAAAGATTTGATGTGATTTTGGCGGGCAATATGTTTGGAGATATTCTTAGTGATATTGGCGGTGCCTTAGTTGGCTCCATCGGCTTATTAGGATCAGCTAGTCTGAACGCTAATGGATTTGGGCTATACGAAGCGATTCACGGTACAGCCCCAGACATTGCCGGCAAAGGAATTGCTAATCCCCTTGGAACCCTTGGGGCTTGTATTTTAATGCTTCAGCAATGGGGGGAAACGCGATCTGCCCAACGGATTATTGCAGCGCAAGACCGAATTTTAGCCAAAGGATATCGGACAGCTGATTTGTCTCCTCAAGGGGCAGAAACTTTTGTCAACACTGAAATCCTAGTTGAGCTTTTGCTGGAAGAACTTTCCACTGTGCAACATTCTGAATTAGGAGTACTTCATGAGTCATGCAAATAAGGTTTTGCACTTAGGAGATGATATCAATACCGATGATATTATTCCCGCCAATCGAGCAACGACAGATGATCCTGATTATTTCAAACAGTATGCTTTAGAGCATCTGATTGGAGTCGGGGAGCTATTAAAATACAATGTGATTGAAGCTGGAGAAAATTTCGGGTGTGGTTCGAGTCGAGAAATTGCCCCGATTGCCCTCAAAGCCGCTGGAATTGAGAAGATCCGGGCGCGATCGTTCGCCGAAATTTTTTATCGTAATAGCATTAATATTGGATTGTCCTTAGAAATTCTGGGAGAAAAACAGCAGAATCCAGTAATTGATGCGATCGCAGCAGCAGGTGGGCTGATACCTTTTAATCAGATGCGTCGTCAGGGAAAAATTACCATTCCTCCCAGCCTGACTCCTCCACGATCCATGACTTTAGTCGAAAAACTCTTGGCTAAAGCCTCCGGCAATCCCTATGTCCAGCCAGGAGAAGTGGTTTTTGCCCAAGTCGATTTAGCCTTATCCCATGATGCTGTGGCTGCGCCAGTAGCCAAGACATTTTATAAACATTATGGAGAAGGGGCAAAGTTGTGGGATTCGCAAAGGGTGGTTTTGGTAGCAGATCACTTTATTCAAGTCAATGACATCCGTCCTGACAAAAAAGCCTATCTCATGTATGAACAGATGGTTCAGTTTGCTCATAACCAAGGATGCCACTTATTTGATATGGTTTCTCCAGGCGAAGCAGCAGGCATTTGCCATGTTTTACTACCAGAAAAAGGGTTTGTCCGACCAGGAATGGTGATTGCTGGTACAGATTCCCATACTTGCACATATGGGGCATTAGGAGCCTTTTCCACGGGAGTAGGAACCACAGATATGGCTAATATTTATGCCCTAGGGGATATGTGGATTCGTGTTCCCCAAACCTTAGTATTCGAGTTGTCTGGAACTCTACCTCCCCAAATCAGTGCCAAAGATATTATCCTGTTTATTCTGGGGCAAATCGGCTGTGCAGGCGCTACCAGTAAGGTCATGGAGTTTAGAGGACCAATTCTTGCACAACTGCCCTTTGATGAACGGTTGACTCTAGCCAATATGGCAGTTGAGTGTGGCGCTATGTGTGGTTTGATTGTTCCTGATGAGACGACCCGGAATTATGTGAAAAGCCGTAGCTCACATGAATTTGAAGAAATTATTGCCGATTCTGATGCTGAGTATGAAAGAGTGTATCAATTTGACCTCAGTCATTTAGAACCGCAAGTCGCCCGCCCCCCGAAACCGGACATGGTAGTACCTATTAGTCAGTTAGAGGACATTCCGATTACCAAAGCTTTTATTGGCTCTTGTACCGGGGGCAAACTCTACGATCTAGCTCAGGCTGCGGAAGTTTTGCAGGGTCGCCAACTAGCAGACGGAGTAAACTTGTTTATTGTACCTGCTTCCGTGGAGATTCGTGAAAAAGCTGAAGCATTAGGCTATCTTGAGATTTTTGAACAAGCAGGCGCACAGATTCTCAAGTCAGGTTGTGGGGCTTGTATCAATTCTGGACTTGGGGTTTTAGCAAAAGAAGAAACGGGGGTTTATGCAACCAATCGCAATTTTAAAGGACGCAGTGGCGATCCCACGGGCAAAAATTATTTGGCTTCCCCAAGAACGGTGGCGATCTCAGCTGTGAAAGGGAAAATCAGTCACAATCTTGATTAAGACTAAGCTATCAGATCGGGGCAAATAGAGAAAAATTTATAAAAATTTAACCCCATCTGAGCGTGAGTGACTTTTATTTAGTTTAGTCTAGGTTTTGAAATAGGTTTCTTTGTTGACAAAGACTTTAGTCTTTTTTTTACCAAAACATAAGGATTTGAGGTAATTCCAATGGACGAAATCGTTAAAAAACTTGCCGGTCTGGGTCTTCCTGGCGTAATTCTCGTGGTTCTAACAGCTACAGCAGGAGGTAGTTCTGCTGCTGTAGCTGCCGCCCTCACAGCGTGGGGAGGTCCGTTTGGGATCGTAGGAGGTATAGCCCTGCTTGGTCTGATAGGAGTTGTAACAGATGCTATAGCTGGATATGGACTTGAAGCCATTCTTAAGGCCATCTATACAGAACGTAGCAAAACCGAAGCCGTGAGATTTCTCCTTAAAGAAATTCAAGATTTACCCATTTCAGACGAGTTAAAACTTAAACTGAAAAATCACCTTAGCCCACCAGCCCATACTTATGAAGTACCTCAGGAACCAAAGACAGTTGAAATTGTCGATGAATAATTTCACTGTTAAATTCGGTGATCTTCCAGATCGAAAAGACTAACTCCTAACAAACACATTTGAAAACCCTTATAGAGCAGGGCTTTTAGCCAAACAAGAATGCAAGTGTTTGTTTTATTTGTTGCGAGGGGGTTTAATACTTTTGATTTCTTACCTTATGGTTTTGACTTCCCCCTCGTGGGGCGCTCACATCTTGCACCAAGAAGAGATGATGTATTTTTAATACTCAGTGCTCAGCCTGAAGTCTTTGTTTTACTGAGAAAAGCCAATAAAAGTGATGTAACTTTATTGCGCTGCTGTTGACTAAACCTAGGCTTATACAGATAGGTGCATTCCGGTGAGCCTAGAACTTGCGGCTTAAAAACCCGCAAGTAACATATGAAAGAAACAGATTCTTCAGTTTTTACAAAAGCTTTGCTGTACAAGCGTTCTAGAATGTGTTTCTTAAGAGCTAAACTATTATCAAGTCAGGGCAAATAGAGAAAGTTTGTAAAATTTTAACCCGTTCTGAGCGTGAGTGACTTTTATCTAGCTTAGTCTAGATTTTGAAATAGGTTTCCTTATTTACAAAGATTCCAGTTTCGTACCCTTAGTCATGTTTTAACCAAAAGGTAAGGATTAGAGGTAATTCCAATGGACGAAATCGTTAAAAAAGTTGCCAGTCTGGGTTTTCCTGGCGTAATTCTCATAATTTTAACAGCCACATCAGGAGGCAGTTCTGCTGCTGTTGCTGCTGCCCTCACAGCATGGGGAGGACCATTTGGCATCGTAGGAGGTATCGCCCTGCTTGGTCTGGCAACAGTTTTAGGGGATAAGATAGGCGAATATGGAATTGAAGCCATTCTTAAGGGCATCTATGCAGAACGTAGCAAAACTGAATCCGTCGGATTTCTCCTCAAAGAAATTCAAGATTTACCCATTTCAGAGGAGCTAAAAGTCAAACTGAAAAATCAACTTAGTCGAGAAACCACCAATACTTATACTAAACTATTTGACGCACCAAGGACAGTTGAAATTGTCGATGAATAATTTTACTGTTAAATTCGCTGACATTCTAGTGTGAGTCAAAATGGTTTTCCCATGCCCTTATACCCCTAATCCTTTAATCCTTAATTTGAAAAATATCTAGCTCATGTTTAAACAATGTATTCATCAGTTCTTTGAAGCCCAAGTTGCGCGAACTCCGCAAGCAATAGCTGTGGTATTTGGGCAGAAGCAACTGACATACGAGGAATTAAATATTCAAGCTAACCAACTTGCTGATCATTTGCGCTCCTTGGGGATAGGGGCAGAGGTACTGGTCGGAATTTGCGTGGATCGCTCTCTAGAGATGATAGTGGGTTATGCTCTACCGCTACACGGGACAAGAAGACCTTTGTGTGGGTTCTGGAGTCGCTAATCGACGTTGGCGGGAGACAGAAGGGTTAATTGGGATGATTGTCAATAATATTGTTCTCCGGACAGATGTTTCCGGAAACCCCACCTTTCGAGAACTTCTGGCTCAAGTGCGTCAAGTAACTCTAGAAGGTTATGCTAATGAAGACTTACCCTTTGATAAGGTCGTAGAGGCACTTAAACCAGAGAGAAATCTTAGCTATAATCCTCTGTTTCAGGTGATGCTCAGCTTCCATGATGCGCTGTTACCTGAATTGCGTTTACCAGGGTTGACCATTAAACAGCATGAGACGGTTAGCAATAAATCAGCTAAATTCGATCTTGATATTGTTGTTATTCCCCGTTCTGAACAACGAGTAGGGCGTCATTCTGGGACGGAAGCCCAAGGAATCGAAACAGAGGGCATAACTGTTGTTTGGGAATATAACAGCGACCTCTTTGATGCCGCCACCATCAAACGGATGATGGAACAGTATCAAACATTGGTAGAAGGAATTGTGGCTAACCCTGATCAACAAATTTCCCAATACCCCTTACTAACGCCAGAACAGCAGCATCAATTATTGGTTGACTGGAATGAGACGAAAACAGCTTATCCTGAAGGGAAATGCATTCATCAGTAAAATTAGTTAAAGAACAACTGCATCGCCTACCTAAACACGGGATTGGTTATGGTATCTTGCGATATTTACATCCAAATCCGGCAGTTCAAAATCAATTACAGAATTTACCTCAAGTAGAAGTTAGTTTCAATTATTTAGGTCAATTTGACCAAGTTCTGTCTGCCTCTGCGATGTTCGGAGCCGTTAAAGAATGGAAATCAGAACAGAGTAGGCGCGGAAATCGCAGCCATCTGTTGGCAGTGAGCGGATTAATTCACTCAGGAAAATTAGAAATGGAGTTTGCTTATAGTGATAAAATTCACAAACGAGTTACCATTGAAAGGTTGAGTATTGGATTTATGGAAGCATTAAGAACTTTGATGAATCACTGTCAGTCAAAAGAGTCCCAAGGCTATACGCCTTATGGCTTTGCTGCTGCAAAACTCAATCAACAACAGCTTGACAAATTCCTAGGTAAAATTAACAGGAAAAAACCACGGTTTAGGTAAATTAGTAGTATATTTGGATGAAACAATTGCAAATCTCAAATCTCAAATCTCAAATTATTTAGCCTACTGCTTTATCCCAAACATGAAATATTGACGTCCTTGTAATTAAGTTTATGCAAGAAATTGTGATTGGTTCTACTTATCCTGTTGATGATTTTTCTGCTTTAACTCAGCAGGAGCGACATAAAATATTAGTGGAATGGAATGATACAACGGTAGATTACCCCAAACATTTGTGCATACATCAGTTATTTGAAGCACAAGTGGAAAAAACTCCAGACAATATTGCTGTCGTCTTCAATGAGCAGAAATTTACCTATCAAGAGTTGAACCACCAAGCCAACAAAATAGCACATTATCTGCAATCTTTGGGTGTAGAGCCAGAAGGACTGGTAGGGATTTGCGTTGAACGCTCAGTGGAAATGGTAGTAGGAATGTTGGCCATTCTCAAGGCGGGTGGAGCTTATGTGCCGTTAGATCCAACATATCCCGAAGAACGTCTGAGCTTTATGCTGGCAGATTCACAAGTGCAGGTGCTATTGACTCAGGAAAAGTTCGTTGCAGGGTTTAGCGAAAGCGGGGTGAAGACGGTTTGTCTGGATACTGACTGGGAATTAATCAATCGTCACCAAGAAAACCCTACGAGTGACGTGACGGCTGAAAACCTGGCTTATGTCATCTATACCTCTGGTTCTACAGGAACACCAAAGGGAGTAGCTGTACCGCATCGGGCTGTCAATCGGCTAGTATGCAACACCAACTATGTGCAGTTAGACAAGAGCGATGCCTACGGCGGTAAACTACGCATTGCCCAAGCCTCAAATGCTTCGTTTGACGCAGCCACTTTCGAGATCTGGGGTGCTCTCCTGCACGGAGCTAGGTTGGTAATCATTCCTCAAAATGTTGTGCTTTCGCCTCGGCATTTCGCAGCGTACATCCGCGAACAAGGGATAAGTGTATTATTTTTGACCACAGCCTTATTTAATCAGTTAGCAAGTATTGTCCCCCAGGCATTTAAAGATGTGCGATACTTGCTATTTGGCGGCGAAGCTGTAGATCCTAAGTCGGTCAAAGCAGTTCTGAGGAATGGAGCACCACAGCGATTGCTACATGTTTATGGTCCGACTGAGAGTACAACATTCTCTTGTTGGTATCTAGTAGAGGACGTTGCAGAAGGGGCAACAACTTTGCCGATTGGTCGCCCGATTTCCAATACACAAATCTACATACTCGATTCCAAACTTCAACCAGTCCCCATTGGTACTTCTGGTGAATTATATATTGGCGGTGACGGCTTGGCACGGGGCTACCTCAACCGCCCAGAATTAACCCAGGAAAAATTTATTCCTAATCCGTTTGAGGATGCAGGAAGCAAGAAGCTTTACAAAACAGGTGACTTAGCTCGGTTCTTAAGCGATGGCAACATTATCTTCATTGGTCGAGTTGATAATCAGGTGAAGATTCGCGGCTTCCGCATTGAATTAGGAGAAATTGAGGCGCTTTTGAGTCAACACCCGGATGTACGTCAGGCAGTGGTCATCGCCCGTGAAGACATTCCTGGTGATAAGCGGCTTGTCGCCTATATTGTTCTTAATCAAAAGCCGGAAGGGAACGTCACTACCTTAAAACGCTTCCTTGAAGAAAAGCTGCCCAATTACATGGTGCCAGCAGTCTTTGTGATTCTCGACTCTTTGCCCCTTACCCCTAATGGTAAGGTGGATCGTCGAAACCTTCCCGCAAGCGATCGCTCGCGCCCCAATCTCGAGGAAACCTTCGTCGCGCCTCGTAATCCAATTGAGGAGAAGTTAGCCCTCATCTGGGCTAAGTTACTGGGACTTGAGCAGATTGGAGCTAATGATAATTTTTTCCATCTGGGTGGTCATTCCCTCATTGCAACTCAGATGCTTTCTCGTGTGCGCGAAGTTTTCCAAGTCGAGTTATCTTTTCACCAAATATTTGAAAACCCTACTATAAGCAGTGTAGCTCAACTCATTCAACAGGGTCAAGGAAACCAACAGTGGCAACGTCCTGCCATAGAACGAATTCCCCATGAAGGACTCTTGCCAGTCTCCTTTGCCCAAGAGCGAGTGTACTTCATCCAACAATTGGCTCCAGAAAGTAACGCCTACCAATTCCAGGCAACTCTGCGATTTCATGGTCAACTCAATATAACAGTATTACAACAGTGCCTCAGCGAGATTGTACTGCGTCATGAAATCTTTCGCACAACTTATCCCGCAGTAAATGGGCGGCTATTTCAGGTCATCCACCCACACCAACCAATCAGTTTCACAGTAATTGACGTCCAGTCATTCCCTGAATCTGAGCGTCAAACAGAGGCTCAGAAGTTAGTTGAGACAGAAGTGCAAAAGCCCCTTGACCTGAATCAATTACCATTAGTTAAGTGGGTTTTGTTGAAGTTAAATGACCAAGAACATCTGTTGATCCACATCGAACATCACATGATTCATGATGGTTGGTCATTCAACGTGTTCCTGGGTGAATTGGTGGAACTTTATCAAGCATTCTCTTTGGGTAATCCTTCTCCACTGACTGAACCAGTCTTGCAGTTTGCAGACTTTGCCCATTGGCAGCGACAGTGGGTCAAAAGCCAGGAAGCCCAAGCCCAATTAGCTTACTGGCAACAGAAGTTATCCGGCAGTTCACCGTTGTTGGAATTACCATTAGACCGCCCGCGACCAGCCGAACAAACTTACAACGGCAATCAAATTAGGGTAGAGTTGCCCATCGACTTGTGCGAATCTCTGCGAGTTCTAAGCCGTCAAGAAGGTGTTACCTTATTCATGACGATGCTGGCAACTTTTCTGGTAATGTTACACCGCTACACTGGACAGGACGATCTGTGCGTGGGGACTGCTGTTGCCAATCGGCGGATGCACGAGATAGAGAAGTTAATTGGCATGATTGTCAATAACTTGGTTTTACGCACCGATTTGTCAGGTAATCCTACATTTCGGGAGTTACTTGGTCGAGTGCGCTCCTGTACTATGGAAGCTTATGCTAACGAAGACTTACCCTTCGATAAAGTGGTGGAAGTTCTCAAGCCAATACGCAACTTGAGTCACAATCCCCTGTTTCAAGTAATGTTCAGCTTCCATGATTCCCCCATGCCGGACTTGAGTCTCCCAGGCTTGGACATCAGCTTGCATGAACCCATCAGCAACAAATCCGCTAAGTTTGATCTGGATTTCCTGGTCATACCGCGTTTTGAACAACGTGTGCAGAACGGTTCTAAAACAGGAGCCAAGGGAATCACCCTAGTCTTAGAATACAACAGCGACCTCTTCGATGCTGCTACAATCCAACGAATGCTAGAGGAGTATCAAAATTTACTAGAGGAAATTGTTACTAACCCAGAGCAGCATCTTGGGGAATTACCTCTGTTAACTCAGGCTGAACAACAGTTACTGGCGGAATGGAATCAAACTTACAGGGATTATCCTGAGACTGACTGTATCCATAAGTTATTTGCGGCTCAGGTGGAGTTAACGCCTCAGGCGATCGCAGTAGAGCAGGATGGTCAACAATTAACCTACCGTGAATTGAGCGATCGCGCCAACAAAATAGCACACTATTTGCAAACTTTGGGAGTCAAACCAGAAACCTTAGTTGGCATCTGCGTTGACCGTTCTCTTGAAATGATTGTCGGCTTACTCGGCATTCTCAAAGCAGGTGGTGCTTATGTTCCCCTTGACCCTGCTTATCCCAAAGAGCGACTGGCTGACATTCTAGAAGATACGCAACTAGGTATCCTGTTGACTCAAGAAAGATTCCAGCCCCAACTACCAGATTATACTGGAAAAACAATTTGTTTAGATACCGACTGGTCAGTCATTGCTCAACACAGTACAGCCAATCCTATTAGTGACGTTCAACTCCACAACCTTGCTTACATTATTTACACCTCTGGTTCCACGGGTAAACCCAAAGGGGTGATGATTGAACATCGGTCACTGATAAATTTTGTCATGACTGCCACCCACGAATATGGAATTAATGCAGGCGAACGCATTCTCCAATTTGCGTCTATCTGCTTTGATACATCTATTGAAGAAATCTTTCCTTGTCTTTTAGTCGGTGCAACGTTAATATTACGCACCGAACAGATGTTGCACTCCAGCGATGAATTTTGGCGATGTTGCCGAGAATGGCAATTGACCATGTTGGATCTCCCCACAGCATACTGGCATCAGTTGGTGGCGGAACTTAACCCTCAAGACGGACGTATTCCGGTAAGTTTGACAATCGTGATTATTGGTGGAGAAGAAGCTCAACTCGAAAAAGTGAAGCATTGGCACACTAGTGTTGCTCATCTCCCTGATCCACCCCAATTATTTAATAGTTACGGACCAACAGAAGCAACGGTCATCACCACCCTACACCGCCTCAATTCCTCAACCGCCACTTCTGTTGCGATTGGACGACCTATAAGCAATGCTCAGGTTTATATCTTAGATCAATATCTGCAACCTGTACCGATAGGAGTTCCTGGAGAACTGCACATTGGTGGAGTAGGATTAGCTAGAGGGTATTGGCAACGTCCTGAACTTACGGCGGAGAAATTTATCCAGAATCCGATTGCTTATGCCATCTGTGACCGACTCTACAAAACAGGAGATTTAGCAAGATTTCGCGCAGATGGCACCTTGGAATATCTCGGTCGAGTTGACAACCAGGTGAAGATTCGCGGCTTCCGCATCGAGTTGGGAGAAATTGAGACGACGCTACGTCAACATCCACAGGTGTTCCAAGCTGTTGTCATTGCCCGTGAAGACATTCCCGGACAAAAACGCTTAGTGGCTTATGTTGTGCCGCACCAGCTGCAACCAACAACCGATGAATTGCGCCATTTTCTCAAGCAGAAGCTACCTAATTATATGGTGCCCTCGGCGTTCGTGGTGCTGGAAGCGCTGCCCATGACACCCAACCAGAAGGTAGACTACCGCGCCCTACCGACCCCAGAGTTTTCTCGCAGTGTCGAAGATAAATTTGTTGCGGCCCGCACACTTATAGAAGAGAAATTAGCAGCAATCTGGTCAGAAATCTTAAGACTAGAAAAAGTCGGCATCCATGATAACTTTTTTGAACTGGGTGGAGATTCTATCCTCAGCATTCAGATAATTTCCCGTGCGAATCAGGCGGGTATCCAAATTGCTCCCAAACAGCTATTTAAGTACCAAACCGTTGCTGAGTTAGCTGCTGTGGCAGGTATTACTCGCTTTGTTAAAGCAGAACAAGGGTTAGTGACAGGTAAGGTGGTGCTGACACCAATCCAGCAGTGGTTTTTCGAGCAGAAATTGTCCGAACCTGATTATTTTAACCAGTCAGCACTGCTGGAAGTCCCGCCAGAGTTGACACATGAGCAATTGCAGCAAATACTGCAACAATTGTTACTGCATCATGATGCTCTACGTCTGCGGTTTATGCAGGAAGGGGAACACTGGCAGCAAATTAACGCCGCAGCCCAGGAAACGATACCATTGAGTGTCATCGATTTGTCATACTTGTCGCCAGAAGGACAAGAAACAGCGATGAACACTGCGGATGCTGAACTTCAGGCTAGTATGAACTTATCTACTGGGCCAATCGCACGAGTGGCGCTGTTTCGGTTGGGCAAGAATCAACCAGGTCGGTTACTGTTCATCATCCATCACTTAGCGGTAGATGGCATCTCCTGGCGGATCTTGCTTGAAGACTTAGCTACTGCTTACCAACAAATTAGCCGTGGCGAAGCTATTAAACTACCACCTAAGACAACTTCCTTCCAATATTGGAGCGATCGCCTGACAGAATATGGACAATCAGAGGCAATTGCCACGGAGTTAGATTACTGGTTAAATGAGTCTAATTTTAAAGTTAGTAGCTTGCCAGTAGACTATCCTTCAGGTGAAGGGGACAATACCATAGCTTCAACCGCTACTGTGTCACTTTCTTTAAGTGAAGAACAAACCCGCACCTTATTGCAAGATGTGCCCTCTGCTTACAACACTCAAATTAATGATGTGCTGTTGACTGCCCTAGTGCAAAGCTTTGCCCAATGGACAGGAAAACGTTCCCTACTGGTTGATTTAGAGGGACATGGACGGGAAGATTTATTTGAGGATGTGGATTTGTCGCGCACTGTAGGTTGGTTTACCACCTTGTTCCCTGTTTACCTACAGCTACAAGAAGTTGACCTTCCAGGAGAGGTTTTAAAGTTAGTCAAAGAACAACTGCGGCGTATTCCCAACCGGGGCATTGGTTATGGTGTGTTGCGATATTTGAACGAAAACGCTGCAATACGCACAAAACTACAGGCGCTTCCCCAAGCACAAGTCAGTTTTAACTACCTTGGTCAGTTCGATCAGGTACTTAGGGCGTCTGACGTGTTGGGTTTGGCTAAAGAATTTAAAGCTGAACAGAGTTTACTCAATAGGCGCAGCCATCTGTTAGGAGTCAGCGGATTCATTCGCGCAGGTAGGCTGGAAATGACTTGGGCTTACAGCGAGAAAGTTCATCAAAGAACTACCATTGAGCGTTTGGCTTTGGGATTTATGGAGGCATTAAAAACTCTGATTGCTCACTGTCAGTCAGAAGAGTCACAAGGCTATACCCCTTCTGACTTTTCGGCTGCCAAACTCAATCAACAACAGCTTGATAAGTTCCTATCCAAAATTAACAAAGATAAAACCAAGAACACAACGAAGGAATAAAAATATAGCGGTTTGCAATTGGGTAAGGTACATAAAGAAAAAATAAACCACAGATGGACACAGATGAACACAGATATACAGCGCTTTGCATCTAAATGGAGTACACCCCTCCCCAACCCGGACCAAGGCATCGGGGAGGGTGCGCGACAGCGCGGGTGGGGTACCTCTGTACTTCACGAACTTGCAATCTGCTGTATTTGTACTTCACTCAATTGAATTGCGCTATATCTCTTTCCCAATCCCTAATCCCCAGTCCCCAATCCCCAATCCCCAATCCCCAAACCAGAGGTAGTTTAGTGAAGAATATCGAAGACCTTTATGAACTTTCGCCCATGCAACAGGGTATGCTCTTTCATACCCTTTATGCGCCAGAATCAGAACTTTATTTCGAGCAATTGCTTTGCACCCTCTCTGGGGAATTGAATTTTCCTGCATTTGTGCAGGCTTGGCAGCAGGTTGTTGCACGACACCCAGTTTTACGCAGTTCTTTTTATTGGGAAGAGATAGAAAAGCCCTTGCAAATGGTGAGTAAGCAAGTGGAACTTCCCTGGGTGGAACTGGATTGGCGTCATTTAACAGCCGATGAACAACAACAGCATCTAGAGGATTTTTTGGAAGGCGATCGCCAAAAAGGGTTTGAACTGGATGTTGCTCCCTTAATGCGCTTCACTGTCATCCACCTAGAGGAACAAACTTACCAATTTATATGGAGCCATCATCATATTCTCTTTGATGGTTGGTCAATGCAGATTGTCCTGAAAGAAGTTTTAGCTTTCTATGAAGCTAATCATCGAGGCGAACATTTACGCCTGCTTCCCTCTCGCCCTTATCGAGAGTATATTGATTGGTTACAACAAAAGGATATTGCTCAGGCAAAAAACTTTTGGCAACAAACTCTCCAGGGATTTGAGGCTCCTACCTCTTTAGGAGGGAACAGGGGACAGGGGACAGGGGACAGGGAACAAGGAAGATACGATGAGCAAGCTTTCCAATTATCTCAATCTGTAACTGAGAAGCTGCAATATGCGGCGCGACAGCATCATTTAACCTTGAATAATTTGGTGCAAGGAGCATGGGCGTTACTCCTTTCGCGCTACAACGGGGAAAGCGATGTGGTCTTTGGTGCAACTGTATCCGGCCGCCCACCGAACTTGGCAGGAGTGGATTCAATGGTTGGGCTATTGATCAACACCCTCCCCATACGGGTACAAGTTACAGCCAAGACAGAATTGTTATCCTGGCTCAAGCATTTACAAAACCAAGCATTTGAACAGGAACAGTATGCGTACTACTCCCTGGCAGAAATTCAGCGCCTAAGTGATGTTCCCCCAGGAATGCCACTGTTCGAGAGCCTTTTAGTATTTGAGAATTATCCGCTGGATTCTGCTGAACAGGAAAGCAAAAAAACTTTAGAAATTAGTCATCTTCGTTGTTTTGAACGGACGAATTATCCTATAACAGTAGTGGTGAATCCTGAATCGCAATTGTCTGGCAGGATTGTCTATGATACCAGTCGTTTCGAGGAACAGACAATTGCCCGCATGATTGGACATTTCCAAACATTACTAGAAGGAATGGCAGCCAATCTACAACAAGATATTTCCCAATTATCTCTGCTTAGTGCAGCGGAACAAGAACAATTAATTCTGCAAGAGAATCAACAAAATATAGATTCTATTCATTATAAATGTATTCATAATTTATTTGAGCAACAAGTAGAAAAAACCCCTGATGCATTAGCACTTGTATATGAAAAGGAACATTTAAGTTATCGAGAGTTGAATAACCGCGCCAATCAATTAGCCCATTACCTACAAGTGCTGGGAGTTAAACCCGAAGTACGGGTGGGAATTTGTGTCGAGCGAACGCCTTTAATGGTGATAGGAATACTCGCTATCCTCAAAGCAGGTGGCGCTTATGTTCCTCTAGATCCCGCTTATCCTACCGAAAGACTAGAGTTTATGTTAGGAGATGTACAGGCACCCATCTTACTAACGCAAACTCACTTGTGCGATCGCCGTACCCGGCGGGGCTTCGCCCATCGCCTTCCTATCCACAATCAAACTGTGGTGAATCTTGACTCAGATTGGGAAACAATTGCCCAATACAAAGAAGACAATTTATCGAGCGAAGTTAATCCAGAAAATTTAGCTTATATCATATATACCTCTGGCTCAACGGGAACACCAAAAGGAACAGAAGTTCCCCACCGTAGCATTATTGGTTTTATGTTTGGGGTTGATTACATTCAACTTGATGCAAACCAAATTTGGCTACAACATTCATCAATTTCCTGGGATGCACTAACCCTAGAACTTTGGACGCCCTTGCTTTACGGGGGGCGTTGTGTGCTTTACCCAGACAAAATTCCTACACCTGAAAGCTTAAGCCGCATTATCCAAGAACAGGAGGTTAACACCCTGTTTCTGACTACGGCTTTATTCAATCTCATGATTGACACGATGCCTGAAGGTTTGTCAGGAGTTAAACAACTACTGTTTGGGGGAGAATCCGTTTCTATACCTCATGTTCGTCGTGCCTTAGAACTATTACCTGGAACCCAAATTATTCATGCTTATGGTCCTTCGGAATGTACAGTTTTTACCTCTTGTTACCCGATTCCTAAAGAACTTGCTCAAAATGTCCATTCAATTCCCATCGGAAAACCCATCGGCGACAGAAAAGTTTACTTACTAGATGGAGATTTACACAGGGTTCCTCTTGAGATTCCTGGGGAACTTTATGTGGGTGGGGCGAGTGTTGCTAGAGGTTACTTAAATCAACCAACATTAACCCGTGAAAGATTTATTCCTAATCCTTTTGTTGAGGGTGAAACACTTTACAAAACCGGAGATTTAGTCCGCCGTCTCCCTGATGGGAATCTGGAATTTCTAGGTCGAATTGATACACAAGTTAAGATTCGGGGTTTTCGCATCGAATTAGAAGAAATTGAGGCAGTTTTAATTCAACAGCCAGGTATAAAGCAAGTCGTAGTCATTGCGCGGGAAGATGAACCTGGAAATAAGTATTTAGTTGCCTATCTCCTGACCAAGGATAACCCACCAACTGCTAGCACTCTGCGAAACTTCTTCAAGAAAAAGCTACCTGACTACATGATTCCCGCCGCTTTCGTATTTCTTGAGGAATTCCCTCTAACTCCTAATGGTAAGATAAATCGCCGTGCTTTGCCTGCTCCAGATGCTTCCCAAAGAAGCTTAGACGTTGATTTTGTTGCTCCTCGCACGTCTACCGAACAAGAATTAGCCACAATTTGGACTGAAGTTCTCAGATTAAAACAGGTTGGAATTCACGATAACTTTTTCGAGTTGGGTGGACATTCTTTACTCGCAACCCAAGTCGTTTCTCGATTAAGAGAGGCCTTTTCTCTAGATTTTCCTCTGCGTTATCTGTTTGAAAATCCAACCATTGCTGAACTTGCCCAAAAACTGATTACTCAACAGATTGAACAAGCAGAAAATGATGCCCTATCACAGATTTTAGGAGAAGTCGATCAGTTATCAGAGGAAGAAGTAACCCAGCAACTACTTTTTTAAAGATTTAAGACTGACACACACTCTACCAATTCTTGGCGTTCTTGGCGTCTTGGCGGTAGCCTCCGGCACGCCGCTGCGCGTCTACGATAAATTAAGCTTTTTGGCATTTTTGGTCATTCCTAAGATTAAATCAGTTACCAATTCTATTAATTAAAAAAACTAACGATTATGAGCGATATACTAAAACGTCTTCAAAATCTTTCGCCAGAAAAGCGAGAATTAGTCCTACAAAAACTGAAAAAGCAACAGCAATCTCCACAAAATAATAGCAGGTTCACTCCACCCCTAACACCCGTATCGCGGGAACAACCCCTTCCCCTCTCCTTTGCCCAACAAAGACTGTGGTTTCTCGACCAACTAGAAGGCGAAAATTGCGTCTACAATGTCCCGTTTTTCTTGCTACTTAACGGATTTCTTAATAAAGCTGCTTTAGAACAAACTATTAGAGAAATTGTTCAACGTCATGAAGTGTTACGCACCACCTTCGCAGTTGTCAATGAATCGCCGATACAGGTGATTCACGCTCATCCCGAGCAGACAATACAACTGCTAGACTGGCGACAATTGACAAAAGAAAACCAGTTACGGAAAGCACAGCAGTTAGCCACAGAAGAATTGCAACAGCCTTTTGATTTATCAAATCCACCTTTGTTGCGGGTAAAGTTATTACAACTGGCTGACCAATCCCATCTGCTATTGCTCGTCATCCATCATATCGTTTGTGATGGTTGGTCAATGGACATATTCCGCCATGAATTGTTCACCCTGTATACCGCATTTTGCGTTGGACAAGCGTCTCCCTTAGCGGAATTATCGCTACAATATGCCGATTTCGCCCACTGGCAAAGACAATGGCTACAGGGAGAGGTTCTCCAAACCCAACTCAATTACTGGCAAAAACAATTAGCCGCAGTCCCGCCCCTGTTAGAATTACCCACAGATAAACCCCGCCCTTCAGTTCAAAGTTTCAGGGGGCGTAGCGAGTTTTTGAAACTCAATCAAGATTTAACACAGAAGTTGAAGCGCTTGAGTCAGGAGTCAGGAACCACGCTGTTTATGACAATACTTGCAGCATTTACGCTCTTACTGTCGCGCTACAGTGGACAAGAGGATATTGTCGTTGGTTCTGCGATCGCCAATCGTAACCGTCGTGAAATAGAACCACTGATTGGCTTTTTTGTCAATACCCTAGCTTTGCGTACCAACCTGCAAGGGAATCCAAGTTTCTTAGAATTACTCAACCGGGTGAAGCAAGTCACCTTGGATGCTTATGACCATCAAGACTTACCTTTTGAGAAACTAGTCGATGAATTAGGCTTAGAGCGATCGCTTTCTCATCATCCCTTATTTCAAGTAGCTTTTGGCTTGCAAAATCAAACTCAGCAGCAACTTGAAATCAATGGATTAACTGTTACCCGTTTTGAGTGGGAAAACACGACGACTCTGTTTGATTTGTCGCTGATTTTTCGAGAAACGCCCCAGGGATTGATAGGAGAATGGGAATATGCAACAGACTTGTTTGAAGCTAAAACCATTCAACGGATGGCGGGACATTTTGAAGTTCTGCTTGAGGGAATTGTTGCTAACCCTCAACAACCTATTCATTCTTTACCGTTGCTTACACAAGGTGAACATCAGCAACTGCAAATCTGGAATCAAACTCAAACTGATTATCCCCAGGATAAAACTCTAGTTGACCTGTTTGAAGCTCAAGTTGCCAAAAACCCTGAACATCTCGCTTTGGTGTTTGAATCCCACCGACTTACTTACCAGCAACTGAATCAAAAAGCAAACCAACTCGCTCATTATCTCATTCAAAATCACCAAATTAAGCCAGACACCTTAATTGGTATCTGCGTTGAACGTTCCCTTGAGATGATTATTGGTGTACTCAGTATCCTCAAAGTAGGTGGGGCTTATGTGCCGATTGACCCCAATTATCCCAAAGAACGGATTGGCTTCATGTTGGAAGATTCTGGGACATCGGTGTTGCTGACCCAAAGTTTCCTCAAGGATGAATTACTTGGCGCGAACTTGAAACACTCACCTCAAGTCATTTGTTTGGATAAGGAAACTTTTGCCGAAGAATCAACAGATAATCCCAGTCCAAAAAGTACACCTGATGATTTAGCTTACGTCATCTATACTTCTGGTTCGACAGGACGACCGAAAGGGGTAATGATTTCGCATCAAGCAATTGTCAATCTCAGCTTGGCTTGGGCGAAAACTTTTCAAGTTCAACCCCAAAGCCGATTGCTTCAGTTTGGTTCTTTTAGTTTTGATTTGTCTATTGCAGAAATTGCTACTACCTTCGTGACTGGTGCTTGCTTGTATCTTGCCAACAAAGACACTTTGTTACCCAGTCAAATCTTGGTTGACTTCTTAGTCCAGCATAAAATTACCCATAGCTTTTTATCTCCTTCGGCGTTATCTGTCTTACCTCAAGCAACCTTAAGCGATTTGCAATGCTTAACCGTTGGTGGTGAAGCTTGCTCAGCCGAATTAGTGACACAATGGGCAACAGGACGGCGTTTCTTCAATTGCTACGGACCCACGGAATCTACGGTGAATGCTGCGATCGCTCTAGTTCAACCCAATGGGAAAAAACCACCCATCGGTCAACCTTTGCCGAACATCCGCATCTACATTTTAGATGCATACAATCAACCATTACCCCCTGGCATTCCTGGAGAATTGTGCATTGCTGGCGTTGGATTAGCACGAGGCTATCTCAATCGTCCTGAAACTACCGCCGAAAAATTCATATGTGTTGAATTATTCGGTAAAACTGAGCGAATTTACAAAACTGGCGACCTGGCAAGATGGTTGCCAGATGGTAACTTAGAATACCTAGGACGGATTGACAACCAAGTAAAACTGCGGGGCTTCCGCATCGAATTGGGTGAAATTGAATCGCTATTATTACATCATCCATCAGTTAAAGAAGCTGTCGTCATTTTATATGAACCTGATAATAGTCCTAGGTTAGTGGCATATGTCACGGCGGCGGAAAAATCTGTCAATTTAGGGGGTCAACTCAAGGATTACCTCAAAACTCGCCTGCCGAATTATATGGTTCCTAGCCAGATTATGGTATTGGATAGGTTGCCTCTTACCCCTAACGGTAAACTAGATCGGCAATGTCTACCAGCAGCAGATATAGCTACCTCCACTGATTGGGAAATGCCAGTGACTCCAACAGAAGAACTGCTGGCTAGTTTATGGCAGGTTCTTTTAAAAGTGAAATCTGTTGGTCGCCCTGACAACTTCTTTGAACTGGGTGGACATTCTCTATTAGCTACCCAATTGGTTGCCCGTATTCGTGACAGTTTTGGCGTAGAATTGCCTGTCCGCAAGGTATTTGAGCAGAGCATTTTGTCTGAGTTGGCAACAGAAATTGACAAAGCCGCTTCCGGGCTTACCTTACCTCCCATCGCATCACAACCTGAAAATGCTCCTAAAATGTCCTTTGCCCAATCAAGACTCTGGTTTTTAGCCCAACTTGAAGGGACAGGAACCTCGGCTACGTACAATATGCCAATGGCTCTGCAACTTGAGGGCAATTTGAATATAGAGGCGTTGCGTGCAAGTTTCGCGTATTTGCTCAAACGCCATGCTAGTTTACGCACATATTTTCCAGTCTTGGAGGGAGAGCCGCAAGTCGTCGTCCAAAATCCAGAGGATATAGAAGTGTTGGCGATTGCAGACTTACAGGAACTCGATCCCCACACTCAAGCAGAAACGGTACAACGGTTAGCTGATAGCCATGCCCAAGAACCCTTTGACTTAAATGCTGGTCCGGTGTTCAAAGCAAAACTGCTGCAACTTACACAGCAGAAATATGTGTTGCTTATTAATATGCACCACATTATCAGCGACGGCTGGTCAATGGGTGTATTTAAGCGGGAATGGCAACAAGCTTACTGTGCTTTCGCTCAAGGTCAAGCTCCAAATTGGCAAGAGTTACCAATTCAGTATAGTGATTATGCAGCTTGGCAGCGCAGTTGGTTACAAGGGGATATTTTAGCAAACCAGGAAAATTACTGGAAACAACAACTCAGCGATGCTCCCCCGTTGCTGGAGTTACCCACTGACCATCCTCGTCCCGCTTTGCAAAGTTACCGAGGTGCCCAAGAAGAATACTGTTTAAGCAATAAACTAACTTCATTGCTCAAAGCGCTGAGTCAAGAACAGGGGGTAAGTTTGTTTATGACCCTGTTGACGGCTTTTAGTATTTTACTATCTCGTTACAGTCGGCAAGACGACTCATGTATTGGTTCTTCCATTGCTAACCGCACCCATAGCTATACAGAAGGGTTAATCGGCTTTTTTGTCAATACCTTGGTATTGCGTAGCAAAATCAAGCCAGAGCAAAGCTTTAGCGAGTTACTCCAACAAACCCGCCACACTTGCTTAGATGCTTATGCTCATCAAGATATTCCCTTTGAGTATTTGGTAGAACAGTTACAACCAGAACGCAGTCTGAGCCATAACCCCTTATTCCAAGTCATGATGGTGTTGCAAAACACGGAAAGTGCGGGGACGAATGTTAATTTACCAGGGCTTAATATTCAATACTTGGAGCAAAGTTATCCATTTGCCAAGTTTGATTTGACACTGTATCTTTGCGAAAGGGGCGACCAACTGCACTGTATGTGGGAATATGCCACCGATTTATTTGAGGCTGAAACGATTAGGCGCATGGCAAGACACTTGGAGGTTTTGCTCGAAGCCATTGCCCAACATCCCCAACAGCCCATCAGTACTCTACCCTTAATCACAACAGCAGAAATCCAACAACTGCAAGTTTGGAATCAAACCGGTATCAACAACAAAGACCAGACTCTGGTGACTCTGTTTGAACAACAGGTAGCAAAAACGCCTGATAACATTGCAGTGGTGTTTGAAGATTGTAGCCTGAGTTATCAAGAACTAAACCAAAAAGCTAATGTGCTTGCCCACTACCTGTTGCAACTCAAAAAAGAGCAACAGTTACCTAACAACCCATTGATGGCGATTTGCGTAGAGCGAACACTGGAAATGGTCATCGGTATCTTTGCTATCCTCAAAGCAGGTGGAGCTTATGTGCCGATTGATCCGAGTTATCCTCAAGAACGCATTCATTTAATGCTCGAAGATAGTAATGCCTCTGTATTACTAACAACAAAATCTATTAAAAAGCAACTTCCTCTAGAAAAACTGCAAAATTCCTGTCAAGTCGTGTTTCTGGAGCAAGAAACATCAGCTAATCAGTCAACGGACAATCCCAACTTACAAAGTAGCCCTGATGATTTAGCTTATGTCATTTATACTTCTGGTTCCACAGGGCGACCTAAAGGTGTTGCCATTGCACACTATAGTCCGGTAGTTCTGCTCAAGTGGGCGCATTCAGTCTTTAGCGCAGAACAGCTTGCAGGTGTGTTAACATCAACCTCAATTTGTTTCGACCTCTCCATCTTTGAAATTTTTGTCCCCCTGACTCAAGGTGGTAGTGTCATTGTGGTTGAAAATGCACTCTACATTGAGCAAGCACGTAAAAGTATTGTACCGATTACGTTGATTAATACTGTACCAAGTGCTGCTGCTGAACTGCTCAATATGAATGCTATTCCGGCAAGTGTTCAAGTTATCAATTTAGCTGGCGAACCATTAAAAAATAGTTTGGTACAGGCTTTATATCAATCCACATCTGTGACAGAAGTTTATAATCTCTATGGTCCTTCTGAAGACACAACTTACTCGACTTTTACAAAAGTTGCCAAAAATGCTCAGCATGAACCAACTATCGGTAAGGCGATCGCCAACACCCGCACTTATATTCTAGATAGCTACAACCAACCCCTTCCTCCTGGTATTCCTGGGGAACTGTGCATTGCAGGTGCAGGTTTAGCACAGGGCTATTTGAATCGTCCCGATCTAAGCGCTGAAAAATTCATTCACCTCAACTTGTTCAACCAAACTGAGCGGATTTATAAAACTGGCGATTTAGCTCGTTGGCTACCTGACGGCAATCTGCAATACTTAGGTCGCATCGATCATCAAGTTAAACTTCGTGGTTTTCGGATTGAATTAGGTGAAATTGAAGCGTCATTAGTCAAACATCCAAAAATTAAGGAAGCAGTTGTCATTGTACGGGAGGACACTGATTTTGATCAACGTCTAGTGGCATATATTGTCCCAACACCAATAGAGGATGACAATCTCCAAGGTCAACAGGTAGATTTGTGGCAGCAAGTATTTAATGATACTTACTCCGACAACCCTAATTCACCAGACGATCCAACTCTCAATCTAGCTGGCTGGAATGACAGATATACGGGACAACCGTATCCCAAAGCAGCGATGCAAGAATGGAGAGATACAATAGTTGACCAAATTCTGGAACTTGAACCAAAACGAGTTTGGGAAATTGGTTGCGGCACGGGAATGTTATTGTTTAAAATTGCACCTCATACTCAGCATTATCTAGGGACAGATTTTTCACCGGGCGCATTGCAGTATATTGAACAACATCTCAAACGACAGTTTCTTGATGACATTACCTTAAAAGCCAGTGCAGCTCACGAGTTTGACGGCATTGAAACGGGTGCTTATGACTTGGTGATCATGAATTCTGTCATCCAGTATTTTCCCTCCTTGGATTACTTTTTGCAAGTTTTGGAGGGGGCTGTCAAAGCTGTGACTACGCAGGGAGCAATCTTTATTGGAGATGTGCGAAATCTCCATCTGCTGGAAGCTTTCCACACCGCAGTTGAATTTTATCGCGCCCCCGATGACTTATCAATCAAGGATTTGCGTCAACAGATTCAAAAAAGCATCCGCACCGAAGGTGAATTACTGATTGATCCTGATTTCTTTATCGCCCTCAAACAAAGATTTCCTCGGATTAGTCATGTGCAGATTCAATTAAAACGGGGTTATGCTCAGACGGAGATGAGCCGTTTTCGTTATGACGTTGTTTTACATTTGGATCAGACAAATACTCCCGTCGCGGAACCTGAATGGTTAGATTGGCAAGCGCAACAGTTGAATCTGGAAACAATCGAGAGAATTTTAACAACTCAGCAACCGGATTTGCTAGGCATTAAAGATATTCCTAATGCGCGTCTGACTTCCGAAATGGTGTTGTTAGAACAAATTGCTCAATTAGATGGTACTGTTTCAGACTTGAAAGCAGCAGTTGCACAAGCCAAATTAGGGATAGAACCTGAAGCCTTCCGAACTTTAGCGCAAGATTTGCCCTATACGCCTTTCATACAATATAGTTCTACAGAATTTGCCTGTTACGATGTTGTTTTTCAAAGAAATATCCCCGGACAGGTGACACTACCACGATTTGCAACAACAAACCATCTGCGCCTGAAACCTTGGCAACATTACGCAAATCAACCGTTGCAATATCGCACTCCTCAAGTTGATCCAGAGTTATTAGCCGAATGGCGAGATTTTCTGAAAAAAAATCTCCCCGAATATATGATTCCTAACCATTTCACTGTCTTAGAAAAACTACCACTGACGCCGAATGGAAAAGTAGACCGCAAAGCATTAAGAGCACCAGATACGGCAGTTGCAGCAAAAGACATCGAATTACCTGTAACAGAAACAGAAAAATTGCTGGCTCAACTATGGGCAAAGCTGCTTAAATATGAAGTCATAGCCCGACAAGACAACTTCTTCAATTTAGGAGGTCATTCCCTATTAGCCACCCAACTGATTGCCCGCATCCGTGATAAATTCAAAGTGGAATTGCCCCTGCGGAAGATATTTGAATTCCCCACCCTTAATGAATTGGCGAATTACCTTGATACCTGCATTTGGGTTAATTCCATTGACGAAAGTATGCAGCCTCTCAACTCAGACGAAGAGGAAATTGAACTTTAAATTACAACCCTTAAACTACAACAGTTGAAAACACGTCCTCAAGTAAATTTTATCGTTTAATCAGAAACTTAACCTATGATTGCCCTATCTGATTCCACTTTTCTTACTCCTGAAGCATACCTGCAACTAGAAGAAAAAAGCAACATCAAGCACGAATATATTGATGGTCAAGTTTACGCAATGGCGGGAACAACTGACACCCATAACACCATTGCCCTAAACCTCGCTTTATTGATTCGTAACCACTTGCGAGGGTCAGACTGTCGAGTTTACTTTGCCGATATTAAAGCCCGTCTTGAAAGACGTAACCGCTTTTATTACCCTGATATCATCGTCACCTACAACCCTAAAGACCGAGAAACTTCCACTTATAAAAGTTTTCCTAAACTTATTATTGAAGTTTTATCCGAGTCCACAGAAGCCTTTAACAGAGGTGACAAGTTCAATGACTATCAAACTCTTGACACCTTAGAAGAATACGTTTTAGTTAACACAAAACACCATCGAGTTGAAACTTTTCGCCGTAATAAGCAAGGACTATGGGTGCTACAAACTTATACACCCGATGACCAAACCTTTGAACTCCAAAGCATTAACCTAACCGCTCCTTTTACCGACCTTTACCAGGATGTAGAATTGGAAGCGATGTCCACGACGGGCTACGCCGACGCCCATAAACCAGAACTGGGTTAAAAATGGTAAAAACTTTGAAAACCTTACTATTTACTGTTAAAAATTACTTCTACCAATTCTCTGTAAACTTGCACTAAATAATTACCTCTCTCTTCCTTGGCGTACTTGGCGTACTTGGCGGTTCATTTTTTAATATTAAGTGCATTTTCATGGAGAATTAGTATTATTGTTATCAACAGTTAACTTTGATTGTGTCCGACTAAATATTATGACAAAAAATAAGCAAATAGTTTCTTTAATGCTTCGTTTACAGAACATGGGCTGCCGAATTTGGGCTGAAGATGATAAGTTACGGATTCGTACTAGTAAAAACGCTCTCACTTCTGAACTTAAGCAGGAAATTCAAACCAACAAAGCAGATATATTAGCATTCTTAAATGCTGCCAAAGCCAAAACTGTCATGGCAGAGGAAATTCCCACTTTAACAGATGATACCCCCAAGCTTCTTTCCTTTGCTCAACAACGCCTGTGGCTGTTAGCACAACTCCAAGGGCCGTCAGCTACTTACAATATGCCGATGGCTTTACAATTGGAAGGCAACCTAAATATTGATGCTTTGCGCTCTAGTTTGGCTTATCTGCTTAACCGTCATGCCAGTCTCCGGATGTATTTTCCTACAGTGGCGGGACATCCTCAGGTTATTATCCAAAATTTAGACGACATCGAAGTTCTCACTATACAAGACTGCCGAAACTTTGAATTAGGGACTGGGAATCAAGAAACTCTTTCCCAATCCCCAGCCCCCAATCCCCAATCCCCAACCCTCCAGCGTTTAATCGATGCTGATGCTCAAGAACCGTTTGACTTAAATACTGGTCCCTTGTTTAAAGCGAAACTGCTGCAATTCAAGGAGCAGAAATATGTGTTGCTCATTAATATGCACCACATTATCAGTGACGGCTGGTCAATCGGGGTGTTTGTCCGTGAGTTACGGCAAGCTTATACCGCCTTTGCCCAACGTCAAACCCCAAACCTGGCTCCCTTACCCATTCAATACAGTGACTATGCAAACTGGCAACGAAACTGGTTACAGGGGGAGGTATTAGAAAACCAGATCAACTATTGGAAACATCAACTCAAGGATGCTTCCCCATTACTGGAGTTGCCTACCGATTATCCTCGCCCAGCACAGCAAAGCTACCGAGGCGATCGCTATTTTTACTCTCTCACGCCAGAATTAAGCACTGCTGTTAAAACCTTCAGTCAACAACAAGGGGCAAGCCTGTTTATGACCTTGTTGGCGGCTTTGAGTATTTTACTTTCTCGTTACAGTCGCCAAAACGATTTGTGTATTGGTTCTCCGATTGCTAACCGCACCCATAGCCAGACTGAAGGGTTAATCGGCTTTTTTGTCAATACCCTTGTGTTGCGTACTCAAATCAAACCTGAGCAAAGTTTTATCGAGTTCCTGCAACAAAGTCGCCAAACTTGTTTAGATGCCTATGGTCATCAAGACATCCCGTTTGAGCTTCTGGTAGAAAAGTTACAACCAGAACGCAGCATGAGTCATAATCCCTTATTTCAGGTCATGTTCACGCTGGAAAATAATGAAAGTCCCGACCTGAGTTTGCCAGGACTAGAGATTCAATGGCTCGGATTAAGTCATGCGATCGCTAAGTTTGACTTAACACTGATGGTGATGGAATATGACAACCAGTTAAATTGCTCTTGGGAATACGCTACCGATCTGTTTGAGAAGAGTACTATACAACGGATGGCGGAACGCTTTGAAGTTCTGCTTAAGGGAATTGTTGGTAACTCAAACCAACCTATTAATACTCTGCCTTTAATGACAGCTGCCGAACTTCTGCAAATACAACGCTGGAGTAAAACTCAAACCGATTATCCCCACAATCAAACCCTGGTTGACCTATTTGAACAACAAGTTGCCAAAACCCCTGATAACATTGCTGTCAGTTTTGAATCCTACAGAGAATTTTTGACAGCGAACAGTAATGGTTTAAAAACGTTAAGTTACCAACAATTGAATGAAAAAGCGAACCAACTTGCTCATTACCTGATTCAAAATCATAACATTAAACCAGACACTTTAATTGGTATCTGCGTTGAACGTTCTAGTGAGATGATTATTGGTCTACTTGGTATCCTCAAAGCTGGTGGGGCATATGTACCGCTCGATCCGACCTACCCACAAGAGCGTTTAGCTTACATGCTATCTGATTCGGGGGTATCGCTGCTGTTGACAACTGAAAAGTTAGCAACTGGATTACCTGAGCATCAAGTACATGTAGTTTGTTTAGATACAGGCTGGTCAGTTATTGCCGAACAAAGTCTAGAAAACCCGATTACCGAAACAACAGCAGCGAATTTAGCTTACGTCATCTATACATCTGGTTCAACAGGTAAACCCAAGGGTGTGATGGTTGAGCATAAGGGACTATGCAATTTAACTCAAGCTCTAATCCAAACTTTTGGCTTGCATTCTGATAGCCGCGTTCTCCAGTTTGCCTCCTTCAGTTTTGATGCTTCCATCGCAGAAATCTTGATGGCTCTAGGGTCAGGTGCAACGCTTTACCTGGGAACAAAAGACTCTCTACTGCCAGGGCAGCCATTAATTGAGCAATTACGCAATCATTGCATTACCCATATCACCCTACCACCATCGGCGTTAGCAGTTATGCCTGGGGAGAAACTTCCGGCACTACAAACAATAATTGTAGCCGGAGAAGCTTGTTCTGCTGAATTAATCAAGCAATGGTCTATTGGCAGAAACTTCTTCAATGCTTACGGACCGACAGAAGCTAGTGTCTGTGCCACGATTGCAAAATGCACCCTTGAAGACGAGAAAATATCTATTGGTAAGGCGATCGCCAATACGCAAGTTTACATCTTAGACGAAAATTTGCAACCAGTTCCGATTGGTGTGCCAGGAGAGTTGCACATCGGTAGTGTTGGATTGGCAAGAGGCTATCTCAACCGCCCAGAATTGACACAACAGAAATTTATTCCCAATCCCTTTAGCAATGAGGCGTATTCCCGGCTTTACAAAACAGGAGATTTAGGACGCTACTTGAATGACGGTAGCATCGAGTTTCTCGGTCGTATCGATCATCAGGTCAAAATTCGCGGCTATCGCATAGAACTCGGAGAAGTTGAAAATGTCTTGTCCCAGCAATCTGGAGTGCACAAAGCAGTAGTAGTTACACGAGAAGACCAACCGGATAATAAACGTCTAGTAGCTTATGTTGTACCAGAACAGAAAAACCTCGAATCATCCCAAGTAGCAGAAAATTTATCAACAGACAAAGTAGAACTATGGCCATCTGTAGCTGAATACTATGTTTATGACGAATTACTGTATTATGCTATGACCAATGACCATCGGCGCAACGATAGCTATAAAGTCGCCATTAATCAATTGGTACTAGATAAAATAGTCGTTGAAATTGGCACAGGTAAAGATGCTATTTTGTCTAGATTTTGTGCCCAAGGGGGTGCTAAGAAAATTTATGCAATTGAAAGAGACAAAGAAACCTGCCGCAAAGCAATAGCTTGTATTGAAAAATTAGGTTTAGCAGACAAAATCACAGTTATTCATGGCGATGCAACTTTAGTTGATCTCCCAGAACTTGCTGATGTCTGCGTTTCAGAAATTGTGGGAGCAATTGGTGGCTCTGAAGGAGCAGCAGTAATTATTAATAACGCTAGAAGACTTCTCAAGCCTGATGGTTTGATGATTCCTGGAAGAAGTATGACTAAGATGGCTGCTGTTACTCTCCCAGATGAAATATTACACAAGCCCAAATTTGCTGAACTTCCCGCATATTACACCAAAGAAATCTTTAAGCAAGTCGGATATCCATTTGACTTAAGGGTATGTCTTAAGAAATTCCCTCAAGCAAATGTCCTGTCTACTGTGGATGTTTTGGAAGACTTGAACTTCAATGAATATATTAGTCCAGAATTCTCCCATAGAGTGAAATTTGAAATTCAAAAAAATGGGCGAATGGATGGATTTTTAGTGTGGCTCAATTTGCATACTATTGCCGGAGAAGAAATAGATATTCTCGAACATGAACATTGCTGGCTGCCTGTTTATTTTCCATTGTTTGAACCAGGAATTGCGGTTGAATGCGGTGATGTCATCCAAGCAGTTTGTTCCAGAAGACTCTGCGAAAATAATCTCAACCCAGATTATTTAATGAAAGGTCGTTTGCTGAAAAGGAATGGAGAAAGTATTGACTTTGAATATGTCTCCTATCACTATAAAAATAATTTCCGGCAAACACCCTTTTATCAACGATTATTTGCTGACTATGACAACACAAAAAATAATAAACCAGGTAATTTAACACAGTCATTGAGGGCTAATCTTCAGGAACTATTGCCCGACTACATGATACCCTCCACCTTTGTTTTGCTAAACAAACTACCCTTAACACCAAGCGGCAAGGTAGACCATCGCGCTTTACCCGCTCCCAATTTTGGGGTTCAAGGCTCATATACAGCCCCACGCAACGAAGTTGAAAAACAACTAGCACAGGTATGGTCTGCTGTACTCGAACGTCAAGAAATTGGCATTCATGATAACTTTTTCGACTTGGGCGGTCATTCTTTATTAGCAGTAAAACTGCTCAATAATATTCAACAGGTGTTTGGGCAACAACCTTCCTTAAGCAGTTTATTTCAAAACCCGACTATTGCTCAACTGGCACAACAACTTTGTCATACCGAGGTTCAATCCCATCCCGATTTACTATCACTCCAACATGACGGAGATGCAGCCCCTCTATTTTGTCTTCCTGGCGCAAACGGACACGGCTTCTATTTTCGAGATTTAGCCAGAAATTTAGGAACTGAACGACCAGTTTATGGACTCGAAACTCCAGGAAGAGACGGACTGAACTCACTCCCTAACTCAGTAGCAGCCCATGCAAGTCAATTGATTGAGCTATTACGTCAACAGCAAGCTAAGAGCCCATACATACTAGCAGGATACTCTTCAGGTTGTGCTGTTGCCTTTGAAATAGCTTCCCAACTGGAACAGCAAGGTGAAAAGGTGGGTTTACTGGCTATCTTTGACGCCGGACTGGTTTCTCACCCTCAGTACTTAACTCATAGAGCAGATATTGATTGGATTTGGCAATCGATTCAACGAATTGAAGCCTTAAAGGGAATTTCTTTAGGACTGAAATACGATGATTTAGCTGCTCAAAACGATGACCAAGCCCGTTGGGAACTGGCAGCAGAGTATTTATACCAACATAATATCCTACCAGAACACTCAACCCTTTCTTTACTGAAAACCAATATGCAAGTGATGAAAGTACTGACGCTTAATTACGCGAATTATCAGCCTCATCATCAAATTTCTGCCCCTATTGTTTTATTCCGGGCTCAAGAAGTTCATGAGATGCTTGTGCAAGAACACCAAGCCTTTTCCGATTACAATCTACCGGATTGGGGATGGCAAGCTTATACTCAAAAGCCTGTCAAAATCATATCTGTACCTGGTAACCACGGTCAAATGCTTTATGAACCCAATGTAAAAATGTTAGCCACAGAATTACAGGCAGTGATGGTAGATGAAACAGAGTAGAGATTCACTCAAATCCAGACTATCAATCATTAAAAAGGCGATCGCGTGCGTCGCGGCTGGTTTGCAGCATTGTCCACAATCATTAACCATATCATCAAAGGTGCATTATTCTGACTTTCTTAATTATGAATTACGAAATACCATAAAATAATTTGATCAAAGGACTAATGGAAACTCTTCCTATCAAAATTTCTGATGAAACCCTGCGGGATGGAGAACAACAAGTAGGCATTTTCTTCTCTAACCCAACTAAACAAAAACTTGCCCATCTGATTGCTCAAACGGGAGTTCATGGATTTGCCATCATGCCCCGTGTTTGTGAGCAAGAAGAAGAGCTAGTCAAATCATTAGTATCAGACGGATTGGATAGTCTGATCACTGCTTCTACTATGATGGGAAAGCAGTACATCGATCAAGCCAAAATGTACGGAGTTAAACGCATCATACTTTTCTACGGACTTTCTGATCGCCTGCTGTTTCTCAGAGATCCTCAGATCCGTTTGTTGAACGAGTTTAAAGGAAAAACCATTGATGACAATATCCCAACAAAAGTAATCGAGAGAATTCGCCAAAACGCTATTGATCTGATTGTCGAAAATTTGCGCTATGCTACTACGGTTGCTGGGCTCACCGTAGACTTCGCCGCCGAAGATGCCTCAAGAGCCGATTTTGACTTTTTAGTGGAATGTATCCGCTCATGCAGCCCTTATATCGAACACTTTATGCTCTGTGATACAGTCGGAGTTCTCAGTCCAGAAAAGAGCTATGTCTGGATTAACGACCTACTCCAATCCACCACAGGAGTAGCTTTCGGGGTACACTACCACAATGACATGGGCTTGGCTCTGGAAAATACTCTCCAATCCGTCACAGCCGGAGCAACTTTGGTATCGGGTACTTTTTGCGGAATTGGTGAACGAGCCGGAAATGTTGCCCTTGAGCAGGTGTTGAACGGGTTGCGAGTCCGCTTCGGAATTGAAGTCAAGGGGATTAACTATGATGCGATCGCCCCCGTGACGGATTACATTGAGCAACTGGGTGTTCGTCCCGCTGCCCCTTACTCTCAAACTGCTCAACGCCATGAATCAGGTATCCATATCAATTCTTTGTTTTCTGATCCCAAAAGCTATGCAGTATTTCCTTATAATACGATAGACGTTGTATTTGGCAAATGGAGTGGAGTCAGTAATTTCCAATATCTATTTGAAAAGCAACTGCAAAATCCTCAACCGAGAGAACAATACGAGAAAATGCGCTCAGTGATCAAATCTCTTGCTACTGAACAAGAACGCTATTTTACAGCCAATGAGGTGTTAGAGCTATGGGAAAATGGTGTCTTTGAATAATCTATTGTAAGAATTGAGAACTCAGAATATGCCCTACAGCACGCTGCTTTGTATCTCCTCCACTAGACGCTGCACTAAGACGATGTTTGGAAAGTGTCGTCTTGTAGCAAAATTTATCGATGATCCCCCTAAATCCCCCTTAAAAAGGGGGACTTTTACCCCCCTTTTTAAGAGGGGCTAGGGGGGAGCAAGTAAAATATTTGATACTTCTCAAACATCCTCTAACGCCTCCAACGCGCTTACGCTTACAGGATTCAGAATAGTTAAAGAATCAGCAGAATATTTGATAAATCAATATACCAATCATACTGGATTCCTTCTAAAGGATGACTTCTGATTCCTACGTGCTGAATTCTTAAAACCCATCAGTCAACCTTAAGAGGCTAAACTAATTTTTAAAATATGCAATCTACAACTTTTCTTCATAAAACCTCAACAAATGATTCTTCGCCGGGTTTTAATCAATTCTGGGAGAATGTCAAAGCGCTCACAGGGTCTTACTGGTATCCAACAGAGGCACAAGGAAGAGCATTTTCAGATGTGATTCGTTCATGGGCAATGCTCATTCTCCTAATATTATTAATCGTCGCGCTCGTAGCAGTAACAGCGTTTAATAGCTTTGTTAACCGCTATTTGCTCGATATTATCACTGAAGAAAAGGATTTGACCAAATTTGTTGATACGTTATTGGTTTACGGTGTTGCCCTTTTCTTCGTAACGCTTTTAGTAGGATTTTCTAAATTTGTTAGAAAGCAAATTGCTCTTGATTGGTATCAATGGCTAAATAATTCTATTTTAGAAAAATATTTGAGTAATCGTGCTTATTATAAAATCAACTTTAAATCCGATGTTGATAACCCAGATCAACGGATATCTCAAGAAATCGAACCCCTTACCAGAAATGCTCTCACTTTTTCGGCTACTTTTCTAGAAAAAGTGCTGGAAATGACCACTTTTTTAATAATTCTCTGGTCTCTTTCCCAATGGATTGCAATTGCATTGGTTGGTTATACCATAATAGGCAATTTAATTGCTGTTTACTTGGCTCAAGAATTGAATAAGATTAAGCAAGAAGAACTCGAATTTGAAGCCGATTATACTTATAGCCTAACTCACGTTCGGAATCATGCAGAATCAATAGCTTTTTTTCAGGGAGAAAAACAAGAATTAAATATAATTCAACGAAGATTTAATAATATTATTAAAAGTGCTAGACGCAAGATAAATTGGGAGATAACTCAGGATATTTTTAACAGAGGATATCAGGCTGTTATCCAAATATTTCCATTTATCGTATTCGGACCTTTACAGATTAGAGGTGAAATTGATTTTGGAGAAATTGCCCAAGCCAGTTTAGCTTGTAATCTGTTTGCCACTGCTATGGCAGAATTAATCAGAGAATTTGCAACTTCAGGACGATTTTCCAGTTATGTTGAGCGTTTAGCTGAGTTGTCCGATGCGTTGAAAGCTGTGACGCAACAGCCAGAGAACGTGAGTACCATCAAAACAATAGAAGAAAACCGTCTGGCTTTTGAGAATGTCACCTTACAAACGCCAAACTATGAACAGGTTATCGTCGAAGATTTGTCACTCGTTGTTCAACCAGGCGAAGGTTTATTGATTGTTGGACCGAGTGGACGAGGAAAAAGTTCTCTGTTGAGAGCGATCGCTGGTTTGTGGAATGCGGGAACTGGTCGTCTGGTGCGTCCTCCCCTAGAATCCGTCTTATTTTTGCCTCAACGTCCTTATATAATTCTGGGAACATTGCGCGAACAGTTACTCTATCCTCATACAACTCGTCAAATGAGCGATGCAGAACTCGAAGAAGTTTTGCACCAAGTTAACCTACAAAATTTGCTAAATCGAGTCGAAGGCTTTGATACAGAAGTCCCTTGGGAGAATATTTTATCGCTGGGAGAACAACAACGCTTGGCTTTTGCACGATTATTAATTACTCATCCCAGCTTTACTATTTTAGATGAAGCAACCAGTGCTTTAGATTTGACAAATGAAGGCAATTTATATGAACAATTGCAATCAACTCAAACAACTTTTATCAGTGTTGGACATCGAGAGAGCTTGTTTAATTATCATCAATGGGTTCTGGAACTTTCACAAGATTCCAGTTGGCAACTTCTGACTGTCCAAGATTATCGCCTTCAAAGAGTCAACGAAATTATTACTAATCCCCCCGAAAAGTCTCAAATTACAGAAGTCCAAGCTTCTAATTCTCCCGAAAACCCCCAAATGACAATAGATGTTTCACTAGAAAATCAATCCATAAGTCAATCAGAAATCAGCGCCAGTTCAGGGCTTTCTCATCAGGAAATGCAGAGATTAACAGGCACTTCCATTAATACCATCAGAAGCAAGGCAAGCCTGGGCAAGTCCATCACAACTAAAGATGGCGTAACCTACCGCTATGACAAAGACCGCAAGGTGTTGAAATGGGTGAGAATTTAGCGGCTACTCATACTTTTTACAATCAGTTTTTGTAAAGACCGCGCTTTCTGTACGTATCCAACTTTAAGTGCTTTGTACACTCGTTTTTGTAGGTGGAATAAGTTACGGCGCAATTTCTTCCACGGTAAATTTATCCAAAATTTACTAGGAATTCTACTGTTTAACTGTCTTAACTATCTACTTAATTGTTTTAACTACTATAGGATTCCTCCTTCATATTTTTTAAAGAGACGTAGGGTGGGCAATGCTCATCAAAACCCAGAGATAACCTAGATATCGTGGGCATTGCCCACCCTAAAGATACTGTTTAACTGTCTTAACTATCTACTTAATTGTTTTAACTACTATTGCATTTGCTTGATTAAGGTGAGACAATGTATACTGCAAAACATATTTCGTGAAAAACTACCATCTGCAATCATCCAAGATGGTGTGGACAGACATTCATAATCAGGGTTGAAAGAGAACGACTTTATTTAATTAAGTATTAATTTTGTGTAAAAAATCCAGAATCAGGTAAACGAAGTTCCGGTCAATTTCTAACAATCGAAACAACCCCAAATATTAATCAAGAACACTCGTCAAAAACTATTAATACAAAAACCAACTTCCAATGAGAAAGTCATCCAGATTGTCAAAGAACAAATTTTCAGGAGAATATCGCTGATGCAGTTAAATAGTTATAGCGAGTCTTTAGCTTCAAGTCAGAAAATTTTTCAGATACAGGAAGTAGAAATTGCTATCCGATCAAGTTTGACTGTTGACGATTGTGTAGTCATACAGAGGCAGACGGAAAAGTCAAAACAAGAGTTAGTTGCTTATGTAGTTCCATCAGGTTTATTTGTACCAGAACAATTGTTATCTCACTTGCAAACAATTCTGCCTAGCGAATCGATACCCAAGGCAATTGTGCCAGTTTCCGCCATACCCTTAACAGATACAGGGCGCATAGATGAAGCTACTCTAACTACTTTAGGAGTTATTGACTCTGAGTTGATGCTTCGTCTAGAAAAGCAACTACAGTCATTGTCAGAAATTGAACGTGTTGCGGTAGTTGTCGAACCTCAAGTTAAAAGAATTCCTCCTATACATTTAGAGGATTTACTACCTGAAAATCAAGCGAACGCCTCTTCTGATAGCCAGCAAAAGGTACAAGCAATCACACCCAGTCAAAAGGTAGAAGACAGTAGCTTGTCCTCCTCAAAAAAGCTAGCCATTAGTTATGGGGAACCACTGCAATATCCCCAAGACGCTCCCAAAACTTTAGCACAAGTACTACAACGAGCCGCTGAAAGTTCAACTAAAGGTATCATCTACATTCAGCCTGATGGCACTGAGAAAGTTCAGTCTTATAGCAAGCTATGGCAAGACGCCCAACAGATTTTAGCTGGATTGAGAAAGTTAGGACTCAAGCCTCAAGACAAAGTAATTTTTCAACTTGACGACAATCAAGATTTCATCTGTGCTTTTTGGGGTTGCGTCCTAGGGGGCTTTGTTCCGGTACCAATATCCACAGCCCCAAGCTACGAGCAAGTTAACACTACCACCAGCAAACTACAGAACACTTGGCAGATGCTAGGGAAACCTATTGTTATAACAAGCGCTTCTTTAGCCCCCAAAATTGCTAATTTATCAAGGCTTTTGAATTTAGAAAAATTTCAAGTCGCAACTATTGATAAGTTGCGTGAGTGCGAAGGGGATTTTCACTTACATCAAAGTCAGCCAGAGGATTTGGCGATTTTGCTTTTGACTTCTGGAAGCACGGGTACACCCAAAGCTGTTATGCAGAGTCATGGCAGCTTGATTAGTCGTAGTGCTGGCAGTGCTATGATAAATAATTTTACGCAAGAAGATGTCTCTTTGAATTGGTTTCCCCTAGACCATGTTGGAGGTCTGGTGATGTTCCATGTTCGGGATGTCTATCTACGTTGCCAGCAAATCCATGCTCCTACAAAGTTAGTTTTAGAACAACCTACAAGATGGTTAGATTGGATTTCCCAGTATCGCGCCACGATTACTTGGGCACCTAATTTTGCCTATGGGCTAATCAATGAGCAACTAGAAAACCTAAAAACCAAGGTAACTTCTAAATGGGATTTATCTTCAATGCGATTTATTCTCAATGGAGGTGAAGCCATCGTCGCCAAAACAGCAAGAAGATTTATGCAGTTACTGGAACCATCTCACTTGCCTAGCACGGCAATGCACCCTTCATGGGGAATGTCTGAGACATCTTCAGGAGTTACCTTTTCTGACAGTTTTTTGTTGAACTCAACTACAGATGAACAAAAATTTGTAGAAGTGGGATCGCCTATTCCCGGATTTGCCATACGAATTGTAGATGCCCAAAACCAAGTAGTTGAGTCCGAGACAATTGGGAGGGTTCAGGTAAAAGGTGCTTCCGTCACTTCTGGTTACTATCAGAATCTCCAAGCTAACCAAGAAGCTTTTACCCCCGATGGCTGGTTTAATACGGGAGATTTAGGATTTCTTCGGGAAGGGCGTTTAACGATTACCGGGCGGCAGAAAGATGTAATTATCATTAATGGACTCAATTACTACTGCCACGAAATCGAAGCCGCCGTCGAAGAAGTTGAAGGCGTAGAAGTCTCTTATACAGCTGCGTGTGCAGTGAGAGAACCGAGAATTAATACTGATAAATTAGCTATCTTTTTCAATACTTCTTTTTCTGACGATGGCAGTTTGGTGAATATCCTGAAGGAAATTCGCACTTCTGTAGTCAACAGCCAGCAAGTAAATCCAGATTATCTCATTCCAGTAGATAAGGAAATTATTCCCAAAACAAACATTGGCAAAATCCAGCGTACTCAACTGAGCCAGCGCTTTTTGGCAGGAGAGTTTAAATCAATTATTAAACGGATTGATATATTACTTGGTAACGCCAATACCATTCCCAACTGGTTCTACCGTCAAGTATGGCAGCCCAAATATCCCATTACTTTTAATTCTTCTTTATCTATTATTAATCCCACTCTAGTATTTCTAGATTCTTCGGGACTGGGGGCATATTTATGTCAAATCTTGTCAGAGAAGAACCTGCCATACATAACTGTTTCACCCGGAGAAGATTTCCGAAAAATCAATCGCTCACACTACACAATCACTTCAGGAAAAGCGAAGGACTATCAACTCTTATTTGAATCTCTAGCAGCAGATAACATTATCATTGGGCAGATACTTCACTTATGGACTTATGACCAATATATTGGCGAAGTCAAAAGCCTTGATGCCCTCGAACAAGCACAAGAGCAAGGAATATACAGTTTATTATTCTTAGTTCAAGCTTTAGCCAATGTTCAGGGTTCTGATAATTCTGTTCAATTACTATTTATTTCTTCTCATATCCAGTCTATTTCCTCAACTGACCTAATAGCTTACGAGAAATCAGCAGTGCTGGGGCTGCTGAAAACCATTCCTCAAGAACTGCCAAACTTGAACTGTCGCCACATCGATTTGCCTTACGCTGAAGTTGAAACAAATGGAGCTTATATCTTACAAGAGATGCAAGTTTCGTCAAAAGAACGAGAGGTAGCTTACAGAAATAGGCAGCGTTTCGTTCCTCGTTTAGAAAAAGTTGATTTAACGAGCGAACCTAAATCCCCAGTCACCTTCAAGCAAGGAGGAATTTATTTAATCACTGGAGGACTCGGAGGTATAGGTATCCAGATAGCGCAGTACCTACTGAAACATTACCAAACTCGGCTACTGTTGCTCGGCAGAACTCCAATACCCGATAAAAGTACTTGGAATGCCCATCTAGAGAAGGAAGATGCTGTTGCACAACGCTTGAAAGCATATCAGGAACTAGAACAGCTTGGAGGAGAGGTAATTTACGAAGCTGTTGATATCTGTGACTTGAAGCAGTTGCAAATAATAGTTGAAAAAGCTAAATCCCGATGGGGGAAGAATTTGGATGGCATAATCCATTTAGCCGGAACTTTTCATGAGCAGCTTGTACTTGAAGAAACCCAGGAGAACTTAGCAGCAGTGCTGCGTCCCAAAATGCTGGGTTCTTGGGCGCTGCATCAATTGGTTAAAGGCAATAAGGACAGCATTTTTATCAACTTTTCTTCAGCACACGGTTTTTTTGGCAGCACTGCTGTCGGGGCTTATGCTGCTGCCAATAGTTTTCTTGATAGCTTTTCCCATTATCAAAAATACAACAGTGGATTATCGAGCTATTGTTTGGTTTGGAGTATGTGGGACGAAACAGGCATGAGCCAAGGATATCAGATGAAGAATCTGATCCGAGCCAAAGGTTACTATGTTATGTCTTTGTCCCAAGGAATATCTTCAATGCTTGCAAGTTTACAACATCAGCAAGCACATATATTAATAGGTTTGGACGGGAGCAACCAGAACATTCAACGTTGGCAGCCTCAAGCCTTTAGCTTACAAAAGTTAAGTGCCTATTGTACCACTACTAGCAGTAACAACGATATTGTTAAATTACCAGACTTTCAGCTACAAGACCGCTTTGGAACTTCTTGCACCTGCAATTTAGTACAGCTTAACGAGATGCCCTTCACCCTAAGTGGTGCAATTGATAAAGACAAATTGATTCGGCAGTTTATTCGTCAGCAAACAGATACCCATGTAGCACCCCGGAACCAGGTAGAGCAACAAATTGCTCAAATTTGGCAGCAAGTTTTAGGCACACCGCTTTTTAGCATTCACGACAACTTCTTTGAACTAGGAGGAAATTCCCTCTTGGGGACGCAGGTAATTTCTCGGTTGCGCGATGCTTTCTCTATAGAGTTGTCTTTACACCGTTTATTTACATCTCCTACTGTAGGTGAGTTGGCTCGTAACATTGAGGTACTGCGAATTGCAGCAGAAGATGAAAATACATTTATTACTAACATAGAAGAAGAATACGAAGAAGGATATTTATAAAGTCATAACAGTTGAATTTTGAATAGGAAGAAGGATACATATAAAATGACAGTATTTGAATTTTTATCTTCACTACACAGTTTAGATATAAAAGTTTGGATTGAAGACGACCAGCTACGCTATCGCGCTCCTAAGGGAGTAATGACCGCAACCCTCAAGCAGGAGTTAATGGAGCGGAAAGCAGAAATATTTAGTTGTCTTCAAGAAGCAAGAACTGCGAAAAAAATAGCTTTTGAACCCATATTATCTATTAACCGGGATTGCGATTTACCTTTATCTTTTAGTCAACAAAGGATGTGGTTGCTCAATCAGTTAGATAGCAAAAAGCCATCTTATAATGAAAGTTTCCAATTTCGGATTACTGGTACGCTAAATGTAGCAGCACTAGAGCAAACTCTCAACGAAATTATCCGTCGCCACGAAGCTTTGCGGACTATTTTCCCAACAGTAGATGGATTTGCGGTGCAACAGATTGTCCCTACTTTGACTATAAACATCCCAGTCGTAGACTTACAAGGATTACAAGAAGCTGAAATTCAACAACTAGTTACTAAAGAAGTTCGCCAGCCCTTTGATTTAGGCAAACAGCCCTTATTGCGAGTCAGTCTACTGCGTCAGAAGTCAGAGTTGCATCTGCTGATACTAACCCTACACCACATTATTGTAGATGGCTGGTCAATGGGAATATTCATCAAAGAATTGTCAGCCATTTATCAAGCCTTTTCTACTGGTTCTCCAACTTCATTACCAGAGTTAACCATCCAGTATGCTGACTTTGCTGTTTGGCAGCGAAAATGGTTAACAGAGGAATTGCAACAACAGCAGCTTGACTACTGGAAGCAACAATTAGCAGACGCACCACCGTTATTGGAACTACCAACAGATTATCCTCGCTCCTCGGTTGAGAATTTCTCTGGTGCGGTTCAAAAATGGAAACTCAACTCGGATTTAACTGCACAACTCAAAACCTTGAGCCAACAGTCAGGAACTACTCTGTTTGTAACGCTTCTGGCAGCTTTTGCAGTCTTACTTCATCGTTACAGTGGTCAGGATGATATTTGTATTGGCTCTCCTTTTGCTAACCGCAATCGCACAGAAGTTGAACCCCTCATTGGCTGTTTTATTAACTCCTTAGTGTTGCGTACTCAAATTAAAGACAATCCCAGTTTTAAGGAGTTGCTCGCCCAGGTGTCTTCTGTTGTTTTAGATGCCCAGGCACACCAGAATGTTCCATTTGAACGAGTGGTAGAAGCATTACAACCGGAACGTTCACTCGGCTACAATCCTTTGTTTCAAGTAATGTTTGTCTTGGAGAATTTCTCGCTTGATACTTTAGAGATATCTGGTATTAGTCTGACTCCAGAGATGGTAGACCGGGGTACGGCTCAGTTCGATTTGAGCCTCTCGATTTGGGAGACACAAAAAGGATTAATTGGGTCGTGGGAATATAACAGCGATCTGTTTGAGGCGGATACAATTGCTAGGATGACTCTTCATTTCCAAACTTTGTTAGAAACAATAGTCAGCGATCCCAATCACAGAGTTGGGGAATTACCTTTGCTAACCTCACAAGAACGGCATCAGTTATTAGTGGAGTGGAATGATACTCAGGCGGATTATCCACTAGATAGGTGTATCCATCAATTGTTTGAGGAGCAGGTTCAGGGGACACCTAATGCTGTGGCAGTTGTGTTTGAAAATCAACAACTCACCTATGACCAGTTGAACTGTCGTGCCAATCAATTGGCACACTACTTGCGGTCTTTGGGTGTGGGAGCAGATGTACTGGTCGGGTTGTGTGTAGAGCGATCGCTCTCAATGATTGTGGGACTTCTTGGCATTTTGAAGGCGGGTGGGGCTTATGTACCACTTGACCCTGAGTATCCAGCTGAGCGTTTGAGTTTCATGCTCCTTGATGCGGCTGTGTCAGTGCTGCTGACCCAACACCATCTAGTTGAGAAATTACCTGAGCAAAAAGGACCGCTTGTTTGCTTGGATACTGACGCTCAACTGATTTCCCAGTTGAGTCAGGACAATCCCATCGCAGATGTGCAAGCGAATAACTTAGCTTATGTAATTTACACTTCTGGATCTACTGGCAAGCCGAAAGGAGTGATGATTGAACATCGGTCTTTGGTGAATTTTACTACGGCAACAAAGGTTGCGTATGGACTTAACAGTAGCGATCGCATCTTACAATTTTCATCTATCAGCTTTGATTGGGCTGTTGACGAAATTTATAATTCTTTAACTTGTGGTGGAACACTGGTGCTGCGTACCAATGAAATGTTGAATTCTGCCTCCACCTTTGTGCAAAAGTGTCGGGAGTGGAACTTGACGGTATTGCAGCTCCCAACAGCTTACTGGCACCAGTTGACATCTGAACTAGCGATAACACATGAGATCTTACCCACATCAGTGCGACTGCTGATTACTGGGGGAGAACAAGTGCAGTCCGAAAAATTAAAGCTATGGCGAAAGTGTGTAAACGATAGATTGCAAAGCCTCAATTTAGGAAAACCTCCGCTGTTAATCAACGGATATGGCCCTACTGAAGCAACTGTAGAAGCAACGTTATGCAAATTGCTAGATTCAGCCACAACAGAAATTGATCGGCAAAAGATATCAATTGGACGACCGATTCATAATACTCAAATATACATACTAGACCAATACCTACAACCCGTGCCCATTGGCGTATCAGGAGAGTTACACATTGGAGGTGTCTCTTTGGCACGAGGCTACCTAAACCGAAGAGAATTAACACAAGAAAAATTCATCCCCAACCCCTTTAGCACTGACGGGCATTCTCGTCTCTACAAAACTGGAGATAAGGCACGCTATTTGCCAGATGGCAACATAGAATACCTGGGACGCATTGATAACCAAGTAAAAATCCGCGGCTTCCGCATTGAGTTGGGAGAAATAGAAACAGTTCTGAGCCAACATCCCAATGTCCAGGCATCTTGTGTGATTGTCCGTGAAGACATCAGGAGTGAGAAACATTTAGTCGCCTACGTGGTGCCACATCAACAGCATACAGACATTAACAGTGAACTGCGGAATTTCCTCTCCAGTCAACTGCCACTTTACATGGTGCCAACGGCTTTTGTAATTCTAGAAACTTTACCACTAACTCCCAACGGCAAGGTAGACTACCGTTCCCTGCCAGCACCAGATTTAGATCTGCAAATGTCAGACAAATTTGTTGCCCCGCGCACATCAATTGAAAAAACGGTGGCACAAATTTGGGCTGAGGTGCTGAGAGTAGAGCAAGTGGGTATTAATGATAATTTCTTTGAACTAGGCGGACATTCCCTGCTAGCTACACAAGTAATTTCTCGCTTGCAGGAAGCTTTTCAAACTTCGTTGCCACTGCGCTATCTATTTAAATCACCTACAGTTGCCCAGCTAAGTGATGCGATCTTAACTGAGATGCAAACTGGTTCAGTTCTAACAGTGCCCGCGATTGTGCCCTTCCCCAGAGACAAGGACATACCCCTGTCATGGGCGCAGGAGCGCCTGTGGTTTCTCCATCACTTGGAAGGCGAAAGTGGTGCTTACACAATGTCTTGTACCGCGCGTCTGGTGGGAAATCTGAATGTCAAAGCTTTGGAAGGGGCGCTCCAAGAAATGGTGCGGCGGCATGAGGTTCTGCGTACTCGCTTTGAGGTTAAGGATAACAAACCAGTACAGGTCATAGCCCCTGAGATTACCATCACATTACCAGTAGTAGATCTACAGAATCTGCCAGACCCAAGGAAACAAGTGGAGCAAGAGGCAATCAAAGAAGCCCGCAAACCATTCGATCTGGCGAATGGTCTTGTACTGCGAGTCAAGATGTGGCAAGTTGCTCAAGACGAGTACATAGTGCTGTTGGCGATTCATCATATTGCTGCTGATGGCTGGTCAATGGGTGTCTTGATCCGCGAACTGTCTGACCATTATCGAGCTATTTCCACCAGTAGTTCTGTCACTTTACCAGAGTTAGCTGTGCAGTATGCCGACTTCGCCTTGTGGCAGCGTCAGTGGCTGACAAATCAGGTACTAGAGCGTCAGTTAAGCTATTGGAAGCAACAGTTAACTGGAGCACCACCTCTATTAGAACTACCCACAGACCGCCCTCGCCCAGCTGTACAGACTTTTCGAGGAAGTGTACAGCGCTTTCAAGTAGATGCCTTGCTGACTTCTCAACTTAGACAGATCAGCCAAGAGTCAGAAGCCACTCTGTTTATGACGTTGTTGGCAGGTTTTGTCGTCTTACTTTCTCGCTACAGTGGACAAACGGATCTTGTTGTTGGCTCTCCTATTGCCAATCGCAACCGTCAGGAAACAGAATCATTGATTGGATTCTTTGTCAACACTTTAGCACTGAGGTTCGATCTGTCCCAAGAACAGTCCTTTCAAGCCTTACTGGCGCAAGTGCGACAAGTCACCCTCAATGCCTATGAACACCAGGATTTGCCCTTCGAGATATTAGTGGAAGAGTTGCAACCAGAGCGAAAATTGAATCGTAACCCACTGGTGCAGGTGGTGTTTGCTCTCCAGAATGCTCCTACCTCTTCTTGGGATTTGCCTGGTTTAAGCGTCGAGGAGATACCTTGGCATCTGGACACGGTTCGGGTTGACCTGGAATTACACTTTTGGGAAACACCAGAAGGTCTTGAGGGCTTTTGCTGTTACAGCACTGATTTATTTGATGCGGCGACGATCGCCCGCATGATGAACCATTACCAAAATTTGTTAGGGGCAATAGTGGCAAATCCACAACAGCCAGTAGCGTTACTGCCCTTGCTCACCCAGCAGGAACGCCATCAACTCTTAGTGGAGTGGAACTCGACTCAGGTGGATTATCCTTGGGATAAGTGTATTCATCAGTTGTTTGAGGAGCAAGTAGCGCGTACTCCAGATGCGGTGGCGGTGGTATTTGGCAATCAACACCTGACTTACCAGCAACTGAATTGTCGTGCTAACCAGTTGGCGCATTACTTGCGGTCTTTGGGTGTGGGAGCAGATGTGCTGGTTGGCATTTGCGTTGAGCGTTCCTTAGAGATGGTTGTGGGACTACTTGGGATTCTGAAAGCGGGTGGTGCTTACGTACCTTTTGACCCAAATTATCCTCAAGAACGACTGAGCTTCATGCTTCAAGACACTGCTGTTTCGGTACTGTTAACGCAACAGCAACTAGTCGAGAAGCTACCTGAGCATGGGGCACAGCTTGTCTGCTTAGACGCTGACTGGGAGGGGATCTCCCAATCAAGTCTGGAAAATTGTATCACTGGTGTGCAAGCTAAGAACTTGGCTTACGTGATTTATACCTCCGGCTCTACAGGTCTGCCTAAGGGAGTACTGGTTGACCATCAAGGGCTGCTAAATCTGGTTTTCTGGCATCAATGTGCCTTTGAAATCACTCCATTAGACAAAGCCACTCAGCTAGCAGGAACAGCATTTGATGCTGCGGTATGGGAATTGTGGCCTTACCTCACAGCTGGAGCAAGTATTTACTTAGCCAAATCTGAAACCCTTCACTCACCAATAGATTTGCGAAACTGGCTAATCTCAAAAAAAATCACGATCAGTTTTCTACCAACACCGCTTGCAGAGAAATTATTATCTCTAGAATGGAATGAAAATCTAACTTTGCGAGCAATGCTGGTTGGTGGGGATAAGCTTCATCATTATCCCTCAGCTTTAGTCCCTTTTCAGGTTGTGAATAATTATGGTCCAACTGAGAATACTGTTGTCACAACTTCTGGACTGGTAGCCTCCAATGGACAAGACAAGATCTCATCACCACCCATTGGTCGTCCTATTGCCAACACACAAACTTACATCTTAGACTCGCACTTACAACCAGTACCGATTGGCGTACCAGGAGAATTGCACATCGGTGGTGCGGGGTTAGCAAGAGGCTACCTCAACCGTCCAGAATTGACAACTGAGAAATTCATTCCCCATCCCTTTAGCGATGAGCCAGATTCCCGACTTTACAAAACTGGGGACTTGGCACGTTATTTACCGGATGGCAACATTGAATACCTGGGACGCATCGATAATCAAGTTAAGGTGCGCGGCTTCCGTATCGAGTTAGGCGAAATTGAAGCAGTTTTGAGCCAACATCCGTGGGTACAGGAAGGTGTCGTCGTCGCCAGAGTTGACACTACTGGTGATAAACAGCTGGTGGCTTACTTAGTGCCAGATCTCAAAAACAAAGTATTACCCCAGCAGCTGGCTCAATGGCAGAGTGAGTACGTGAGTGACTGGCAAATACTCTATGAGCAAGCATACGGGCAAGCTCAAGCATCCCCAGATGATCTCACGTTCAATATTACTGGTTGGAACAGTAGTTATACCAAGCAACTGATCCCAAGTGGGGAAATGCAGGAGTGGGTTGAGAATACAGTCAGCCGAATCCTGTCCCTGTCACCGCAGCGAGTATTAGAAATTTGTGGCACAGGGTTACTGCTATTCCGCGTTGCCAAGCACTGTCAACAATATTGGGGAACCTATTATTCCAGCGCTGCCATACATGACGTTGAGCAGGTATGCAACACGGTTAAGGGTCTAGAACATGTGCGACTGCTGCACCAAATGGCAGATAACTTTGCAGGTATCCCCAAAGGAGAATTTGATACTGTAATTGTCAACTCAGTAATACAATACTTCCCCAGCGTTGAGTATTTGTTGCAGGTTCTCGAAGGAGCAATGGGGGCAATTGGCGCGTCTGGTACAATCTTCGTGGGGGATGTCCGCAGCTTGCCTCTGTTGGAGCCATTCCATGCCGCCGTGCAGTTGTCCCAAGCTTCTGAAGAAAGAAGTATTGAGCAATGGCAGCGAATGGTACACTCTAGTATGGCTGCTGAAGAAGAATTGGTGATTGATCCTGGTTTCTTCATCGCCCTCCAAACACGTTTTCCTCAGATTACTTGGGTGGAGATTCACCCCAAACGCGGTTACTCTCAAAATGAGTTAACCCAATTCCGTTATGATGTCATCCTGCATGTGGGTACGAATGTCGAAAAAACGGTAGTTCCTTGGTTAAACTGGCAACTAGACGGGTTGTCGTTGACACAAATTGAAAATCAACTGCACCAGCAACAGCCAGAATTGTTAGGAATCAGGGGTGTGCGTAATCAACGGGTGCAGCAAGCACTACAGATTTGGCAATGGCTGGAACATCCCCCTGGTGTCGAAACAGTGGGGCAACTGCGGCAGTTGCTAGCACAACAGCCAAATGTTGGCATCAATCCCGAAGAGTTTTGGGAACTGGGGCAGCATCTCGGCTATACTGTTCACGTGAGTTGGTGGGAGAGTAGTCAAGATGGTTCTTATGATGTGGTGTTGTGCCGCAACAGTTCAACGCCAGGACATCAAGCGATGCCTGGGTTGGGCAACTTTTGGAGAGGCTACGCCAACGCCTACGCTTTTTGGGATATTTCAACAGTCACTATCAAACCCTGGACTGACTACACTAACAATCCCCTACACGGCAAGTTAGTCCAGAAGTTAGTACCGCAGGTACGCTCCTTTATCCAACAAAAGCTACCCGATTACATGGTGCCCCAAGCTTTTGTCGTCCTCAATGCCCTGCCTCTGACACCTAATGGCAAAGTGGATCGTCGTGCCCTACCAACACCGGATACAGCTACTAGAAATCTTTCAACGGGCTTTGTTCTAGCGCGAACGCCCATTGAAGCTCAATTACTTCAAATCTGGAGCGAAGTCTTGGGAGTTGAACGCATTGGCGTTAAGGATAATTTCTTTGAACTAGGGGGACATTCCCTGCTAGTTACCCAAGTGATGTCACGCGTCAACTTAGCTTTTGGACTTGACTTACCCATACAGACGATGTTTGAGTCTCCCACAGTAGCTGGTTTAGCAGCCTACCTCCAAGTCATGGATTGGGCAACACAAGATTTACCAGTAAAAGAAGTCAGTGGCGAAATAGTGGAGTTTTGAGCATGACTAACAGCACCGTTGAATTCCTTTCTCACCTGAGTAGCTTGAATATTAATCTAGAAAACGATGGCGATCGCCTGCGTTGCCACGCGCCTGAAGGAGTGTTAACTCCAAAGCTGCGACAGGAAATCGCCGGGCGCAAAACAGAAATTATTCAACTATTGCAAAAAGCAAAGCAGCTGAAAGCTTCTCATCAGTTGCCTATTCAAAGAGTGCCACGGGACGGTGAGCTACCACTGTCTTTTGCTCAACAGCGACTCTGGTTTTTGCACCAGTTGTCACCCGACAGTTCTTTTAACAATATGCTACTGGTTCTGCGGCTAAGCGGGTCGCTGAATCTCCCTGCATTGGAACAGAGTCTCAATGAATTGATTCGCCGTCACGAGGTCTTAAGAACCAGTTTCCCCACAGTTAACGGAAAACCAGTCCAGATTATTGCCCCTCCCCCTACCCTAACTTTGCCAGTTATAGACTGGCAGGGGTTCTCAGCCCAAGAGCAAACTGCTCAGATTGAAGAAATAGCAAAGTCCCTTACATCCCAACCCTTCGATCTGGCTGTTGGACCTTTATTACAATTCACCCTACTGCAACTTGGCGAGCAAGAGTATATCTTCCTGTTGAAGATGCATCACATTATCTATGATGGCTGGTCTTTGAACATCTTCAACCGTGAGTTATCTCAACTGTATGAAGCTTACACTCAAGGATTGTCCTACCCTCTAGCAGAATTACCCATCCAGTACGCTGACTTTGCCCTTTGGCAGAGACGATGGTTGCAAGGTGATGTACTGCAAAACCAACTGTCTTACTGGCAAAAACAATTGGCAGACGCACCAGGTTTATTGTCGCTACCTACTGACCGACCCAGACCTACTGTGCAAACTTACCACGGCGCACATCAAGAGTTTGCACTTTCAAAAGAGCTCACTGTTGCACTCAAACAATTGAGTCAAAAAGAAAGTGCCACCTTATTTATGACCATGTTAGCAGCATTCCAAATATTGCTATGGCGCTATAGTGGGCAGGATGATATTTGCATAGGTACGCCGATCGCCAACCGCAACCGTGCAGAAATTGAAGGACTGATTGGCTTTTTTGTCAATACCCTTGTGTTGCGTACTTACTTGGGAGAGAATCCCAGTTTTAGGCAGCTACTATCACAGGTGCGGGAAGTGGCTCTAGGAGCATATGCACATCAAGATTTGCCGTTTGAACTGTTGGTGGAAGCATTACAACTACAACGGGATCTCAGCCATAACCCAATCTTCCAAGTGTGGTTTAATGTACTTAACTTGGGAGATAATCAACTGGAACTGTCTGGACTGTCTGTAGAATTTATATCGATACCAGAAGAAGCTTCCAAGTTTGACTTAAGCTTATATGTTAAAGAACAAAAACAAGGAATAAAACTGGAATTAGTCTACAATAGCGATTTGTTTAATAGTGATACGATTGCTAAGATGCTTTTGCATTACCAAACCTTGCTAGAAAGCATCGTCGCTGAGCCAGAAGAGAAAATTTCTACCTTACCCTTATTAACAGAAACAGAATGTTACTATTTGAAAAGCTGTGGTAACTTTGTTTATCCATCCAACCCTTTCATTACCTTCGACAAACAAGATATTGAACAATCAATTCCAGCGAGGTTTCAGGAGCAAGTTAGGAAATATCCCGATAATATCGCTGTCCATACCAATAATTACCATTGGACGTATAGTGACTTGAACTACCATGCCAATCAAGTTGCACAGGCAATCCTGAAACAATGCACATTAAAAGAAGAAAGAATCGCTTTATTGTTTGAACATGATGCACCAATGGTTGCTGGGATTTTGGGAGTTTTGCAGGTTGGGAAAACCTATGTTCCTGTAGACCCAAATTATCCCAGTGACAGAGTTGTTTACATTCTAGAAGATTCAAAGGCTAGTGCTGTTCTCACTAACAACAAGAACTTAGCCCGTGCCCAAGAATTAACTAAAGGTATTGTCCCGCTCATTAATATAGATGACATCAGTTTGACTGACTCTTCTAATGAAGTCAAGCTGGAAATATCACCGGATACTATTGCCTACATTCTCTATACATCAGGTTCCACAGGACAGCCTAAAGGGGTTATTCAAAACCATCGCAATGTTCTGCATTTCATTAGAAATTACACTAATAATCTTCACATTGATGAACGGGACAGGTTGACGCTGTTATCATCTTATAGCTTTGATGCTGCAATTGTGGATATATTTTCTGCTATCTTAAATGGTGCAAGTTTATACCCAATCAATATCAAAGAAGAAGGTTTCAAATATCTATTTGAAGTTTTACAACAGCATCATATTACTATCTATCACTCAACACCAACTTTGTATCGGCACTTTATTAGGACTCTGGTTCAAGATGAGAAGCTCAATCAAATTCGCCTAGTTGTTTTAGGCGGAGAAGAAGTTGTTAAAACAGATGTTGATTCATATAAAGAACATTTTTCTGAAAAATGTATCTTTGTCAATTGCATCGGTTCGACAGAATCTAGTATTACTATGCTGTATTTGCTCAATCAGCAAACAGAAATCACTAGAAATACCGTACCAGTTGGTTATCCAGTTGAGGAAACTGAAATTTTCTTAGTTAATGAAGCTGGTGAAAAAACTGAAATCTACGGTGAAATTGCGATTAGAAGTGCCTACGTTGCCCTGGGTTATTGGCAGAAACCCAACCTGACACAAGTTGCCTTTCTCCCCGATCCAGAATTTAGTTCGAGGCGAATTTATCGCACAGGAGACTTAGGTCGTTTGAGACCAGATGGTAGCCTAGAATTTTTAGGACGAAAAGATTTTCAAGTCAAAATTCGGGGTTTCCGTATTGAGTTAGGAGAGATTGAAGCAGCGATCGCTCAACATCCCAGTGTACGCGAAACTGTGGTTATAGCCACCGAAGATGTATCAGGCGACAAACACTTAGTAGCCTATATTGTTGCCATACAAACACTTACAACTAACGAGATACGCCATATACTCAAACAGAAACTGCCCGAGTATATGGTACCTTCAAGTATTGTATTCTTAGATAGTTTGCCACTAACTCCTAACGGCAAGGTAAACCGCCGTGCTTTGCCGGCACCTTCTATTAGCACCAGGTCAGACAGATTTGTCGCACCCCGTAACCAATTAGAACTGCAACTAGTGCAAATCTGGTCAAAGATTCTCAAGGTTAACCAGGTAGGGGTACAAGATAACTTTTTTGACCTTGGTGGTCATTCGCTTTTAGTTCCCTACTTAATAGCTCAGATTAAGGAGCAGTTTGGTAAAGATCTCCCTTTAATAACCCTCTTCCAAAATCCAACTATTGAACAGTTAGCGTCTATTGTGCAAAAGGATTCTGTACAAAATGATTCGGATTCTTCTAGTGGGTCTCCTTTGGTAGCAATACAGGCAAACGGTTCCAAGCAACCTTTCTTTTGCGTTCCAGGAGCTGGTGTCTATCCTTTTTACTTATATAACTTAGCCACCTATTTAGACCAAGACCAACCGTTTTACAGTTTTCAAGCAGATGGTCTGGATGGAAAGTTAGAGCCAATTACCGGAATTGAGAATATAGCCGCCCGCTACATTCAAGCATTACAGACTGTTCAATCCCAAGGTCCATATTTTTTAGGAGGACATTCTTTTGGTGGTAAAGTAGCTTTTGAAATAGCCCAGCAGTTGCTTCGTCAGGGGGATAAGGTTGCTCTAGTCGCTATTTTTGATACTCCAGCACCATTTTATAAGCAAAAGCAAATGGGTGCTGATTGGGATAATGCTAGATGGCTAACTGAGTTTGCCAAAGTGATGGAATTTGAGTTCGCCAAAAACTTAGGGATTTCTGACGATACTCTCAAAAACTTGCTACCAGACGAACAACTAAACTATGTTCTAGAGCGTTTGAAAATGGTCAACATTTTGCCTTCTGATGCTCAGACCACAGAGCTTAATAATTTGCTGCAAGTTCTAAAGGCTAACGCTTTAGTTAATTATGTACCACAACAGGTTTACCCAACTCAAATTACTCTTTTTCGTGCCAACGAAGTTTCTAGTGAAGAACTTGCTAGTAAATTTCCTTCTGAGATATTAGAGGATTTGACCTGGGGCTGGAACAAGTTTTCTGTCGAACCAGTGAATGTCCATTTTGTACCAGGCGACCATATGACAATGATGGCTCAACCTCATGTTCAAGTTTTAGCAGAACAGTTGAAAGCTTGTATCGAAAAGGCACGGGCAACTATGATTTACTAGAGCTAGCAAAATATACTAACCAACTCCTACCAGTTTGAGATTGGCTCAAACATAGGTTTGCCTTCAACAGTCAAAACTACACAACATTTCTGGTGCAAAAAATGGTCATAAATTTTCAAGAATTCACAACATCTCTGGACACAACTTCTGACAGCGAACTGTGTGTAGTCAACAGCTACAATGAATGGGACACTCTGCAAGAAGTCATTGTCGGTCGTGTTGAAGGTGCTGCCATACCTCAATTTGAAGCAAATATTAAGGTCGATGCCCCACCGAAATACTGGAATTTTTTTCAACAGTATGGGGGTCAACCTTTTCCCCAGGAGCTTGTTGAAGCAGCATCAAAGGAGCTTGAGCAGTTCTGCAATATTTTAGAAGCCGAAGGTGTAACGGTACGGCGACCTGACACAGTTGACTTCTCTAACATTTATAAAACTCCAGATTTTGAAGCTTCTGGACTGTACGCTGCCATGCCTCGCGATATTTTGATTGTAGTTGGCAATGAAATTATTGAAGCACCAATGGCGTGGCGATCGCGTTTTTTTGAATATCGTGCCTATCGTTCCTTGATGAAAGAATATCTGCAACGGGGAGCTAAGTGGACAACAGCCCCGAAGCCTCTAATGTCAGACGAACTCTATGATTTTGACTTTGCTGCCAAATCGCCTCAAGAGCAGGAAGCACTAGTTGAACAAGGACGCTATGTCACAACAGAGTTTGAACCTTGTTTCGATGCCGCTGATATTGTACGCTGTGGACGGGATCTTTTTGTTCAACGCAGCCACGTGACTAATCGAATTGGAATTACCTGGCTCAGGCAGCACCTGGGAGATATGTATCGGGTTCACGAGATCAAGTTCCAGGATCTAAATCCAATGCATATTGATGCGTCATTAGTGCCGCTCAAGCCGGGACTAGCTTTGATTAACCCTGCTCGTCCTCCTGTAAAAACAGATTTATTTGAGAAAGCAGGTTGGGATTTAGTGGAGGCGGCATTACCTACAACTCCTGACTATTGGAAGTTACCGATTGCAAGTAAGTGGATCAGTATGAATCTTCTGAGTTTAGACACAGAACGCGTGATTGTAGAACGCCAGGAAGAACCCACGCAGAGACTTTTACAAGATTTAGGCTTTAAAGTTATTCCTGTTGATTTTCGCAACTTTTACACTTTTGGCGGGTCTTTTCACTGTGCAACTTGTGATGTCCGTCGCGATGGACAACTTGAAGAGTATGGATTTTCTCATCCTCTAGATGTGGACGAACACTAAAGCAGTTTATACCTATGTGAGTTTGCACGCTGAACATTGAAATTTGATATCCTTTGTGAAGTGAGTGCAAATATAGTTCCAGGTTCCGAGCGCTGAGTGGGGTTTCTCACTCAGATTTATTACTCATTAAACAATATTAAAATCTGATTATCCAGTTAAGAAGTCAGAATTTATGATGAATATACACTTACTTAAAAATTTCATGGAAACTCAATCTGTTGCTCAAATACCTTATATTTCTTATCAAAATCTTTGTAAATCCAGCAAAGTGATGAAAGGAATCTTCAAGGTATTTTTTCCGACTTATAATCTTTCCTTTGATGACTTTTTTAATTACTATCCACTTTTAGGTTTTATTGAAGCTCTTGTCTATCAAACTGATGTAGAGGTGGAAGCAGCTCAAGCAAACAGATCATCAATGAGTCCATTTTCTTTATGGAACCGAAAAAAGGAACTTATCCAATCTCTCTTAAAAGAACTCAATCTAGAACACCCCACAATCGAAGATGCTCTAGAAAAAATGGGAGAGTTTTTTGACTTAGAAAGCCAAGTAATGGCTGCTGATACAATAACTCACGCAGACATCACCCGCCTTTCTGAATTACGCTCTGGCGATATTCGGGTTCTACATCATACTTTAATTCAGATGTTGGGAAAACCTCATAGACCAGAAGTATTTGAACTTTTTTTACCGCTTGAAGTTATAAGTGAATTTGCCGATGATATTATCAGCTATAAAAAAGACGTAGCATCTGGGCACTACAATACTTACTGGATGTTTGAAAGATTGTATGGAGAAGAAGCACCATATTACTTGAAAGCAGAAATAGACCGCTACCTAAATCTATATGAAGAGAAGTTAAAATTATTTTCAAAAAATGAATACAGTATTAATTTGGAAGAATTTTCAAAGGCGTTCAATAATATGTTAAATAAGTTTTCTTTTTTATCCAATGCCAATCTTATTTGTACCACTGCTTTAAAGGGATTTCAAATATAATGAAAGTAAAGCTTTATCCTAAAGATTAAACCATAATACAGTCAAAAGCTTCTTCAAACGCTTGGTTTACTTTTAAGTAAATTAAGTTAGTTTCTTAAAACTGTGTACAAAAGCTGTTTTGAGTTTCGAGTGCTAACTGTAATTCGTTTTTTAGTACTTATTACTCATTGCTCAACAATAAAAAGTACTGAGTTTGTTACCAAAAATTTCATTTTTTTTCTAAAATATGCCAACCCAAGTTATTCAAGCTCAACCCATAACAAATGCTTTTTCAGGTTTTGCTCAATTTTGGGAGAATGTAAAAGCGATCGTCGGCCCTTACTGGTATCCAACAAAGCCAGGAGAAAGAGCATTTTCAGACGTGATTCGCGCATGGGGGATGCTCATTCTGTTGGTCTTATTAATAATCGCACTTGTAGGTACAACTGTTTTTAATAGCTTCGTTAATCGTTACTTGACTGATATCGTTGTTCAAGAAAAAGATTTAAATAAGTTTATTAAACTGTTAATTATTTACGGCGTTGGTCTGCTCTTAGCAACGCTTTTGGTAGGATTTTCTAAATTTATTAGAAAACAAATTGCTCTCGATTGGTATCAATGGCTAAATAATCAAATTCTCTCAAAATATTTAAGTAATCGAGCCTATTATAAAATCAATTTTAACTCGGATGTTGATAATCCAGATCAACGTTTGTCTCAAGAAATTGAACCGCTTGCCAGCAATGCTCTCAGTTTTTCAGCTACTTACCTAGAAAAACTGCTGGAAATGACAGCTTTTTTAATAATTCTTTGGTCAATTTCTCAACAAGTGGCAGTGATTTTAATCATTTATACTGTTATAGGTAATTTAATTGCTGTTTACTTAAGTCAAGAATTGATTAAGATTAATCAAGAAGAACTCGAATCAAAAGCCGATTATAATTATTGTCTAACTCATATTCGCAATCACGCTGAGTCTATAGCTTTTTTTCAAGGAGAAAAGCAAGAATCAAATATCATTAAGCGCAAATTTAGCCATTTAGTAAAAGATGCTCAACGTAAGATAAATTGGGAGAGAAATCAAGACCTTTTTAAGAGAGGATATCAGGCTGCTATCCAAATATTTCCATTTATAGTACTTGGGCCGTTAGAGATAAGAGGCGAAATGGAATTTGGAGAAGTTACTCAAGCAGCTATAGCTTGCAACCTATTTGCTAATGCTTTAGCAGAATTAATTAATGAATTTGGGACTTCAGGACGGTTTTCCAGTTACGCTGAACGTTTAGCTGAGTTGTCGGGTGCGTTGTCAGCTGTTACGAAACAGCCAGAGAACGTGAGTACCATCAAAATAATAGAAGAAAACCATCTTGCTTTTGAGGATGTCACTTTACAAACGCCCAACTATGAGCAGACGATCGTTGAAAACTTATCACTGTCGGTTCAAGCGGGAGAAGGTTTATTGATTGTTGGACCGAGTGGACGAGGAAAAAGTTCTCTGTTGAGAGCGATCGCTGGTTTGTGGAATGCGGGAACTGGTCGTCTGGTGCGTCCTCCCCTAGAGTCCGTCTTATTTTTGCCCCAACGTCCTTATATAATTTTGGGAACATTGCGCGAACAGTTACTCTATCCTCATACAACTCGTCAAATGAGCGATGCAGAACTCGAAGAAGTTTTGCAACAAGTTAACCTACAAAACTTGCTTACCCGCGTGGATGGCTTTGATACAGAAGTCCCTTGGGAGAATATATTATCGCTAGGAGAACAACAACGCTTGGCTTTTGCACGATTGTTGATTACTCATCCCAGCTTTACTATTTTAGATGAAGCAACCAGTGCTTTAGATTTGACAAATGAAGGCAATTTATATGAACAATTGCAATCAACTCAAACAACTTTTATCAGTGTTGGACATCGAGAAAGTTTGTTTAATTATCATCAATGGGTTCTGGAACTATCACAAGATTCCGCTTGGCAACTTCTGACTGTGGAGGATTATCGCCTTCAAAAAGTAGAAGAAATTACGACTAATCCTTCCGAAAACTCTCAAATTACAGAAGTCCAAGCCACTAATCCTCCGCAAACCCCCCAAATTACAGAAGTCCAAGTCACTAATCCTCCGCAAACCCCCCAAATTACAGAAGTCCAAGCCACTAATCCTCCGCAAACCCCCCAAATTACAGAAGTCCAAGCCACTAATCCTCCCGAAAACCCCCAAATTACAGAAGTAACAGAAACTAATCCTCCCGAAAACCCCGAAATTACAATAGATGTTTCACCACAGAACCAATCTCTAAGTCAACCAGAAACAAGTGCAGGTGCAGGGCTTTCTCATAAGGAAATGCAGAGATTAACAGGCGTTCCCATTAACACCATCAGAAGCAAGGCAAGCCTTGGCAAGACCATCACAACTAAAGATGGCGTGACCTACCGCTATGATAAAAATTCCAAGGTGTTGAAATGGGTCAGAATTTAGGGTTCTGTTGCAAAAACTCTTAGCAATCTGTTATACAATTTTACGAAAAGGATGATACCAATCGGTAATGTAGAGACGCGCCATAGCGCGTCTTTACAGAATTTAAATGTATCGCGATTAACGTGAAATGGTATTAGAAGTAAAATTGATGATAATCATGTTGACTTTCAAGCTTACAAATGAATTCCAAATCTTTGCAACAGAACCTTTTTTAGAATCAGGTCATGCTTACTAAACAGCACAGACAACTAGTTAGTTACAAAAAAATTACGATTTATGAACGAACTTACAAATTACCTGTTCTAAAAAATACCAAATTAAAAGCTGTTCAAAAAAAAATCAAAGAACGTCGAAGATTAATTAAAGAAGGCGTTCGGTATCATCAGCTTTGGGGAATAATTAAGCGAAAAGAAGAAAATAGTCAGGAGAAAATTTTTCAAGAAAGCCAATTATTAATAAAAGATTATACCCACCTTATTGATTTTCTAGAAAATTATAAGGATAGTTATCAAAGCTTTTTGCTGAAGCTGACTGATGATTTTAAAAAGTTGTTTATACAAAAATACATTGAAATAAAAAGCTTGGACAATGAAAGAAAAAAACTTGAAATTAAAAATGATAAAAATCAAAAAATACTTGATGAATTAAAATGGGAAAAACAAGAAAATTTTAAAGCAATTTTACTATTGAGTAATGCTTGTTTTTTAATGTTAGAAAAAATAAAATTGCTTAGTGAAGGACTGAAAACGCTGGCAGAAGATACCAAAAATCAAAAGAAAATTGTCCAGCAAGTAGCCAAAGATTTGGAAGTTTATCAAGAAATTTACGAATATCAAAGAAAAGCCTATAAAATTCGTCAAGAAATAGTAGAAATAGCAGAAACTGCAATTAATTTTGAAAAAAATTTGCACGATTACTTTAATCCGTTTCAATCGTTAATAGATGAAGTAGTCAAAGTAGATGAGGATTTTTACTCAACTGTCGGAGAAATTAAAAATTTAGCGGATAATATTTTCAAGTCTCAGTCAAATTTATTAATTCCCAAAGAAACTGACGGAGTTTCTGAAACTTTTCTAGACTTTATGGTATCAAGTTATGAAAAGAAAGAAAGATTAAAAGATGCGTTGATTCAATGTCAATTATTAGATTGGCAAATGCATAATTTTGATTTAGCGAATAATCCCTTTTTTTTAGACAAAGAGATTGACTCAATATCTAACTATATCTCCAAGCAACTTATCGAGCAAAGAAAAGAGATAGGGATAGTAGAAACAAATTTTGTCTCTATAACGCCTCTCGCTCCTGTTCAAGAAACCGGATTGATAAAACTGACTAATGACGATGCGACTGACAATGCTACTTTAACAAAAGAAGTTAAAAAGACAAATAACATCGATTATACCAAACTGCGGGAACTCCTCGCCCAGCATAAGTGGAAAGAAGCTGACATTGAAACCACTAAATTAATGCTAAAAGTCATAGGTAAGAGCTATTGGAATGAAGTTTATAAGGAAGATATTGATAACTTTTCTTGTAAAGACTTTCAAATTATTGATAAATTATGGCAAGAATACAGTCATGGTTATTTTGGCTTCAGTGTTCAGCAAAGTATTTGGAGCGAAATGGGTAGCCAAGTAGACTATGAAACAGAAAAGAGACTCGGCGATCGCCTTGGTTGGCGAAAACAGGGAAACTGGTTAGATTATGATCAACTCACTTTTGAATTATCCCTCACAACACCGATAGGACATCTACCCGCGCAATGGTTGCACTATGACCAAGATACCTTTGACTTATCCCCATCATCTGCAGAACACCTTTCAATGGGAGCCTGGCGGGTGGGATCTTGGTTAGTTTGGCAGATGCACTTATTCTTTTCTCGTGTAAAAATTTGTAACGAAACTTTCCTATGCGTTAATCCCACATTTCTTAATAATAACGAAAAGTAAAGTCAAAGCTAATTTGAGGATAGACATGAGTAACACTAAACTTTCTGATATAGAAATAGAAATTTTACTTTTTGGAAAATGGCGTTATGATACGTCTTCAGAAAAAATAACTATTCAATTTAAAGATGATATGACTTATGAGCAAACCAGAATTCAAACATTTATTTTCTCTAAACCTAAGGAACTTATAACAGGTAATAAATTTACTGGTGTATGGTATATAACTGAAAGAACACTGTATTTAAATCTTAAAACTGTTCCAAAATCCTTTTTGAATTTGAGGATCCCGCTAGCTTTTAATATTTCTATTGCAGATATGATAGCTACTTTAGGTTCTATATTTCTAGCAGAAAAGTATCAAGTCATTGACATTAATAGCTCTAAATTTATAATAATGGATAAAGAGCAATCAATTATTGGCACAAAAATAAAATAATAATATCCCCTAATTTTAATGATGTTGTTGGTCAATTCGTGTGGGGTGATACCCCTGATAAACTCGTTTCCAGCCTGAGGCTGGAAATGCCAGCGAAGAGGCTCTGCCTCTAAGTACCGGAGGCCGAGCCTCCTAGTAGTGCATTCCCTGGCTCAGCCAGGGAACGAGAAACTTAGGGGGTGTGGCTCCTCATTTATTCGCCAACAACATCTTTTAATTATGGGGATTCTCTTTTTACTTTTTACTTTTCTCTTTTTACTTTTTAATGCTAGGTTAGCTGGCAACCCAAACTTGGCTCTCAAGTCTTCGTAAACAATGCCCTGAATTGTCAGCCTACTTGTTATTTCTGGCTTGATTACTTGGTTAGTCTAATTACAAGTTTCCGCAAAAGCATAAAGAACTACTTCGAGTTTTTCCGACTGCAATGGTGTGGAGTTGAGTTTACTTTCCTAGCGTCAGCACTTGTTGCATGAATTCGACCTACTCACAATGTGAGTATAATTATAGACTACAATCCCTCGTTGTGTTTTTCCGGAGATTGTTAAAAACGAGCGCTATCTCCACTTCCTTTGTTAATCGTAGATTAACATAGGTCGGAAGACGTTTCGTTTTTAACCCGCAATTCCTCAAGGGCACCGAATCAAAGATTAAGTAAGTCGGCGCAAATAATCATCACTGGTTTGTAGTAGCGCTTTAGCGCTGTTCGCGCAGCGTGGCGTCAGCCATAGCGCTACTACGAGCCAAATACAGAGATTTTACTTTTCTTTACATAGTTTGGTTTTTCCACGCTGACTTACTTACGGTGTGAGCCCCCTTGTGGAAATAGGTGAAGTTTTTACAAACGCTCGGCGATCGCTAACTAAGATTTTTTCACTTTCAACACGTCGGCAAAAGAGATAGTGCTTTTTCTTATACCAGAAGAATTAAATGTACTGTATAAAGCAATACGGTTCAGATAAGACCAGAATCTTTATCAGGAACACAATGTAGAGTTCTCGGATGGCGCGTCTTTACACACATTATTTTTTACACATCAACCTTAACTGAACCGTATTGCTGTATGAAGCTGTAGCCAATAACCTTTGTACCCACCGCTCATAGCACAATTGCCTGCTGGTATTACAACAGCTCACCCTACTGCCTCCAGTTCTCTTTGTCAATTCGCTATCAACTTGTAGCAAGCTGTACTTAGTGTCATTTTTTTTTGGAGTGATTAGAATTGGAATAACGAAGAATAGGAAATTATAGCGATTCTCATTTGAATCACATCTACCACCAGGAATAATGTAGAGACGTAGCATACTATGTCTCTACAGCCGTGTATTGCCTACTACCGAAAAGCCCACTACCTACAAAGTTGTCGTAAATCACGAACAACAGTATTCAATTTGGTTTGCCGACCGGGAAAACGCTCTCGGTTGGACAGATGCTGGTAAAACCGGGACAAAGTCAGAATGCCTGGGTTACATCAAGGAAGTATGGACTGAGATGAGACCACTTAGCTTGCGTCACCAAATGGAACAATCGGCACAATCAAACTAAGTATTAAATTTAACTTCAGATAAATGAAAAAGAATAATATTGAAGATATTTATCAACTATCCCCAGTGCAGCAGGGAATGCTCTTCCACACCCTTTATGCTCCCGATTCTGGAGTGTATTGTCAGCAATTTAGTTGTACTTTTACAGGCAAACTGGATGTTGACGCATTCACTGCAGCATGGCACCAAGTGGTAGCGCGGCATGTGGTCTTGCGAACTGCTTTCATTTGGGAACGCCAAGATGTGCCACTACAGGTAGTGTACCGACAGGTGAAACTACCTGTAGAAATTTATTCTTGGACTGGGCTATCTGCGGATGAGCAGCAACAGCAACTACAAGTGTTTCTTGAGTCCGATCACCATCGTGGCTTTGAACTGTCCAAGGCACCATTGATGCGCCTAGCTGTCATTCAAATGTCAGATGATGCCTACCGATTTGTGTGGAGTTATCACCACATACTTCTAGATGGGTGGTCACTGCCGTTAGTGTTTAAGGAAGTACTGGACTATTACGAAGCAAAGTCTTTGGGGCAACAGTTACAACTGCAACCGAGTTGTTCCTACCGCGAGTACATTGCTTGGTTACAGAAGCAGAAGTTGACAGAAGCCTGCCAATTTTGGCGGCAAACACTCTTAGGTGTGACAGCACCAACACCGCTCGTAATTGATAAAGCACACCACAGCAATCAAGTGCAACAAAGCTATAGCGAGGAGATTCTTCTGCTATCAAGTGAAGCAACAACAGCCCTGGTGAAGCGTGCAAGGAAATATCAACTGACGTTAAACACCTTAGTACAAGCAGCTTGGGCAATACTACTCTGGCGATACAGTGGCGAAACCGACGTGGTTTTCGGCGTGACTGTCTCAGGTCGTACAGCTGCCATAACAGATGTAGAGTCGATAGTTGGGCTATTTATCAATACCCTGCCGATGCGGGTAACACTTTTGGGTGAGGACACAGTTCTAGCTATTCTCAAGCAAATACACAAGCAACAGGTGGAAATGAGTACTTACGAGTACACGCCACTGGTAGAAATTCAGCGGATGAGTGATGTGCCGCAAGGGCTGCCATTGTTTGAAAGCATCGTGGTGTTTGAGAATTATCCGGTAGATGCGGCTTTAGAACAGCACTCAAGGAAGTTGCACATCAGTGATGTTCGTACCATAGAGAAAACCAACTATCCACTCACACTCATCGCTCAGCCGGGTGTGCAATTGTCGTTGCGCTTCATGTACAATAGTCAGCGCTTTGATACTGCTGCGATCGCTCGCATGGCAGATCATTTTCAAACCCTCTTAGAAGGGATTATTGCCAATCCTTCACGACAGCTATCAGATATACCACTACTGAGTGCCGCCGAACAAAATCAAATATTGGTGGAATGGAACAACACGCAAGCAGATTATCCGAAACAATTGTGTCTGCATTCCTTGTTTGAGGAACAGGTTCAGAAGACGCCGGATGCGGTAGCGGTGGTGTTTGAAGATGTAGAGACGCGCCATGGCGCGTCTCTTACCTACCGGGAGCTTAACACAAAAGCGAATCAACTAGCGCACCACCTACAGAGATTAGGTGTGGAACCAGAAGTGTTGGTCGGTCTGTGCGTAGAACGCTCGTTGGATATGGTTGTGGCATTGCTGGGTATTCTTAAGGCGGGTGGAGCGTATATGCCGTTAGATCCGGCACACCCGTGCGATCGCTTGGCATTTATGCTAGAAGACGCTTCTGTACCAGTGCTGCTAACCCAAGAGCGGTTGGTAGCAACATTGCCCGAACATAAAGCTAAGGTAGTATGCTTGGATGCCGACTGGCAAGAGATTGCTCAAGAAAGCGAAAGCAATTTCCAAAGCAAAGTAACACCCGAACACTTGGCTTACGTAATTTACACTTCGGGATCGACTGGCAAACCAAAAGGAGTTCAAATTCTGCATGGTGCTTTGGTTAACTTCTTAAATGCCATGCATTTAACTCTAGGGCTGAGCCAGAAAGATATCCTTCTATCAGTCACTACATTATCTTTTGATATTGCCGCACTGGAATTGTACCTACCGTTGATTGTAGGCGCAAGTTTAGTTGTAGTCAGCCGCGAAGTTGCCACTGATGGAACCGAGTTGTTAAAGCGTCTGTCATCCTCTGGTGCTACAGTCATGCAAGCCACTCCAGCTACTTGGCAACTGCTTTTAGCATCAGGATGGCACGACAGTAGGCAATTGAAAATTCTCTGCGGTGGTGAAGCACTCAAGCGCGAACTCGCCAATCAGTTGCTTGAACGGTGTACTGAACTGTGGAACCTATACGGTCCTACAGAAACCACCATTTGGTCAGCAGCCCACAAGGTAGAGACTCTCAACAGCGCTTCTTGCGCTGACGGCATCATCTCTATCGGTCGCCCAATTGCCAACACGCAATTTTACATTTTAGACAAACACCAAAAGCCAGTTCCTGTAGGAGTTCCTGGAGAACTACATATCGGCGGTGTATCCTTAGCTCGTGGTTATCTCAACCAACCAGAACTTACATCTGAAAAGTTCATTCTCAACCCTTTTAGCAACGAGCCTGGGGCACGCTTGTATAAAACTGGGGACTTGGTTCGCTACAACAGCGATGGCAATCTGGAATACCTGAGACGGATTGACGAACAAGTGAAAATACGGGGCTTCCGAATTGAACTGGGAGAAATTGAGGCGGTACTGAGTCAATACCCAAACGTGCGAGAAACCGTTGTGACCGTAGGAGTTGATGTTTCACAGGATAAGTGCTTAGTGGCTTACTTAGTTGTGAAACAACAGCCTTCCCCCAAAATTAGTGACCTCCGCCACTACCTCAAGCAGAAGTTGCCCGAGTACATGGTTCCTGCTGCCTTTGTCTTCTTGGATGCCATGCCATTAACACCCCACGGCAAGATAGACCGTCGCGCTTTGCCTGCACCGGATACATCTAGTTTCAGTCGTTCCAACTTTGTCGCACCCCGTAACCCCATAGAAGAGGTCTTAGCCGTTATCTGGGCAAAAGTTCTGGGTACTGAACACATAGGCATTCACGATAACTTCTTTGAGCTTGGGGGGCATTCCTTACTAGCAACACAAGTGATTTCTCGGATGCGCCAAGCTTTCAATGTAGAAATTCCGCTACAGTTGCTGTTTGAGACACCGACTATTGCTGATTTAGCAAGTGCGATCGCTGTAAAGCGGGCGCTTTGCGCCATCGCCTACGGCGGGGCGCAGCCCATCGCTTCGTTAAGCAACGCTTATGCACTTAGTAAGAGTCAGGGTATGGAAGAACTAAAGACCATTCCCCGAGTTGCCAACCGAGACTCAGCGCCTCTATCGTTTGCCCAGCAGCGATTGTGGTTTTTTGAGCAACTTGAGTCAAATAGTGCGGCTTATCATATTCCTCTCTTGTTGCGGTTGCAAGGTCATCTCAAGGTAGATGTCCTGCAACAGTCATTAGATGCAATTGTCGCTCATCATGAAATTCTGCGAACCAACTTGATTGCATCGGATGGCGCGAACGTGCAGATAATTCGTGAACCTCGCCCAGTAGAACTCAAGCTCATCGACTTACAAACTTATCCAAAAACCGAACAACACAAGGTTTTACAACATCATCTCCATCAGGAGATGCAACGCCATTTCAACCTAGTTGAGGACTTAATGCTGCGTGGGTGCTTGCTGCAACTCTCTGCACAAGAGCATATCCTGCTACTGGTCATGCACCATATTGCTTCGGATGGTTGGTCTATCAAAATTTTAGGCGAGCAGTTGACAAATTTGTATCAAGCATTCACCAATGGTTTGCCTAACCCTCTGCCAAAGTTACCCATTCAGTATGCTGATTATGCAGTTTGGCAACGCCAGTGGTTCTCTGGTCAGATACTTGAAAACCAACTCAACTATTGGAAACAGCAGTTGAAAGGTGTAAGCCCAGTGCTGGAGTTACCTACCGATAGACCCCGACCATTGGTGCAGTCTTATCGAGGTGCAAGATATGATTTTTTCGTCCCCCAAAGCTTATCGCAAGCACTTTCTGCACTCTCACGTCAAGAAGGTGTGACTTTGTTCATGACATTGCTTGCAGCGTTTGAGATCCTACTCTACCGCTATAGCGGACAAGATGACATTTTAATTGGTTCGCCCATTGCAGGCAGAAATCGCGTTGAAATCGAAGACTTAATCGGATTTTTTGTCAATACTTTGGTAGTCCGTGGCGATTTGTCGGGCAATCCCAGCTTCCGGGAACTTTTGCAACGGGTCAGATCTGTAGCACTGTCGGCTTACACTCACCAAGACTTGCCGTTTGAAAAGCTCGTGGAAGAACTGCAACCTGAGCGTTCTTTGTCCTATCATCCTCTGTTTCAGGTGATGTTTGTGTTGGAGAATTTACCAGCACAAACATTGGAGTTACCAGGATTAAGCATCACGCCGATGGATGTGAATGCTGTGACATCGAAATTTGATTTGAGTTTATTACTTACACATACAGAACAAGGATTGCGTGGAACATGGGAATATAGCACTGATTTGTTTGATGCTGGCACGATCAGCCGTATGAGCAGACATTTCCAGACATTGTTGGCGGGGCTTGTTGATAATCCACAACAGCGCATTTGTGAACTACCACTGCTTACTGATGCTGAAAAAGAACAGATACTAGTGAAGTGGAACAATACTCAGACAGAGTATCCTAATGATAAGTGTATCCATCAATTATTTGAAGAACAAGTAGAGCAAACACCCGATGCTGTTGCAGTCGTCTATGAAGACCAAAAGCTGACTTACCGGGAGTTGAATGCACGTGCAAACAAATTAGCTCACCACTTGCAAAACTTGGGAGTGAAACCAGAGATGCTAGTAGGTATTAGCATGGAGCGTTCTTACGAGTTGGTAGTGGGTAGCTTGGCTATTCTTAAGGCTGGTGGCGCATATGTCCCCTTAGACCCAACTTACCCCAAGGAACGTCTGTGCTTGATGCTAGAAGATGCACAACCACAACTGCTGTTAACCCAACAGCACTTGCTCGAACAATTACCTTCTAATGGGAGAAAAGTGGTTTGTATCGACTCAGACTGGGAGGCGATAGCGAGAGAAAACGCGACAAACCTTGCTTGTCAGCTCAAGGCTGGTGATTTGGCATACATAATTTATACCTCTGGTTCTACAGGTCAACCAAAGGGAGTTGCTGTCCCCCATCAAGCAATTAGCCGGCTCTTGTTCAATACCAACTACATCAATATAGAACCAAGCGATCGCGTTGCTCAAGTTTCAAATATATCTTTTGACGCTGCCACTTTCGAGATTTGGGGAGCACTTGTTCATGGAGCACAGCTCATTGTCATTACTGAAGATATCGCTCTGTCACCTGATGAATTTGTCACAAAGCTGCAACAGCAAGAAATTAGTACAATGTTCCTGACAACAGCCTTGTTCAATCAGTTAGCAAGCGTTGTCCCTGATGCTTTCAAAAATATACGTCACCTTTTATTTGGTGGCGAAGCTGCCGATGTTCATAGCGTCAAAGCGATTCTGAAAAACGGTTTACCCCAACGACTACTGCACGTCTATGGACCGACAGAGTGTACAACTTTTTCGACTTGGTACTTAATTCAAGATATACCCGAAGAAGCAACAACAATCCCGATTGGTCGTCCGATTGCCAACACGCAAACTTACATTCTTGACCGCTATCTCCAACCCGTACCCATTGGTGTCGTGGGTGAATTGTACATTGGTGGTTCTGGTTTAGCTAAAGGATACCTCAACCGTCCAGAATTGACAGCTGAAAGATTCATTCGCAATCCTTTTAGTCGTGAACAGCAAGCGCGTCTGTATAAAACTGGGGATTTAGTGCGCTATTTGCCAGATGGGAACATTGAGTTTGTTGGGCGTATCGATAATCAAGTCAAAATCAGGGGTTTCCGTATAGAGTTGGGAGAAATAGAGGCAGTACTCAGCCAACATCCTGCTATACAATATGCGGCAGTCATTGTTCGTCAAGATACTCCTAGCGACAAACGTTTAATAGCCTACGTTGTTCCAAATCAAAACCAAGCAACTACAGTCAGTGACTTGCGTCACTTCTTGAAGCAAAAGTTGCCTAATTATATGATTCCAGCAGCGTTTGTAATGCTTGAGGCGTTGCCTTTGACTGCCAACGGCAAAGTTGATCGTCAAGCTTTACCAGCACCCGAGAAAGTAAAACAAGAGTTAGAAGCAACTTTTGTCGCTCCCCGTAATGAGTTAGAACGCCAGCTAACAGCAATTTGGGAAGATATTTTAAGTGTCAAACCGATTAGTGTTAGGGATAACTTCTTTGACCTAGGAGGTCATTCCTTGCTTGCGGTGAGTTTGTTCGCGCAAATAAAGCAGAAATTCGGCAAAAAATTGCCTCTTGCTACCCTTTTCACTTCAGCTACGGTGGAAGGTCTTGCCCAAATGCTTTCTATACAGGAAAAAATACCTGATAACGAAGTTTTAGCAGTATCACACCAAGACAAGCAAGCCACTTGTTTGTGCCTCGTACCCATTCAAGCTCTCGGTTCTAAGCCACCTTTCTTCTGCATTCATCCAGCTAATGGAGATGTTTTATGTTATAGACCTTTAGCACTGCATCTAGGAACCGATCAACCATTTTACGGGCTAAAATCACAAGGACTTGATGGAACACAGCCTCCTTTAACCCAGATTGAAGACATGGCAGCGCTTTACATCAAAGAAATTCAGACGATTCAACCGATTGGTCCTTATTTTATCGGTGGGTTCTCCGTAGGAGGTGTTATTGCTTATGAAATGGCGCAACAGCTTCGTAGACAAGGTCAGGAAGTAGGTCTTATCGCAATGTTAGATAGCAGTGTTCCGGGTTCTACAAAGCGATCGCCATTTAGGGAACGATTTTTTATACACATAAAAAATTTTTTCCAATTTGGACCCGACTACCTCAGTAAAAAACTTGTGAACTGGAGCAAGTGGGGCAAATTCTATATTACAGAGAAATACACCAGTTTTTTGGGAAGAACCCTACCTTTACCTGAGACTGACAACTACATGTTTATTCTTCACCAGCAGGCTTGGGAAACGTATACTTTCCAACCTTACCCTGGTCGAATCATCCTCTTCCGAACTGACGATAACTCTCGAGACACACAAGAAGCATATGTTGGCTTTCAAACCGATCCGCTATTAGGTTGGGGCAATCTAATTACTGGAGAAATAGACCTCCATAACATTCCCTGCGGTCACTCTACCATTTTAGGGGAACCCCATGTAAGGGTGGTAGCAGAGAAATTGAAAGATTGCTTGGAGAAGGCTTATAAGGAGGCTCTAATGATATAAGACGAAATTGTAATTGTACAAAGAGGCAATGGCAAGTGATATCATGTTCGGCTAATTAGTTATAATTCCCACGTTAACTGCACCCCACCCCTTTATCCCCTCCCCCTTCGGGTTCGCCAGTCGCCTACGGCGGGAAACCCGCCTGCAGCGCTGGACTCACCGCATGCGGGGAACTCGGGGTCCCCTCTGGGGATTAGGGGCAGGGAGCCTAAGCGCAGATGATTGCGGGGTGGGGTTCTCCAGGAATGATAAGTAATCTACCGAACCTGATATGAGACCGGAACCCTACACTGTACTGCTTGCAGTACAGTGTAGCTACTTCACTTAATGTAAGTGTCCATTTTGCGACGAAAAGGATTTGTCTTTTGACAAACCATGACTACGCAAAACTTCTAACTGCTGAGACATGAGCTGTAGCTGTTGTGTGATAATTTTTTCTACCAATGCTTTAGATGGTATCCCTCCCCCATTGCCATGAACTGACGCAACAGGTTTAGAACCATTGGTGGTATTCACATTGACGACATTGTCAACCGTATTTTGCGATTCAATCCAGTAACGTTTTCTTTGGAACGCATAGGTAGGAAGTGGCAGTAGCTGACGCGAATCATCGCCTTCAAATCTTGTCCAGTCAATATCTACTCCTTGCAGATACAATAGTGATAAACTTTCCAGCAATGTTTGCCAATTATCGGACTTTGCAGTCAAAGAAGGTAACCAAACAGCATTTTCTACTTGCTGGCAGCGTTTGCCCAGACTACAGAGAACTGGCTTGGAACCAATTTCTATAAATAATTCGTAACCCTCTGCCAACAAGGTATTCAACCCTGCCATAAATTTTACAGCTTCACGGGTGTGGCATCGCCAATATTTGGCATCGGGTACAACTCCTGAAGGCAGCCAAGTTCCAGTAACATTGGAAATTAAAGGAATGCGCGGTGCTTGGAATTGTACTCCACTTGTGGTTTGCTCAAAAGCATCTAGCATTTCGTCCATCAAAGGAGAGTGGAAGGCGTGAGATACTTTTAAGCGTCGAGTCTCAATTCCTTGGACTTCGAGTTTAGCGATGACTGCCTCAACTCCGGCAATGGTACCAGAGATGGTGATATTATCAGGAGCGTTAACTGCAGAGATGGTAACTTCTTGGCTGTAAGATTCAATCGCCGCTTGCACTTGAGCCTCATTGCCAAATACCGCAGCCATCGCACCCATTGACTTGATTCCCTGCATCAAGCGCGATCGCTCGGCAACAAGCTTGAGTCCTTCTTCCAGTGTAAAGACTCCAGCTATGCAAGCTGCGACATATTCACCGAAACTGTGACCAATGACGGCTGTTGGTTCTACACCCCAAGACTTCCACAACTGCACCAGAGCGTATTCCACAGCAAATATCGCTGGTTGGGTGTAAGCAGTTTCATCGATGCAGCTACTTTCGGTTTCAGTTTGAGGATACAAAACCGACAGCAGAGGTTTATCTAGATAAGACCGCAAAAATTTATCGCATTGGTCGATGCAAGCGCGGAAAGTCGGTTGAGTTTCATAAAGTTGGCGACCCATATTTACATATTGGGAACCCTGACCTGTAAACAAAAAGGCGATTTTGGGATGCTTTTTACCGCCAATTTTACCGCTTACCAACTGAGACATTTTTTTACCAGCAGCGTAAGCACCAAGTACCATTTGTAATTCCAGGTTAGATTTCGCGATCGCAACTAGGCGATGATCGAAATGCGATCGCCCGGTATTTGCCGTGAAACAAATATCTGGTAATGATGCATCAGGGTTATTACCAAGATAATTCTCATAACGTTGTGCTAAATCGCGCAAAGCATTTTCACTTTTAGCAGATAGCGTGAGAAGATGCACCTGCCGTTCAATTGCTTCTTTACTTTGACTTTTGACTTTTGACTTTTGACTTTCTACGGGTGCTTCTTCTAAAATCACATGAGCATTGGTACCACCAAAACCAAAAGAAGATACACCAGCCAAGCGTTGTTTATTGCCTCTATTCCAAGGCACAACTGTAGTAGGGATGGACAAGTTTGTGCCAGCAAAAGAAATGTGGGGGTTAACTTGTTTGAGGTGCAAATGGGATGGAATTTCCTCGTGATGTAGCGATAGGACAGTTTTAATTAAACCAGCCATTCCTGCTGCTGCTTCCAAATGCCCAATATTGGTTTTGACAGAACCAATAACACAAGGTTGCTCAGACGAACGTCCTTCCATAAGGACTGCTTTGAGGGAGTTTACCTCGATAGGGTCGCCTAAAAAGGTTCCAGTACCATGTGCTTCAACGTAGCTAATTTCACTTGGTGACACACCAGCATTTTGCATTGCTTGGCGAATCACTGCTTGTTGGGCTAGTCCATTGGGTGCTGTGAGTCCGTTGCTGCGTCCGTCTTGGTTAATTGCTGAACCTTTAATAACTGCAAGGATATTATCTCCATCACGTTGAGCATCACAAAGACGTTTGAGAACTACGACACCACAACCTTCTCCCCGTACATAACCATCAGCATCGGCATCAAAAGTTTTACAACGACCATCGCTAGACATCATCCCAGCTTGGGAAAATGTAATAGTTAACTGTGGGGTGAGAATTAAATTTACACCAGCAGCTAAGGCAAGTTCGCATTCTCCCTGACGCAGACTTTGACAAGCCTGGTGAAGTGCAACTAAGGATGAAGAACAAGCTGTGTCTACTGCCCAACTCGGACCACGCAAATCTAACAAATAGGAGATACGGTTAGCGGCGATGCTAAAAGCGTTACCTGTACCTGTATAAGCATCGAATCCAGCAACTTGTTTGGGTAGCAACTGAGAGTAATCAAAATTACTAATCCCAACAAATACACCTGTATTGCTTCCTGCTAACTTATCTGGTGCATAAGCTGCATTTTCGAGTGCTTCCCAGCTAACTTCTAATAATAATCGTTGTTGCGGGTCGAGAGACTCTGCTTCGCGTGGGGAAATTCCAAAAAATTGCGCGTCAAATTTATCTACTTGTTCTAAAAAGCCACCCCAACGAGTATTCATTTTACCTGGTGTAGCGCGGTTTGAGTCATAGAAAGTATTCGCATCCCATCGCTCAGAGGGGACTTCGCTAATCGCATCGACACCACGGCGTAGTAATTGCCAAAAGGCTTCTGGGTTATCAGCGCCTGGGAAACGGCAACCAATACCAACGATCGCAATCGCATTATTTTCTTTTTGTTCTTTTTGTTCTTTTTGTTCTTTTTGTTCTTTTTGTTGCTGCGATACTACCTTTTGTTGTGGGACTCCACCGCCTAAATGTTGTGCTAAAGCTGCGATTGAAGGATAATCATACAACAGAGTTGGTAAAAGTTCGCGTCCCAACCATTCCTGTAATTCTCCCGAAATTCTCACCGCTGCCAAGGAACCCAGACCGTATTGTGCGAGAGGTTCGTTAATATTGATTTCTTGGGAGGAAATTTGCAATTGTTCGGTGACTTTGGTAACTAACCAAGCTGCGATCGCTTCGGTGTTTGCTGTCTCAATTTGGGTTTGTTCTAACTGCGGTGCGGTTGACTCCAAAGTTTCTAATTTACTCTTGTTGTGAGAATCAGCACTCCAAATAGCAACCACGTCGAGAGTACCAGCTTCAAACTCAGCCCGACAGGTACTGCGCCGTACTTTACCAGAAGAAGTTTTCGGTAAACTATTTGTTTTAATCAAAACAATGGCATGAGTCTGCAAATCATGGTGTTCGGCTACGGCTTTACGAATTGCTCCTATCACTTCATCAGCGTTAAACTTGCGGAGATGACTGCGTTCGACTTCTTGGACAATCACCAACTTTTCACCAGTTTTGATTTCAACTGCAAAGGCTGCACCACCACCCGGACGTAGTGCAGGGTGACTATTTTCCACAGTGAATTCAATATCTTGAGGATAATGGTTGCGACCCATGATGATAATTAAATCTTTGAGACGACCAGTGATAAACAACTCACCATCGTGCAAAAAGCCTAAATCCCCAGTCCGCAGAAAAGGACCAGTTTTATTGTCGGCAAGGTACGCATTAAAAATATTTTTTGTTTGTTCAGGGCGATTCCAGTAACCTTGAGCGATACTAGGTCCTGATACCCAAACTTCTCCCACCTGTTCATCTGGACAAGCCAGAAATGATTCGGGGTTGACAATCAGCACTTTTTGGTCAGGGCTACTTTTACCACAACCAACAATCGCTTTGCCACCATCAGAAGCACTAGTATATATGACTTGATTTTGTTCCAAAGCTGTGGGTTCAATATGACGAACAATTGGAGCCTCAGATTTCAAACCCCCAGATACAATTAAAGTTGTTTCCGCCATTCCATAGCAAGGATAGAATGCTGAGTGACGGAAACCGCAAGGAGCAAAAGTTTCGGCAAAACGTTCCATTGTTTCGGCACGTATCGGTTCTGCACCTGTAAACGCAACTTCCCAACGACTTAAATCAAGAGTTGCTAGTTGTTCGGGGGAAATTTGGCGACAAGCAAGGTCATAAGCAAAATTTGGACCTCCACTGGTGGTTGCTTTGTAATTAGAAATCGCCTGCAACCAACGGAAAGGCTTTTGGAGAAAAGCAACTGGTGGCATGAGAATACAAGGTCTACCAAGATACAATGGCTGGAGCAAATTCCCAATTAATCCCATGTCATGGTATAACGGCAACCAACCTACAACAATAGTCTCGTTTGTATGGTCAAAAGCCCTCAAAATCATTTGCTCATTGTGCAATAAATTACCATGACTCACCATCACCCCTTTTGGGGTTCCCGTAGAACCCGAAGTGTACTGGAGAAAAGCCAAAGTATCACTGTTGATATTTGGATGGTGCCAATCTACAGCTATGTCAGTGTTAATATTATCGGTTGTTAACCAGGGTATTGCAGCCAATGTATTATTTTCAGCCAATTGAACCGCCATGGTTGTTAATTCGGATGCTGTAGTCAGTGCTACCACTGCTGAAGCATCTGATACAATCGCCTGTAACCTAGACATTTTTTGATTGCGTCGGGGTGGATAAGCAGGAACCGCGACAAAGCCAGCATATAAACAACCAAAAAAGGCGGCGGTAAATTCTAGTCCAGGTGGATATAGTAACAAAGCCCGCGAACCTGGTACTCCGTGTTGAAGAAGTTGAGTGGCGATCGCCCGTGCTTTTTTATCTAATTCTTGATAACTTAGATTAACGCTTTCTGTTTCTCCATCAAGAAGAAAAGTATAAGCTGTTTGTTCAGTTTGATTTTGCGCTCTGTAGGTTAAAAGTTCTACTAAAGTAGAAAATTTAAGATCATTGTTATTGGTAAAATCGTTTAAATTAGCAATCATTTGATGTTTCCTCAGAAAAGATAAAGTACTTGGCAGAATCTGTTATTAACAGTTATTAAGTATCCGCATTATTAGTTTCATTATTGGCGGAAACACCACACCAATTGGTGGAAGGCGTTAATCCACACCATACGCTTGATAACTGCGGCTGGTACTGTTCACTGGTTTAATATTCCGAAAAGTTGCTTTAAATAATCGCAACTGCGGGATGTATGCAATGGATTTAGTGCGTTCTTGTGTTTAATACCAGTCGTATGCCAAATTTTATGCAGTAAGTAAGCTGGCAAGAGAAAATAAAACTATGTAAAGAAAAGTAAAGCTTGGAAAGTAGCTTGTAGTTAGCGCTTATTACATACCTTTAATTATCTACACCGACCTGCTGTTGGGAAAGTTGCAATAGCTCAGGTTGTACCCGATGAAACATTGCCAACAAGAGAGCGAACACAAGTATTGGGCGATCGCAATTTCCAAATTGATGGAGGTGCAACTCGTGGCAGCAATCTTTTCCACAGTTTCAGCCACTTTTCAGTACCCACAGGCGGTGAAGTCTATTTCAATAATGCAGCGAATATCCAGAATATCTTCAGCCGTGTAACAGGTGGGTCAATTTCTAATATTGATGGATTCATTCGGGCAAACGCGAGAGCGAACCTGTTTTTAATCAATTCCAATGGGATTATTTTTGGTGCCAATGCCCGGTTAAACATCGGCGGCTCATTTTTAGCCAGTACAGCAAATAGCATCAACTTTGCCGATGGCTTTAAGTTTAGCGCCACCAATCCCCAAACTGAACCGGTGTTAACAATCAGTGTTCCTATTGGCTTGCAATTTGGGCAAAATCCCGCAAGTATTGCAGTGCAAGGTACAGGATACAACTTATCTGTTCAGGAGCCACTAACTTTACCAACGATTCGCGAACCACTCTTTTTTTGTCCAAAGTCCAAATTTATAGCGAATTGCAATGCTCAGGCGATTCGTAAACGTTCAATATCCTTCATGGGTGGGGCACCAAATAAGCGGGAATATTCACGACTGAACTGTGAAGGACTCTCATAACCAACCTGATAAGCCGCCTCGGTTGCATCAGCGTTTTCAGCCAGCATCAGACGGCGTGCTTCCAATAATCTCAACTGTTTTTGATATTGCAATGGACTCATTGAGGTGACTGCCTTGAAATGGCGATGGAATGATGCAGGAGACATACTCGCTTGCTGAGCCAAATCATCAACGCGCAATGATTTTGTAAAATCAGCTTTGATCCGTTTAATGACCTCTGCCACGCGCTGCATATTGCTACCGGATGTCGCAATCTGGCGAACTGCTTCGTCCTGTTCGCCAATTAAAAGGCGGTAATAGATTTCGCGAATAATCATCGGTGCCAGGAATGGAATATCCTGGGGCGTATCCAGAAGCTGTGTTAGTCTGGTGGCACAATTAATCAACGATGCATTAGCATCACTAACGAACAAGCCTCTAACCGAAGTTTCTTTTTTATCTGGGCTGCGCTGGATTTGGTCAATAATATTCCAAAGTTGAGTTGCGTCCAGGCTCAGCTTAAATCCTAGATACGGTTTGTCTGGTGTCGCTTCGACAATGTATCCACTGAGCGGTAAATCCACTGTGACAACGATATATTGAGCCACACCATACTGATAGGTTTCCTTTCCCAGTAAGGTTTCTTTTTTGCCTTGAAGAATAATGCAAAGAGTCGGTTCATATACGGCGCAGAGTGCTGTAGGCGCAGCAGATTCCCGCATAAATTCCAACTGATTGATCGCGGTTGAATGGATACCGTTACCCTTGTCATCCGTATGGCGGGTCACTAGTTCCACCAGTTCTTGACAAGCATGAATCGCCGTCTCGCGTTTCAAGGGTTCAATTGCCATAGCAGTTTCTCGCTCGCTCCGATCATTTTGCTGCACTCCGATCATTTTGCTGCGATTATTATAGAGGATTCTTTTGAGTACCATCTGACTGCTTGAGAGGATCAGGCAATAATCTGCGAGGTTTATGTATTTAAAACCCTTCTGCTTAAGCCTATGATGAACCTATACCAGAAAGACAATGAAAGGATAAGGCAATAGAACAGGGCACAACAAGCAAATCCAAATCGCTTTGATTACAAAATCGAGGTGAGGACGGAGCAAAAATACCGCTTTTGCAACTGCCTAGAAACGAATTGATGTCGGTTCAAGAATCTAGCTGTGTTACTAACTTAATGTAAGGAGATCTACAGATGACTCAGAGAACATGGTTCATTACAGGTGCTTCCCGTGGAATTGGAGCCGAAATCGCAAAAGCCGTTTTGGCAGCAGGTGACCAATTAATTGCAACCGCCCGCAACAAAGCCGATTTGCATCAGTTCGAGTCCAGTCAAAATGTGTTGACGCTCAGCCTGGATATTACCGACGAGGCTCAAGTGAAAGCAGCAGTTGCAGCAGGACTGGAACGCTTTGGGCAGATCGATGTGTTAGTCAACAATGCGGGATTCGGTTTGCTGGGAGGCATCGAAGAAACCAGTGCTCAAGAGGTTGAGCGGGTATACCGCACGAACGTCTTCGGGCTGTTGAATGTGACCCGTGCCGTGTTGCCCAGTATGCGTCAGCGCCGCTCCGGACACATTATTAACCTATCCTCGATCGGAGGCTACCGCTCCACTCCAGGGTGGGGCATCTACTCCTCAACCAAGTTTGCAGTTGAAGGCATTACCGAAGCTCTGCACGATGAATTAGCTCCTCTGGGCATCCATGCCACTGTGGTCGAGCCGGGATACTTCCGGACCAATTTCCTCGATGGCAGCTCGCTCCAGCGCACTGCCATGGAAATTTCCGATTACGCGGGGACGGTCGGTAAAATCCGTAACCACGCATCTGAACTGAACTATCAACAACCGGGAGATCCCACCAAACTCGCCCAGGCGATCCTTGAGCTCGTCAACGCAGATACCCCACCTCTGCGGTTGCCTTTAGGGACAGACACCCTTCAGGCAATTGCTGATAAAAACGCTTACGTCGAGCAAGAAACGGCACAATGGCGGACTCTGGCTGAATCTACTGATTACAGAGAGTGAGTGCAAAATGGTGAAAAAAAGTAGATATGAATAAATGCTTTCAAGTTCTCGGTGGCGAGATTACGTCCTACTGAGGACTTGAGCTGCGTAACAAAGGTTATGTTCCTGACTTGGTTACCAAAAAATTGGGTCTCAAGCCCCGTCCTAAAGGAGCGGCTTTTTCTTTGTCTTTAAAGATCTAACGAGTTCTCGCGCGTACATCGCTTTTTGTTCTGCCAACCCATGCACAGTAATTCTCAAGAATTTCAAGTTTATATTCTTCTAGTCTAAAATTTAATCGTTTCTTCATGAGATTGGTAAACCTGGACATTCTCCAAAACTCTGAGGAAATTCAAAAGGGAGGGTGACTGGTCACACTCAACCAAAGGGATCTCAGCATCCTGTCGTCAAAAAAAGTCAAAATCAACACCTAATAAACAAAAAGCCGCGTAAATTTTCTTAGACTTTAGGCATTTAACTCAGTTTTACTCAGGAGCGAAAAATAACTGGAGCAATTTATCATGCCTAGTTTTTATTCGCGCAATCTATACGCGAACTCACTTTTTTGTCCAAAGTCCAAAAAGCAACGGGTTAATCAGAAATTCGTTTGCTGCTGAGAAATCTATCTTTGGTTAGAGAACATTTGAAAATATTTGCCGAACCGATAGCCCCCTTTTGTATTACAGTTCAATAGAACACCTGTGCCTTGGGAAGCAACCTCCATGATTGCTAGAAACTGTCTTGGCAAGTGGCTATTGGCAACAAGTGGCTTAATTTTGTCTAACTTGCTCAGTGTTGCCAAAGTTGCAATCGCTCAGGTTGTACCCGATGAAACATTGCCAACCAAAGAGCGAACGCAAGTATTGGGCGATCGCAATTTCCAAATTGATGGGGGTGCAATCCGTGGCAGCAATCTTTTCCACAGTTTCAGCCAGTTTTCTGTACCCACAGGCGGTGAAGTCTATTTCAATAATGCAGCGAATATCCAGAATATCTTCAGCCGTGTAACAGGTGGGTCAATTTCTAATATTGATGGATTCATTCGGGCAAACGCGAGAGCGAACCTGTTTTTAATCAATCCCAATGGGATTATTTTTGGTGCCAATGCCCGGTTAAACATCGGCGGCTCATTTTTAGCCAGTACAGCAAATAGCATCAACTTTGCCGATGGCTTTAAGTTTAGCGCCACCAATCCCCAAACTGAACCGCTGTTGACAATCAGTGTTCCTATTGGCTTGCAATTTGGGCAAAATCCCGCAAGTATTGCAGTGCAAGGTACAGGATACAACTTATCTGTTCGGGAGCCAGCACGTTCACCAACGATTAGAGGGAGTGCCTTAACTGGTTTACGGGTGCTACCAGGACAAAGCTTAGCATTGGTTGGGGGTGATGTAGACATACAAGGAGGCACGCTGACAGCAGAGCAAGGACGGATTGAGTTAGGCAGTGTCGGCGATGGGCAACAGGTTGCTCTAAGTTTCATTCCCCAAGGCTTTGCTCTCAACTATCAAAGTGTACAAAGTTTCCGAGATATTCGATTATCTCAGCAGGCATTAGCTGATGCTAGTGGAGGCGGTTCGGTTCAGGTGCAAGCGAATCAAGTATCGCTCAGTGATGGCTCACTCATGTTGATTCAAAACCAAGGCGAGCAGAGAGGGGGAAGCATTAACGTCAATGCTGCCCAATCTCTGTCCCTGAGTGCAACGAGTTTAGATGGCAGGCTTCGTAGTGGTTTGGATACTCAAACTGTGGGAAGTGGAACAGGAGCAGATATCGTCATTTCCACACGCGAGTTAATTGTTCAGGGTGGGGCAGCAGTCAACGCCCGTTCCTTTGACACCGGTCAAGCAGGGAATGTAACTGTGGATGCCTCTACTTCCGTACAAGTACTAGGGTTTTCGCCGTTTGATTTCTTGCGAACCAGTAGCATCGGTGCTGTAGCGCTAAGTTCTGGGAACGCGGGAGATATCAGGCTGTCAACTAGGCGATTAACGGTTCGTGACGGAGGCTCTGTAGCAGTTTCAACCTTAGGAAGCGGTGACGGAGGAGAGTTAACAGTCAATGCTCTTGACTCTGTAGAATTGCTGGGAGCGAGAAACGCTTTCCAATTTAGTAGTGTATCGGCTGCAACTTTGGGTGCTGGCAATGGTGGGAAAATCACTATCAATACAGCACGGCTCGTGCTTCAAGATGGAGGAACTGTGAATTCTTCCACTGTCGCAACTGGTAACGCAGGTAGTGCAATCATTAATGCTAGAGAATCTGTTGATATCAGTGGTAGAAGCTTAGACTCTGGATTACCTAGTAGTATACGTGTGTCTGCTCCAATTATCAGTAACCAATTGCAACAGGCTTATCAACTGCTGCCAGTATCTAGTGGTTTTTCTGGGGATGTTATTATTAATACTGGACAAGTAAGCGTTAGAAATGGTGCAAAGATTGAAGTCAGTAATCAAGGGCTAGGCAATGCCGGGACTCTTCAGGTTAATGCGAAATCTATCATTCTAGACGGTGGAGGTGCGATTACAGCCGCCACCACATCCGGTGAAGGGGGCAACATTCAACTCCAGGTGAGAGATTTGCTGCTCATGCGCCGTAACAGTGAAATTACTGGGTCGGCTAGGGGTACTGGCAACGGCGGCAACATCAATATTAATACTCCCTTCCTCGTCGCCGTCCCCAACGAAAATAGCAACATTAGCGCCAATTCTGCAAATGCTCGTGGTGGAAATCTGACTATCAATACGAATGGTATTTTTGGCTTTCAGTTCCGTCCACAAAGTACTGCCTTAAGTAGCATCACCGCCACTGGAGGAAATTCTGCGTTAAATGGCACTGTGCGAATTAACGTTGAGAATTTTACCCCCACCAATGGATTAGTAGAACTGCCTTCAGTACTGGTGGATACTAACACACTGATTGCTAATAGCTGCATTGCCCGCAACAGCCAAAAGAGCAAATTCATCATCACAGGTTCTGGCAGCTTACCCACTTTACCTGATGAGTTGGCTAACTCTGGGTTTCCAACTTATGAGTTAGTTCCATCAACCAGTGATTTGCCGATTGGGATACAACAGAGCAATCCAGCTATTGTCGAGCCTGATGGTATCTATCAATTATCGAATGGGGAAGTTGTGCTGGGGCGTTCTTGTCGTTAAAGTGAAAAACTGCCAAATTTTGAAATCTAAGTTTCCAAACTTGGAAAGCAATTTGCGCTAGAAGTTGATGTTTTTAGTATGGCGATCGCTCTACTCTATAAATGAAGCCTCCAAGGTAACGCAAAGCTACAGCATTTAAATGAACTCAAAAACTTAAATATTAATCAACTGGATTACAAGGAGCGATCGTGATGATGAAACTTGTGAGTCTACAAAAACTGGTAAACCAGTGGTTTGATGCCATAGAGTTTGACGATCCCAATACGGCACAGTTATTGTGCAAGATAATCCCCGCTCATTGTCCTTTTGAGCGAGAAATTAAACTTTGTAACTACACCTTCGGGACGCATTCCACCCCTGCGCAAGCTCAACCCTGCTTACGAGCAAGTAGTTAGTCTTCGCTTCAAAGCTCTATCCTATCTTGCTGATGAATGTGGTGAGGATGTCGCACGAGGCTTGCTGACTGAATTAAGCTTCACGATTCACCTCACTATGAGCGTGTTGCTCTGTTTAACAGTTATCAGTTACCAGTTATCAGTTATCAGTTATCAGTTATCAGTTACCAGTTACCAGTTATTAGCTGTTTACTGTTTACTGTTTACTGTTTACTGTTCACTGTTCACTGTTCACTGTTTACTGTTTACTGTTTACTGTTCACTGGTTTAATAACTCGCTTTGTGTTAACAAATATTTAGGTAGGTTTATGTCTATTACAAAAACAACCCGCAAGCGTGGCGTTATCCTTTCTGCTACTGGTTGGGACAAGTTTCAGAAAGTGAAACGCTCCTTTGAGTTTCAAGACAATCATGGTAGCCGCTACACTTTAGACCAACTGAGCGATCGCACTAATCTATCGTTGCATACCATGTCTCGAATCATCGCCCGCGTAGAAGGGGTAGACAAGCTTTCGCTAGAATACTGCTTCCGAGCCTTCGGGTTAGAGTTAGACAAAAATGATTATACCCGACCGAAGGGAGGTGAAACAGTTAACTGGGGCGAAGCGGTAGACGTTTCAGCATTCACCGATCGCACTGAAGAACTAGCGCAGTTACAAAAGTGGGTGTTGATAGAGCGCTGTCGTTCAGTTGCTGTGTTGGGGATGGGCGGAATTGGGAAAACGAGTGTTGCAGTTAAGTTTGCCCAACAAGTCCAGCATGAGTTTGATTATATAATTTGGCGATCGCTCTCCCAAGCTCCACCTGTTGATACTCTCATAGCTGATTTGGTGTGTTTTTTGTCAAATCAACAGGAAACCAAAGGTGATATTGCGCGACTCATGCATTATCTGCGTAGTTCTCGGTGTTTATTAATCTTAGACAAGATGGAATCAGTTTTGGATGCCGGTCATGCTGGGCACTATCGTCCCCGTTACGAGGGATATGGTGAGTTACTCCAGCTCGTTGGAGAAACTGTTCATCAAAGCTGTTTGATTTTTACCAGTCGTGAAAAGCCTGCCGAAATTGCCGCCAGTGAGGGAACTGAGCTATCGGTGCGTTGCTTGAGGTTGGTTGGTTCGCAACAAGCTGCTTTTGCCTTGCTTGCGTCAAAAGGACTAGTAGGGAGTGAGGAGCAAAAGCAAGAATTATGCGAGCGCTATGGTAACAACCCGAAAGCATTGAAGATAGTTGCTACTTCAATTTATGATTTGTTTGACGGCGATATTGAGGAATTCCTCAAGCAAAATACCCTAATCTTCAATGGTATTCGCCGCTTATTGGATGAGCAATTCAATCGCCTCTCACAGTTGGAACAATCGATAATGTACTGGTTGGCAATTAATCGCGAATGGACGAGTATTGCAGACTTACGCGACGATATTGTACCTGGTGTTTCCACCGCAGAGTTGTTGTCAGCTTTGGAGGGGCTAAATGGGCGATCGCTTCTTGAAACAGATTCTAGTTACTACACCCTACAGCCATTGGTGATGGAGTATGTTACCAACAAACTGACTAAACAGATGGCAACTGAATTAACCACTAAAGAACTTTCTTTTTTTATTAGGTATGCGCTGATAAAAACAACAGTCAACAACATTGTAAAACAAAGCCAAGAAAAGTTGATTTTGCAGCCACTTGCTAACTTTCTCCTTACTAGTTTTTATTCGGCATCAGTTCTCGAAAAACAAATTCAGGAAATTTTTCAAGTACTGGAGGATGAAAACCGTAGATTGCCTGGCTATGGTGTTAGCAACTTAATTAATCTCTGCCGTCACCTCGGACTTGATATAACTTCCTATGACTTTTCCGATTTGACTATTCAGCACGTCTCTAAAAAGAAGAAAAATTTGCGCCCTATTAATTTTGTCCACGTTAACCAGGCGAAAGCCGTGTAATTTTCTTCTACAAACAAAAGTTAATTAGCAAAACTAAATTAAGGAGGTAGGTTATGGAATCAAACATACAAAACTTTATCTATCCTTTGCAACGCTATCACGGTGAAGTTAAGCCAGACGCTTTAGTATTTAATGCCAACTTACAAGAATTTGCCACAAAAATTAGCTATATCTGCAATTTACAAACTAATGGAAAACTCTCCCTGGAAAAGTCATACCAGCAAATGAATACTATGAATGAAACAGTTACAATGCAGTCATTCAGCACTAGGAATTGGCAAAGATGTAGATGATTAACAAACTAAATTTTCGGTTCAACTTGACTAAAATACTCAAATGAGAAAATCATGTCTATTACTGGCTTCCGGGTACGGGTGCTGTTTCCATTAGATTAGTAAGTAAGCGGACATAATTAAACGTAGGATGTGTTAGGCGCAGCCGTAACGCATCAGTTCCTTGAGCAGCATGGGTTAGGCTGTTGCGCTTTCCGTCCTACTAAGATGGTTCATTCTATAGCGCTTTTCATTGAGCGTGAGGTACACGGGTAGGGGCATACCCAGACTCAAAAAATATATGGCTACAAGTAAGTTAGAAGTAGATGCCTTAGTGCCAAATCATTCAGCACAGCCAATCAAGGGAGAACTCACCTTTGTAGATAATACCTTGGATACCACAACTAGAACGATTCAACTAAAAGCCACCTTTAGCAACACCCAAGGACAGCTATCATCAGGGGAATTTGTGGATGTGGTGCTGAAACTGGCTCAGTTATCCAATGCGATCGTTGTCCCTTCCCAGGCATTACAAACTGGACAAAATGGACAGTATGTGTATGTTGTCAAATCTGACAAAACAGTCGCAGCCCGTCCAGTGAAAGCTGGGGATACACTGGGAAACGAAACAGTGATTAATCAAGGACTTCAACCCGGTGAGCAAGTCGTTACCGATGGACAATTCAATCTTGCACCTGGTGTATCTGTTGCTATCAAACAATAATAAATAAACTTTTAACTAACCATGATTGCATATACTGTCAAGCATCTTCTCAAACAATTTTCGTTGGTAATAATCGTTTTAGCGATCGCCCTGTTTGTTTTTCAAAATGTCGCTCTAGCTGATAAGCCACCAACTAAAGATTCTGTAGTTGCCGTAACCGGAACAGTGACAGGCAATGTCCAACAGGTAGGATTCCGGGCTTTTCTGTTCAAACTAGCAATTCAGTACAACTTAGCTGGTTGGGATCAAAACCTCAGCGATGGAACTGTGGAATTTATTTGGCAAGGAAAACAATCCCGAATTGATCAAGCCATAGCGCAAATTCCTACAGGTGATACATCGGCAATTGTTACTCAGGTTTTGACTAAATCAATACCAGTGAATCCTGAACTGAATACTTTTGTTGTCCGAGGTTGGACTTCTGTTAGTCGTCATTATTTTAAACCCACTGACCTAACTTTCACGCTGCGCGATGACAATAGCGTTATCTCTGCAAAGGCGGCACAAAAAATTTACAAAAATACTATTCGTCCAATAGTTGGGGACGAGTAACATTATTAGCCATGAATATGACTTCTGTGTTCATTCGCCGCCCAATTATGACCACCTTGGTTATGCTGGCGATTCTAGTTTTTGGGCTGATGAGTTACTTTATATTACCCGTCAGCGACCTTCCTAACATGGATTTTCCCACAATCTCGGTGTCTGCTAGTTTACCAGGAGCCAGTTCAGAAACGATGGCGGCATCGGTAGCAACGCCTTTAGAGCAGCAATTTTCCACCATTGTCGGCTTGGGTTCCATGAACTCCACCAGCGCCATAGGGAGTAGCCAAATCGTCCTGCAATTTAATTTGAGTCGAGATATTGATGGTGCAGCGCAGGACGTACAGGCAGCGATCGCTCAGGCAACTAAGCAATTACCTAGTGATATGCCTAGTCCCCCATCATATAAGAAGGTGAATCCAGCAGAGCAACCGATTCTTTACATTACCCTCAGTTCAGACTTGGTGCCACTTTCCGAGGTAGATAAGTATGCAGAGGAGACACTGGGGGAACGCCTGTCGATGGTAGATGGGGTGGCGCAGGTGCTCGTTTATGGTTCTCAGAAATATGCTGTTCGTATCGAAGTTGATCCCCAATCATTGAAAGCCAAAGGGTTAGGCATTGATGATGTGGCAAAAGCGATCGCTCAAGGTAACGCCGATTTACCTACTGGGAATCTCTACGGTAATCACAAAAATTACACCGTTGAAGCTAATGGTCAACTGCTCAATGCTGCCGGCTATCGCGGCTTGACTGTTGCCTACAGTAATGGTGCGCCAGTGCGTTTGGGTGATTTAGGTCAGGTCATTGACAGTGTGCAGAATGACAAAATTGCCAGTTGGTATTTTACGAATCAGGGACAGATTCCTAAACGTTCGATTATTTTGGCAATTCAACGTCAGCCAGGAACAAACACCATCGATATTGTGGATGCCATCAAAGCACTGCTCCCTAGTTTGCGCTCGCAAATTCCCGCTGCTGTGAATATGGATATTTTCTATGATCGCTCTCAAAATATCCGTGACTCGGTGAATGATGTCAAATTCACATTATTACTCACCATTTTCTTGGTGGTGTTGGTCATCTTTCTCTTTCTGCGAAACCTGCGTGCTACTTTAATTCCCAGTTTGACTGTACCCCTATCCTTGGTTGCCACCTTTGCAGTCATGTTCCTACTGGGCTTTTCCCTAGATACACTTTCCCTAATGGCGCTAACCTTAAGCGTTGGTTTCGTGGTAGATGACGCGGTGGTAGTCCTGGAAAACATCGTCCGTCACATGGAAATGGGGGAAAATCGTCTGCAAGCTGCGATCAACGGCTCAAAAGAGATTGGCGGCACAATTATTTCTATGACTTTATCGCTAGTGGCAGTCTTCATTCCCATGTTGTTCATGCCTGGTATTTTGGGAAGATTGTTTCATGAATTCGCCGTTACCATTGCCGCTGCTATTCTAGTTTCCGGTCTTCTTTCCCTCAGCTTAACGCCGATGTTATGCAGTCGATTTTTGCAATCAGAACATCAGGAAGTAGGGGAACACAAAGAAATTGACGACAAAACTCAAAACTTTGCTTTGCGTTTCTACGCTTGGAGTCTGCGAAAGTCCTTGAAATATCACCGCACAACGATGATTCTCTCTGGTGCAATTTTGCTAGTGACAATGTATTTATTTGTTATCGTTCCCAAGGGCTTTCTCCCCAGTGATGATAACGGATTGATTACTGCCCAAACCCAAGCAGCCCAAGATATTTCCTTTGGCGACATGATCAAGCACCAAGAAGCAGTGGCAAATATCATTCGTAATGACCCGAATGTAGATGTACTCAACTCAGTTGTAGGCTCATCGGCAACTGGAACAGCGGGGAATAATACGGGGATTATTGTCATTCGGCTCAAACCCAGTTCTCAAAGACACCTCAATGCTGATCAAGTGATTCAGGAATTACAACCAAAATTACGGCAAGAACCGGGAATTAAGGTGTTCTTAATCAATCCACCACCAATTAACATTGGTGGTAAGCAGACAAATGCTCAGTACCAGTTCACCTTACAAAGTACCAACTTCCAAGACCTTTATAAATACACCCCCATCCTGCAAGACAAACTCAGCAAAATACCAGGATTGCAGGATGTGAATAGTGATTTGCAAATTGATAACCCTCAAGTGAATGTGCAAATTAACCGCGATCGCGCTAATGCCCTTGGTTTAACTGCCCAACAAATCGAAACAGCCTTAGGTGATGCCTATGGTACTATCCAAGTTTCCACGATTTACGCCCCAGATAATGAGTATGAAGTCATACTAGGGTTGTTACCACAGTATCAGCAAGACCCTAATGCCCTCAACTTGCTTTCGATTCATTCTCCTAATGGTCAGCTTGTCCCCTTAAATACAGTTGCCACCTTAACAAAAAGTGTAGGCTCGTTAACTGTCAACCATCAAGGACAACTCCCAGCGACAACCATCTCCTTTAACCTTAAACTGGGCGTATCTCTGGGAGATGTGACGGGAAAAATTCAACAAGTTGCCCATGATACGTTACCTGCAACCATTAGCACCAGCTTTCAGGGTTCAGCCCAAGCTTTTCAATCTTCAATCGCCGGACTGGGGTTGCTGTTGTTGGTGGCAATTTTGGTGATTTACATTGTGCTGGGTATTCTCTACGAAGACTACATCCACCCCCTCACAATTTTATCCAGCTTGCCTTCTGCTGGGTTTGGCGCACTGCTCACACTGATATTGTTCCATATTGATCTCAACGTTTACGCCTTTATTGGCATCATCTTGCTAGTGGGCATTGTCAAGAAAAACGGCATCATGATGATTGACTTTGCAATGGAAACCCAACGCCATACAGATAAATCCCCCAGAGATGCCATTTACGAAGCCTGTTTAGTACGTTTCCGCCCCATTATGATGACTACAATGGCAGCTTTGATGGGAACATTGCCGATTGCCCTTGGTTTGGGCGCTGGTGCAGAATCACGCCGACCTTTGGGGATGGCAGTTGTAGGAGGGTTGCTATTTTCTCAACTGCTGACACTATACATTACACCCGTGTTTTACACATACATGGAAGCGCTGCGCAGAAAGTTAGAAAAAAGCAGCAATAGGGAACTTCTGCATACACCGTAAGGGCTTACAGATGTATGCCCTCATAGCATAAGTAATTTTGAGCCACCCATCAACGATATGCACACATCAAATCCGAAACCCAACCCACTACTCCCCAGTACAAGGCGCTTGGAAGCTTTGAGCGATTGTGTTTACTCCATTGCCATGACCTTGCTAGTGCTAAATGTTAAACTGCCTAATATTCCAGCAGCTAAGGTTGCTCATGTTCTGCCAGAAGCCATACTGGGATTGATCAGTCGCTTGCATGACTACTTGGTGAGTTTTTTGGTGCTGGGTTCCCTTTGGCTAATTAGTCATCAACAATTTCATTACATCCGCAATGTTAACCGCACGCTGCTATGGATCAATCTGCTGATTCTCATGTTCATTACCTTAATTCCCTTTTCTGCTTCTCTAGTAGGGGATTATGGTGATCAGCAGATTTCTGTGCTGTTTTTTGATGGGCATCTTTTAGTATTGAATTTATTATTTCTCCTAAATCGCTACTATGCTATTAATCGTAAGTTTCTAGAACCTGCGATTGATCCTGTATGGCGCAAACGCATAGGCAATCAGGAAAGCCTGCTCAACTTTGCTCTAATTGCTTGGTCAATCGTCTGGTCTTTTTTCAGTCCCCGGTGGTCGCAGTTGCCCTTCTTACTCATGCCCTTTACGCCTATCTTTGCGAGAAATTTGGTCAAGATATAAATCAAGTACTCTTAGTAAGAAACAGAACTAAAAACATGAATAAATATTAATTTTTACAACAATTTTACCATGTTTTTGATTCATTTAAGAGAGATTTTTAATTCTGCTCAAAAAATTTAAATAACATTCAAAGCGCTGAAGAAAATCATGAGACAAGAAACCACAAATCATCATTGCGATCGCATTATTTATTCTCCTTTTTGTAAAGAAGATCAACCTAGATTTATCATCGGTAATGGCGGGGCAGGAATTACTCACTTTGTAGATTATATGGGTGAGTGTTTTTTGGCGCAAACAAAAGCAGAATATTGTATTGGTTGGAAAAAATCAGATACAAAAGAGACACTGCAAGGTTTAGTTAATGGTTCCATTGATGTCGGCTGGGCTTATGGAATTGAACGGGTATACAAAGAGTACAAAGAGCATAATATTAGTTTTGCACCTATCTATATTTTTCGTGATCATTTCACACTCGTCGGTCCTCTTAATAATCCAGCTGCTTTACCTGTATCTGAAGAACCTACACCGCACTACTCTAATCACGAAGTCCTGGAGCTTTTCAAAAAAATTGCTTCAGGGAAATCTGGCGTTTATTTTTTAACGCGCAACGACAAATCCGCCACTAATTATTTGGAATGCCAAATATTTAAAAAAATCCTGGGTCGTCAACCTGAAGTTGGAACGGATTCGTGGTATATTCCGCTTGCAAGCCAAGAACATTATCAAGGGTACTGCTCTCCAAGAAGCTAATGAGCAAGGTTACTATACTCTCACTGACCGTGGTATTTGGAACTGGGCAGATCCTGATAAACGTAAAAATCTTCGTGTATTCTGTGAAGCTGGGGATACTAATCCCAATGATATTTTGCTCAATCCCTGTGTAGCAATGGTAAGAAAAACTAGTCTACCTATTGAGGCGATGCAGTTTGTAGAGTGGCTCGCTAATCCAGGTCAGGCATTTGTTGAGGAATACAAATTACATGGGGTACGGCTTTATAGCAAAGCTCCTATTCCTAAATATATCACCTCAGCATAACTGTTTTTCTTAACAATTTTGGCAAAACAAATGCAAAACAAAGTTTCTCCTCTTACTAAAATCTATTTGTACTTATGAGTATGCGTTGGATTCGATTTTCACCAGTGGTATTTATCGGTTTATTCTCGACCGCACTTTTCAGCTTTGTATTTAGCCCTCAGATTACTACCGCAATTACTGCACAAAAAGCTAAGACAGTGGCGTTCATTGCCCTAAAACGGGGCAGTGATGGATTTAATTTGTATACTGTCCAGACTAATGGTTCATCTCGCCGTCAGCTTTCTCAAAAGTTGAGCGTTAGTCCTACAGTCCTTTGGTCGAAGAATGGTCGGCGACTTGCTTTTGTTAGCAATAACACTAATATTTATGTAGTCAATGCAGATGGTTCTAGACTCACTCAGGTATTGTCTGAGTCTGACTGCAAAGCTTCTACTTTTAGCATTGCCTGGTCGTCGAATGACCAGAAACTTGTTTTCACGAGACATTGTGACGGCGCTACTTATGACACTCCTGGTAGTGAATCCCTTTACGTAAGTGATACAACTGGTACAAAAGGAACTAAGCTGGTTCAAAGATGGCAGGAAGGAGGAATACCTGCTAAATCAGATATTTCATCGTTTCTATATCTATCACCAAATGGGCAACAGGTGGTATTTTTCAAAGACAAAAATATCTACAAGATGAATACTGATGGTTCTGGATTGATGGAACTAAGTCATGCACCAGGTGAGTATCCTTCTCAACTCATTTGGTCGCCAGATGGCAGACAGATTGCCTTCTCATATGGTAAATATCCTAACCAAGAAATTTATCTGCTAAATGTAGAGAGGAAAACCTTGACAAATCTGACAAACGAACCCCAAAAACAACCATATGATGGCATTTTGTCATGGTCGCCTAATGGAACTCAACTGGCTTACTATCATGATCAAGGTGGTAATCGCCCTGGTACTCGGCTAGATATCTATCTACTTGATGTTAACCGTGGAACTGTGAAGAATCTAACTCAGAAGCCAGGGGAATATAGTACTTTAACATGGTCGCCAAATGGCAAAGAAATTGCCTTTGCGAACGGAGATTTTTCTCAGAGAAAGCTTTATACGATGAATATTAATAACTCAAATATGACTGAGTTAGCTCCTCAACTGCCACCATCTAGGATTGACGGTTTATCTTGGTCTGGAGATAGTCAACAAATTGCTTTTATCATAGAGGACAAAAGTAATCAAAAATCAGATAGCAGGAGCATTTTATATGTAGTTAATCGAGATGGTTCAAAGTTGACTAAATTATCAAAAACTGAAGATTTATTTACTTCAGAACCTGTCTGGCAACCGTAACGACATAAAATACAAAATTCTGATTTCACCTATCATATCAATTCCGATTTATCAGTTAACAGTACCGCCTAATATACCCTATCTAGTTCTGATACCATTCCTTCGTATCAAAATTCAAGTGAAATGGTATCAGAATAATGCTTCTCGCTGATGCCTGTTTATACAACATAACAATTTATGCTGTTTTATAAACAATTGTAATTTCCTTCAATTTATTGCCTTTAAAGAATAGCAACAACAATGAAAAGATACTTTATCGGTGCTTGTATCATGTGTTTGTTTTGTTTACAAGGTAGCGGCAATACTCATGCACAAGAAAAGGGAAAAGTTTGTAAGGTAACAGATTTTGGTGCAAAAGCTAATGGCGTCGATAAAGATACCAAAGCTATTCAATCTGCTATAGATAACTGTGCTAAGGGTGGAGGAGGTCTTGTTAAACTCTCATCTGGAAAATATCTCAGTGACCCCATTTTTCTTAAGAGCAAGGTGACGCTTTTTCTAGATAAGAGTGCTGTGTTGCTAGCTTCTCAAAACCCAGGCGATTATCAATCGACGACCTCCGGCGCGAACAGTACAGTCAACTCTAGAAACCTTCTAGCCTTGGTTAATGTAATCAATCAATCGGATGTTGCGATCGCAGGAAAGGGTACTATTGATGGCGCAGGCGCACCTTGGTGGAATGCGGTACGATTAGCCAAAAAAGCTGGACAGCCAGATGTAGTGCGTCCTCGACTTGTTGTATTCTCTCACTGTCACCGAGTGCGAGTTGAAGGCATCACCCTAATGAATTCTCCTAGTTTCCATTTAGTGCCAACGTTTTCTGATGATGTGACAATTAAAGATGTGACAATTAAAGCGCCGGCGAACTCTCCAAATACAGACGGGATTGATCCCTCATCTTCTCGCCACGTTTGGATATCCCATTGCACAATTGATAACGGAGATGACAATATCGCCATTAAATCAGGTCACATAGATCCTGCACATCCTGATGCTGGTAGCGCTGACATTACTATCTCTGAGTGTACATTTCTCCATGGTCATGGAGTTTCGATTGGTAGTGAAACTAGTGGTGGCGTTCGCAACGTCATTGTAGAAAATTGTAAGTTTCTTGGGACTCAAAATGGTTTACGTATTAAGTCGTTGCGAGGTCAAGGAGGAAATGTAGAAAATATCATTTATCGCAACATTCAAATGGAAGGTGTGAGCCCGGCTATTACTTTCACCAGTTACTATCCCAAAATCCCCAAGGAAGATACGCGTCAAGCCATCACAGTTAAGACTCCAGTCTTCCACAAAATCACGGTCACGAATCTCTTTGCAAAAGGTGGAAAAATCGCTGGAATCATCGTTGGCTTACCAGAAAAGCCACTATTCAACATTGCTTTGAAAAATATCAAGATTGTTTCTCAAACAGGTTTTTTTGTAAAAAATGCTACAATTAAAACATCTAATGTACAGATTTCCAATCAACGGGGACGCGCTTTCGTTCTCGAAAATCAAGGACACATTACGGGATGATATTCATAGTTCTCTAATTTCAATAACTTCATCAATTTATGAAGGAGTGACGTAGACCTGAAGTTAGAGAGGCAAATGCCAGGGTTTAAAAGTATCCAAAAGGCTCTAAATTGCTTCATCGCGCTCATTGACTCGCCGAAATGAGGGCGTTTTTCGACTTGAGCAACAATATCAATTGATACTACTACGTCTTAAAGACATTCCTAACAGCCAGTTTTATCCCGCACAAACACCGCTCCAAACCAAATTATCCCACCAAGAGGTTTGATTAGCAGCCAAAATTAGAAAGATTGTATCGGCTCAATAATCCGGGGTAGCCAAAAAAATAAAAAGGTGAGCAAGGTGTACAAAACGTCATAGAATATGGCACATGACGACAAAAATCACCCCCTGACTCCTCTGTATCTGATCTGCTGCAAACCATTGACCCCTCAGGGATTGCAGACGAATCAGTGCGTCAAACCGTAGAGATATTGCTGAACCTCATAGAAGAATTAAACTCACAGATCAATGGTATACTATGGCCAGGTATAAAACTATCATAGCAGAAATCCAGGAAGCATTTGGCGGGTCGCTTGCCGCAATGGATATTCTCAATGTATCTGGTGTTGGTGATCTGGCATCGGTCTATGCTGTTACCGATTTGGCGATAGCATCCCTTGCATCTGCTGGAATGGCGGTTGCCGAATTTATTGCCATACGCAGTGGCAAGATGCCGCTAATTCAGGTGGATCGACGGCTTGTATCCATGTGGTTTTCTAGATCGTTACGTCCAATAGGGTGGCAGTTGCCTCCGCAATGGGATGCAGTGGCCGGTGATTATAAGGCAAGTGACAACTGGATAAGATTACACACCAATGCACCGCACCATCGCCGTGCTGCACTGCAAGTGCTTGGTTGTTCAGAAGATAGGGAAGCCGTAACGAAGGTTGTTGCGAGTTGGCAAGCAAATGAGCTTGAAGATGCAATAGTTTCTGCAAACGGTTGTGCCGCCGTTATGAGATCAGCAGAAGATTGGAGCATGCACGCTCAGGGGCGAGCGGTAGCCACTGAGCCGCTTATGCACATTTCTGCTACGGATTCCGCTCATATGCCAAACTGGCTAATTCCGGCAGGGCGGCCTTTAGAAGGCATACGTGTACTTGACCTGACCAGAGTTCTTGCTGGCCCCGTTGCAACACGGTTTCTTGCCAGTTATGGGGCGCAAGTATTGCGTATTGATCCGATAGGATGGGAAGAACCAGGTGTTGTGCCGGAAGTGGTATTAGGCAAGCGCTGTGCCCGGCTTGATCTAAAGAATGCCAACGGTATGGCCACACTGAAAAAACTTTTGGGTGATGCTGATGTAATTATCCATGGATACCGAACTGGCGCACTGGCACATCTTGGTCTTGACAGTGAAGAAAGACAAAAGTTGCGTCCTGGGCTGGTTGATATTTCACTCAATGCTTATGGCTGGAACGGGCCATGGAAATTGCGTAGGGGATTTGATAGCCTGGTACAGATGTCAAGCGGTATTGCACATACCGGGATGGTCAAAGCAAATAAAAACTGCCCATTTCCGTTGCCCGTGCAGGCTCTTGATCATGCAACGGGGTATTTGCTTGCAGCAGCAGCGATACGAGGCTTAATTAGGCGTGTGACGAGCGGCCAAGGTATGGAAGTACGGGCTTCGCTTGCCAGAACAGCAGCAATACTTGCTTGTTATCCGGTTGAAAATGGTCTTGCTGCAAAGATTGAGGCGGAGAATAGGAATGATCTCGCTCCAGCCATCGAAGCTACCGCGTGGGGGGCGGCACAGCGTCTGAAACCACCTTTGGTTATAGAAGGTTGTCCGATGTATTGGGATTTACCGTCATCGCCGTTAGGTTCCTCATTGGCTGAATGGCTTTGATAGAAGAAAGGCACGAGGCAGAGGGCAGCTATGCTGAAGGAAGAAAAGGTACAAAGCGAGTGGAATTGTAGGCGAAAAAGTAGGAATATTCTTTTCGAGATGCACAGCACAAGAAAAGATGCGTCCTTGCACAAACCTCTTCCCTTCATGGGAGAGGTGTTCCTCCAGCATAGCTGCCTCCAGCATAGCTGCCTTGCCGCCAAAGGCGGCTTGATTTGCTCTCAATTTTGGCCACAAGAACAATGGTATGAACGGGATGTTTGCCAAACTGTCGATGCTTGAGTTGCGCTCGACTCAACAAGTATGTGGCAGTCAGTGCAGCACTTTTGGCTGCTATAAAGGCAGTCCCGATGAAACAAGTTTCACAGTCATAGATGAAAGATATCTTTCTCCCACACCCCTACACCCTTACACCCCTCTTTCAAGTCAGTGGTTACGAGGAATAAGATTAATTACTCTCTAGCCGTATTTAAAAATTGGACTTTAGACTAACAATAGGCGATCGCTCGCACGATGCAGTGTGATTGATGGGTATAAAAAATGAAGGGATGCCTGTTGATAAAACAAACACCCCTTAGGTCTCGAGTTTAGACTAAGAAGCACAAAATAACCCAGTGACGCTGAGCTGAGAAGAGCCAAACAAAAAAATAAACAAATTAGAAATCAAGAGGATTTTTGCGGCTGCTTAGGTGGTTTTGCAGTACTCTTTTTAACAATAGGATAACGGATTCTACGTTGGCGTGATTGTCCAGTCTTCCAACCAGGAGATAACCCTTGTGGTTTTGGAGGAGAGGCTGGTGTAGAAATCAGCGCTAAAATTCCTCCCATTGCTTGTGCAACCCTTCCTGGGGTTAATTGAGTCAGAGTTTTTTGCCAAGGAAGCGGATTATCACAGACAATATCACGCGCCAGCCACAACTCCCAACTCATCAGTGGTATCCGCCATAAACACAGATTGGAACGTAAACGTATCACCTTATCTGCTTCAATCTCGGTCAAAGCATCTGCCGGTGCATAAGCTGAGCAAACAGCCCCTCTTGATGAGCTAACTGCTCGAAACTGCCCTGCTGCACCACCCGACCGTTCTGGAGCACATAAATGCGGTCAGCATTACGGATTGTGCTAAGTCGGTGAGCGATCGCCACCCGAGTCACTTTTAGTCGCTCCAAGCTTTCACTCACGATCGCCTGCGTTTTGTTATCTAAGGCACTCGTTGCTTCATCAAAGAACAAAATCTGGGGTTTCAATACCAATGCCCGTGCTATCAACAATCGTTGGCGTTGTCCGCCAGAAAGGTTCGTACCTCCCTCACTAACAACAGTGTGCATCCCCATTGGCATTGCTTCGATATCCTCTGCCAAGCCAGCCATCCGGGAGGCTTCCCATGCTTCATCCATTGTAATCAAAGCACCACTGGCGATGTTATCGAAGATAGACGCTGAGGTCAATCGGCTATTTTGGATAACGACTCCTAGCTGTCGGCGCACCGCATTCACATCTAGCCCAGCTAAATCTTGTCCGTCATAGTAAATCGTGCCAGATTCTGGGATATCAAACCCAAGTAATAATCGGAACAAGGTCGATTTGCCGCTTCCAGACGGTCCCACCAGTGCAATAAACTCTCCTGGTTCAACTTGGATGCTGACATCATCCAGTGTGAGTGGTCCATCATCTCGGTAGCGGAACACTACATGATCAACAAGCAGACGACCCGATAACTTACCTGGATCAGTTTTATCAGAATCAACCTCTGGTGTCGCCAAAAGAATTGGTTCTGCACGTTTCCATAATGGCAAAATCTGCAAAACATCTACTATGGTGCTGCTCAAACTCGTTGCACCGCTAATAAACGTGCCGAAAGCAGCATTAAATGCTAGAAAGGTGCCAGTAGACAAACTACCTCCTTGCATCTGAGATTGGTGCAGCAAGTTAGTAGCGAGCCAAAAAATTGCAGCCGTTGTTAATGCAGGCAACACCTTATTGACAATAGCAAGGTTGTCTTCAATGCCCTGCGTACTCAGCATGAGCTTGAGTTGATGGCTATACTGTTTGCCCCAGTAAGCAAAAGCCCTAGACTCAGCTCCAGTCACTCGCAGTTTGGTCACTCCATTGATCAACTGCACCATCACGCCAAAGAGTTTTCCTTGAAGATTCAGCAAAGAACGAAACCGCTGGAGGGTGAGAATGCCAGAGAAGACGGTGACAGCAATATTGAGCAGCGCCAAAACACAAGCTATCCAAGCCAATTGAGCACTGTAATAGAACAGTAGTCCCAGATTGAGTAACGAAAATAAACTAGAGAAAATACTTTTAAGTACTGTGCTACTCAACTTCTGGCGGATTTGAGTGATGGCTGAGACACGGGCATTTAAATCACCAATCGAGAACTGCCGAAAGAAAGATGCATGGAGATTCAACAGCCGATCCCACACAGCTGCTTGGGTCGATGAATCAGCAAACGTTTCCAGCCTCATAATGGCAAATCCCTGAACCAGTTGAAACAGTGCTCCACCAAAAGCTGTTACCAACAAACCTAAGGCGATTTGTACCAATAATCCCCGATTTGCATCAGGAATGGCGTTGTCAATCAAGATCGCCGTGGCTTGGGGCGTGAGCATCCCCAACAATGTTACGGTAATTCCAGTCAATAGGATGACGATCAGTTCCTTGAAATGCCCTCGCAGTGCAAACTGAAGCAAACTCAGGGTTTTTATCTTTTCAGGTAACGGTCGATAAAAGGTGTAAGCAGTTGAAGTCAGCAGCGCAGCACTGTGGCTGTCAACGGGAATGCGGGTTTGCTTGAGTGGATCAACAATCTCATAGCGAGTATCCCCAATGGGCAAAACTGCTACTGGACGGTCGTCTTCCTGCATATAGGTAAGTACCGGACCAACATCCTTTTTCCACCAGTTATCCGTCAACGCTATTTGACGCATTCGGATACGTGAGGCACGTGCGATCGCCTCTATAGGATTTTGCACCCGTTCGAGGTTTTCTGACTTGGCTGGTGGATGAATCGTGATCCCTAAAGCCCGTCCCACAGCACCTGCTGCAATCAAAAGAGGTGCGTCATGGTGAATTGTCTATGGTAATTGTGAGGAAAGAGCAGCTTGTGGGGATTGCAGCACAGATGCCAACTCTCCCAACGTCTCCTCAACAACCTGATGATCCAGACGTTGCCGTTCCTGAAAGCGGAGGAATTCTTGTTGCATATCCTGCCGTTCCAGTTTGTCAATGTATTGGAGGACATACGTCTGGAGTAGACTCAGCCCATCGAGCAAAGCATCTTCATTTTGGATCTCTGATGTGCGAAGGCTCTCTAACTCAATCGTATCTTCTGCTTTTACCCACATTTTGGCACTCAATGGCATCATCCCAAAGGCAGATGTTAGTCTAAATTCTGGGAGTCCCATCCATGTAGCACATCCTTGCTGAATGCGTACCCAAGATACCTTGTCTTGCCGGGATTGAAAAATTTCTCCAGGTGCTAAACTGAAGTAGTTGATTCCTTCAGGCTGCGCTGGCACGATTGGCAGGGCAATGTCTGACAGGGTCAAACCTAGTTGATGAATCCAGCCTTCGACTAAAGCGATCGCTTCAGGATTGTTGTTGGCAATTGCCTTACCAAAAGTCTCTCTCGACACCTTAAGGAGTGTTGTTTCCTCAAGAGACACTGCAAGAATTTGCTGTTGCTGTCCTTGAGAATCTGGTATTGTAGAGAACATTGCTTCAAAAGCGTTCATCCGAAACAGATAGCGTCGCTTTCCTACTGGGGTTCCATGTTCAACTGGAATGGCAAATATTGCCAGGGAACCAGATTGCACCACCCAAAAAGTTTGTCGGTCATCCAGTAGCAGGGATTTATTGCTTTTAAAAGAATACAGTTCTCCCTGCAAATCCTTAATTCTGGGTTGAATCAGCATCTCGTGTCTCCTATAGGGCTTCTCCCTCGCTACGGATCAATTGCAAATAGGCACCCTCAACCTGCTTTAACTCGTCATGGGTTCCCCGTTGCACCACTTTTCCGCGTTCAAGAACAATGATTTCATCACAATCTCGAATGGTGCTTAACCGATGCGCCACAATAATGCATGTACAACCTCGCAAACGCAGGTTTTGGTCAATGATTTTTTCTGTCTCTGTATCTAAAGCACTCGTGGCTTCATCCATCACCAGGATCGTGGGGTTGTTGACTAAAGCACGCGCAATTTCCAGTCGCTGTCGCTGACCTCCGCTGAGGTTGGTTGCACCTTCTAACAAATCGGCATCATAGCCCCCTGGTAGCGAGAGGATAACCTCGTGGAGGGCTGCATCTTGACACGCTTGCACCAAGTGACTGTCTGGTATAGTTGTATCCCAAAGAGTTAAGTTGTCGCGTACACTGCCTCCAAATAGCAAAATATCCTGCTCTACGAGGCTAAGTGAATTCACCAACACTTGACGCGAAATTTGTGGTCGGGGTTTACCGTCAAACAGAATTTCTCCTTCCCACGGTTCGTACAGCCCACACACCAGTTTGGCAACAGTTGACTTACCTGAACCACTCCCTCCGACCAATGCAACTCGTTGCCCTGGTTTAAGTGAAAAACTCAAGTTTTCAATCAAGGGAGAAGCAATTCGGTTGTAGCCAAAGGTGATGTTTTTTAACTCTACGTATCCTTGCAATTTAGGCATAGGTGTGAGCAGCGAATGGCTAGCGGCTACTGATAATTTCTTCTCCTGCTTCTGTTGTTCTAATTGCGGGTCGATTGGGTTGCGTAAGACATCATCGAGGCGATTGATATCACCTTCTAATTCTTGGAGGTCACTCCCAAGGCTAATAAGATTATTCGCGGGTTCCATAAACTTCTGCATAAGCCCTTGAAAGGCAATCAGCATTCCAATACTGAGGGCACCATCCATAACTCGCAGACCCCCTATAACCAACAGCAGCATAGAAGCGATCGCCGACAAAAAGGACGGTAACACTCCCAAGAGTTGGTTTGTTGTATCCATCTCTTGCTGAACGTTGATTGCCTTGGCATAGTTACCTGCCCAGCGTAAGAAGAAATCAGACTCTAATCCAGATGCCTTAAGCGTTTCTATACTTTGGAGTCCAGAAATTGACACTCCGCTGACTTTTCCCCGTTCCTGCACCAAGCGAATGTTAGCATCTATACGCCGCCCAGAAATCCATCGTAAAGTAGCTAGATTTATTGCCACAAAGGAAATCCCAATTAAGGTCAGCACTAAATCATATTGCAGCATCACCACGGCATAAAAAATTACTACCACAGCTGAAATGACTGTAGTCGCTAATTTTCCTGAAAGCAGACTAGCTAAGTTGTCATTGAGTTGAACACGGCTACTAATTTCTCCAGCAAACCGTTGATCGTAAAAACTGACGGGTAAATGCAAAATGTGCCACAGAAACCGACTCGACATTCCCACAGACAGCTTAATTTTCGTGCGGCGCAGAAGTTGCAATTGTAGCCGTGTTAAGAGTCCGTTTAAGATAGCAATAAAAATAATTCCCAGTATAAGCGGATGCACCCATTCTTCTCTGCCTTTGACCAAGATATCGTCCACAAAAACTTGTGAGAAGGCAGGCATGGCTAGCCCCGGAATGACTAAAAACAATCCTGTTAAAATACAGTAGGCAAGTGCTTCAAACGACCCTTGCAGTCGTTCCCACAATGCCCTAGTTGTGCTCGGCTTGCGTCCTCCTGGCTTAAAGTTCGGACCTGGCTCTAGTACGAGTACGATACCTGTGTAAGCTTTGTCGAATTCCTCTAGAGAAGTGGTGCGCGGTCCAGTGGCGGGGTCATTGAGATAGACACGTTCTTTGTCGAATCCTTCTACCACCAAGAAATGGTTAAAGTTCCAAAATACAATATAAGGAAATTTGAGTTGCTGTAGTGCATCCAAGTCGGTCTTAAAGCCTTTTGCTTCTAGTCCGTAGTTTTTCGCGGCGTTAAGAATATTGGACGCTTTACTTCCGTCCCGTGATACTCCACACTCTTGCCGCAGTTGCGCCAGAGGTACAATTCGACCGTAGTAACCCAGAATAATTCCCAATGCTGCTGCGCCGCATTCTACCGCCTCCATTTGTAGGAGCGTGGGGGTACGACGTCGAACACCTTCACGCTTAAGTAAGCTTTGCAATTTTTGCCATAACATAATCAATCAAGACCACTCCAGGATTTCAGAATGGGTAAGACAAATGAAATTGGGGCGCGTTCATCCACAGTGACTCGCACCGAGGTTGTGGTTCCAGGTGTTATGTGAAGCTGCGGACCTTGGGAGGAAGACCAACGAAAGCCACTGTAGGTTGAGGGTTCGAGCTTGAGTCCAGCAAAAACTTCAAGCTGCGGACCAGCAGACGTGATCCCTTGCACGATATCTGAATTGCCCACTAAACTAGCTGCACCTTCTTTGGTTATCGGAAAAGCTGAGACATTTGTGACTGCACCGACAATACCGCCAAATTCCTCCCGCTTTACAGAGGAGGGGGTAATTTCCACCTGCATTCCTTGCCGGATCTTTTTGCCCTCGCTGACTGGGAAAAAAGCAACGTTAACTAACTGAGCGGATGAATCTTCTGCGGCTATCGAGCCAATGGGAGTTCCTGGTCCAATCTCTTGTCCAGGCGTTGCCGCGATTTCTAAAACACGTCCGTTGTAATCACTGACAATTTGGGTGTTGTTTTTTAATTGCTCTTGTAATTGTGCAATTGTTCGCTGTGTATCCTGAATTTCTTTTTCCCGGTTTGTTGTTGCTTCTAAATCTTGTTGAGCTTGAGTTGCTGCTTGAGTATCTAATTGTTTCAACTGAGCTTGCAATTGCTGGATCGAGTTGAGGTTCTGGAGGTACTGCTGTTGTGCATCTGCTTCCTTAAGATCCAATTGCTTGAGTTCAGATTCAGCTTCATCAATTTGAGCGATACCATTAAGGTAGTCCTGTCGTGCTTGTAGCACTGTATCGTCAGAAAGAGCGCCCTGCTCAAATAGCTTTTGGCGAAGCTCATATCGTTTTTTGAACGTTGGTTGCAGTTCCTGCATGGATTGCAAACGTTGTTGTAAATTTTGGCGATCGCGTTGAATCGATTCCAATCCTTTTTCCCTCAAAACAGGCGTTAGAGTTTGAGTTGCCTGTAAACTTTGCAAAAGCGCCTGACGTTGTAGTGCGATCGCCCCTTTGTCCAGTTTGCCTCGTTGCATTTGAACCAAATTGACATTTTGATCTTCTATTTGCAGTTGAGTCAGTTTATCGCGGGCGAGTTGAAGTTGCTTTTGCAAATCTGATTGGTCGATTGTTGCCAGCACTTGCCCTTTTTTGACAACATCACCAACATGCACATTAATTGCCCGCAATGGACCAGAACTAGGCGACTGGAACGACACAACCTTGTGAGGAAAAATGAGGACTCCCTGACCTGTAACTGTAATTGGGATTCGCCCCATAATACTCCAGCCCAGTCCTGCGACAACAAGTGAGCCAAGAGCCGCTAAAGAAAGCCACCTTTTGGGGCTGACAACTTGAATTAACTGATCCAAACGCTCAGGCGATGAAGCACGCTCTAACGCTTCTTTGCGGAACAGATTACTTTTTTGTTGAGTAACCATCTGATATCACCTTGTTAAGACTGTATTAATGAAGTCGAATTCGTTTGAGCATCCAGTCAAATCTGGCTCCGGCTAACACCACTTGAGCCAAAAAATCAGAGCTTAGTTCATTCCCATATTGGGAGTTTTCATCTAGTGACTGATCCTTGCTGTAACTAACTCTGCCATAGCCGAGCCGACTCACTATTGCCTGCTGTTTATCTGCTAGCAGCACCGCCAGTACTCGATAAAAACGAGCAGCAAACCCCACATCATTCAGTAGTTTTGCTGCCAGTCGCGATCGCGGAATCGATAATACGATTGAATCTTCCAATGCTTTGAAGGTGACTGAAGGTGGAGGAGCCTCTACAAACGGTGTTTCTCCAATGATGTCGCCTCGCGATAATCTCGCAAACTCCCGTTCTGGAGTATCACTGCCTTCCAAGCTCGAAAAAGCCCGCTCTAAAGGACTGCGGTCATCGTCAGTAGCTCTTAGCGCCACTTTTCCATCTAGTACGATATATAGAGCTTCAATAGGTCTGTTTCCTTGAATGAGAACTGTGCCAGCAGCAATCCTGTCTACATTTCCAACAGCTACCAACCAATCGATATCGCTATCTCGCAATTCTGCAAAGACAAATAAGATTTCTCTGAGTTGAGGTTGACTGAGAACGACTGTGCTATGACCAAGTTGGCTAAATATCTGCTCCACTCTCTTTGCGAGTAGAATTGCACTAGCTCGATAAAGATGAGCAGCAAAACTAACATCCTGTTGCAGCTTTTGTGCTAATTGCTGTTGTGGAATTGACAGCACCAAAGACTTTTTCAGCGCTTTGATTGTGGTAGAGGGCAAGTAAGACTTTAAAAATGGGATTTCTCCAAGCATCTCACCACTTGATAGTCGAGTAATTTCCCGTCCTGTCATTTCACCCCCTTCCAAAATAGAAAAGGCGCGCCCTAACGGATTTTGGTCAGCTTGAGCAATCAAAACAGACATTGCTCCGTCTAACAAAACATATAACGCGTTCACGGGTTGACCTTGACGGATAAGAACAGTACCAGCGGCAACTTCTTCCCGACTGCCTATTGCCAGCATCCAGTCAATATCGCTATTAGTTAATTCTTTAAGTAGAACCTCTGTCATAAGTTAACTTCCTTATGTTTAAGAAGAATGGGAGAGTTTTTTCAGTCACTGCAAGTATCTTAATTTCCAAACTCTCGCAACATATAAGAAAATTCTGCAACTGTTTAGGTAAATCGAAAATTGAAATTACCTAAAAACAGACAGTCTTCACAAACAATTGAGATTACAGCAATTTTTACTGAAATTAACCTTAAAAGACAATGCAATTTCATCCAGTTAACAGGCAACTTTGCTTATTGAAGCAATCACGTTACTTGCTCAAATTCACTGTAAAAACTGCTGTAAAGGAACATATAGCAATCCGCGCAGGATTTATGAAAAATCTTAAGTATTGTAGGGTGGGCAGTGCTTACCGTATTTTGCCTACTACATCCAGGTTTTGCTAAGCACTGCCCTCCGCAAGCGTGTCGTTCAAAAATCTGCGGAGGAGTCCTATATCTTAACGTAAGTTATGACTTTTATCATGTTAAACTGATACCAATTCCCCATGAAGATGCACTTAATATTAGAAAACCAACCGCCAAAAAGCCAAGAACGGCAAGGAACAGAGGGATACTTATTAAGTGCAAGTTTATAGAGAATTGGTATCAGTGATCGCAAAAGTGAAGTACTTCACGAAAGCTCTGACTGAGTCGTGATGCTTCCCTGCGTTTTGCTTTCCTTAGAATCACAGTTCTGGAAAAGTTATACGCGGTGTTTTGAAACTTCTTCTGGTTGTTGCTAGGAAACGGTTAAATCACCTGTCAACACCTGCTTGATGCGGGTGAGTCGGAATTGGGGTCAACCGGGATAGGTTCATACCCGCCAGATGATTCTGGTACTACCACTGGTCCCAATCCACGAGGGTCGCGACCCTCAACAAATGGTGCTCCTTCTAGTCCCAGTCCGCGAGGATCCCGACCCTCAAATGGTGCTTGATAACCTCCTGCAATAGTTTCTAACTCTTCCTCTGCCATTTGTTCCACATTGTCTGGGTGAGTGCTGGATAATGTCACAGAGTCTTTACCTTTAAATTTGTATTCTTTTGGCATGATTCATTTCCTTTCAAATGCGTTCGTTGATTGTTGTTTCGGATTGAAGGTTAACTAAATCGCCGTAAGTCCCGCGCTATAAGGCGGGAGGCAAGGAAGACACCCCACTCCCTTAATCACCAAAGGTCATTGAGGGAGTGGGGTGGCTGATGAGTGTCCTCTCTCTGGGCTTGGTAATTGCTTGATGTAGTCTCTGATCAATTCCGCCGACGAAATTCCTTTTCTTTGAGCAGCATTCTCCAATTTGCCCCATTCTTGCTGAGTCAGTCGAACTCGAAAAACTTTGTCTCTTGCCATAATTGTAGCCCGATTGTGCTACAATTACTCTATCAGCTAACCACTGACCAGATTGAGAGTAAAAGCCAGATTCGTCGGGACCTCCAAACTCTGGGAACGGTACGGAACCATGACAATTGGTATGGGGTTGCACCAAGAAAGATGGCGATATTGCTTGAAGCCATTGGTGCGTAAAACCAGTTTGGCTGCGTTGTTTAACTTTCGTGTCCTTGTACACAGTTCCGGTGGGGCGTCACGGAACTCTAAACTGCCTGTGGAGGTATCGTTATCGGGGATAATCATGCGCAAGTGTGTCTATCTAGATGCGACCAATGAAGCAGGAAATTTCTCTGAAGCGATTTAGGGAAGCCCGCACTGTACCGCTTGCGGTCAGTGCCGGGAGAACGTCACGTGTACTTGCTGTCCTTCACCTTTCATAGTTTTGGGTTAGGTTTCTCAAATTGCTCAAGTTTTCCGAGCAATTGGCTTGCATCCGGAATACCTGTAGCAATGAGTTCAAAGGCAGAACTGACTATATGCACAGATTGGGAAACCGATGCTGTTGAAACATCGTTTGAACCAGAATTGCTTTGTTGAGCAGCAAAATTAGCATCTTGCTGAAAAAAGGAACTAGCAATCATCAAATTCATACCACCAGTAACAGAGTCTAATTCCTGCTGAGATAACTCCATCACTCCATCCATGTTGTCGGCTTCATCTGGCATAATTCACTCCTAAGTTCGTTAAGTGATTAAGTTTGATCAAGCAGGAGTGCGAACTCCCTAAGTGAATTTATTGGGATAACCCCTGCTTGAAGATTTGCCTAGAGTGACATCATCTAGCTATTGGTGAGCAATGATGTTGTTGAGAGCATTGCTTTGAGTTTGCTGCAATTCGGCTGCTGTACCTGTAGAAGCGCCCCCAGGACCTGCAGTTGTGAAATCCTGTATTTCAAAGTTAGTTGCCTTAAAGTTACTGGCACTATCTTGAGTAAAATTTCCAACATTGCCCAAAGACACATCCAGACCACCAGCAACAGAATCTAGTTCTTGCTCGGACATTTCGACTTGGTTGTTTTTGATTTGAAATGACATGATTTTCTCCAAAAATAAGTTGAGTAATTTCGTTTACTTAAGCAGGAGTGCAAACTCCTTGAGTGAATTTATTGGGATAACCCCTGCTTGAAGATTTGCCTGGAGTGGCATTATCTAGCTATTAGTGAGCGATGATGTTGTTGAGAGCATTGCTCTGAGTTTGCTGCAACTCGGCTGCGGTACCTGTAGAAGCACCTCCGGGATATGCAGCGGTGAAATCTTGTATTGCTGCGTTAGTTGTCTTGTTGTTGCTGTCACTATCTTGAGTAAAGCTTCCAACATTGCCCAAAGATAAATCCAAACCACCAGCAACAGAATCTAGTTCTTGCTCGGACATTTCGACTTGGTTGTTTTTGATTTGAGATGACATGGTTTTCTCCGAAAATAAGTTGAGTGATTTCGTTTCTTAAGCAGGAGTGCAAACTCCCTGAATAAATTTATTGGGATAACCCCTGCTTGAGGCAAAGCTTAGAGTGACATCATCTAGCTATTAGTGAGCGATGATGTTGTTGAGAGCATTGCTTTGAGTTTGCTGCAACTCGGCTGCGGTACCTGTAGAAGCACCTCCGGGATATGCAGTCGTCAAATCCTGTATTTCAAAGTTACTTGTCTTGTTGTTGCTGTCACTATCTTGAGTAAAGCCTCCAACATTGCCCAAAGACACATCCAGACCACCAGCAACAGAATCTAGTTCTTGCTCAGACATTTCGACTTGGTTGTTTTTGATTTGAGATGACATAGTTTTCTCCAAAAATAAGTTGAGTGATTTCGTTTACTTAAGCAGGAGTGTTAAGTCCCTAAGTGAATTTATTGGGGTAACTCCTGCTTGAGGCTTTGCCTCGAGTGACATCATCTAGCCATTAGTGAGCGATGATGTTGTTGAGAGCATTGCTCTGAGTTTGTTGCAACTCGGCTGCAGTACCTGTAGAAGCACCTCCGGGATTTGCACTGGTCAAATCCTGTATTTCAAAATTAGTTGTCTTGTTGTTGCTGTCACTATCTTGAGTAAAGCTTCCAACATTACCTAAAGACAAATCCAGACCACCAGCAACAGAATCTAGTTCTTGCTCGGACATTTCGACTTGGTTGTTTTTGATTTGAGATGACATGATTTTCTCCAAAAATAAGTTGAGTGATTTCGTTTACTTAAGCAGGAGTGCAAACTCCTTGAGTGAATTTATTGGGATAACCCCTGCTTGAGGCTTTGCCTCGAGTGACATCATCTAGCTATTAGTGAGCGATGATGTTGTTGAGAGCATTGCTCTGAGTTTGCTGCAACTCGGCTGCGGTACCTGTAGAAGCACCTCCGGGATATGCAGTGGTCAAATCTTGTATTGCTGCATTAGTTGTCTTGTTGTTGCTGTCACTATCCTGGATAAAGCCTCCAACATTACCTAAAGACAAATCCAAACCACCAGCAACAGAATCTAGTTCTTGCTCGGACATTTCAACTTGGTTGTTTTTGATTTGAGATGACATAGTTTTCTCCAAAAATAAGTTGAGTGATTTCATTTACTTAAGCAAGAGTGCAAACTCCTTGAGTGAATTTGTTAGGATAACCCCTACTTGAGACTTTGGCTAGAGTGGCATGATCTAGCTATTAGCCAACAATAATGTTGTTGTGAGAATTGCTTTGAGTTTGCTGTAACTGAGCAGTAGTACCTGTAGCAGAACCGCCGGGACTTGCAACAGTGTAGTCAGCAATTTCTGAGTTAGTTGCTTTGTAGTTGCTGCCACTATTTTGGATAAAGTGTTTGTAGTCACCCAAATCCACACCCACAACACCACCGGCAATAAAGTCTAATTCTTGCTCAGACATTTCTACTCGGTTGTTTTTAATTTCAAATGACATAGTTTTGTCCAAAAATGAGTTGATTGATTGAGTTTGGTCAAGCAGAATCTTCTCATCAATTGAATTGATTGTTTGGGATATTTTCTGCGTTCTTCCTTTCTCAACTGTCTTCATGGTAGAGTTCAAGCCAAAAATAAACTGCTGAAAAATGTCACGTTTTTTCTTGCTTATTAATAGAAAAATGTTTAGTGATTTTTGTTAATTGGATAAGTTTATGTTTGATGACATTTGTCATATTGGGAGTTCAGGGCAATGATTAATGTCAGGATTTTATGCTTTCAATGGTGTAATTAACATAGTTATAACTATGATAAAAATAGAGCTGACAGATAAAGATTAAAAAGCTATGTTAGGTAATTTAAAGCTTGCGACAAAATTTACCCTGTTTTTAGGGCTGGTTTTTATCATTGCTATTCTTATAAGTGGATTTGCTTTATCAAAGGCACTTGAGCAAAAAGCCAAAGATGAAATAAGCTACCGAGGACAAATTCTTATACAAATGATTAACTCGGTGAGAAACTATACTGATGTTCGCGTTGCTCCTTTATTAGAATCCGACTTGAAAACGGACAATCATTTCATCCCTGAAGCAATACCTACCTTTGCAGCCAGGCAGGTATTTGAAAACCTACGCCAAAACAAAGAATATATAAATTTCTTTTATAAAGACGCTACACTCAATCCAACAAATTTAGCTGATAAAGCGGATGATTTTGAAACTGATGTGATAGAAAGCTTCCAAAATCAACCGGATTTATCAAGCCTATCAGGATTCCGAACTATGTTTGGAGAACAATTGTTTTACAGTGCCAAACCGTTTTCGATTACAAATTCCAGTTGTCTTCAGTGTCATAGTGACCCTGCACGCGCACCTAAGAGCCAGTTAGCAACTTATGGCAGAGATCATGGCTATGGATGGAAACTTAATGAAATTCTCGGGACACAAATTATTTATATTCCAGCTAGTCAAGTTTATGCCAGTGCTCATCAAGCGTTTTCTTTATTTATTGGGATTTTTATTGCAGTATTTACTCTAGTGATTCTGCTCATTAATTACTTGCTGAAGTGGAATGTGATTCAACCGATTAAACCTATGGCTCAATTAGCTCAAAAGCTCAGTACAGATACGATTAATTCTGTAGAAGCTGAAGAGTTTGAACGCAAAAGTTTGGGTGCGATCGCAAAGCGTACCGATGAATTAGGACAACTGGGGCGGGTGTTCCAGCGAATGGTGCGTGAAGTCTACGCACGCGAGCAACGCCTCAAACAACAGGTGCAAGCCCTCCGCATCGAGATTGACCAAGCAAAGAAAGCACGTCAGGTTGAGGAAATTGCGGATTCTGAGTACTTCCAAAAGCTGCGCCAAAATGCACAAGAGCTGAGGAACAAATGGTCAGACGAATCAAAAAACTAAATCATTTATCATTCGTTATTCCTAATCACCAGTAACAAATAACAAATAACCAATTACTAACTATCAATAAGGAGATACATTATGTCTAAAGTCGTGTCCATCCACTCCTTTCGCGGTGGTACTGGCAAATCAAACATAACCGCTAATCTGGCTACTATCATCGCTCGTTCTGGTAAACGAGTTGGTATTGTTGATACTGATATTCAATCTCCCGGAATTCATGTTCCGTTTGGTCTTGATGAGGAAAAGATAGAGTTTACCCTGAATGATTATTTGTGGGGTCACTGTGCAATTGAAAAGGCTGCATACGACATTACCCCAACTTTGCGGACAAGGCAGAAAGGGGCTGCAATTAAGGGAAAGATTTACCTTGTACCCTCTAGCATCAGGACGAGCGAGATTTCTCGAATCTTGCGTGAAGGATACGATGCTCGTCTACTCAATGATGGCTTTAGCGATCTGTGCCGTCGCTTAAAACTAGACTACCTATTTATTGACACTCATCCTGGCATTAATGAAGAAACTTTGCTCTCGATTATCATTTCCCATGTGCTCATCGTTATCCTACGCCCAGACTACCAGGACTACCAAGGGACAGCTGTGGCGGTAGACGTGGCTCGTAAGTTAGAGGTGCCTAAGATGTTGTTAGTTGTTAATAAAGCACTGCTAGGCTTTGACTTTGAGGCACTGCGGCAACAGGTGCAGAAAAGCTACGACGCAACAGTGGCTAGCGTTTTACCTGTTTGCGAAGAGATGTTTCATCTTGCAAGCAGCGATGTTTTTTGTCTGTGCTATCCTGAACATCCCTGGACGCAGCAGGTGAATGCATTAGCGAAGCTGTTGTGAAACAAGCTTGCTCCCGCACATCATCTGTAATAGACCAATACGGTTCAGTTAAGGTTGATGTGTAAAAAATCATGTATGTAGAGACGTACCATGGTACGTCTCTACAAGGGTTTGGAATCATACAATATCTTTTTCATACATGGATTCAGCAACGCCAAAAAACGAACCGCCAAGAAGAGCCAGCGCTGCAGGAGGGTTTGCCTCCGCAGGCGACTGGCGTCGCCAAGAAACAGAGGAATATTTATTAAGTGCAAGTTTAGAGAGAATTGGTATTAATTGACTGTCGTGGAATTGATGTAATAATTTCTTCAAAACAGAAGCGATGAGCCAGATAAGTCAATGTATCGACTAAATGAGGATTTGATAGTGGAATTTGCGGTAAAAGCTGGAGAATTTGCTTGGCATTCACTTTAATCGCAGCTTGATACAATTGCTCTACCCAGTCAACAGGCATCATTGCTAGTGCCTCTCGCAGTTCTTCTGGTTGCAGTAGTGACTGTTGGGGTAAGGTTGACAAATCATTTGTACCTTTGCTAGGCAATTGTGATGAACCATAGAGGTATTGTACTCCCAAGTGTTCTGCCATTTTTTCAAATATGACTTCTGCTCGAAACGGCTTGCGTACAAAGTCATCGCATCCAATTGATAAAGCAGCCATGCGATCTTCTTCAAACGCACTTCCAGTCAAAGCAATCACTACCGGGGATTGACCACCTAGGGCTTTAATCTCTTTTGTTGCCTCAAACCCATTCATCACTGGCATCTGCATATCCATCCAAATCAAGTGGGGCGACCAGCTTTTGCACAGAGAGACAGCTTCTTGACCATTGGTTACCTCTTGCACTTGAAAGCCAACAGGTCTTAGCAACTTAATCAGTAACTGCCGATTTTCCCGTTTGTCCTCTGCTACAAGGATGCGATAAACTGGTTGCCCAGGCTCCAAACCAATCACTTGCTGGCTGGGAGTTTGTGCCTGCAATTGGTCTGCTGCAACTGCACTAGCATGGACATAAAATCGAAAAATCGTTCCCTCTCCTAACCTACTGTCAACGGTAATTTCTCCGCCCATTAAATCAACGAATTTCTGGGTAATGGGTAAGCCAAGCCCAGTCCCCTCCTGGGAAGAACGACCAGTTTCAGTTTGGACAAAGGGTTCAAATATGCGCTTTAGCTCCTCACGGGCAATACCGAGACCAGTGTCTTCAACTTGAAACACAAGGTGAGAGAATGTAGTTTGCTCGTTTGTCCTTTCCCATATCACGCGCAGTGTAACGCTTCCTGCCTGCGTAAACTTAATAGCGTTGCCTAATAGGTTCATGAGAACCTGACGCAGTTTACTTTCATCCGTATGAATATAGTCGGGTAAGTCAGTTGCTAGTTCAAAGACGAGCTGTAACCCTTTAGACTCGGCTTTTAACCGCAACATCTGTTGCATTGAGTCTAGTAAATTATAAAGAGAAAAACTATTTTCATTCAAAGTCGTTCTACCCGCTTCAATCTTGGACATTTCCAGCACATCGTTAATTAAATTAAGCAGGTGTTCGCCACTGTGATTAATGGTGTCTAGATATTCCTGCTGCTGAAGCGTGAGCGAACCGTCACGACCCATCAACTGGGTAAAGCCCAGGATAACATTGAGGGGAGTACGCAGTTCGTGACTCATGTGAGCGAGAAACTGACTTTTGGCACGGTTGGCAACTTCTGCAGCTTCCATTGCTTGTTGCAGCGCTGCTTCTGCTCGTTTGCGATCGCTAATATCAATCACCACTCCTTCTACAGAATCCTCTTCTGGGTTAAGGCGGGCTGACAATAACCCCCAGTACACAGAGCGTTCGCGTCTTGGGCTGCTCCCTTTGCCAGCATCGCAGCGACGAAACTGTGCTTCTAAGTCGTGGAACTCACCATAAGTACGCAAGCTTTCTAATGCCTTTAGCCAGTCGCTAGAATTGACATAAAACTTACCTAAACGCTTCTTTCCAATAACTTCTGCGAGTGACTCATATCCCATCATGTCAATGAAGCGTTGATTCGCATCGAGAATCAGCCCTCCGTCAAAGCGAATCCGGAAAATACCCACCTGTGAGTTCTCGAATATATGCCGAAACTTTGCCTCACTTTGTCGCAGCGCTGCTTCTACTTGCTTGCGATCGCGGATTTCCTGCTGCAACTGCTCGTTTTTCTCGCTAAGTTCGGTTGTCCGTTCCTCAACGCGAACTTCTAGCTGTTCGTTTGTTCTTGCCAATGCTGCAAATGACTCTCGTAGCTGCTTTGCCATCAAATTGAAGGAATGAGCCAGAACTTTAATTTCTGAGGAGACACCATCTGTAGTTACGGTTTGGTTTAAGTCACCGCTGGCGATCGCTTGTGCAGCTGTACTCAAATGGAGAATTGGCTGAGTGAGCCAGCGAGAAGTCAAAATGCCCAGCACCGTCGCCAGTCCAAATGCTCCCAAACACAATAAGATTGTTGTATGAGTATTAGCATTGATTTGCCCTATAAAGTCAGCTTCTGGGATCACCACGACAATCAGCCAGTCTAACCCTTTATCATCTTTTAGTGGCACGACTTGTAAAAATTGCCGCCTCCCATCAATGTCAAAATCAAGTTGCTGACTTCCGATAATTTGAGAGAAGCTACCGAAGCGTTTAAGCAAGAACTGGGCTGCAAACCGAGTTAAAACATGAGTGCTTTCTGTTGCCTTGAAGCGTTGTAGAGCCTGATTGTGGATAATAAATAACTTTTGTGTGGTTGAACTTCCTACTAGGAATCCAGAACGGTCGAGAATGAAAGCCTCTCCCGACCGACCAATATTCAAACTATGTAGGAATTGACTGATTCCCGAGAGAGAAAAATCAACTGCTGCAACCCCAAGCAACTTCCCTTGAGCGTCATAGATCGGCAAGCCAGCAGGAATCGCTGGTTTTGAGGTGGAAAAACGTTTATAAATTTTACCCCATGTCGCCTCACGTGCCTTTACTGGAGCTTTATACCAGGGACGAACACGTACATCGAAGTCATGCTTGGCTCTTAAGAGTTTCGTGGCATTGCCATTGCGGTCAACAGCGTAGACGTAGTTAATATATCCAGTAGATTTCTCGGCAACTTTAACCTGCAAAGTGCCATCATCTAGCCTTTCCACTGCCACAAAATCACCTTGCTGCGTGCCGAACTTAATTTCATTGACTTCATTAAACGCCTGAATCTGATACCAAAGGTGCCGTTCTAAACCCGGCAAATTCTGTAAATTCAATTGACCCAGATGAATAGCATTCGCATTCAGCCGATTAATGAGATGAGGTGTTGTAATATAAGTATCAAGGTATTGTATAATTCGAGCGATCGTCTCACTCCGCAGTTGACTAGCTACATCGTTAATAGCCCTTTGTCCATTGCGAATTGATAGCCATCCGGTTAACCCTACAGCTAAGGAAATGTGCAGAATTAATGGTACCACTAGGATGAAGCGCAGTGGTAGGTTACTGGCAAGTTTTGCCAACTGGCGAGTCAGAGGACGCATGGCACGAACCTTAGGGACAAACCTTACATGAAATTAATTACATAAAATTAATTCGTAGCACTGGGCAACTCAGAGTTTGCCAGCCAGGAAAGAAAACCATTGGCAAGATTCGCCGCCTGAGTGCGATTGCGTACATTCAATCGGTTTAGAATGTGGGAGATATAGTTTCTCACCGTTCCTTCTGTAAGGACAAGTGCCTGAGCAATTTCGCGATTGCTAGCACCAGCTGCAATCATCCGTAATACCTCCCGCTCTCTAGCCGTCAGTTCCAACAACTTTGGAGGCGGTTCTTGCTGTTGCCTCGGTGCAGTGACTGGCATCTGAGCAATCACTTTTTCTACAATTCCTGGTCCAAACTGGGTGTATCCTTGGCAAATTGAATGAATTGCCTTTGCTAGTTCTTCTGCAGGCATATTCTTCAACAGGTAACCCTTCGCCCCAAAGCGTAGTGCTTCTGCAATGTAATGAGCATCATGAAATGTGGTAAGTACCAGAATCTTTGTTCTAGGAAACTGCTGATAAATCAGTTGGGTAGCTGTGACTCCATTCATCACGGGCATTTGGATGTCCATCAAAACTACATCTGGTGGAGAAGAAGCAGCATGTAACGCCTTTAGCTGCTCAATAGCCTCTTGTCCATTCTCTGCTTCACCCACAACTTCTAAATCTGGCTTAGTCTCCAATAAAGTCTTCAAGCCTCGCCGGATAAGCTCTTGGTCTTCTACAAGTAATATCCGAATCATTTTACTAACCTCGGTAATGTTGCCGTAATTCGACAGCCAGCTCCTAGTTCGCTGGCAATTTCCAATTGACCACCCAAAGCGGTCGTTCGTTCTCGCATCCCTTGGAGTCCAAATCTAGTTCTGTTTTCATTAACCCGAAAGCCCTTTCCATTATCCTCAAGCATAAGTACAAGATCAGAAGTCGTTGTCTGGAGATGAATCTGTACTGCAGTTGCTGCAGCATACTTGCAGATGTTAGTCAAACCTTCTTGTATGATTCGATAAACTACTAGCTTAAGTGAGTTGGATAACGGGTGAGATAAGTTGATATGACACTCCGGTTCTATCCCTGTAGTCCGATGAAATACTTTGGCAAGCTCGGCGATCGCCTCTTCCAACGATTGACCTTGCAGGGGTTCGGACTTGATGGCTGAGACGGATTGGTGGACTGCCTCCAAAGCTTCTGAACCTAGTTCCTTTGCTACTACTAAAAACTTATAAGCTTTGTGCGGATCATCTTCCCACAAGGTTAAAGCGGTTTCCATGTGAATGTTGAGTGCCACCAGCGCATGTCCCAATGAGTCGTGTATATCACGGGCTATTCGATTCCGCTCTTCCAGGCTTGCCATCTCCTCAATCCGTTGGTTAAGTGCTCGTTCCTGTTCTAATGCTTTAAGCAGCTGGGCTTGCAGTCGGCGGATAGTCAATTGATTTTCAATTCGTGCTATAACCTCCTCCAACTGAAATGGTTTGGTAATAAAGTCTACACCTCCAACTGAGAAAGCCTTAACCTTGTCAAAGACCTCATTTAGAGCGCTAATAAAAATCACTGGAATTTCTTGAGTGACAGGATTGGCTTTTAACAATTGACAAACTTCATAGCCATTCATCTCTGGCATGAGGATATCGAGCAGAATCAAATCAGGCGGTTGAGCCTGCGCGCCCATTAAGGCTGTAGAACCATTCGTTACACTCCGGACTTCATACCCTTGTTTATCTAGCATTACTGATAAAAACCGCAAGTTGTCCAGAGTGTCATCAACTATTAAGATATCTTCCTTGGGGTGCCGACTGAAATTCATGTTGAAATCGTAATAGCTTTGTTTTGACTTAAATACCACTCCATACTTTATTCGCCATGCCGTACTCTAATTGACTCAAGTTACACGATATTCACAAGTACCAAAAAGAATTACATTTACTGGAACTTTTTTTGTCTGTAACAGTGAAAATAAGCCTAAAATTATTAAGAATTTTGGTACTAAAAATTACAATTTTAAAGCCATATTTCCAATACATATCATTATAAGTTTTAAGTCAGTATAAGCATTCATATTAAGTAAACAATCAAAAATATATCGTTGCATTTATGCCTATTTTTAGACGGTTTATTTGGGATTAAATACAGGGATATATTCATAATATTGATAATTTACAAATCCATTATTTCTTGAAAAATCATGAGATTATATGCCGTTTTTTATCCAAAGTAACCAGTTACAGGCAAGTTAGCACCATAGCCTTCCAGGACAAGAAGCTGCTGCTTTCATTACGGTCGATAAGCTAGGATTTTCTTGCTCAACTGTTGGCAAATTGTCAACTAAATTGGTAACTAAAGTTTGAGTTTTAGATGTCATTATTTTCTACCTCGTTTTTACTAGTATTTGTTTGTTGTGTTCTGAGTTGCTGAACAACTGAGTTTAGTATCTGACTTTCAGCAAAGTTGTACCAGCCAAGTTAAACCTGTTAAGCTATAACTTAATAGCAAGCTTTATAATGTATAAAATATAACTTATATCATGTCCGGTTAAAGACTTACATGTCCGGATAAAGACTTATCATTAAGGCAGTAGGGGAGCGGGTTTTCCGGTTTCTGCACAGATCGTTTAATAATAACTAATTAACCGGACTTGATATTACTCACCGTTCGCGTAATCGAGAATGAATTTGATGAAATAAGGGATATATGAAGAAGTAGGCTTTCCAAAAACAGGCGATCGCTTGCTGACTTTAATTGAGTTTGTTGTAAGACGGCAACTTATCACAAAAAGACGGCGGCTCCTCCCGCCCCTAAAAGGGGCGGGAGGAGCCGCCGCCCACCGTCTTGGGACAAGGGGCATTCTTGCATGGGGAACAATCTAATGCCTTATGCCCGCGAAATGCCACTGTCAAGAGGCGTGGGATGAGCTTAAACAAGTCAGATCGTCCCAATATGAAGTTTTTGGCAATGCAGTTTTTGAAATGCCAAATCTTGCCGCAATACAGACTTTTTCGACACAAGAATTGAGGATTTTGCAAACTATGTTACAGCGCCAAGTTAATACTCCTCTAACTTCCAGTTGTGGACGGTTATTTGATGCGATCGCCTCAATTTTGGGGTTACGTCAGCAAACCAAATATGAAGGACAAGCTGCAATAGAATTAGAGTTTGTCATAAATGGTCTAGAAAGTGATGAACAATATGAATTTGAAATTCTAGCTCCTGTAACTGCTGATAAAGCATCACCAATAATTGTTGATTGGGTAGCGACAGCCAAGGAAATCTTAGAGGATATTCACTCGTAGTTTTTCACTCTCCCCAGTAAAAAAGAACTAGGAAGCAGCAGGAATAGGAGGATGTTTTATACCTCTACGAGCCTGAGTAAGAACCATCGTAATATAACCCCAAGGGTCAATTTTTCTCAAACGACAAGTTTCAATCACACTTAAGACCGAGCAGTAAGCTAAACTGCCCTCAGTAGAGCGAGTTCCATAACTAATACGTCGAGCAATAACAGCATGTCGTAAAGCCCGTTCAGCCTCATTATTAGTCGCTGGTAATTGCGGATGATAAAAACATGCAACCACAGCATCCCAATCAGCTAAAATCTCTGAAGCCAGAGCCTTCAATTTATTATGCTCTGCAACCGTAGCCAATCGGCAGACTCGATAAAGGCGAGCGGGGTTTGAGTCAGTATCGTCCTTATCCCCGTCGCCAATAGCAAGTGTATGTATTAGTTCCCTCAGTTCCTCTAAAAGCCACTGCCCTAAATCCGCCACTTCTTTATCTACTGCTTTGGTCAAAGCGATCGCTTTACGAATAAGATGAGCTAAACAATGCTGGCGTTTTGGGTAGTTACTGTAGGCTCCATAGCCATCAGTTACTAACCATCCCACAAATGCATCACTTATTAGGTGCAGTAATTCTTCTTTACGACGACTACCGATGTGGTAAACGGCAATTGTTTTCGTAATCGCTACCCATAACCAGCGATATTTCCCTTTCTCGTACCAGGGTGTTTCATCAAGGTGGATTATTTCTGACGATTGCAGTTGTTCAATTAATTCCTCAACAACTGGGGAACAAGCTATTCCTACCTCTCGAATACATCTGTCGATTGTTCCGACTGACAGCGATACACCCACCCAATCATTCAATAACTCTTTTATTTTCGGTCGGGATATGCGGTTCGCAAGTGCAACAGAAGCAATAAACGTTGCTAGCATCGGATCGACAAGTCCATACTCCTGCAAGCTTAAATCTCTGCTTCTTCCTTCAACTACTGAAACATAGCCGACTCGGTTTTTCTTTTGTGTGGTGTCCGCAAGCGCAACTCACCTGATAGTAATGATGAAGCGTACACTTTACCTCAATCCCAAACTCTAATTTTTCTAGTTCCAATACGTAATAGCCCATGTGGGGTTTTGCTTCTGGGTCTATTTCTAATGCACTGTTACACGATGCACAAGTTTTTGGGTAATGGGGTATAGTTTGGTTTGGGACTAAGGGTGCTGTCCGCCATATCCCCTTAGCCCCTGGTTGTTTTCCCGGCTTTTTTAGAGCGAATCCCTTACTTTTTGGTTTTTCCTCAGATTCGCAAAGAACCATTACTTCTTGCTTCGGTTCTGTTTGTGATTGTGCCTGCTGTGTTTGTTCTTCTTTGTGTAACCTCGATTTTTCCTTACTTTTGAATTGGTCTGATGATGGGGGTAAGGAACTATTGTTGGAGTTTTGCTCTAATTTTTCTAGTTGCTCGACTGCTAGTTTATGAAGATTTCCCGCAACTTCCACCAATTTCTGCTTGTCCAGAGATTGGAAGTAGTCCCGGTTCATTTGTGCTAAGTCTTCTTTACTCAGTCGGTTCATGAGCTTTTGGCTTACATTGCACAATGATTTTTTACATTACCATATGATGGACACCCCTAGTTTTACCTACGCTGCAAACTCTTGTTTTAGGGGGGGAGGGTGAAAAACTACATTGCATTGCCCACGGTATCAATATGAGTACTGCGATGCAGAATCAAAAAGCTGCTGTTGATTCTGGACGCTGGTTGCTGTATCGGTTTAATCCTGAGCGCATCAAGCAAGGAAAGAACCCACTGCAATTAGACTCCCGCACTCCTAAGATTCCAGTCGAAGAATATATGTACCTGGAAAACCGCTTCAAGATGTTGACGAAGAGTCATCCACAGCAGGCAAAGCAGTTACTGCAACAGGCACAACAAGATGTGAACGCTCGCTGGAAGCTTTACCAATATTTAGTGGCACGGCAATTAGATATACCCAATAGCCGTAAGAGTGATATCCCCACAAAAGATGTTGTGCCATCCACGAGCCATTAACCCTAAGCATTTGAGGAATTGATTTCAGTATAAAAAACACCTTAATTTCTCAAACTTTCTTTTCTTTTTCAAGGAGTCAATTATGTCTGAAACATATCACGAAATTGCAGATTGTCCTGAATGTGGCAAGCGTGACTTTGTGGAGCAAGATGAAAACCAATGGGTTTGCTTAAACTGCGGCTTTTCTAAAGATGTGTCGCAATCAGAACCAGAACCAAGTCGTGGAATTCGTTGTCTCAGATCTTGCACCTCCCCGTACAAATCCAGGGAATGTAAAAAGATACTCAATAAGGACACCTGATTTTTGTGAGCTTTTATCGCTAAATTAAGGGTTTTAGTTTAATACTGAGTTATTTATTTACATCAAGTTTTCTTGGTGCAAGATGTGAGTTGTGGCAAGTGGATGATAATTCTACCTCTATCCTAATGAGTGAATTCTACCGACAGTTAACGCTAGACTCTAAAATCACGAAAGCAGAAGCTTTACGTCGCGCCCAACAGTTTGTTTTACAGGAGAAAAAACATCCTTTTTATTGGGCACCTTATGTTTTAGTGGGGAATTGGCTTTAGCTTAACAGTTTGCAAAGATGTTTAAGGAGGACAACTTCGTGCGATCGCCCCTTGGACGGCTCCCTATGCCTACGGCATGGCTGCGCCGAACGGGAGCATCGCCTCCGTCGTTTCCGGCTTTACGTGAGTTCGATAGACCTCTCCCACAAGCGCCTCCTTCTCCTACAAGGAGAGAAAGGAGCAACGTAAAAATCAGAGTTTTAAGCCTCTCCCCTTGTAGGGGAGAGGAATGGAAGCGGGGTCAAATTAGGATACATCGAACTCACGTGGCTTTGATCAATCATCCTTTGAGCAATAGCGATCGCCAACTTGAAACAGATTGCCAATCTTACGGACGAACGACATTGGATTCTCCAGTTTCTCGGTGTTCCTTGCCGAAAATATTATCTACTGACGTGAGAGACCTGCGGAATGTGGGTTCCAACTGGTAAACTTTCAAAAAGGCAAACGGATCACGATACTGGGTGCAGGTATCGCAGGTTTAGTAGCAGCATATGGACTAGAGCGCCTGGGACATGAAGTTGAAATTATGGAAGGTAGCCCACGCATCGGTGGACGGGTATGGACACACCGCTTCGGTAACTCAAAGGATGCACCTTACGCCGAACTCCGAGCAATGCGTATCCCAAGCGACCATGAAATGACTCTGCATTATGTGCATGAAATGGGACTGTCTGACAAGCTGTGCAAGTTTATGACAGTGTTCGAGGAAAGCAACGCAATGATGAACATCAACGGACAAGTGCTGAAAATGAAAGACGCACCTGGTGTTCTGCAACAAACAGAAGGCGGTATTTTCAGCGATACTCGCTACAGTGAAAGAACTCGCGCCTTTGCTGCTTGGCTCAAAACTATTATTAATACTATCGCTCCTGGTAATCTGCGTTCTGATTTTGAGCGCGACTTGAACTCTCACTTAATAGATATCTCCGAAAAATACCAATACCGCTCTCTGCCTGTATTTCAACAGGCGATCGCAACTTCAAACAGATCTCCAGTCTCAACGGGAAAATTGGTTTTGAGACAATTGTTATTGGTAATTAGGCAAAAATAAGTATCTGTACACGTCAAATTCTACCCTGGTCAAATCGCGCTATTTTATAGCGGTAAAACTAAGGCTCCCATGCGAAATCTGACAAGCCCACATATCGTCATAATTATTTGCTCGTATTTCTTTGGATTTAATCGAAATCTTTCTGAAGCAACTCTAAATATCTTAATGACACGAATTAAATGTTCGACAAATATTCTTTGAGATGCTAGTTTTTTGTTTTCTTGTTTCTGTAACTGGGTTAATTTTCCTTTTTTTGGCTTTTTCGTAGGACTCTTAATTGATGGTTCTCCTTCATAACCTTTATCTCCTTGAAATTTTTGATTTTTATCAAAAGATTTCTTCCCTTGACGAAATAAAGTTATGTCACTTTTTGGTCCTGGTTCTCCTGCGATTACATCAACAATATCTTTGCCATTTGGTAAAACAGTAATTTGATTTTTAAAAGTATGATTTTTCTTCTTTCCTGAGTAATACTTTTTCTGTTCCGTATACTCTCTAGGTCTTTCCCTTAGCTGTTCGGCACTATCCACTATTAGTTCATAATCAGTTAAAATTTCTTGAACAATTTCATGGTCGCTGGCGTTTTTTTTACCTGTTCTAGTAAACTAGATGGCAAAAGGACTTGTAGGAGTGGTAACCAGTAGTTAAATGTATCATTTGCGGTTGATTCACTTACTCCAAATTGAATACCTAGTAATTGAAATGTTGTCAAATGTCTTAGGTATATCAATGTTAATAGAATTTGCGATTCCGTCGATAACTTTACCTTACGACCACCTCCTTTATTTATAATTCTAACTTTCTGTGCTTCGACTTCCTGTTGCTTTTCGGCATGTAAGGCGATCGCCTGCTTTATTAGTTGTTCTAGTTGCTCATACTTCAGACCAACCAATCGTTGCGTTTCTTGAGGGCTGTTTCTAATGTAACTTAATACGTCACTCATGTTCCTGTGGTAAAAAAGCTAATTTTATACTCTTTTACCACAGAACGCTTCTATTTTGGAGATATCTAATGGATGAGTTGGAACGGTTAGATTTAAACCCCTACTTCAGCGAAGATGGTGAAACCATCGACTTGCACTCCTTCCTGACACAAAACCCAAGCTTCCGCGCCAAGTCACCAAGTACCCGCAGTACCAGTTTTTTGTTCACTGTTCACTGATAAGTGGGGGTACGCCGCGTATTTTTCGGCATCACCCCACAAAAAGCCAAGGCTTTATATTATAAAGTGAGCGCCTTTAATTCGCCCTCACTTTCAAAAAATAATAATTATGGCTTCTACAGAACCTATCAAGAACAAGCCTACCAAAACTGCTGTTCCTTTAGAATCAGCAACACTTAAGCCAAAAAAAGTAAAGGATGATATAGAAAACCAAGTAAATAACTTGGAAAAAGATGGAGTAGTGTCAAAAGAAGAACAGTCGCCATCTGCACTCCAAGAGCAGGATGTTACTGAAAATCAGCCAGATACGACTTCTGATTCTTCTGCATTATTTCAAGCAATTGGGATAATTACTGGCAAGGTAAATTTCATAACAGAGGGGGATAAGGAAAGAAGTACTATCACCATTGGCAACAAAGAATATCCACTGCTCTATGCTTCACGCAAACAGAGAGCATATGATGCACTTAAAAAAGAGATAGAGGCGACTGGCGAATCTACCCAGCGCCTGGTTGTTTACCCCAAGTTTACTCATTTCCCTGGCAGAGATCAGCCGCCGAACGTTGGCTTTCAAGTAGTTGGTTTTGACAAGGGACGCCAAGAGGAGGTCATTTCACAGCAACTTCAGGACATGGAGTTTAAACTTTGCGGGCTGTGGCAGTTTATTCCTGTTTGCCGGACACCGTGTATCTCTGTGTTTAAGAATTTTACTAAAGAACGGCTGGATCATATTAAACAGTCGGAACCAGCAAGAAAAGTAAAATTCATGAAAGCGAGTCATTTACCTTTGTTCTGGAGAGACGCACTGGTACCGCCGTTCCGGTTCAATCCCAAAGCCCCAAAAGAAGAACAAGGACGCCCAGTATTCGTACAGATTAAAGCAAAGTTCGTGCCGCACCGGGACGCTTTTGAATTTGACTCATTACTAGAATTGCCACAGGAGAAGCCACCAAGGTTCCTAAAGGCGAGCAAGGATGATAAAGCTACGGCAATGGCAGAAAAGAAAGCGGCTCTTAAGGCTGCTGGCAAAGAGTTTGGACCACCAAAAGGTAAACCACCGTTTAAGGGCAAGCCCAAAGGGGACTTTAAGGGCAAGCCGCTTGAGATGCCAAAGCCAAAACCAAAGCCACAACAGTAAAAATGCATAAACCAGGTTGACCCATCCCTAAGTAAATAAATATCTTGTTCATAGTAGTTATATCAAGTTCGGATGATTAGTTATAATTGCAGTCCTCGCGTTACCCCTCCCCAACCCTCCCCAAGGCATCGGGGAGGGTGCTTGATGTGCGCGGGTGGGGTGTTTCGGCATTTATAAGTGATTAAGCGAACTTGATATTACAGTTCCCCATAATCCAATACGGTTGGTGTTAGCGTCAAAAAGCTTAAACTGCGTAGGTTGGGGAGCGTAAGCTCCAGGAGGGTTTCCCGCTCTCACGGCAAGTCTGGCGTTTGAGGAACGAAACCCAACATTTTTCGTGGTTTGTTAGGTAACACGAGCATTCAACCCAACCTACAATGATCCTTAACTGAACCGTATTGCCCCATAATCCAATGTGGTTGTGGGGGATTTTGTTTTTTTATGCGCTTAGGATGACGGCGATTGCCCAAGGGGCAGTGCTTTCCCTTGCGATCGCCCTCCAAATTCCTCTCTTCAAATACCTGCCAACATGGTAAAATAAACAAAACAAAGCGCCCGGCTCTCACAAAGTAGGCGCTTTTGTTTGAAAAATAAATCATTTTAAACCCATGATAACAGAAAACATCACGGACGTGCTCGCCTGCCCAAAATTTTCTGACATCTCTGGTGAAATCGACGAGAGATTTCTCAAAATAAAAGAGTGGTACGAGTTCATAAACGAGCAGCAGTTAAAGCTCGGTCAGTACTTGGCTGACCTAAAAGAAGAAACAAAGCGCCAGTTTGCACGGGGACTAGAAGCTGTAGGGCTGGTGAAAGCCGAGATAAATAAGCTTATTAAGGCTGCTGACATTGCTGATAACCTCCCCGCGAAGCTTGCCCCTAAATTAAATATGTACATTCTGCTCCGCCTCAGACAGAAACGGAATGAGGACGCCAGAGTACACCTCACAGAAGACGACACCCAATTATCCGTTTGCGAAAAAATTAAACAGTACCAGAAGCAACCATTGCCAAAGACACCGAAGCCAGCAATGGAATGGGAGAAAAACAAGTACGGCTCACGCACTTTAACTCTTCGCCTACCTGATGGAGATACTGCACTAACCATTGAAAGCGGGTACAAAAAATCGGGCTTGCCACTCCCGCTGTATATATCAAGTCTCATTAAGCGACAGCCAGAAGACTTACAAGAAACCTTCAGGCAGACACAGGAAGAATTGGCGCAGTATATGGATGCTCAAAGCGAGGAAATTCAATTGCTCCTCAACCAAATCAGGCAAGCCGACAAACTTATCAGCAGGCTTCCGAATCCAAAAGATGCAACTGAATGGATGATGCTACGGACTGCGAGAGAGGAAAGAGAGAAAGCAGAAGAGATACTGGGCGCTCTCTATTTTTAGCGGCTAAAAAGCGATTGCTTACGGCACTGCCCCGTTTGGCAGAGCGTTCGAGTGAGTTCACGCCGAAGCCTTGGGCAATTGCCTCTGGCACTGCGCTCTCTTGCATCGCCCTCTCATACTAAGGCACACGTGTTCTATTGAACTGTAATACAAAAGCACACTATCGGAGCGGAGAAATCTTTTCAAAACTTCTCCAACCAAAGATAGATTTTTCAGGAGCAAACGAATTTCTGATCAACAGCTTAGCTTATACGCCTGAAGCAGTAGAAAAGGCGGGGCGGGAGTGGGTTGATAAGGGGAGTTGAGGGGGTGCGATTGCGCAGAGCGCCGGAAGCAATCATACCTTCATTTGGGACTGAGCGATCGCCCCTCGCATCAAAGACCGAAAGAGCCCAGTGCATCAATACCCACAGTTCTTGACGCCATAACACCAATAAGCACGCCAAGACCTAGCGCTCTACGAAAATAATTAACGCCTTGAAATAATTCTAGCCACGCCCAAGTAAATAAAGAGCCAAAAGCAAGTGCATCTAACCCTGTATTCACAACGCCTGTTGGAAAAACTAATTTGAGCAAACTAGCTGCTATCCAAATGATAAGCGGTAAGTTTGGCATCTGAGCCACAACAATTTTGCCATCGCTGTCACGGAAAATTTTATCAAATAATGTATTCTTCATAACTTTCAATTGCAACAATCAGCCAAAATTACTAACTTACAAAAACTACCATTCGCATTACAACATTCAGGTTTCTCTCTTATCAACCACCATTATGCTGAGATTAGAGCGGCAAAGCATATTCCTATTGGGCTTGACTTTGAAGTTGAGCAACGCCCCTATTTCTACTATTTTGTGGTATTCCATAGCGAGTGAAAACCTATGTCAATTCTCCTTAGGTAATAACTCAAAATAGCGATAGTCGTAAAAATCTGTCCATAGTAGAATTTGGTTTAGTTTCATCCAAAAAAGTGGGGCTTTGAGACAACTGTTTTAAATTCATATCTTAATAGTCGTTGTCAGCCACACACATTCCCTTACATTTAATACCGTTCGTAGCTGTGCGTTGACAATGAGAACATAGAACTTTTTCCTTTTCTGTTTCTTGATTGATATTTCTATTAGTGGTTGCAGTAAAAAAGTCTTTTTCGGTCTTTATTTTTATAGTCATAAAGGTAGAGGTATTTTTTGCGGTTGACATTTTACAAGTCAGTTAGAAGCGATGCTCGGTGAGGCACGCTCCACAGTTTTAATAGCTGATTCCAGACGATAACCAGCCTCAGGAATATAATAATATCCAACCGCACTAACATCTTCAAATACGCTATCAAATTGAGGATGAGTTTGCCCAAAAATCTTTCTTAGGCGATCGCTAATTCGCTGTAGTTCTTGTTGGATAGCGATTGGTTCTCGAACATTGCCCATACTTACTTAAGCTATTGCAATTTTCCCAACACCAAACAAGTTATACCAATTTAATGTGAAGTTGCACTAAATAAATAACCTCCATTCTTGGCGCTCTTGGCGTCTTGGCGGTTCGTTTTTTAATATTCTATGCATCTTCATAAAGAATTGGTATTACACAAAACCAAGCCACTTGTAGGCAATAGCCACTTGCCAAGACAGTTTTTAGCCATTATGGACGTTGCTTCCCAAGGCACAGGTGTTCTATTGAACTGTAATACAAAAGGACACTATCGGAGCGGATAAATATTTTCATAAGTTCTCCAACCAAAGATAGATTTTTCAGCAGCAAACGAATTTCTTAACTATTGTGATTGTATTCCCAATTTGGCGTTGGAGGTCTGCATGGGCTTACGCCGTTACTTGAAAACAAGCCGCCTGCTGAACCTTTTATTTCTCAGTAGCCTTACCGTCTGCTTGTGCTTAGGTCAGGTTTCCCTGACATTTAGGCAAGTACAACTGGGTGAAGTCGTCATTGCTCAAGCGACTGACTGGAAACAACTGATGCAGCAAGGGTTAAAGCGCTATACAACCGGAGACTTTCAGGGTGCAATTTCATCTTGGGAAGCTGCTTTAAGTAGCAATTCTAAAGAGCAATCTGAAGATAAGGTGACAGTTTTAAAGTACCTGGTGCGAGCTTATCAACAAGTCGGTCAGGTGGATCGAGCGATCGCCACTCTCAATCAACTTATAGCTTACTATCAAAAAGTTGGCGCGAGCCTACAGCTAGGAAGAATGCTCACAGAACTTGCTCAGGCATACAGTAGCCTGGGACAGCAGCGCAAAGCGATCGCCCTGTTGTGTGGCGAAAATAAGCTAGACCAAAACTGTGCCAAAGAAACTGCTTTGAACATCGCCCGCAACCATTCAGATACTCTTGGAGAAGTCACCGCGTTGGGTAGCTTGGGCAATGCTCACCGTCTGCAAGGTGATTATGAACAGGCTATTAAATATTTTGAAAATATCTTGACAATAAAAAATAAAGATACATATAAATCTTATATTATCTCTGCGTTGAATGGCTTGGGAAATACCTACACCAGCCTCGCTAAACGTGACTACCGCCGACTTCAGTTTGCCAAACAAGCAGCCGATCAATTGGCGGTTGAAAAATTTACTCGCAATGCTCGTTATTGGGATAGCAAAGCCATTACCTACTTTCAGGAGAGCGTTGCCCTTGCCCGTAGACACAACGAGCCGACAAATGAACTGCGAGCGCTCCTTAACCTATTCATACCCTATCATCGCAGTCGCACAGACGTATCTGTAGGCAGCACTCTACAGGAAGCATTGAGTGTCTTAAAGCGCATACCAGATTCCCGCGATAAAGCTTATGCAGCAATTCGGCTTGCTAGTTTATATCAACTACTTGGTTTACCTCCTGCAACTTCGGATACTGAACCAGTAACTCGCTGCTTAAGTTCAGATGTACCTTTTGAAACAGTAGAGCTACTCAATCAAGCAGTTGCGATCGCTCAACGCCTGAAAGACCAACAATCTGCATCCTTTGCACTCGGTCGTTTGGGACACGTGTATGAATGCCGGCAAGACTATCCTCTTGCGTTGAAGCTGACACAACAAGCACAATTGGTTGCAGAAATGCAGGAGAGCCGCTATCTGTGGGATTGGCAAGCAGGGCGAATTTTACAGGCGGTTTCAAGGACTAAAGAGGCGATCGCATTCTACGAAAGTTCAGTTAAGACTTTAAAAGAAATTCGAGGAGATTTAGCGAGCGCTCGGCGCGATTTTCAGTTTGACTTTCGCGATACTGTTGAACCAGTTTATCGGGAATTAACTGAATTGTACCTGGAGCAAGCGCGGGGAGATGAAAAGAATCTAAAATCCATTGAGTCTGCCCTAGAAACTATTGATAGTTTGCGTTTAGCAGAGCTGCAAAATTATCTTGGGGATGATTGTTCCGTGCAAGCGATCGCTAAACCCATCACGCTGATCGATGAAAAAACAGCTGTCATCAGCACCATGATTCTCAAAAACAGGGTTGCTGTCATCCTAACTCTGCTTAATAGAAATAGAACCTTTCAGTCAGAAATTTACTGGGTACCTGCTAAAAGTCAGGACGTGATTACAACCGTAAATGAGCTACGTCTCAAGCTGGAAAAGCGCTCAGACTTAGCAAATACCTATCAAGAAAAAGCACAGCAAGTTTACAACTGGCTAATTCACCCCTTCGCCAAACAGTTGCAACAAGCACAGATTGAAACTTTGGTCTTCATTCAGGATGGAATTCTCCGCAGTATTCCAATGGCAGCACTTTATGATGGCAAGCAATTTTTGGTTGAGCAGTATGCCATTGCGAGTACAGTTAGTCTCACCTTACTCGCTCCAGCTCAACTTAACAGAAAATCCCTGCGAGTTTTAGGTTTTGGTTTGACTAAGCCTTCCGTAGTTGACGGTCCAATCTTTTTTGAACCATTAAACTATGTTAAGGAAGAAATTGATAGCATCATAAGTATCCTTCCTGGCAGTAAAGGATTAATGGATGATGCGTTCACTCCTGAACGCTTGAAACAAGAGCTAACACAAAATGCTTTTGAGATTATTCATTTAGCAACTCACGGGAAATTTGGCATCGATTCGCGAGACACTTTTTTGGTCACTGGTAAGCGAATAGGGGACGTGGGGACAACACAGAGAGGGAAGACAAGGGAGACAAGGGGACAAGGAGAGTGGGAATTAACTCAAAACCCAAAACTCGAAACTCATAACTATAACGAAAAGTTGACTATGAATCAGCTTTATCAAATTATTCGAGAGGTTCATCAAAATAAATCGCTGGAGTTACTGACACTTACAGCTTGCGAGACAGCAGTAGGTAGCGAGCGCGATGCTTTGGGTATCGCGGGGATTTCCCTGCAAGCAGGGGCACGTAGCGTTGTCGCCTCTCTCTGGCAGGTGGATGATGAGTCTACTGCTCAACTGATTACCCAATTTTATCAGCAGCTACGACAGGGAATGAGTCGAGCCAAAGCACTGCAATTGGCTCAAAAAAATTGGCTGCAACAACATCCAGGCGATCGCAAGCATCCTGGTTATTGGGCAGCGCTGATTTTGCTGGGGAATTGGTTATAGTACAATACGGTTGGTGTTAAGGCGATGAGACCTTGCCAGTAAAGTACTTGCCAGTAAAGTACTTGAATAATCGGGTAGAGCAAGCGAATCGATTGATCAAATGGCTCACAAAACCTGGAATGGGGTTTGCTGCCTTCAACAGTACCGATCAACGATTCGAGGATGAGAAGCTATGAAGATGATTTGCAAAGGGCAAGTCAAAGGCGTTACCATACCAAAGACGATATTTTAGCACAAGCAAAATTCGTATCTGAAATTTTCGCAGTGGTTGCTTCTGTTGAGTCAAAGTCAAGTCAATTGCTTGTCCTTTAAGCAGTTTTTGCAACACAACCCATGACACTCATCTGGAGAGGTCTCTATGATTGCCCTAGCCGGAGTTGCCATCCAAAGCAAAATCTATGAGAGTTCAGCGTCTCTGGTGTATCGGGGTATTAAAGTGCGGGATAATCAGGCGATCATCGTCAAATTGCTCAAGCAGGATTATCCTTCTCCCCAAGAAATAACCCGCTACAGACAGGAATATGAAATGACCCGCTCTCTCAAAGAGGAAGGCGTGGTCAAGGCATACAGCCAGCAGGACTATCAGCGCACACTTGTTATTCTCCTGGAAGACTTTGGCGGCGAGTCCCTAGAGAAATGGATGCACAAGCGCCCAGACTTCTGCCCGATGCCCTTATCCAATTTTTTACGATTAGCGATCAACCTCACAGATATCCTGGGTAGAATCCATGCTGCCAACGTCATTCATAAGGATATCAATCCTGGCAACATTGTCCTCAATCCGGATACTGGCGTTGTCAAAATTATTGACTTTGGGATTGCTACCCAGTTTAACCGCACCAATCCGACGTTCAAAAGTCCCCATGTGTTAGAAGGCACAGTTGCCTACGTGTCTCCAGAGCAAACCGGGCGCATGAACCGCTTGCTCGATTACCGCACTGATTTTTACTCGCTTGGCGTGACGTTCTACGAACTCCTCACCGGACAGTTGCCGTTTCCCACAACGGACATCCTGGAGTTAGTCCATTGTCATATTGCCAAATCACCTGTTCCTGTGCATCAGGTGAATGCAACGATTCCCAAACCCGTTTCAGACATTGTTCTGAAACTGATGGCGAAAAATGCAGAAGATCGCTATCAGAGTGCTTGGGGCATCAAAGCGGATTTAGAACGGTGTGCAGAGCAATTTACAACAACAGGTCAAATTGCTCATATTCAATTAGGTCTGCAAGACGTTTGTGATCAGTTTCAAATTCCCCAGAAGCTGTATGGACGGGAAGCGGAGATTACAGCATTATTGGCGGCGTTTGAAAGAGTAGCCCCAAGAGGGAATGTTGGCGAAGCCCACCGACCAGAGTCAGGCATAGAAAATGCTCAATTCAACGTCGAGATGATGTTGGTCTCTGGTTATTCTGGAGTTGGCAAATCAGCACTAGTGCAGGAACTCTACAAACCCATCACAGCCAAGCGCGGTTATTTTGTCTCTGGTAAATTTGACCAATTAGGGCGCAATATTCCATACAGTGCTATTGTGGATGCCCTGCAAAAATTGGTGCAGCAACTGCTGAGTGAACCCGATGAGCAAGTACACCAGTGGCGATCGCGCTTGCTCACAGCTTTGGAAAGTAACGGACAACTAATCATTGATGTGATTCCTGAAGTTGAATTGATTGTGGGTAAGCAGCCGCCCGTACCAAAGGTTGGACCGATGGAAGCACAAAATCGGTTTAACCTTGTCTTTCAAAAGTTCATTCGAGCATGCTGTTCTCCTGAACATCCTTTGGTCATTTTTTTGGATGATTTGCAGTGGGTAGATTCGGCTACGCTTAAACTGATCGAGTTAATCGTGAGCGATCGCGTGATACAATCCCTGCTTTTAATTGGTGCTTATCGGGATAACGAAGTCACCCAAGCGCATCCGCTCATTACAATCCTAGAGAAGCTAAAACAGGAAACTGTTGCAATTAATCAGATAACGTTGGCTCCGCTAAAACTTGGAGCAGTGGCTCAACTGATTGCTGAAACCTTGCACAGTTCTACTGAGCTAGTCGCACCTTTAGCAGAATTGGTATGGCGTAAGACGAATGGTAATCCCTACTTCACTAGCGAATTTCTCAAAACGCTGTACACCGAAGACCTCATCATATTCAACAATAAGCAACGATGCTGGCAATGGGATGTCGCTTACATAAAAGCCAAAAATATTACTGACAATGTAGTGGAGTTAATCATCGGGAAGTTGAAACAGCTTCCGGAGCATACTCAGCAGGTCTTAAGTTTAGCCGCTTGTGTCGGTCCTGAATTTGATTTAGCAACACTCGCAGTAATTTGTGAACAACCAGCGATTGAAATTTTTGCAGAACTCACAACAGCGATTCAGTCAGAGTTAATTCTAGCCACCTTAGAGTTAGATGAGAACCTGTTGATTCAAAATTACAAGTTTTCGCACGATCGCGTGCAGCAAGCTGCTTATGGGCTAATTGCAGAAGAACAGCAGCAAGTGGTTCACTTACAAATTGGTTATCTCTTGCTGCAAAGTAGTGAGTCTGAAACTACACCTCATAACTTATTTGAGGTAGTCGATCACCTTAATCTAGGTCGTCATCTAGTTACGGATTGGCAGGAGCGAGATAAGCTAGCTAGGCTAAATCTGCTTGCAGGGCACAGAGCTAAAAAAACGTTAGCTCATAGTGCTGCATTACAATATTTAACTACAGGAATAGAATTACTAGCCGCTGATAGTTGGCAGTTGCAGTACGCTTTGACCTTGGCACTGCATGAGGAAGCAGCAGAAGCAGCATACTTGAGTGCTGACTTTCAACAAATGGAACAATGGGCGATCGTTGTTCTAGAAAATGCAAACACTGTTTTAGATAAGATCAAAGTCTATGAAACTAAAATTCAAACTTGCGTAGCGCAAGGTAGGCAAAAAGAGGCAATTAGGATTGGACTAGAAGTTTTGAAGTTTTTGGGTATAGCTTTGCCGGAGTCGCCAACACAAGTTGATGTTCAAAAGCGGTTAAAAGAAACAGCAGATTACTTCAATTCCATAGATATAAAAGATTTGCTAGAGCTACCATTGATGAGAGAGCCAGATAAACTGGCTGCTATACAAATCTTATCAAACCTAGTTGGACCTACCTTTCAAGCCGCTCCTACATTGCTACCGCTGATTGTCTTAGGACAGATAAATCTATCTGTTCAGTATGGAAATACTTCCTTTTCAACTTTTGCCTATGCTGCTTACGGCGGACTAATTCTTAGTGGAGTAATGCAAGACTTTGAATCAGCTCATCAGTTTGGCGAACTAGCATTGAGCTTGACTGAGCGATTAGATAGTAAAGAACTTAGATGTAAGGTCTTAGATATAGTTGGAGCGTTTATCATACACTGTAAAGATCACATAAGACGAACTTTACCCTTACTACAAGAAGCATACGAGATTGGGCTAGAAACCGGGGATTTAGAATTCAGTGGATATTCTGTAGGGTTCAAGTGTGTGTATTTGCATTTTGCTGGTTTGGAACTAACCAAAATTGAGTCAGAAATAAAAATTTACAAAGAGATTTTGGCTCAACTTAAACAGCAAAATAGTCTCAATTATTTATATAGATTGCAGCAATTTATCTGCAACTTAACAGAGCAGGTGGAAAATCCCGCTTGTTTAGTTGGTAGCTACTATAATGAAGAGCAATTCCTGCCAATTTATATTCGAGCAAATGATAGGCCTCATCTTTACTATGTATACTTGTACAAGCTTATCCTAAGCTATTTGTTTGAAGATAGTTCACAGGCCGTAGAGTATGCTTCTCAATCTGAACTTTATTTAGATGGAGTACCAGGAACTTTTTCAATACCCGTATTTTATTTCTATGACTCTTTAGTTCAGATACGACTATACCAATCTGTTTCATCCTCAGAGCAGGAGCATCTGTTGCTCAAAATAATAAGCAATCAGGAAAAAATGCAGAGATGGGCACATTCCGCTCCAACTAATTTTCAACACAAGTATGATTTAGTAGAAGCTGAGAAAGCGCGAGTCTTGGGTCAATTTTTTGAAGCAGAAAACTTATATGAACAAGCAATTCTTGGTGCTAGAGACAACGAGTATCTTCAAGAAGAAGCATTAGCATATGAATTAGCCGCCAAACATTACTTAGCTCGTGGTAGAGAAAAGTTTGCCCAGCTCTACATGAAGGAAGCTCACTATTGCTATGAACGATGGGGAGCAACAGCGAAAGTAAGAGATTTAGAAACTCGTTATCCTCAACTATTTCCTCAGTCGTCCAACGTAGTTTCCACACCAGTTTGCACCACGACTGGAACCACCTCAAATACCTCACATAGTACTCTCGATTTAGCGACGGTAATGAAAGCAGCTCAAGCAATTTCGAGTGAAATTGAATTGGAGCGGTTGCTCAGTTCTCTAATGCAGATCTTGATTGAAAATGCTGGGGCACAAACCGGATGTTTGCTTTTGGAAAATTCAGGAGAATGGGCGATTGAAGCGGCTTGTGAACTCCATGAGGGTGATCCGGTCTGTGCTACGCGAGTGCTGCAATCGGCTCCGATAACAAATCGCCTACCTGAATCGATTATTCAGTATGTGATCCGGACTCATGAATCGGTCATTCTCAATAATGCGGCTCGTGAAGGTAGTTTTATCAATGATCCCTACATTCAACACCACCAAACGAAATCAATCTTCTGTTTGCCGCTGCTGAATCAAGCTAAGCTCGTCGGCGTGTTGTATTTAGAAAATCAATTAGCGACTTTTGCATTTACACCAGAGCGAAACTCCTTTGGAGACGCTACGCGATCGCAAGTTTTGCATCTGTTATCAACTCAGGCAGCTATTGCCATTGAAAATGCCACGCTCTACTCAAAGCTACGGGCAAGTAAAAGTCAGATGGCTCAATTTCTAGAAGCAGTTCCAGTAGGGATTGCCGTGTTTGATGCAGTAGGTCGCCCTTACTACTTCAATCAACGGGCAGTTCAGCTAGTAGGCAAAGAGAGCGATCCATCTGTGTCACTGGATCAACTGGTAGAGGCTTATCAAGTTTATCTGGCAGGAACAGATCAACCCTATCCAACCGAAGCACTCCCGTCCATTCGGGCACTGAGCGGTGAACGTAGCACGGTTGACAATATGGAAATTCACCAAAACGACAAAACCATTCCGGTTGAGGTGTGGGGAACTCCAGTTTTTGATGAACAGGGTAAGGTGGTTTATGCGATCGCCGCCTTTCAAGACATCACCGAGCGCAAACAGGCAGAACAACTACTAGCCCATTACAACCGCACCTTAGAGCAACAGGTCATAGAACGAACGGCAGCATTACAGAAAAGTGAAGCCGCACTGCGCTACCGAGAACAGCAATTACGATTGATCACCGACGCTTTACCTGTTTGTATCAGCTATGTCGATGCAAATCAACACTATCAGTTTGTTAACCAGACTTATGAGGACTGGTTTTGCTGTAGTCGAGATAAAATTCTGGGCAAGCATACTCGTGAAATTCTGGGTGAGGCGGCTTATCAAGTTGCACAACCATATATCAATCGAGCACTTTCAGGGCAAATTACAATCTACGAATCAGAAATTCCCTATCCTTTTGGTAAACGGTATATCAGAGGTTCTCTCATCCCTGATTTTGATCTCAATCATCAAGTCAGAGGATACTACGGTTTGATTACAGACATCACCGAACAGCGTAATGCTGTCCTGCGTGAACGCCAACAAGCTGAGGAAGCGTCTATTCTCAACGAACGCAACCGCATGGCACGAGAAATTCACGACACACTAGCGCAAGCCTTTACTGGCATTCTGCTGCATGTCGGAGCAGCGACACAAGTGCTAACCGATGATAAAGACGCGACACAGGCACATCTGGAAATGCTCGATGAATTGGCACGAAGTGGGCTTGCCGAAGCCCGTCGTTCAGTGGCAGCACTCCGTCCCCAGTTCTTGGAAGATGGCAGCTTGCATAGCGCCCTTCATCGTCTGGTGACTCAGATGAGAGCCGCTACCGATACCGGTGTGAGCTACGAAATCAAAGGCACAGCCTATCCTTTGCCTAACGAGGTTGAGAATAACTTACTACGGATTGGACAGGAGGCATTAACCAATGCCATAAAATACGCTGATGCTTCCGAGATTCGTATTGATTTACTGTATGAAAATACACAATGTATCTTACGTGTTAAAGATGATGGACGGGGCTTTGGGGTTGATAGCATACCAAGAGTTCGCGGATTTGGATTGCTGGGAATCAGCGAGCGTTGCGAAAAGATTGGAGCACAAGTGACGATTACGAGCCAACCTGGGCAAGGAACTGAAATTGTTATTACTATCAATCGAGATTAACTTATCCCACAGCTATAAAAACATCGCTTTGCTCGTTTTTATTAACTCAGCGTTGCAAAGCATGAATTTCACTACCTTGTAACACCTGCCGCTCAGTATCATTTGCTGCAACCTTATCGAGCAGAGACAGTCGAAAGTCTTTTAGTCCGATTTCGTCACTAAGCGAGGCGAAAGCTTTTCCGAGAGCGTCATACCAGAGATTTGCCTGCGCGTATAACTTTGCTTGGTTCAAGCGATTCTCCTTTTGAGAGGCTACGCCAACGCCTGTCCTTTCCAATTGTTTCTTTAAATCTGCTGGTATCGGCACGACTTCAATTTCAGACTGCGCAAAAAGATTACCGGAAGGACGGCTGGGATCGCAAACTAGCTCAACTTGCCAGCGATAGCGCTTGCCGACTGTTAGTTCAGGGGTGGAGTCGGAGGGCGAAAGCACCATAATGCCAGGAGAGGTTTTGAAGCTTTCGTCTTTAATTTCTTTAACTAGTTTGAAGCGATTGTTTTCCTGCTCGTATAGCCTAAATTCCATTGCAACAGAAGCAGCATCACGCACAAACCAGGCAAATGTTGGGCGAGTAGAAACCGTTTGTCTAGAGTACCCCCTTGGTGCAAGTAAAATGAGTGCTGACACATTTGATTGTGCGGGTTGCGTTGTCGTCCCACATCCCCTACCCCCAGATGATCTGCCAGTAGGAGGCGCTTTGTCGTCCGGAGGCGTTTTATCGTCTGCTAGTACTGCTATGGGTATCAGCCAAAGCCCTAACAACATACTTATCATCAATGTAGTAGCGATCGGTTTGTTGAAAATTTTTAAAACTTGAGGAATCATGGCTGTTAAGGGGAGATTTTATAGTGATTAAACCTGATGGAGAACTAGTTAGTAATCCACCAACCCAAAATTGCTGTCCTTGTAGACACAGGAAATTTCACCTCTCTACAAGTCTTTTGATTCAATAATTTCAATCTCGTTTAACAGGTTTCAGCTTTCAGTCGGAAATGCAACAACGCTTGTGCAAACTATTCAACTACTCTTATTAAGAGAAGAGTAAATTAAATATCAAACTCATCTATCTGAAGAAGTATTTCAAGAATTTTACTGTGAAATAAATTGCCACCACGGTCTGATTTCTCGCCAAGTTAGTTCACAAACGACTCCTTGGGATAAGTGCGATGGCGCAGCGGCTCCTACGGAGTATTGCGTCGGTGCTGAGTTGCCAGTTCGCCGTTGAAATCTTCCTCCCAAGGATCTTGCTAAATCTCTAGCTTGATCTGTACCTCGCCCACTTTTGTGAGGGTTGGACAGAGGGTTGCCAATTCCGTTATCAATAATTTGCAAAGTACACAAGTTTTCCTTTCGCGTACAAACTACATCCAGGCAACTCGCACCGATTGCGTGTTTACCAACATTACACAGTGCTTCTTCTAGAAATATACACAAACCTTGCTTCTGATCTACAGTGAGGACGCAATCTTTAAGCGGCGTGAAATCAGGAGGAATGTAAGTTTTGATCGAGTCAAAACCTGGTAAATCTCGCATCAATGTATTCTCATAAACCTCATACAGTAATTCCGAAATGGGAGTATGGACGTAACGATTATCACCTGTTAAAAGTTCCTGATTCATGGACTCGTAAACTGATCGCAATTCTTGATTGAGTGCTTGTAATTGCGATCGCATTTGAGTAGATGATGAGTCTTCATCAATACTTCTCAGCATTGCTGCTATAGTTTGTAATGGACCATTGTGAACTGCATCGTAAGTGCGCTTTAGCGTCAAGCTTCGTTGTTCTAATAAAATTCTCGAATCTCGGTCAAAAAATGAAGTAGTCAATCCGGCAGCGGACAACGCCAACAGTGCTGGTATCATAGGAACCCACCAACTGAAAATCATCAGTCCATAACAGATTACCATCAGGCAGATGCTGCAAAAAACAAGACTTAAAAGCGTTTTCCAGGGAGATTGCAGCACCAAACCCAAAGCAATCCCAAGCAATCCCCATGCTATAATCCACAGGTATTCCCAACCCTCTAGCCATGTGTGCAGTAGCGGTCTTTTATTGAGAACGGCATTGATAATTTGACTGGTAGCATGTGCTTGATACTCTACCCCATAAATTAATTGGTACTGCTCCGTATCGCCTAATCCATCGGTCAAGACAGTGTTTTTGGTTGCCGATGTCATAAATGTGTCATTGACGCTGGCGGCAGTCATGCCAATAATCACAATGCGATCGCGCATCAATTCTGGTTTGACTTTGCCTGCCAAAATATCTGTGAGAGAAACGATAGGGAAGGGATGAGGGTTGCTACGAAAATTTATTAATATTTGATTGCCGCCTGCTTTCGCTCCTACATAGCTACCAGTATTCGTAGTAAAGCGAAGCAATTCAGTGTCACCAAAGTGAATGGGATAGTCAGCACGATGACCATGCTTAAGCATAATTCCCTTTGAACGCAAGTATATCTCTGCTAAAAGCAACGATAAAGAATATTTGATTGCGCCAGAATCAGCTCTAGTTGCAAGCAAACAGCGCCGTAATTTCCCATCAGGATCGAGGAGGACATTAGCAATGGCGACGCGATTCACTGGCAGTTCTGGAGGTGGTTTCACAGTCAGGGTAGATTGGCTATTTAAAGTTTCAATTCCCACCAGATTAGAACTACTTTTCAAAATTCTGCCTAATTCAGCTCTGTCTGAGCCGATGCTGATATCCCGAAAAATATCCAACCCGATCGCTCTAGGCTGGTAACTCTGAATAATTCTTAACATTTGAGCCAGATTGCGATCTGGGATGGGGTATTGCCCAACTGACTTAATATCATTTTCGTTAATACCAACAATTACAATCTGCGGATCTGCTGCTTCGACTGGACGCAGGCGCAGAAAGTTATCAAATGCTATCCATTCTAGGAGTTGGAGGGAACCAGTCAGCCGAGCGATCGCCACACAGCTAATCACTACCAACCCTGGTAGAGCTGCTGTACGCCAAATCTTCGCTTGCTGCTTGATCTTTCTCCACATGACTAACTAATTAATCCTAGTTTTCTCGCTGCAATCTCAATCTGAATTCGTAGTTCTTTGTTAGGTTCATCGGAGACACCCAAAGCATCTTGGAGTCTGATCCAGTAATTGCGGATAGTGCGCTCGCTAACTTGCATTCGTTCGGCTATTGCTTTGTCAATGAGTCCCTCATGAAACTTCAGCCTCAAGACTTCCAACCATTTGCGGTCAAATTCAGAACGAGAGCGCAATTGGGGTGGTAAATAGATAGAACCTCGCAGAGCAAAATCTATCAACCGCACCATCTCCCGGATTGGTAGAGATTTGTCCATTGCTACAAAGCCACCCTCGTAGGCATTAATCATCGGCTTTAGTTGTACTAGTGGCTTAATATTAGTACTCAGCACCAGAATGTTAGGAGCTAACTTACTTTCGATTAAAGTTGTGAGAAATTGCATCCCGACTTCCGGGCTAGCAGGAGCATGAGGTTTTTCTGGCAAGCTTAGGTCAATCACAACCAGTGTAGGATAATAATATTCAAGTTGAGTCCGGGCAGTTTGCACATCCTGTGCCGTGCGAATTTCAGCCGTTGGGTAGCTGCGCTTTAAAGCTGGAACCGTGCCTTCCAGAATTGCCTCATGATCGTCAATCACTAAAAATCTTTCTTCGGTGGAATCGGTTGCGCTTAGGCTCATAAGCCATCACCTCTTTTGCGTGTTGCTTGTCTTTTGCTTGAACATACCCGTTAAACACATTTTTATAATCAGGGATAACCATAGCGTATAGCGATCGCATGGGGAAATTCATTCCTCCTAAATGCAAGTTAATTTCCAAGTTTGGCAAACCACGCTCCAAATTTGGAAACAGGTGTCAGCACCAGGAGTTACTTCCTTCCCGCTAGAAGATTATCTCTAATGTAGGATAAAGTAATACATTGCGGTGACAGGGAGAGAAAAGTGGAGAAATTAAGGAGAAGGCGAAAGTTTGACCTATGCGCTCGCCAATTAGACTCGGATTTGTGGCAAAAACTGTACTACAAACATCAACAAGGATATCTGCGTCAAAGATTACTGGCAATAAAATGTTTGTATGAGGGAAAAACGAGAAAGGAGGTGTCCAAATTACTTGGATGCACTTATAAAACCCTAACAAGCTGGATAGATAAGTTTCTGATAGGTGGGCTGGTGGGATTAACAGAAACAATTACACACTCTGTACCATGTAGACTAAATTCTGAGCAACAGCAAGAGTTAAAGAAAATGCTTCTAGAACAAAAACCTACAGAGCGATCCACAAAAGCGTAATGTTTTCGGCTTAATTGCTGCTGAACCAGAACTTGCTCGTGGGGGAATTCGTTTACGTCAGTTTGGACAAGAAATTATTGAACAATTGGGAGGGCGCAAGATACACCCATTTCACAGTTCAGAAATTCCTGAAGGGATGTTAAACCGTGTTGAAGCAGGAATTCGAGCTTTTGACCCTTGTTTAAGTTGTTCAACTCATGCGGCGGGACAAATGCCATTGCATATTCAATTGGTTGGCAAGGATGGGAAGGTTGTGAATGAAGCTTGGCGAAATTGAGATTATCAAGGGCGATCGCATGACTGCGGGCACTCCGTGCCATCGCTCTTGTTTCCAAAGCGTCAGTCCCCTCACTGTGAATCATCTTAGGCACTTAACAAGTAAGGGTTATGGAGGGGATGCTGGAGAACTCTGCTAATTTTCTTCTTCTAGCCCTTCATGTTTAAAAAGATGCGGAGCAATGTGTGAAACAGCCCAAAGCACTTGCTCATTATCCTGATTTTCTTTCAACTTGCTCCGCTGCGGAGTCCCACACCGTAATCTTTGATTCGGTGTCGGGAGGAATTGCGGGGGAATTTGAGCGCGTCCTGCGGCCGACTCAAAACTATGTTTTGAGAGTTGGAGGGCAGCGCTCAAATTCCCAATCTCTTAGGACGCAACACATAATCTCGTACTCCGTTTAATTAACAGCACTTTTGATGGGCTGAACTGTCCAAGTCTGTGCCAATTGTGGTCATAGACCGAAACATTCTTGGTTTTCGCTGTTTGGGTATAACCACCAACCCAACCGATATAAACTTTTCCTGCTTTTTCGGCTTTAACTAAATCACCAGAGCGTAAACCGAATGGCGTGACTGTTCCACCTTTACGCTTTCTATTACCTGGTACATCTTTGACTGGGTTCTCAAAGTGGAGTTGACGACGAAACACTCGAATACGTGCAATGACACGAAATGGTGCGCGATTTACCGCTACCTCTCCCACCCAGTGACGCCCACGGGTGTTTGCAGTGTGAAATTTCGAGAAAGTCATAAAGTTACTCGCAGCCAGCGCAATCCCATCATGTGCGTGAGTCTCAGGAATTTGCTTCTCCTTATTCTTTTTGTCTTTGGACAACCCCAATTGTTGTCTGAGAATTGAGGTCTGCCAACCTTGTTGTATATTGGTTGGTACAATTTCTGAGAGCCATTGCAACATCACTTTCTGCCCAACCATCACCGGACTGAATCCTTTATCGCCCTTGGCTTTAACATATTCGTAGGTGATTTGAGTAACAGGAAACAGCTTTACTATCTCTTTGGTAACTCGTAGCTCCAACTCTTTATTGGCTCGAATACTGGGAGGTAGCTCCCGTCTGTTTACGGTTCTCAAATCGTTTTTGGCGGTGCGCTCTTTTACGAAATCGCTCGATGCGATTTATGCGTCTACCTCGTCTAGCACGTCGTAATATCAGTCGTCCAGACATCTTTTTTGTAACATCTGGAAATGGCAAGACGAGATGTGCCATAAACAAAGTAAACTTGGCAGACTGCACCCCAACACCCGTAAACTTTTTGCCTGGGTCTAGTCCCAATGCTATAGGTTGTTGTTCTTGACCAGATGGTTCTACTAATAACTGAATGCAGAAAATATTCAGATTGTTGTGTATGATTTTGGCTTTACCTTCTTTTAGCCAACGTCTAGCACGACTAGGTTTTGTTGGCATGAGTGGTTTTCCGTCTTTATCTAATACTGGTACTCGCATGGAGATAATCCTTGAGTAAAGTTATAAGTCCCTTAGCCCAACTTGTTCAGCATGTCCTTTCTACAAGCGCCTACAACCAGTAGGCTTGGAGATAATCCGAACTAGGGAAATATTCGGAAGTCCGTAACAAAACAAGTCTCCTGGGCTAGTCATCTCTTACGTTGAAAGCTGGTTCTTTCAAGCCCACACTATACACTCCGTGTTAGTGTGGGTAGTTGACTAGTTCTTCTATCAGGTTTATAGCCCAATACGGTTCAGTTAAAGGTTGATCCTCCCTAGCCCTCCTTAAAAAGGCTTGTCATTACCAACATCTTTTAAAGTGAGGTAAGGGTGTAATAGAGTCAGAGTATGAAGTTGAAAAATTTCACAGACCTGAATGCTTGGGCAGTTGAGCAATGGGGCGATAGCGAATTAGGGGATAGTCGTCGTACAGATAGAGCGATCGCTGTGGGAGCAGCAATTGCGGCTAACCCTGAAGCAAGTCTGCCAAATATCATGTCAGGTTGGAATGAAGTCAGAGCAGCTTACAGACTATTTGCAGAACAAGAGGTGACTCACAGTGAGTTGATTAAGCCACACACAGCAGCAACAAAAGCGATCGCCAAAAATAGTTCTGGCTCAGTCGTGCTATTTATCCAAGATACCTCAGAACTAGATTACACATCGGCAAGGAACATTAAGGGGTTAGGGCATATAGGCGATGGCAAAGGGCGAGGAATAATGCTGCACAATTGCTTGGCAGTAGTACCAGTCCCAGGAAACCCAGAGATATTAGGACTGGCAGGACAAATACCTTGGGTACGTGGTAGTGATACTCAAAACCGAAAAATCGAGAACATTTCACAGGAATTACTCAGAACCGAGAGTGAGGGTGAAATTTGGTCGCAGATGGTCGAATCAATTGGAGAAGCTCCACAGATAGATTCAATGTGGGTGAGTGTTGGAGACAGAGGCAGCGATATTTTTTCATATATCCGACGTGTGAGTGCACTACACTGGCACTGCTTGCTGCGAGTAACTCAAAATCGTGTTATTACCAAACCGGATGGCACAAAAGGATACCTCAAAGCTTTTGCTCGTGACTTGGAACCAATGTCAACCAAGACGATTGTGCTACGTGGCCGCAACGGCGAACCTAAACGTTGTGTGGATTTACAAGTTGCTTGGTCAGCCGTGACAATTCAACCACCTGCAACGGGTAGTGAAAGAAAACAACAGCCAATTGATGGTTGGTGTATACGTGTTTGGGAAGAATCATCAGGTGATTTGGAATGGATTTTGTTTACAAGTGTACCTGTAACAGATGACAACTCTGCTTTGATCCAAATCGACTGGTACACTTGCCGTTGGCTGATTGAAGAATATCATAAATGCCTGAAAACAGGTTGTGCAATCGAAAAACGCCAATTGGAGTCAGCCAATGGTTTAGTCACGTTGCTTGGTTTTTTTGCAGTTGTTGCAGTGAGATTGTTACAGTTACGCGAACTTAGTCGTAGTAATCCCTTATTGCCTGCTCAAAATTTTGTACCCCCCATGATCCTAAATATTCTGGTTGCTCGTCTTGGTTTGCTCTCAAATGATTTAACTTTAGGTGATTTTTGGAAGTGTGTTGCTCGTTTGGGTGGTTTTCTCGGCCGTAAAAGTGATGGGCTTCCTGGTTGGCAAACTCTATGGCGCGGATGGTGTCGTTTAATGGATATGTGCTGGGCTATCAATTTTTCAACCCAATCTTTGGAAAAATGTTGGTAATGACAAGGCCTTAAAAAGGAGGGAACTAAGCCCCCTTTTTAAGGGGGTTGGGGGATCTTAAATACCACTAACTGAACTGTATTGGTTTATAGCCTCAGAACCTCCAATCCCGTGCATTAGTTGGATGCCTAAGCCAGGAAGTCGCCCCCCTGACTCGGCTACAAAATCGTGCATGAATCGTTAGATTCATATCAAGTCCGGTTAATTAGCTATTATTAAACGATCTGTGCAAAAACCGGAAAACCCGCTCCCCGGCTCTTGAGCCCCCCCTGCTCCCCTACTGCCTTAATGATAAGTCTTTATGTTCCGTTTAAGTGCTTATCTCAGGGAACGACGAGGAAATTGATCGCGCCCAACAGATTCTAAAACTTTTCAGACATCCTTTTAGAACCCAATTTGGTATCAACATCAACTAGCTAAATAACTGCTTATCTTATCCTTATTACGACGTAAGATCTTGAGAGCTTGTATCTCTATTTGTCGTACTCGTTCTTGACTAATATTCATACGCCGACCAATTTGTGCTAAAGAAAGTTCATGCCCATCTGTAAAACCAAAGCGTAAGGATATCACTTCCTTCTGTTGCGGGGACAGATTTGAAAATAAGTTTTGAAGGTCTTGGCGGAGAGATTTTTCAACAACGTAGTTGAAAGGAGAACCAGCTTGATCCTCTAGGATTTCTTGCAATTCCGTTTCTCGTTCTGGTCCTACTCTTAACTCTAAAGAGATAGGTCTACGAGAAAAAACCATAAATTCACGAATTTGACTAGGCTGTAGAGAAAGGGCTTCAGCAATTTCTGTCGTTGTGGGAACGCGACCTAACTTTTGAGATAATTCTCGCTGAATGCGCTTCATTTTGTTCAACTTCTCTATAACATGAATAGGTAATCGGATTGTGCGTCCTTGTTGAGCGATCGCCCGTGTTATTCCTTGACGAATCCACCAGTAAACATAGGTAGAAAGCTTGTATCCTCTGGTGGAGTCAAATTTCTCTACCCCTCGTTCTAGCCCTAAAGTCCCTTCTTGAATCAAGTCCAGCAACTCCATATTGCGTCTTTGATATTTCTTGGCTACTGCTACCACAAGTCGGAGATTAGCCTGAATCATCTTTTGCTTAGCTTTTTGTCCTTGATGAAGCATATCAACTAGTTCTTCTGAGCCAAGGTTCATCTCATCAGCCCAATCTTGCACTGTTGGTTCATGTTCTAATTCAACAGCTAGTTTTTCCTTAACAGCCAACAAGTTCATCATCTGCTGAACTTGTATAGATAAAGAGATTTCTTGCTCTTTAGTCAGCAGAGGCACACGTCCAATGTCTTGAAGATAAGAACGTATAATATCATTAGTGCGAACTTCTTTACTGTTGTTATCTACTTTTGGAGATAATTTTTTTGAGCCAATCATAGTTATACTTTCCTTAACAAAGGTTATTCTTTATGACAGTTTTGTCATAGTCACATTTGTATGGTTGTGGATGAGTAACTTCCAATAAGTAACCACAAACAAACGCCCCACCAAAAACGAGAAAACCAACTAATATGAAATCGATTCCTAAAAATATCATGAGCATAAGCAAAACTTAATTTAAGGTATTGGCTATTTTTCTTCACTTTAAAACATAAACAGGTCTTTGTATTTCTCTAATTCTGTTTAAAGGCCAGAAAAAGAAAATTGCCCGACCAATGATTTTATTACGGGGAACAAAGCCCCAATAGTGACTGTCAAAGCTATCATTCCGATTGTCTCCAAGAACCAGATAAGAATTTGCAGGGACAATCACCGGACCCCAGTTATAATCTGGTTTAGCTTCAATATAGTTTTCTTTTATGGGTAAACTATTAATGTAAACTTGTCCATTCTTCACCTCAACCTTATCCCCAGGTAAGCCAATAACACGTTTAATAAAAGCGTCATGAAAATTATCTTGTTGTAGCGTTTTTGTCGGATTAAAGACAACGATTTCACCTCGTTGAGGAGAAGTAAAATCATAGCTAATTTTATCTATAATTAAACGATCACCTGGTTGAATAGTTGGCTCCATAGAACCAGAAGGTACATAACGTGCTTCAGCAACAAAGGTACGAATACCTAACGCTATAATTACACTTAAACTTATCGTTTTGATAGTGTCAATCCAAATATTTTCTGATTGAAGTTGCTTTGATTTATGCTCGTGAAGTGTAGACATAATATTCAGACCTAAAAACAAGAAAACATATATAATATTGACAATATATTACTGCGTTTTCGTAGCAGGACTAGCTTGAGGAGCAAAGAGGTTTCCAGCAGCATCATTTGGATAGACGCAAGAAATCTGTGGCGAATTTTCTAATTTACCTGTGTAGGCAAAAGTATTCAAGTTGTTCTTACAAGTGCTGACTTGTTGGGATGTCACTAGGTTTTTTTGTTGCAGAATTGACCAATCACTTGTACGCAAAACACAACCTGGTTGCATACGCGGTTGGGAGACATAGACCCTAAAGGGATTTAGGGTAACAAAGATACGAGCATCTGTGACAATGGCGCTTGCTCCATACTGCACGCAGACATCAGCATCTGGAGCAGAACTGTCAATATAGGTGCTGCTAGCGACATTGTCTGGACTAGAATTGGCAACAGTACTTACGCTAACCCCAATCAAAATTCCTACTACTACAGCGACTCCAATAATTGCTACTATCATTGTGTTAAAACGGAAAGATAACGATTTATTGGCAGATTGTTGAGTTCGATGTGGCATAACTAACACTTGTGATAGAGTTATCTTGTATTTGGTACATCTGCTTGTAATACACCTTTAGCTTTTACTTCTACTATCTCTAGTCTTGACTATCATTTGTTGTAGGTAATACTCCTGCTTGGAGACTCATATTAATAGTTTTTCCTTGCCTATGAATTTGCAATTGCAAATTACTACCTATGGAAGTACTATTTACAATTTGTTGCAACTCATTCGAGTTATCGACAGCTTCGTTATTTGCCTTCTCAATCACATCACCAGCACGAAGTCCCCCACGAGCCGCAGGTGAAGAAGGTATAACTTTGACAACTAAGACACCTTGAGACTCATTGACATTAATTGGAGAGTTGGGGTCGCTGTTAAGTTCTTGTTTCACCTCTGGTGTCAACGTTAACATTTGAATACCCAAATAAGGATGCTCGACTTTACCTGTAGCGATGATTTGATTAGCAATTGTCTTGGCTGTATTAATAGGAATTGCAAAACCTAAACCTTGGGTATCTTTGATAATTGCAGTATTCATCCCGATAACTTGACCATCCGTGTTTAATAATGGACCGCCAGAATTACCAGGATTAATTGCTGCATCAGTTTGGATGTAATTGACTCGCTCATCTTGCATTCCCACCTGAGAACTAGAACGACCTGTAGCACTGACAATACCTTGGGTGACAGTATTATCTAAACCAAGAGGATTACCGATCGCAATGACCCATTGTCCTGGTTGGAGTTGTTCTGAATTACCCAACGATGCTGTTGGCAAATTATTAGCTGAAATTTTCACAACAGCAACATCTGTTACTGGGTCACTACCCATAACTTTACCCTTAAAAGTACGTCCATCTTTGAGAGTAACTGTAACCGTTTTAACTCCATGTACCACATGAGCATTAGTTATAATCTCACCATTAGAATTAATAATGAAGCCCGAACCAATTCCATGAACGGTTTCGTTGGATGGCACTTTGGGAAATTCGGAACCGAAGAATTGCTGAAATAATGGGTCGTTAAAAACACTAGCCTGAGGATTTTTTACCGTTTGAGTGGAATCAATTCTCACGACAGCAGGTCCTGTCTGATTCACTACAGTGGTGATAAAGTTCAAATTATCAGATGTAGCTGGATTAGTAGATGGTTGAGTTGCTTTTGCTCCTTGCGCGGAAAGAAATGGTTGAGGTAGCAACGAATTATTTGATAGTGGGCGCATAGCGATCGCTGCGATACCTGCGCCCACTAGCATACATCCTAAATAGGTAAGTGGTTTTTTCCAATTTGGATTATGCACCTTATCAGGTTGTGGATTTGAGTTTAAATTAAAGTTATCGATTTCCTGAGAACCATTTTGGGAATCATAGTTTAAATTATTCATAGCCTTCAATTCTTTTGTGCTTTTAGTTTGACTGTAAAAAGAAAAAGTTAAGAACTTGGGAAGATTTGTGTGGTATTTGCAAGGAAGCTTTATTTCTCATCAAGAGATATTAGTTGAGGATGTGTTGCTAAGACTTGTTGTCGGAGTTTGGGAAGTTGTCGAGCAAAAAGCATTCCTCCCAGAATGCAAACGCTACTGTGAAGCACCAATAAGACTAATGAAGCTACCTTTAAATAAATTGCCAAACGGCAGAATCACCGCGTCATGATAATTTCCTTGCTAAAAAGCTTCCTAGTTCTACACAAACAACACCTAACGCTACGCTAGTCATCCAGTAAAATAGCGCTATTCCATAATTCGCCGTTTGTAGAAGAGTCGTAGTATCCAGAGAGTAAGTTGAGAAAGTTGTGTATGAACCTAAAAACCCGACTGGAATCAGTAAACGTAAGTCCGCACTGGTCATGGGTCTTTTCTAAAGTCAAAGTCACGAAAAAACCCATGACCAGTGCTGTTGTAAGGTTGGTGGAGAAGATACCGTAAGGGAAACCAGTTCCAAACCATTGGGCTGATAATATAGTGAGGTAGTAACGACTCAATGCCCCTGGAATTGCTCCTAAACTGATTGCAATAGGAACACGAATTGCTGGGTTGACAGCAATTAACAAATCGAATACTTTGTCAAATCTAGTAAAAATGAAGTTTAACATAACACCTAACATTAGACTTACCATTCTCAAAAACGCTATTTTTGTAGGGTGCATTGCGATCGCTTCAGTCTCAAAAGCTAATTCTACCGTTGTAGGCAATGTCACCTTACGTTTATTGCAAGTAGTGCAAGATGTGAATAGAGACAAATTGCAACTGTTATCAGTGTTAACTATTTCTCAAGTTATGACCATCTCAGATTGACAACTTAAGCAGCAAAATAACATGGCAATTTACTGCTTGCATAAAATAATACTTTCACCAAAAAAGAACGATAGGTACAGAACTCAGAGATCAGAATATGAAACGCGTTTTCTCGTTATGAGTCAAGAGTTCTGGTTTTTGAGTATTGGTATGGCTGCCCCCGAATTTAAATGCGAGAGAAAAAGAAAATTTTTCCATTCTCAAATCCCCCGGATTCCATCCGTGGGGATATTCGCGCGCTGCGGTTCTGCGTTCTGCATTCTTCTTAAGGTTGAGTTTTTAGCCCATTTTCTGCTAAATTGCAGCTTTTCTAGGCTATCTTGCCTTTACCTAACGATAGATTTAATCTCATAATAACGATGTCATCAATAGTCTTATAAATTATTGAGGCTACATTAGCGCTAACAAAGGCAATTTATATATGGGTTTTATCAGACGCACATGGTTTCAGATATTTATCAGTGGGCTCCTTCTGCTGTATGTTGTTGAGAAAGCTGTTATTACAACTAATAACCCCAACTTCATACCTAGTGTCATCTTGCTAGGTTCATTTCTTGTACCTGTATCTTTTATAACATATTTATATGGAAATTTACCCAATTGGGAATACTCGTTACCCCCAATGGCAATTTGTTTTCTTTGGGGTGGAGTTGTAGGCACAGTTGTTGCAGGAAACCTAGAGTACGATGTAGTCAAAGCGTTAGGTTTCTTGCCCATGCTTGGTGTTGGACTGATTGAAGAAAGCGCTAAGTTAATTTTTCCTTTAGCATACTACTTACAGGGACGTCACCGCTCTTTGGCAACCGGAATACTCCTTGGTACTGCTTCCGGTATGGGTTTTGCTGCACTTGAGACAATGGGTTACAGTTTTGTCTCTCTTCTGGAATCAAAGGGAAATTTAGTTGTTCTTGACGAAGTTTTGCTTGCTCGTGGATTGCTCTCTCCAGCCGGACACGCAGCTTGGACGGGGCTTGTTTGTGCTGTGTTGTGGAGAGAACGAGCCAAAACAGGACATACAGTATTTAACTGGCAAGTGGTAAAGGCTTTTTTGACAGCAGTATTACTCCACGCCTTGTGGGATATATTTAACAGCACAAGGAAAGCTACGTTTCTTGAATTTATTATCCTAGAGTTATTAAGTCTACTTGTCGCGTATACAAGTATAAGTTTGCTCAACAAGCGAGTGCGTGAAGCACAGTTACCCGCATAAAATATAGGAGTCGGGAGTCGGGATTTGAACTCTCAGTCGTAGAGGTTAAAACCGCTACATTCACATCAGAAGCTGCGAACAGGTAAGCCAAATCAAGACCACCGACAGGTTGTTAATAGCATCCTATGGATACTAAGGACTGCTGACTTTTCACGGGATGTGGAAAAGGGAGATTGGTTCGCGAAGATTTTTCGCGAACCAATCTCCAATATGATCTTTAGATTTGCTGATATTGTCGTCACAAGTGTGAGTGATATGAGTGAAAATGAAAATATTAGAGAACAACCCGTATTGTAAATGTGATTTTGGAGACAAACGATTAACCCAAAGAGCAGTATCGATTGCGGATGCTATTGGTGTAAAATATGGTCAACCATTGTCAAAAATATTTAAAAGTGCCAGTGACCTCAAACGCAGTTACGAATTTTTTACTAATCCTAAAACAATATTTGAAAAGTTGACTCAACCGTGTTTTAAACAAACAGCGCTTCAAATCAATGGCATACCAGTTGTGCTAGCGGTAGGGGATACGAGTTTTCTTGATTACAAAAAAATATTAGAGAAGCGTGAGATTATGGTCCTACTGGAAACGGTGGAAACGGACTAATTCTACACACATCGTTAGCATTAGACTCAGATTTCGGTCAGCCATTAGGGCTACTATGGTCAAAGCTATAGCATCGAGAAAAAAGCCAAAAACACCTATATCTGAAGAACCTGAACACAAAAAGCAGCGAATAAAACAAAAGCGTAAAGCTCAAAGAAAAAAGACATTTGAACAAAAAGAGCTTTACCGATGGATGGAAGCATTTGACAGATTTTATTCAAGCTAACCCAGACCCCAGGGAAGTGACATACTCCTACACTGACTGAGTACAGTACAGTGTAGGCTTCTCAGCGACTCCCGGTATCCCGTCGGACATTAACTGAGCTTTAAGAACGCGATGCCCCAGCGCTCTATTTTTTATATTTATCGCTGCATTGTGGTCACGGTCTAGCGAACAACCACACTGGCAAGAATGCCAACGTTCATGTAGTTTCTTGGGAACTTTCACGGCACAACTAGAGCAATCTTGTGAGGTACCGGAAGCATTCACAGCTATTACCAACAACCCAGCATTTATGCGCCAAAGGCGCACGCTTCGCGAACGGCTTTGGTGGCTAGAATTGACAAGAAGCGGGTGCCCTCCGGCATCATGCACAGATTTTGCTAGACGGGATTTTGAAAGTCCTTTAACGTTGAGGTCTTCATGAGCAACAACATCGTATTTTGACAGCAATTGTTTTGCAGTTTTAAAATGAAAATCTTTCCGTTTATCGGCAACTTTTTTATGTTGCTTGCCCAACTGTTTTACTGCTTTACGTCTACGATTACTATCCTTTTTACGACGAGATACCCGTTTTTGAATAACTCGCAAACGTTTTTGAGACTTGCGGTAGTGTTGAGGAATTGCAACAGGTTCACCATCAGAAGTTGTTAAAAACTCCTTCAGACCAAGGTCAATCCCTGTTATTGAGTCAGGATTAATATCGTGCTTGACACTAGGGACTGTCGGGTCTTCGAGACTGAGGGTTACATAGTATCCGTCAGCTTTTTTAGTAACTGAGACTGTCTTTATCTTAAACCCATTAGGCATGGGACGATGCAAAATAACTTTAATATTTCCCAGTTTCGGAAGATTTATTAAACTACCTTGAATGCAATCATCCTTCATCTGTGGATAAGTAAAAGTCCGGTAACGGTCACGAGACTTAAAACGAGGTCTACCGCTTCTCCTCCCGTTGCTATCTCCACTTAAAAAACGGTCAAATGTTACCTTAACTCGCTTGACCACATCCTGTAAAACTTGTGAATGAATATCACCGTAATGAGGATGAGTTTTCTTTAAAATAGGTAGCGTTTTCTTTTGTGAATAATAATCTGGGTTATCTCTTAGTTCAGGTAAATGACAAACAAGAGGACAAGCGTTAATTGAACAACGATTTTGCTCATGCCAGTTGAATCTGTCAGCTAAGAAATAATTATATTGAGCGCAAAGCATAGACAACCATCTATCTATACTTGCTACTTGTTGTTTCGTTGGTCGTAGTTTGTATTGGTACGCAGTCCTCATTTTTTTATCACCTCCTTGTTATCTGCTAGTATAACATTAATGGGTATTATGTGGGTACAAAAAATGAAAATAGAATGGTTTAAAATGCGGATGAGTGAACGCAGATTAAATAAGTTGCGGTTATACGCTGCAATGAAAGATACGACAATGACTCACGTTATTGAACCCACATTCCGCACCCCTAACTGTCACAGAGGGAAATTACGGAGAGAAAAAATCTAAGTGAGAATAAAAACAAACATATTTAGCGAAAAAAGACATTTGAGTAACAGTAAATTACCAAAAATGGTATGAAAACCTATTTTCAATAAGGAGCAATAAGAACTGATAGCACCGAGAGGAGTCTCAGATAATCAAATAGATATGGAAGATGGAAAATATAAATTAGACTAATAAATACAAGGGAAAAACCTAAATTATTGACAGAGTAAAATAGAGCTATTAATCAAAGAGATTAGCTCATGATACTGTGGAGATGAAATTAATAGAGAGAAGAATTAGGTGGCTTTCTTGTAGTAACCTAAACAATCATTTGGTAAAAGATTCAAGATAAAGTCCCTATCTTGAGTCGAATTAGAGATGTGTATTTCCTGATTAAGTTTAACTAAATGAATAGACTGAAAGCATTGAAAAATCCAGCGTAAAGTGGGGCGGTCAGTCGGTTTACCCAACTGATTCTTAATTGTGGATTGAGAATCTTTGAGTGCGGCTCTGATTTGTCGTTGAGCTAAAGTATAAACCAGCAGACACAAACCCATAATCATTCCCAATGATTCAATTCTCTCTGGACTTTTGAGGAAAATACTGTCTGCAAAAAATAATGGGTCTTTGAGAAAAGCAAACCCTCGTTCACATGACTGTTGAGCTTTATACTCACTCAGCATTAAATCGTGACTCAGTTCATTTGATTCTAAAATATTGGTAGCAATGATAAAACGCCCTGCACTGAGAACTTCTGTATTAATTTTACTTTCATTCTGAGAGACGGTGGCTGATATTTGGTAGGATCTTCCTGCTGGATTATCTTTTTTATTAGATTTGATTTCCGTAACTTTGCGCTCCTGGATTAGGTGATATTTAAATTGTTTTGATAGTTTTGATAATGCCTTAATTGCATCAGCCTCACAAGCAAATTTCTCTTGTGATAACTTTTTCAACTCTTGCACAGCTTTTGATTCTGCTTTGGTAATCTTCTGTGAGAGCTTACGCAGGTCTGATTCTCTTCTCTCTTGACTTTGCACGACTAACCATCTTTGTTCTATTCCAGCATAATTTACTGTTGTTGAAGTCAATTTATATCCTGGTATTTGACTATCAAGAAATTCTAATTCTGGTAATGTTGATATTAATGAATGTGCTGCTTTTATGCTTAATGGTACTCGGCATAACCAGCGTAAATCTGACATCAATTTCAAGTTTGATTCTGTATATAAGGCGCAGTCTGCTACTATCAGACTGTTAACTTCTAATTGTTTTTGATACTCTACTGCTATTTTGCCAAAGCATGATGAGTCTGATTGGTTTCCCGATGCTAGTTTCAAAAATATTGGTATGTCTCCATCTCCGGAACATATTAGTTCTATAATGAACTGTTTTAAATCAGGACGATGGTCACGGGAATAACCGTAGGTGATAGTGATTTCTGTTGGTGATTTTACTGCTATTTCTTCTGAATATTGGATATTTTCTGTCTGTTTATTCTCAAATATTACTTCTGGCAAGCTGGTATTGTATTCCCCGTGTACGTGCATTGATGATGAGTCTAAGTGTGATGATAATAGAGATACACCAAATTTTTGGGCGGCCTTTAAGGCAATGATAAAAAATATTGTATCTAGTCCTTTTATAAATAATTTATCCATCACTCTCCCCAGTTTATCGTCGTTGAGATATTCTGGTTTGACTCCTGCTCCTATTAAATGCTCACAGGCTATTGTTTCAAAATATTTGGGAAACATATATAAAGGTTTGGACACAAACCCTAACCCATTCAATATCATGGCTTTGACTACACGACCCGGACTGACTTTTTCTCCTTTTTCCTCTCCTATTAATTCATTGATTATTTCTACTAATCCTATCGCGTCTATTATTCCTGCTACTATCCCTAGATGGTCTATGTTTTGAATTTCCATTTCTTGAGGTTTCAATTTCACAACAGGATGCTCCACAACTTCTGTTGTGATTAAATCATTTCTTTTTCTGTTATCAATTAATTTTTTTTCATTGTCTTTGTTACAAAACTTCACTTTATCTCCCCATGGCCATTTTAATGCTACTTATTCTCATTAAGTTTCCTCACCCTTGAATTATCTTTAGTTCTTGCGTACTACTTGGGCGGCTTTTTTTGATGTGTGACACTTAGGGTGCGGAAGGTGGGATTGAAGACCTCATTGACTCGTTAAAAATCCCGGAAAATAACAAAAACGAGGGTACCCCACTCCCGCGTTAACCGACACTCAGCATAGGTTGGGGCGGGGGTCTTACACGAAAAAATCAGCCAGCCTTACTGAACACGAGTACTCGTCTTGGAACACAGATCCACAAAACACTCGTGTGGCTGATTTTTAGGGGACAATGCGTCGGGTACACCTCGTTTTTGTCCGCCAGAGCAATCCCGGCGCTAAACGGAGTACCGTTATAGCGCGGGGCTTACGGCGAAGAAGCTAACGGTGAGCAAGTCCTTGCAACAAGTTTTGTCATGACATTTGGGAACGCCATAGCGATCGCCTGTTTTTGGAAAGCCTACTTCTTCACATATCCCTTATTTCATCAAATTCATTCTCGATTACGCGAACGGTGAGTTCAATAGCTCCTTTTCAATCTGAGAAGGTGTTCGCCATTGAGTATTCTTGGCAGTAGCGAAAGATTCTGCTGATACAGACGGAATGTATCATCGCCCTAAACCTGATTACTCAGGCTGGACCAGCTCCAAGCTTCACCTGTGTTGGCGGTGGAGTCCTGCCAAATATCCTCAAAGCGTTGATATTCTTCAATATCTGAGGAAAGTTTTTGAATAAGCATCGGTAGTGCGTTGGGACCAATTGCTAGATGAACGGGTGGATCAGGTAATTCCACCACTTTCAATATCGCCTCAACACCTGTCGGTACATGACCGCGAGGATGCTCCAGGGAAAACTTGACGATTTGCTCTCGCAGGGGATCGTACTCTGGCATTTGCTCTGCCGTAATCAAAGATCGGTTTGCGAAGTCAGTATCAAAGCCTCCTGGCTCAATGATCGTCACTTTGATGCCAAAGGGTTTAAGCTCTTGCGCGAGCGTTTCTGAAAGCCCTTCCACTGCAAATTTAGAGGCATGGTACAATCCCATCGTTGGCAGTGTGATTCGTCCGCCTGCTGAAGAGAGGTTCAAAATGTGACCAGAACCCTGTTTCTTAAACGTGGGAATGATGGCGCGAGTTACATTCAACAGACCAAAGAAATTGGTTTCAAATTGGTCACGGATCTGCTGGTCGCTCACTTCCTCAACAGCACCCATCAATCCATAGCCCGCATTATTCACCAGCACATCAATTCTGCCAAATGCTGCTAAACCATTTTGCACAGCAGCGTGAATGCTTGCTTGATCGGTGACATCCAGGCGAACTGATGAAGCTGTCTGCGGATATTTGTGTTCCAGATCTTGGATTTGGCTGACATTACGAGCGGTTACAATAACGCGATCGCCCTGAGCTAAGGCTGAAGAAGCCAAAGCGCGACCAAAGCCTGTTGAGCTACCCGTAATCAGCCACACGCGAGACGATTCTTGACTAGTCATGCTAATTGCTCTTAATAAATTGACGACGAAATTGACACAAAATAAATCACCACTGGGCAGTAGCTTTAGACAAAGCTTCTGTATTCAGGTTTATAGGCTTGCGATTCAATGAAGGCATGCAGATTGGTTGGTTTTGGCACCCCAGCCAGGTTTTTAGCAAAGATGACTTCAGCAACTTTCTCGGCAATATGCAGAGATGTCTTGAGAATTTCGGACTGCGGTGGATAGACTAGCCCAACCTCAAGGTCGGAGGGTGACACCTGCTCTGCTAAAGCCTTCGCTGCGGTGATAAACATCTCATCGGTGACCCGCTTCGCCTGAGTCGCGTAAATTGCCATGCCCATTGCTGGAAAGATATAGACGTTATTGCCCTGCCCAGGAACAAAAGTTTGGTTGCCATACTTCACGGGTGCAAAGGGACTACCACTGGCGAATACGGCTCGCCCTTCGGACCACTTGTATGCCTCTTCCGCGGTACATTCCGAGTGCGAGGTGGGGTTCGAGTAAGGAAAGATAATCGGACGTTGGTTGACCCGAGCCATTGTCTCAATCACCTGCTGGTTGAAGGCTTTAGCCAAGGCGCTTACCCCAATAATTGCGGTGGGTTTGAGGTCGGCGATTGCGGCAGCAAAGTTATCGACAGGGGGGTGAGGATGGGCGAAGGGTTTCTTAAACTCAGCCAGGTCAGTCCGGTTTGACTGGAGCAATCCTTTGCGGTCGAACAGCCAGCATCGGGCACGAGCTTGTTCTGCCGATAGTCCTTCCTGCATCATCACTTGTGCTAATAAGCTGGCAATGCCTGTACCTGCCGAACCAGCTCCAAGAAACAGGAAGGTTTGCTCAGACATTTTCCCACCCGTCAGGCGAAGCGCAGCAAGGATTCCCGCCACTGCTACCGCTGCTGTTCCCTGTATGTCGTCATTAAAGCAGCAGATGCGATCGCGATAGCGAGCCAGAATCGGAATCGCATGAATGTTAGCAAAGTCCTCGAACTGAATGCAGCAACCGGGAAAGACATCTTGGACTGCCGTAACAAATTCCTCAATGAAAGCATCATAGTCTTCACCTCGGACGCGGGGTTGTCGCAAGCCCAGGTAGAGCGGATCGCTCAGCAGACTTTCGTTGTTGGTGCCAACATCTAGCGTAATTGGCAAGGTGAACTGAGGCGGCACACCAGCACAAGCCGTATAAAGAGACAGCTTGCCGATGGGAATGCCCATACCGTTGACACCGAGATCCCCTAAACCTAAAATCCGTTCGCCATCGGTAACGACAATAAAGCGCACATCCCGTTCGGCCCAATGTTGCAGGATCTCCTTGATTTGTCCCCGGCGATTAATTGAGAGGTAAAGCCCTTTCGGTCGCCGGAGAATGTGTCCGAACTTTTGACACGCTTCCCCGACCGTTGGGGTGTAGACCAAAGGAATAAAATGGGCTGGATCGGACATCAGCGTCTTGAAGTACAGGGTTTCGTCATTATCCTGTAGGGCGGAGAGATAAATATATTTGTCCAGATCGGTAGTTTTGTGCCCAAGTTGTTGCATGACCCGTTGGATCTGAGTTTCCTCGCTCTCCAGTCCCTCTGGCAGGAGTCCGACTAAGCCGAGCGACTCACGTTCTGCTGCTGTGAAGGCAGTAGACTTGTTCAAGTGGGGATTGTGGAGAATATCGGAACCCCGCAGTTGAGATAAGGATGAGTTAATATTCAGGGTTGTTTCAAGCATGGCTTTACCTTTTAGTTGTGGTTAATTCTGTAGTTATTAATACCAAAGGTGAAAAAAGAATGCGACAGATACAAACTCCCAAACCCTCGTTATCTTAGGCTTTCTTAATGCCGTACCTTATGAATGAGCGAATTTTGAATTGGTATTAAATCTGGTGGGGGCGATTATTGGCCGCAGCGACGCGGCTACCCCATTCGAGCAGTTCTTTGGTGCAATCGTCCCGATCAATCATGCATTCAATCAAAGCCAGCCCCTCATGAGCTTGAGCTTGACGGATGGCTTTAACCAGTTCACCGACCGTTTGCACCCGGCAACTCCAGCCGTTGCCCTCACCCGCATTGAAGACCTGCACTAGACCGGCATAGTCCCAGTTTTTGATATTGTTGTATGGTCCATCGTGAATTTCGACTTCGATGGTGTAGCCGCCGTTATTGATTAGAAAAATAATTGGATTGAGCCCATAACGAATCATGGTCGAAACTTCCTGGGCAGTCAATTGAAAAGAGCCGTCCCCAATCAGGGCGATCGCTCGTTTCTGCTGACCTAGCGCTAGAGCGTAGCCAAGCAATGCCCCAACTGCCCAGCCAATCGAGCCATATTGCATCTGAAACTCATACAAGCATCCATCTGGCAAAGTTATTTTCTGCCCGTTGAACCAGGAATCCCCCGTTTCCACTAACAGCGCAGAGTGCTCTGTCAGGATGCCCTGAACCTGTTCCCGGAGAACCCGTGTCGTCAAAGGAGCGTCGTTTTGCAGAGCTTGAGGGGGCGAAGGTTGTTCTTGAATGCGCTTAAAAGCTTTGAAGGAATTGTCATTGGGCTGAATTTGATGAGCTAAGGCAGTGAGAAATTCCTGCATATAGACTTGAGCGTATTCCTGTCCAGCCAGTATCACCCGGTCTGGCTGAACTTCAATCAGTTTTTCGGGGTTGACTAGGGAAGACCAGCCTACGGTGGTGTAATCGTTAAAAATGGGACCAGCAAAAAGGTAAGCATCGCAGGATTCAATAATTTCGGCACAACCGGGACTACTGACCTGACCCCAGTAGCAGCCAATGTATTGGGGGTGGGTTTCGGGAAACATGCCCTTAGCGTTCGGCATGATTGCAACGGCGTAGCTGGAACAGTCAGCGAGTTTATGAAAGGCAGCGATCGCCTCAAAAGCCCGTAATTTGACCCCAGCGACTAAGGCGGGTTTAACTGCCTGATTGAGCTTAGCAGCAACCGCTTCAACAGCAGCTTTAAGAGCGACAGGATTACTTTCGACATGACGTTTGAGTTGTAACGGCACGGACTGGGGGATGGGGGCAGTGAACAAGTTGCAAGCAATTTCAATGTAGACAGGTTTGCGTTTCTGGATCGCTGTTTCTAAAGCACGATGCAGGAGGCGATGGGCATCCTCAATGTGCCGGATCACTACGGCTTCGGCAGTGATTTCCCGAAAAATGCGGTATTGCTGATTGAAATCATAGTTGCCAATGGAGTGATGAATCAGATGGTGTTGACCGCGATCGTTGGAATTAGGTCCGCCGGAAAGCACAATTACGGGTAAATCTTCAGCATAGGCACCCGCGATCGCATTAACTAGGCTCAAACCCCCAACAGTGAACGTAATTACCACTGCCGACACTCCCCTAACGCGGGCATAACCATCGGCTGCATACCCTGCATTGAGTTCATTACAGCAGTTGATCATCTTCAAATTGGGGTTTTTCAACATCTGGTCGAGTAAAACCAGGTTATAATCGCCAGGGACAGTGAAATAATGCTCCAACCCGATTGTTTGAAGAAGTTCAGCAAGATACGTGCCAATGTTGGGGTGGGTGTCAAAACAGTTCAACTTGCTCATGCTAAAAACCCCATAGTCGAAGGAACAGAGTATTGAAAATCAAATTTTATAGGATTAAGTTCGCAATACCCATAGAAGAAGCAGACCGTGAACGGAACATAAAATTGCCCTAAACCTGCTTGCTGAGGTCAGGAAAGCCTTTTGCCTTGCTCCCGTTAGTAGTAGAAGCCTGCCAGATATCTTTAAAGCGCTGATATTCTTCAATATCCGAGGAAAGTTTTTGGATGAGTGTCGGCAGGGCGTCGGGTCCGATGACCAGGTGAAGGGGTGGGTTAGGTAATTCTACGACTTTCAACATTGCCTGGACACCCGTAGGGGCATCACCACGAATATAATCTGCAGTATGCTGGAACATCTGCTCTCGAAGAAAATCGTACTCTGGCATCCGATGAGCCTCAATTAAAGAGCGGTCTGCAAAATCAGTATTAAAGCCTCCTGGCTCAATGATTGTCACCTTAATGCCAAAGGGTTTAAGCTCGTATGCCAGAGACTCTGAAAGTCCTTCAACTGCAAATTTCGAGGCATGATAAAGTCCCATCGCTGGCACTATAACCCGTCCACCCAATGAAGACATATTTAGGATATGACCTGAGCCTTGTTTCTTGAGCGTGGGTATGACGGCGCGAGTGACATTCAAAAGGCCAAAGACATTAGTTTCAAATTGGTCGCGGATTTGCTGGTCGCTCACTTCCTCAATTGCGCCCAGCAATGGATAACCCGCATTGTTCACAAGTACATCAATTCTTCCGAACACATCTAAACCACTTTGCAGTGCAGTTTGAATACTTGCCTGGTCGGTCACATCCAAGCGAACCGATGAAGCGGTCTGTGGATAATTGTGTTCCAGATCTTGAATTTGGCTGATATTGCGAGCGGTTGCAATGACACGATCGCCTTGAGCCAAAGCAGCTTCAGCTAAGGCACGGCCGAAACCCGTTGAAGTGCCTGTAATCAGCCACACGCGAGATGATTTTTTACTAGCCATTGTGATTTTTTTAATAAACTGAGACGAAAATTGACACAAATTTGGCTTTGTTTACTCTGTTTAGTAATCCTATTTCTTAATTCTCCTAAGTTAGGATTTACGCATTAACAAAAGTCCTTAAATATAGGTTTCCTTTTTTCGACTGTAGGGTGGAGAGAAGTCCTGTAAGCGGGCTTCCCGTCTTCGGGAACTTCGGGGCAGTGAATCGTAAAACCTGATGATCCTGACATAAGTTTAGGACACTGCTCACCCTACAAGTTGTGGTCGCTTTCCTATTGAATGCGCGTTTATACACATAATGCTCAATTTGTACAGTACGTAAGCCCTAGTAAGGTTAAAATTTTTCACCTTGGTAAATCTGAGTGGGATTGGTAGTACCAATGGTGGATTGAGCCACTCCAAGGACCGTGGAGATTTTTATAAACAAACCAGGAATTGCTCACTAACTCCAAAAGGGCAATCAATACCCAAACCGCCAGAGTGACAATTATCGGCAGGCTAAGATCCGGAAAATTGTTTTGTAATTCAACAATGCCGAATAGCAGGAGAAAGAGAAGTGAAATTCCGAGCAGAAAGGACAATCGAGCGATCGCAAGAATAAACCGTCCTATCTCCAAGATGCGGTTGTAGAGCATGAGGAACCCCTCAAGAATTTCCTCCATGTTATTGAGAATCAGCAGAATTTGTTGCAGGTGAAGACGGGCAGGTAAAGGAAGTTGCTGTTCTTTTTCAGCCGATTCATGTTTGAACTTTGCTAGTAGGTTTCCCAGGATTACTGTTTGTTCGTCATTGGCTATTGATGAACAAATTGGGAAATCCTTCATTTGCAAAGGGACTAAATAGTTAATTACCTCCACCAATATTTCGTCAAACACACCCAATTCGGAAGGAAGCGTCTCGGTCAGACGGATCAGTTGTTCAATTTGCGTTTGCAGAGCACGGTAGTCATCCAGTCGCCTTTGGGTAGTTAATTGGCTTGTTACTGTCAGAAAAACAATTAAAACCCCTAATAATGCAGCCAGAGATTGTGAAACAGCAGAGAAGAACTCGATCGCCACTTCTCGCTTTATCATCAGCCAAGGAGCAGGGTTCTGGATAGCAAAGATCAGCGTCACCACAAACAAAATTCCCATGACCCATAGCTGATAGCGAATTAAAGCAGCGGTAGAGACTCGTACTAGAGGAGTATCGCTAAGTTGAACTAAGCGTTGAAGTTTTCGCAGTGTTTCAGAACTATCAAATGATTGGAGTTTTCGGAGCGGCATAATTGGGGGATCGGGTCAAAAACAAGATTCTAAATTTAGATGCAATTCCACTTTTGCTAAATCGGGAAACGCGGTGGCAAGTTGAGCGAGATTCACCGTCTTGACTTGGTAGTATCAGTGGCGGTTTGAGCCAGTAGCTTGTAAAGTTTCGGAAGTTTTTAACACACGATCAATGATTGCATGAACGCCTTTCATCCATTTGGTGTACAACTTTGACTCATAATGGAGCGACCGTTCTTGTACACCTCTAAACTCCCTAGCCCTTGGTGATCACCCCTACCACCAAGCACCTGATATTCATATTTGCCATTGTTAAACTTATACACTTGAGCTGATCCTGTATTGTCTGCAGTTCCGTTGCCCAAACTTAAATTACCTTGAGGACTTGTAGAACGGTAGAGAAGTTCACCCGAATTATACCTTTTCCAAACATTAACGTTGTATCCACCTTGGCACTTCAAACTAAGTAACAAGCCAGCAGTAGAGTCAGCCGAGGCTGGTAAGACGAGATAAGCTGAAACACAAGTCATCAAACCAAGCACTAATGCAAATCGCTTCAGTAGTGTTTTCATAATTTCCTCTTGTAGTTTTGAGTGTTCGGTTTTCTACCCTAATGAGTCATCAACCTTGTTTGATACCATTTCAGATTTGAAATTGTAGATTGTGAAAACCTCGAATGGTGGCGATCGCAAAGTGATCATCCCGTCCACAATAGAAATCAGACATCCCTGTACAGCTTAGTCCCAGTTCTGAAACCACAAGTCCTTGATTCTTCTACTCCACTAAGCGAATTGGTACTAAGTTGAAGCCATAAAAACAAGTTCTCATGCTAAGCGTAACGAAGCGTGAAGGGTAAGCGCAAAGCGCCACTTCGTGTTGGCGCAGCCTGTTTGTAAAAACTTACAAACCAGCGTGTGCCCTTGGCACTTAGCATCTTGCGAGATTCTTCCCTATGCCTGCAGCACGCTAGGCAAACGGTCAGAATGACATGTTTGAACGCAACTTGGTATGGAAGACATGATTCAGGTTTGAAATCAGAAAGGACTCTTGAAGGCTATAGAGAACGGCAACTGAACCATCAAAGTTATCGAAGACCAGAATTTCGTTCTCACCTGAAGCAAACACTTGCTTAAACCTTTCTCCGGGAAATGGCTTATCTTTCGGATTCCGAATGTTTGCATAAATTCAATATATGCCATTGGCTCTAAGTTGTCGTCCACTAAGAGTTGAAACTTTTGCACAACAGAGTGATGGATCAATCAGTCCATCTTAAAATGGAAGACTGGCTCCAACTAAAGTGGAATCCAAATTCAAACCTTAGTACGACTTGCTTACAAACTGGAGTTTAGACTAACACATGATAAAATTACCCAGCAGCACGCTCGTTTACAAGTTACACATCTCAAAAAGCGAAAAACTTAAAGGTCAAGCCGACTTAGGTTGTTCTTTTTTCCGCTTAGTAGTACCTTTTTTGACTATCGGATAATGAATTGTATGCAGAGGTACTGCTGATAGCGAAATATTATGGGAAATACTGGCGTTTTATTTTGCGGAAAGTAAACACTAAGAGAAGGCGCACTTCCTCCCATTTACTTTTCATCCAAAAGCGCTTCTATCTGAGCAAGTAGTTTTTCCAAAGCTTTTTGTTTCTTAGGCTCATCCCATATTTTCGCTTTTTGTAATCGGCTTGATACTTCTTTATAACGAGTTAAGAGAGAATTTTGCTGCCCCTTAACCTGACGAGATGCTTTGATGCGTTCGTTAATCTGAGTTAGCGACAAATTTTCTGTTAGGGCAGCTTTGAGCAGTGCAATTTGCTCCTCTGAGTCCTTAACGCGAGCGATCGCGATTGCTTTAGTGTATTCAATTTCACCACGACGTAAGGCATTTAGTATATCTTCTGGCAGTTTTAGTAACGGTAGACGACTGCTGACGAAAGATTCCCACGATATCAGGCCCAAAGCATCAAACATAGCTATTATTTTCGTTGAATCTTCACTACCCAAAACGTTTTGGGTAACTTTGCCTTTCGCCGAATTTTGCATTTTGTAAAGAAGTGAAACCACCTCACCAACATTCTGGTTTAATTTCAAACTTAAAAGCAGGAGTATACCCTCAGTTTCCTCAACGGGATTCAGGTCTTCTCGAACCAAGTTTTCAACAAGTGATAGCTGCAAAGCTTCATTGTCGCTCAGCTTCCTAACAACAACAGGCACCTCGGTAAGTTCAGCCTTCATGGCTGCTCGGTAGCGTCTCTCCCCTGCAACCAGTTCATATTCTCCTATATCCAAGGGTCGGACTAAAAGAGGCTCTAGGATGCCGTGTTCTTTAACAGAGTGTACTAGTTGTTCTAGCTTTTCGGGATCGAAGTAACGCCGGGGTTGAGAACTAGACAGTTTTATGGAGGTAATGGCAACTGTCTGCGGCGAAAGTACAGCGTCTTCTATTGGGTAGGCACTTTCTCCAAGCAAAGCGGCTACACCTTTCAACTTACTGGTATAGGGTTGGTCTTTTTTGGTAGTATTCACTTACTTCAGGTTTCCTAAACTTAAAGAAATTTTTTCTAATACAGCAACAGCTGGATGTTTGCGGTTAGATAGCGCTAAAGGCAGTCTGGCTTCACTAGCATCGGGAAAAGCAATAGTTCTAGGAATTGGTTCGTAAACAGTAGCAAGTGGTGATAGTTGTTCGGAGATTGCTTTAAGAGTCCTGCTTTCTTGAGCAGTGCGACCATCGTACAAAGTGGGAACAAAACCCGCAATTCCAAGAGTACGATTTGCTGCTTTACGAAGTGTCGCCACTGTATTTAATAGTAAATCTGTTCCTTGAAACGATTTAAATTGACATTGAATCGGAACTAAAACATGAGTGGCAGCAACTAAGCTAAGGACACTCAAAATGCCTAAGCTTGGAGGACAATCTATCAAAATAAAATCATACTTATCCAATATGGGTGAGAGCGCATCTTTGAGTCGCATTTCTCGCATTAAGGCGGCTACCAATTCTAGCTCAGCGGCACTTAAGTTAATGTTAGATGGAACAAGCGACAGCCCATAAATTGGTTCTGGATGAATGGGCAAAGGTTCTTCACCAACAACAGCTTCATACACCGTTTTTGTTAAATTTTCTGGTTCAAGTCCCATAAAGGTAGTCAAACTAGCTTGTGGATCCATATCAATCAGCAGCACTCGGTTAGGATGATGCTGCGCTAAATGGTATCCCAAGTTCATAGTTAAAGTTGTCTTTCCCACACCGCCAGACTGGTTGAAAAGAGCAATGATGCGGTTAACCACTATGTACTCCCAACAATAAAGTTTTAGTTTTTAACTGAACAATTTTGACTTGAAGTAGACAATAAAGTTTTTTAGTAAATAGTACAATAGCTCTGGATACTGTGATGATGGTTTGCAATCCAGTTTACAACCATATTTGTTATTTTTATTTGTTATTTTTGACTGTACATCAATTTGAGAGTTAAAGTTTCAGGTGCAGTAACTATAGCGGTTCTCAGTTGGGTCTAATACATTCTGGTAAAATTAAACGAAGGTATATCAATCAGATCTTTATGAAGGCTTACGACCGAGACCTACGTCAAAAAATTATCTATGCCTACTGTAATAGAGAAGGTTCATATCGAAAGCTTGCGAAACGCTTTCATGTAAGTCTGAGCTTTGTACAAACATTATTAGGGCGTTATTTAGATACAGGAAGTATAGAACCATTGCCACATAAAGGTGGTAATCCAGCCAAAATAAAAGATGAAGATTATCTGATTTTAGAAAAAATCGTAGAAGAAAATAACGATGCAACCTTAGAAGAGTTATGCGTACAAATGGAATTAAAAAGTCAGGTAAAAATTAGCCGAGCCGCAATGGGGAGAACTTTACAAAAGCTGCAATTAACCAGAAAAAAAAACCTTGCACGCGGCAGAACAAGATACGGATAGAGTCAAAAAACTAAGACAAGAATTCTGGGAAGTTATCCGTACATTTGACTGGAACAACTTGGTGTTTGTTGACGAATCAGGTGTCAACATAGCTATGACAAGACTGTATGCCAGAGCACTTAAGGGAAAAAGGGCGCATGGTGCTCGCCCAGATAAGCGGGGTAAAAATGTGACAGTAATTGGGGCGATCGCCTTACGTGGAATCGTTGGAGCAATGACCTTCAAAGGCGGAACGGATAAAATAGCATTTCAAACTTATATTGAACAAGTCTTGGTTCCTAATCTTTGGAAAGGGGCGTGTGTAGTAATGGATAATTTTAGCTCTCATAAAGTTGCAGGAATTCAAGAAGCGATTGAGGCGGTTGGCGCACACTTAGTTTATTTATCACCGTATTCGCCTGATTTTTCTCCAATTGAAAATTGTTGGTCAAAGATGAAAGAATTTCTACGTTCCATTGCAGCCCGTACATATGAGGATTTAGATAAAGCGATTACAGAGGCTTTTGAAACTGTTAATTTGAGTGACATAATTGGCTGGTTTAAACATTGTGGTTATTGTATTGCATCCAAGTGAGAACCGCTATAAACGTAATCGTTCAGCGGGTGGTCAGGCGATCGTCAATTAAAGAGACCAAAATCTGGTAATGTGAAATTTATGGAAGAAAAGCGCCCATCCTACATCGAGCAGATACCCCGTGTTGATTGGGAAAAAACGACCGCCAGTGCCAAGAAACTGGTAGAGGAGATGGGGCAGCAAATCGAAAGCTTAGAAAAACAATTGGCGGAAGTTCTCACAGTCCAGGAACAGCTATTTAATCGAATTTTAAGTAAATTGGGAGTGAACCATCGCACTCAAGCGGTGATTGTTGCAGCTAGACGAGGGATTGTCAATTTGTAAGCAATTGTACTTAAGTTGGTATCCAAGTTCAAACTTAAGTTCGAGCTGGTTTTCCATTTTAAGATGGATTGATTCATCAATCACTTTATTGTGCAAAAGTTTCAACTCTTAGTGGACGACAAGTTAGAGTCAATTGCATATGTTAAATTTATGTAAACATTGATAGCAATTTAGTTGCAAAATCTAAATTTCTTTTAGACACATCGCAGAAAGAGGGTTATATGGCAATCGCCCAAGGGGCACTGGCACCTTTGGAATCGCTTGCGATGAGTATTCTTTACCTCGGAAGTATCACTGAGCTCTGACCGTGACCACAGTTCGTGACTCGTCCCACCTTCAACATAGGATCGTTGAAGTATTTGGATTAACGCCTAGACTGACGTTAGCAGTACTGGGGCGATGTTGTCTCATAGGAGCTCGTTATGGCTGTAAAATTATTGCAAAATGCCATTACCAAATTGTCAAGTAGGCTTTCGCTGCGAACTGTTCTTATTGTTCCTTTGATGCTACAAATTTTCGGAACGGTGGGGTTGGTAGGGTACCTCTCCTTTAAGAGCGGACAACAGGCTGTTGATGACGTTGCAGTTCAACTGCGTCAAGAAATTAGTAATCGCGTTCAACATTATATGCAAGATTATCTAGAAGCTCCTCATCTCATCAATAAAATTAATGCTAACGCAATCAGATTGGGGATTTTAGATGTATCTAATGTAAAAGATACCAAATTTTTAGAACGGTACTTTACTCAACAAATTCAAGTATTTAACTCAGTCAGCTACATTTGTGTCGCAAACGAACAAGGCGGAATGATTGGAGCAAGTCGCCAAAATAATAGAACATTAAATGTCTACAGCACAGAAAATTTTGCTAGAGGTAACTTCGCCATTTATACTGCTGATAACAGTGGAAATCGAAAACAATTATTGAGTCTGACTCAAAACTATGATACGCGAACTAGACCTTGGTATATCACACCAGTTCAAGCAGGAAAGCCAACTTGGAGTGAGATTTATACCTATGTGGGTGAGGACAATATGGGCATTTCTGCAGGCTTGCCCTTCTACGACTCCACGGGTAAATTGAAAGGGGTTTTAGCAACTGATTTAGTCATTTCACAAATTAGTACTTTTTTACAACGTATAAGAGTTGGCGAATCAGGAACAATTTTTGTGGTTGAGCGCTCAGGACTTTTGGTAGCTTCCTCAGCCTCTGAAAAACGGTTTTTTCTGAATCAAAATCATCAAAAGGCTCGGCGAGTCAAAGCAACCGAAAGCACAGTACCTCTCGTTCAAAATACCGCCAAATATCTGGTAGAGCGCTTTGGTAACTTTAATAACATCAGTGGAAGTCAACAAATTGATTTTACAATCGAGAGGCAGCGCCACTTTTTACAGCTAACCTCGTTAAAGGATGGACGAGGAATAGATTGGCTGATTGTAGTTGTCGTTCCAGAAGCCGATTTTCTAAAGCAAATTCATGCCAACACTCGCACGACAATTTTCTTATGTATTATTGCCTTAATCGTAGCAATATCAATTTGTATTCTGACTGTTCGGTGGATCACAGACCCCATTCTCAGATTAAATCAATCGGCAAAGGTGCTTGCAAGAGGCGAGTGGAATCAAACCGTTAACATTGAACGCTCCGATGAGTTAGGGGAATTGGCAAAATCGTTTAACAGCATGACTTGCCAAGTGCAAACTTCTTTTAATGAGATGAAAGCATTGAATGAAGCTTTATCGCGAAGCGAGAAACGATTTCAAATGATTGCTCAAGTCACTAATGATGCCATTTGGGATTGGGATTTACTGACCGATTATGCTTGGTGGAATGCAGGCATTCAAACAATTTTTGGCTATACGGTTAATGAAATACATCCTTACACCAATTGGTGGTACGAGCGAATTCATCCTGAAGATCGAGAGCGAGTGATTTTAGGAACTCCTCATGTGCTTGATGCCAACAACGCTGAACAATTTTGGTCTGCTGAATATCGTTTTCGTCGAGCAGATGGCTCTTATACATACGTGGCAGATCGCGGCTTTGTTATTCGTGACGATCATGGAAAGCCGATTCGCATGATTGGGGGAATGACCGATATTACTCAACGTAAACAAGCCCAAGAACTATTAGCAGATTACAACCGAACATTAAAACAACAAGTCGCTGAGCAAACGGTCGAACTTGCACGAGAAAAGAAATTTCTACAAGTCATTATTGATCGTATTCCTGTAATGATTACACTTTATGAGGCAAATGGACGAATACAATTTGTTAATCGTGAGTTAGAACAATGTTTGGGATGGTCTTCAGTAGAACTTGAGAAAATTGACTTGTTAGCAGAATGTTGTCCTGATTTGGAACAACGTCAACAAGTGTTAGAACATATGTTAGGTGCTACCGAAAAATGGCTAGACATCAAGATTAGAACAAAAGATGGTCGTTACATTGATACATCTTGGGCAAATATTCGACTTTCAAATGGAATAAATATCGGTATTGGGCAGGATATTAGCAACCGCAAACGGGCTGAAGAAACCTCGATTTTAGAAGAACGCAACCGCATGGCGCGAGAAATTCACGACACTCTAGCGCAAGCCTTTACCGGCATTCTACTGCATGTGGGAGCAGCGACACAAGTGCTAATCGATGATTTAGAAGCGACACAGGCACATCTGGAAATGATCAATGAATTGGCACAAACTGGGCTTGCCGAAGCCCGTCGTTCAGTGGCAGCACTCCGTCCCCAGCTATTGGAAGATGGCAGCTTGCATAACGCCCTTCATCGTCTGGTGACTCAGATGAGAGCCGCTACCGATACTGCTATGATCTACGAAATCAAAGGCACAGCCTATCCCTTGCCTAACGAGGTTGAGAACAACTTACTACGGATTGCACAGGAAGCATTAACCAATGCCATAAAATACGCTGATGCTTGTGAGATTCGTGTTGAGATAGTGTATGAGAATACACAATGTATCTTGCGCGTTAAAGATGATGGACTCGGTTTTGGGGTTGGTAGCATACCAAGAGTTGGCGGATTTGGATTGCTGGGAATGAGCGAGCGGGCAGAAAATATTGGAGCACAACTGACGATTGGAAGTCAACCTGGGCAAGGAACTGAAATTGTTGTCATTATCAATCGAGACTAAGAATTAGGACTTACACATTGAATCATCAGGATTAGAGGCTGTCTGAGAAGTTAAAAATGTCATGCTGTTCGCGAACGCGAGTGCGTGCGCTTTGCGCGAGCGCGTGCCGAAGGCATACGAAGCGACAGCACAAGTATTGCATCTTAAACCACAACGGAAAATTGGGATTCTGAGTCCCAAGGGGACACGCTTCGCGTTGGCGAAGCCTGCGCTTTGCGCTTACGCTCCACTTCGTTACGTATGCCCTACGGGCACGCTACGCGAACAGAATGACAAAATATACCTTAACCATACTTTTCAGATAAGCCTACTACTTGGCATCTTTAATACTCAAATTTCTCTGTATAACTATAATTATGCAAAAAAATCTCTAGTTTTCGCTACAAAATTAGATGCGCTTACCCTGTATGATTTAGGATTGCTATAAAATACATTATTTATCAATAATAAAGGACATTAAAAGTAAAAAATAATACTGTAAACCAAGCGCTTTCACATAAAATTTTAATTTATGAATTATTATTGATTTATTTAAAATCAATCGATTAAAAACCTCTACTAAATATTATTCAGTTTTTTGTCTAGAAGGTAATTTTGATTGGATTATGTTATAAATATCCTCTTGAAATTGGTTTGACGTTAATTTATCAGGAATTTCTGCTGCTAATATTTCGATGAGTTGCGATGGTGAACAATATGGAAAAACCGCTAACACTTCATTAATAATTAAACTTGCTATTGGTCCAATAAACTTAGTAAGTTCTTGCTGAATAAGTTCTAAAAGCTCAAAGTTGCTATTTACAGAAGAATTTTCCATAAAATTCTGTATACTATAATTGAGAAATTTATTATTCTTAACAGAAGTATTGTTTACTGCTATTTTAGTAAGTATTTTCATCAAAATATCGCTAATCTTTGCCGCTATTAATGGAGTTTTCATTAAAACATGAGCAGAAGATTCGACAGGAACAGTTGATTCTTGTTGCTCTATATACTCTGCCAAATCTAAGTTGATATACATAGGTATTTGTGGATGAATGTCGCCATTTGTAGCATTTTCTTGTCTAAGTTCTCGTTCTAATTTTTGTAAAATTAATAATTCTTCTAATGCTTTCTTAGTTTTTTTTTCTTGTTTTTGCTTTTGGAAACTTTTAATTCCTTGTATTCGAGGTAGAAATGTAAAACGAGGTAAAACAGGTGAATGACTGTGTAGGCGATTCAATAAAAAAAGAATTTCTTTAGCGGAATGGAAGCGTGCGTTTGGTACTTCTGCCAGCATTTTTTCTAAAATAACCGCAAAATCTTCAGAGATATTGACTTGAGAGCGCCATTGCCAATTTAGTGATTCATCTAAGAGAAAATGTGGCATTTTCCCCGTTAAAAGAACCACTGCACAAACACCAAGTGCATAGAGATCGCTAGAAGGATAGGATTGTCCTAAACGTAGCTGTTCAGGTGGAGAATAGCCAAACTTTCCGACTACTGAATTGCGAATTGAGTTATAAAGATTTAGAGAATCAGGAGACATAATCTGGGTACAATTCTCTTGAACTACCCCAAAATCAATCAGCACGGGTTTAGATTGATTATGAGGTAACATGATATTCTCTAGTGAAATATCTCTGTGAATTATTTGGCGCTCGTGGAGATATTCTAAAACTGGTAATATATCTATCAACCATGTTCTCACTTCTGTTTCAGAAAATGGCTCACCTTTCTGTACGATGCGATCAGATAAAATTTCTGAATAAGTTTTGCCGTCAATATATTCCTGAACGATGAAGATTCGTTGATTATCCGTAAACCAAGCTAAAAATTTGGGAATTTGAGGATGCTGAATTTGGTATAAAACTTTTGCTTCACGCTCGAACAACTCCTTGCATTTACAGAGGTTTTCTTCTTTTGATGTTGTTGGTACAAACTCTTTCAAAACACAAACTTCATTAAATCGCTCATTGTCGAATGCTAGGTAAGTTCGTCCAAATCCTCCCTTACCAAGAAATTTATGAATCTGATAGCGGCTGTGTATTACAGTTGTTGGCTCAATTTCTGAAATCATTTCTTCTACATCATTGATTTGAATAAACAGCATTTTTTGTTTAATAGTGTTAAAACTCAGCAATTATGCAGAAATTTGACTGTGTATAAGTAAGTAGGCGAGAAAAAATCAAAGTATGTAACGAGAAGTAAACCTTGGAAACTAGCTCATAATAAGCACTTTAGCGCCTACTACATGCTTTGCAATAGTGAGGAGGCGAAGTCTCCAAACCCTCGTTCGTTACCAGGTTCAACCTGGTAACGAGATATTAAAGCCTCTGGCTCTTGTTGAGAATGGTGAATAAGCGAGAAAGCAGGTAACCGTTCAGGGGGGTGTTCATGCGATCGTAAACATGGCAGGCAAAATTTGGTAATGTTACAAGAGGTTAGTAGCCCAACAAAGCCAAGGTTCATGCGATCGTAAAGATGGCAGGCAAAATTTGGTGATGTTACAACAGATTAGTAGCGCAGTTAGTGGAACGTCCAATAGAAATAGTTGAGTATCATCGTTACAGTTATCAGTGTCAGCATTGTGATGCAATACAAACTATGGAGTTTTTTCCCAATCTTCTTGAGGGATCTGCTGTAGATAGACTGGGCGCTGTTCTTTCATAACTCTCAATTTACCAGACTTTGACCCCCATTTTTACTTTCACCTTTTTTACCCCCCTGAACGGTTACAGAAATTTTGAGTAAGCGACTGCATAAAATAATTGGCTTACCCCTATCGAAATATAGAAGCAAGATGATTCGTAATTAATAATTCCTAATTCGTAATTGAAGAGTCATTGCGAATCACGGTTTACGAATTACAAACACCAATTCCTAAAATCTAGCAAATAATAACTAAGGTTGACCTCCAATGGACATTTTTCGCAACCCAGTAAGCTTTGATACGAAGTCAAAAAAATTGAAGGTAGCTTTAATGGTTCCTGTAGGATTAGCAGCTATTGCTGTGCCGATCTATATTTTTTCCACTAGCTCTAATTTAAGTTCGCAACTTAAAAAGCAGAGTAATGTAGCGCCAACAGTTCCAGTTCAAAAACCTGTAAATCCAACTATTGCAGCTTTAGGACGCATTCAAACAAAGGATAAAATCGTTAACCTATCTGGACCATCTGCTTTGCAAACTGCCAGGTTAGATAAGGTTTTGGTAAAAGAAGGCGATAATGTTCGTCGTGGACAATTAATTGCTATTCTTGATAACGTCAGCCAACTGCAAGCAACCGTAGACAAAGCCCAAATGGGCGTTCGAGTCACTCAAGCGCAACTTGATCAAGCCAAAGCAGGGACTACAAAACAAGGAGAAGTTGCCGCCGGGCAAGCACGTATCGCAGATTTAGAAGCCCAGTTTCAAGGGGGTATTACTGTTCAAAAAGCTAAAATAGCTGGCTTGGAAGCGCAACTGAAAAATGCAGAGACTGAGTACGCACGCTATCGATCATTGTACGACCAAGGCGCAATATCTGCAGTTACAAACGATACTAAACTTTTAGCAGTAAAAACTTTACAAGCGCAACTCAAGGAAGCTAAAAGTTCGCTTAATCAAACTTTATCATCGTTTCCCAACCAGATTCAAGAAGCTAAAGCTACCTTAAAAAAGTTAAAAGAAGTACGTCCTGTAGATGTGCAGGTTGCTCAAAGCGAGTTGGAAAAAGCAAAGGCATCCGTCCTGGAAGCAAAAGCAAATTTAGATTTGGCTTATGTGAGAGCGCCGATGGATGGAAAGATTTTGAAAATTCACACTTTTCCAGGAGAAACTATTAGCGAAAAAGGGATAGTTGAGCTAGCTCAAACGCAGCAAATGTATGTTAATGCTGAAATTTACGAAACTGATATCAGCAAAATAAAAGTAGGTCAAAAAGCTTCGATATCGAGTCGCGCATTACCGAAACTATTAACTGGAACCGTTGAGAAAGTAGGTGTCCAAATAGGAAAGCGAAATGTTGTGAGCAATGACCCTACAATAAATATTGATTCAAGGATTGTAGAGGTAAAAATTCGCTTAAAATCTAGCGATATTAACGAAGCTGCTAAGTTCATTAATTTGCAGGTTGATGTCAAAGTTGAAACTAATTCAAATAGTTAAGATTATAGGAGAATACTAAATAATGAGCGCTACAACACCCGTTGCTTGGTTGCAACTAATCCATCGCAAAGCTCGCTTATTAGTTACAATTACTGGCGTGACCTTTGCTGTAATGTTAATGTTTATTCAATTGGGTTTTCGAGACGGACTTTTTGAAGATGCTGTCACCTTTCATAAAAAATTACAAGCAGATTTAGTGTTGCTGCATCGCGATACAGAGCTTTTTTTTGAAATGAAAGAGTTTCCACGGCGCTATTTGTATAACATTTCAGCAGTCGATGGAATAGCCTCAGTTAATCCTTTCTACCTTTCCATGGCAAATTTCAAAAATCCTAAAACTTTTGTCAAAACACCGATAGTTATTTGCGCTTTTACGCCAGATAAGCCTGTGTTTAAAATACCAGAAATCAATCAACAAACAGAAGCGATAAAAGCAGCTAACACCGTATTATTTGATAGACTTTCTCGACCGGAATTTGGCCCAATTGTTGAAAACCTGGAAAAACATGGAGAAGTGATAACAGAAGTATCTAATCACCAAACTAGAATTGGAGGATTATTTTCTCTAGGAGGTGGGGTGATGTCGGCGAATGGTGCTATCATCACCAGTGATTTAAACTTCTCTGAAATCGTTAACCACCCATTAGAAAAAGTTCATATGGGAGTTATTCAACTCCAACCAGGTGTTGACCCGCAAAGTATCATTAAAAAAGTCTCAAAAGACCTACCTCGAGATGTGAAGTTAATGACTTTAGAAGACTTCATGCAACTTGAGAAAGACACTGTAGCACAATCTACACCCATCGGATTTATTTTTAATATGGGTACAGTGATAGGATGTGCATTTGGTGGCATCATTGTTTATCAAATTCTGTACACACAAATTTCTGACAGTTTAGTTATCTATGCCACATTTAAAGCAATCGGATATGCAAATTCATACATGGTAAAAGTGGTTTTGCAACAAGCATTTTTAATGTCCTTAATTGGATACATCCCTGGATTTGCTTTATGCATATATATATATAGCTTTGTTCAAGATGCGACTCGGTTGCCAATGTTTATGACGATAACTAGAGGTGTCATGGTGATGGTACTAACAATTGTTATGTGTTCCATAGCCGGAATGTTAGCGATGAGTAAACTTCGCTCTGCCGACCCAGCCGAACTTTTTGGATAAAGTCTACCAATTTTCAATGAATAATTTGTGGTTTGTAATTAACTCCACAATTTAGAGCAAAGCGTCTCAATCAAAGAGTTTACTGAATTTTGAAGTTTCAATTCTTAATTCTGATACCAAGCATTTATTAATCTTCTATCTTTAAGGTAATCATCATGTTTCCATCTCCTATTATCTCAGTTCAATACCTTAACCATTACTTTGGAAAAGGTACATTACGGAAACAAGTTTTATTTGATGTCAGTTTATCAATTGACTCTGGTGAAATTGTTATCTTAACAGGTCCTTCTGGTTCAGGAAAAACAACTTTATTAAGCTTAATGGCTGGTTTACGTACTGTACAAGAAGGTAGCGTAAAAGTATTGGGAAGGGAAATCTATCGCGCCAGCAATCAAAAGCTATTACAACTACGTCGTCAGATTGGATATGTTTTCCAAAAGCATAATTTAGTACCCTTCCTAACCGCAAGTCAAAATGTACAAATGACTATGGAATTAGGTAAAAATATGTCTCGTAAAGAAATGTGTCGTGAGGCAGAAGCGATGCTGGAATTAGTAGGTTTAAAACACCGTATTAATTATTATCCTGAGCAACTTTCTGAAGGACAAAAACAACGTGTGGCATTTGCACGGGCGTTAGTTACTAAACCTCAATTAATTCTTGCTGATGAACCAACAGCATCACTCGATAAAGCAAGTACTCACACTGTAGTCGAAACCTTAAAAAATCTTGCCAAATATCATGGTTGTTCCATTCTCTTAATTACTCATGACAATCGCATTCTTGATATGGCTGACCGTATTATTCACATGGAAGATGGTTACTTAAAGAATAATGTTCGCATTGCTTGATAAACTGATTTGCTTACACCAGCAAAATTTCATTTTTCTCAATCTAAACAAACATTAACGTTAATTCTAGGAGATATTTCTCATTGCATCTACACTGAACAATTAAATCACATACAGCGGGAAACCCGCCTGCTTTCGTAACCGTCAACAGCCAACTAATACGTCACTTTAGGCGTCAAAGATAGCCTCTCCACCGGGTTACGATTCAGGGCTTGTTTGATATTACTGATTTGTGTGCCATCTGGTTGCACTGTTGCCGAAAATTCAAAGATTAGCCGCAGCGATACATCGGCTTTGATATCAGGACTACCTAACAAGGTGTTGACAGGATCTTGGAAACTCTGAAATCCTTTGACAGAACCTTGATATTCTTATCTTATAAATTGTTCCCCAACGGTAATGGTTGCCGTTTGGTCGATTTGCAAGGGAAATTTCCCCAACAGTGGGAAAGCCGTCATTAGCTTGCGGTAATCCATGACTTGATCCACAGAAATTGCCAGAGATTTTATCGCCTGGACTTTATTGTCCTGAATGCGATCGCCCAATTCATTAAACACCCTATCCAGGGTACCATCCAAGTCAAATTCTTCTAGTTTTACCTGGAATAAGCCAAATGTCCATGTACCAGTTCCAACTGGTTTCAAATTTCAAATAAGTTATTTTCCGCAATAAGACCCATGAGGGAAAAGAGTTACGCTAACAGCGCCACGCCTGGGCTTTTTACCATTTTACGCCTAATATAGCCAAAATCTCTTTAACTGGCGCTTTTTGAGCTTCTAGCTCTTCAATTCTCTTTAATAACCCTTTTGGAATATACCTACTCTTTTTGACCAGGCGATCGCCATCTTTCCAAAACTCGTAGTGATACCAAGCTTGAGGATAATCTTTGCCGTGAAGGGTAATAGTTTTCCACTGAATTGAGCCACTGCCTAACCCCTTGTCTCGTCTTGTTTTACTAGGGCTGTCTTTACTGGTGGTTGCTTCCACCTGTCCCCCATCGTTACTAGGGCTATCTTTAAGGGACACACATGAAGGCTCTTCCTGAGTACTAGGGCTTTTTTTACTGGTGGTTATTTCATTGTTACTAGGGCTGTTTATAATATCCCCCAGTAATGTGTTTTTACTAGGGCTTGGCACAACACCCAGTAATCCCAAAATCTCTATTACTGGTCGTTTCTGTTCCTCTGCTTCTTGAATAACGCCTCGTAATTGCTTAGGGATGTACTTGGTTCTCTTCAGACCGTTTTCCTTCCAGTGATAATAAGCCTGGGGGTATTCCTTTCCATTCTTGGTAATGGTGCGCCAATAAATAGTGCCGTTACCCTCACCCCAATTTCTGCGCTTTTTACTAGGGCTGCCATTACTGGGGGATATATGGGACTTAGAGGAGTTTGTACTAGGGCTGTCTTTACTGGGGGGTATCTCTATCTGTTCGGAGTCTTTACTAGGGCTATTTTCGATATCCCCCAGTAAAAATTCAGAGACACCCCACTCATCATCTGTTCTTTGTTGGGCTTCCTCCTTATATAGAAGTTGAGCTGGTAGGTGAATGACGCCATACAACTCAAAGACTTCTCTAAACAGCTGGGCATTATCACCCCAGTAAATTAAGCAGTGAGATTGTCGTGCTGGTAACTTTGGCTTGTAGTTGGTATCCAAAAACTTGATTCTGCCCGAACACAAGTAGACGGGCTGAGTCGCAAGCACCGGACTGCACAAGAGCGGCAGTCCGAACTGTAGGTTGCTGCTCTCGCCGTCAAAACCCAGTATCCAGCCATTAGGGCGGAAGGTTTCGACGGTAGTTTGAGGAATCGGCTCTTTCATCATTCCAAATTCCTGATAATTCCATAGGATTTGTCGAAGAACATAGTTGCCGTGCCTGTATCGCCATGCCGTGCCTTAGCCATGATTAGTTCTAGGATTCCTTGGTCTAGAGTGTCCGGGTTGTAGTACTCGTCCCGGTAAGCGAGTATTATATTGTCTGCTACCATCTCTAAGATTCCCGACTGGCTGAGATCGCTCATCATTGGGCGCTTGTTTTGCCTTCCCTCAACTGCTCTAGAGATTTGAGAAAGTGCCAAGACGGGAACATCTAATTCCCCTGCCATTTTGTAAAGTCCCCTCGCCACATCTCCTAGTTCGTAGCTCCGGTTGCCTCCAGTGTCCTCTGCCATCATTTGCAGGTAATCAACTACAACCAACCCCAGCTTGCCTTCTTTTGCCTTGACCTGACGGCATTCGGAAGCAATTCCAGAAACGGTAATGCCTCTTGAGTTATTGATGTACAGCGGTAGTTCTCTTGCAATACCAACGATTTTGGCAATGCTGCTAAATTCCCATTCCTCTAAAGGTTCAAATCCTGCCCGGTGTCTGCGGATGCGATCGCTTCTTAAGGGTATCAAGCCGAAATGCCTGTAGGCAGCTAAAACACTAATTAAACTCCACAGTCTGTACTCCAGCTGCTTCTTAGTCATCTCTAGGGAAAAGATAATGACAGGTAGGTTGTGGAGCAGTATCATTTGGAGAGCCAAAAAAAGTGCAATCTGGCTCTTTCCCATTGACGGTCTCCCGGCAACTATAGTGAGCGTGCCGCCTTCAAATCCCACCATCAAGTTATCGAGTTCATAAAGCCCTGTAGGGTAAATGGGGCTAGATGACTGTAATTGCTCGTAAGCAGCAATATTAATCGTGCTGTTATGTTCGGTGTTTGAACAAAATTTTTGGTGAGAAACTTGGAAAACTTTCTGCTCTGATTGGTCGAGGATAATTGGTAACTCAGTTTCTGTCTCGTAACCCAGATGGACAATTTCATTACCGGCTTTAATTAACTGCCGCCGTAGATATTTCTCCATTACCAACGCGGCTAGGGTGTCGATGTTGACAGCACTGACTGTACAGTCTACGAGGGAGACTAGTTTATTTCTACCGCCAATGCGAGCGAGTAAGTCATGGTCTGCAAGCCAATTTATGACCGACAGCAAGTCCGTAGGTTTGCCGAGTCGGTGAAGGCGCAGTGCTGCTTGATAGATATCTTTGTGAGCAGTAATGTAAAAAGCTTCTGGAACCAGATGATCGCTCACCCTGCTAACCGCTTCTGGATCTAGCATTATCCCGCCCAAAATCGCCTCTTCCGCCTCAATGTTTTGTGGTGGCAATCGGTCAGTCATACTTCACCCTGCAAGCCAAGCATAGCTTGCTGACGCTGTTCCTCAATTTCTTGTTGAAACTTTTTGGCAATATGTCGGCTGCTTTGGTTGTTTTTAGATTTGTTGATTTGTGTTTTTTGCTTCGCCAAGAATTTTTGGTAATAAACCTCCCAACGGTTTTTTCCGGCTTTGTTGCTATGAGCTAACCAAGCCTCTATGTCGTTGACAGGTTGGCTGAGATTTTTTGTAAGTTCCTCACAGAAATTCAAAAAATTCGCTCGCTGGCTTTCTGAGAGAGTCTGAATAAATTCTGAATAATCTGAATATATCTGAGACTCTTTATAAACCTTACGTTGTAAGGGTTTTGGGCTACGTTTTTCTGAAGTCTCAGAATTATTTCTGGATTCTCGGAATTTTTTCTGGGTTTCTGGAATTTTTTCTGAAGTCTCAGAATTTTTTCTGGATTCCCAGAAATTTTCTGGATTCTCAGAATCAGACTCTTGTTGAGAATTTACCCATTCTATGGTGACTTTGCCTGACTTGATGTTGATGGCATGGTTTTCTTTGAGTTTGGCGATCGCTTCATAGACACTGCTTTCTGGAAGAAGCCATCGTAGTGCAAACTCTTTGGGAATAACTGTAATCGGGCGATCGCAGAAAGGGTTTTCGTACCTAAGCGCTAAATGAACAAAGGCAGCATTGTTGATTAGCTTGGTTTTCCGCAGGGCAATAAGTTCGGCTTTTTGAAGGGGGTAAAATTCGCCCTGTATCCTACCCTGTTTATCTCTCTGTGGTTTGGGTATCATGGCTTCACCTCCTCAAAGGTCACAACAACGTTGAATTCTTCGCAGGTAGCAGAGGCTAGTGCCAGTTTCGCTAAATCAGTACGACCAAAAAGGTGAATACGCTTGCTGTGTTCTGGGAAAAAGGCAGAGTAAGCAAGGATTTTGCCCAGTGCTTCTTTCCAATCACTAATATCCTTAATCTCAATAACTCCAGATTCAGTAAGTAGGTCAATGCGACCCACGGCAGTGACTACCTCAACCTGACCGCCCAATTCGGCTTGGAGACGCTCGCGTATTCGGCGCTCAGTATCCGCGTATTTTGACGAACTAAAAGCAAACCACTTTGGCAGCAACTCAAGAGTCTTGAGCTTTCGTAAGTCTTTCTCTACGGTGTCAACGCTTGCCCCAATTCGTTCTGCTATCTCAGCAAGGGTAGGAAGATTTTGATAAAGTTCCCTTGCATCCTGCACTTCATCAAATAAAGAATCAACAACTTTTAGGTAAATCCACAAACGAATTTGGGAACCTATCAGCTTGTTTGAGATAATGACTGCTACATCAGCTTTGGTAATATCTATAACGCCAGGGATTTCTAGGTTAAGTCCTATAGAGGTGTGTCTTTGGCGCTTTTTAGTCATCACTGCACCTCCTCGAAAGTCACGAGAACTGCGAACTCCCAACAGGTTTGGGTTGCAAGTGCCAGCTTTGCTAAGTCCTGTTTTCCAAATAGGTGAATGCATTTGCTATGTTCAGGAAAAAATGCTGAGTAAGCCAGTATCTTTCCTAGAGCTTCCTTCCAGTCATTGATGTTTTTGATTTCAATAACCTCAGATTCGGTAAGCAGGTCAATGCGACCTACAGCTGTGACTACTTCCATCTCACCACCAAGTTCTGCTCTTAGTCGCTGGCGTATTTTGGCTTCAGCATTATCTTGCTCCCTAAATTGAACCTCAAAGCATTCAGGTAGCCAATTTTTCTCTTTTAAAGGCAGTATTGCTCGACTGACAGTGCTTTTATCCCTTTTCAAATCAGATGCAATGACGCTACATGAGATACTTATCCTTTCATAGCTAGGGTTGACTGTTTTGAGATAGTAAAGGACATCTACTTCTGCTGGTTTTAGTTCCCGGTTGGCTCTTAACCATTCCTCATGCTGAAGTGGGTAAAACTTCCCTTGAATTTTGGAATTGTTCTGCGTCATAATTTCCTTAGTAATGACAAATTTCCAGCCCCTGTCCTGCCAGACTGGGGCTACTTTTCAAGGCTATTGGCTTTCAGCTATTCCTTGATGGCTGCCGAAAATTGCTTAACTTGTGCCTCAAAGGTATCGCCATGTAAGCTAGTAGTACCTGAAGTTGTGCCCTACTTCCTTTAAGATGATGTTATATGTTTCAGTAAGAGTAAGTCGTTGGCTCAGTTTAGCGAGAGGAAATCCTTTGCTACCATTGAGTTATCCATGTCTTTAAAAATCCTAATACAGTTCTCTTTAAATATCGCATACTATAACAACTACCTAATCCTATAATTGGCTTGGCAATGCAAAATTTTGTAACAGAGGAAACTCCTCTTTACCAGCAACTATTTGACGAGATGTTCGACAGGTTTAACCTTTCGGCAAAAGTTGTAGCCAAGCAAGCTGGAGTTTCAGAGGTGCTAATTTCCAGATTTCGTAAGGGAAAGGCTGATTTGGGAACTGGAAAGTTTCTCGCATTGCTAGGGGCTGTTCCTACGGAAGCGCGGGAGTGGTATTTGTCTCAGTTGCTAGGGGCGAAGCCTGGGGTGAGCCTACGAGTGCTTGTATCTGCTGCTTCTCCTGCAGAAAGAGTGGAAATCCTTAACTTAATTGGCCATTCTTTCCTAGAAGACCGTAAAACTATTGAGCCAAGTGAATTGATGTCACAAGCAGTATGATAGTGAGCAATCCCACTTTATGGGTGAACATAGGGGATGTCGGTGGATGTGGACGTGTTACCTGCCCACATCCACGACTGGGAGGAGTCACCCCTTCGGGGAAGTCAAAAGTCACGCATTCAAAAGTCACGCATTGAAGACCCCACGGATGAATCCAGGGGCTTGAATAAAGTTGCTCCGCATTTTTTATTTTCCATAAATAAATTTAGGGGCTTGTATCCTTTTCTTTTTCGGTCACCCCTTCGGGGAAGTCAAAAGTCACCCCTTCGGGGAAGTCAAAAGTCACGCATTCAAAAGTCAAAGCTGTAGCCCAGATCCACCCCCCGCCCATAGATAATATCCGAATACCTTCGTTTTTGATGTTCAGTGCTGCATTACCATCACGATCATGATGAGTATTACACGATGGACAATCCCATTCACGAATATCGAGCGTTAACTCGTCTATGACATAACCACAGCATGAACAGGTTTTGGAATTGGGGAAGAACTTCCCTATCTCCACAAGTTGACCATCCTTGACTTTTAACTTGTAGTCTAGGAACTGTACTTTAGACTAAAAAGCAAACATAAGCGAGGGCAACAACTTCGTCTTCGCGGCTTGAAGTTTCCTGCCTCTGTATTTTGGTACTATTTTAAATGTAATAATAGTTGTAAATTTTTCCAGCCACTTACTTATGTCTAATAGCTTTGATTTAGCAGGAATTACCTTATCTGATGATATCAAATTACAACTTGAGTCTTTAGATTATATAAATCTATCGCCATCAGTATCAGAAAATTATTTAGATTATGACCATGATTTGCAGTTAAATTTAAACAAGATTTTTAATCTTAATAGTACAGTTCCATACATGGATATCGCACTTAAGACAATTATTTTTGAAATATTCGGTAATCATGAAATTACAATATCTGCACTAAAATATAGAGTTTATCAAAATGATAAAGAAATTGAAATCAGTTTTAAAGGATTAGTAAATGACCTAAATATTGAAGTAATTTTTGGCAAGAAAGCCATATTAAAATATAATTTATCTAAAAATTTTAGTTTTCAATCTATCACCAATCAATTTCCGATTATTAATGATTTCAAATTAAACAGCCCAGAGTTAATTATAGCTAATATTGACTCTTCTTTAATACATTCATCTTTAGGTTTTATTAACTTAAGCAGAGGATGTAACTTTATCGGAGATATTGATTTAAATAATGTCCATCCCATTTTCAGTACCTTAATTGATGAAGACATAGAAATTGCTTGCTTCAAAGCCATAATTAATTTTAATCCTGCGGGAGATTTTAGCTTAACAGGCAATATTCCTAGCGATATTCAGCTATTTTCTCAGCAACAATTTAAAGCTACTTTTAATAAATTACTCATTGGGTTAAATATTAGTGCTGATTTAGAGCCAAACTTCGCATTAACTGGAAATTTGATTCTTCAAGGCTACGATCCCACCCAAGAAAACGAACCTAAACTATTTCTCTCTGGTACTCTCTCCCTCGAACCCGAATCTTTAACAGCGTTCTTCTGTCAACAGAGCGAAAAATCTTGGTGTAATCCCTACGGGTTGGTAGGGACTGAACTTCGCCATGTCAGGTTTCAAGGAGGCGGAACGTATTTACCTCCTTACTTCGATAACTTTGGCTTTATTGGTGATTTGAAATGGGAAAAAACAGATCTTGAGGTAGCATTCCTCATGGATATTAATGATCCTGAAAGGTTAGCTTTAATTTTAAATCCCAGAGAATCGGTTAGCTTAATAGATTTGTGGCGAGGGCCAGTCACTTCCTTTCTTGCCAAACAGGTAGGCTATTCAGTTGATCTAGTTAACAAAGCACTAGAATTTTTAGGAAAATTGGTGAACTTAAACATTGAACGAATTGATGGCGATGGAGACGGAAAACTCAATCCTTTAATTAAATATGTTCCTTTTCCAACGACAATTGCAGGTCAAGCAATATCAGAAGGTTTGGAAATTAATGGCAAAATTAATGCTTGGGAGCGTGAGGCAACTCTAATTTTTCAAAGCGATAAAACGTTTAAGGATGTTAGGGGCTCGTTAAAAGTTTCGGAAATAGATTTAGGATTTTTGGAAATTAAGGGAACCGATGATAATAGTTTAGATTTAGCCTTAAAGATAACGCCTACCGAGCAGTATCTTCAAGGGGATGGTTATTTAGAAATTTTTGAGAACGAAATTGCCAACGTTGAATTTAAAGTTACACCTAACAATGCCACATTTAAAAACTTTGACCTAAATTTAGCCAATCTTTTAGCTATTGATGTTGATGCCTTGAGTATCGATATAAAATCTGGTAATGGTAGTGGTTCAGGAACGATTTCTGTTTTGGGTAACACCTTAGCAGGTATTACGTTTGATGTTACGCCAAATAGTATTGCTCTGAAGAATGTTCAGTTGAGTTTAGCTGGTTTCTTAACTTTCACTATTCCCAGCCTCACAGTTGACTTGTCAAAGCAAAGTGCATCAGGATCAGCAAATATTATTGCTTTTAATCAGTCTTTGGGTAGCGGCACGTTATTGTTTAACACTCAGAAAATTTCAATTAATAATGTAGCTCTTAATTTAGCCAATATTATAAAGCTCAATGTTCCTAGTTTTAAACTTGATTTAACTAGTAGAAAGCTTTTTGCTTTAGGCGATGTTACTCTGCTCAGTAAACAATTCACTGCGTTAGGTATCAGCCTGAGTGAAGATGGATTTCAAGCTATGAGTAATTTTAATTTTGGCATTTTAGCTTTCAACGGCGCTACAGTTACTTTAGGCAAAGGAACTAATGGTAATATTAATAACTCTGCCAGTCTTGCAGGAAACCTCAAGTTTTTAGGTTATACTTTTGCTAATATCACTGCTAGCTTGAGTAGCAAAAAAATAACGACATCAGGTAGGTTTAATTTTGCTGGCGTTCTGATACTGAAAGGAGTAAGCAATCAAAAAAATGCAACAATAATACTTAAGAAAGTCAAGAATGGATTATATTCAGTTAGTATCATAGGTAGCTTTTATTTGTTAGGTCAAGAGTTGACCTCATGGGCTATCAGTCATAACAATGGAACTGTAAAAATTTTAGGGATAAAAATCATCAATAACTCCAGCCGTACAAAAGCAATACATGAGTGATTTGGCACTCCTCAGCCTAAATTCGACTTTATCCATTTAGGCGGCATAGCCCAAGGTATCGGTTAAACGTTCCAACAAAGCACGAGGGATTTTTACCATATCGGAGAGTGTGTAATTGTTTCTGTTAATCCTACCAGCCCACCTATCAGGAACTTATCTATCCAACTTGTTAGGGTTTTATAAGTGCAAGATATCACCCAATCCCAGTAACCCACTGCTACTTGAACGATGGAAGATCATAGGTGAAGAGTTTACGATTCCTGATATTTATGTATCCCTAAAAGCTCAGTTGATAGATAGCAACGGGAAAGTGAACAAACAAGCTGTCTCAGTTGATTTAGAAAGTTGAACCTCTGCTAGAGTATCTTTTAGCAGTAATGCATCGAGATGATCAAATAACAGACCAAATGTTTGAGGGGGTAAGCAGCGCGAAAGCTAAGAGGATGTCTGAGAAGTCAAAAATGTCATGCTGTTAGCGTAGCTCCTCGCTCTGCGAGGCACGGAGCGCCAGCGCAGTGAACGCGAGTGCGTGCGCCAAGGGCGCTCAGCATCTGAAAAATTAACGATAAACTGGGATTCTGACTCCCAAGGGGACACGCTTCGCGTTGGCGAAGCCTGCGCTTTGCGCTTACGTTCCACTTCGTTACCCTCAGAATGACAAAATATACCTTGCTTAAAGTTTTCAGATATCCTCTAAAATTCTAATTTATCAAAAAACATTAGATTGGGTACGCACAAAACAGCGTCCAAAAGACCTTAATCGTGACCTCACCGCACTAGAGACAGAAGGCTTACAGCGGATGCTCCCAAGCGGGTTTGTGTGTTACGCAAACAGGTGGAGAATTTACTTCAATAGACATCTGGTGAAAAACAATGTAGAGACGCGCCATGGCGCGTCTCTACAAGGATTGTAGACAACGCAAAATTAATTTCTGGAGATATCTAATAAAACATATAGCGGTTCTTACTTGAGTGCAATACATCAAGAAATAAGAACCACAGATGGACACAGATGGACACAGATAAATCTGTACTTCATCCAAACGAGAAGCGTTATATTGAAGAGCGGCTAAAGTTTGATGATGACCGAACAAGGCAAAAGTTAAAAGTTAAAAGGCAAAAGAAAGAAAAAGAAAAAATGGTTTCAAGCCCCTAAATTTCTTTATGGAAAACCAAAAAAGATTTTTTTTGAGACACATAGTGCGAGAAAAAAAGGCGTCCGCAACAAAAATTCCCTAATTTTAATTATGGGGATTCTCTTTTTACTTTTCTCTTTTTACTTTTTAAGCTGCATTAATCGCTATCCTGCGCGGTGCTGCTTTGCGACGGGCTGACGTGGTGAAGCTTATAGCGCTTTTCATTGAGCGTGAGGTACACGGGTAGGGGCTGTTCTATGCTTATTGGTGTCAACTTAAAGTGAAAACTTTGTTATAACGTTACAGTATGCCTTATCCTACTCGCCCACAATTGTCGCTTTACCCCACCCCGGTTTTGTCTTGCGCCAAAACCTCCCCTCCCCTTGCCAAGGGGAGGGGTAAGGGGTGGGGTAAAACCAACGTGGAATTAATGGTTAAACGTGATTGTTGACACGTTAGGGCATTTACCAGCCCCTACGACAGACTGTACTTCAGTCGGTTGAAAAAAGCTATAATATCTCACTCCAATCCTACAATTACCGCAAGATATGACCAGGAAGAAAAAGGTACAAGCCCCCAACTTCAGTTATGGGGTTCTTTGTTTTGAATGCGTGACTTTTGACTTTTGACTTCCCCGTTCGCGCAGCGTCTCCGATAGGAGAAGGGGCTGACTGTCGCCCAGAGGAGAGGAAACGCCGCGCTGCTGCACAGTTGGAAATTTTGGGGCGTTAGGAATATCATCGCAGAGATGACTGTCATCCTTAACATTGGGGTTGTTTTTCAGATAGTCAGAAATCCAAGCACAACCACGTGTTAGTAAGTCATCTAAATCCAGATTCCACAGTTCGACAGTGTTGTCAGAACTACTACTGG
>NZ_AP018195.1:62027-384573 GCF_002368235.1 Scytonema sp. HK-05 | reverse complement strand
CCCAACTACCAGTGGCAATCGTCTTGCCATCCGGGCTGAACACCACACTTGAGACATAACCGCTATGCTCCTTTAGGGTATGCTGTAGCTGCCCGTTTAGATTCCATAGCTTCACGGTCTTGTCTCTACTACCAGTGGCAATCGTCTTGCCATCCGGGCTGAACACCACACTATTGACCTCACGGCTATGCTCCTCCAAGCGGTTGTGTTCTTTCAATCCGTAAACAACTTCTCGCAGAGCAACAATCGCTTTTATGCGGTTATCTGAATTTACAGCATCACCATATTTTTTCACACTTTCCCCAGCTTTCAACCCGGATAATAAAGCATCTAGTTCATAACCTGAGGCAAAAAGATTTTCTGTCGTCAAACTTTGAACTGAAATCTCTGCATTTGTCAGGGCTTTTTCAGCACGTAAACGTTGTGCATCGGCATTTAAACGTTGTGTGTTAGCATAAAATGCCATCCCCGCCATAAAAATTGAAAATACCAACAATATCGCAACATAAGGAAGTGCAGGCTTATAACGCTCCCAGAAATCCCGTAAATTCAACGGTAAGTGCTGATTGATCCAGCTTAAATTAAACACTCGTTGATAAATGGGATTTCGCACTTTCAATACCCCATTCTTCCTTTTGACGACACCCGACAGCTTCAGGTGAGATTTGATGATTGACTGCTCTTCATCAGCAACGGGGCGTTTCCCTCGCCGAATTTCTCGATAAATTGTTAAAACAGCCGCTTTGTCTGGTGCGCGTTTGGTCAGCATATCACGCACAAACTGCAAGTTATTATCCTGCTCACTTATCGCACCGAAAAAGTTGCTACTCACTATGCGGTCAATATCAGCTTTTGACCAATTTTTCTGAGATTGCTGGCTAATAATATAAAAAAGACGCTGCGTTAAGTACGGATGACCTTTTGTCCAAGAGAGTACCCACTGCAACACCTGCTGTGCTTTAGGAGTTGGCAACCCCAATCCCTCTGCCAGCGGTTTTGCTTCATTCAAGGTAAAATCAGTTAAGTCAACTCGCTGACCAACATTAAATGGTGTCCGCTTTGGATCTCGTATCAAGTCGCCGGGAGTTGCGACACCAAATAAGACAAAAGAAAGCCGCTCAAATTCTGAGAAAAAAGCACGAGAGACGTAGAGATAGCGAATAGCTGCATAAAAATCGTCTGTAAAATCTAGGCTCAGAGTGGTATCAATTTCATCAATAAAAATCACCACTGGTGAGGTGATTTCAACTAATAACACCCGCTGAAAAAATTCTGTCAACCGTTGTGTAAAACCGAGATGCGCGTGTGCAAGCCACCATTGGTGTACATCGGTATCCAGCATCAATTGTGCTTCTATCTGAATGAGTAAACCTAGATACCACTGTTCAGCGCTTGTGACTTGTGTCCCTATCCCCGTCAAGTCAATCATCACTGACTCAATCTTTTCAGTTCTCAGTTGACGAGCAGTCCGCACCATTAAACTAGATTTACCCATCTGACGCGGTGTGAGAACATAAGCAAATTTTCCTTCTCGACACAGTGCTAACAGTTCCTCATCTGCACGTCTTTGAATGTAAACCCCACTCCGGTTTGTCTGCACTGTTCCACCAACAGTGTAAATGCTTGCATCAGCCATGCAGATTCTCCCGGAAATATTCGGCGTACAATTGACAACGTGGTAGGGCTGACTGTCCAGATGAGCGTACCAATCCAGCACCCCGCAACCGCCAGAAAATTTGCATATCCGGACAGATATTTTGGCTGATGACAAGCTGCAAACCTTGTATCAATTCTTGCTTATCATATAAGAGTGACAACAGCCGCCGCAGATGGTCCCCAAAAGGTCCAGAAGCAGCAGTAGCATTGGTAAATAATTCTGTTGGAGTGATTTGTCGGCTGGCGACTAAGTACAGCGCTTTCCGCACCAAGTAAGGATGTCCACCAAGCAAGCGAAGCAATTGTTGCAGCGAGTTGGCGTCAAAAGGTGAACCATGACGGCGATTGAGTTCGGCAACCTGTTCCGGTGTAAAATCTTCTAGTTCAATGATTTGCCCCACATTAAACGGAGATTGATTCAGGTCATCAATTAACTGATAAGGTTCTGTAGAAGTGACGAGTACTAAATCTAATTCGTCTAAACTAGGATAAATCGCACGGCTATTATGCCAGCTACGCAACATCCCAAAAAAATCATTGCGGAAGTTGGTGTCAAAAACTCTATCGACTTCATCCATTGCCAATACCAATGGACTACCTAACCCTTTTAAAATATGGCGTTGTAAGTAGCGATCGCAACGCTGAATCGTGGTTAAGTTGAGACGAAAATACTCCTCCACTTTGTCTTCCACCTCCAGCACATCGCTTATCCAACAACAGAAGTGACGGAAGAATTGTTCCTCATCGTTGAGTACAGAATTGTTCAACTGTTGAAAATCAAGATAAGCAACTCGCTTACCCGCATTTCTCGCCGCCTGAATTATCCGCATCAATAATGAACTTTTCCCAACTTGCCTGGGTCCTTTGATGGGAATTGTTACACCAAGCTGTACAATAGTTCTCAACGCAATTGCGTCCGCGTTGCGTTCTACATAAAATGCCGATTCAGGTTTCATCGTCCCGGATGGCATTTCTAACACCACTGGCTGTGCAAATGGAGTTGGTTGTTCCAACGGTGACGGTTCACTTATCTGGGGTAAATGAGTTTTAGCTTCAAGGTTAATGCTTAGGGAACCACCTGAAATTGCTTGCCTTAACTCTTCTATGAGACGCGGCGTATCCTCTGCACTACCCCAAAATGCCCAATTGATGTGCTTCAAGTAGATGCTGAGGGGATGGGGAAACGCTTCTTGATATGCTAAACGCACTGGGAGAATAACAGGTTTTCCTCCTTGCGATTGTGCTAATTCTACCGCAAGGGAGATTTCCCACTGCACCATTTCGCTATTAACAGATTGTTCAGACAGGAAAACGATGAGAAAATCAGTACTTCTTAATTCTGTTTCAATGCATTCTGCCCAGCGTTTGCCTACCAGTATTCTTTGGTCAATAAAGACATTGTGCTGTTGTGACAATTCCTGGTAAACTTGAATCGCGACAGGTTCATCCGGTTCAACATTGCGCTTGTAACTGATAAAGATGCGCTGTCTTGAAGTCGTGGAAGCAATCGTGTCTTGATTGCTGTTTCTAGATTTTAAGACTGGTGTTTCTGACTCGGGAATTCCTTCTAAATCAATCGAAGTGGAACCAAATTCAAAAGCATCTTCGTAGTTTCTGCCTGCACCGATCGCATCATAAAACCCAATGGCGAACTTAATGGCTGCGCGATCGCCAACTGCTTGACTCATCCCAATCACACAATCTATGTCTTGGTGAATCGCCAAAGCTTGTTCCTCACTATAGCAGGCGTTCAGCAAGACACACTCTACTTTGTCTTTAAATAATTTAAATAACCTTGCTAACGATTGACTACTGACAAGTTGCAATTCTCCAGAATTATTCTCCAGCGCCAAGCCATCACTCCCCGTTCCATGTCCGGAAAAATGCACAATTTGCGGTTCGTAATCTAACAAAGCGCGTCGCAAATCGTCTACTCGTATTGCCCATTTGGTAATGATTTCAAATTGCTCCCGCTTTTTTGCACGTTCCAACCCCGCCTGAATTTCTCTGACTTCCTCATCCAGACGTAACTTAGAGGTGTTCTGTGGGTTAGCTGATAAAATCAGAATTTTCTTCACTTCGGGTATCAACTGCTGTAGAATTTGGTGTCATTTATCGAGCGATCGCCAAAAACCTGATTATGGGAGTCAGACTTATTTGCTAATTAAGTGCAAGCCAAATCAACTTATGCACGAGTGAGATAGAAACGGGAAATTTTTGCGCTCATCTGAACTATTGTAGAACCGCACGGTAGCACTACACAAAAGGGGTATCTTTGTGGAATGTGAGAAATTGGGATAAAGGTAGAATGTGCGTGCAACGCACAGCCACAAGAGTTTTCTCTAGCACAAGGAGCGTGTGTACAGTCTTTGACTTTTAACAATTATAGGTCTTACGCATTGACGGACAACGCAGACTGTGCATGACATTCTCGTTACAAGGCTCTGCTTTGTAATGCTCTTTAAGGAGGCTCTGCCTCCCCATTTAATGGAAGGCAGAGCCTCGCCTAATTACATTCCCAGGCAGAGCCTGGGAACGAGGCAACGGGACGAACGGCGAAGTTTCGTTCCCCACATGATAGTTAATTTGTAAAGTGCGTAAGTCCTGAATTACCAGTTATCAGTTATCAGTTATCAGTTATCAAGATGTCCCAAGTCAATCTTCTCACTGCGGCTGGTACTATTCACTGTTTTAAAACTTGGATCGTAAATGAAGCTTTCCTTGGATAGAAGGAATTGAGGCTGAAATTGCGGCAATTTATCTGTTTTCAGGATTGGTTAAAATAGCTTTTGGTTGATTAGCATTAAATAGAGAAGCAGACAATAGAATAACCGGTTTGTTTGTTTGGTTTTCTCCATAATGAACCATTCCGGCAGGTTCAATTAAAGAATCTCCCACGGTAAGCTGTATAGTTTTCCCTTTTTGAAGAATCAATTGTGTACCATTAGCTTTCGTTACTTTCGCCTCTCCTTGCACAACAGTATAAGTTAAAGTTCCCGCCTCTACTCGTTCAATCTGCATTCCCGGATGAGTATGAGTAGGGAGTTTTGTTCTTGGTGCGATGGTATAGCGTACAAGCTCAAGAATCTGCTTTTGATCTTGAGTCGGATAGCCACTCGCTAAAACTTCACGGCTAACAGATTTCGTGTAAGTATTGGGTGAGGAGCTTTCTTGGCTGTTAACAACTACACTGCTAAAAGCCAGGATAGCTAAGGGGAGAATCACAGACGCTTTTTTCATCTTAGAGGAAGTTGATAGGTTTTTTGTTTCATGGTGTTTTCTGGAGTGAGGGAATCAGAATTTGTTAGCTTTTTTCATCAGGTATGATATAATTTTAGGCTAATTAGTTATGATTCCCACGTTGACTGCACCCCACCCCTTTATCCCCTCCCCGCAAGCGGGGAGGGGACGTGAAGCGTAGCTTTACGGGGGTGGGGTTCTTCAGCAATGATAAGTAATCAACCGAACCTGATATGAGCCAGTTTTCTACTTTTACAGCTATTTTCAGGTAAATAGACCACATTTGCCGTAGGGACACAGCATTGCTGTGCCCTTACACTGTGGTTCAAATACCTGAAAACTGCTGTAAATCAGTTATCAGTTATCAAGTACCCGCAGTATCAGCGGCTGGTACCTGCGGCTGCTACTGTTCACTCTTCACTGGTCACTCCAATCCTACAATTACCGCAAGATATGACCGTTGCCCAGAGGAGAGGAAACGCCGCGCTGCTGCACAGTTGGAAATTTTGGGGCGTTAGGAATATCATCGCAGAGATGGCGGTCATCCTTAACATTGGGGTTGTATTTCAGATAGTCAGAAATCCAAGCACAACCACGTATTAGTAGGTCATCCAAATCCAGATTCCACAGTTTCACTGTGTTGTCAAAACTGCCACCAGAGGCGATCGTCTTGCCATCCGGGCTGAACACGACACTAGAGACACCGCTATGCCTCTTAAGGGTATGTAGTTCCTGCCCAGACAGATTCCACAGTTTGACTGTGTTGTCATCACTACCAGAGGCGATCGTCTTGCCATCCGGGCTGAACACCACACTTGAGACTCCACTGTTATGCCCCTTAAGGGTATGTAGTTCCCGCCCAGACAGATTCCACAGTTTGACTGTGTTGTCAGCACTACCAGAGGCAATTGTCTTGCCATCCGGGCTGAACACCACACTATAGACCTCACCGCTATGCCCGTTAAGGGTATGCAGTAACTGCCCAGACAGATTCCACAGTTTGACTGTGTTGTCAGCACTACCAGAAGCAATCGTCTTGCCATCCGGGCTGAACACCACACTAGAGACTCCACTGTTATGCCCCTTAAGGGTATGTAGTTCCTGCCCGCTTAGATTCCACAGTTTGACTGTCGTGTCCTCACTACTAGAAGCAATCGTCTTGCCATCCGGGCTGAACACCACACTTGAGACTCCACTGCTATGCCCGTTAAGGGTATGCAGTAACTGCCCGCTTAGATTCCACAGTTTGACTGTGTTGTCCCAACTACCAGAAGCAATTGTCTTGCCATCCGGGGGGCTGAACACCACACTATAGACTATACTGCTATGCCCGTTAAGGGTATGCAGTAACTGCCCAGACAGATTCCACAGTTTGACTGTGTTGTCTCTACTACCAGAAGCAATCGTCTTGCCATCCGGGCTGAACACCACACTATGGACTATATCGCTATGCCCGTTAAGGTTATGCAGTAACTGCCCAGACAGATTCCACAGTTTGACTGTGTTGTCAGAATTACCAGAGGCAATTGTCTTCCCATCCGGGCTGAACACCACACTATAGACTCCACTGCTATGCCCGTTAAGGGTATGCAGTAACTGCCCAGACAGATTCCACAGTTTGACTGTGTTGTCAGAATTACCAGTAGCAATCGTCTTGCCATCCGGGCTGAACACCACACTTGAGACTTCACCGCTATGCCCCTCAAGAGTATGCAGTCCCTGCCCTGAGAAATTCCATAGTCTTACTGTGTTGTCATAACTAGCAGAAGCAATCGTCTTGCCATCCGGGCTGAACACCACACTAGAGACACCGCTATGCGCCTTAAGAGTATACAGTTCCTTCCCAAACAGATTATTCCATAGTCTTACTGTGTTGTCATAACTAGCAGAAGCAATCGTCTTGCCATCCGGGCTGAACAACACACTATAGACTATACCGCTATGCCCCTTAAGAGTATGCAGTAACTGCCCATTTAGATTCCACAGTTTGACTGTGTTGTCAGAACTACCAGAGGCAATTGTCTTGCCATCCGGGCTGAACAACACACTATAGACTATACCGCTATGCCCCTTTAGGGTATGCAGTAACTGCCCGCTTAGATTCCACAGTTTGACTGTGTTGTCCCAACTACCAGAAGCAATTGTCTTGCCATCCGGGCTGAACACCACACTATAGACTCCACTGCTATGCCCGTTAAGGGTATGCAGTAACTGCCCAGACAGATTCCACAGTTTGACTGTGTTGTCTCTACTACCAGAAGCAATCGTCTTGCCATCCGGGCTGAACACCACACGAGAGACTAAATCGCTATGCCCGTTAAGGTTATGCAGTAACTGCCCAGACAGATTCCACAGTTTGAGTGTGTTGTCCCAACTACCAGAAGCAATCGTCTTGCCATCTGGGCTGAACACCACACTTGAGACTTCACGGCTATGCCCCTTAAGAGTATGCAGTAACTGCCCGTTTAAATTCCACAGTTTGACTGTATTGTCATTACTACCAGAGGCAATTGTCTTGCCATCCGGGCTGAACACCACACGAAAGACTCTATCGCTATGCCCTTCCAATCGGTTGTGTTCTTTTACTCCGTAAACAACTTGTTGCAAAGCAACAATTGCTTTTGTGCGGTTATCCGAATCTACAGCATTACCATTTTTTTTCACATTTTCCCCAGTTTTCAACCCGGATAATAAAGCATCTAGTTCAAAACCTGAAGCAAAAAGATTTTCTGTCGTCAGACTTTGAACTAAAACCTCTGCATTAAATCGTCGGTTTTCCGCTTGCTGCCATTGCGAAAAGGCAAATCCTGATAAAATTAGAGCAGCAACTAAACCACTAATCAACGCATTTGTGTTACGCCGCCGCCTGCGCTCTTTTTCCTGTTGCTCTTTAGCCAGTTTCTCCTGCTCTTTAGAACGCTGCTGTACACTAGCACTAATAAAATCTCGCTCTTGGGGTGTCATTTCCTCAGATCGCTTGTGCAACCATTCTTGAGCTACACCCAATGGCACACCCCGCAACAATGCCCCAGAGTCATAGTTACTATTCTTCCACTCCAGCACTGCCACTTTCAGCCGCTCTTGCCAAAGGCGAAACTGACGGTTAGCGTTCATCCACTCTCGCAGAGTCAGCCATTCGCGGATTAAAGCTTCATGGACAACTTCTACTGTATCTTCTCCGGATTTTTCATCGCGTCCGGTAACAACCAAGCGGGCTGGGTATCCTGCTAAATAACTCACTAATCCCCAGTTTTCATCTCCAACTTCTGCACGCGTGGCAATGCGACGAGTGTCTTCTGTTCCTTCTCCTGGGCGCACTAATTGCACAAAAATTCGTGGTACAATTGTTTGCTGTGTTTCGTCCAGTCGCTTATAAACTTCCTCGGCGTGATTAGCCAAAGCTTTTTTCACACCCCCAATCTCGTCATAGCGGGCGTGAGTTAACTTGCGCTTTTGCTGCAATGACCAAAGTCGGGTAAGGGCAAATTCTAGCAATGGCAGGTTCCCCGGCTCATTGCCGACATCATCTAAAATTCGTTCCGTTAATTGTGCTTCTAATTGGACTTCCATTTTTTGGGCTGGCTGCTCAATTGCTCTCTTGCATTCTGAGCGATTCATCGAACTTAATAATTGAGGTGAAAACTGTTGCAATGCATCGCGAAATGGACGATATGCAAGGACAAAGTTGTAAAAGTCAGCCCTTAAAGTAAAAACGAGTGTGAAGTTGTCCAGATGAATCGCTGCCAACAGCGCATCAACGAAACGTTCAATGACCTCCTTATTCTGGCAGAGAGTGTAAAGTTCCTCAAACTGATCTATAAACAGCAACAAGTGTTTACCAGTCTGGCGTCCTAAAATCCGAGATATCACCGTAGGTAAAGTGATTCTCCCAAGTTCCATATCTGCTGCTAATCCCACAGCTTCTCGCAGTTGTGCAGTTTCCCCAGTTTCTGGTTCCAATAAACGTACTAAGACAGAAGCTAACTGATAAAATGGTTTATCCCCAGGACGTATTGATTCAATCAGCCAGTTTCCAGAAATCCGCAGTTGGGGAAACAACCCCGCATACACCACAGAAGATTTCCCACTACCACTCGGACCAATCACTCCTACCAAGGGCTGTTGGTTGACGGCTTCTAGTAAACCATTGACAAACGTTTCCCGTCCAAAAAAGAATGCAGCATCTTCTTCTCGGAATGCAGCTAAGCCTTGATATGGATTGGGAGGAATAACATCGAACAATGGCTGGATAATACTAATTTCGTCTTTTTCCAAAAAAACTGGAGTTTGCTGCTCTAAATAACTCATCAAAACCGAGCAACCTAATTCATAAGCAAACTCCATCTGTTCTCCAGCGGCTAAAGCATCGTAAAATGCCACAGAAAATGCTATAGCTGCTTTATCCCCAATCGTTCGGTTCATGCCAATCACATAGTTGACGTGTTGGCTAATGGCTTTTGCTTGCACCTCACTATAACAAGCATTGAGAAGTACGCACTCAACTCCCTTGGTAGCAAATAACTTAAACATACTTGCCAACGCATCTGCATTGAGAAACGCTGGTTCGTCTGCTTCATTTTCTAAGACAATGCCATCTACTCCAGCACCATGCCCACTGAAGTGAACAATCTGGGGTTGGTAATCTAAAATCGCTCGGTAAAAATCACGCTGACGTACTGCCCACTTCTGCTCTAACCTAAACTGCTCACGCTTATTCGCTCGTCTCAACCCTTCATCAATTTCCCGTACTTCCTTATCCAGTTGTAACCTCGAAGTACCTTCCGGATTGGCTGCCAAAATTAAAATTGTTTTGACATCTGGGTTACTACCATGAATTGGTTGGGTGGAGTCCATAGAACAAGGGTAAAAGTTTATGCGAAATAGCCCAAAAAGTGCTAAATGAGAAACACTTATACTGAATTCTTATAGATGAAACCGAAATTAACTTATGCACTCTCAACTTTCCACCCAGCAGAAGCCAACAAACCTTGAACAGTTCTATCTTGAGCGAGTGCTAGTTGCCGTCTTCGATTCATACATTTGGGTACCCAAATATTTATACAAATATTTATACAAATATTTATACATTAGACATCTGCGAAAAACAATGTAGAGACGCTTCAAACAGCGCGTCTGTACAAGGATTGTAGACAACGCAAAATTAATTCTGGAGATGTCTATTTGCACAGCCAAGTTTGAGGTGTACCCAGGTGGCGCTATGATGCTTGTCTAAGGTGATCGTAACTCAAACAATATCGCCTGAAATAACTGCTTATTTTTTACAAGCTCAAGAGAGAAACAGATTTGGACTTGTCCCAACTGCCGTTGCGATGGCACTCCGTACCCGTAGTCATGCGATTGCCCAAGGGGCAGTGGCAAAGCCAATCGCGCTCTTCGCAGTGCCATTCGGGCGATCGCATTGAAAAAAACCGGATTATGTGAGTTAGACTTATTTGCTAATTAGGTGCAAGCACGCATCAACTTATGCACGAGTGAGATAGAAATGGGGAGTTTTGCGCTCATCTGAACTATTGTAGAACCGCACAGTACCACTACACTCAATACGGTTCAGTAGTGTCGTTATGTGAACAAGGCTTGCGGTTCTTGAGCAGCCTTGAGTAGAGTTGCAGATCTTGGGAGAAAAGAACTGATTTTTCTTCAACAGCCAAGGTATGGAGTGTGGGGTGTAGGGTGTCGTGAAAGAGGAAAATGTCCATACCCCACACCCTACCCCCAACAAGACTGTTCATCAAAACTATTCCAAAAGTGCATAAGTTGATGCGTGCTACATCTATCAAGAACACAGCTATGAAGCTCATTCATGCTTAACTTCCGTTATGCAAATCCAGTAAAGATTGATGCATAGAATAGAAGTTATGTCAATGTCATAGTTCTACATTCTAGAAAAAAGAGCAAACAAGATGACCATAGATCTAAAAAACTACCGCTGGGTTAAAACGAATTCTCCGATTGCCTCCTCGCGGACCGATGATATCTGGTTTTTTAACCCGCAAGAAGGCTGGCTGGTTAACAGCAACGGGCAGGTGAGCGTTACCCGAGACGGAGGGTCGAGCTGGACCACCAAGTATCAACTACCTCCCAACTTGCCGGGAAGACCATATTTGCGTTGTATTCAGTTCGCCTCGTCCCAAGTGGGCTGGTTTGGAGCCGTAACCAACGCCAGCAAGGAAAATCCTGGCGATTATCTGAAGTATCTTCTCCACCAAACAACAGACGGCGGTAACACATGGACACCTGTTGACAACCTTCCAGAGGGTTCTCCTGGAGGCATTTGCGGTCTGTCCGTGGTTAACGAAATGGTGGTGTATGGTTCTGGTGCTAACGATCCCAACCAACCTGGTCCCTCCATTATCAAGACAACAGACGGAGGGAAGAGCTGGAATGTCATCGATATGAGTCGCTATGCCTCTAACTTGGTCGATATCCACTTTTTTGACGAGAATCGGGGTTGGGTCGTAGGTGGAAGGAAGCAGGACAGTTGCCCACCCGACCGGAAAGGCTACGAACGTGAGCCCCAGTATGCTCAATTAAAGCCAGTCGTTCTCTACACGCAGGACGGCGGCAAGACGTGGGAGAACACCGTAGCCAATCTAACATCCGGCTTCGATTGTGGCGGCTGGGGTTGGAAGATCTACTGGCTCAATAAAGAGGTTGGATTCGTTTCCATAGAAAACTTTCTAAGCGGTGCCATCTTGAGAACCACCGATGGTGGTCAAACCTGGAAGATGTTTCCTATCAATGACTGCCGGACTGGTGCCGACGGCAACCATGTTGCCAACGCCAATCTGGAAGGAATCGGATTTATCAGCAAAGACTGCGGCTGGGTTGGGGGCTGGGGTGATGCTCAGTTCATTGGAACGTATAACAGCTGGACTTGGAACGGCGGACAAAACTGGGTCGCTCAGGACAGCGTTAACGGCGATCCACTCAGTGATGTCCGGGTCAACTTGAATCGCTTCCGCTTCTTCTTCGAGCCACTGGTGGGCTACAGTTCGGGCAAAATGGTCTACAAGTACACTGACCAACCGTTGCCTGCTCCTCCCAAGGAACTCCTAGCATCCATCGCTGCCCTTGGACTGAATTCGGTTCCAGCCGCCGAACCTCATTCGGTCGAGATTCGTCTCAACGTACCGCAGGGAACTAAGAAGCTCTACATTGGCTTTTGGAATTATCTGGCTTGGTACAAGGGCACGCTTGTTGACGAGGACGACCCCCAGCCTGGTACGCGGACATTCATCTGGGATGGGAAAGATGATAGCGGTAACTCGCTAGCAGGTGGCACTTACATTTGTAGAGCGATGTGCGACGACATTTACGAAAGTATCAACATTAATTTAGCCGTTGCTTAAAAAGTAAAAAGAGAAAAGTAAAAAGTAAAAAGAGAATCCCCATAATTAAAATTAGGGGATTTTTATTGCGGACGCCTTTTTTTCGAGACACATAGTGCGAGAAAAAAAATCTTTTTTGGTTTTCCATAAAGAAATTTAGGGGCTTGAAACCGTTTTTTCTTTTTCTTTTTCTTTCTTTTGCCTTTTAACTTTTAACTTTTGCCTTGTTCGGTAACGCATTCCCCCCGCATTCTATGCGTGGGCTTTTAGCAAAGAAAGCTCAGTAGTGGAGTGGTTCCTGTTCAGGTTCCGCCTCACTACTCACTAACAGACGCGAAGTCGGGAGAGGGGGAGACGCGGCGAGGCGGGGAAATGTTTCTCCGTGTCTCCGAGTCCCCGTGTCTCTTGTACCCCGTGTCTTCAGAGTTTAGCCTCAAACTGCATAAGTTACTTTCGCTTGCATTTATATACTCTTTGAGATATCAAATTTTAGAGAAAGCCATGAGAAAGTTTATTTTCGCTTTGATTTTGGCAATATCTATTTTTGGGTTGCTGCTGCTACCAAGCAACGCTTATGCCCAATCTATCCAGTCCACCGAGTTACCCCAGTCCACCCAGCCCACTAAGTCACGCACCCGAGTTCGGAAAAACATTTACACTCCCCAAGGACAGAAGGATCTACAGACGCTTAAAGACGCGCTTACCCTGATGCGAGAGCGGGGTTGTCTAGATCCTGCTAGTTGGTATTTCCAAGGAGCAATTCATTGGCTCCCCAATCCTAACCAGCTTGAGAGAAATCCTCTGTGCCCAAGCTATACCTCAGCGACGGCATCAACTCCAGAAGTAACACAATTGTTACAAAACTTTTGGCAGAAGTGCCCCCATCTAGATAGTGTTAATATATATCACTTTCTACCCTGGCATCGACTCTACCTTTCTTTCTTTGAGATAGCTGTTCGTAACATCACTGGCAAGGATGATTTTGCCATTCCATACTGGGATTACACCGATAATGGGTCTCCAGAAAACAGCATTATCCCAAGCGCGTTTAGAAGTCCTGCTGACGCAACCAACAGTCTTTATGAGCCATTGAGGCGTAGAATCCTAAATAGCGGTAGCTCAATATCAGCAGCAGATGCAAACGACCCGACTCCTGTTGCAAACCAGATTACTCAAGACACGCTGATTCGAGACAAAGAACGAGCGTACCAAGCTATTCGATTTAGGGATTTTTCTAGCCCGCTTGAAGGCTCACCTCACGGTTCCATGCACGTTGAACTCGGTGGTGTGTATCGCTCTAATGTATTCAATCCTATTACGCAAACTGAAACTGATGCAGGGCTGATGTCAGATGTTCCTACTGCTGGTTTCGACCCAATCTTTTGGGTACATCACACTAATATCGACCGTTTGTGGGAATCTTGGACAAGACAAAGAGAAAAAGATAACCCAGCAGCAACAGATATCAGAGTAACGGCTGAACAATTAAGTTCAGTACCTTGGCTGTATAATTTTTATAATGGAAGTACTGCAATTAGCTTGCAACCATCAGAAGTGGTTTCCGAGGTCTACACACCTTCTTACAACAGTTCGGTCTACGATAAACTTGATGAAGTGCCACCGAGTCCCCGAGCACAGAATCGTTCACGCGATAGATTCATACTACCCGTAGAAGACATTGTTGTTACCTCTGAGGAGGTTAAGACCAAGTTGACTGATAAACTGACAACAGTAAATGTTCCATTATCTACCCCTGTTGAGATTTCAGAAGATGTGGCAGAGCGAGGTGCTCCTTCTGGAGATGAAAATTATGAGTTGGAAGTTCAAGTGTCTTTCCAGGGACAACCAAGGGGAGCTTATGATGTTTATCTAAACCTGCCCAATACAGAGGCAACTGTTGACACTCTTGACACAAATGCCTACTTCGTCGGCGTTGTCAATTTCTTTGAAGTACCGAGTTCTGAAAGGATGACAAAAACCGTCCTGTTTGACATTACCGACAAACTCATTGAGCAGGTGAAAAGACGCGAACAACCGTCGGAAATCCAAAACTTAAAAGTGTCTTTTCTCGCAAAAAATGCTTCGACTGCACAGGACATTGTTGTTGAGACGGTTTCACTTCGCAAGTTTGAGTAAGTGAACTTGTGTTGAACTCCGGTTTATCTCAAGAGCCTGAGTTACAACTAAAGCTGGCAGGCTTTATCATCACTCATAGCGATCGCACCTTATCAGCCAATACAGTTCAGATAAGAGTAAAATCATTATCAGAATGGCAATGTAGAGACGTTGCATCCGAAAGTTCTACATGTGTGGAATCTTGATCAACAATCTTTAACTGAACTGTATTGCCTTATCAGTGGTTTGAGTGAAGTTGTTGTGAAATAACCTCTGGAAGCATAAGTAACCCAAGTTGCAGGTTATTAAATTCTGAGTGAAAAGTAGCTGTCTATTTATGCGATTGGCTTTGCCACTGTAAGAAAGGGCGGGAAAATTTCTAAGTATGTAAAAAAATTAACCAGAAGCAGTCACCTCGGTAACTGTATTTATTTATCTTTACATAATTTGGTTTTTTCACGCCCACTTACTTACTTTCTCAACTTTCCATCCAGCAGAAGCCCCAATCTTTCCAGTTTTCACAAACCTAAAAGCCCCGTATGTGTAAACTTCGCCGTCCGGCTTAACCTTTATTAACTCCTTTACAACTGAATTTTATTCTTGCTTCTGGTGTCACTTTCTTACACTTTTATTCGTGTATTAGTGTTTTCTCCTTAGAGGTGCAAGATATAAGTAACCGGACTTGATATAACCCAGCGAGAGAGCCAGTCGTCTAGGGAGGGAAAGCTGTCATTCGCGCTGGCTCACAACTAACTACTAATAGCCCCCACGCCAAGTCATGTTTCTTCATACCAATCAGAACTATGCCGACTGAACAAACAGTTGCATTTGTTCTAACAATGCATCTACATCTTTTTGTAGTTGCTGCAAATCTTGTTGAGGGTTTACCGTCCAAGTATGTATTCCATCTAAGCTTGCATTTAAAAAAGCATTCCGACAAGCATGATAGTCAATTTTACCAGTAGAGTCTTTTGGAATACTACCTGCTTTTAAAAACACTACAGCATAAATTTGCAGTTCATGTTCTTCTAAAACTGCAGAACGGATAGCTTTAATGACTTCATCCGCATTAAAAATACGTGAATAGGCTCTCTTCACCTCCTGAAGAACAACTAACCGTTCTTGATAATTAACTTCGACGGAAAAGACCGCTCCAGCGCTTGGTTTTAAGGATGGATGGCTCTGCTTCACAGTTTTCTCAATAGTTTGAGTATGATAGTTGTGACCTCGAATACTAATTACGTCATTGACCAATTGTTGTTTTAGATTACTTTTATCAACAAGCTTTTGTACTTCTTGTTGCTGAGGATTAACCAATACTAAATGATTCATTTCTCCGTCCTCCATTGTAAAATTAAGGCAAATAGACTTAAAAATTCAGATAAGCTATAACTCACTTGAAGCAACAATCAGGAAACTCTTCAATAAAGTTTTCTCTTTTATTTTTACCTAAAATAAAAGAGAAAACTATTAAAGGTGATATCCATAAAAGTTGATAGTGCAATCACTTCTAAAAGATTCGCGTTCTCTGTAGAGACGCTCTAGGGCGCATTTCTACATTGTGGTTCTGATAAAGGTTCTGGTCTTATCTGAACCGTATGGACTTATAAAGCGTCAAATCTTTCTAGCAATGTTATACTGTGTCACCCAATATTTTTATTGCTTTTATAATATATTAGGGTTCACTTCTGGAAAATTATGCACTTGTCAGGTGATTTTTTAGAAAAAATTGGGAGAAAATTAAAAATGTTAGTAAATATAGCAATCCCATTTAATTTGTGAAATTCTATTAGCTCAGGTTTCCGGCTTCTTCAGTAAAGTCAGGAATGTGGCTGTTCACGAAGGCGAGTAGGCACAGATCCAATGCTTCTCCCCTTCCATTCACCGTCAATTTTCTCCTCCCAATTGAACCCCCAACGCCAGTGTTTAGGGTTATCTGGTGACCGTTCCCCAATCACACGTGGGTAAGATGCAATGGTTCCGTCCTTGAGTTTTTTGTTCTCAAGATATTTGTACAAGTATCCGCGTTGTTTAGTGGGCGATGCAAGAGAGCGCACTGACGTTCCGCTCAGCGGTGCCGCAGGCTCAGGCGATCGCTGCGGCTGCTTTTCTTCCGTTTCCTCTAAGAATTTTTCGGGTGTCGTATTAACTGGCAATTGATTGCAAATACTGAATTCTTCTGAGGGCGATCGCTCCCACTCTGGGATCAAGCGCATTACCGAGGGCAGTTCGGCGTGAGCGTACCGTTCCATTTCCTCGCTTGATTCCCATGCTGACCTTTCGTCCTGTGGATCTGTCCAGGCAATAGGAAGACTGTAGGCACTCTCCAGAAATTCCGGGTTTACAACCTCTTCAAAGTTGATTAACTGCTTCTCCTTCAAAAAATTCTCTAATTTGCTTCGACCAGGGGGACGGCTTTTTCTGGTACTTAATGCTGTCGGAGACGGCAACCAATAGCAATCTTTTTCTATCGAAGGGAGCTGCAAAGTGACCACTTGAAACGATAGTCCCTTCGAGAGAGTATCCTGATTCTCTAAGTACAGTTTTGCATTAATTCGTAGCGTTTTGAAACGCAGAGGAACGCGGAGGGACGCGCAAAGTAACGCAGAGCCTTTCTGAAATTAATTCGTTACGAACTTGTGAAATTCTGTACTGAGAGGAAATATCACGGAAAGCCGAGCCATCATCCCAAGCAGGGTCATATAGCGGAAAACGTCCTACTTTTTTCTTACAGGAAAGCTGTTCAAATTCAAAATCATAGCTTATAGCAGTGGAATACTTGCTCGTGTCGAAGAGTTCCATATGATTAGTTAGGTTTTTGATAAGGGATTAGGGAAGAAGAGGGGGAATGGGCAATGGGCAATGGGCAATGGGCAATGGGCAATGGGCACGCGGGGATTATTCTCAACCTTTTCCCCTTTCCCTTGGACTCTCTTGAGATTGCCCAGTCTTCAGTCCAAGCGTCACTGGTCCCCAGCCCCGAACTAAAAATCTAATTCGCGGATATCAACAATCCAGCCAGTGCTCGCGCGTACCAGTTCACATCCATTAATTGGGTCACACGCCCAATCAATTGCAATCTGACGGTAGGTGTCGCTACCGTAGTTTAGGTACTTTCTCATGTCTTCCAGAATTACCGAGAATGGTGTCTGGGCTGGTGGATCGATGACTTTACCTATGGGAGTAAGGTTTTTATTCCCTTCCTCTTGCTTCTTCAAAGGTCGCTTGCGCTCTAGAATGTGCCGTCGTCGCAAGTTCCCAATTAATTCCTTAGCTGCTTTTTTCTGTTCACCACTTGGCAAGTCTGTAGGTTCTTCGGTTTCTCGCTTGGTAGAAGAGTTTATGGATTGAGCCGCTTGACTCAATTGGGGAGAATAGATTTTCTGCCAAAATGCTCTATCATCAGCAGAAAATTCTTTTAGCTGATAGGAATCAGGATTGATTTGCCCGAATTCATCGCTCTTGCCTTCTATTGCTCGTAGGGTATGCGGTGCCACTTCCTGAAGAATTTCTTTTGGCGATCGCTCCTCGGTTACTCTCATTTCTTGGGGCAACTCAGTTCCGGCACGTTGATGCTTGAGAATTTCTTGCTCGTCAGTTGTGGTGTCGATGCCATTAAGCTTGCGAGTTTCAATATTGGCAGCTTTGTGCAGGATAATATTTTGATACCACTCCCATTCAATCGGTAGGTTTGTCGGTTCATTGCGAAAATGCTTGAGAACATTCGCCTTCTTTTCGTGGATATCACCACCATGAGCCTTGAGCCATCTTTGGGCTAAAGCAGTTTGAAAAGCTGAATCAAGCTGACCTTCCTCGTTTTTCCAAGGACCATCCGGTAGCCATTTCCATTCAATCTCTGTGGGGGTAGGCTTCTTACTGAAAGATGGCTCACGCATTTGAATCCGAGAATTATTCTCAGGCGCTGCCGGAGTTATTAACCCATTAGAAGAATTACAAACTTGATCCACCAGAGCGAAATTTTCTGTTTCTTTTTGAAAATCATTTTTTACACTCCCTTCCACTTCTTTTGAGTGTGAGAAGTCTGAAGAAATCTTTATAGTCTGAGGCGGATTGAAACCCGCTTTTGATAAAGGTTTCGGCGGTTTATTTTCCAAAAATTTGGAAGGTATTCCAAATTTTTGGAAGGTATTCCGAAATTTCGGAATACTTTCCAACTTTTCGGAAGCCTTTCCAGAATCTTGGGATTCTTTCCGAAATTCTGGAAATAACCCCTCTTCATCAGTGGGATTGTCGGTGTTTTTAGAACCACGTACCTTTGCACTGCCTCGTAGATTTCGGAATGTAAAGCCCTTATCTTGAAAATCAAACAACTCAAACTTTTGAAATTTAGCGATCGCTGCGTAAAAGGTAGATTTCTTAATTCCCACTTGCTGGAGGATGGTTAAAGTGTCTGGCAATTCGTTGTAGCGGTCGCCCCAAGGGTCGCTAACCGAGAAATAAATCCATAGTCGCCATTCGGCAGCGGTCAAGTTAGCCTCATACAATTTGGATAAGGTTTCAGCGGTCAAGGGGTAGAAATTAATCATTTTCAACCTCCTGTCCAGTAACCAAAACTTCAAACGGCAAACAAGCGGCTTCGATATCAGGTAATTTTTTTAACGCTGTTGCAGATCCAAATAAATGGATGCGTTTGTTGTAAGTAGGAAAAAATGCTGAGTAAGTGAAAATCTGCCCTAATGCTTCTTTCCAGTTGTTGAACTGCTTAATTTCGATAATTTCTCTGTCGCTCAACAAATCAATTCGCCCGGAAGATGTCATTACCTCGCTTTGTCCGCCCAGAATAGCCTTAAGATTATCCCTAACCTGTTGCTCTATATTTGAGTAACTTATTTTCTTAAGGGCAAGTATGGTAGCTTCTGGCACTACCCTAAGCTCTTGGAATTTGGCGATCGCTCTGTAAAATGTAGCTTTACTTACCGAGCATTCCTGTATTATTTCGATTGTGTTAATTTTGATGTAGCGATCGCCCCAAGGGTCGATTTCTACCAAATAACTCCATATTCGCCACTCTGCGGCAGTCAGTTTACCTTTCCGAAGTTTTGCTGTAATATCCAATGTCAGCGGATAAAAACTTCCACCAATCTTTTGTTCTGTCATAATACGGTTGTAATTAACTAAAAACTTTAGCCCTGGCAGATGCTAGGGCTTTTACTTTTTGATTGGAACGTGAAATTTAAGATAAAAAATCCTAAATATCTTAGAGGAAACTTAAGCTTCCCTTGAATGATATCATTATATGAAAGTAAGATATACAAGAAAATATGATTAATTTCAGAGCAGCACTAGCCGCGACAATGAAAGAATATGGCATAAAGGGTACGTGGTTAGCGTCCAGAGCAGATATCACCCCTCAGACGATTTCGCAGTTTGTTTGTGGAAGATGCCAGATAAAAATCGATACGCTTGAGCGGTTGATTAATGCATTACCGCCAGATGCTCAAGAATATTTTTTCTTTCAAATGAAACCCATAGGCAGGGATATAATATCCCTGGCTCGCAAGGCATCAGATGAAGAAAAAGCAGAAGTTTTGCGTGTTTTTGCAGCTTCTTACTCTCGGCAAGAGGTGCAATTATAAAAAAAATGCTTTTGGGCTGCTTTACAAAAAAGGGATACGCGCCTAAAAAAATATTGGTGTATCTACCTTTTGGTTCGTATGAATTTAGAAGAAATAATCGCTCAATGCGATCGCTTTGACGCTGAGGGAAAGGCGCAGATCATAAAGCACTTGCTTCGCGATTCCTCTATATCTATTGTCATCAGAAATAGAAACCAGGATTTGCAATCAGAAGAGATTGCACAGACGCTCTTTGCGATCGCCGATAAGATTTCCTCTAAGAATTTTCTTAGAGGAAATTAGTCTATCAAGTGAAGTCTGACAAGCCCCTACCTATAAAACAGGCGTAAGCCCCCGGCGGCGCTGCCCAAAGCCCTTGCCCGCGCCGCCGGAGGCTGTTTAATCGCTAAAAACTTAAGAGTGGCTGAATGGGTCAACCCCTTCTCCTTCGGAGACGCTACGCGAACGCGTAGCGTGCGCTTTGCGCTTACGGGGAATTCAAAATTCAAAAATCATCTCTGTACGGCATTGAAGACCCCATACCCCTAAGCCCTTCGGGCACGTTGCGCGTTCGCGTAGCGTGCGCTTTGCGCTTACGGGAATTCAAAATTCAAACACATTATTCGCGCAAAAAGTCACAGGGTTGTTTATTCCTCCTCATACTTCTACTAGGTTTACTGTTTCCATTTAATGAAGCTGCAAGACATTTTAAAAAACAACGTAACTATTGATTTTACTGAATTGCACAATGACAAAGAGCTTGCAACCCAAGTTCAGATTCAACTGAATGCGTTGGGATTGCTTCATAGCAAAGCGGATGGGGCATATGGTCCCATTACTCAAAGAGCCTTGACTCAATTTGCAAAATTTTTTAATCTTGGAAGCAAGGTGACTCCAGAGTTTGCCAAAAAGCTTATAGAAACCAAAAGTGTACCAAGTGTCCTTCCTGCACCAGGGGTCGAACTGATTAAGCAATTTGAAGGATGTTACCTAGAAGCTTATCCCGATCCTTTGACTGGTGCGGAGCCAATTACTATAGGTTGGGGATGTACCCGCAAGCCTGATGGAAGTGAGTGGAGGATGGGCGATCGCATTACAGAGGAAGAGGCTGTTGATTTGCTTTTATTTCAGCTTGAGTATCATTACCTGGCCTATCTACAAGCAATTCCTGGTTGGTGGGAACTTAATGAAAACCAACAAGGGGCATTGTTAAGCTTCGCTTATAATTTGGGCGCAAATTTTTTCGGTTCACCTAACTTTCAGACTATTACCAGGGTACTGCAAAATAAACAGTGGGACAAAATTGAAAAAACTTTCTTGTTGTACTGCAATCCTGGTTCACCTGTGGAAGATGGCTTGAAGAGGCGACGGTTAGCAGAAGCTCAATTATTCAATAAGTCGGGACATTAAATGTATGGAGTCAATGCGATCGCCTTCTCCTGAGGGAGACGATCCCAGATGCTCAAGTTCCGGCTAAGTACAGGTAAAATTTTTTGTATATCAATCACTGTAACGGTTTGCAGTTTACCACTAGAAACTCGTCTAAACTCTAGTTCCTCAGCCCTAAACCTACATCCTTACACTAAGTAAATTAATTTACCCGTGTTGTCGCGGTAGCTTGCTTGGTGCAAAAATCCGCCACATACATTTGCCGTTGCTTAACAAAAGACGGAGATAGGTTCTCTACCTCGTAGAGAGTTTGCAAAGCATCTGACCAAGCATTGGGAGTAATGGAAATGTATTAGCCTTGGCTAACACATCCTAAAAAAATTCTGTCCGCCTACTTTAAGCAAACCCTATTGGAAGTGGCTGCATAAATTAATTAGCTTACCCCCTATCAAAAGAGAGACGCTAGATACTCTTAAGCAACTGCTTTATGAGTGTATCTAATTTGCGTTTAGTTAATTTTACAAGTTTCATCGCAATCTAATTGCAATTTTAGTACCAGCTATTTCTTTCCCAAAAAGTTATTAAATCAATCGCAACCTACAATCGAAGACACCATGAACACATATACTCTTAGCAGTAATAATTCTTATTCCCACGCGGTCAGCGAAGCCAACCAAAGTGAAACGATTTTAGCACAATTACGTACCATCGTCGCAAACTTACTCAAATCTGACCTAGAAGGCGTTGATGTTGATGCACCTTTTTTGGAAATGGGTGCTGATTCGATTGTACTTGTTGATGCGATTCGTCATATTGAAAATACTTTTGGCGTTAAGATTGGGATTCGTCAGTTATTTGAAGAATTAACAACTCTAAGTGCATTGGCAAGCCATATCGAACAAAATACGACTATACAATTGCCTGTAGTAGAAGAGATTTCGCAGCCAGAGAATGTAGTTTCGGTATCATCGCAACCCCAACTCACTTTAATGCCATATCACAACCACCTAGGGAACGCTGCTTCAGAGAACTTTCTAGAAGAAGTCATTAACTTACAGATGCAGTTAATGTCCCAGCAGTTAGAAGTTCTGCGCGGTACTGGCTTGGCTTTGGAAAATTCTTTTCCACACCAAAATGGTCACTCCAAGTCGGCTGCTCAAACAAAAGCAGTTGTCGTTAATACTCCCGAAAAAACCGTATCTGGATCATCTCCAAGCAAACCATCCTCCTCAGTTTCATTCTACCGACCAGCAGAAATTCGCGCTAGAGGGTTGACACCACAGCAGTCTAGCCACTTAGAAAACCTCATTTCACGCTACACTCAACGTACTCAAGCATCAAAAAAACTGACGCAAACTTATCGACCTGTTTTAGCAGACAATCGAGCATCTGTAGGTTTCCGCTTCTCTACTAAAGAAATGCTCTATCCACTTGTTGGTGAACGTTCTCAAGGTTCGAGAATGTGGGATGTGGATGGTAATGAGTATATAGATATTTCGATGGGATTTGGGGTGAATTTGTTTGGGCACAACCCCGAGTTTATCACCTCGGCGATCGCACAGCAACTTCAGCAAGGTATGCAAGTTGGTCCCCAAACCAGCCTCGCAGGAGAAGTTGCACAGTTAATTTCCGAACTTACAGGATTAGACCGTGCCTGCTTCTGCAATTCAGGGACCGAAGCTGTTATGACCGCTTTACGTTTGGCACGCATGGCAACTGGACGTAACAAAGTTGTCATGTTCTCTGGTTCTTTTCACGGTAATCTTGACGGCACTTTAGGCACGGCAACGGCTGGGAATGAGAATCCTGCGGCATTGCCTATTGCCCCAGGTATCGCGCCCAAAATGGTGGAAGATATGTTAGTGCTGGACTATGACAATCCCCAATCCTTAGAGATTATTAAAGCACATGCCCACGAACTCGCAGCTGTGTTGGTCGAACCGGTACAAAGTCGCAAACCTGATTTACAACCGAAAGAGTTTCTGCACCAACTTAGACAGTTGACACGAGAAGCGGGAGTGGTTTTGATATTTGATGAAATGATTACTGGTTTTCGCATCCATCCAGGCGGGGCGCAGGCATGGTTTGGTATTGATGCAGATATCGCCACTTACGGTAAGATTGTCGGTGGTGGTATGCCAATCGGGGTTGTGGCTGGTAAAGCTAAATACATGGATGGTCTTGACGGTGGGATGTGGAACTACGGCGATGCCTCCTACCCACAAGCAGACACAACTTTCTTCGCGGGTACTTTCTGCAAACATCCTCTAGCAATGGCTGCTGCCCGCGCTGTCTTGCAAGAAATTAAGCGGCGTGGTTTGCCTTTACACGAAGAGTTAAACCAGCGCACAGCGAAAATGGCGGCGACTCTCAATGCTTACTTTGAAATCGAGAATTTACCGATTAAAATTGTTCATTTTGGCTCTTTGTTCCGCTTTGCCTTTTCAGAAAATGCTGACTTGTTGTTCTATCACCTCCTGTATCGCGGCATTTATATTTGGGAAGGACGCAACTGTTTCTTGTCTGCTGCTCATAACGACGAAGATGTCAATAAGTTCATTCAAGCTGTAAAAGAGAGTGTGGAGGAGTTGCGAAACGGCGGTTTTTTTCCTCAGTTGCCCTCGGTAACTTTATCGCAGGGCAAAAAAGAATCAACTGAGGTATCTGATGCTGTCACCATCGCCCCTTTAACTGCGGCACAAAAGCAACTTTGGGTATTGACGCAGATTGAGGAAGAAGGTTCGCTGGCTTACAATGTCTCGGTGAGTGTGGAATTGCAAGGTGCGTTTAACTTACCAGCGATGCGTCAAGCTGTGCAAAAACTTGTAGACCGTCATGAGGCATTGCGGACTACCATCACTAGCCAAGGCAATTTTCAAAAGATATTATCATCTTTAAAAGTAGATGTTCCTTTGGTTGATTTTTCTCTTGTTGAAACAGACAAAGTCACTGAGTGGTTTAAAAATCAAAGTCAGAAAGCTTTTGACCTCAACGAAGGAGTTCTTTTTTGCGCTCATCTTTTGAAACTGGCAGAACAACGACACGTACTGGTACTAAAGGCTCACCATATCATCGTTGATGGTTGGTCAATGGGTGTGATGTTGCAGGAACTCGCAACGTTATATTCAGGCGAGTGTCAAGGTGTTGTTAACAAGTTGGACTTGCCAATGCGGTATCGCGAGTACGCGCTGTGGCAAGATCAGCAAAGCCAAACAAGCGAAATAGCTGAACATGAATCTTACTGGTTACAAAAATATACAAGTTCTGTTCCGAACTTGAATTTACCAACAGACCACCCACGTCCACCAGTTAAAACTTATAACGGTAGCAGACAATCCTTACATCTTGATGCGAGTTTTTGCGATGAAATTAAACGCTTGAGCAGACAGAATGGTTGTACTCTGTTTATGACATTGTTGGCAGCATACACAACTTTACTTTATCGCCTCAGTGAGCAAGACGATATAGTGGTTGGTATTCCTGCAAGTGGACGTTCCATCGAAGGCACTGAAACAATGGTAGGTTATTGCAGTCACTTATTGCCTATCCGCAATCACATTTTGGGTGATGCTAGTTTTAAAGAGCATCTCAAAACCCAAAGAAGTGTTTTATTAGAAGCCTACGAACACCAAGATTATCCTTTTGCAAAGTTAATCGACAAGCTGAATATCCAACGCGATGCTAGCCAATCGCTTCTGGTAACAACGACCTTTAATTTTGACCGACCTGTAGATGTACCAGCAATGCCTGGACTGCAAACCAAGCTGCTGTCTCAACCTATCAGTTTTGCTGACTACGACCTGAGCTTGAATGTCTCGGAAATTAACGACGAACTGCTCTTGGAGTGCGATTATAATACAGACTTGTTCGATGCTACCACCATTGACCGGTGGTTGGGACATTTCCAAACCTTACTAGCAGGAATTGTAAAAAATCCGGAACAAATTGTTTCACAATTACCCTTGCTTACAACTTCCCAAGAACATCAATTGCTGGTGGAGTGGAACAACACTCAAATGAACTTTCCTCAAGATAAGTGCATCCATGAGTTGTTTGCACAACAGGCAGAATTAACTCCTGATGCTGTAGCAGTAGAATATGCTGGACAAAAGCTAACCTATCGCGAACTAAATAGCCGCGCCAACCAATTAGCGCATTACCTACAAAGTTTAGGTGTAAAACCAGAAGTCCTTGTTGGTATCTGCCTTGAACGTTCTCTAGAAATGTTGGTTGCGATGCTGGGTATTCTCAAGGCTGGTGGTGCTTACGTACCTTTAGACCCGGCTTATCCCCAAGAACGCTTGGCTCATATGCTATCTGATTCTCAAACGGCGGTGCTGCTGACTACTGCGAAGTTACAAAGTCAACTGCCTCCACATTCAGCAAAAGTAGTGCGATTAGATACAGATTGGGCAGTCATTTCGCGTAAAGAAAATACCAATCCCGTTAATATCAGCAAGCCAGAAAACTTAGCTTATGTGATTTATACTTCCGGTTCTACAGGCAAATCCAAAGGAGTACTGATTCCGCACCAAGCTTTAGTAAATCATAACTGCGCGATCGCCAAAAATTACGAACTGACCGCGAGCGATCGCATCCTACAATTTGCTAGCTTTAGCTTTGATGTTGCTGCTGAAGAAATCTTTCCTACCTGGTTGAGTGGAGCGACTTTAGTACTGCGTCCTGCCGAAATTCCCACGATTTCAGATTTTGCTCAATTTGTCAAGCAGGAAAAATTGACGGTGTTAAACCTGCCAGTACCATACTGGCAAGAGTGGGTAGCCCAAATGCCCCAAGTGAACTGGGCAGAAAGTGTACGCTTGCTAATTGTAGGTAGCGATAGAGTGCAGTTAGAACGGTTTACTTCTTGGCAAAAGCATGTAGGAGCAAATGTCAGCTGGCGTAATGCTTATGGTCCGACCGAAGCCACCATTACCGCTACTGTTTGCAGTTCTACAGTAAGTTGCGAACAAGCAAAAACCAATTCCTTACCCATTGGTCGTGCGATCGCCAACACCCAAACATATATTCTTGACCGCCACCTGCAACCAGTGCCTATTGGTGTTATCGGTGAATTGTATATCGCTGGTGCTGGATTAGCCAGAGGCTACCTCAACCGTCCGGAATTAACAGCCGAGAAATTTATCTCCAACCCCTTTAGTCACGAAGCAAAAGCGCGGATGTACAAAACTGGCGATCAGGCACGCTACTTAAGCGATGGTACGATTGAATTTATCGGTCGCATTGACCATCAAGTCAAGATTCGCGGTTTTCGTATTGAACTTGGGGAAATTGAAAGTGTACTCACCCAACATCCCAACGTACAAGAATCTGTAGTTGTTGCTCGTCCCGACCAAAACGGTAACCAACGTCTCATCGCTTATCTTGTCTCGGATCAAGCACAACCCAACAATAGCGAACTGCGTAGCTTCTTAAAAGAAAAGCTGCCAGAGTACATGATACCTTCTGCCTTTGTGGTGTTGCAGTCGCTGCCAGTGATGCCCAATGGCAAGTTAGACCGCAATGCATTACCCGCACCAGAAGTAGCTACGAAGCATGAAGAAACAACTGTTATTGCACCTCGCACAAATACACAAGAGATACTAGCAGAAATTTGGGCGGAAGTTCTAGGACAAAAACAAGTAAGTATTCACGATAACTTCTTTGAATTAGGTGGAGATTCGATTCTCGCTATCCAAATGGTTGCCCGTGCTAACCAAACTGGTTTACAGTTTACCCCCAAACAACTTTTCCAACACCAAACTATTGCGGAATTAGCCACAGTGGTTGGCAATACTACCTCTATTCAAGCCGAACAAGGTTTGGTGACAGGTTCCGTAGACCTTACACCCATCCAGCAATGGTTCTTTGACGAAAATCTGCCCGAACCGCACCACTACAACCAGTCTGTGTTGCTGGAAGTACCAAACAACCTGGAACCGAAGCTCATAGAACAAGCAGTTAAACAATTGCTACTACATCACGATGCCCTACGGCTGCGATACGTACCATCAGCATCTGGCTGGCAACAAATTAACGCTGTTCCTGATGACACAACACCTTTCTCTGTAGCCGATTTATCAGGATTGTCCGTACAGGAACAACAAGTTATCATTGAGTCTAAAGCCTCCAAAATGCAGGCTAGTCTAAACTTAGAAAAAGGAGCAATTGTAAAAGTAGCGCTGTTGAGTCTTGGCAGCGATAAACCAAGTCGGTTGCTGTTCGTTGTCCATCATTTAGCAGTCGATGGTGTTTCTTGGCGGATTTTGTTGGAAGATTTGTTTACAGTTTATCAACAACTTCTTCAAGGCGATGCTATTCAACTTCCATGCAAAACGACATCTTTTAAAGAATGGGCTTCTGTACTAAATTCCTACGCAGAATCTGAAGCAGTCTCCAAAGAAAAAGATTATTGGCTAGCACCTGAACGTAATAACATTTCTCCCCTACCCAAAGATTATCCTGTAACCAAAGAAGCGAACACTGTAGCTTCTACAAATCAAGTATCAGTGGCTTTGGATGCACAACAGACTCAAGCATTGTTACAGGAAGTACCCGCAGCTTACAATACACAAATTAACGACCTGCTATTAACCGCATTAGTACAAGCCTTTGCCCGCTGGACTGGAAATTATCGCCTGTTAATTGACTTAGAAGGTCATGGACGCGAGGAATTATTTGAAAATGTCGACTTATCGCGCACCGTTGGTTGGTTTACCACTGTATTTCCCGTAGTTTTACAGCTTGCAAATGCAGAAAATTCAGGGGAAGCATTGAAGAGTATTAAAGAGCAACTACGCAGCATTCCCAATCGCGGCATCGGTTACGGACTATTGCGATACTTAAGCCAAGATAGTAAAATACGCTCGCAGCTACAAGCAATGCCACAAGCAGAAGTTAGTTTCAACTATCTTGGTCAGCTAGATGTCATTGGATTAGAAAATCTTGGAGTGACATTAGCCAAAGAGTCCACGGGACTAAACCAAAGCTTCTTAGGAATTTGCACCCATTTACTAGAAATTGATGGATTTGTAAGCGATGGGGAATTGCAATTTACTTGGAAGTATAGCGATAATATCTATCTTCGTTCGACCGTAGAACATTTAGCGATAATGTTTGTAGAGGAATTACAATCTCTGATCGCCCATTGCTTAAAATCAGATGTAGGAGGCTATACACCTTCCGACTTTCCAGAAGCAGATTTTAACCAAGAAGAATTAGATGAGTTACTCGGTGACCTTGCTCTAATTGAATCTAGCTGTTTTGATTTGTTAGGCGAAGAATTTGAGGATGATTTCGAGCAAGAGTTTGAAGATTTGTTAGGCGAAGAATTTGAGGACGATCTCGATAAGGAGTTTGAAGATTTATTCGACGAAAAATTGTTCCTCTAAGACAGCTAATAAGCTGAAACACATCTAACTTGCATAATCTCAAGTTTTGATAAAAAGCGTCAAACTCTTTTATCTCTTACTCTGTGCCCTCTGCGCCTCTGCGGTTTAAAATGCAAATTAAATGTGGAACAGCTTATAATGCTAAATCATAGTGTAGCGCAGGACGGAAAGCCTGCGCTTTTTCATAGGCAAAAACCTTTGCTATACAAGCAACAATAAAAATAAAAAATTGATGTAGGAAATAGGTGCATAGAACTATTACTTGATGCCACAAGCTTTAGATTTTGCACCTCGTTTTCAATTTAAGTATCTTGGATGTTTTATAGATTATTCACGTGAAAAAGAAGATTTCAAAGTAGAACGTCTAAGCGGTACAAAACCGTTCTGGTTAAATAACCGTGCCGAAGTTCGTAGTAAGGGCTAAAGCCCTCTTCCACTAATGTAAGCACTAATACTAAATACAAGATTGCACAAGGCAAGTAGCGTTATAGTTCGTAGTTGCGCTAAGCGCGAAGACAGCGCAACTACAACCCCCTTATTGCGATATGAATTTATGAAATGTAGTACTAAGTTGCAGTCATAGAGACAAGTTGTCATGCTGAGCGTAACGTTAGTGAAGCGAAGCATCTCGCGAGATTCTTCCCTATGCCTGCGGCACGCACTCGCGTTCGGTCAGAATGACATGTTTGAACGCAACTTGATATAAAGTCGTTACTACAAACAAGTTTTATTATTGGTATTTTTCAGAACATGATATGAAACCAAATTATCGGGTCAAGCCTTAAAATACAATAGTTTCAGAATATTATCTGTCTACAGTAATAAAAGAACGCCAGACATAAGTGCATAAAACTCAAACTTCACCCCTATAGAGAAATAGGGGTAACTTAAAAGCAGCTAATTTTATCTCTGCATTCTGTATAGCCCATTTTGGTGTTGCTGAATCGTGGTATGAATCGCATAGAGACGCGATTAATGGCGTCTCCACAAAGATTACGACCACACAAAAAATAAATTTCATACTTGGAATCAACAAGGCTCTAATTCGTAATGACTCTTGTATTACGAATTATCTTGCCGATGATATTTGCATAAATCAAGTTTTAGTACTGGAAGGATTTTATGAGCAAACAAAACAAAAACGTTGAAGCTATCTATCCTCTTTCCCCAATGCAACAGGGTATGCTTTTTCACACCCTTTACGCTCCTAATTCGGGAATGTATTTTGAACAGTTGGTTTGCACTTTGCATGGCAACCTTAATGTTAAGGCATTTCATGGAGCTTGGCAACGAGTAGTTGAACGCTACCAAATTTTGCGTACTCTGTTTATTTGGGAACAAACGAAACAACCGCTACAGGTTGTCTGTAAGTCTGCAACTCTACCTTGGTTCAACCTTGACTGGCAAGAACTTTCTTTAGTTGAACAACAACAAAGATTGGAAAAATTATTACAAGCAGAGCGGGAAAAAGGTTTTAAACTTGACCAAGCTCCGCTGATGCGCTGCACCCTAATTAAAGTGGGAGCGGATACCTATCAATTTATTTGGAGTCATCACCACCTGTTAATGGATGGCTGGTGCTTGTCTATCGTCCTCAAAGAAGTCTTAGCTTATTATGAGGCTGCTGTCCAAGGTGAGAATTTATATTTAACTCCTCCACATCCTTACAAAGATTATATTGCTTGGTTGCAACAACAAGACCTCTCCCAATCTGAGGCATTTTGGCGTCAGGCACTCCAAGGTTTTACTAACCCTACTCCTTTAATTACAGATAAAGTTGGCAGCAATAAATTCCAACAGGAGCATGTTTACAAAGAACAAAAATTGTTGTTGCCAAAAACACTGACATCTAAATTGGAATCTCTAGCAAAAGAAAATCATCTTACTCTTAATACCCTGTTACAAGGAACTTGGGCGCTATTACTTAACCGCTACAGTGGTGAGTCAGATGTATTGTTTGGCACTACAGTTTCCGGTCGTCCTTCCGCTCTGACGGGGGTAGAGTCGATGGTGGGGCTATTTATCAACACTTTACCAGTACGACTGCAAGTTTCACCAGCAGCAAAACTGTTGCCCTGGTTGAAACAGCTACAAGCTCAGTTGGTGGACTTGGAGCAGTACGCTTACACTCCCTTGGTTGATATTCAAGCATGGAGTGATGTCCCTCGTGGTACACCTTTGTTTGAAAGCTTAGTAGTTTTTGAAAACTATCCGTTAGATGCATCTTTGCAAGAAGGGAGTGGTAGTGTAAAAGTTAGCGACGTACGTGGCTTTGAACGCACTAACTACCCTCTGACAGTAGTAGTAACTCCTGGTGAGCAATTGTCCTTGCAAGTTAGCTACAATGCATCTCGCTTTAATGTTGCCATCATTAAACAGATGTTGGAACATTTGGAAACAATGCTTGCAGATATGGTGGCTAAACCACAAGCTAGCCTTTTGGATTTAGAGATGATCTCTCAAAGAGAGCGACAAAAATTACTGATAGATTTTAACGATACAAAAACCGAGTTTCCTGAAAACAAATGCATCCACCAATTATTTGAGTCACAAGTAGAACGTACACCAAACAACATCGCCGTTGAATTTGATCACCAGCATCTGACTTACAGAGAACTTAATACAAAGGCGAATCAACTAGCCCATCAACTACAGAAATTGGGAGTCGGACCAGAAGTACTAGTAGGGATTTGTGTAGAACGTTCCTTGGATATGGTGATTGGTATTCTTGGTATCCTCAAAGCTGGTGGTGCCTATGTGCCTTTTGACCCAACATATCCGACGGAACGGTTGGGATTCATGCTGGAAGATGCCCAGATTTCAGTCATGTTAACTCAACAACGGCTTGCTCATAACTTTGCCGAGTCTAACACCCGCGTGATTTGCCTCGATACAGATTTGTCTTTGATCGCCACTGTGAGCATAGAAAATCCACCCAGCCAAGTGACACCGCAAAATCTTGCTTATATCATCTACACCTCTGGTTCGACTGGCAAGCCGAAGGGGACAATGATTCCCCACCGGGGTGTTGTAAATTACCTTAGTTGGTGTATAAAAGCTTATGCAGTCGCAGAAGGTTACGGTGCTCCAGTGCAATCTTCGATTGGGTTCGACGCCACCATTACCAGCTTATTCTCTCCGTTATTGGTCGGGCAAAAGGTGGTACTGCTACCAGAGAAGGAAGAAATTGAGGCTCTCTCAGCACTTTTGCAGTCAGCTGATAACTATAGCCTTGTGAAAATAACTCCAGCCCACTTGCAAATGCTCAATCAGATGCTACCTGAGAAAAAAGGTGTGACCGAAACCAAAGCATTGGTGATTGGTGGCGAAGCACTGTTGGGTAAAAGCTTGACATTTTGGCGTCATCATGCGCCTAATACCCGAATCATTAATGAATATGGTCCTACCGAAACTGTGGTTGGTTGCTGCGTTTATGAAGTGTCAGAGCAAACTTGTTTATCAGGTGCAATTTTAATTGGTCGTCCGATCGCCAATACTGAGCTTTATTTGCTCGATGAGAATCAAAAGCTCGTACCTATTGGTGTAGTTGGTGAATTATACATCGGTGGCGCGGGAGTGGCTAGGGGTTATCTGAATCGTCCACAGTTGACGCAACAGAGATTTATCCCCAATCCTTTTAGTAAGGAACCTGGGTCTCGGTTGTATAAAACGGGAGACTTAGCCCGCTACTTGCCGGATGGTAATCTTGAGTACCTCGGACGTATTGACCATCAAGTTAAGATTCGTGGTTTGCGCATCGAACTGGAAGAAATTGAGTCCTTACTTGGTCAGCACCCCTTAGTTAATTGTGTGACTGTTATTGCTCGTGAAGACCAGCCCGGAGACAAACGACTGGTGGGTTATATTGTGCCTCACGAGAAAGTTCCCACCACCAGCGAACTGCGCCGTTTTCTTAAAGAAAAATTGCCTGAATACATGGTGCCTTCGGCTTTTGTGATGCTAGATGCTTTGCCCATCACCCCCAACGGCAAGATAGACCGTCGCGCCTTACCTGTACCGGAAACATTTGGTGATGTTCAAGATGATTATCAGGCACCGCGCAGCCTTACAGAAGAAGTAGTGGCTACTGTTTGGCTAGAAGTCTTGGGAGCAGAAGTAGGGGTGAATGTTAACTTTTTTGAAGCCGGTGGACATTCTCTGCTAGCAACTCAAGTTATCTCGCGATTGCAAAAAGCCTTTGCTGTCAAGCTGCCTTTGCAGTACCTGTTTGAGTATCCAACGATAGCAGAACTAAGTGAGTGCATCGATAAAGTTCGCCAAGGTGGAAAAAGTTTCCAAATACCTGCTATTGAACCAGTATCGCGCACAAACAATTTGCCTTTGTCCTTTGCTCAACAAAGATTGTGGTTTTTAGACCAATTGGAAGGGGGAAGTTCCACTTATAACGTGCCTGCTGCTTTACAGTTAACGGGTTCCTTCAACCCAGTTGCTTTAGAGCAAAGCCTGAGAGCGATCGTACAACGTCACGAAGTGTTGCGTACCACTTTTTCGATGGTGAATGGTTACCCAGTACAGGTTATCTCTCCCTCTGTAACTATCACCTTGCCGATAGTGGACTTGCGATTTTTACTAGAACATGAACAATCTGTCAAGGTACAGGAATTAGTTTTAGAAGCTGCTCAACAGCCATTTGACTTGGCGAATGAACCCTTACTTCGAGCGACTTTACTACGTCTAGATGAAAAATCCCACATACTGCTGTTGGTGATGCATCATATAGTCTGCGATGGTTGGTCAATGGGGATATTTCTGCGCGAGTTGTCTGCTTTATACGCTGGTTTCGTTCAAGGTGTACCTACTTCCCTCGAAGAGTTGCCCATCCAATATGCAGACTTCGCTTACTGGCAGCATCAATGGTTACAAGGTGAGGTGATGGAAGCCCATCTTTCTTACTGGAAGCAGCAACTCGCCAATCTACCTACCCTGGAACTGCCTACCGACCGTCCGCGTCCCGCATCGCAAACATTTCGCGGTACAAGGCAAAATTTAGAACTACCCAAAGACCTGAGCGAAGAAATTAAAGCCCTTAGTCGCAGGGAAGGAACGACTCTGTTTATGACCTTGATGGCAGCATTTAATACCTTGCTACACAGCTATGTTGGTCAGGATGACATCGTTGTAGGTACAGATGTTGCCAATCGCAATCGGCTAGAGACGGAAGGAATCATTGGTTTCTTTGTTAACCAATTGGTACTACGTACTGACTTATCAGGTAATCCGACTTTTCGCGACTTACTCGCACGTGTTCGCCAGGTAACAATGGATGCTTATGACCACCAAGATATGCCGTTTGACCAACTGGTAGCAGCCCTTAATCCAGAAAGGGATTTAAGCCGTACACCACTATTTCAATCTAAGTTTGTCCTCCAAAATGCCCCTATGCCTGCGATGGAGTTAGAGGACTTAACTCTCAAGGTTTTAGAAATTGATGATGGTACAGCTAAATTTGATTTGTTGTTGACTTTGTGGGAGACAGAACAAGGACTTACAGGCAATTTCGAGTACAGCACAAACTTGTTTAATACTGACACCATCGAACGCATGCTAGCAGATTTTGAAACCATTTTGCGTGCTGTTATCGCCCAACCTAACACCAACTTACAATCCCTCAAAGAAATATTGCTAGCAAAAAATGAGCAAAAACAACTCATCAAAGACCAAAAACTTGCAGAAGCGACAAGAAATAAATTGAACAAGTTCAAGCGCAAATCTGCTTAATTTTCTAATCCCAATGGTTTGTAGTGAGTGCTTTAGTGCTGAAATGAGCGACGAATTGCTCACTACAAGCCATCAGCCGAATTTGATATTAATTGACACAATTCCAATGTAAGGATGAACGAAAATGAAGAACTTAGAGTTAGAAACAAACAGCATCAAAAGATTACAAACCACAAAACGCAAAGTCGTTGAAAAATTAGTAAATTTGCAACCACTCAACTCAGCAAATTCTTTACCGTTAGTCATTTCTCCTGCTGTAGATGGTATCAGTTTAATCCCCTGGGCGCAGCAAAATCGCGATTTGATGGAAACTAATTTACTTAAATATGGTGGCGTACTTTTCCGAAATTTCCATGTAAGTACAGTTGAAGAATTCCAAAAGTTTGTAGAGGTAGCTTCCACCGGAGAACTCTTAAATTACACCTATCGCTCAACGCCACGCACAGAGGTCAGCGATAAAATCTATACTTCAACTGAATATCCTGCGGACGAATCGATTCCGCTACATAACGAAAATGCTTACTCTCCTATTTATCCAATGAAAATATCGTTTTTCTGCGTTAAAGCATCAGAAATTGGGGGAGAAACACCAATTGCTGATAGCCGTAAAATCTTTGAACGCATTAACCCAACCATCAAAGAACGGTTTATCGAAAAAAAAGTGATGTACGTGCGAAACTATGGCGATTTAGATTTACCCTGGCAAGAAGTTTTTCAAACCACAAATAAATCTGAAGTAGAAAGTTATTGCCACAAATTAGGTATTTCATTTGAATGGACAAGTAACAACACCCTCAGAACAAGCCAAGTTTGTCAAGCTGTTGCCAAACATCCCAAGACTGGTGAAATGGTGTGGTTTAACCAAGCTCATTTGTTCCACATTTCCAGCTTGAAAGCAGAGGTACGCGAATCATTGTCTGCATTGCTTAAAGAGGATGAGTTTCCTCGCAATGCCTATTACGGTGATGGTTCTTCCATCGAAACCTCCGTTTTAGATGAAATTCGTGAAGTATATCGCCAAGAAGCAGTGCTTTATCCTTGGCAGGAAGGAGATGTGTTGATGCTGGACAATATGCTAGCAGCACATGGACGGATGCCATTTGTCGGTAAAAGAAAGATTGTAGTTGCGATGGCAGAACCTTGTTAATTGTCATGGTTCCTCCCAACCCCTGCTGCCTATTTGTATCAACTTTAAAGTGAAACGGTGTAAAGCAAGTAGGATGCTCCTCTCCCAAATGCTTACTACATAACCATTTGGGAGTTTTTTTGAAATGTTGGCAATTGACAGCATAAATTGATTTGCCTACCCCTATTAAAACATAGATGCAGGTGTGGATGTTCGTTATTACACGAGGTAAGCCACTATTTTGGTGTGATTTTATTAAACTCACATCGAATTATATTGCAGGCATTTATTAATTTGATGACGTTGTACTCTCACAAAGGAGCTTAACTTTATGCACGCTCAAATGACCAATCTTGTTCGCATTTCTCCTCAACAAAAGCATTTATGGTTGCAACAAGAAGATAATCGCCAAGCTTACTGTTCCCAAATTGCGATAAATATCGCAGGTAATCTCAATCCTGATATTCTTAAATTAGCTTTAGAAAATATCATCGATCGCCAGGAAATCCTTCGCACCGCTTTTCATTCCTTACCGGGTATGAATATTCCCTTACAGTCAATCAGCACTTCCAGCAAGTTATCCCTTCAAGAATACGACTGGAGCGGTTTGACTTCTCAAGTACAAAAAGCAAAAATTGATACACTTTTTCAAGATGAAAGTTTGCAAGATTTCAATTTGGAACAAGGTTCAATTTTGAACGTTGCTTTAATTAAACTGTCTTCGGACAAGCATATACTGTTTATCAGCTTACCTGCTTTATATGCAGATATGGCCACACTCAATAATTTTGTACGTGAAATCGGTCGTTCTTATACAGCTTGCTTGCACGGCGAAGAATTATCAGATGAAGTGATGCAATATGCAGACATCTGCGAATGGCTGAATGAATTATTAGAATCTGAGGACACAGAAACAGCAAGAAACTATTGGGAGCAACAAGATATTTCTTCTGTGTTAACTTTGAAACTTCCCTTTGAAAACAAAAATGTAAATCAGTCATCTGCAATACGATTTGAACCGAAATCGCTTTCCTTAGAGATTCATCCAGATACGGTAGCAAAACTTGAAATATTGCAAGAAAAGTATAACACTTCAGCCGAAACAATTTTACTAGCTTGCTGGCAAGTGCTGCTTTGGCGCTTAAGCGGACAATCTGATATTGTGATTGGTACTGCTTGCGATGGACGTGAATATGAAGAATTAAAGGAAGTTTTGGGGCTTTTAACTAAGTATTTGCCTACTTATTCGCACCTACAAGGAAATTTAAAATTCTCGGAACTTCTGGAAAGAGTTTCTGAATCTTCGCGCTTTGCAAAAAAATGGCAAGAGTATTTCGACTGGGAGCATATTGTCGCTGCAAATGATAAATTTACTTATCGTGCATTTTTTCCTTTCTGTTTTGATTTTACAGAACTGTCTGAGAGCTATGTTGCTGCTGATATTTCATTTTCAGCATATAAAAACTACGCGAATACAGAAAAATTCCAAATCAAGCTCTCCAGCCTTTATGGCAAGAATAATTTGTTTTTGACTTTTGATTACGATTCCAACTTATTTTCTGAGGATAGTATCAAAATTATTTCCAAACAATACCAGACCTTAATAGCAAGTGTCGCTAATGGAGCAGAAGCTGCAATCATTGATTTAAATATTATCAGCGAAAGCGAACGGGAAAGGTTACTAATTGATTTTAACAATACAAAAACCGACTACCCGCAAGACAAATGCATTCATCAACTTTTTGAAGAACAAGTAGAACGCACACCCAACAACATTGCTGTTGAATTTAATAACGAGTATCTCACTTATGCACAACTAAACGCAAAGGCAAACCAGCTAGCGCATCAACTGCAAAAGTTGGGAGTCAAACCAGAAGTATTGGTGGGAATTTGTGCAGAACGTTCGTTAGATATGCTCATCGGTATCTTTGGAATTCTCAAAGCAGGTGGTGCATATATACCTTTTGACCCCACATATCCCCAGGAACGGCTGGGATTTATGTTAGAGGATGCTCAAATCCCGATACTGTTAACTCAACAACGACTTGTTGATAAGTTTGTTGAATATAACACCAATGTCATTTGCCTTGATAAGGATTTGGAAGCAAACGCTACTTTAAGTATCGAAAATCCTGTTAGCAATGTTACATCGGGAAATTTGGCTTATATCATCTACACCTCTGGTTCTACTGGAAAACCCAAGGGAACAATGATTCCTCACAGAGGTTTAGTTAATTACCTTAGTTGGTGTACAAATGCGTATGCCATCGCCCAAGGTTACGGTACTCCAGTGCAATCTTCGATAGGGTTCGACGCTACGATTACCAGCTTATTCTCTCCATTATTGGTCGGACAAAGGGTGGTACTATTGCCCGAGAAGGAAGAAATCGAAGCTTTGTCAGCACTTTTGCAGTCTGATAAAAACTATAGCTTGGTTAAAATTACTCCAGCTCACCTGGAAATGCTTAATCAGATGTTACCCAATTGCAAAGATGTAACCGAAACGAGAGCATTGGTTATCGGTGGCGAAGCACTATTGGGTAAAAGTTTGAAATTCTGGCGTGATAATGCCCCAAATACAAGAATAATAAATGAATATGGTCCGACCGAGACTGTTGTTGGTTGCTGCGTTTATGAGGTTTCTGAGCAAACTTCTTTATCAGGTGCAATTTTAATTGGTCGTGCGATCGCAAATACTCAACTTTATTTGCTTGATGAAAATCAAAAACTTGTACCAATTGGTGTTCCTGGCGAATTATACATCGGTGGCGCGGGAGTCGCTAGGGGTTATCTCAATCGCCCAGAATTAACACAACAGCGATTTATTCCCAACCCCTTTAGCGATGAAGTTGGTTCTCGCCTATATAAAACAGGGGATTTAGCGCGATATCTCCCTGATGGTAATATTGAGTACCTCGGACGTATAGACCATCAAGTAAAAATTCGCGGCTTCCGCATTGAATTAGAAGAAATTGAGTCCGAACTTGCTCAACATGCCTTAGTAAATTCTGTCACCGTTATCGCCAGGGAAGACCAACCTGGAGACAAACGTTTGGTAGCTTATATTGTTCCCCAAGAGCAAGCCCCAACAAGTAGCCAACTGCGCCAATTTTTACAGGAAAAGTTGCCCGAATACATGATACCCTCTGCCTTTGTGATGCTCGAGGTAATACCTCTAACCGCTCATGGTAAGGTAAACCGTCAAGCCCTACCGCAACCCGATACATCTCGTGTTGATGAGCTAAAAGCAGAATTCTTGGCACCACGCGATAGTTTGGAACTGAAATTAGCGAATATCTGGGAAAGTCTTCTAAATGTCCATCCTGTGGGAGTAAAGGATAGCTTTTTTGAACTGGGTGGTCACTCGCTTTTGGCTGTGCGCTTGATGGCTCATATTAACCAAGAGTTTGGTAAAAGCTTGGCTTTAGCAACACTTTTCCAAAATCCCACAATCGAAAAATTGGCTAATATTCTTCGCCAAGAATCAGAAGTATCATCTTGGTCTGCCTTGATAGAAATTCAAAAAGGTAATTCCAAGTATCCTTTCTTCTGCTTACCCGGAGGTGGCGGTAATGTCCTTTATTTACATGATTTGGCGCGTTATTTAAGTCCAAACCAAACATTTTACGGCTTGCAAGCACCAGGTTTAAATGGAGAATCCGAACCATTAACCCAAGTTGAGGACATGGCGGCTTACTACATCCAAGCGATACAAACCATTCAACCCTCTGGACCGTATTTTCTCGGAGGTCACTCGTTTGGGGGTATTGTTGCCTTTGAAATGGCTCAACAGTTGGTCAAATCAGGACATAACGTTGCTCTGGTTGCCATTTTAGACGCTCCAGCCCCGGTTGCAAGTGATAAACCCGTATATGTTGATGTCGATGATGCAACTCGAGTGACCGAAACTGCTCGCCTCATCGAACGTTGGGTAGGCAAAAACTTAGATATATCTTATGAGATTCTCCAGCCGCTAGAACTTGACGAACAATTGGAATATCTCAAAGAGCGATTAATCGCCGTTGATTTACTACCCGCAGGTACTGATACAAAGCAAGTACGCGGTTTGGTGCAGGTTTTCGAGGCTAACATGCAAGCTAGTATTAACTATCTATCGCACCAAGTCTACCCAAATCAAATTACCTTGTTGCGAGCTAGCGAGGTTAGTACTGAGGATGCTGCACTTTTGACTGAGTTACGCCAAGATCCAGCGTGGGGATGGGGTCAATTTTCCGCTCAAAATGTCGATATTCACCTTGTCCCAGGTGACCATATTACGATGATGGCTCAACCCCACATCCAAGCTGTCGCAGAACAGTTAAGAATCTGCATTGAGCAAGCAAATGTAGGTTAATGAGGAGTATTGAAATGACCCAACATCCAAAAAATACAGGAATGCAAATTTTTACCATCATCTGGTTCGGACAAGTAATTTCCCTCATTGGCTCTCAGTTAAGTAACTTTGCTTTGGGTGTATGGGTATACCAGCGAACTGGTTCAGTAACACAGTTCGCCCTCATTTCCCTATTCACAAGCTTGCCGATGATTCTCATTTCCCCTATAGCAGGCACGTTGGTAGATCAATTTCCACGGCGCTGGATGATGGTATTTAGTGATTTAGGAGCAGGTATTGCTACAGGGGTGATTGCGATTTTGTTGGCAGCAGGCGACTTGACAATTTGGCACATATATATAGGTGCAACCATAAGTTCCTGCTTCAGCGCCTTTCAATGGCCCGCTTATACGTCTGCTACTACCTTCCTCGTACCTCCACAACACCTTGCTCGTGCCAACGGTATGTTGCAAATAGGGGAAGCTGCTGGTCGGTTGGTTGCACCAATGCTAGGAGGCGTGCTGCTGCTCATTCTCGATATCGATGGCATTCTCTTTATTGATTTTGCCACCTTTATTTTTGCTTTCAGTATTCTTTTACTAGTTCCGTTCCCAAAACAGTACATTGATCGCCATCGCGCCGAAAAAACTCCTTGGTTCAAAGAAGTATCCTACGGCTTGGTATATGTAGTTAAAAGAAGAGGGCTGTTTGCGCTGCTACTTTTCTTCGCCGTTAACAATTTCCTCGTCGGAATTGTGCAGATGCTAATTACGCCCCTAGTATTGTCCTTCGCCTCAGCTACGGACTTAGGTACAATTATGACTGTTGGCGGTGTAGGAATGCTGGCAAGCAGCGTTCTCGTCAGTACTGTGAAAACACCGCAACATCTAATTCTAAGTATATTTAGCTTTATGCTCCTAGGTGGAATCTGCATTACGTGTGCAGGGTTCTACCAATTCGTTCCCGCCTTAGCGCTGATAGCTTTCCTCTTTTTCTTCGGTCTACCAATTATTAACAGTTCAAGCCAAGTTATTTTCCAAAGGAAAGTACCCTCTAGTGTCCAAGGTCGAGTTTTTGCAACAATAGGAGCGATCGCTAACGCATCCCAGCCTTTTGCTTACACAGTCGCAGGACCACTAGCAGATAAAATCTTCGAGCCATTAATGACTCCTAACGGGCTTTTAGCTGGAAGTATTGGAAAAATTATTGGTGTCGGTCAAGGACGTGGTATTGGTTTGATGTTTATTATGATGGGAGTGCTAACCGTATTAGCGACGGTTATTGCTTACCAGTATAAACCTCTAAGACTAGTAGAAAAGCAGCTGCCCGATGCTGCGAATTATGGTGATGACCTTTCTGTGATACCTTAGAGAGTGTTTATCAAGAAAATCTCAAATACGTAGGGTGCCTTACCCTCCTACACAAACTCAGTAGGAAACTACAAAGGTTGAATGGTAAGCGTTTGCTCTATTTTCTCTTTCACTATTTACGAAGCGCCTAAGTTGATTTTTATTTTCTTCCCCAATTACTGAATCGGTGTTCTAGCCTGCGGCACACCTGAGGGCGAACGCGCTTAGCGCCTACTACGCATGCTAGTTTCCAAACTTTACTTTTATGAACATGAACATAGTTTGATAAGAGGCAGGGGAGATATTGGTTCAAGACAGCGCTTCGGAGCTACAAACCTCGCCGCTTGTGGGTGGAACTGTCCCTGCTCCCTTGCTCCTGATCTTTTCATTAGACGAATCATAGGGTTTTTTGTATAAAAAACCGCCAACCCGCAATTTTAGTTGCGGGTTTTATATCAGTAGATAGGTCAATCGCAGCTCAATTTTAAGCAGGATCAGTTTAAAGGCGCAAGCAACATATGAAAGAAACACAATAATTTTCTTCCCTTATGCCATCTGCCTTATGTTTTTAAGAGTTAAGAGAATTCAGCGAAACTGTCGGAGGGTATAATAGCAGTATCAAATTTCTTCAAACTCATTTGTCGGCATAAAGGGAGAAATTTGCCATAGTGAGTTGATGGATAACGACCAACCAAACACCCAGCTGACCACCTTCCCACTTTGTCTGGTGCAGAAGCATCCGGCGAATCTCCTGTGGTATGTTGATTCACACAAAAGTCATCACCCTGAACTTTTGCATCCCCTACTCGAATACCATCTTTATTGCCGTCACGAAACCCGATAATTGTCCCACACTGCACAAGGGCTTCTTGATTGTGATGATATCCAAATTCCCACGCATCAAGGAACTGAATATCATTAGCAATCCTAAAAGCACCCGCAGGATTCATTGGGTTGTAGGTATAGTAAGTACCAGGTTCACAAGTCGCTTCACAAGAAAGCAATACTTCACCTTTATCAGATACTACAATACGAACATCATCCCACTCGTCCAATTTCCCTTGTGTTGGTTGCCAAGTATCGGGGTTGGCATCTTCTAAGTAAACAATATTCAAAGGACGAATTCTCCAGCCTTTTGATTTCATATAACGAATCATTTTTCTTCCAAATTCAGGACAAACCATATTCACTCCTCATCAACATTTAAATGTTTCAAACCTTGCTCTAGCCTAGATATCCGATAGAGAGTTTCATCAGATTTAGTCAAAAGCTTTACAGCAGCACCAACTTCATACAATTTATCTTCCATAAAAGAAAGCCTTTTTTGTGCTCCTACATGTAGATCTAAATCTGCATGTTTTTCCAATTGCAGTCTTAGAGAATACAGTTCTCTCTCTATCATTGTGTGTTTTTCTGCAAGACTATCAGTAGCCAACCTCAATCTTTCTGATAATCGATCATTTAGCATTTTTCCCTCATCAATTTCCCTGAGAATCTCATCTTTAATAGCGTGCTGTCTAACATCTCTAATTCCAATGTCAGCAAGTTTAATTTGTTGAAATGCAAATACACCACTGATGGCTGAAACAGCTAACCCAAACAAAGTGATAAAATCTAGGTTTCCAATTTTAGGAAAATGAATATGCACATTTGTCTCTATCAAAATTTGGTGGAAACCAACAGCTATACTACTAATAGTAATAGCTAAAAATATAGTTCCCTTATAGGTAACTTCAGTTTCAGAGTAAAGCTTATCAAGCTTCCGTTTCATTGAATTTAACCTCCAAAGTTTCTTCGTGATTTATTGGTTCTTCGACGACAAATTGAAGACAGGGGACATCATTAATTTTAGAAAAGTTAATGATATCTCCTGTTTTTAATTGATTGGGTTTATCTATTTTTTTTCCATTTAAAAAAGTTCCTCCAGTACTTGCATTTCTTAACGGAATTCCATCCCAAAGAGTGTAACAATAACCTTCAGCATTTTCTTGAAGTATTAAGGTACAATGGAATCTTGATATAAAATTTGCATGAATACAGATATCACAACTAGAATTTCTACCAACGATGTATTTTTGTAGATTTAACTTTATTGTTTTAATACTTCCATTCAATTCAGTTAGAAGTAGATAGAAATCATTTGTCATCTTTAGATTCACTTGGAGATGGTAACCAATAAGCAATTGTACTTGTAATACCTCCCCAATAAAGCGCTTCACTTTTAGGATTCGAGAGTAATTGCAGCATACAAAACCCAAGAACAGTTATACTAACGCCGCCTTGCATTATGAATTTGAATTTGCTCATTGATTTTTTAATTAACACTTAATACTTTTATAGTTCCCATAAAAAATGTTTGCTTATGCGAAACAGCAAACAATTTTTCTTTGTATTTAATTAAATAAAAGGCATTGTTCTAGTTTGACAAATATTTAGCTAGAGATAAGTAAACATTTGTTAGAATTGAAAGAATTAAGGTTTATTGTCCATATTTTGAACATAAAATCTTTCTTGCAAAAGGGCGATCGCATCCTCTAAGCACTGTTCTGGTAAGCGAATGACTAATGCAATAAGTTTTTCTCTTGCAGATTGTTGCTGACTTGGAATAGTCAGAGAAGACGTAGGGGTAAGAGAGGAATTTACGTCGCCAAGTTCAGATTTAAAGAATGGATAAATATCACCATTGGCAGTCCGGCATTGATAACAATCTCCTGTTTTAACTTCAAGAACTTCTACAATTTGTCCATGATAAGGTAACTCTGGAGAATTTACCTTAAACTTCTGCAGTTGCTGTTGAATAGGTTTGCTGGTACCAATGTTAGTGGTGTTTTGGCTATAGGTTTTCCCGTTGCGGGTAACTGTACGTGCATGGCAGACTTCAATTTCACCATTATCCTCAAGCTTTTTTCGCCAAGTACGAATAGTTCCCTCATCCACACCGCAATGTTCAGCTATTTGTACGTTACTTCTGTTTACAGCATAAGGATGTTTGAGCGCTCCTATGATTGCTCGCTGCTTATCAGCATTACTTCGCTTCAAGGCTTTATGCTGATTTACAGAGTAACTATGCCATTTAGCATCTTCAAGCGTTCCAAAGCAAATCTCAACGAGAATTTTAGACTCACCCAACTCTAAGAGCGCAGCATCGCGGTGGTATCCGTCTGTTAACCAGTAAGACTCACCATCATAGTAAACTAAAACAGGTTCAAACCGAGCGCCTTTTTTCCAGTCACGAACCAAATCTTCAACATGTTCTGGATCCAGTTTCTCTCTTGGTTGTGTTCCACCGTCTCTTCTAAGTAGCTTTCTATCAATTTCAAGCAAATGAACTTCCATAATGCGCAGTTAATGATGAGTTCAAAATAAAAATTGCTTCTTGTATTAATGCCTGAGTTTCTAAGGTTGAAATTTTTAACGCTTTAGCTACTTCAACTACTTCTTTATTCAGAAGATACCGCTCTCGAACCACAAGCCTATGCTTGGGATGAAGTTTTGAGATTGCCTCATAAAGCAATTGAGTTAATTCTTCTTGGGTTATTGCTTCCGAGTCTTCAACCTGAGGCTCATAAGGTAAGTCATCCCAGCTCACAGTTAAGCGCCGCGAAACGGTAAGCTTTAAAGATTCCCACTCTTGGGCGCTAATACCGAGCTTAGCAGCTACATCCACTTCATTAATCTGTCTTCCTAAAGCAATAAATTGCTTTCTTAACCGCCTAATCTTACTTAGCTTTTCTATTGAAGAACGAGGAATTTTTAACTGTGATGCATTATCCCGCAAATAGTGCTGAATCTCACCTTGGATATAAGGAACAGCAAAAGAACTAAAAGCATGTCCAAGTTCGGACTCAAAACGCTCAACGGCTTTAAGAAGTCCAAGAAACCCTATTTGATATAAGTCTTCGTAACTTTCGTTACATTTATTCACCCAACGATGCACAATTTTATGAACTAATTTGCTATGCGTTTGGGCAATCTGATTACGTCTTTGAAGTTCAGTCGCGGGACTAACTTTAGTTCTGCTTTTTTCTGTAACCATAAAACTAGTGTGCAGAATTTTCTAAAGATATGAATAGCGCATAAGGCACTGAATCCGTAACTCGGGAAATACGGAAGGAGTACTTTATAGTTGCTTCATTCAAAATCAGGAATTTTGCGGAGTCAATACTTTATCTCTCAAGAAACACTTTGCGTAAGGCTTATGTAGCAATGATTGTAAGAATAATATGGGTGGCATGTTTAGAAAGTGGGCTTAGGTGCGATCGCCTTCAGGAAGCTCTCAGTAATCTGACATCAGAGCGTGTTATCTCTTTAAGTTCTTACGATTTTATTCTTGAAGCTCTTTTCTATGCAGTTTCAATATAAATTGATATAAACTGCTTTGACTTTACTTTCTTAGTCTCCCATAATAATGGTCGGCTTACTTACACCATGCTGTACTAGTCATTCGATAAAGATAGCCATGCAACTCAAAGGCAGGATTGTTACCTACAGGTTTTTTTGACGTTTTCTTTTTGTAATTGGGGGTATGTCTCTGGTCTTGGGTTCAAAACTCTCAAGACATTTCTCAATTTCAATGTCGAGCGCAGCGATTTGTTGTTGATAAACTTTCACTGCATCTTCGGAACTTCCGAAGATAGTAAGGATTCAGGTTATAGAAAAAGGGACAAGACAGGGGAACGTGCTTTTAGCACTCAAATCTCCCCTTTACAATTAAGTTTTACCGGAACCCCTAATGTAGTACGCCGTGCTATTTCCAAGTTTCAACGTATTGAGCCAGAAGAAATACCTTTTTTTAACCTGGCTTATAACAGAAATTCTTGACGAACAGATACCTGAACGCGAAGGAAGAAGTAACCCGCGAGTCGTTAAAAAAACTAGAGCTAAATTTCCCTCCAAGAAACCGATACATAAAGGAGTCGAACCTAAAATTGAGACACTTGAAGAAGAACACATAGGTCAGAACGCAGAACTCAGAATCAATTGGATGGGAATTCAGACCCCAACCAATTGTAGACACCGTGTTAACTGTCGTTATTTAAACCCCCTACTCATCACCCAGTCGTACAGAAGTTCATTCTGACTTCTGACTCCTGAGTTCTGAGTTCTTTTTGTTAACTTCTCTATATACAATACTACTTAGAGCTTAACCGAACCGTATTGGAGTACCCTTACCTCTCCAAACACGAAAGCTCCAAAGCAAACCCAACAATTTCCTAGTTGGCGATGCACAATTTCGTTTTTTACTAGTGAACAGAAGACGTCTACAGCATGGCTCCAATTTTGAATCCGTCCACTTCCTCTATGATCTTCTAAGAAGTTACTTTCATAATTACTTAAAAAGATGTATGAATATAGTAGCCAAAATTCAGTTTTTTTTGTAAAAGTCAACATTTTTTTGAGCGTTTTTGCAAATAAACTAAACAAGATTTTTATTTTGGTTGAAATTGGCTTGCAATTTCTCAAAATAAAGGGTTCTTGATTAGGAATACCTGCTGTTTTTAATTGCTTATATTGATAGATGAATGAAATTTTTAGCATAGAGCACCCTTTGATGAGCAGCCAGCAGCAGTAAAGCGTCATTGGCTTTCTTGTATAGGATACCCTTCAAAATTAAATTTACTCGTCTTCTTTGATGTGTTACTGATTTAATAGTAAAGTTCAAATTTGAACTTTACTATTGTTTAGTACTAGTTTTTTGAAAAATAGATATAATTAGAAAATTTCTAAATAGTAAAAATATTTAACGAAAGTAGGCATAGCTCCAATTTTTCAACCACCTAATTACCTTCTCAGAGCATGTGAATTCATGTTATTCTTACCTCTACTTTATCCATTAACTAGATACAGGTAAAGAAACTAAAAATGACTTAATAACTAAATAAAGATAATTAGACTCAAAATAGAGGTTCACGCCGTTATATCAATTTAATATGAAGCTGCATAAAAAAGAGCTTCTAAAATAAAGTCTCGACTTTATCCATTTAGCCGGCGTAGCCCAAAGTATCGGTCAAGCGTTCCAACAAAGCACGGGGGATTTTTACCCGGAGCGGTTGGTAATACCATTTCTGTATGAAGCTGCGCTAAATTATCAACAAAGGTGTATTTGGTATAAGTGTAATGGGTCTGAAATTGCAAATTGAGATTAAACAGAGCCGAGAAGAATTGGAAAAAGCTGTTAAATATGCCGTAGAAGCTAGTAGCAAAGAGCGATTACAAATGCTGTACTGGCTAAAAACTGGTCAGCCCCTGAGTCCTTACGGACACGCTCCGCGAACGGGGAAGTCAAAAGTCACGCATTCAAAAGTCAAAAGTAAGAACCCCATAACTGAATTTGGGGGCTTGAGTCAGCGGACGCCGTAGACGCTTGCGCCTACTCGATGAAATACGTTTTTTCTTTTTCCATACCATAAGTTGGGGGCTTGTACCTTTTTCTTTCTGGTCAAGTGAAAAGCAGGCGATTGCGCGCAGCGCAGTGCCCCTGGGGCAATCGCTCGCAGAACGTTTAGGACGTGATGAGGCAACAATAACTCGTTGGTTGAAAAAATATAAGGATGGGGGATACAGAGGTTTATTAGAGGTGAAACATGCACCGGGTAAAGAGCCGATAGTCAGTGGAGAACACCTAGAACGTTTCAAGCAAAAATTGTCCGAACCACAAGGATTTGACAGCTATAGTCAGATTCAACTGATTCGGTTTTGGTTTTGGAAGTAAATGGGTAAAGCTGGCAAACAACCCCTTTTAAAACGGTGAAATCCACGCTCCAACAGCCATTCATCCCGGTAATACATTACGGCTTGTGATAATGTCAGTTGAGTCAAAGGCTTTTCCCAAATAGTCACCACATATTTAGCATGAATTTTTATCCCATAAAAACACTCAAAGTCAACACCCTACGTACAGCCCCCTTTTTTAAGGGGCTATACCTTGAGATAAACAAGCTAACCAAACCGTATTGGGTGTTTGCCAGACTTCACTTGATAGACTAATTTCCTCTAAGAAAATTCTTAGAGGAAATCTTATCGGCGATCGCAAAGAGCGTCTCTGCAATCTCTTGTGATTGCAAATCCTGGTTTCTATTTCTGATGACAATAGATATAGAGGAATCGCCAAGCAAGTGCTTTATGATCTGCGCCTTCCCCTCAGCGTCAAAGCGATCGCATTGAGCGATTATTTCTTCTAAATTCATACAAACGAAAAGGTAGATACACCAATATTTTTTTAGGCGCGTATCCCTTTTTTGTAAAGCAGCCCAAAAGCATTTTTTTATACTTTCACCTCTTGCCGAGAGTAAGAAGCTGCAAAAACACGCAAAACTTCTGCTTTTTCTTCATCTGATGCCTTACGAGCCAAGGATATTATATCCCTAGCTATGGGTTTCATTTGAAAGAAAAAATACTCTTGGGCATCTGGCGGTAATGCATTAATCAGCCGCTCAAGCGTATCGATTTTTATCTGGCATCTTCCACAAATAAACTGCGAAATCGTTTGAGGGGTGATATCCACTCTGGACGATAACCACGTACCCTTTATGCCATATTCTTTCATTGTCGCGGCTAGTGCTGCTCTGAAATTAATCAAAAAGTGAGGAATAAGGATTCTGGTCTTATCTGAACGGTATTGGGTTAAAAACAAAATATTTTCGTTATTAAATCCCCATCAATACCTGATGGGGATTAACTGATAACTGCCGCTGGTACTGATAACTGTTAAAAACTACTAGTAGCGACTATTATGTTCCCGGACGAGAGCGAATATTCACGGGTATATGATGGCGATCGCCTAATATTTCTAACAAAGGACCATTAACGTCAAATTTAACCATACTTACCGACGCCACCAAAATATTCACCCGATAGCGATAGCGTCCCAAATCAATTCCTAATAAACTGCAAAGCATAATCCGAATCGTGGCTTTATGGGATACTACTAAAACATTACCTTGGGGATGTTTTTCTTGAATTTCAGCAATGACAGGCATAGAACGGTTAGCAATATCTACCGCAGTTTCTCCACCTAGTGGTGCATTCCAAGCTGGTTCTGTCAACCAGTTTACATAGTTTTCTGCATAATTTTCTTGGACAAACGATTTACTATACGTTTCCCATTCGCCGTAACTACCCTCTCTAAGTCCGTCACGCAACTGCATATCCATACCGATAGCATCACAAAATGGCTTGGCAGTTGCAATTGTGCGCTTCATTGGGCTAACATAAACTGCTTCCCACTTCAACTTTTGATAAACATCGGCAAAACTAGAAGCCATTTGCATCCCTTCTGTTGTCAACTCCGCATCAGTTTCACCGCAGAAATTACCACTTTGACTAAAAGTAGTTTCTCCATGTCGCAGTAAATATAAATTGAGTGTCATAGCTTGTATCGCGATTGGGATAAAGGAGTTTGTGCAAAAATAAAATACCATCAACAGTTACCAGTTATTAGTTATTAGTGAGCCAGCGCTATGCAGGAGGGTCTCCCGACCTAGTGCAGGCTGGCAAAAATAACTGACCAGTGATAGATGTTGGCTCGAGTACTGATAAGCTGAAAAGAATCCTTTCAAAACACAGAGGGAAGAAATGCCCCAACCAGTTGCGATCGCGATTAGATTATCCGAACAAAAAAAAACGGTTGTTAGAACGAAATACTGTGTCAAAAAAGAGAATTAACCCCTTTTAAACTAGGGGGTTAAAATTGACGTTGTGGCCACTATAGGCAGTTAATAAGTGACCGTTGAGAACTGCACCGTGAGAACAGAAAACAGTCGAGTCACTTATTAACTGCCCGTGACAAAAAGGAAAAATTGTGGTAATTGAACAACCCTACCGTGCCTTCGGCTGAAGGTAGGGTTGTTCAAAGATTTATGACCGCATTTAAGAACTGCTTGGCAGAACAGAAATCAACGAGTTCTACCAGAAAGCATTCAGAATTGGATTTCGCCGGGGATGGAATTGGTGAGTGGGTAGTTTGACCTTATGTGGCAGCAGATGTTAATTATACAATTGATGATAAAGTACCGGGTTCCCAAGTAGGCTTACTACAAAACTTTATTTCCCTATTGATTTTTTAAGAAACTTGTTAACAACTAATTGCCAAAACTCGTTAACAGGTTTTTAAGTTTCTTCTGTGCAGGCTGGCAAAAATAACTGACCAGTTTAAGCAGAATTAGGATAGCCTAAAAACTTCCAAATAAATGGCTTTGCCAAAGTACTATTAAAGTAATCGATGAAATTCAAAATTTGTTGCTTGAGGTCGTCAGTAGACATGAAGTTGCCACGTCGAAGTAAACGACGTACTAAGATACTAAACCAGCACTCAATCTGATTAAGCCAAGAACTATGCTTTGGAGTATAAACAAAACGAATTCGATGAGTTGTATCAGTTAAAAACGTTGCACGTGACTCCATGGAATGAAGAATTCCAGATTTACCTTTAACACCTAAATCAATGTCAATAGCGCAGTTAGTAGCGACAAGTCGAACTAAGGACTCTGACTTATGAGTATTGAGTTGATCGGTGACAAAAATCCAGCCATCGTTTGGATTAGTGGCGATGATTTGAGCAATATGATTAGCAAAATCTTCTTCGTTGCGTGTCTCTTTAACAGAGGCATTGACTACAAGTCCCTCAGCTACACTTATTGAGGCAATTAATGAAAGCGTTCCATGGCGAATATACTCAAATTCTTGGTATTCAACTTTACCCAGTTCCATTTCCTGAGTGGGATATGCTCGTTCGAGTGCTTGAATGCCTGTCATCTCATCCGTACTCACAACATTCACACTTTGAAGCTTTAGTTCTTCTGACGAATGGTATAAATGACAAACTTGATTCACTTCAAGTTTAAACGCTTTTGGATCTCCAGGATTTGCATTTAACCAGTAACGACTTCGATGTGGTTGCAACATTGCTTGATTTTAAAAAACGACCCACGCTTCGGGGTGAAATCTCTGGAACTATTTTACGCTTGATGACTTCGTCTGCAAGTTCTCTAGGCGTCCAGTGGCTAACTGGACGCCCAGAAGTTACTGGTATTTCACACGCAACTGCAATAATCTGAACGATTTCTTCTAGACTAAATTTTCCTGGATTCCCACGTCGTGGCTGATCGGAAAGCATCGAGATGATCTGTGTGAGCAAGTTTTCATCCGAGATCCCTTCTGATTCCCCTTGCTCAAATTTTTGGGCTGCATTTTCCCATCGTGTTCGCCATAATCGTACTTGTCCCCTTGTTAATCGTAGAGATGACGCCATTTCCGTATTCGTCATTCCTTGAGCTGCCCATAGGATCAACTGTGCCCTTTGCACTAACCGATACGGATTTGTCCGGGCACGGACTATTCGTTCTAACAACCGTTTTTGTTGAGAGGATAATCTAATCGCGATCGCAACTGGTTGGGGCATTTCTTCCCTCTGTGTTTTGAAAGGATTCTTTTCAGCTTATCAGTATTCAAGCCAACATCTATCACTGGTCAGTTATTTTTGCCAGCCTGCACTAGTAGTCTGCCAAGGCAACTTTGCCTAGTACTCTCTTTTATTGGTAAGCTACCTGAAAACTGAGGGGTAGTATGGCAAAGAAGTACCGAAGTGGACTTGAACGAAGCAGAATTAAGCGAACTGCGCTCAGTAATTAAAACGGGTAAGCGTTCGGCTAGAACGATCACCCGCGCTCATATTCTCTTACAGGCATATGATATCAAGTCCGGTTAATTAGTTATTATTAAAGGCTCTGTGCAAAAACCGGAAAACGCGCTCCCCGGCTCTTGAGCCCCCCTGCTCCCCTACTGCCTTAATGATAAGTCTTTATCCGGACATGATATGAGGGGAAAACAGATCAAGCGATCGCCGCCACCGTTCGAGTTAATGTCTCGACTGTAGAGCGCACCCGTGAGAAATTTGTCGTTGGTGGGTTGGAGTATGCTAAAGTCGGCCGCTCTCATCCCCGAAAACCTCGTAAACTTGATGGTAAGCAAGAAGCGTTCTTGATTGCCACTGCTTGTTCGACTCCTCCATCTGGACGCACTCGTTGGACAATACAGCTTTTAGCAGATCAGTTGGTAAGCGCACAAAGGTAGATTTTGCCTACCAGATGAAAGACTTGGTGGACATTTATTGCCGGGACGCAGATATTATTCGTCTGGTAGTCGATAACCTAAATATACATCATCCAGCCGCCTTGTATGAAGTATTTGCGCCGCCTGAAGCACGCCGCATCATACAAAAACTGGAGTTTCACTACACACTCAAGCATGCGAGTTGCTTGAATCAGGTGGAAATTGAATTGTCGGTTTTATCCCGCCAATGTTTGGAGCGACGGATTGGCGATCGCTCCTGCTTAGAGTTAGAAATTGCCTCCTGGGAACAGCAGCGCAATCACCAACGGGCAAGTGTAAACTGGCGCTTTAAAACTACAGATGCACACGTCAAGTTATATCAAATCAAGTACGCATTACTCTCAAACTATTTAATTCAACAACTGAAACCTCTGGCGCTCGCCATGTCATTAGTCTAGTTATGGGTGACGATTACCTGTGACAGTTGCGTAAGTCTTGTATTAGTTACTCATCCCAGGTTCACAATATTAGATGAGGCAACAAGTGCCTTAGATTTGAAAAATGAAGGAAGTTTATATCAACAGTTACAAGTAACAAAAAAAACATTTATTAGTATAGGATATAGAGAAAGTCTATCTGATTATCATCAATGGATTTTAGAACTTTCACAAGATTCCAGTTGGCAACTTGTGACTGTGCAGGAATATCGAAATCAAAAAACAATAAATATTCAAAGCACGCCTAATAATGAGTTGCAAAGTTAATCACAAATCTTCACGGAAGCAATCACAAGTGAAGGGCTTTCTCATAAGGAAATAAGTGAATTAACTAACTATTTCATTAGCACTATCAGAAGTAAGGCAAGCAAAGGAAATTCTATCACCACTAGGGACGGCTTGACGTACTGCTATGACAAGAACCCAAGTGTGTTGAAGTGGGTGAGACTTTAGCTGAATTATCCCATATGAAAGAATAGTTTTTTTATTTTGATTAGTAAAAATCGCGCTTCCTCAGAACCCCAAGTTTTTAAAAAAGTCAGGGTTCTTGTTGTTCACTAATGAATGACTTATTACTAGTGTGTATAGGAACCTGGTTTCCTATTAAACATAATTATAGATGGAATCTGGTTCAGCAAAGAAAAGAGGCAAGAGTAGGGGCGGGTTTAAAAATATTATTTATTACTAATGATGATCTCGGCGAACCCACCCCTACTTGTTCAATAATCCAAGAAAACTGCTATAATTTGAAATTCATTACTTAAAATTGATAATTATTAATTTTTTTCTTGACTGTGCGCTTAAGTTTCTTAACTTTCTTAACTTTCTTCACTACCTGGAAATAATTACTTTTTATCTTAACTGACCTTGAACACATATGTAATTCCTGATATACTTTGAGTTGCAAAAATAATTTCCTTTAAGGAAAACACTATGCCTACAAACACAGTCAAAACAGTGGATGTCGGATCAGTACCATTCTTTGCACGTTTCTTGCAAGAGCAAACTACTGAAGGAACAGATACTCCTTCTTTCCCTTTCACTTACAAGTTTCCTTCAGATATGGAAGACAAATAATTTAGTCTTCTGCATCTGGAAAGTACCTTTGTGAGCAGGAAGATATCTTGTAATTGGCTTCATCATAATTTAAGGGAGTAACAGTTATCAAATAACTGAAAACTGCTCTTGTAAACGCAATCGCTTTCATATTATCTTATCGCCCGTGAGTAGCATTGGAACAGGAATGTACGCGCTTGCCCAAGATGCTTACTGTACTTAAGTTGTAGCCTGAGCCTTTAAAGGTGTCTATTCCTGTGATAACAATCTTTATCACAGGAAAAATCCTCTCAAAGCCTGAATTCTTGGTAAGAATGAGGCATTGAAGAAGGTAGAAATTTTATTGTTATCACAGGAATCAGTCGGAGCGCGTACATTTTGGTTCCAATGCTACTCGCACGCGAAGACTTACAAGATGCTGAGTCACTACGCTATTGCCCGATGGTTTTTCAAGAGCAAATTCCGAAGCAACAGGAATTGCGAGTGGTGTATGTCAATGGTAATGTATTTGTGGGGGCGCTAAACGCAGATGTGTATGCAGCAGCCAAAGTTGATTGGCGTAAACCAGGTGTTGAGGTTGGCGCATGGCAACATCACCAGCTCAATAATGAATTTGTGCGTCGTCTCCAAACCTTTATGGGTAAATTTGGGCTTTCATTTGGTTGTTTAGATTTTATCCTCACACCATCAGGCGAATACGTCTTTTTGGAAATCAACCCCGTAGGAGAGTGGGGAATGCTGGAGAAAGATTTGGACTTGCCCATTGCAAGTGCGATCGCAGAAGTATTACTGAGTAATAGAAACTAGGGTATTGAGCATTGTGTATTTTTCTTGTCTTCTATCCTATAGGTACTCATTTGAAAAACCTTTTTGTAGTAGCATTATGTAGATAAAAGTAGCCGCGAGCGCGCCTACATCCCATACCGCTTTGAAAGTTGACAGTAGGATTTTACTATTATTTTGATTTATAGTAAACTTCTTATTTAAAATCACGAATTATTTCTATTTGGAGATGAAATCCTTGTGACAAACCTAGTAAATACACGAACAGTTTTGACATTTGATGGGGTAGATGATTATATAGATTTTGGCAGAAACGATATTGGCGGCGTTTTCGCTCAAGGGAGTTCAGCTTTTACGGTTTCAGGATGGGTAAATCCATATCAACTAACAAATAAAGCTACTAGTTACGGAACACGCAATGTATTTTTTGCCCGTTCTTCAGAGAGATACAGCGATAATTTTGAATTCGGAATCAGTGAAACAGGAAGCATAGATGTCTACATTGATGAAAGTGTTAGCAAGGGTATCAAAACCTTCGGGCAAGGAGAATTAACTATAGGACGATGGCACTTTTTTGCTATTATTTTTAATAGCGGTCAAATAACAGTATATATTGATGAGCATGAATACAACGATTCTCTTAGAGGTTCATCTTTAAATAAAGCAACAAGTTCTGTAACTCTGGGCGCAACGTTACACAAACAGGTTTATTTCAAAGGACAATTAGCAAACATTAGCGTTTGGAATTATCCCTGTACTCAAGCACAAATCCAGATCCATCGTTGTGGACTAATAGTCGGGGATGAAGAAGGATTAGTGGCTTACTGGAAATTAGATGACGGGCAAGGAACAACAGTCAAAAACCAAACTGGAAAGTCCTATCATGGCAATTTTCGTGGTAATCCTATTTGGACTTTAGCAGAAATTCCATTTGCAACACAATCATCAAATCCAGTTCCATTTGCAGCAGAATCATCCAATCAAGAAGAGATTCAAGAAGAGATTCAAGAAGAGATCCAAATTGAAACAGCAGTTATTTCCGAAGAAAATATTTTACCACTAACTACAAATTTATTAGCAGCATCGGTATCCTTAGTCAGCAACGACGAAGACGAACCAAAGGAAATTCAACAGACAGAAACAAACAGCGAAGAATCCGAGATTATTCCAACCCCGCTCGCTCTCCAGCCACATGACGAGGAAACCAAAATAGACCAAACTGAAGAGCCCGTCAATATCCAAGAAGCACAAATATTAACTCAGGAGGAATTGCCAGAAAGCATGAATACAAAAGCCCGTCCCAAATATAAAATACTTTCCATTGATGGAGGTGGTATTCGGGGCATTATTCCTGCATTTCTCTTAGCAGAAATTGAAAGGCGGACACAAAAGCCTATATTTAGTTTGTTTGATTTAATTGCTGGCACTTCAAGCGGCGGAATTTTGGCATTGGGACTAACTAAACCCCGATTAAGTTCATCTGATGACTTGCCACAAGCGCAATACACTGCTGAAGATCTCATACAACTATTTCTTGAATATGGGGTGGAAATATTTTATGAGCCATTCTTTGAAAGACTACTTGGTCCATTAGAGGATATATTTCTCCAGCCAAAATATCCTTCCGAAAGCAAAGAAAAAATTTTAAGGCAATATTTTGGTAACGCCCCTTTAGAAAATAATCTCAAAGAAGTTTTTGTAACGACTTACGATATCGAGCAGCGAATTCCGATATTTTTTACAAACAAACTAGAAAAACAAGAGATAGAATCGAAAAATTTTAGCAAGTTATGTAGTGGTTTTTCACTCCTAGATGCAGCATTAGCAACTACCGCCACTCCGACTTATTTTGCTCCTCATCGTATTATAAATTCCCACAATAGCGGCATCGTCTATACTTTAATAGATGGTGGAGTATTTGCTAATAATCCAGCCCATTTAGCTATTTTAGAAGCACAAATTAGTAGTAAACGAAAAGCACAAAAACCCCTCAATACAGAAGACATTTTAGTAGTTTCTTTAGGTACAGGTTCGCTGACGAGTGCCTACCTTTATAAAGAAGTCAAAAATTGGGGACTCTTACAATGGGGAAAACCGCTTTTAAATATTGTGTTTGACGGTGGTAGCGAAGTGGTGTCTGGACAATTAGAACAGTTGTTTGAATCTAGCGATGGAGAAGCTAAAAGTTTTTATTATCGCTTTCAAACATTTTTAGATGAGGAACTAGAAGAGATAGATAATACCAAACTACAAAATACTCGTCAGCTACAAGCTGTAGCCCACCGCCTAATTTCTGAAAAAAGCCAACAAATTGATGAACTCTGTAGTCTTTTGTTGGGCTAAATCAGATTGCTTGGATGTCACACCAGGTAACTGGCGTACATTTTATAATCGCCAAGCGAATCTGCAACAAGTAAAATTTTTAATGGCTGCAAAAAAGAAATTAGTCATTAATTTCTGAGTCATGTTTTCACCTTATAAGGATTGTAAGTAAATACAATGGATGAACTCGTCAAAAAAATTGCTGGTTTAGGTCTTCCTGGTATACTCTTTGTGATTGCAACGGCTACATCAGGGGGTAGTGTCGCTGCCGTTGTCACTCTACTCTCATCGTTAGGGGGACCGTTGGGCTTGTTAGGAGGTTTAGGACTGCTTGGTTTGGTAGGCATTCTAGGGGAATATATAGCAGCATTTGGGATTGAAACCGTTCTCAAGCTCATTTATGCAGAACGTAGCAAAACCGAATCTGTGAGATTTCTTCTCAAAGAAATTCAAGAATTACCCATTACAGATGACCTAAAACTCAAACTGAAACATCATATTAGCCCAGTAGTCATTACTGAGCCTGGAGAAGGTTCTGGTCCGAGAACAGTCGAAATTGTTGATGAGGAACCATTAACCTAAGTAGGTTGACACAATTAAATCGAACTATGTAACCTTTTGTAAGGGAAAAGGGGAAAGGTTTTCCCCTTTTTCCCTGCGCCTTTACCCATTGCAATATAGTTATGTTTATTTACGCCCATCTACTTAGCTTTTGAGAATGTCACTTTGCAAACCCCAAACTATGAACAAGTGATTGTTGAAGATTTGTCACTCGCTGTTCAGCCAGGCGAAGGGTTATTGATTGTTGGCCCTAGTGGTAGGGGTAAAAGTTCTTTGTTGAGAGCGATCGCTTAATAAATAACTCGCCTTAAGATTATAGTTCACCTATGAGTGTCAGAGCTAGGGGACGAGAACTGTTTCCTCAGGCAACAGCACACTAGTAGCATACTTAAGGAGACGACGATTGTACCAGACTATCAAGGAATACGCGTTCGCGAAGCGGCGCGATAGCGCTTCGTTACTTTGGACAATTGAAACTAGGCAAGCAGGCACCAGCTTATAAGGCAGCTTCTATGAGTAGATATGGAAGTCGCAGGTCAATTTTGAGCAGGAGCAGTCCAGGGGCGGCAATGGGCTGACTTGTCAATAGCTCGAACTACAAAGCGCCAAACTCGCGATTGTTCTCGCTGGTGACTTTGGTGGCACACCATCTACAGAACTCACAGAAGTTTTCGGTCCGACAGGCACCTTGGTATGCTAAACACAGAAGTTTTCGGTTCGACAGGCACCTTGGTATGCTAGATCCTTACCCACTTTCGTTGATGCGATTGCCCAAGGAGCAGTGCGCAGAGCGCAATCGCTCTTGTCCGTCAGTTTCTATGGTCTTGTACTTTTTCAATGTCGCACTCCGATACCGATATGGTAAAAATCCCTCGTGCTTTGTTGGAACGTTTGACCGATACCTTGGGCTATGCCGCTTAAATGGATTTTGTCGAGCTTAGGAGGCACGCTTCACTTCCTTATGCTCAGAATGACAATTCATACCCTGATTCAGCAATGTCCCTTTATTTTTGCAAAATTGGGATGCTCCTATAAGTATTGCTATCATTCCTTCTTTTTCCTAGGAGCAATTACTGAATAACTTATTAAATTCCCACTTTTCCCACTTTTCCCACTTTTTTTAAATTCATAATTTTTTAAATTCCCACTTTTCCCACTTTTTTAAATTCCCACTTTTCTTACTTTTTTAAATTCCCACTTTTCCTACTTTTTTAAATTCCCACTTTTCTTACTACCGTTACTATCATTTTTATAGTATTGATAAAAGAATGAAACTAAAAAATTATATTAGTAGTGCATCTGCACCTTGTATGAGTTACAAGCAGTTTTAGGAAAATGAACCTTTATTTGTTTTCCACATTATCTGAAAAATTAGGTGATGAAAGCAGCTTGATTATTTCAAAAAATCGCTTTACAGGGTTGTGATTTATGAAGAAAAAATAGCTACAGAAAAAGAAAATTTAAGAAAATCAGCAATTTTTTAGTAGCCAGAAACGCGGCTAGAAATACAATTTACCTTTGCTTAAGCTAGTTTAGGCAGAAAAGTAAAATACTGGTAAAAATGCAAAGTTAAGATAAAGTTTTGAATTTGGGAAAATTTCGATATTTAGAAATGTTACTGTAACAATATTGCGGTTGGTGTTTACCAAAGAAGGCTAAAAACACTATTCATGACCTGAGAAAAGCTTGTTTATTTTTGAGATTTTTATTGAAAAGTAAGGTATTTTCATGAGAAATGATACGAGCATGCTAACAATAGTAGATGTATTAAGAAACAGGGCACTATCTCAGCAAGAGCAGAGAGCTTATACTTTTTTACAAGATGGAGAGAGAGAATTAAATAGTCTAACTTATGGAGAATTGGATCGAATTTCAAAGGCGATCGCGGCTCAACTCCAGAGTATGGGAGCATCTGGACAACGAGCTTTACTACTGTATCCATCAGGTCTAGAATTCATCGCCGCCTTTTTCGGGTGTTTGTATGCAGGAGTAGTAGCTGTTCCCGCTTACCCACCCAGGGCTAATCAGAAGATGTCCCGGCTAGAGGCGATTATCGCAGATGCCGAAGCTCAGGTGATTCTTACAACTGAAGCTTTATTACCTAACATTAAGAGTCGAGTTGCCCAGAATCCAGAATTAGCTGCATTGTCCTGTTTGGCGACCGACAACATAGACGAAAATCAGGCAGATTCATGGCAGGAAACACCCTTGTGCGGAAGCACTCTGGCTTTTCTCCAGTACACTTCGGGTTCTACGGGAACACCGAAAGGGGTGATGGTGAGTCATGAGAACCTGATGCACAATGAAAAAATTATCCAGCATGGTATGCAGCACACGGAGAAAACAATCTTCGTGGGTTGGCTTCCCCTTTTCCATGACATGGGACTGATTGGGAATATGCTGCAGCCTTTGTACTTGGGTATACCGTGCATTCTCATGTCTCCAGAGGCTTTTCTGCAAAAACCTTTCCGTTGGCTGCAAGCTATTTCACGATACAAAGCTACCACCAGCGGCGGACCTAATTTTGCTTACGATTTATGTGTGAACAAGATTACGGACGAACAGCGGGCGAGTCTCGACTTGAGTAGCTGGCAAGTGGCTTTCAACGGAGCTGAACCAGTCCGTGCAGAGACTATGGCACGGTTTACAGCAGCTTTTGCTAATTGTGGTTTTCGCCGCGAGGCATTTTACCCATGTTACGGCATGGCAGAAACAACTCTCATTGTTTCTGGTGGTCGTGTAAGCGCCCAGCCGATTGTGCAAAACGTCCAGAAACAAGCGCTAGAGCAAAATCGGGTAGTTCCAGCCTTAAGACAAAACGATGACAGCCAAACATTAGTAGGTAGCGGTGAATGCTTGCCGGAACTAGAAATTGTCATTGCCAATCCACAGACAATGGAACCGTGTCAGCCGAATGAGGTCGGTGAAATTTGGGTATCTGGACCAAGCATAGCTCAAGGCTACTGGAATCGTCAAGAGCAGACTGAGCAAACCTTTCGAGCACAACTGCGAGACACTAAAGCCCGACGATTCCTGCGGACAGGGGACTTGGGATTTTTGCTCAATGGGGAATTGTTTGTCACTGGTAGACTCAAGGATGTAATTATCATCCGGGGGCGCAACTATTATCCTCAAGATATTGAACTCACGGTAGAACAAAGCCATCCAGCACTGCGTTCTAACGCTGGAGCTGCCTTTTCAGTCGATATTGCTGGAGAAGAAAAGCTAGTCGTTGCCCAAGAAGTAGAGCGGAGTTACCTCAGGAAGCTAAATGCTAACGAAGTGATTGGGTCGATTCGTCGAGCCATAGCCCAACAGCACGATCTAGAAGTTTATGCGGTGCTGCTGCTAAAGACTGTCAGCCTTCCCAAAACATCCAGTGGTAAAGTACAGCGGAGTGCTTGTCGGGCTAAATTTCTAGCTGGAACTCTAGACATAGTGGCAGATTGGAGTCCGAATCCGAAATATAAAACAAATTTCCGCGACCTGGAAACGGAAGTAGAATTGCTGTTGCAACAACTGCAAACAGGCAAATTGCAACCAGAGCAGTCCAGCAACAACCATTCTGAAGAGCAAGCATCGAATCAACAGGTATCTCCAAGTCAAGAAGCTATCGAAGCCTGGTTAATTTCAAAGATTTCAAAGCAACTTGCTTCTTCTGATGAAATAGATATTCGGCAACCCCTAGTCCAATATGGTCTAAGTTCGTTGGCAGCTGTAGGCATTTCTGGTGACTTACAGGAATGGCTAGGACGTGAGCTTTCTCCTACACTCTTGTACGATTACCCGACGATTGAAAGTTTAGCTCGGTATTTAGCTGGATTAGAAACTGGGCATCAACAAGATGCTCACCGTACAGCAACGACTGAAGAAGCGATCGCCATTATTGGAATCGGCTGTCGTTTCCCTGGAGCAAAAGGCCCGGAAACTTTCTGGCAACTGTTGCATGATGGGGTTGATGCTGTCAAAGAAGTGTCTCCGTCACGCTGGGACATGAGTCGTTTCTCTAACAAGACGACCGCAGAGATTGAAGAAAAGCACACCCAATGGGGTGGGTTTCTCGAACAAGTGGATCAGTTTGATCCACAGTTTTTCGGTATTGCTCCACGGGAAGCCGAGCTGATGGACCCCCAACAACGGCTGCTACTAGAAGTTAGTTGGGAAGCGTTGGAGAATGCTGGACAGACACAAAAGCAAGTAGCAGGCAGTCAAACAGGGGTATTCATTGGCATCAGCAACTATGATTATTCCCGATTGGTGTTTAACCCGAAAGTCGCCATTGACCCCTATTCCGGTACTGGCAACGCTTTGAGCATTGCTGCTAACCGCTTGTCCTATGTGCTAGATTTACGAGGACCAAGCTGGGCGGTAGACACGGCGTGTTCCTCATCGCTGGTAGCTGTTCACCAGGCTTGTCAGAGTTTGCAGCAAGGCGAATGCCAGATGGCTTTAGCTGGTGGAGTCAATCTCATCCTCAGCCCTGAAGTGAGCATGACCTTCTCCAAGGCAGGAATGATAGCGGTTGATGGTCGCTGTAAGACCTTCGATGCTAAAGCTAACGGTTATGTTCGAGGAGAAGGCTGCGGTGTTGTGGTTCTTAAGCGCGTCTCTGACGCCGTTAGGGATGGAGATACTATCCTAGCTGTGATCAGAGGCTCGGCAGTTAACCAGGATGGTCGCAGCAATGGACTGACAGCGCCCAATCCACTTTCACAACAGGCAGTGATTAGTCATGCTCTTGAAAATGCGAAAGTTCAGCCAGCCCAAATTAATTATGTAGAAGCACACGGTACTGGAACCTCTCTTGGAGACCCAATCGAGCTAAATTCGCTCAAGGACATACTGATGCAGGGGCGATCGCCAGACGAACCCTGTTGGATTGGCTCGGTTAAAACCAACATAGGTCATTTGGAAGCTGCAGCTGGGATTGCTAGTTTAATTAAGGTTGTACTTTCTTTGCAGCATAAGGAAATCCCTCCCCACCTGCATTTAGAGCAGATCAATCCGTATATTTCTATAGACGGAACACCACTGTCAATCCCAACTAAGCTTCAGAAATGGGCTACAGGAAAAGAGCCTCGGTTGGCTGGAGTCAGTTCGTTTGGGTTTGGGGGTACCAATGCTCATGTAGTCTTGGAAGAGGCACCTCCAGAAATTCAAAATTCAAAATCACCGAAGATTGGAGTCTCCTCCGGAGACGCTGCGCGAACGGAGGTTTCCTCCGCTTTAACTTCTCTCAAAATCCAAAAAGAAGATAAAATTGAACGTCAATTCCATCTTCTGACTTTGTCAGCTAAAAGTGAGAAGGCACTTGGCGAGATGACGCAACGTTATGCTGATTTCTTAACAAATCATCCTGAAGTTTCTTTGGCGGATGTTTGTTACACAGCTAACACTGGGCGATCGCATTTTAACCACCGCCTTGCTGTAGTTGCCAAATCTAGTGTGCAGTTGCAAGAAGCACTAAATGCTTTTGCCGATAGCAGGGACGACAGACTGGTGAACGGTCAGGTAAGTAACAAGCGCCAGAAGATTGCGTTTTTATTTACTGGTCAAGGCTCTCAATATGTGGGTATGGGACGGCAACTGTACGAAAATGCGCCCGTCTTTCGCGCCGCCCTTGATCAGTGCGATGAAATTCTACGTCCATACTTGGGGCAGTCACTCCTGCAAGTGCTGTATCCCAAACCAGAGGAGAACTCACCACTAGACCAAACCGCTTACACCCAACCTGCCCTATTCGCCATAGAGTATGCTTTGGTGCAACTGTGGAAATCCTGGGGCATTCATCCTGATGCCGTCATGGGTCATAGTGTCGGAGAATACGTAGCTGCCACTGTTGCTGGAGTCTTGAGTTTAGAGGATGGGCTGAAGCTGATTGCCCACAGAAGCCGCTTGATGCAGAGCTTACCTGCTGATGGTGAAATGGTAGCAGTGTTTGCTGACGAAAAAGAAATACGTGAAGTCACCAAAATCAATAATAAAACAGTAGCATTTGCAGCATTTAATGGCTCGGGTAACACGGTGATTTCAGGCTCGGCACAGGCAGTGCAAGCAGTTTGTGTTGAGCTTGAGGCAGCAGGAATAAAGACCAAAAAACTACAAACCTCTCACGCCTTCCATTCACCGTTGATGGAGCCGATACTTGCTCAATTCGCTGAAGTAGCAGCTACAATCAACTATGCGCCTCCGCAAATCACCATCATCTCCAACCTTACAGGTTCTCAACTGACATTCGAGGAGATATCACCTGATTACTGGTGTCGTCATTTGCGCTCTGGTGTGCAATTTGCCAAAAGTATCAACACACTTCATGCGAGTGGTTATGAGGTGTTTGTGGAGATAGGATCAAAACCAACGTTGTTGGGGATGGGGCGCAACTGCTTAAGCGAACAAGTGGGAGTTTGGCTGCCTTCCTTGCGTCCGGGACACGAAGATTGGCGGGTATTACTCCAAAGTTTAGGGGAGCTATATGTGCGTGGAGCAGACGTAGACTGGTCGGGCTTTGACCAGGACTATGGGCGCAGGCGCGTCATGTTGCCCACCTATCCCTTCCAACGACAGCGCTATTGGGTCAATATCCGCGAAAACGAGCATTCACAAGCAGGCAATTTATTTCAAGAAAAGACTCAAAGTCCCATCATGAAACTCTTGAGCCAAGGAGATACTCAACAGGTAGTCCAAAATTTAGAAAAGGCAGGAGAACTTTCAGAAAATGAGTTACAATTACTGCCCAAGCTCTTGCAACTGTTAATTAAACAAGATCAACAGTTGCTAACAGCATCCATCAAAGATTGGCTCTATGAGGTACAGTGGCAGCAGTTGCCGCGTGATGTAGAGACGCGCCATGGCTCGTCTGTACAGAAGAACGGGATTCGGAAAGCTGGTACTTGGCTAATTTTTGCTGACTTGGAAGGTGTGGGACAAACCCTAGCCAAACTTTTGCGATCGCGGGGTAACACGTGTATTTTAGTTTATCCAGGGAATAGCTATAACATCAAAGAGGGCGAAACTTGGAGCATCAACCCTTATAGCCCAGTAGATTTTGAATTTCTGTTCCAAAAGGTTTTAGGAATGGAGCGACCTTTACAGGGGATTGTCCACCTGTGGAGTTTAGAGGCAGAATTGGCTTGGGATCTGACAGTCTCCTCTTTAGAACAGGCTCAGACCTTCGGTGTTGGGAGCGTGCTGCATTTGCTGCAAGCTGTAATAAAGAAACTAAACTTCGCATCTGCTTCCCCCCTACCTCGGTTGTGGTTAGTGACACGGGGAGCGGTACCAGCAGGTTCAGAGCTTCCTGGGGTGGCACAAGCGAGTCTATGGGGGCTAGGCAAAGTCGTGGCACTGGAACACCCAGAATTATGGGGTGGAATGCTCGATTTAGCGCCCAATTCCACGAATGATGAAGCAAAAGATATATTAGCAGAAATTGAGGATTCCCTTGGGGAAGACCATATTGCCTTGCGTAACGGCAATCGATATGTTGCTCGCTTAGTGCCCAAGCAACAGGAAGAATCCAAACAAGTGACGCTGCGCTCAGATGGCACTTACCTAATTACTGGAGGTTTGGGTGCTTTGGGACTAAAAGTAGCCCACCTACTGGTGTCCCAAGGGGCGAGACAATTGGTGCTCACTGGGCGCAACACTGAAAAAGACGAAGCGCAATCAACCTTGAGGGAATTGGAACAACTAGGAGCTAAGATATTCCTCCAAAAGGTAGATGTATCCGATGAAGCGGATATGGTGAGATTGCTTGAGACAGTTCAGGCAACAATGCCACCGTTGCGAGGAATTGTTCATGCTGCCGGAGTTTTAGATGACGGCATCTTGCAACAGCAATCCTGGGAACGCTTTAGTAAAGTGATGGCTCCCAAGGTAAGAGGGGCTTGGAATCTACACACCTTGACCGATGGTCTACCGTTAGACTTCTTTGTTGTATTTTCTTCAGCAGCTTCATTACTCGGCTCGCCAGGTCAAGGGAATTACGCAGCAGCCAATAGCTTTATGGATGCTTTGGCTCATCATCGCCGCTTGCAAGGACTACCAGGATTAAGCATTAACTGGGGACCTTGGGCCGAGGTGGGGATGGCAGCAAGCTTGGCAAACCATCAGCAAGCTGCTAACGCGATGGGACTTTCTAGCATCGCTCCAGATCTTGGATTGCAGGTGCTGAAACAGGTGCTTTTACAAGCCAGTTCACAAGTTGGGGTGCTACCAATCGATTGGTTAGTGTTAAGGCAGCAATTAAGCCTAGGTGGTCAACTGCCGCCGTTGTTCTTTGAATTGTTTGGTAAGACAAAAACCCAGGCAGAAAGCGATTTGGCATCGGTGCAACCGTCTGATATTCTACAAAAATTACAGGCGGCTCCGGCAAGCGATCGCCTCTCCCTATTAACTGCTTACATTCAAGGAGAAGTCGCCAAGGTTCTCAAATTTGCATCATCTCAATTGCCCGATCCAAAACAAAACTTCTTCGATATGGGTATGGATTCTCTGACATCAGTTGAGTTCAAAAACCACTTGCAGAACCATTTCGGGCGATTCTTTCCATCAACTTTAGTCTTTAACTATCCCAACATTAACGCCCTTGTCCAATACCTATCTCAAGAAGTTTTGTCCCTAGAAATGTCTGCTCAAGCAAGTCAGGATTTGCTGGAAAGTCAAGAAGAACTGACCACTTCTTTAGAAGAACTTAAACAACTTTCTGAGAGCGAGGTGATGGTTTTAATTTCTCAAGAATTTGAAGCGTATCGCTAAGGAGGATTTCTTTTTATATGAGTCAGTTCCCATCAAATACTAACGAACTCTCTCCACTGCAACAATCGCTTTTTGTAGTGCAGAAATTGAAATCCAAGCTTGCTGAGATTGAAAATGCAAAAACAGAGCCAATTGCCATTATCGGCATGAGTTGTCGGTTTCCTGGTGGAGCCAATGACCCGGAGGCATTCTGGCAGCTATTGCATGAAGGTGTAGACACCATCGCTGAGGTGCCAGCCCAAAGGTGGAACACTGATGCTTACTACGATTCAAACCCTGATGCACCGGGGAAAATGTACGCTCGGACTGGGGGTTTTGTAGATAACGTAGACCAGTTCGACCCCACGTTCTTTGGGATTTCCCCTCGGGAAGCAATCAACTTAGACCCCCAGCAGCGCTTGCTACTGGAGGTGAGTTGGGAAGCTTTGGAAAATGCCGGACAGCCATCGGATCAGTTAGATAATAGTCAAACCGGCATTTTTGTGGGCATTGGACAAAATGACTACGCACAATTGAAGTTCGATGATCCGACACAAATCGACGCTTACAGCGGAACTGGGAATGGCTTTTGCTTTGCGTCTGGTCGGTTGTCCTATGTTCTCGGGCTACAAGGTCCCAACATGGCGATTGATACCGCTTGCTCTTCTTCGTTAGTTGCCATTCATTTGGCTTGCCAAAGCCTGCGTACAGGAGAGTGCAATCTGGCTTTAGCAGGCGGTGTACAGTTAATCTTATCGCCAGAAATCACCATTTTTCTGTCTAAGACACACGCTCTCTCCCCAGACGGTCGATGCAAGACGTTCGATGCCGATGCCAATGGCTTTGGTAGAGGTGAAGGCTGCGGAGTGGTGGTGCTTAAGCGCCTATCGGATGCTGTAGCAAATCGAGATAACATCTTAGCTGTGATTCGAGGTTCAGCAATTAACCACGATGGACCTAGCACAGGTTTGACAGTTCCAAATGGACTAGCTCAGCAAAAACTCATTCTTAAGGCTCTACAAAACGCTAAAGTAGAACCTTCTGAGGTAAGTTATGTAGAGGCTCACGGCACAGGAACAGCACTAGGTGACCCAATTGAAGTGGAGAGCTTAGCAACCATATTTGGCAAGGGACGCTCTCAAGACAACCCCTTGGTAGTTGGTTCGGTGAAAACCAACATCGGTCACTTGGAAGCAGCAGCAGGAGTCGCAGGTTTAATGAAGGTGGTGCTTTCGCTGCAACACAACGAGATTCCACCTCACCTGCACTTCAAACAGCCGAATCCTCACATCAACTGGGATGAGGTAGCAGTGATGGTGCCAACGTCGCCGATGCCTTGGTTTTCAGGACAAAAGCGGCGGTTGGCAGGAGTCAGTTCCTTTGGGATGAGCGGTACCAACGCTCATATAGTGTTGGAAGAAGCACCGATATTAGAACCTGTCAAAGCGTCCGTGGAACCAAGAGCAGATCTACTAACGCTATCGGCAAAGACTCAAGAGGCGCTGTTGCAGTTAGCACGAAAATATGAGAATCATCTAGCTGTCAATCCGTCGTTAGATATAAAAAACATTTGTTATACTGCCAATGCGGGTCGAACTCATTTCAACCACCGCCTTGCTTTGGTTGCCTCGGACAACGCACAAGTGCGTGAACAGCTAGCAAACTTCTCAGGCGGACAGGAAACAGCACAGGTATTTCAGGGACATAGCAGCAGTTTGCCCAAAGTAGCTTTCCTGTTCACAGGTCAGGGGTCTCAATATGTGGGTATGGGACGGCAACTGTACGAAAGTGCGCCGATTTTCCGCGCCGCCCTTGATCAGTGCGATGAAATTCTGCGTCCTTACTTGGGGCAATCGCTACTGCAAGTGCTGTATCCCCAACCAGGAGAAAGTTCACCACTAGACCAAACCGCTTACACTCAACCTGCCTTATTCGCCATAGAGTATGCTTTGGTGCAACTGTGGAAATCCTGGGGGATTCATCCTAATGCTGTCATGGGTCATAGTGTCGGGGAATACGTAGCTGCCACTGTTGCTGGAGTCTTGAGTTTGGAGGATGGGCTGAAGCTAATTGTTTCTAGAAGCCGCTTGATGCAGAGCTTACCTGCTGGTGGTGAGATGGTGGCAGTGTTTGCTGATGAAGCTTCTATACGTGCAGCTACTGAAATAAATGAAAAAAAAGTAGCATTTGCAGCATTTAATGGACCGACAAACACGGTGATTTCTGGCTCTGCACAGGCAGTTCAAGCAATTTGTGATGAGCTTGAGGCAGCAGGAATAAAGACCAAAAAGCTACAAACCTCCCATGCCTTCCACTCACCGTTGATGGAGCCGATGCTGGCTCAATTCGCTGAAGTAGCAGCTACAATCAACTATGCCGCTCCCCAAATGACCATCATCTCCAACCTTACAGGTTCTCAACTGACATTCGAGGAGATATCACCTGATTACTGGTGTCGTCATTTGCGCTCTGGTGTACAATTTGCCAAAAGTCTCAACACACTTCATGCGAGTGGTTATGAGGTGTTTGTGGAGATAGGACCAAAACCAACGTTGTTGGGAATGGGGCGCAACTGTTTACCAGAAGAGGTGGGAGTTTGGTTGCCTTCCTTGCGTCCGGGACACGAAGATTGGCAGGTATTACTCCAAAGCTTAGGGGAGCTATACGTGCGCGGAGCAGACGTAGACTGGTCTAGTTTTTACCAAGACAATTTGGGACAACGAGTTAGCCTACCAACTTATCCTTGGGAGCGATCGCGCTATTGGATTGAGCCAAAACCAGCTGACAAAAACTCGCACCGTCTGCAAGCACCTCAAAACGCAAACTATACCACAGGACATCCACTTTTAGGTTCTCAATTAAAAACAATTGCGCATCTTCCCAACAGTTACTTTTGGGAACTTGAGCTTGATAGGCACCGCCTCCCTTATCTCACGCAGCATCGACTCCTGGGAGCCGCAGTTGTCCCTGTCGCGGTTTACGCAGAAATGGCTTTGGTTGCTTGCGAAGAAGCTTTTGGGGGATTTCATCAAATCAGAGATCTGGAACTGCACAATGTACTCTTCATCCCTGAGAATGGCACTCAAACCGTTCAAATTATCCTTACTACTGATGGGGATGGCTTAGCATCTTTTCAAGTTTACAGCCGCCCAACAGATGGAGAACCATCCTCTAAAAAGTGGACATTGCATGCAACTGCAAAAATTGCTCACAGTAACGAACAGGAGAAAAAATTATGCAGTTTGGCTTAATGTTCTTTGCCAGTAGTGAAGAGGCTTTAATCGGAGATAAATATCATCTGGTTATTGAGAGTGCTAAATTTGCAGACCAACACGGCTTTTCTAGTTTGTGGGTACCAGAACGACATTTTACTGAGTTTGGATGTCTTTACCCAAACCCAGCAGTGCTGCATGCGGCACTAGCAAGAGAAACTAAGCACCTCCGCTTGCAGGCTGGCAGTGTAGTCACGCCAATACACAATCCCATCCGGATTGCGGAAGAGTGGGCTGTTGTCGATAATTTGTCAGGAGGTCGGGTAGGAATTTCCTTTGCTCCTGGCTGGAACCCTGATGACTTTGCTTTCTTTCCAGAAAGATATCAAGACCGCCATAAAGAAATGCTTTCTGGCATCCAGATTGTAGAAAAACTTTGGCAGGGAGAATCCATCTCGGCAACAAATGGCAAGGGTAACCAGATTGACATCCGGATCTACCCAACGCCAATTCAAAAAAAATTGCCTGTTTGGCTCACAGCTTCTGGAAATCCCCAAACTTTTATTAAAGCTGGGGAGATTGGTGCCAATCTTTTAACTCATCTTTTAGATCAGACCATTGAACAGTTAGGCGAAAAAATTGCCCTTTATCGTCAAGCACGGGCAAATCACGGACACGCTCCGGAAACAGGTGTGGTAACGGTAATGTTGCATACCTTTGTTGGAGAGGACATGAATGTCGTCCGCGAGCTGGTTCGCAAACCTTACTGCGAATATCTCAAGTCGAACATCGGTTTACTTAACAATCTTGGCAGCAGTAGAGGTCACAGCGTAAATATCGCTGCCATGTCTGCAAAAGACCTGGATGATTTTGTTAATTTCTTATTTGAAAGATTTGCTGCTTCTAGAGGACTCATCGGAACACCAGAAACCTGTGTTGATTTACTGGAGCAATTAGATAATATAGGTGTGAATGAAGCTGCCTGTCTGCTCGACTTTGGACCGAACGCAGATTTAATTCTCAAGCATCTACCTTATTTAAATCAACTAAAAGAGCGTTACAATGTCGAACAAAAGCGATCGCCTTTGACGTTAGGCTTTGCGCAATCGCCGCCCAATGGGCATTCAACTGTAGCCGAAGTGTTGACTACATTGAATTTTTCGGAGACTTCAACGAATGGTGCTAATCCTACTTTAGAGCTACCAGAACAAATCCAAGCTCGATGTCAAGAAGAAATTCCTGGTTCGGAATTTTATCACAAGTTGCACGAACACAGGGTTCAGTTGGAAGGAAGTTTTCAGGGTATAGAACACATCTGGCGACGTGATGGGGAAGCCCTAGGGCTAGTGCAGCTTAAGGAAGAACTCAAACCATCAGCAGATGCTTACAAAATCCACCCGGCGTTCTTGGATGCTTGTTTCCAGGTGTTAGGAGCAGCATTACCAACTTACAATTCCTCTAATAATCAAGGTACGCTTTACATACCTTCTGGTCTTCGCAGTTTGCAAGTTTACGATCCAATTGACAAAGAGGTATGGAGCCACGCGGTTCTGCGGTCATCGGTGAGCGATAGTGCGGACGAGTTAGTGGGAGACGTGTACATCCGCGATCGCCAAGGAAAGATGCTGGTCAAAGCCTCTGGTTTACAGCTACGGCGAACTGAAACTCCTAAACAACAGACCAGTCAAGAAAACCTTAACGATTGGTTCTATGAAGTGGAATGGGAACCAACATCACCACTAGAAATCAACAGCCCGCAACCAGAACAGCCAGGGAGTTGGCTAATATTTACAGACAGCAGTGGTGTTGGACAGAGACTGGCAGCACTTCTCACGGCACGCGGAGAAACATGTTTTATAATTTCCCCAAGTAAAGACCAGGTTTCAGAACAGGGACAATTTTGGATCGACCCAAATCGTCCAGAGCAGATGCATCAATTCATTGAGAATGTACTCGAACCGAATCAACCGTTGTACAAAGGTGCGATCCATTTGTGGAGTCTCAATGAAACTTTTTCTGATGAGATGACATCTTCATCTTTGGAAACGAGCCAAGTGTTGGGAGTTAGTAGTGTATTGAGCCTACTTCAAGCACTAAGCAATGTTAAACAAACCGTGCCCCCTCGTTTATGGCTTGTTACTAAAGGTGCTCAGTCAATAGGTACAGAGTCTTCACTTCCAGCGATCGCCCAGACACCACTTTGGGGTTTAGGTAAAACCTGTGCTACAGAGCATGCAGATATCTGGGGAGGAATGGTAGACCTAGATCCTCAGGCGACAGAAGATGAAACAGCGTCTCAATTGCTGAACGTCATTTGCACTCAGGACGTAGAAGATCAACTTGTTTTCCGTCATGGACAGCCTTATGTTCCCCGTCTCGTACAAAAGCGCGAATCAGTAGAAAATGCGCTGACCTTTAGTTGGCGCAACGATTACAGTTATCTACTCACTGGAGGGTTAGGGGGTATAGGGCTTCAAGTCGCTCAATGGATGGTAGAACAAGGTGCTCGGCATCTCATTTTATTAGGACGTACTCCCTTGCCTCCACGCTCAACTTGGAGTGAGGTAGAAGAAGGTAGTATAGCTAACCAAATAGCTGCTATTCTGAACTTGGAAGCCCAAGGAGCCAGTGTGTATCTCGCTTCAGCTGATGTAGCAGATGAGACAGAAATGTCCGAAATGCTACAAACACTGAAAGACCAAGGTTGTCCACCAGTTCGAGGTGTGGTACACATGGCAGGTATACCCGGAGGAAAATTATTAGTAGAACTGGATGCTGAGCGAGCGAATCAGGTATTGCGTCCAAAAGTGATGGGAGGATGGCTTCTGCACCGCCTTTTTGAAAAAGTCGATTTAGACTTTTTCATACTTTTTTCTTCGGCAACGCACCAACTGGGCTTACTGAGTCGCGGAGTAGGAGATTACAGTGCTGCCAATGCCTTTTTGGATGCTCTTGCTGATTATCGTACAGTTCAAGGGTTGCCAGCAGTTAGCATTGAATGGGGACCTTGGGCGTCCGTGGGTATGGCTGCACGGGTTCGCAACGACGAGCGACTTGCACGCTTCGGAATTGGAAGTATTACCCCCGAGCAGGGACTGCAAGCAATGAGCCGTGCTTTACGCCAAAACTCACCTTCTGTTTGGGCAATTCCAATAAACTGGTCACAGCTTCTGCAAATGGACCAGTTCGCTGCTAAATCTCCTTTTCTCTCGAAGTTGAGCCGCCAAGTATTCTCACAAGGAGGCGCGCTGGGTTCTCAACAGTTAAAGGCGAGCGAAAGTGAGATTTTACAAAAGTTAAAACAGCACCAAGCAAGCGAACGTTTCTCTGTCTTAACTGCTTACATTCAAGGAGAAGTCGCCAAGGTACTGATGCTTGAGCCATCCAAATTGCCAGATCCGCAACAAGGTTTCTTTGACATGGGTATGGACTCTTTGATGGCGGTCGAGTTCAAGAACCGTTTGGAAGCTAGTTTTGGTGCTTCTCTTCCAGTGACTTTAACCTTTGAATACCCGACGATTAAAGATGTTGCCGGATATCTGGTTAGGGAAGTTATGGATTGGGATGTCCCTGCGGCAAATGAGACGGAGTTACCTAAAGGCGAAGACGAGCAAGCCGAGGCTTTGTCAGAGGTAGAACAGCTTTCCGATGATGGAGTAGAAGCGTCAATTGCGGAGGAACTCGCAAAACTAGAAAATTTGGTGAGGGGGAACTGAAATGGGCAACATTTCTGAGAGAGTAGAAAAATTATCTGAATCGCAACGACTTCTTCTGGCGTTGAAGGAAGCGCGAACCAAACTTGAGGCGGTTGAGCGTTCAAAAACAGAGCCGATCGCAATTATTGGTCTCGGCTGTCGGTTCCCAGGGGGTGCTCACGATCCAGATAGTTACTGGAGACTCATGCGTGATGGTGTAGATGCGATTGTAGAAATTCCCCGTGACCGCTGGAATATTGATGCTTACTATGACCCAGACCCTGATGCCCAAGGGAAAATGTACATCCGTATGGGTGGATTTCTGCAACAACAGGTAGACCAGTTCGACCCCGTGTTTTTTGGGATTTCTGCTCGGGAGGCGGCGAGCATAGATCCGCAGCAGCGGTTACTGTTAGAGGTGAGCTGGGAAGCTTTGGAAAGGGCTGGAATTGCACCAAAGTCTCTAGCTGGTAGCCGAACTGGCGTTTTCGTAGGAATCGGTCAAAATGATTACGGACAATTGCAACTTTCCAGTGACCCTACAAGTATCAGCGTTTATGACGGCACGGGTAATGGCTTTTGCTTTGCGTCTGGTCGATTGTCTTATATTCTAGGGCTACAAGGTCCAAGCGTATCTATGGATACTGCTTGCTCTTCTTCGTTGGTGGCTATCCATTTAGCTTGTAAAAGCCTCCGCACGGGAGAGTGCGATATGGCTTTGACTGGCGGCGTACAATTGATGTTGTCACCAGGAGCAAATATTTTTCTATCTAGGTCTCATGCCCTCTCCCCTGATGGTCGCTGCAAGACCTTCGATGCCGCAGCTAATGGTTTTACTCGAGGCGAGGGCTGCGGGATTTTAGTCCTCAAGCGTCTCTCGGATGCTGAAGCAGATCGGGACAACATCTTAGCTGTGATTCGGGGTTCAGCAATGAACCACGATGGACCAAGTAGTGGTTTGACGGTTCCCAATGGCTCGGCTCAACAAGTGCTGATTCGGCAAGCACTGAAGAACGCGAAGGTAGAACCGTCGGAAATAAACTATGTCGAAGCTCATGGTACGGGAACGCCTTTGGGAGACCCGATTGAGGTAAGAGCTTTAGGAGCTGTGCTGGGTGAAGGGCGATCGCCAGACAACCCTGTGATCATTGGTTCGGTGAAAACCAACATCGGTCACTTGGAAGCATCAGCAGGAGTCGCAGGTTTAATTAAGGTGGTGCTTTCCCTGCAACACAACGAAATTCCAGCTCACCTGCACTTCAAACAGCCGAGTCCTTACATCAACTGGGATGAGCTGCCAGTGAAGGTGCCAACGTCGCCGATACCTTGGTTTCCAGGAGAAAAGCGGCGGTTGGCAGGAGTCAGTTCCTTTGGGCTAAGTGGTACCAACGCTCATATAGTCTTGGAAGAGGCACCAGTATCAAAGCCTGTACAAGCTGAAGTGGAGCGCCCGTTGCATCTGCTAACGCTATCGGCAAAGACTCAAGAGGCACTGTTACAGTTAGCACGAAAATATGAGAATCATCTAGCTGTCAATCCGTCGTTAGATATAAAAGACATTTGTTATACTGCCAATGCGGGTCGAACTCATTTCAGCGATCGCCTTGCTTTAATTGCGTCCTCATCTGCACAACTGCGTGAACAGCTAGCAAACTTCTCTAGCCGACAGGAAACAGCACAGGTATTTCAAGGACACAGCAGCAGTTTGCCCAAAGTAGCTTTCCTGTTCACAGGTCAGGGGTCTCAATATGTGGGTATGGGACGCCAACTGTACGAAAATGCGCCGGTTTTCCGCGCCGCCCTTGATCAGTGCGATGAAATTCTGCGTCCATACTTGGGGCAATCGCTACTGCAAGTTTTGTATCCTGAACCAGGGGAAAGTTCACCACTAGACCAAACCGCTTACACTCAACCTGCCCTATTCGCTATAGAGTATGCTTTGGTGCAACTGTGGAAATCCTGGGGCATTCATCCTGATGCTGTCATGGGTCATAGTGTTGGAGAATACGTAGCTGCCACTGTCGCGGGAGTATTGAGTTTACAGGATGGACTGAAGCTGATAGCCCACAGAAGCCGCCTGATGCAGAGTCTACCTGCTGGTGGTGAAATGGTGGCAGTGTTTGCTTCGGAAAAAGAAATACGTGAAATTACTAAGACAAACGATAATATAGTAGGATTTGCAGCCTTTAATGGACCGCGAAACACGGTGATTTCTGGCTCTGCACAGGCAGTTCAAGCAGTTTGTGCTGACTTAGAGGCAGCAGGAATAAAGACCAAAAAGCTACAAACCTCTCACGCCTTCCACTCACCGTTGATGGAGCCGATACTCGCTCAATTCGCTGAGGTGGCTAATCAGGTAAGTTATGCTGCTCCCAAAATTCCCATCATCTCCAACCTTACAGGTTCTCAACTGACATTCGAGGAGATATCGGCTGATTACTGGTGTCGTCATTTGCGCTCTGGTGTACAATTTGCCAAAAGTCTCAACACACTTCATGAACGTGGTTATGAGGTATTTGTGGAGATAGGACCAAAACCAACGTTGTTGGGGATGGGGCGCAATTGTTTACCAGAAGAGGTGGGAGTTTGGTTGCCTTCCTTGCGCTCAGGACAGGAAGATTGGCGGGTATTACTCCAGAGTTTAGGGGAACTATATGTGCGTGGAGCAGACGTAGATTGGTCGGGCTTTGACCGGGACTACGGGGGTCGGCGTGTGATGTTGCCCACCTATCCCTTCCAACGACAGCGCTATTGGGTGGAAAAGGCTCACAGCGATTATCAACAAGCATTACCATCCCAACCACAAATCCAGACATCAATTGTCAATCTGCTGCATCACGGCAATGTAAAACAGTTAGCACAGCAGCTAGAGGGAGCAAGCAATTTCTCACAAGAGCAGATGAAAATGCTGCCCCAGTTGCTAGAAGCCCTGGTTACGCAACACCGACAAGAAGTACAAGCTGCTGTCATTAAAGATTGGCTCTATGAAGTACAGTGGCAACAGATGCCGCAGCGGTTGCAGACGCCCGAACAGGAAGGCTTAGAGTACCCACCAGGAACTTGGGTGGTTTTTGCCGACGCTAGTGGTGTGGGACAAGCCCTAGGAGAAATTTTACAACGGCGTGGGCAGAACTGTGTTCTGGTTTATACTGGGGAGGCATATCAAACCTTAAAAACAGGAACTTGGAGCATCAACCCAACCAGCCCTGAGGACTATGAGCGTCTGTTTCAGGAGGTATTAGGGACCGGAGTTCCGCCATTAAAGGGCATAATCCACCTTTGGAGTTTAGAGGCGGCTTTGCCAGATGCACTGTGCATCACAACTCTGGAGCAGGCGCAGAACTTGGGTTCTAGAAGCGTATTGTATTTGCTCCAGACGGTGGTCAAGCATTATGAATCACCCTCACCCCGATTGTGGTTAGTGACACGGGGAGCGGTGCCAGCCGGTTCAGAGCTTCCTGGGGTGGCGCAAGCGCCTCTATGGGGGTTAGGCAAAGTCCTGGCGCTGGAACACCCAGAATTGTGGGGCGGAATGCTCGATTTAGCTCCGGAATATACTGGTGATGAAGCCACAGAGTTGTTAGCAGAAATAGAGAATTCTTTTGGGGAAGACCATATTGCCTTTCGCAACGGCGATCGCTATGTCGCTCGCTTGGTACCCAAGCAACAGGAAGAATCCAAACAGGTGAGGTTGCATTCAGATGGCACTTACCTAATTTCTGGCGGTTTGGGTGCTTTGGGACTAAAAGTAGCCCGCCTGCTGATGTCCCTGGGAGCGAGACAATTGGTGCTGACTGGGCGCAACACTGCTTCCGATGAAGCACAATCAACCCTGAGGGAATTGGAACAACTAGGAGCCAAGGTATTCCTCCAAAAGGTAGATGTATCCGATGAAGCGGATATGGTGAAATTACTTGAGACAGTCCAGGCAACAATGCCACCGTTGCGAGGAATTGTTCATGCTGCCGGAGTTTTAGATGACGGCATCTTGCAACAGCAGTCGTGGGAACGCTTTAGTAGAGTAATGGCTCCCAAGGTAAGAGGGGCTTGGAATCTACACACCTTGACCGATGGTCTACCGTTAGACTTCTTTGTTGTATTTTCTTCAGCAGCTTCATTACTCGGCTCGCCAGGTCAAGGGAATTACGCAGCAGCCAACAGCTTCATGGATGTTCTGGCTCATTATCGCCGTTCCCAAGGATTACCAGGATTGAGCATCAATTGGGGACCTTGGGCTGAGGTGGGGATGGCAGCAAGCAAGGCAAACCGTCACGAAGCTGCCAACGCGATGGGACTCGATAGCATCGCTCCAGAGCTTGGATTGCAGGTGCTAAAACAACTGTTACAAGTCAGTTCACAGATTGGGGTGCTACCAATCGATTGGTCAATTTTGAGGCAGCAATTAAGCCTAGCTGGTGGTCAACTGCCGCCGTTGCTCTTTGAATTTACTAAAACAGAAACCCAGGAGCAAACTGAGTTGGCATCGGTGCGACGGTCTGATATTCTACCACGATTGTCGCAGGCTCAAAATAGCGATCGCTTGGATCTCTTAGTAGCCTACCTGCAATCGGCTGTCATTAAGGTTTTGGGGTTTGACGGATCGTTAATTTTAAATCCACAGCAGGGCTTGGTGGAATTAGGCCTTGATTCTTTAATGGCTGTTCAACTCAAAAACGCGATCGCAACTGACCTTAATCTCAATGTTCCTCTAGAAAAGTTCATTGATGGTTCTACCATTGTGCAACTAGCAGAGCTATTACTTGACGAATTAGCCATAATAACCACAAGGCCATCGGTATCCCCATCTTCCCCCTTAGAAAATGATTTGGAGGTAATCAAACTACCAGTAGAAGTCTGCTCTACCTCTGCATCTCTTGCATCAGCAGCTACATCAAGCCAGGACAGTTGGATAGAGGGTGAATTATGAATTTAGTTGAGTTTTTGCAAGAGCTTTCGGCAAAGAATGTAGAACTGTGGGTCGATAGCGGCAAACTGCGCTATCGAGGTCCTCAAGATGTATTAACTCCAGAATTATTAAACGATATTAAGCGAGTTAAGGAAAAAATTATACTGCTGCTGCAAAAGCATAGTGAGACGGCTCAAACCATTCCTCTGTGTCCTATAGAACGGAATGGACACATACCACTGTCGTTTGCTCAGCAACGTATGTGGTTTCTACAGCAGTTAGAGCCAGAAAGCGCCTTTTACAACCTGCCGGCGGCTATGCGTTTTGAAGGTCAGCTTAATGTCAGTGCCCTTGAGTACAGTATCAATTACATCATCAGCCGCCACGAAGTTCTACGCACTAACTTTATTCAGGTAGAGGGACAACCCTTTCAAATCATCCACCCTGCCCGTTCCTTGACACTGACTGTTGTGGATTTGCGTTTACACGGCGTATCCGAGTTTGCTGAAAGTGAACTAGAAATCTATTGCCAGCAATTAGCTATAGAAGAAACCCAACGCCCGTTTGACTTGGCAACTGAGGCGCTAGTGCGGGCTAGTTTGTTCAAGCTTACAGAGACAGAACACATCCTGCTACTGGTGATGCACCATATAGTTTCAGATGGTTGGTCAATGGGTGTACTCATCCGGGAGATAACAGCAGTCTATCAAGCTGTGTGCAGTCAAAAGCCAATTTCGTTACAAAAGTTGCCGATTCAGTACGCTGATTTTGCTCATTGGCAGCAGCAGTGGTTGCAACAAGAAGTGCTAAGGAAGCAGCTGGGATACTGGAAAGAACAACTTCAAGGCGCGACCGCTTTGTTGGAACTGCCAACAGACCGACCGCGACCAGCAATTCAAACTTATGGGGGGGCTAGTGAAAAATTCGTACTCTCCCAGGATCTGTGTGAGGCACTGACTGCCTTAAGCCAGCGGCAAGGCGTAACGCTGTTCATGACGCTTTTAGCAGCGTTTCAAACATTGCTGTATCGCTACACCAATCAGACTGACGTCTGTGTGGGCACACCGATAGCTAATCGCAATGGCAGCGAAATAGAGGGCTTAATTGGATTATTTCTCAACACTTTAGTGCTACGCAGCAATTTGTCTGGCAACCCTACTTTTAGCGATTTACTGTTGCAAGTACGCAAAGTAGCACTCGACGCTTACGCCCATCAAGACGTGCCATTTGAGCAGTTAGTCGAGCAATTGCAGCCAAAGCGTTCTTTAAGCTATACACCGCTGTTCCAAGTGATGTTTGTGCTACTGAATGCGCCGATGCCAAAGTTGGAGCTTCCCGACTTAAAGCTCTCTGTGTTGCCAATCGAAAATTCAACTGCTAAGTTTGACATAACTCTCCTTCTGGAGAATACCGCTGGTGGTTTAAGTGGGTTCATCGAATACAACACTGATTTGTTTGACGCCGCCACGATTGCGCGGATGGTACAACACTATCAAACTCTACTAGAAGCAGTTGTTGCCAATCCCCATCAGAAGGTATCAGAACTACCACTGCTAACTACCACCGAACAACATCAGATGCTGGTGGAGTGGAATAACACCCAAGCAGACTACCCCAAACAATTGTGTCTGCATCAATTGTTTGAGCAGCAGGTGCAGAAAACACCGGACGCTGTGGCAGTGGTGTTTGATTCTCAACAACTAACCTACAGTGAGTTAAACGCCAAAGCCAACCAACTGGCACATCACCTAGTTTCATGCGGTGTCGGACCGGAAGTATTGGTTGCTATTTGTGCAGAACGCTCAACTGATATGTTAGTGGGAATGCTGGCAATTCTGAAGGCGGGAGGTGCATATGTACCCCTCGACCCAATTTACCCACCGGAGCGATTAGCGTACATTCTAGAAGACGCTTGTATCTGTGTGCTACTTACACAAAAAGCGCTCTTTGACAAGCTGCCCGACGTACATGGGCTTATTATCTACTTAGACTCAGATTTGCCTGTTTCCCAAAGTTCGTCCAACCCGAACACCAATGTCTGCCCCGAGAACCTAGCTTATGCCATCTACACAAGCGGTTCCACTGGACGACCCAAAGGAGTACAAATTTGCCACCGCGCCGTGGTGAATTTCTTAACCTCAATGTCCGCTCAACCGGGGATAGTACCAGAAGATGTGCTGGTGGCGGTAACAACTATTACCTTTGACATTGCCGCGTTGGAGTTATTCCTACCATTGAGCACAGGCGCACGGCTCGTCCTTACCCCCGATTTGATGGTCGATGGTGGTCAAAGCACTGCCGCCTTAGCGACATCAAGCGCCACAGTGATGCAAGGCACACCAGCCACTTGGCGAACACTGATGCAAGTCGGCTTCGTTGGCAACCCGCAATTGAAAATACTCTGTGGTGGTGAAGCTCTCTCGCGCGAACTTGCAACTCAATTACTTGAGCGTGCAGACACCTTATGGAATATGTACGGTCCGACTGAGACCACCATTTGGTCTGCAGTGTCTCAAGTACAAGCAGGTTCTGGCTCGGTATCTATAGGTCAGGCGATCGCCAACACCGAATTCTACATCCTCGATACCAATAATCAACCAGTACCAGTAGGTGTGGCAGGTGAATTGCACATTGGTGGCGATGGCTTGGCGCGTGGCTACCTCAACCGCCCGGAGTTGACGGCTGAAAAGTTCATTCCCAACCCGTTTGGCGATGCGGGGAGTCGCTTGTACAAAACAGGGGATTTAGTCCGCTACAAAACAGATGGCAACATCGAGTATATCGGACGTATTGACCACCAGGTGAAAGTGCGTGGCTTCCGGATTGAACTGGCAGAAATTGAGGCAGTGTTGAGTCAACACCCAATTGTGCAACAAGCTGTTGTTATTGCCAAAGAGATTGCAGGTGACAAGCGCTTAGTTGCATACTTGATACCCCAGAATGAGGCAACACCAGAAATCGGTGAGTTGCGCTCGTTCCTCAAACAGCAACTGCCTGAGTACATGGTGCCATCTTATTTTGTGGTGCTTGATAAGCTACCGCTCACACCAAATGGCAAAGTTGACCGCAAAGCACTACCAGATCCGGAGCACACTCGAGTAGAAGCCGAAGCATACGTTGCACCCCGAAACGAGGTTGAGCGAATCCTAAGTAGTGTTTGGCAAGAGGTGCTGAATCTGGAGAAGGTGGGTGTCAACGACAATTTCTTTGAACTCGGCGGTCATTCACTGCTGATCATCCAAGTTCATAGCAAACTTAATAATAAGCTACTTGGAATTAACAGAGATATTTCAGTAGTTGATTTGTTTAAATATCCAACTATAAGTACTTTGGCACAATATCTCGGTCAAGAGCAGGGTATAAACGCACCTACTAGGCAAAAAATTAATGACCGTGCCAGCAAGCAAATAGAAGCTCTAAAACGACAACCACTCATTAAACAAAGAAAGAAGACCAATGGATAACTGGGAAACACACGATGGAATGGATGCGATCGCTGTAATCCGCATGGCGGGTCGTTTTCCAGGAACCAAGAATGTTGATAAGTTTTGGCAGAATCTGCGCGACGGTGTTGAGTCCATTTCATTGATTGGTGAACAAGAGGAGATAGAGCTATGAAAACTATTGAAGAGTTTTTGTCTTATCTCTGCACATTGGATGTAAAGCTGTGGGCGGATGGTGTTAACGGAGTTGCGACCCAGGAGGCACGTCTGCGGTGTAGCGCCCCCGAGGGAGTACTGACACCATCTCTGCGTACTCAATTGCAAGAGCGCAAAGCAGAAATCCTCGCGTTTCTGCAAAAGACTAATCTGGCTTCAAGTTCCAGTCTAGCCCCGATTCTGCCGATTTCACGCTCGGAAAAGCTACCTCTGTCGTTTGCCCAACAACGCTTGTGGTTTCTACAGCAGCTCGAACCCGAAAGTGGCTTTTACAACATTCATGTGCAGGTACGCCTTGAAGGTCAGCTTGATGTCACTGCCCTAGAGTACAGTATCAATCACATCATTAGCCGCCACGAAGTCCTACGCACCAATTTTATTCAGGTAAATGGACAAGCGATGCAAGTGATTGCCAACAGCGTGAAGATAACATTGGCAGCCGTAGACTTGCAACACTTAGAGCCACAAGCGCGAGAAAGCACCTGCCGACAATTGATCCTTGAAGACGCAGCGCAACCGTTTGACCTGGCAACTGAGGCACTAGTGCGGGGTAGTTTGTTCAAACTGGCAGAAAAAGAACACGTCTTGCTACTGGTGATGCACCATATCGTTTCAGATTGGTGGTCAATAGGCGTACTGATGAGCGAGTTAGGAGCAATCTACCAAGCTGTGTACAATAATGTACCGATTCCCCTGCCTGAGTTGCCGATTCAATACGCTGATTTTGCTCATTGGCAGCAGCAGTGGTTGCAGGGGGAGGAACTGAGGAAGCAGGTGGGATACTGGAAAGAACAACTTCAAGGTGCGACCGCTTTGTTGGAACTGCCAACCGACCGACCGCGACCAGCAATTCAAACTTACGGGGGGGCTACTGAAAAATTTATACTCTCCCAGGAACTGTGTGACGCGCTGACTGCCTTAAGTCAGCGACAAGGCGTAACGCTGTTCATGACGCTCTTAGCAGCGTTTCAAACATTGCTGTATCGTTACACCAATCAGACTGACATTTGTGTCGGCACACCGATCGCCAACCGCAATCGCGCCGAAACAGAGGGGTTATTCGGGTTATTCCTCAACACTTTAGTGCTGCGCAGCAATTTGTCTGGAAACCCCAGTTTTCTTGATTTACTATCACAAGTGCGGCAAGTTGCCCTTGGTGCTTACGCTCATCAAGACCTGCCATTTGAGCAGTTGGTCGAGCAATTGCAGCCAGAGCGTTCTTTAAGCCACACCCCGCTGTTCCAAGTGATGTTTGTGCTGCATAATACACCGATGCAAGTGTTGCAGCTTCCCAACTTAACGCTCTCTCCATTGGAACTCGAAAGCTCAACTGCCAAGTATGATTTGACCCTAACGTTAAAGAACACCGCCCAAGGATTCAGTGAAGACACAGCGGTTGGATTGAGTGGGTTTCTTGATTACAATACAGATTTGTTTGACGCCGCCACAATTGCGCGGATGGTACAACACTATCAAACTTTACTGGAAGCGGTTGTTGCCAATCCCCATCAGAAGGTATCAGAACTACCACTACTAAGTGAGCGTGAACAACATCAGCTCTTACGAGAGTGGAACGATACCCAAGCAGACTACCCCAAACAATTGTGTCTGCATCAGTTGTTTGAGCAACAGGTCGAGAAAACACCCGATGCAGTAGCAGCGGTGTTTGATTCGGAAGAACTAACCTACAGTGAGTTAAACGCCAAAGCTAACCAACTGGCACATCACCTAGTTTCATTGGGTGTCGGACCAGAAGTATTGGTCGCCATTTGTGCAGAACGCTCAACTGATATGTTAGTCGGGCTGCTGGCAATCCTCAAAGCGGGTGGCGCATATGTACCCCTCGACCCGATCTACCCACCAGAGCGATTGGCGTATATCCTAGAAGACTCCTGTGCCCGTGTACTGCTTACACAACAGGCGGTAGCGGACAAACTACCCGATTTCAAGGGGCGTGTTGTCTACTTAGACTCAAATTTGCCCATATCCCAAAGTTCGTCCAACCCGAACAGCAATGTCTGCCCCGAGAACCTAGCTTATGCCATCTACACAAGCGGTTCCACCGGACGACCCAAAGGAGTACAAATTTGCCACCGCGCCGTGGTGAATTTCTTAACCTCAATGGCAGATCAACCGGGGATAGTACCAGAAGATGTGCTGGTGGCGGTAACAACTATTACCTTTGATATTGCCGCGTTGGAGTTGTTCCTACCATTGAGTACAGGCGCACGCGTCGTCCTCACCCCCGATTTAATGGTCGATGGTGGTCAAAGCACTGCCGCCTTAGCAACATCAAGCGCCACAGTGATGCAAGGCACACCAGCCACTTGGCGAACACTGATGCAAGTCGGCTTCGTTGGCAACCCGCAATTGAAAATACTCTGTGGCGGTGAAGCTTTGTCTCGGGAACTGGCAACTCAATTACTTGAGCGCGCAGACACCTTATGGAATATGTACGGTCCGACTGAGACCACCATTTGGTCTGCGGTGTCTCAAGTACAGGCAGGTTCTTCGGTGTTCATAGGTCAGGCGATCGCGAACACCCAATTCTACGTCCTGGATACCAATAATCAACCAGTACCAGTAGGTGTGGCAGGTGAATTGCACATTGGTGGCGATGGCTTGGCGCGTGGCTACCTGAACCGACCGGAGTTAACGGCGGAAAAATTCATTCCTGACCCCTTTGGCGAAGCTGGTTCAAGGCTGTACAAAACCGGAGATTTAGTTCGCTACAAAACAGATGGCAACATCGAGTATATTGGACGCATTGACTACCAGGTGAAAGTGCGTGGCTTCCGGATTGAATTGCCGGAAATTGAGGCACTGTTGAGTCAACATCCAACTGTGCAGCAAGCCGTTGTTATTGCTAAAGAGATTGCAGGCGACAAGCGCTTAGTTGCATACTTGGTACCCCAAGCTGAGGCAGCGCCTGCAACCGGTGAGTTGCGCTCGTTCCTCAAACAGCAACTACCTGAGTACATGGTGCCATCTTATTTTGTGGTATTGGAGTCCTTACCACTTACACCTAATGGCAAAGTTGACCGCAAAGCACTACCAGATCCGGAGCACACTCGAGTAGAAGCCGAAGCATACGTTGCACCCCGAAACGAGGTTGAGCGAATCCTAAGTAGTGTTTGGCAAGAGGTGCTGAATCTGGAGAAGGTGGGTGTCAACGACAATTTCTTTGAACTCGGCGGTCATTCACTTCTGGTCATCCAAGTTCATAGCAAACTGAATAATAAGTTACTCGGAATTAACAGAGATATCTCAGTCGTTGACTTATTTAAATATCCAACTATAAGTACTTTGGCACAATATCTCGGTCAGGAACAGGATGCTCCTGTACCAACTAGGCAGAAAAGCAATGACCGTGCCAGCAAGCGCATAGAAGCTCTAAAACGACAACCACTCATTAAACAAAGGAAGAAGACCAATGGATAACTGGGAAACACACGATGGTTTGGAACCAATCGCTATCATTGGCATCGCTGGTCGTTTTCCAGGAGCCAAGAATGTTGATGAGTTTTGGCAGAATTTGCGCGACGGTGTTGAGTCTATTTCATTTTTCACTGATGAGGAATTAGAGGCTTCAGGCATAGACCCAGCATTACTGAAGAACCCAAACTACGTCAAAGCAAATGGTTGGTTAGAAGACGTAGAGAAGTTTGACGCCTCATTCTTCGGGTTTACACCTAAAGAAGCTGAAATTATGGACCCCCAACACCGCCTGTTTTTGGAGTGTGCTTGGGAAGTTCTGGAAAATGCTGGTTATGACTCTGAAGCATACGATGGTCAAATTGGTGTTTATGCTGGTGCTGGTCTGAATGCCTACTTACTCTATAACCTAATTTCAAACCGCGACCAAATCGAATCGATAGGCACTTATCAAACTTTTATTAGCAATGATAAGGATTTTGTACCTACGCGAGTTTCTTACAAGCTCAACCTAAAGGGACCGAGTCTTAATATTAGCACTGCCTGCTCTACATCATTAGTGGCTGTGCAAATGGGATGCCAGAGCTTGCTGAATTACCAGTGTGATATGGTCATAGCTGGCGGCGTTTCCATCGGGATAACACAAAAAACAGGTTATTTGTATCAAGAAGGCATGATTCTTTCTCCCGATGGACATTGCCGAGCTTTTGATGCCCAATCTCAGGGAACTATTGGTGGCAACGGTGTAGGAACCGTCCTTCTGAAGCGTCTATCGGATGCCATTGCTGATGGAGACTACATCCATGCAGTCATAAAAGGTTCAGCTATTAACAACGACGGTTCGTTAAAAGTTGGTTACACTGCTCCTAGTGTGGAAGGTCAAGCAGCAGTGATTTCAGAGGCTCAAGCCATAGCTGGGGTTGACGTCGAAACAATCACTTATATAGAAGCACACGGAACCGGAACAGTTCTGGGAGACCCGATTGAAATCGCCGCGCTGACACAAGCTTTTCGTGGCACAACCGAAAAGAAAGGCTTCTGTGCGATCGCTTCGGTGAAAACAAATATTGGACATTTAGATACAGCGGCTGGTATTGCAGGTCTGATTAAGACAGTCCAAGCGCTTAAACACAAGTTTTTACCACCGAGCCTACATTTTGAAAAGCCCAATCCCAAAATTGATTTTGCTAATAGTCCCTTTTACGTCAACACGACTCTAAGCGAATGGAAAACCGACGGAACTAAGCGCCGAGCAGGGGTCAGTTCTTTTGGCATCGGGGGGACTAATGCCCATGTCATCCTAGAAGAAGCGCCTACGATTGAGCCTTCTGGAAAATCTAGACCTTGGCAGTTGCTGCTTCTCTCAGCTAAAACCGACTCTGCACTTGATACTGCAACTGCAAATCTAGCGGCACACTTAAAAGAGCATCCTGAAATTAACCTCGCTGATGTTGCTTACACGCAAAGCATTGGTCGCCGTGCTTTCGAGCATCGACGGATACTGGTTTGCCAAGATATTAACGAGGCGGCAAATGCACTCAATCCCCTAGATCCAAAACAAGTTTTTACAAGCTTCATAGAACCCAAGGCGCGACCTGTGGTGTTCATGTTTTCGGGACAGGGAGCGCAGTACGTTAATATGGCTCTAGAACTTTACCAGACAGAGCCGACATTTCGCGAGCAGGTGGATATTTGCTCAGAACTCCTCAAGCCCCACTTGAAACTAGATCTGCGCGATGTGCTGTTCCCAAGCGGAAAACTCACCGAAGTTGCTACACAGCAAATTACACAGACAGCGATCGCACAACCAGCGCTCTTTGTGATTGAGTACGCCTTGGCTAAGTTATGGATCGAATGGGGAGTGCATCCTCAAGCGATGATTGGTCATAGCATCGGTGAATATGTTGCAGCGTGTTTGGCAAATGTTTTCTCCCTGGAAGATGCCTTAGCCTTAGTCACTGCACGGGGACAGCTGATGCAACAACTGCCCTCAGGAGCAATGCTCTCGGTTCCTCTCCCAGAAAACAAGGTGCAAACCCTCTTGGGCAAGGAACTTTCCCTAGCTGCAGTCAACGGACCGAACTTTTGCGTAGTTTCAGGTATCACTGAGGCTGTGGAGGCATTAGAGAAGCACTTAGCACAACAAGGAGTGGAGTGCCGTCGTCTACATACCTCCCATGCCTTCCATTCAAAAATGATGGAACCCATACTTGAGACGTTCACTCAGCAAGTCAAAAAAGTCAGCTTAAACCCCCCAGAAATTGCATACGTCTCCAACGTCTCGGGTACTTGGATTACTGCAGCAGAAGCAACAAATCCAGAGTATTGGGCAAACCATCTGCGCTCCACAGTACGCTTTGCTGACGGTGTGCAACAGTTCTTGAATGACTCAGAGCAAATTCTGCTGGAAGTCGGTCCAGGACGGACATTAAGCACATTAGCCAGACAGCATCCAAATAAGGCAGCTCAGCAACTCGTGCTTTCTTCGTTACGCCATCCGCAAGACCGCCAATCGGATGTTGCTTTCTTGCTCACGACATTAGGCAAACTCTGGCTTGCTGGCGTACAGGTGGATTGGTCAAGATTTTATGCCCGTGAGCAGCGTCATCGCCTCCCCTTGCCAACTTATCCTTTTGAGCGCCAGCGTTACTGGCTTGAGCCACGAGATCTAGCAGATACTGTTAATACTGTCAAGGTAAGTAGAGAAGAGATTTTGTCTTCAGCATCTCTACCACCCAAAAACCCAAACATTGCCGACTGGTTTTACATTCCTTCCTGGAAACGCTCCCCACTCAGCGCCCGTAAACGAGATGAACTGCCAGTTCAGTCGAATACACTTGTGTTTATTGATGAGTGTGGCTTAGGTTCTCAACTGGTGAAAAAACTGGAACTTGAGGGACACAATGTCATTACCGTGAAGGTCGGGTCGGATTTTACAAAGTTGAGGGACGATGTATATACCTTAAATCCCGGACAAGGTAATGACTACAATACCCTGCTTAATGAACTACGCACACTGGGCAAAACTCCACAAACAATTGTTCATTTATGGAATGTCACGCCGAACAGTGAAGCAGAATTAGGACTTGAATCGATTGACAAATCTCAATATTTAGGGTTTAATAGCTTGCTGTTTCTAGCACAAGCCATTGGGAAACAAACTATTAATGACAAGCTGCATATCGCGGTTGTTTCCAACAATATGCAGGAAGTCACAGGTGTTGAGGTGCTATGTCCACAGAAAGCAACTCTACTTGGACCTGTTAAGGTCATAGCGCAAGAATACCAAAATATTAGCTGTTGCAGTATTGATGTTGTGATTCCTCCAAAAGGAAGTCGGCTGGAGGAAGAACTCACAGAACAGCTACTGGCAGAACTGACAACTCAATCTTCTGACAAGGTTATTGCTTATCGTGGTCTTCATCGTTGGGTACAAACTTTTGAACCAATTCAGTTGGATAAATCCAACGAAGCGACACCACAGTTAAGGAAAGGAGGAGTCTATCTAATTACGGGTGGACTTGGAGGTATTGGACTTGTGCTGGCGGAATATTTGGCGAAAACTGCACAAGCCAAACTCATTCTGATCGGACGTTCAGCTTTGCCCCTAAAAGAGGAGTGGGAACAATGGCTTGCTAGTCATGAAGTTGAGGATAGCGTTAGCCTAAAAATTCGGAAAGTTCAGGAACTGGAAGAACTCGGTGCTGAGGTTTTGGCGATCGCAGCAGATGTCAGCAATCAGCAACAAATGCAAGAAGCTATTGCTACAGCAAAGAACCGATTTGGTGAGATTAATGGAGTCATTCATGCCGCAGGAGTTCCAGGAGGCGGTGTAATTCAAGGCAAAACTCGAGATGGCGTAGAGAAAATCCTAGCACCCAAAGTGAAAGGCACGGTAGTTCTCGATTCTATCTTTAAAGATACTCCGCTAGATTTCTTTGTTCTGACATCATCCATTACTGCAATCATCGCAGGTGTGGGGCAGGTAGATTATGCTTCTGCAAATGCCTTTCTTGACGCCTTTACTCACTACAAGAATTCCAAACGTGGCACTTTCACGGTATGTACTAACTGGGATACTTGGCAAGAAGTGGGCATGGCAGTAAACGTAGCGCTACCAGCCGAATTCCAAAAAATGCGTAATGAGATGCTTAAAGGTGCGATCGCGCCCGATGAAGGTGTAGATGCCTTCAGCCGCATTTTGGAAAGTAAATTGTCCCAAGTTGTGATATGTCCCAGAGATTTACAAATTCGGGAAGACTGGGAAAATACTCCAAAAGATTTGTCGGAACCGCTAGAAAAGACAATCTCATCAAGACCAACGCATCCAAGACCTGAACTCAGTAATGCTTATGTTGCTCCTGGCAATGAACTTGAGCAAACTATTGCCAATATCTGGCAACAGTTACTTGGAATTGAGCAAGTGGGCATTCACGACAACTTCTTTGAATTAGGGGGACATTCCTTGCTGGCTACTCAACTCATTTCTAGGATACGCGAAACCTTGCAAGTTGAGTTGCCTTTAAACAGCTTGTTTGAGGAGTCTAGTGTAGCAGGACTCGCCGAGCGCATAGAAAGAATTCATTCGATAGTACAACAAATACACGCTGTTCCTAATGATATGGCGAACAACCGAGAGGAGATAGAGTTATGAAAACTATCGAAGAATTTTTGTCTTACCTATCCAGTTTGGATATAAAGTTGTCGGCGGATGGGGAGCGCCTGCGGTGTAGCGCTCCTGAGGGAACACTGACACCGTCGTTGCGTGGTCAGTTGCAAGAGCGTAAAGGAGAAATCCTCGCTTTTCTGCAAAAGGCGAATGTGACCTCAAGTTCCACTCAAGCTGCGATTCTCCCCGTTTCACGAGAAGAAAAACTACCTCTGTCGTTTGCCCAACAACGCTTGTGGTTCCTACAGCAGTTAGAGGCTAACAGTGGCTTTTACAACATCGCGGCGGCAGTGCGTTTTGAAGGTCATCTCTACAATATCGCTGCCCTTGAGTCCAGTCTCAATCACATCATCAGCCGCCATGAAGTTCTACGCACCAACTTTCTAACAGTAGATGGGCAAGCGATGCAAGTGATTGCCAGCAGCAAGACCATAAAACTGGTGATCGTTGACTTGCAACACTTAGAGCCAACAGAGCGAGAAAGCGCTTGCCGACAATTGAGAATTGAAGAAGTAGCGCAGCCGTTTGACCTCGAAACTGATCTATTAGTGCGGGCTAGTTTGTTCAAGCTGACAGAAAAAGAACACGTCCTGCAACTGGTGATGCACCACATGGTTTCAGATTGGTGGTCAATGGGCGTGTTGGTGAACGAGTTAGCAGCAGTCTACCAAGCTACGTCTAATGATCTACCAATACCGCTGCCAGAGTTGACCATTCAGTACGCCGACTTTGCTTATTGGCAACAGCAGTCATTGCAACAAGAAGTGCTGAGAAAGCAGCTGGCATACTGGAAGGAACAATTAACGGGTGCGACCTCTTTGTTGGAACTGCCCACCGACCGACCGCGACCAGCGATTCAAAGTTACCGGGGGGCAATTGAGAAATTCTCACTCTCGAAAGAACTGAGCGAGGCGATCGCTGCCTTGAGCCAGAAACAAGGAGTGACGCTGTTCATGACGCTGTTGGCAGCATTCCAAACATTGCTGTATCGCTACACCGACCAGACTGACATCTGTGTGGGTACACCAATTGCCAATCGTAATCGTCGCGAAACCGAGGGGTTAATTGGGTTATTCGCCAACACTTTAGTACTACGTAGCAATTTGTCTGGTAACCCCAGTTTTAGCGATTTACTGTCGCAAGTGCGGAAAGTTGCTCTTGGTGCTTATGCCCATCAAGACACGCCCTTTGAGCAGTTAGTCGAACAATTGCAGCCACAGCGTTCTTTAAGCCACACACCACTGTTCCAAGTGATGTTTACGCTGCAAGCGCCGCTATCAGACTTGCAATTTCCCGGCTTAACAGGAAGTTTATTAGCAGCCGAAAGCACCACAGCCAAGTTTGATTTGACTCTAGTTGTGGAAAACACAAGCGCTGGATTGATGGGGGTTATCGAATACAGCACTGACTTATTTGATGCTGCCACCATCACGCGCATGGCACAACACTACCAAAGTATAGTGGAAGCAGTTGTCGCCAATCCCCATCAGAAGGTATCAGAACTACCGCTGTTAAGTGCCGCAGAAAAACATCAAATACTGGTGGAGTGGAATAACACCTCAACAGACTACCCTCAACAACAGTGTCTGCATGAGTTATTTGAGCAGCAGGTGCAGAAGACACCAGATGCGGTAGCAGTAGTATTTGATTCACAACAGCTCACCTACCGCGAATTAAATGCCAAAGCTAACCAATTGGCACACTACCTACTCAAATTGGGAGTGGGACCAGAAGTGTTGGTGGGTGTGTGTGTTGAGCGTTCTGTCCTTATGGTAGTCGGATTGTTGGGCATACTCAAGGCGGGCGGAGCTTACGTGCCAATCGACCCAGAGTATCCACAAGAACGCTTGGCATATATGCTCTCTGACAGTAATGTGAAAGTGCTGTTGACTCAGGAAAAATTAGTCACAAGACTTGAACAACAGCAGGCGCAACTGGTGTGTTTGGATACAAACTGGCAAGCTATCAGTCATTCAAGCCAAGAAAATCCACGCTCGGGAGTGTTACCGCATCACCTAGCTTATGTGATATACACTTCGGGCTCTACAGGCAAGCCAAAAGGCGCGATGAACACGCACTCTGGAGTTTGTAATCGCCTCTCTTGGATGCAGGATGCGTACGTACTAACACCAGAAGACAGAGTCTTACAGAAAACGCCATTTAGCTTCGATGTCTCGGTGTGGGAATTCTTCTGGCCATTAATGACTGGCGCACGCCTAGTGGTGGCGCAACCGGGAGGACATCGAGATAGTGCATATCTGGTGAATTTGATAGCCAAAGAGCAGATTACCACACTGCATTTCGTGCCCTCAATGCTGCAGGTATTCCTAGAAGAAAAAGGTCTCTCTAGTTGCAGTTGCTTGCGGCAAGTGTTCTGTAGTGGCGAAGCCCTGCCAAAAGAATTGGAACAGAGATTTTTTGCACGCCTGGGCTGCAGTTTGCACAATCTGTATGGACCGACAGAAGCAGCAATTGATGTTACTTACTGGCAATGCCAACCAAACAGTGAACTGTTGAGTGTGCCAATTGGTCGAGCGATCGCCAATACACAAATTTACATTCTCGACCGCAACAATCAGCCAGTACCAGTCGGTGTGGCAGGGGAGTTGCACATTGGTGGTGTGGGTTTAGCAAGAGGCTACCTCAACCGTCCAGAATTGACGGCAGAAAAATTTATTCCCAACCCGTTTGCAACTGACAAATCGAGCCAACGCTTGTACAAAACAGGCGATTTAGTCCGCTATCTTCCTGATGGCAACATCGAGTATCTAGGACGCATTGACCATCAGGTGAAGATTCGTGGCTTCCGTATTGAGTTGGGAGAAATTGAGGCAGTTCTGGGGCAACACCCAAATGTGCGCGAAACTGTAGTCATCGCCACACAAGAGGTGGTAGGCGCGCAGCGGTTGGTAGCATATTTAGTAGCAAACCAGCAACCAGCACCAACGACAGGTGAGTTGCGTGCTTTCCTCAAACAAAAGCTGCCGGAATACATGCTTCCAAGTGCTTTCGTGGTACTTGATACCTTACCACTGACACCGAATGGCAAACTAGACCGTCGCGCCTTACCCAAACCATCTGGGGAACCGGAACTCTCCCAAGGCTTTGTCGCGCCCAGAACGCCGACCGAAGAAATACTGGCAAACATTTGGGCATCGGTGTTGGGAATCGAGTCGGTAGGCATCCATGACAACTTCTTTGAACTTGGTGGCGATTCGATTCTGAGTATTCAAATCATAGCCAAAGCCAATACTGCTGGAGTGCAACTGAGTGCAAAGCAGATGTTTGAGCATCAAACAATTGCTGAGTTGGCAGCAGTCGCTTCTGTTGTGGGTGAAAATCAAGCACAACAAGACGTGGTGAGTGGGGCATTACCACTGACACCAATTCAGCAGTGGTTCTTCGAGCAAAATTACCCGGTTTCAGCACACTGGAACCAAGCGGTAATGTTAGAAATGCCACCAGGTATACAGCCAAATCTTTTACAGCAAGTGGTGCACTCAATGCTAGTACACCATGATGCCCTGCGCTTGCGTTTTGAGAAAACCGAGTCCGGGTGGGTGCAGATGAATGCGCCTGTGGATAATAAGGTGCCGTTCACAGTTGTGGATTTATCAGCACTACCACAATCAGAACAACTTGCAGCAATAGAAGCAAAAGCAGCAGAACTCCAAGCGAGCTTGAATTTGTCAAATGGACCACTGGTGCGAGTAGCGTGGTTAAATCTCGGCCATGAGTTAAACTCTCGGTTGTTGGTGGTTATCCACCACTTGGCAGTCGATGGGGTGTCATGGCGGATTTTGTTGGAAGATTTGCAAACAGCCTACTCGCAACTATCTGCTGGTGGAGCGATACAACTGCCACCCAAAACCACAGCGTTTAAAGATTGGGCGCAACTGCAGTTGGAGTATGTACAATCACAAGATTTGCAACACCACTGGGATTTTTGGCTTTCACAATCAAAACAGCCATCGGCAAACATACCACTAGACTATCCCAATGGTGCAAATACCGAAGCATCTGCACGTACAGTGTCGGTGTCGTTATCAGTTGAAGAAACGCGTGCATTACTGCAAGAGGTGCCAAAAGCGTACAACACACAAATCAACGATGCGTTGCTCACAGCCTTGGTGCAGGTGTTAGCCAACTGGACGCAATCAAGTCATGTGCTGTTCAACTTGGAAGGACACGGACGAGAAGATTTCTTGGATTCTGTGAACGTATCACGCACTGTGGGATGGTTTACCACCATCTTTCCGGTGGTCGTACAGTTAGCAACAAACTCGCCAGGGGAAGCGTTAAAGTCAATCAAAGAGCAACTGCGTCGCATTCCTTCTCAAGGGATTAGCTATGGCTGGTTGCGCTATCTTCTAGAAGACGCAGAAATTACCGCCCAACTGCAAGCACAACCAAAAGCTCAAGTCCTTTTCAACCATTTGGGTCAATTTGACTCGGTTCTACAGACATCAGCACTGTTTCAACTCGCTGACGAATCGAGCGGTCCTAGCCGTAGCCCCCAAAACCACCGCAGCCATTTGCTTGAGGTCAATACCATGATCATCGGCTCTCAGTTGCGAGTCGATTGGACATACAGTGACAACTTACACCAATCCAGCACAATTGAGAGCCTGGCGCACGAGTTTTTGCAAGCGTTGCGCGGGCTTGTTGCTCATTGTTTGGCTCCTGAGGCTGGCGGTTATACACCTTCTGATTTTCCACTTGCACCACTTAACAATGTTGTACTTGAGCAATTGTTGAGCAATGTTGTGCCCCCGCAAGGGATAACCACAAGCAACTGGAAAAATATTGCCGATATCTATCCATTATCCTCAGTGCAGCAGGGGATGCTGTTCCACACGCTTTATGCTCCCGATTCTGGAGTATATTGCCAACAGTTTAGCTGTACTTTTGCAGGAAATCTGGATGTTGAGGCATTCACTGCAGCATGGCAGCAAGTAGTAGCACGGCATGTGGTCTTGCAAACTGCTTTCACATGGAAGTACTCAGAGCAGCCGCTACAGGTGGTGTACCGACAGGTGAAACTACCATTAGAGATTTATTCTTGGACCGGGCTATCTCCACAAGAGCAGCAGCAACAACTGGCGACTTTCATAGAACAAGACCAGCAGCGTGGCTTTGAACTGTCCAAAGCACCACTAATGCGCCTGACCCTAATTCAAATGTCAGATGATGTCTACCAGTTTGTCTGGAGTTATCATCACATACTTCTAGATGGATGGTCACTGCCATTGGTGTTCACTGAAGTGCTGGGCTATTACAAAGCATTATCTGTGGGGCAAGAGTTACATCTACCACCGAGTCGTTCCTACCGCGAGTACATTGCTTGGTTACAAAAGCAGAACTTGAAAGCAGCAGAAGAATTTTGGCGGCAAACACTTCAGGGCGTGACAGCACCAACGCCGTTGCTAGTGGACAAAACACACCAAAGCAATCAAGTGCAACAAAGCTCAAGCAGCCACAGCGAAGAGATTCTTACGCTATCAACTGCAGCAACAACAGCGCTGGTATCTTTTGCACGAAAGCATCAACTGACGTTGAACACCTTAGTGCAAGCAGCTTGGGCAATACTGCTCTCACGATACAGTGGCGAAAGCGACGTGGTGTTCGGCGTGACTGTCTCAGGTCGTTCCCCAGCCATCAAAGGCGTAGAATCGATAGTTGGGCTATTTATCAACACCCTGCCAATGCGGGTGGGAATGTCGGATGAGGACACAGTTCTACCTATTCTCAAGGAAATACACAAGCAACAAGTTGAAATCAGTACTTACGAGTACACTCCACTGGTACAGATTCAGCGTTTGAGTGATGTGCCGCAAGGACTGCCGTTGTTTGAAAGCATCGTGGTGTTTGAGAATTATCCAGTAGATGCAGCTTTACAACAGCAAAACTCGAACCTGCGCATCGGTGATGTCCGTACCATAGAGCAGACCAACTATCCACTCACGGTTATCGCTCAGCCTGGAGTGGAATTATCGTTGCGCTTCATCTACGATACTCAGCGCTTTGAGAGTGCAAGTGTCACACGCATGATGGAGCATTTCCAAACCCTGCTACAGGGTTTCATCGCCAATCCCGACCAAAAGCTGTCGCACATACCGCTGTTAAGTGCCGCAGAAAAACATCAAATACTGGTGGAGTGGAACAACACCTCAATAGACTACCCTCAACAACAGTGTCTGCATGAGTTATTTGAGGAACAGGTGCAGAAGACACCAGATGCTATTGCTGTGGTGTTTGAAGAGCAATGCTTGACCTACCGCGAATTAAATGCCAAAGCCAACCAACTAGCACACTACCTACTCAAGTTGGAAGTGGGACCAGAAGTGTTGGTGGGTGTGTGTGTTGAGCGTTCTGTCCTTATGGTAGTCGGATTGTTGGGCATACTCAAAGCGGGTGGGGCTTACGTACCAATCGACCCAGAGTACCCGCAAGAACGCTTGGCATATATGCTCTGTGACAGTAATGTGAAGGTGCTGTTGACTCAGGAAAAATTAGTCACAAGGCTTGAACAACAGCAGGCGCAACTGGTGTCTTTGGATACAGAGTGGCAAGCTATCAGTTCCTCAAGCCAAGAAAATCCAGGCGCTCTTGTGTTACCCCATCACCTGGCTTATGTGATATACACTAGCGGCTCTACAGGCCAGCCAAAAGGCGCGATGAACACTCACTCTGGAGTTTGCAATCGCCTCTCTTGGATGCAGAATGCGTACGTACTAACACCAGAAGACAGAGTCTTACAGAAAACACCATTTAGTTTCGACGTTTCGGTATGGGAATTCTTCTGGCCATTAATGACTGGCGCACGTCTAGTGGTGGCGCAACCGGGAGGACATCGAGATAGTGCGTATCTGGTGAGTTTGATTGCCAAAGAGCAGATTACCACACTGCATTTCGTCCCCTCAATGCTACAGGTGTTCTTAGAAGAACAAAATCTCTCTAGTTGCAGTTGCTTGCGGCAAGTGTTCTGTAGTGGCGAAGCCCTGCCAAAAGAATTGGAACAGAGATTTTTTGCGCGCCTGGGCTGCAGTTTGCACAATCTCTATGGACCGACAGAAGCAGCAATTGATGTTACTTACTGGGAATGCCAACCAAACAGTGAACTGTTGAGTGTGCCAATTGGTCGAGCGATCGCCAATACACAAATTTACATCCTCGACCGCAACAATCAACCAGTACCAGTCGGTGTGGCAGGGGAATTGCACATTGGTGGAGTAGGTTTAGCACGCGGCTACCTCAACCGCCCAGAAACGACAGCCGAAAAATTCATCCCCAACCCCTTTAGTTCAGAACCAGGTTCTCGCCTGTACAAAACTGGTGACTTAGCCCGGTACAAGAGCGACGGCAATATAGAGTACATTGGTCGCGTTGACTTCCAAGTAAAAATACGTGGCTTCCGTATTGAGTTGGGAGAAATTGAGGCAGTGCTGGGGCAACACCCAAATGTGCGCGAAACTGTAGTCATCGCCACACAAGAGGTGGTAGGCGCGCAGCGGTTGGTAGCATACTTAGTAGCAAACCAGCAACCAGCACCAACGATAGGTGAGTTACGCACTTTCCTCAAACAAAAGCTGCCAGAATACATGCTTCCGAGTGCTTTCGTAGTACTCGATAGCTTACCACTGACACCGAATGGCAAACTAGACCGTCGTGCCTTACCCAAACCATTTGAGCAACCGGAAGTATCCCACAATTTTGTCGCACCCAGAACGCCAACAGAAGAAATACTGGCAAACATTTGGGCATCGGTGTTGGGAATCGAGTCGGTGGGCATCCATGACAACTTCTTTGAACTCGGTGGCGATTCGATTCTGAGTATTCAAATCATAGCCAAAGCCAATACTGCTGGAGTGCAACTGAGTGCAAAGCAGATGTTTGAGTATCAAACAATTGCTGAGTTGGCAGCAGTCACTTCTACAGTTGGGGCAAATCAAGCACAACAAGGAGTGGTGACTGGGACATTGCCACTGACACCAATTCAGCAGTGGTTCTTCGAGCAAAATTACCCGGTTTCAGCACACTGGAACCAAGCGGTAATGTTAGAAATGCCACCAGGTATACAGCCAAATCTTTTACAGCAAGTGGTGCACTCAATACTAGTACACCATGATGCCCTGCGCTTGCGTTTTGAGAAAACCGATTCTGGTTGGCAACAGATGAATGCACCTGTGGATGATACGGTGCCGTTTACAGTCGTAGATTTATCAACAATTTCACAATCAGAACAACTTGCAGCCATACAAGCAAAAGCAGCAGAACTCCAAGCCAGCTTGAATTTGTCAAGTGGACCACTGGTGCGAGTAGCGTGGTTCAATCTTGGTCATGAGTTAAACTCTCGGTTGTTGGTGGTTATCCACCACTTGGCAGTGGATGGGGTGTCATGGCGAATTTTATTGGAAGATTTGCAAACAGCCTACTCGCAACTATCTGCTGGTGGGGTGATACAATTACCACCGAAAACCACAGCGTTTAAAGATTGGGCGCAACTGCAGTTGGAGTATGTACAATCGCAAGATTTGCAACAGCACCGGGATTTTTGGCTGGTGCAATCACAACAGCAAGTGCCAAGCATACCACTAGACTATCCCAATGGTGCAAACACCGAAGCATCTGCACGTACAGTGTCGATGTCGTTATCAGTTGAAGAAACGCGTGCATTACTGCAAGAGGTGCCAAAAGCGTACAACACACAAATCAACGATGCGTTGCTCACAGCCTTAGTGCAGGTGTTAGGGAACTGGACGCAATCAAGTCATGTGCTGTTCAACTTGGAAGGACATGGACGAGAAGATTTCTTGGATTCGGTGAATGTCTCACGCACTGTGGGATGGTTTACCACCATCTTTCCGGTGGTCGTACAGTTAGCAACAAACTCGCTAGGGGAAGCGTTAAAGTCAATCAAAGAGCAATTGCGTCGCATTCCTTCTCAAGGGATTAGCTATGGCTGGTTGCGTTATCTACTAGAAGACGCAGAAATTACCGCCCAACTGCAAGCGCAACCAAAAGCCCAGGTCGTATTCAACCATTTAGGTCAATTTGACGGCGTTGTACAGACATCAGAACTGTTTCAACTCGCCGACGAATCGAGCGGTCCTAGCCGTAGCCCTCAAAACCACCGCAGCCATCTGCTTGAGGTCAATACCATGATCATCGGCTCTCGTCCTAGCCGTAGCCCTCAAAACCACCGCAGCCATCTGCTTGAGGTCAATACCATGATCATCGGCTCTCAGTTGCAAGTCGATTGGACATATAGTGAAAACTTACACCACTCAACCACAATTGAGAGTGCTGCCCACGAGTTTTTGCAAGCGTTGCGGGGGTTGATTGCTCATTGTTTGGCTCCTGAGACTGGCGGTTATACACCTTCTGATTTTCCCGCAGCAGGCTTAAGCCAAACAGACCTTGACGAGTTATTTGCACAACTGGAAGAGGAGGTAGAGAGCTAAAAAATCACTTGGCAAACCGAACGTTCAAGTTCTGGCAGAACAATTGAAAAGCTGCATTGAGCAGGTACAGGCAGATAATTCAGCAATTAAAAAATGCAGACCTTTATAATCATTTGGATTGGACAACTGGTATCGCTCCTTGGCTCTGGTGTTACTAACTTTGCTTTAAGTATATGGGTGTATGAAAATACGAAATCAGCTACTCAGTTTGCGCTGATGTCTGTGCTTACTCTGGTACCAGCCATGATCTTCTCCCCAGTTGCGGGTTCGCTTGGAGATCGGCGCAACCGACGGAAGATAATAGTTTTGAGCAATTGTGGAGCTGGGTTGAGCATCCTTGCGATCGCAGTGCTACTTTATATTGGACATCTTGAAATTTGGCACATCTACGTGGCAACTGCTGCTAGCTCCGCTTTCAACGCCTTGCAGTGGCCTGCTTATAATGCTGTAATCCCACTGCTTGTACCACCGCAGCATTTAGTTCGTGCTAATGGTATGTTCCAAGTAGCACTAGCCGTCTCGCAGCTAATTTCACCAGTGCTAGGAGGTTTTCTGTTAGCGACCATTCAGATTAAAGGTGTCTTTATACTTAACGGAATTAGCTTCGTTTTCTGCGTTGTGATGTTTTTGCTGGTTCGGCTACCCAAACCTGGAACTAAATCTGGAACTACGACAAAAGCCAAAATGTCGAAAAGAAGCATACTCTGGAATGATACCTTGGAAGGCTGGAATTATATCACAAGTCGCCGTGGTTTGTTCTGGTTATCGATTCTTTTCTGTGTCTACCATTTTGTTGAAGGAACTACCATTGTGCTATCAACACCACTGTTCCTTTCCTTTACCTCAACCTCTGTACTTGGCATAATGCTGTCCATCGGTGGCACCGGTATGCTACTCGGCACGGCATTCATCAGCACTTGGGGTGGAGGCAAGCGTCGCATATATAACGTACTTGGGTTTATGGTGTTAGGCGGGTTATGTATGCTGCTAGCTGGGCTGCGTCCTGATGTTGTGCTGTGTACTGTTGCTATTTTCCTTCACTTCTTCAGTCTGCCGATCATTATTAGTTCTAAGCAAGCCATTATGCAGAGTAAAGTTGCGCTTAATCTGCAGGCAAGAGTTTTCGCCGTGAACGGAATGCTCATCAATTTCTCCCTACTGCTTGCTTATCTAGTTGCTGGACCGCTAGCTGACCTAGTGTTTGAGCCACTGCTTACCGTCAATGGACCGTTAGCTGGAAGTGTTGGAAAGATAATTGGTGTCGGACCGGGACGTGGCATTGGCTTGTTCTTCATCATCATGGGAATCTTCTTGATTGTAGCAACTGTTACCAGCTATCTTTCTCCGCGCTTGCGACTGGTCGAATCCGAGCTACCAAATGTAATCTCCCAGTAAAATATAGCGCTTCTCGTTTGAATGAAGTAATTATTTATCTGTGTCCATCCGTGTCCATCTGTGGTTCTTATTTCTTGATGTATTGCACTCAAGTAAGAACCGCTTATAACTGCCAGTTTTGCACTTCAATAGCAGTCATCGGGCTGGCTCAAGCAAAGTCTCTGTAATTTTTGGAGTGATTATGAATTGGAATGACCAAGAAGACACAACTATCTACAAAGTTGTCGTAAATGACGAACAACAGTATTCAATTTGGTCTGCCGACCGGGAAAATGCTCTTGGTTGGACAGATGTTGGTAAAAGCGGGACAAAGGCAGAATGCCTAGCTTACATAAAGGAAGTATGGACTGATATGAGGCCACTTAGCCTGCGTCAGCAAATGGAAAAATCAGCACAATAAAGCTAAATATTAAATTTAACTTGAGATCAATAAATGAAAAAGAATAATATTGAAGACATTTATCAACTATCCCCAATGCAGCAGGGGATGCTGTTCCACACCCTTTATGCTCCCGATTCTGGGGTGTATTACCAGCAGTTTACCTGTACTTTTAAAGGCAAGCTGGATATTGAAGCATTCAGTGCAGCATGGCAGCAAGTAGTCGCACGGCATGCAGTTCTACGAACTGCTTTCATTTGGGAACGCAAAGACCAGCCGGTACAGGTGGTGTACCGACAGGTGAAACTACCAATAGAAATTCATTCTTGGATCGAACTATCTGCAGATAAGCAGCAACAGCAACTACAAGCGTTTCTGGAGTCGGATCAAAATCGTGGCTTTGAACTGTCCAAGGCACCACTGATGCGCCTGACTTTAATTCAAATGTCGGATGATGTCTACCAATTTGTCTGGAGTTATCACCACATACTTCTAGACGGGTGGTCACTGCCGTTGGTATTTAAGGAAGTGCTGGGCTGTTACGAAGCAAAGTCTTTGGGGCAACAGTTACAACTGCCACCAACTCGTTCCTACCGGGAATACATTGCTTGGTTACAGAAGCAGAACTTGGCAGTAGCCGAACAATTTTGGCGACAAACACTCTTAGGTGTGACCGCACCAACGCCGTTGGTAGTTGATACACACCACAGCAATCAGGTGCAACAAAGCTATAGTGAGGAGATCCTTACGCTATCAACTGCAGCAACTTCAGCGCTAGTGATGGCAGCACGGCAGCATCAACTGACGTTGAACACCTTAGTGCAAGCAGCTTGGGCAATACTACTCTCACGTTATAGTAGCGAAACCGACGTGGTTTTCGGCGTGACTGTCTCAGGTCGTTCCCCAGGTATAACAGGTGTGGAGTCGATAGTTGGGCTATTTATCAATACCCTGCCGATGCGGGTGACACTCTCTAATGAGGACACAGTTTTAGCTATTCTCAAGCAAATACACAAGCAACAGGTCGAAATCAGTACTTACGAGTACACTTCACTGGTACAGATTCAGCAAATGACTGATGTACCGCGAGGGCTGCCATTGTTTGAAAGCATCGTGGTGTTTGAGAATTATCCGGTAGATGAGGCTTTACAACAGAACTCGCAAAAGTTGCACATCAGCGATGTTCGTGCCTTTGAGAGAACCAATTATCCACTTACGGTAGTAGCCTTGCCGGGTAAGCAATTGTCGTTGCGGTTCGTCTACGATAGTCAGCGGTTTGAGAGTGCTAGTGTCACACGGATGATGGGGCATTTCCAGACCTTGCTTGAAGGTATAGTGACTAACCCTAACCAGCGCCTTGCAGACCTACCACTGCTCAACGTGTCCGAGCGTCAGCAGTTGCTCTTTGAGTGGAATGATACCCAGACCGAGTATCCCCAGGATAAGTGTATTCATCAGCTGTTTGAAGAGCAAGTGGAACTGACACCAGATGCAGTGGCATTAGTGTATCATAATGAACAGCTAACTTATCGAGAGTTAAATACTCGTGCCAATCAGTTGGCACATTACCTACTCAAGTTGGGAGTGGGACCAGAGGTACTGGTAGGTATTTGTGTTGAGCGATCGTTAGAGATGATAGTGGGACTTTTGGGGATTTGGAAAGCGGGAGGAGCTTATGTGCCGTTAGATCCAACTTATCCCCAAGAGCGATTAGCCTATATGCTCTCAGATTCACAGGTATCGGTGCTATTGACTCAAGAAAAGTTGGTTGCAGATTTGCCTGCTCACACAGCGCATATGGTCTGCTTGGATTCACAATGGGAGGTTATTTCTTGTGAGAATCAGGAGAATCTTCTCAGTAATGTGCAACCCAGTGATTTGGCGTATGTGATTTACACTTCGGGGTCTACTGGCAAGCCTAAGGGAGTCTTAATCGCCCACCAAGGATTGTGCAACTTAGCTCAGGCAGGGATTCGCCTGTTTGATGTCAACTCAGATAGCCGTGTTCTTCAATTTGCTTCCTTTAGCTTCGACGCTTCTATCTATGAAGTTGTTATGACTCTTTGTTGTGGAGCAAGGCTTTGCTTGGGAACAAAGGAATCCTTACTCCCAGGACCAAATTTGATGCAATCTTTGCGTACGTATAACATTACACATGTTACGCTCCCCCCTTCTGCGTTGGCTGTTCTACCTTATGAGGAATTGCCAGTGCAAACAATGATAGTAGCAGGAGAAGCTTGTTCTCCCGATTTGGTAGCGCAATGGTCAAAAGACCGGCGTTTTTTCAATGCCTATGGACCAACTGAATCAACTGTCTGCGCTACCGTAGCTGAATGCACCAAAAGCAGCAATCAACTCTCAATCGGTCGTCCCATCGCCAACACACAAATCTATATTCTTGACTCCCATCTCCAACCAGTCCCAATTGGGGTCACGGGTGAACTGTATATCGGTGGTGCTGGTGTAGCTCGCGGTTATCTCAACCGTCCCGAGTTAACCCAAGAGAAGTTTATCCTTAATCCCTTTAGTCAACAACAAGGGGCACGCCTTTACAAAACTGGTGACTTAGCTCGTTACCTACCCGACGGTAACATTGAGTTTCTTGGTCGCATTGACCACCAGGTGAAAATTCGTGGTTTCCGCATTGAACTGGGAGAAATCGAAGCGTTGCTGAGTCAACATCCTAGTGTGAAACAAGTTCTAGTTATAGATCGAGAGGATGTACCCGGTGACAAGCGCTTGGTGGCATATATAGTTCATGACCAAGAACAAGTACCCAAGGTTAGCGAACTTCGCTCCTTGCTGAAGGAGAAATTACCAGATTACATGGTACCATCGGCATTTGTGATGTTAGAGGCTATGCCACTGACTCCTAACGGTAAGGTAAACCGTAAGGCTTTGCCAGCACCTGATACGTTACGTCCCGATTTGGAAGAAACTTTTGTCGCTCCCCGCACATCAACTGAGGAGGTACTGGCTGAAATCTGGACTCAAGTGCTTCGGCAAAAGCAAGTTGGTGTCTATGACAATTTCTTTGACCTTGGTGGTCATTCCCTTATAGCGACTCAACTGCTCTTCCGCGTACAAAATACGTTCAAATTAGAATTGCCTTTACACGCCCTGCTCGAAACACCTACAGTTGCGGGGATGGCTGAAGCTATTGATAATGTTCGTGACTCCAAACCGACTCCATCTGCAACAATATCTGTCACAAATCTTAATGCAGAAGCTGTTTTGGATGAGACAATCTGCCCGGTCGGTATCTCTGTTGAGTCTATCGCACACCCAGCACGTATCTTTCTGACTGGAGCAACAGGTTTTCTGGGAGCTTTTTTACTCTACGAACTCCTACAGCAGACCAATGCTGACATTTATTGCTTGGTACGCTCTTCTAATGTGGAAGAAGGCAAAAAGAAGATCCAAGCAAATCTTCAATCCTACTCGCTCTGGAATGAATGTTTTAGTTCCAGAATCATCTCAGTTCTCGGAGATTTATCTCAACCACTTTTTGGTCTTTCCAATCAAGAGTTTCAATTGTTGGCAAGTACAATAGATGTCATTTATCATAATGGCGCATTAGTTAATTTCGTCGATCCATACCCTAAACTTAAGGCAGCTAATGTTCTTGGAACTCAGGAAGCTCTAAGATTGGCAAGCCAAATTAAAGTCAAGCCTGTACATTATATTTCTAGCATTGCCGTTTTCCCCTGGGAGGAGGACTTCTCTAAAGATCATGTCTTCCGGGAAAATGACTCTTTAGATCGAGGTCTTCTTGCAGGTGGCTACGAGCAGACTAAATGGGTGGCGGAAAAGTTAGTCACGATCGCACGCAATCGAGGACTTCCTGTATATATTTATAGACCAGGAAGAGTATCAGGGCACAGCCAAACAGGAACCTGCAATACAGATGACTTAATGTCCAGAATGATAAAGGGGTGTATTCAACTTGGAAGTGTTCCAGATTTCAACATGATGGTGGATCTGACACCTGTGGACTATGCGAGCAAATGTATTGTTCATTTATCAATGCAGAAAAAATTTCTGGAGGAAACTTTTCATGTGGTTAATCCTCTCCCTGCTCACTGGAGCAACGTGATGACTTGGCTGCGCTCTTTTGGTTACTCGCTTAAGGTGATTTCGTACGATCAATGGCGAGCAGAACTGCTCAAGGTTGCAGAGCATTCCTCAGAAAATCCATTGTATTCATTAATACCTTTTTTTGGGGAGGAAGCACCCGATAACTCAGTCAAGTTCGACTGTCAGAATACGCTTAATAGCCTTGTAGGAACCTCTATCACCTGTCCATCAGTCAGTGCAGAATTGCTAAACACTTACTTGTCATACTACGTTAGTAGTGGTTTTCTGTCGGCTCCGCAGCAGATTGAGCAAGTTGGATATGAGTTAAATAAAGCACCTGAAGCTATGACATTATAGGGCAAACGAGTCGCAAAATGTGACTTGCAAATCAAGTAAACTAAGTACAGCTTTGCATTAATTCGTAGCGTTTTAAAACGCAGAGGGACGCGGAGTCAACGCAGTGAACCAGCGCGAATGACGGCTTTCCCGACAGCAGGCGACTGGTGTTCGCCGTCAGGCGTGCCGTAGGCATACCCGAAGGGAGTAACGCAGAGCCTTTCTGAAATTAATTCGTTACGAACTTGTGAAATTCTCTACTAAGTGTCAATTTTTTTGGAGTAATTATGAGTTGGAATGACCAAGAAGATACAACTATCTACAAAGTTGTTGTAAATCACGAACAACAGTACTCAATTTGGCCTAGCGATCGCTCAAATGCTGTTGGTTGGGCAGATGTTGGTAAAAGCGGGACAAAGGCAGAATGCCTAGCTTATATAAAAGAAGTATGGACTGATATGAGACCACTTAGCCTACGTCAGCAAATGGAAAAATCAGCACAACCAAGCTAAAGATGCATCATGGTACGAACATCGTCTGTTGACAACTAGCTCGTCAAACTTAAACCAAATCCACAAGCAAAAATCAATTGTCCCATTTCTGCTTTCGGAGATCTTGAGGATGGTTTAGTCAAGTGTGAGCATTTGCTAGTCTGGCGAAACCAGACGAGTCATTCGTTTCAATTAGGAATGTCTAAGACGCAAGCATTTCTTTTTGCACACCGAGCGATCGCTGCTGTTAAACTACATTTCTCAACATTTAAGCAACTGTGTTGCAAAAACGGCGTCACCATAGCAGTCAACAATAAAGTAGTGGGTTGTGTTAGTCCCTTAAAGAACTGCCCGCTACAGGGCTTTTTGCTAGGTAGTTGTCGGGTCTTTTTCTAGAGTCAATAAACCACGACTGCTGGATGACCCAGAAAACCTCTGGGTCGTGCAGCTAAATTTAATATCATTTATTGCGGCAAAAGTCAAGCAAAAAATGCCTGTAGGCGCTCAGGCTCTGCGCTGCTGTGAGCGTTTAATTAACAACTCCTAATTCCTGAACGCTCCTGTTGCTTAACAAGGTGTAAAGCATCCCTTCAACAGGCTGATAGTAACTGTCAATTTTATAAAAGTGAGGTTGAGAAATGATCCATTGAGGCGTAACACTACGCTTTACAAGACTTAGTACTGCATTTCATAAATTCATATCGCGATAAGGGGGTTGTAGTTGCGCTGTCTTCGCGCTTAGCGCAACTATGAACTATAACGCTACTTGCATTGTGGAATCTTGTACTTAGCAATTCCTTGTAGAGGTCATCAATCCCTGTAAAATCCTTAAAACAGTGAACAGTGACGCCAGCGGACTGGTGGGGAACTTAAACATGGGCGGATGAAACTGATAACTGATAACTGGTAACTGTTAATTATACAACCCCTTTACATCCCGGGACTTGCAGACGCTAATCGGTGCGTTTACATACACTTCTACAAAGTTTTCGATCATTATCCGGATCTGATTGCGGACAGCGCGATAGGGGCTGATCGCAGCTGTAATTGCCACTACCCCATCGCGACTGAGTAGATTTGCTACAAACCCGATGCGACGAATGTTAATGTCTCGGTCTTGTTTGCTAAAGCCTTGGGCCGTCTGGGTTAATATTTAATTTCTGTAGAGGTCTAATGAAAAAGAATAATATTGAAGACATTTATCAGCTATCCCCAATGCAACAGGGGATGCTGTTCCACACCCTTTATGCTCCCGATTATGGGGTGTATTGTCAGCAGTTTAATTGTACTTTTACAGGCAAGCTGGATGTTGAGGCATTCACTGCAGCATGGCAGCAAGTAGTCGCGCGGCATGTGGTTTTGCGAACTGCTTTCGTTTGGGAACGCCAAGATCAGCCGCTCCAGGTGGTGTCTCGGCAGGTGAAACTACCAATAGAAATTCATTCTTGGATCGGACTATCTCCACAGGAGCAGCAACAGCAACTACAAGCGTTTCTGGAGTCGGATCAAAATCGTGGCTTTCAACTGACCAAGGCACCACTGATGCGTCTGACCTTGATTCAAATGTCAGATGATGTCTACCAATTTGTCTGGAGTTATCACCACATACTTCTAGATGGGTGGTCATTGCCGTTGGTATTCAAGGAAGTGCTGTTGTTTTATGAAGCAAAGTCTTTGGGGCAACAGTTACAATTGCCACCAACTCGTTCCTACCGCGAGTACGTTGCCTGGTTACAGAAGCAGAACTTGGCACAAGCCGAAGAATTTTGGCGGCAAACACTCTTTGGTGTGACGGCACCAACACCGCTCGTAATTGATAAAGCACACCACAGCAAGTCCTTGCAACAAAGCTATAGCGAAAAGATTCTTCTGCTATCAAGTGAAGCAACAACAGCCCTGGTATCTTTCGCAAGGAAATATCAACTGACGTTGAACACCTTAGTGCAAGCAGCTTGGGCTTCACTTCTTTTGCGATACAGTGGCGAAACCGACGTAGTTTTCGGTGTGACTGTCTCAGGTCGTACAGCTCCCATAATAAGCGTAGAATCGATAGTTGGGCTATTTATCAATACTTTGCCGATGCGGGTGGGAGTTACCGATGAGGATACAGTTCTACCTTGGCTCAAGCAAATACACAAGCAACAAGTTGAAATCACTAGTTACGAGTACACACCACTGGTACAGATTCAGCGTCTGAGTGATGTGCCGCAAGGGCTGCCTTTGTTTGAAAGCATCGTAGTGTTTGAGAATTATCCGGTAGATTCGGCTTTAGAACAGAACTCTCAAAAGTTGCACATCAGTGATGTTCGTGCCTTCGAGCGGAACAACTATCCACTCACTCTCATCGCCCAGCCGGGTGTGCAATTGTCGTTCCGCTTCATCTATGATAGTCAGCGTTTTGAGAGTGCGAGTGTGACACGAATGGTAGGGCATTTCCAAGCTCTGCTACAGGGTCTAGTCGCCGATCCCGACCAAAAGCTGTCGCACATACCACTGTTAAGTGCTACTGAACAACATCAGATCCTGATCGAGTGGAACAATACACACGCTCCTTATCCTCAAGAAAAGTGTCTGCATTCCTTGTTTGAGCAACAGGTTCAAAAGACACCAGATGCAGTGGCAGTAGTATTTGAAGAGCAACGCTTGACCTACAGCGAATTAAACACACGCGCCAATCAACTGGCGCACTACTTACAGGCATTGGGCGTGGGACCGGAAGTGTTGGTTGGTGTCTGTCTAGAGCGTTCTGTGGAGATGGTAGTGGGATTGCTGGGCATTCTCAAGGCGGGTGGAGCTTATGTGCCAGTGGATCCAGAGTATCCGCAAGAACGCTTGGCATATATGCTAGAAGACAGCAGGGTCAAAGTGCTGTTGACTCAGGAAAAATTAGTAGCAAGGCTTGCAGAACAGCAGGCGCATCTGGTGTGTTTGGATACAAACTGGCAAGCTATTAGTGAGTCAAGCGCAGAAAATCCACGCTCGGGAGTGTTACCTCATCACCTGGCTTATGTGATTTACACGAGCGGCTCTACAGGCAAGCCCAAAGGAGCGATGAACACTCATCAGGCGATTTGCAATCGCTTGGTGTGGATGCAGCAAGCTTACCAAATCACACCAGATGATTGCATCTTACAAAAAACCCCATTCAGCTTTGATGTCTCGGTGTGGGAATTCTTCTGGCCATTAATGACTGGCGCACGCCTAGTGGTGGCGCAACCGGGAGGACATCGAGATAGTGCGTATCTAGTGAAGCTGATTGCCAAAGAGCAGATTACCACACTGCATTTCGTCCCCTCAATGCTACAGGTGTTCTTAGAAGAACAAAGTCTGGAAAGTTGCACAAGCTTGCGGCAAGTGTTCTGTAGCGGCGAAGCCCTGCCAAAAGAACTGCAAGAAAAGTTTTTTGCGCGTCTGGGGTGCAGTTTACACAATCTCTACGGTCCGACAGAAGCAGCAATTGATGTTACTTACTGGCAATGCCATAAAGACAGCATTCTCCTGAGTGTGCCAATTGGTCGGGCGATCGCCAATACACAAATTTACATCCTCGACCCGCACTTACAGCCAGTACCTACTGGGGTACCGGGAGAACTGCATATTGGTGGTGTGGGTTTAGCACGAGGCTATCTCAACCGCCCGGAAACGACAGCCGAAAAATTCATTCCCAACCCTTTTAGTTCAGAACCAGGTTCTCGCCTGTACAAAACTGGTGACTTAGCCCGCTACTTAAACGATGGCAATATAGAGTACATTTGTCGCATTGACTTCCAAGTAAAAATACGTGGTTTCCGCATTGAGCTAGGAGAAATCGAAGCAGTACTAACTCAACACCCTGATGTCAACTCTTGCGTCACCATCGTCCGCGAGGATGCGACCGGAGACAAACGCTTAGTCGCATATGTCGTAGCCGATACACGCACAGCAGTGACAATGAGCCAGTTGCGCTCCTTCCTCAAACAGAAACTGCCAGATTACATGGTACCGTCTGCCTTTGTGATTTTGGATTCTCTGCCGCTTACCCCTAATGGCAAGCTAGATCGTCGGGCGTTACCGAAGCCTGATACAACACGTCATGAACGAGAAACAGTTTTAGCCCCACCCCGCACAGAGTCTGAAGAAATACTAGCCAAAATCTGGCGTGAGGTTCTGCACCTCGAGCAAGTTAGCATCCATGACAACTTCTTTGAACTGGGCGGGGATTCCATTCTCAGCATTCAGATTATTTTTAAAGCCAAACAGGCTGGACTGCAACTGACTGCTAAACAGATATTTGAACACCTGACAATTGCTGAGTTGGCAGCAGCGGCGAACGCTACTCAAACGGCGGAGGCAGAACAGGGGCACTTAAGTGGTTTGTTACCTCTGACACCCATCCAACATTGGTTTTTTGAACAAAATCTACCAGAACCTCACCACTTCAACCAGTCATTTCTACTAGAAGTACCGCAAACATTCGACCCCGCTTTGTTGTCGCAAGTGGTGCAACAATTATTGGTGCATCATGATGCGCTGCGCTTACGTTTTGTGCAGTCTGGTTCACATTGGGAACAGATTAACGCTATCCCTGATGATACCATTCCTTTTTCCCATGTAAATCTATCAACAATACCAGACGCAGAGCAAAAAGCTGCTATTGAAGCCGCTGCTGCTTCCCTACAAGCCAGCTTGAACCTGTCTTCTGGACCACTAATGCGAGTAGCGTTTTTTGCTCTGGGTACTGATAAACCAAGCCGACTGCTAATAGTCATCCACCACCTAGCAGTGGACGGCGTTTCTTGGCGAATTTTGTTAGATGATTTGCTTTCAGCTTACCAGCAACTCAGTCGTGGCGAAGCGATCGTGCTTCCCCCCAAGACGACGTCTTTTAAACACTGGGCTATGCAACTCACTTCTTACGCACGCTCAGACACGGCAAAGAAAGAGCTGACTTATTGGCAAGGTATTTCACGCACAGACATAAGCCGTTTACCAGTGGACAATGCGTTCGATGCTAACACCGTAGCATCTGCCCGCACAGTATCAGTGTCGCTCTCACCGGGCGAAACCCGCGCTCTTTTGCAGGAAGTTCCCAAAGCTTATAAAACTCAGATCAATGATATCCTGCTAACTGCTCTGGTCCAGGTTTTAGGTAAGTGGACTGGCAATAACTCTGTGTTACTGAACCTCGAAGGTCATGGGCGGGAAGATATTTTTGAAGATGTGGACTTATCGCGCACAGTTGGTTGGTTTACGACAATCTTCCCCGTGCTTTTAGAGTTAAAAGCAACAGACAATGTAGGAGAGAGCTTAAAGTCTATCAAAGAACAACTCCGTGCCGTACCCAACCGAGGCATCGGCTACGGTTTGCTGCGCTATTTGAGTGGGGATGCGGAAATTACCTCCACACTGCAAGCTCTACCACAAGCTGAGGTAAGTTTCAACTACCTGGGGCAATTCGATTGGGGAATGCAAGAAAATTCTTTATTCAAATTAGCCCCTGAATCAGTCGGTTCACAACACAGCCAGCTAGGAAGTCGCAGTCATTTGCTAGATATTAACGGATTCGTAGTAGAAAGTCAGTTACAACTGGATTGGACATACAGCGAAAACTTTCACAAACGTGCCACAATTGAAAGTCTAGCCCAAGATTTTGCAGCAAGCTTGCGATCGCTAATCGCTCATTGTTTATCTGCTGATGCAGGGGGCGACACATCTAATGTATCTGAGACCATTCATAGCTTTCCTCAACCAATAAATAATTATCAGCGTCAGGAAAATAACGCTTCTATACCCCTACACTTATTAGAACTTCCAGAGGAAATCTCTGAGTTACTTCCCTCAGATATAGAATCGGCATATCCTCTTGCCAAAATGCAGGAGTTTATGTTGCATCATTACGCAAATGACCATCAAAAAATGGGGGTTTACCATTTCCAGCAATCATACGATATATATGATGACAATCTTTCTTTGAATGCCTTTAAGAAGTCACTAGAAATAAGCGTGCAAAAACATCCGGCTTTGAGAACGGTATTTATCACTCAAAACGGAAAACCAGTAGTTCAGGTGGTCAAAAAAAATCTGAGATTTTCCATCAATGAGCATGACATTAGCAACATGAAAGCGGATGAACAAGAAAGTTATGTTAATGAAGTGGTGAAGCAAGATAGGCAAAATTTATTCAATGTTGAAAATTCCAACGAGCCACTTTTTAGATTCAATATTTTTTGCAAAGCAAAGAATAGATTTGAATTCTTCATGTCAACTCATCATGCAATTATAGATGGTTGGAGCAATATTGAATTTCTAAACCAACTGTATGAGTTCTATTTGGCTCTCAAGAAACGAGAAGAAATAACACTATCTCCTGCTGCCAATGTGTATAAGGAATTTGTCGCTTTGGAGAAAGAGATTCTTGGGTCACAAGACGCATCAAATTTCTGGAAGTTTCACTTGAAAAACTATACATATAAACCATTCAAGCCGTTAACCACTCCAGTAGCTCAAGTAGAAGCTGTTGCTCAAGAATACAACTTTGACTCAGAAATCATTGCTGACTTACGTGAATTCTGTCGGAAATTGAAAGTTTCACCGAAAGCACTTTTCCTGAGTACCTACCTTGACCTCATTGGTACTGTGATGAAAGAAAACATGGTTTCTGTAGGAATTATCTCAAATAGTAGAACAGAAAGATTATCTGACCCGTTTGGAGCTTTGGGCTTGTTCTGGAATATTGTTCCCTTTTGTCAACAAGTTATAAAAGATAAAGAGGTACAAATTCAAAATGTGCAGCAATCTCTAATTGATATCGAACCTTATGTTCGATATCCACTTCTGGAAATTTTGTCAGACCAACAGTTAAAACCTGGAGCTGGGGCAGAGTTATTTTGCGCTACGTTTAATTTCATGTCTTTCCATAATGCCAAAGAGCTTTTCGAGCAGACCGACTTGAAGGTGAATGCGAGAAGGTCTCATGACAAGTTCAACTTTCCTTTAAATTTTGCTGTTTCAATGAAGCCATCCTCAGAAGATGTAAGCATACGTGTGGAATATGACCAGATGTATTTTAGCTGCCTTGAGATTCGCTCAATGGTTCAGAATTATGTTGAAATCTTATACGCAGTTCATAGACTTTAGGCATTGAGCTTCTAGCCTTGTAAAATCATGCATTTTGGGTGATATTTTTTCTCTGGAACACTATGTATAAATTGAATACTACCAAAGCCCGTATCTACCAAAACCATCACCTCCTTGAAGTGCAAGGTTAATTTTTTTGGTAAAGATTTAACCATTTTTAATCCTAGCCTTGCCGGAGAGGTAGCGCCTTTTCCTCTCCAAACCCGGAAATTCCAAGGTACTCGCCACCGACCAACAACCAAATACACCACAACCAAATGCAAACCTCGTTTTCCGTGGTATACGCTGATTAAGTTTTCCAGTGCCTTAAATTTTCCGGCTTTCTCCAAAGTTGTCAGGTCAACAATAACCTGTAAAAATGGTTGGCGTCCCAACGAACGCTCAGATAAAATCTCCTTAATAATACGGTTACGAGTTGTGCGAATTACACCTCTGGTTGACCAAGCGTAGATATTGAGAAATCTGCTTAAGGCGCTGGGTGACTTACTTTTACTGTGTTGAGGTAGAGGATAACCCTGCGCTTCCAAGAACATTCCCAACATTGCTTCAAGATTTTCTTGTTGGTAAATAGAAGGCATCAATGACAGCAAAGTGTAAACTAGACTTTGGGCGTGGGCAAGAATTGAAACCATTTTTCTTGCTTATCTGTAATGTATTTCACGCCCTTTCTCTCATACTTTGAACATTTCCACAAATCGAGTCACTCTCATTATTAGCGATGGCGTAGCCGCCCGCCCTGTCGGGCTTCGCATACGCCTACGACTCGTTACAAGGAATATCATGCCCTAACAAAACGTGGCATCAGATTTATGAGTAAATCTCGTAGTTTTTTAATTTTATTAGTAATTTAAATTACTTTAATACACATAAGCTTTCTGCAGATTCTAGTGTTAGATTTTTATACTCTTTATTTGTTTTTTACGGGTTTATTCGGCAGGTGCAAGATCTGAGTTAGACTCACCGATGAAACTTGGAAAGCTTTGGGTATTGCAGCAGAATGTAACGGTTTAACTAGGGCTGACTACTTAGAAGAAATTGTGCGGAAAAATACTCTACCAAGTATCACACGAGATGAATCACAAAATCTACCATGTAATACACGGAAAGCCGAACCCCTTCAACCGTGTATTACACCGGACGAGGGGTATCAAAAAAGGTCAGCCACCTTACTACCTCAACTGGAAGCACTTGAAACTTTACGCGATCACATTTTGTTTGAACTGAAGTTAGGTAAGCAAGCCACCGGATACAAAACGGCACTTAAAGCTCTTAATCGTTTCATTGCTGAATTAACTAACCGAGCATAGCCGTTTCCGAATTCGCCAACAGTGTCAGAGCTACTTTTCCCCCTATAAGCATTCCAGCTTTTATAGGTTTCAAGCTTGAATTTTTCGAGAGAGTCTGACTTTTCCTCTTAAGCCTCAAAAAGCTTGCTCACAAAGAATTAGAGAAAAAGCACGTCAGATAAAGTAAAGTAATTCAAATCGGGTGCGAAAGCTGACAAATCATGTTGAACTGGTGGAAGAAAAATTTTGCAAGTTGTGAATTGAGCGATAGCTTCTCTGCGAGACGCTACGCGTAGCTTGCTTCGCCGTAGAGGTACGTTAAGCTTCTCTACGAGGCTTCCGCGTAGCTTGCTTCCCCGTTCGTGGAGCGCGTTCCGTAGGAAAGGGGTACGCTAACGCCGATTGGATGAGCGTGCAACGTCGATAGGTAAAGCTCTAAGTCAAGGATGACGCAATTAGTTGAAAATATGGTGCTAAAGCCTTACCCATTTCAATATCTTTGGGTTTTTGTTATAGCGGTAGGTTAAGCCCTCTTTAGTAGTGATGGATTGGCCTTTGCTTGCCTTACTTCTAATGGTAGCAATTGAATAGTTTGCTAACATCTGCATTTCCTGATGAGAAAGCCCTTCGATTGTGTCTATTTCTACTGCTCTTTCTGGTTGGATTTGGGATTCTTTGTTGGAAAAATCATCGATTTTGATTTCAGCTTTTTGGGTAGGATTGATGACAATTTCTTTTGCTTTTTGAAGCTGATAATCCTGCACGGTTAAAAGTTGCCAACTGGAATCTTGTGAAAGCTCCAAAACCCATTGATGATAATTAAACAGGCTTTCCCGATGCCCAACACTGATAAAAGTTGTTTGAGTTGATTGTAACTGTTGATATAAACTTGCTTCATTATTCAAATCTAAGGCACTGGTTGCTTCATCTAATATTGTGAAGCTAGGATGAGTAACTAACAGTCGTGCGAATGCAAGGCGTTGTTGTTCTCCCAAAGATAATATATTCTCCCAAGGAACTTCTGTATCAAAGCCATCGACTCGACTTAGCAAGTTTTGCAAGTTGACTTGTTGCAAAACTTCTTCGAGTTCTCGATCAGTCATTTGACGATTTGTATTAGGATAGAGTAACTGTTCGCGTAAAGTTCCCAAAATTATGTAAGGACGTTGGGGCAAAAATAAGACGGATTCTAGGGGAGGTCGCATCAAACGACCAGTCCCCGCATTCCACAAACCAGCGATCGCTCTCAACAAAGAACTTTTACCTCGACCACTAGGCCCAACAATCAATAAACCTTCTCCACGTTGAACAGAAAGTGACAAATCTTCGACGATCACCTGCTCATAGTTTGGTGTTTGTAAGGTGACATTGTCAAAAGCAAAATAGTTTTCTTCTATTGTTTTAACAGTACTCAGATTTTCAGGTTGTTTAGTGACTTCTTCCAATGCATCTGAGAACTCAGCTAAACGTTCAACGTAACTCGAAAAATTTCCAGAAGTGCCAAATTCACTTATTAATTCTCCCAGAGCAGTAGCAAACAGATAGCTAGCTAAAGTAGCTTGTCCAACTTGTCCAAAATCAATTTCATTACTAATATATAAAGGTGCGAGTAATAACAACGTAAAAAATTCGATAGCAGACTGATACCCTCTGTTAAAAATTTCGTTATTTCTCTCCCAATTAATTTTGTGTATAGCACTTTTTAAGATATTACTAAATCTTCGTTGAATTATATTTGATTTTTGATTTTCTCCTCGAAAAAAAGCTATTGATTCGGCATGATTCCGAACATGAGTCAGTGCATAATTATAGTCTGCTTTAGATTCAAGTTCCTCTTGATTAATTTTATTTAATTCTTGATTTAAGTAAACAGCAATCAAATTACCTATAATCGTATAAATCAGCAAAGCAATAGCGATCTTTGGGAAAATTGACCAGAGAATTATTAAAAAAGTCGCCATTTGCAGTACTTTTTCTAGGAAAGTAGCTGAAAAACTGAGGGCATTACTAGGAAGAGGTTCAATTTCTTGGGATAAACGTTGATCTGGGTTATCAATATCAGCTTTAAAATTAATTTTATAATAAGCACGATTGGTCAAATATTTATCTAAAATCTGATTATTAAGCCATTGGTACCAATCAAGAGCGATTCTTTTTCTAAAAAATTTAGAAAATCCAACTAAGAGGGTTACGGAGACAAGCCCAACAGCATAAAGCCACACTATGTTAATGAACTTAGAATAATCTTTTTCTTGAATAATTATATCGATCAAATAACGATTAACAAAACTATTAAAAGCAGTTATACCTACAAGTGCGATTATTAATAATATCAGCAGAATAAGCATTCCCCATGCACGAATCACATCTGAAAATGCTCTTTCTCCTGGCTTTGTTGGATACCAGTAAGGCCCTGCGATCGCTCCGACATTTTTCCAGAATTGGATAAAATCTGAAACAGGATTTGTTCCGGGTTGAGTTTGAAGAACTTGGGTTGGCATATTTGAAAAATAAACTGAAATCTTTTATAATTAGATATAATACTTTCTAGTGCTGAATAACAAGTAATAAGTACCGAGTAAGAAATTACATATAGCACTCGATACTCAGAACCATGTTTGCACTTAGATATTTGCTTGTGCTGGCTCCACTTCATCCATTTTTAGATTTAGGCGATCGCATTATCTACAGGATGCAGGCTAGATAAGAACTTTGTTAAATAGAGGCTGTAGTGGTGTATGGTCGCGGCTCACCAAGAATTCTGGTCTGGGTTGCCCCTTGAAGCTTGGTATATTGTTGACGCTATTATAAGTGATAATTAGGAGCCTGCGATCGTAGGGAGAAATGTTGGGTGCTGATCCGTGTACTAAATTACAGTGAAAGAAAAGGACAGAGCCTAAAGGGCCTTTTGGTGCAACGATACCTTTTTCAGTAGCTAGTTTGGCGATCGTTTCTTTCCCAAGAGAGTACTTAAGAGCAGCACTAACATTAGACTTCCAGTCATTTTTTTGATCATTAACTTCAGATGACTCTATTTGTCCTAAGTGAACAAGGCTCTCTTTGTGAGAACCTGGAATGAAATACATAGGCCCGTTAAACTCATTACATTCATCCAAGAAAACAGCAACATTCAATGCTTTAGGGGATGGCATACCATCTTCTTGATCCCAAAACACAAAGTCTTGATGCCACGGCCATATATCTCCTCCAAAAGCTGCTTTAAAGTTGATTTTAAATTGGTAGACATATACATCGCTATTGAGAATTTCACAGGTAGATGTTAGGAGGCTAGGGTGTCGAGTCAAAGAATCGAAAATTTCCGTGGTGGCGTGGCATCCATGAAGAGCACGCACTGTTTTATTATCCTTTTCTAAAATCCGTCCTGGTATATCTCTTACTATCAAATCTTCAACAGCAGCGTGCATTGCCTCAACTTCTTTTGTCGAGAAAAGCTCTGGGATAAACAGTAGCCCGTTTTCTCTGTAATCTTCTATTTGGTCTTTCGTTAATTTCATTGTTTTATCTATCTGATTGGTATGGGACATAACTATTGTTTTGATGCTTAAAACCAACTAATTACTAATAGAAAGTTGTGTTGATTAACATTGAGTCAGGCGATCGCTCTTTCACAGTAGAATGCTCCTTATGAGCAGAATATAATGATCAAAAGAAGGTTCATACCCCGTAACCCGTAGTTTTCTGTACTTCTTGGATACAAGCTTTCAACCGTTCAGCTAAGACCTGAACATGGGGTTGAGTCATCATCGTGACATGGTTGCCTGGGACAAAATGGATATCCACTGGCTCGGTAGAAAACTTGCTCCAGCCCCAGGTTGAATCCTGCAATATCTCAGAAAGTACTTCATTATTAGACTCCTCGACTGTGGAAGTTTCGCTGGCCCGCAACAAGGTGATTCGGATTGGATAAACCTGTTGTGGCACATAATTAACTAGAGAGTTAGCTTTGAGCAATTGCACCATATTATTAAGCTGCATAATTTCATCGTCGGGAGGCAAGATATCAGCATTTTTTAATCGTTCTAGAACGTATTTCAGTTGATCCTCCCAAACAAAACATTGAAGAATATCGTCTGAAATATCTAGTTTCTTTGCGTAAATAATTTCGATTGCACCTGCCAATTGAGCTAGCCATTTAGCATTATCCCAATCAAATCCTTCTGGCTTTTCCTGATAAAAAGGTGCTGTAGTATCAAGAATGGCAACGAAAGAAACCTTATGTCCTTTGCGAAGTAACTGCTGCGCCATTTCAAAGGCTAATTTACCGCCAAAAGAATGCCCTGCCAAAAAATAAGGCCCCTGCGGTTGAACAACCTCTAGTTCTTGAATGTACTGGGCGGCTACATCCTCAACTGGAGTAATTGATTCCGATTCTCCAGAAAGAGTATTTGCTTGGAAACTGTAAAATGGTTGGTCTGAACCCAGACAACGCGCTAAGTCATATAAGTAGAAAGGAGTACCAGCAGCTCCTGGAAGGCAAAACAAAGGTGGCTTGGAACCGTTCGGCTGAATTGCTACTAAGGAAGACCAAATTGAGGAATCCGAATCCGCTTGCACAATAGTTGCCAACTGTTCGATAGTTGGATTTTGGTAAAGGCTAGCTATAGGAATATCTTTACCAAACTGCTGTTTAATTTGAGCCATTAAGTAAGGAGTTAAAAGGGAATGACCACCGAGATCAAAGAAGTTATCTTGTACTCCCACCTTGTCAACTTTCAAAATTCTTGACCAGATTTGCGCTAATTGCAGTTCTACTTGGCTACGTGGTGCAACAAATTTGTCTGCGTCACTGGTGTCAGCAGGTGCTTGCAATGCACGACGGTCTACCTTACCGTTGGGTGTTAGTGGCAAGGAATCCAGAATGACTATTGCCGGAACCATGTAAGGCGGTAGTTTTGCTTTCAAGAACTGACGCAGTTGGCTAATTGTCGGTACACAGTTTTCATGCGGTACTACATAGGCCACTAAACGTTTATCACCTGGGGTATCTTCCCGGACAATGGCCACAGTTGTTTGAATTTCCGGATGTTGATTGAGTACAGTTTCAATTTCTCCTGGTTCAACCCGAAATCCCCGAATTTTCACCTGATGGTCAATGCGACCCAGAAATTCAATATTGCCATCCGGTAAATAACGCGCCAAATCCCCAGTTTTGTACAAGTAATCTTCAGCTTTAAAAGGATTAGGGATAAATTTTTGCTTTGTTAATTCCGGACGATTATAGTAACCATTAGCTAACCCAACGCCGCCTATGTATAGTTCACCAGTCACACCGATAGGAACTGGTTGGAAATTACTATCGACAATGTACATCTGCGTATTGTCAATAGGTTGTCCAATAGGAGGGTAAGCAGACCAAGTATCTGGTGTACCTGAGAAAGTAAAAGCTGTTACCACATGGGTTTCGGAAGGCCCGTAATGGTTATGCAGCGAACAATTTTCCAAATTATTAAATAAATTAACAATGGGTCGATTTACTTGCAGTTGTTCGCCAGTGGTAATAATCTCTGTCAGATTTTTGAACAAATGTTTTTGCTGTCCGTATACCTCTGCCAATTGCTGAAGCACAACAACTGGAAGAATTACCTTCTGTATAGGTTTGTTTGCTAGGAAGTGAATTAAACTGTCCAAATCCAAACGCACAGTTTCGGAAACTATAAATAGCGTTCCACCAGAACACCAAGCAACAAACATTTCGTGAATGCTGGCATCAAAACTCAATGAGGCAAATTGAAGAATTCCCACTTCTGTTTGTAGAGTAGCTAAATGCCATTGAATCAAATTAGTGATTGCTCGATGAGGCAAAGCTACGCCTTTTGGTTTACCTGTAGAACCAGAGGTAAATATCACGTAAACTAAGTTACTAGGTTCTACACCAGTGATGAGATTTTCATGGCTAGATTGAGAAATTATTGCCCAGTCAGTATCTAAACAAACAACTTGCCCTTCATGTTGGGGTAGTTTGCTAATCAGTTGTTGTTGGGTAAGCAGCACCCTTACCTGAGTATCTTCGAGCATGAAGTGCAAACGCTCAATTGGATAGTCTGGGTCAAGTGGCACATAAGCACCACCAGCCTTTAAAATCCCCAACAGTCCCACAACCATTTCTAATGAGCGTTCTACACACAATCCGACTAGCACATCTGGTTTCACGCCCAAGGACTTCAAGTAGTGTGCTAATTGATTTGCCCGACAGTTTAATTCGTAGTAAGTAAGTTGTTGATTCTCAAACTCCACTGCCACTGCATCTGGGGTACGCTCTACTTGTTCCTCAAACAACTGATGAATAAATTTATCAATTGGGTAATCAGTTTGGGTATTGTTCCACTCAACTAATAACTGATGTTTTTCCTTTGGTGTGATTAGTGACAATTGGGAAATTTGTTGCTGTGGGTTAGCAATAATTCCCTCAAGTAATGTTTGGAAATGCCCTAATAAACGAGCGATCGCACCATCATCAAATCGGCTGGTATCATAGTTAATCTTCACCAACAATTGCTTACCAGGAGCAGCAATTACAGTTAGCGGATAATTAGTTTGTTCAATGCTGTGAATACTTTCTATAGAGAAACTGTAATTAGGCGATTTTACTGCCTCATCCACAGGATAATTCTCAAAGACAACAATACTCTCAAATAAAGGCGTTCCTCTCTTGACTTCACTCCAGCCTTGAATATCTACCAATGAGTTATATGAGTATTGCTCAGACTCCACTTGTTGTGTTTGTAAATCCTTCAACAAAGCCAAGACTTGGGTATCATCTGTAACTTGCACTCGTACTGGCAAGGTATTGATAAATATCCCCACCATCGACTCAATGCCGACAAGAGAGGCAGGGCGACCAGAAACAGTAGCACCAAAAACTACATCTTTTTCTTGGTTGTAACGACTCAGTAGTAATGCCCAAGTCGCTTGCACCAAATTATTTATTGTTAGTTGATGCTGCCGTGCAAAAGCCTGGAGGGTAGCTGTGGCTTGCTCTGTCAGTTGGATTTGTTGTTCGCTGTAACTAGAATTTAGCTGTTGTCGTTTTGACGATGGTTTATCAACTATCAAAGAAGTGGGTGAGGTAAAACCTTGGAGTTTTTCTCTCCAGAATTGTTCAGCTTGGGTTAAGTCTTGTTTCTGTAGCCAAGCAATATAGTTGCGATAGCTTTGGGCTGGTTGAACGGCTACAGTTTCACCTTGAGAAATTGCTTGATAAAAATATAATAAGTCTTTGAAAATCAAAGGCGTTGACCAGCCATCAAGCAATAAGTGATGACAACTCCAAACGAATTGATAAGTATCCGCACTCAATTGCATCAGGCTGAGGCTCATCAGTGGTGCTTGATTCAGTTGGAAACCCTCTTTTCGCTGTGACTGCAAGAAAAGCTCTAATTGCTGTTGTTGCTTTTGTGCAGATAGTTGTTGCCAATCATGTCTGTTGAGGTTAATATCAACCTGCCGATACACGATTTGAAGTGGCTCGGCCAATTGCTCCCAAACAAAAGCAGTCCGCAAGATTGAATGCCGTGCTACCACTTGCTGCCAAGCTTGCTCAAAAGCTACTACGTTCAACTCACCTTTAAAAGTAAAACTTAACTGCTCAAAATATACTCCTGAGTCTGGAGCATACAAACTTTCAAACAGCATTCCCTGCTGCATAGGAGAAAGTGGATAAATATCTTCAATATTCTTGGAGTTAGTTTTGCCTAAACTTGCCAACACTTGGTCTAGTTCTAGCTGGTTTAGCTTCACCAAAGAAAAATCTGAAGGTGTATAACCTCCACTCTCAGGTGATGAACAATGAGCAATCAACCCTTGCAATGTTTTAACAAAATCTTGCGCCAGAGTTGCGATCGTGCCGTGCTGGTGGATATTTGTGCTGTAAATCCACTCTATTTGCAACCGTTCTCCAGTAATAATGCTACTAATATCTAATAAATGAGCGCGGTTGTTCTGCAAACTTTGACTGTATCCCGCAGACTCACTAGCTGGCTGCATCCAAGAAGATGTATTGAGAAGTTGATCGAATTGACCCAAATAATTAAAACTGATTTCTGCTTGCCCAAATGCTTGGAGTTGAGCAACAATTTCTGCATCCTGACTCAGATAGCGCAATAAGCCGTAGCCAATTCCTTTGTTGGGAATAGAGCGCAGTTGTTCTTTGACAGATTTTAAGGCATCTGCTGGATTTTCTGTTGCTTGGAGTTCCACAAGTACAGGGAAAATGGTCGTAAACCAACCGATAGTGCGTGACAAATCCACGCCATCAACAATATCTTCTCGCCCATGACCTTCTAAATTGAACAGCACAGAGCTTGAGTTAGTCCATTTTGCCAAAACCAGCACCAAGGCAGTCAGTAGCACATCATTAATCTGAGTGTTGTAAGCCTTTGGCACATCTTGCAGTAAGGCACGAGTTTCGATCTCATTTAATGACACTGATACTGTACTGGCAGACGCAACAGTATTCGCCCCTTGTGTATAGTCAACTGGGATGGGAGGAACTGCGGCGCAAGATTTATTCAGCCAATAAGCCACTTCAGATTTGAGGGCTTGTGATTGTGTATATTCTGTTAATTTTTCAGACCAATCCTTGAAAGAAGTTGTTTTGGCAGTCAAAGCAATGGCTTTACCTTGAGCAACTTGCTGGTAAGCTGTTTGTAAATCCTCTAATAAAATTCGCCAAGAAACACCATCAACTACTAAGTGATGGATGACTATTAATAGTCGCGCCCTTTTGTCAATACCCAGATGGAAAAAGGCGACTTGCACTAGATTTTCTGACAGATTCAAACTCGCCTGAAAGGAAGCTGCTTTAGTTTCAATGGCAGCTTGTTGCTCACTTTCTGGAAGTGCCGATAAGTCTATTTGAGAGAAAGCAACGCTATCAGTTACAGCAGAGTGAATCTGCTGCCAAGTGGGCTCAGATTGTGTAAAACGTAGGCGCAGAGCATCGTGATGTACTAGCAATTGCTGCAATACTTGCTTTAATAACTCTGCTTTGAGGTCAGATGGTACTGAGAGCAGAAATGATTGATTAAAGTGGTGCGGCTGTTGTAAATTTTGCTCAAAGAAATAGTGTTGAATTGGTGTTAGAGGTAATGTCCCTGTGACTAATCCTTGTTCTATGTGGATAACACTTGCTATGTTTTCCACTGTCGCTAATTCTGCAATTGTTTGATGTGCAAATAATTGTTTAAGAGTCAGTTGCAATCCAGCTTGCTTTGCTCGGCTGATGATTTGAATACTGAGAATTGAATCTCCACCCAATTCAAAGAAATTATTATGAATACCTACTTGCTCTACTCTCAGGACTTCTGCCCAAATCTGTGCTAGTGTTTCTTCGATTTGATTGCGTGGGGCTACAAAACCGACTTCCAGTTCTCCACGGGAATCTGGTGCAGGCAATGCGCGGCGGTCTACCTTGCCGTTTGGCAAAAGAGGTAGGGACTCCAGCATCACAAAAGCATGAGGCATCATGTACTGTGGCAGTTGACCAGAGAGGAAAGAGCGCAACTGGCTGACTGTAGGTGTCTGTCCTAGATGTGGCACTACGTAGGCGACTAGGCGTTTATCCCCAGTCGTGTCTTCACGAGCAATGACACAACACGCCTGCATATCCTCATATTGGCTCAACCGTGCTTCAATTTCTCCCAACTCGATACGGAAACCGCGTATTTTTACTTGGTTGTCAATACGTCCCAGGTATTCAATTGTGCCATCCGGTAAATAACGTGCTAAATCACCAGTTTTATAAAGGCGGGAATGTAGTTCATCGCTAAAAGGGTTAAGGATGAATTTTTCTTTTGTCAACTCTGGACGGTTGAGGTAGCCTCTTGCTAATCCAGCACCACCAATGTGCAATTCTCCTGGTACACCCACAGGTACTAGTTGCAGATACTCATCTAAGATGTAGATTTGTGTGTTGGCGATCGCGCGACCGATGGGGACAACTTGTCGTTCAATTCCTTGTTTGCAAGTCCAGAAGGTTGCATCAATACAAGCTTCTGTCGGCCCGTAGAGATTGTGCAAGTTCACATTGAGATTACTTAACACGTTCTCTTGCAGAGCAACTGGTAAGGCTTCACCTCCGCAGAAGATTTGTTTAAGGGAGTGACAAGTTTCGAGTCCTCCTTGTTCTATAAGTATTTGTAACAAAGATGGTACAAATTGAACAGTAGTGACCTGCTCTTGGGCAATTAACTTTAACAGGTAAGCAGTATCAGCATGACCTCCGGGTTGAGCTAATAGCAACTGTCCACCTACTAACAAAGGAGCGTAGAATTCCCAAACCGAGGCATCAAAGCTAAAGGGAGTTTTTTGTAGCACTTTGTCTTTTTCAGTCAGGGGGAATGTTGCTTGCATCCAGAACATATGGTTGCAAAGGTTGCGGTGAGAAAGCATTACTCCCTTAGGCTGACCTGTAGAACCAGAGGTATAAATCACATAAGCCAAGTTAGCCGCTTGCACAGTAGCGAGGCAGTTCGAGTCTTGGCGGTTTCCGTCGAGTCGAAACTGCCGAACCCGAAGGGTGATTAGATTGTCTGGACTTGACTGAGAAATAAACTGCCAGTCAGTATCTAAACATACAACCTGCCCTTGATGCTGAGGCAACTTCTCAAGGAGTTGTTGTTGGGTCAGTAGGACTGGAACTTGAGCATCTTCTAACATAAAGCTCAAGCGTTCTTGAGGATAATCTGGGTCAAGTGGCAGGTATGCCCCACCCGCCTTAAGAATACCTAGTAGTCCCACGACCATTAAGAGCGATCGCTCTACACAAATACCCACCAATGTATCTGGTTTTACACCCAAAGACTGCAAGTAATGCGCCAACTGGTTAGCGCGACAGTTCAATTGCTGGTAAGTCAGTTGTTGATTGTCAAAGATAACTGCTACAGCATCCGGGGTACGCTTAACCTGCTCCTCAAACAACTCATGGATACACTTATCAAAAGGATATTTTGCTTGAGTCGAGTTCCATTCAACTAATAACTGATGCTGTTCAACTTGTGTAAGCATTGGCAATTGTGAAATCCGCTCCTCTGGATTAGCAACAATTCCTTCCAGCAAAGTCACAAAATGTCCAGTCATCCGCTCAATTGTGCGCGTATCAAATAAGTCAGTGCTATACTCCCATACACCCACTAATCCAGCACCTGTACTGAGCGTAGTCGTTGGCGAAGCCTCAGCAAAATTAGCAGAGTTGTGCATTGATAAACTCAAATCAAACTTAGCAGTTGCCCTTTCTGCTGGTAAAGAACTGATAGTTAAGCCAGCAAGCTCTACTTGAGACATAGGCGCATTCTGGAGTGCAAACATCACTTGGAAAAGTGGCGTATGGCTCAGATTCCGTTCTGGATGCAATGTTTCCACCAGCATCTCAAAAGGCAATTCCTGATGAACATAGGCTCCTAGAGCTATTTCCCGAACGTGAGAGAGTAATTGGCTAAAAGAGGGGTTGCCTGATAAGTCAGCACGCATGACTAAGGTATTGACAAAGAAGCCAATTAACCCCTCAATTTCACTGTGATCGCGGTTAGCGATCGGTGTCCCCACCAAAATATCTGCCACACCTGTGTAGCGGTAAAGTAGAGTATGATAAGCTGCCAAAAGCGTCATAAAGAGGGTACAGCCTCGCTCCTGGCTCAGTTTTGTCAGTCTATTAGTCAACTCAACTGAGAGTTTAAATTCTTGAGTTGCGCCAGCAAAAGTCTGTACAGCAGGTCTTGGTCGGTCTGTGGGTAACGACAACAAGGCTGGTGCATCTTTTAATTGTTGTTGCCAGTAACTTAATTGAGTTTGCAGTACATCTCCTTGCAACCACTCCCTTTGCCATAAGGCAAAATCTGCATATTGAATGGGTAGTGGTGCTAAAGGTGACGGCTCACCTTGAGAATAAGCCTTGTACAGTGCTGCTAATTCTTGGATAAACACACCCATCGACCAACCATCAGAGACAATGTGGTGCATACACACTAACAAGATGTGTTCTGTCTGGGACAGCACTACTAATGTCGCCCTGATTAATGCTTCATTTGCCAGGTCAAACGGAAGAAGTGCTTGTTCTTGCGCTAATTGCTGTGTAGCGATTTCTTGTTCGGCTGGTGAGAGATGTTGCCATTCAAGAACTGATACTGTCCAATTCGTTTCTGTGTGAATAATTTGAGTTGGTTGTCCATCAACGGTGATGAAGTTGGTGCGTAATGCTTCATGGCGATGAATAATTTCTTGCAAACTTTGTTCCAAGGCAGCCTGATTGAGATTGCCTACTAGACGCAAAGCTATGGGTATGTTATAAAAAGCACTGTTCGGCTCTAACTGGTCTAAAAACCACAAACGCTGTTGAGCATAAGATAGGGGTAATTCTTCAGTCATCATCTTTTGCTCCTTGGTAGAATGCGTGGAACAGTTAGGTCTAAGTTTTGTTGCTGTAACTTCCCGATTGATTGCGCTAATTCAGCTATTGTTGCAGCCTTGAAAAATTCTGGTAAAGGGAGTTGGACTTTGAAGCGATCGCGGATGCGTGACACTAGTTGGGTTGCAAGTAACGAGTGTCCGCCAAGTTCAAAGAAGTTATCATGAATTCCTACTTGCTCTAATCCCAGCACCTGTAACCACATCTGTGCCAGTGTTTCTTCAATTGGGTTGCGTGGGGCAACATATTTATCTGCAAGGTCGCTGTATAAATCCGGTACAGGTAAAGCACGGCGGTCTACTTTGCCATTAGGAGTTAGCGGCAATGACTCCAATATCACAAAAGCATTTGGCACCATGTAGTCTGGGAGTTTTGCTTTCAGGTATTGCCGCAGTTTGCTGATTCTGGGTGTACAGTCTTGATGTGGCACTAAATAAGCAACTAAGCGTTTATCACCAGGGGTATCTTCGCGGGGGATGACGCAAGATGCTTGCAGATCACTATGTTGGCTCAGGATTGCTTCAATTTCGCCTAGCTCAATACGAAAACCGCGTATTTTAACTTGGTTGTCAATACGTCCCAAGTATTCAATATTACCATTTGGTAAATAACGTGCTTTATCCCCAGTTTTATAGAGGCGCGAATGATCGTCAGAACTAAAGGGGTTGGGAATAAATTTCTGTTGTGTTAACTCTGGTCGGTTAAGGTACTCCCTTGCTAGACCATCTCCCCCAATATATACTTCTCCGCGTAGACCAACGCCTACTGGTTGCAGTTGAGAATCTAACACATAGATTTGCGTGTTGGAAATTGGCTGCCCGATGGGAATAGTTGTAGCGTCTTCGCTTACTTCCTGCACCAAGTACCAGGAAGTAAATGTTGTATTCTCTGTCGGCCCATAAACGTGCAGTAGTCGCTGCGGCGCACCATTTTTCAGTACTTCTTTGACCCATTTAGGATCGACAGCTTCTCCTCCAAATAGAAGATGCCGCACTGTATTGAAAGCAGAGGGGGCTTCTTGAGCAATTTGATTGAACAAAGCAGTTGTTAAAAATAACACACTGATACCTTGCGCTCGAATAAAGGTTGCAAAGTCTTGTGGTGAAAGTGCCAAATCTTTACTCACCCCTACTAACTGCGCTCCGTTGAGTAGCGCACCCCAAATTTCAAATGTTGCAGCGTCAAAGGCGTAATTTGAGGCTTGTGCAATCACATCTTGAGCAGAAATGCTCACATAGTTGGTTTGTTTGACTAATCGAACTACACCTCGATGGACAATGCTAACGCCTTTGGGTTGACCTGTAGAACCGCTTGTGTACATTACATAAGCTAAGTTATCAGCTTTGATGCTAGTAGTTGGGTTGTGTTGTGCTTGTTGGCTGATGATATCCCAGTTTGAGTCTAAGCAAATTACACCAGCTTGGCGATCGCGTAGCGTCTTCTCTGAAGAATCGGCAAAGCCGTGCCGGAGGCGATCGCCTAGTTTGTTAACTAGTTTTTCTTGAGTCAATACGACTGATAGCTGAGTGTCTTCGAGCATGAAGCTTAAGCGCTCTTGAGGATATTCTGGGTCGAGAGGTATATAAGCCCCACCCGCCTTGAGAATTCCCAACATTCCCACTATCATTTCTAATGATCTCTCCACACACAACCCAACCAGTACTTCTGGTTTTATCCCAAGGGTTTGTAGATAATGGGCAAGTTGATTTGCTCTGGCGTTTAACTTAGTATATGTAAGGTGTTGATCCCCAAATATCACCGCCGTTGCATTGGGTGTTTGTTCTACTTGCGCTTCAAACAACTGGTGAATGCATTTATCTTTGGGATATTCTACTGCTGTCTGGTTCCACTCCACTAGAAGTTGATGATGCTCCTCTAAAGAAATAAGAGAGTGCAACTCATAACGTCCTTGTGGCTGGTTCGCCATTGCAGCAAGAACTCTAAGGTGATAATCGCTAATCCTGTTAATTTGTTCGGAACATAATTCACAGGGATCATATTTCAAATTCAGTGCTACCTCAGAGGAGTTGGGACTGACGCTGAATTGAGCAAGAAAAGTAAAGTTTGTTTGTTCAAAAAACTTTCCACCTAACAGCTGCAAATTATCAAGTCCCAGCACCTGTTCGTAGACATGAAAATGGGTGAAATTAAACGCCGTCTCAAACAGAGGAGATTCACTACCCAAACTCCTCTGTATTTCTGCCAAAGGATAGCGGCGGTGTGGCAACATTTCTCGTTCTGCTGCAAACACTTGTTGCACTAGGTCTATCCAAGTGCCTCCAGTAAATTGCAGGCGGAATGGCAATGTATTGAGGAATAGTCCCAGGACTCGTTCACCATCACTTTGCTCAGGTCGTCCGTTAGCTGCTACACCCGTTACTATATCTGACTCACCAGTGAGGAAATTTAATACTCGCAGATGAGCAGCCAACAGCACACTCTTGAGTGTAACTTCTGCCGACTGAGCCAGTTGTTTTAAGCCTGCAAAAATTTCGGGGGATAAAGTTACCTCTTGCACACCAACTTCTCGAACATTAGTATTTGTTTGCACAAAAGACCAGCGAGGTAATTTGGTAAAAGTGCTGTCGTTTAACTTTTCACTCCAGTATCGCCCAGTTGACGATGAAGCGATCGCTTGTTGCTCTAAAGCCACAAAATCCCGGAACGCAATACTGAATTGTGGCGATACATAATCAACTGGTTCGCCTAAAAGCGACAAGTAACGCTTAAGCAACTCACTCATCATCGAGGCAACACTCCATCCATCGAGAATGGCGTGGTGGAAGCTCAAAGCCAGATTGAATGTCTCCTGTGTGCGACGATGAACAAAGAAACGCACTAAGGGAGGATGAGTCCAATTAAAATGCCGTTTCTTTTCAGCTGCAAACCAAGCAGCTAATGCATCTTCTTGCTCAGAATGATTCAAATCACACCAATCCTCCACCTGCAAGGGAACCTCAACTTGCTGATGAACCAGTTGCAACGGAATACTGAAGTTACTAAGCTCAAATGAAGTCCGCAGTACAGCCTGATGATTGACTAAATCTTGAATAGCGACCTGTAAAAGTTTAACATCAAAAGGGGTTTTGAGGTGGAAACTGAAAATATCGTGATAGACTGCACTATCTTGACTGTACTCACTGTGATAAATCATTCCCATTTGCAGCATAGCAAGGGGATAGGCATCCTCTAGACCATCAGGTAACTGCTGTTTGTCTGCTTGAGAAATCAGACTGAATGGTTGAGTTAATTCTAATTTTGTGATGTCATTCTCTTGTGTTTTCAGTTCTTGGACTAGCTCGTGAATCGTTTGATATTGGAATAACTGTTGCACAGAGAAACTCAAACCTTGTTCTTTAGCTTGAGACAGCACTTGAATGCTACGGATAGAATCTCCACCTAAAGCAAAGAAGTTATCATTAATACCTACTTTTTCCACACCGAGAACCTTAGTCCAGATGGCGGCTAATATTTTCTCTTCTGGAGTGCTAGGTGCGACAAAAACATCTTCTAATTCTGGTCTTGTGGTGTCAGGTACAGGCAAAGCACGGCGGTCTACCTTACCATTTGCTGTCAGTGGTAGAGCTTCTAACTGCACAAAAGCACTTGGTATCATGTACTCTGGCAGCTTTTGTTTGAGGAAGCGACGTAGTTCTGCGGCTGTGGGAGATTGTTCTGTCTTCGGCACTACGTAAGCCACTAGACGTTTGTTGCCCGGTTCATCCTCTCGAACCAGCACCACGCTTTCCCAAATGGCTGGGTGTTGCGCTAGTAGTGCCTCAATTTCTCCCAACTCAATGCGGAAGCCGCGAATTTTCACTTGTTGATCGATGCGCCCTAAATACTCCAACTCGCCATTCGGCAAATAACGTGCTAAGTCACCTGTTTTATATAGTCGCGCTTTTGGGTTATTGCTAAAGGGATTAGAGATAAACCTCTGTGCTGTCAGTTCAGGACGATTAAGATAGCCACGGGCAACCCCAGCACCACCAACGTACATCTCACCTGCGACACCAATCGGTACTGGATGAAGATATTCATCTAGCACATACACCTGTAAGTCGCCAATCGGACGACCAATTACACTTGCCGTGCCATTCAAATCGGTTTTGCTCAATGGACGATAAGTTACATGTACAGTAGTTTCTGTAATCCCGTACATATTTACTAACTGTGGCAATTGGTCGCCGTGGCGTTCAAACCAAGGCTGTAAACTCTTAAGTTCTAAAGCTTCTCCACCGAAAATAACTAAGCGTAAGTTCAAATTGCCGGTAGTTGCCGTTGACTGTTCGGCTTGAATCAACTGACGGAAAGCTGAAGGTGTTTGATTGAGAATTGTAACTTTTTCTTGACACAATAACTCGAAGAAAGACTCAGGCGATCGCGTCACCAGGTAGGGCACTACTACGAGTCGTCCACCATAAAGTAAAGCACCCCAAATTTCCCACACGGAAAAGTCAAATGCATAAGAGTGGAACATTGTCCAGACATCATCTTGGTTGAAGTGATACCAAGAATTTGTCGCTTCAAATAGACGAACTACATTTGAGTGGTTAACTAAGGTGCCTTTTGGTTGACCTGTAGATCCTGATGTGTAAATGACATAAGCTAAGTTATCAGTTGTCAAGCCACTAAGGAGATTGTCTTTACTTTCGGTAGATATGTCTTCCCAGTCTTTATCTAAGCACAGTACATGTGCCCCATGTTCCGGTAGGCTAGTCAGCAATTTCTCTTGAGTCAACAGGACTGATACCTGTGAATCATTTAGCATATATGCCAAACGTTCTTGAGGATAGTCTGGGTCAAGTGGCACATAAGCACCGCCCGCCTTGAGAATACCTAATATTCCCACGATTGTTTCTAGCGATCGCTCCACATACAACCCAACCAGCACATCGGCTCCCACACCCAAAGACTTCAGGTAATGCGCCAACTGGTTAGCACGACTATTCAACTCACCATAAGTCAGTTGTTGATTTCCAAACACCACAGCTACAGCATCAGGGATACGCTCTACCTGTTCCTCAAACAACTGATGGATACACTTATGCTGGAGATAATCCGCCTGAGTATCATTCCACTCAACTAATAACTGCTGTTGCTCAACTTCTGTCAGCAGAGGTAACTGTGAAATCTTCTGCTGTGGGTTAGCAACAATACCTTCAAGCAAGATCACAAAATGCTCAGTCAGGCGCTCGATTGTGCTGGCATCAAACAAATTAGTGCTATATTCCCATACACCCACTAGTCCAGCAGCAGTGTTCTGCATTAACAAAGACAAATCAAACTTGGAAGTTGCGCCTGCTGCTGGTAAAGAACTGATAGTTAAGCCAGTAAGCTCTACTTCAGATATAGGGGCATTCTGGAGTGCAAACATCACCTGGAACAGTGGTGTATGACTGAGATCCCGTTGGGGCTGCAATGCTTCCACTAGCATTTCAAATGGCAAATTCTGATGAGAGTATGCATCCATTGCCATTTCTCGAACGCGATTGAGCAATTCGCTAAAACTGGGGTTGCCTGATAAGTCCGTACGCATGACTAAGGTATTGACAAAAAAGCCAATTAACCCTTCAATTTCACTGCGATCGCGATTTGCGATCGGTGAACCAACCAAAATGTCATCAGATCCTGTATAGCGGTAAAGTAAGGTATCAAACGCTGCTAACAACGTCATGAACAAGGTAACTCCTTGCTTTTGACTTAGCTGTATTAACCCACTAGTTAGCTCCCTAGAAAGTGCAAACTTTTTATATGCCCCAGCAAAACTCTGCACAGCAGGTCTGGGTCGGTCAGTTGGTAACGACAATAAAGCTGGTGCATCTTTTAATTGTTGCTGCCAATAAATCAATTGCCTTTGTAGTACATCTCCTTGCAACCACTGTCTTTGCCAGATGGCGAAATCTGCGTACTGAATCGGCAGTGGCGCTAAGGGTGTACCCCTTTCGGAAAGCAAGCTACGGCTAGCGGACGCACCAGAGGACTGATCTTGAGAGTAAGCATTGTACAGCGCTGCTAGCTCTTGGACAAATACACTCATTGACCAGGCATCAGAGACAACATGGTGCATACATATACTCAAGACGTGTTCTGTCTCAGACAGCACAATTAATGTTGCCCTGACCAATGCTTCACTTGCCAGGTCAAAAGGTTGAATAGCTTGGGTGATTGCTAATTGCTGACTAGCAATCTCTTGCTCAGTTGTCGATAACTCTTCGCAGTCAATTACTGACATCCTCCAAGCAGTTTCTGTGTGAATAATTTGAGTTGGTTGTCCATCAACTATGACGAAGTTAGTGTGTAAAGCTTCGTGGCGAGCAATGATTTCATGCAAGCTCTGTTCTAAGACTGTTTGATTGAGAGTTCCGACTAGACGCAAAGCTAAAGATATGTTGTATATGGCACTGTTTGGCTCTAACTGGTCTAAAAACCACAGACGCTGTTGAGCAAATGATAGTGGTAGCTCTGCATTCTTTGCTCTTGGTAAAATGGGCGTGGAAGCTAGTTCAAAGTTTTGTTGCTGCAACTGCCCAATAAGATGCGCCAATTCAGCTACTGTCGCAGCGACAAACAACTCACGCAATGGTAGTTCCACTTTGAAAATGTTGCGGATGCGTGAAACTAGTTGCGTTGCTAGTAGCGAGTGTCCCCCAAGTTCAAAAAAGTTATCGTAAATGCCTACAAGCTCTACTTTCAGCACTTGCGCCCAAATTTGTGCCAGCATTTCTTCAATTGGGGTGCGCGGGGCTATATATTTCTTTGTGATTTTGCTGTGTAAATCTGGTGCGGGTAGAACGCGGCGGTCTACCTTGCCGCTAGGAGTTAATGGCAACGACTCCAATATCACAAAAGCATTTGGCACCATGTACTCTGGCAGCTTTGCTTTGAGAAATTGCCGCAGTTCACTGATTGAGAGTATACAGTGCTGATGAGGCACTACGTAGGCGACTAAGCGCTTACTTCGACTCCGCTCAGTACAAGTATCACCTGGGGTATCTTCGCAGGCGATGACACAAGCTGCTTGTACATCACTATGTTGGACTAATGCTGCTTCAATTTCGCCTAACTCGATGCGAAAACCACGTATTTTTACTTGGTTATCGATACGAGCCAAGTATTCAATATTGCCATCTGTTAAATAGCGTACTAAATCCCCGGTTTTATATAATCTACTCTCTCTTGTCTCATCAAACGGGTTTAAGATGAATTTCTCTTGTGTCAACTCTGGACGATTGAGGTAGCCCCTAGCTAGGGAGACACCACCGATGTACAACTCTCCTGGGACACCAATAGGTACAGGCTGTAAATATTTATCTAAAATATAAGTTTGTGTATTTGCAATTGGCTTTCCAATGGGAGGAAGTAACGGCCAATTTTCCACTGGATCAGTCAGTCTAAAAGTAGTAACCACATGACTTTCCGATGGACCATAATGATTGTGCAATGTACAATCACTAAGTTTGCCCAACCATTGAGAAATCGCCGGAGTAATCTGCAACTGTTCCCCAGCAGTAATAATTTCCCTCAGATGATTATTAACTAACTCACTATCAATAGCGACTTCAGCTAGTTGCTGTAAAACAACAAAGGGAACAAACAGTCTCTCAACAGCTTTTTCTTCAACGAAGCCTAACAAAGCTACTGGATCTCGGCGTAGTTCCTCCCCAATTAAGAACAATGTGCCTCCCGAAAACCAGGTAGTAAATATTTCTTGGAAGGAGACATCAAAGCTAATAGGGGCAAATTGCAGGGTTTTTGCTCCAGTAGAAATTGTATTATTTTGAAGTTGCCACAGGATCAAATTGCAAAGAGCAAGCTGATTAAGAGCTACACCTTTAGGTTTACCTGTAGAACCAGAGGTGTAAATTATATAAGCTAGGTTATTTGCTTGTACACCAGTGATGGTATTATTCTGACTTGAAAGAGAAATTGCCTGCCAGTCAGTATCTAAGCAAACAATATGTGCTTGATGCTCAGGCAGTCTCTCAAGCAGTCGCTGCTGGGTTAGTAGCACTGAAACTTGAGCATCTTCAAGCATGAAACTCAGGCGCTCACTGGGATACTCTGGGTCAAGTGGCACATAAGCCCCACCCGCCTTAAGAATACCGAGTAGTGCCACGACCATTTCTAAAGAACGCTCCACACATAAACCGACCAGCACATCGGCTTTCACACCCAAAGACTGCAAGTAATGTGCCAACTGGTTAGCGCGACAGTTCAATTGCTGGTAAGTCAGTTGTTGATTTTCAAAGACCACTGCTACAGCATCTGGTGTACGCTCCACCTGCTCCTCAAATAACTTATGGATAGACTTATCAAGGGGATACTCAGCTTGAGTATCGTTCCATTCGACAAGTAACTCTCGTTGTTCCGGTTTTTTCAGCAGGGGCAATTGCGAAATTTGCTCTTTGGGATTAGCAACAATGCCTGACAGCAAAGTTACAAAATGACCCGCCATCCGCTCGATAGTACTTGCATCAAACAAGTCAGTGTTGTACTCCCACGTACTCACTAGTCCAGTGGTAGTGTTTTCCATGAATAAAGTCAAATCAAACTTGGCAGTTGTCCTTTCTGTCACTAATGGACTGACAGTTAACCCAGTCAGATCCACTTGAGATACGGAAGCATTCTGGAGGAGAAACATCACCTGAAACAACGGTGTATGGCTGAGATCCCGTTCTGGCTGCAATGCTTTTACCAACTCCTCAAAAGGCAAGTCTGAATGAGCGTAAGCTTGCGACATCAGTTGACGCACTCGACTCAGTAACTGCTTAAAACTGGGATTACCTGACAAATCGGTACGTAGCACTAAGGTATTGACAAAAAAGCCAATTAAGTATTCAGTTTCAAAGCGATCGCGGTTAGCAATGGGCGTACCCACTAAAATGTCATCAGAGCCTGTATAGCGATAAAGTAAGGTAACAAATGCTGTAAACAGCGTCGTGAACAGGGTGGCTTTCTCTTGCTTACTAAAATTGGCAAGTGCTTCACTCAGTTCAATTGAAAGTTTTATATGTTGACGCGCTCCTCGGAAAGTTTGAATGGCTGGTCTAGGTCGATCTGTGGGTAATTCTAGTAAGCTAGGAGCGTTTTTGAGTAGTTGCTGCCAGTAGTTAAGCTGCCTTTGGAGTACCTCTGTTTGCAACCACTGCCGTTGCCAAATAGCAAAGTCGGCATACTGAATTTGTAGCTCAGGTAGCTCTGGGGACAAGTTATTGCAAAGAGCTGAGTAAATGGTTGCTAACTCCCGCATCAATACACCCACTGACCAAGCATCGAAGACAATGTGGTGTAATGTTAGTAACAAGACGTGTTCTAGCTCTGTGACTTTAAGCACAGAAGCTCGGATTAAACCAGAGTTAGCGAGGTCAAAGGGTCGAATAGCTTCTGCCGTGGCTAATTGCTGGCAAGCGATTTCTCTTTCACTTTCAGGTAGCTTTGTTAGGTCTACTACTGATAAATTTAAGGTTAAGCTTTCAGCAATTACTTGAATTGGCTGCTCGTTAAAGGTTCGGAAGTTGGTACGTAAAGCTTCGTGGCGAGCAATAATTTTGTTGAGGCTTTGCTCTAGTGCCACGACGTTTAGATTACCACGAAGTCGTAGAGCTGCTTGTTCGTTGTAGAAGGGGTTATTTGGTTCCAACTGGTTCAATAACCAGATTTGTTCTTGACCAAAAGACAGAGGTAAGTTCTGAGTGCGATCGCCTTTGATCAGGGGTAAATCAGTATCAGTGGCGATACCTCCGGTGAGCTTCGCTAACTCATTTTTTTGGTGCAGCCACAAAATAAGTTCTGTTTTATTCTTAACTAATAAGTCACGAGTTTCTGCTGTCAATACTCCCTTTGGAGCATTAGCACGTAACTGTTCACCTTCAACCCACAATTTCACACCTTGCTGGGAAAGTTCAGTTACAAATTGCTTGATATTCATATAATTATTACCTTCATACCGAATTTTAGATTTTAAATTTTGGATTTTGGATTGAAAGATTACAAAAGGTCTTTCAATTTTAGATTTTGAATTTTAGATTTTAGATTAAAAAATATTTTTAATCTAAAATCTAAAATTATTGGATACGGTTCATATTGCTATTTCTTCTCTATCAATTGCACCTAAGTTAATATCTGGTTCTGGATGTTGTTTCTCTAGATTTAGTGCTATTTCAGCTATTGTGGGAGACTCAAACAAACTTGCTAAAGATAATTTGATAGAAAAAATATTTCGTAATCGTGACAAAACCTGAACAGCTATTAAGGAATCTCCTCCCAATTCAAAAAAGTTGTCATTGATTCCCACTTGCTTGATTCCCAAGAATTCTTGCCAGATATCAGCAATTTTTTGCTCAAGTTCATCGCGGGGAGCTATATATGAATTTGGTAAATTGGGTCTTGAGTGGAGTGCGGATAAGTTTTCTGGCTGAAAATTCTCCGGCTTTGTTTGTAATGAAAGCTGTGATTTTTGGTCAGTCTCTTTTTGCCCAAACTTTGTGCTAAATGCGACTGGTACAGAAGCTTGAGCCATAATAATCTTATGCTCAAACGCTTCAGTTTCTGGAAAAGCAGCAACTTGGACAAAATCGCGATCGCGTAGTGCTTCAAACCACTGGTCTTTGGTGATAAAAGGCTGACCTGGGCTGCGTCTTCCGTCGTCTAAAAGTTTTAACAGCAGACCCCAACTGATATCAAAGTCTATTTTCGGCTGAGTTATTTCCCACAATAAGAGGAAGCCCCCAGGAGCTAATAAAGAGCGCACATTCTGGAGGGTTTGATCTATGTTCCGAGTTGCATGCAACACATTAGAAGCGATTACTACATCAAAGCTATGCTTCTCAAACCCTTGCTCAGTTGGCGACTTGTCTATGTCTAGCAAGCGATATTCAACAAATGGGTATTCGTTAAACTTCTGTTGCGCTTTAGTCAGAAAGCCGCTACCAATATCAGTAAAAGTATAGTTGGTTTGTTGTGAAGGCAACACAGGTAGTAATGCTTGCGTAGACATACCAGTACCCGCGCCGATTTCCAAAACTCTCAAGTGAACCGATGATGGCAATGACTTGACCACTTGTTCCAGGCTTGAGCGCAAGATAGAGTTGTAGTAATTTAGTAATGCCAATTCTGAATTTGAACCGTTGTTTTCTTCTTGATAAATCAGTTCATTGAAAAACTCTAAGGGTTCTTGTTCACCAACAACAACAGCAGCTAAATTTTCACCACAACGCTGCACTAAATCTACTGTTAGAGATTTAGCAGCCATTCTCACTCTGACTTCTTTTAAAAGTTCATGAATCAAATCTTGCGAACATGGCACTAGTCCAGTAAATAACCCCTCCTGCTGCTGTAGTTGTCCTTGCTCTACTAATATTTGCAACCATCTAGACACCAATTGTTGATAACGGGGAGTTATATGGCATTGCGCCAACAAATTCTCTAAAGAATACTTTTCTTCGGCATTCTTAAAAGCCCCTAATTGCTTGAATGCAGAGTTGATGTAGGCTGTACATAAACGATCCAACCACTGTCTGTTCTCTCGATATGTTAACTCGTTGAGTTCTCCATCTCTAACACTTGCTTGATTCTGGCCTGCTTCTATGAGCGATGTCCACAATTGTGATGTTGTGGGTAAGGTTTGCAACTGCCCCCCAGATGTTTTTTGTGGGGGGTCAATCCAATAACGTTGGCGCTCAAAGGGATAAGTCGGTAAGGGAAGACGATAAGATTCTTGGTGACTATAGAATCCAAACCAATCTATATTGACTCCAGCCAGCCAGAGTTGACCTAATGTATTGAATAAAACACGAGTATCGGATTGCTTTTCTTGAGGATGACGTAACGAAGTCAACACCGTTTGTGCGGCTGCTTTGTCTGGATGCCTTTTAGCTAATGTAGTCAGTGTGTGTCCTGGCCCTACCTCTAGTAAGACTTGCTCAGGTGTTGCCAATAATTTCTCTACACCTTGGGCAAAAAGCACTGTGGAACGCAGATGTTGAGCGTAGTAGTCAGGATTTGTGGCTTGGGTAACTGTAATCCAAGTACCAGTTAGGTTGGAGATATAAGGAATTTTTGGGGGATTTAAAGTAACTTTTTTAACTTGCTCTGCAAATGCCTCTAAAATTGGTTCCATCATTTGGGAGTGGAAGGCATGAGAAGTATGCAGACGGCGACATTCAATCCCTTGAGTAGCTAGCTGATTTTGTAGTGCCTCTATTGCTGCTATAGAACCGGAAAGCACGCATTGCAAAGGTTGATTAATCGCTGCAACAGAAATTTCTGATCCTAATAGGGATTTTACTTTGTCTACGGGCAGGGGAACAGAAAGCATTGCCCCACTAGGAAGTTGCTGCATTATCTGTCCGCGTGCTGCTACCAGAGATAAAGCATCTTCTAGGGAAAAAACTCCTGCTAGAGTTGCTGCTACATACTCGCCAATACTATGACCGATCGCAGCTTGTGGCTCCACTCCCCATGACTGCCATAATTTAGCTAGGGCGTATTCAATTACAAAAATAGCAGGTTGAGCAACGGCTGTTTGTTGAAGTTGCTGCGATGCTTCATCAATCTTTTCCTCACTAGGATAAAGTATATGACGTAAATCTTGCCCTAGTAAGGGTTTAAGAATTTCTGAGCAATAATCAACTTGTTCTTTAAATACTGTCTCGGTTTGGTAAATTTCCCGTGCCATGTTGACATATTGAGAACCTTGACCGGGAAACATAAAGACAACAGATTGTTCTGTAATCTCTGTATAGTTGGTAAATACTTGTTTTGACTCTAAACCTGTAACAGCATCTTCTAAGTCTTGACAAATTAACATCCGTCGGTGATTAAAACCCCGGCGACCACTATTGAGCGTATAAGCTACATCGCCTAAGTTGAGTTTTGGATGCTCTTTTAAATGCTCTATTAGATTAGCTGTCGCCTTCTCAAGCGCACTCGCAGTTTTAGCCGACAGACACAACAATTGATAATTTCTCCCCTGCTCCTCTGCCCCCCTGCTCCCCCGCTCAAACACAGGAGCTTCTTCTAAAATTACATGAGCATTAGTACCCCCGATACCAAAAGAACTAACCCCAGCACGGCGAGGGGTGTCATTTGTTTTCCATTCAGTCAGGGTTGTATTGACGTAAAAAGGACTGTTAGCAAAATCAATTTTGGGATTAGGTGTCTGGTAGTGCAAACTAGGAGGCAGCATTTGATGTTGCAGTGCTAATGCAGTCTTAATCAAACCTGTGACACCTGCTGCTGTATCCAAATGTCCAAAGTTGGTTTTTACCGAACCAATGGCGCAGAAGCCTTTTTTATCAGTAGTTTGACTAAAAGCTTGAGTTAACGCTGCGATTTCAATCGGATCTCCTAAAGGTGTAGCGGTGCCATGAGCTTCAATATAGGAAATTGTTTCGGCATCTACACCAGCTATAGCTTGAGCCTCGCTAATGACTGCTGCTTGACCACTGACACTGGGAGCAGTGTAGCCGACTTTCATTGCACCATCATTATTGATCGCCGAGCCTTTAATAATTGCATGGATGTGGTCGCGATCGCTTATTGCATCCTTTAATCTTTTCAAAACAACAATACCTGCACCGCTACCGGCAACAGTTCCTTGTGCTTGAGCATCAAAAACACGGCAGTGTCCATCAGGAGAAAGAATCATTTCCTCTTGATACAAATAACCTCTGTTTTGGGGAATACTGATAGAAACTCCACCAGCTAAAGCCATATCACATTCACCATTTAATAGACTTTGACAAGCTAAATGAACAGCTACTAAAGAAGTAGAACAGGCAGTTTGCACATTCACTGCTGGCCCTGTCAAGTTGAGTTTATAGGCAACTCGTGACGGTAAAAAATCTTTATCGTTGGAAATTCCCAATTGGAACAGGCTAAATGTCTCTAATAATTGATGATGAGGATAGAGATTATTGAGCAAATAACTATTCATCCCCACACCACCATAAACCCCTATTAAACCGTTGTAAGTTTGTGGATCATAACCAGCCTTTTCTACAGCTTCCCAAGCTAATTCTAAAAATAGGCGTTGTTGTGGATCTATTAACTCAGCTTCTTTCGCACTATAAGTAAAGAAATTTGCATCAAACAATTCAATTTCTGGTAAAGCAGCACTAGCTTTCACATAATTAGAATTACTCAGTAAATCTAGAGAAACCCCATAATTTATTAATTCTTCATCCGTCAGCCAGGAGATAGACTCTACACCATCACGTAGATTTTGCCAAAAAGATTCAATATCTTTTGCTCCTGGGAACCGTCCATTAGTAGCAATTATTGCTATCTCAGAATTGTTTAAATCATTATTATTAACTGAATTTACTTTCATTTTTTACCTTTTTTTCTGAGAACGATGCTGTTGTCTAAGTTGTAATTGTTGATTCCTTAAAGATTTACTATCACTATAAGCTTGAGTACGAGAACTCTTTTCTATAGACTTATTTTCTTGATTGGATTTAGTATTCAAATATTGGCTTAAAGTATGTATAGTTGGGTAATTAAACATATCAACTATTGATAGTTCTAAACCAAATATTTCTTGCAATTGCTGATTAATTCGTACTAGTAGTAACGAATGCCCTCCTAGTTCAAAGAAATTATTGTAAACTCCTACCTTTTCTACTTCCAGCGCTTTTTGCCAAATGCCAGCAATGATTTTTTCTACTTCCGTATTTGGCATTACATAATCTGATACTTCCTGATGTAAATCTGGGTCAGGTAGAGCGCGACGGTCTACTTTGCCGTTAGGTGTCAGGGGTAAAGACTCCAGCATCACAAAAGCGGCTGGCACCATATACCCAGGCAGTTTATTAGAAAGGAACTGTCGTAGTTCGCTGGTTGTGGGTATCGCCTGTGGATGCGGTACTATGTAAGCGACTAAGCGTTTATTACTTGGAATTTCTTCACGGGCGATGACACAACATATCTGCACATCATCATGTTGGCTCAATACTGCTTCAACCTCGCCTAACTCAATGCGGAAACCACGTATTTTTACTTGGTTATCAATTCGGCCCAAGTATTCGATATTGCCGTTTGGTAAGTAACGCGCCAAATCTCCAGTTTTATATAATTTACTCCTCCCTACCTCTTCAAACGGATTGGAGATGAATTTCTCTTGTGTCAACTCTGGACGGTTGAGGTAGCCTCTGGCTAACCCCACACCACCGATGTGTAACTCTCCAGGCACACCAATCGGCAGTGGTTGCAAATTTTTGTCTAAAATATAGACTTGTGTATTGGCGATCGCTCTACCAATAGAAATTTTCTCATCGCCATCAGTGCATTTTGCAATCGTGGCACAGACAGTAGCTTCCGTCGGACCGTAAGCGTTGAAAAAGTTTCTGCCAGCAGACCACTGCCTTATTAATTCAGAAGAACAAGCTTCTCCTGCCACAATCATAGTCTGCAATGCCGGAAGTTCCTCTGCTGGCATAACTGCTAAGGCCGATGGTGGAAGCGTGATATGGGTAATGGCATGATTGCCTAACTGCTCAATTAATAGTTTCCCTGGCAGTAAAGAGTCTTTTGTTCCCAGGTAAAGTGTTGCCCCTGATCCCCAAGCCATCACGACTTCCCAGATAGAAGCATCAAAACTCAGGGAAGCAAACTGGAGAATACGACTGAAGTTTTGCAAGCCAAAAGTTTGAATTTGAGCTTGAGCTAAGTTGCACAGTCCGGTATGCTCAACCATCACGCCCTTGGGTCTGCCTGTAGATCCTGACGTGTAAATTACATTAGCTATATGAAAAGCTCTGACTTCACTGACGGGATTATCTTGATTGTTTTGGCTAATTTGTGACCATACCTCATCCAAACAGACAAGGTTTGCTTGATGCTGTGACAGTTTGTCAACAAGTCGCTGTTGAGTCAGCAGTACTGAAACTTGAGCATCTTCTAACATGAAGCTCAAACGTTCTTGGGGATAGTCAGGATCAAGTGGCACATAAGCCCCACCCGCCTTAAGAATTCCCAAAAGTCCTATCACCATGTCTAGTGAGCGTTCTAGACACAACCCTACCAGTACATCTGGTTTTACGCCCAAAGAACGCAAGTAATGCGCCAATTGATTAGCTTTGGTATTCAACTGCTGGTAAGTCAGTTGTTGATTTACTCTTCTCCTGTCGGAGACGCTACGCGAACGAGAAGCCGCGCTTTGCGCGTCTACAAACACAACTGCGATCGCATCGGGGGTAAGCTGAACTTGCTCCTCAAACAACTGATGGATGCATTTATCCTGGGGATAATCCGCTTGAGTATCGTTCCATTCAACTAATAACTGTTGTTGCTCAGGTTGTGTCAACAGGGGCAATTGAGAAATTCGCTTTTTGGGATTAGCAACAATACCTTCAAGCAATCTCAAAAAATGACCCGTTATTCGCTCAATGGTAGATACATCAAACAAGTCTGTGTTATATACCCACCACCCCACTAGTCCAGTAGCGGTGCTCTCCATTGCTAAAGTTAAATCAAACTTTGCCGTTGTGCTTGCTGTCATCAATGGAGTGACATTTAACCCAGCCAACTCTATTTGAAGCATGGGCGCATTCTCAAGGACAAACATCACTTGGAACAGTGGTGTGTGGCCTAGATCCCGTTCTGGCTGTAATGCTTCTACTAGCATTTCAAATGGCAAGTCCTGATGAGAGTAGGCATCCATTGCCATTTCTCGAACGCGACCAAGTAATTCGCTAAAGCTAGGATCGCCTGATAAGTTGGTACGCATCACTAAGGTATTGACAAAAAAGCCAATTAACCCTTCTATTTCACTGCGATTGCGGTTAGCAATAGGAGACCCCACTAAAATATCTTCTTGTCCTGTGTAGCGGTAAAGTAGGGTATCAAACGCTGCCAACAGCGTCATGAATAGCGTTACTCCTTGTTGCTGGCTCAGTTTTGCCAGTCTAGCAGTTAGCTCCTTTGAAAGTGTAAACTCTTGATGTGCGCCATTAAAGGTTTGCACAGCTGGTCTAGGTCGGTCGGCTGGTAGCGACAAGAAAGCTGGTGCGTTTGCCAGTTGTTGTTGCCAGTACGAGAGTTGAGTTTGCAGTACATCCCCTTGCAACCAGTTTCGCTGCCAGATGGCGAAATCTGCGTACTGAATTGGCAATGGGGCTAAGGGTAAGGGCTTACCTTGAGAGTAAGCATTGTACAGTGCCGCTAGCTCTTTGACAAACACACCTATTGACCAGCCATCAGAGACAATGTGATGCATACACACCAACAAGTCGTGTTCTGTCTCGGACAGCACTACTAATGTTGCCCTAACTAATGCTTGGTTCACCAAGTCAAATGGTTGAATAGCTTGTTTTTGCGCTAATTGCTGTCTTGCAATTTCTTGTTCGCTTGTTGGCAGATGTTGCAATTCAACAACTGAGACTGTCCAATTCGTTTGTATTTGAATGATTTGAGAAGGTTTTCCATCAACTATGACGAAGTTGGTGCGTAACGCTTCGTGGCGATGAATAATTTCTCGCAAGCTTTGTTCTAAGGCTACTTGATTGAAAGTTCCTACTAGATGTAATGCTATGGGTATGTTGTAGAAGGCGCTGTTCGGTTGTAACTGGTCTAAAAACCACAAACGCTGTTGAGCATAAGACAGTGGTAATTCTGCATCCCTTGCCCTTGGTAAGATGGGTGAAGAAATTAGTTCTATCTTTTGTTGCTGCAACTGCCCAATAAGATGAGCTAATTCGGCAACTGTCGCGGCGGCAAACAGACTACGCAATGGTAGTTCTACTTTCAAGCTGGTGCGAATGCGTGAAAGCAGTTGGGTTGCTAGTAGTGAATGTCCCCCAAGTTCAAAGAAGTTATCATGTATACCTACCTGCTCCACTTTCAGGACTTGCGCCCAAATTTGTGCCAGCATTTCTTCAATTGGCGTGCGCGGGGCGACAAATTTTTCTAGCAGTGTTCTGTCTAATTCTGGTGCAGGTAAAGCGCGACGGTCTACTTTGCCGTTAGATGTCAAGGGCAAGGATTCCAGCATCACAAAAGTGTTTGGCACCATATAACTGGGGAGTTGGTTGGCGAGGAACTGACGCAGTTCTGCGGCTGTAGAAGATTGTTCTGTCTTCGGTACTACGTAAGCCACTAAACGTTTGTCATCAAGTTCATCCTCCCGAACCAGCACCACGCTTTCCCAAACAGCTGGGTGTTGCGCCAGTAATGCCTCAATTTCTCCCAACTCAATGCGGAAGCCCCGAATCTTCGCTTGTTGATCCATGCGCCCTAAATACTCTAACTCGCCATTAGGCAAATAACGTGCTAAGTCACCTGTTTTATATAGTCGCGCTTTTGGATTATTGCTAAAGGGATTAGAGATAAACCTCTGTGCTGTCAGTTCAGGACGATTGAGATAGCCATGGGCAACCCCAGCACCACCAACATACATCTCACCTGCGACGCCAATCGGTACTGGATGAAGATGTTCATCTAGCACATACACCTGTAAGTCGCGAATCGGACGACCAATTACACTTGCCGTGCCGTTCAAATCGGCTTTGCTCAATGGACGATAAGTTACATGTACAGTAGTTTCCGTAATCCCGTACATATTCACTAACTGGGGTGACTTGTCGCCGTGACGTTCAAACCAAGGCTGTAAACTCTTCAGTTCTAAGGCTTCCCCACCGAAAATAACTAAGCGTAAGTTCAAATTGCCAGTTGCCGTTGACTGTTCGGCTTGAATCAACTGACGGAAAGCTGAAGGTGTTTGATTGAGAATTGTAACTTTCTCTTGACATAACAATTCATAGAAAGACTCAGGCGATCGCGTCACTAAATAAGGTACTACTACCAGTCGTCCACCATAAAGTAAAGCACCCCAAATTTCCCATACGGAAAAGTCGAATGCATAAGAGTGGAACATTGTCCACACATCTTGAGGGTTGAAGCTATACCAAGAGTTTGTCGCTGCAAACAAACGAACTACATTTGAGTGGTTGACTAAAACGCCCTTGGGTTTGCCTGTAGAACCGGAAGTGTAGATAACGTATGCTAGGTTATCGGGTGTGGTGGTGTTTTTCGGGTTTGACTCGCACTTTTGAGCAATTTTTTCCCAGTCGCTGTCTAAGCAGATGACACGCGCCTGATGTTTGGGAAGAGACTTTACTAATTGCTGTTGGGTTAACAGCCCTGAAAGTTGAGCATCTTCTAAGATAAATTGCAAACGCTCAACCGGATAATCGGGGTCAAGTGGCACATAAGCCCCACCCACTTTGAAAATACCTAATATTCCCACAATTGTTTCTAGCGATCGTTCAACACACAACCCCACTAGCACATCTGGCCCCACACCCAAGGTTTGTAGATAATGTGCTAGCTGATTTGCTTTGGCGTTCAACTCTCGGTAAGTGATCTGTTGATTTTCAAACACAACTGCTATAGCATCCGGGGTGCGCTCTACCTGCTCCTCAAACAACTGATGGATGCATTTATCCTGGGGATAATCCGCTTGAGTATCGTTCCATTCAACTAATAACTGATGCTGCTCAACTTGTGTCAACAGAGGCAATTGAGAAATCCGTTCCTCTGGATTAGCAATAATACCTTCAAGCAACGTCATAAAATGACCAGTCATTCGCTCAATAGTACTGCCATCAAACAAATCAGTGTTATATTCCCAAAGCCCAACCAGTCCAGTAGCAGTATTCTCCATTGATAAGGTAAGATCAAACCTGGAAGTTGTACCTTCTACTACCAGTGGACTAGCGGTTAACCCAGTCAACTCCAATTGAGACATGGGAGCATTTTGGAGGACAAACGCCACCTGAAACAGTGGTGTATGGCTAAGATCCCGTTCTGGCTGTAATGCTTCTACTAACATTTCAAAAGGCAAATCCTGATGAGAGTATGCATCCATCGCCATTTCCCGAACACGATCCAGTAACTCACAGAAACTAGGATTGCCTGATAAGTCTGTACGCATCACTAAGGTATTGACAAAAAAGCCAATCAACCCTTCAATTTCACTGCGATCGCGATTTGCGATCGGTGAACCAACCAAAATGTCTGCCACGCCTGTGTAGCGGCAAAGTAGAGTATCATAAGCTGCCAACAGCGTCATGAACAAGGTAACTCCTTGCTCTTGACTTAACTGTATTAACCCACTAGTTAGCTGCTTGGAAAGTGCAAACTGTTGATATGCCCCTGCAAAACTCTGCACAGCAGGTCTTGGTCGGTCTGTGGGAAGCGACAATAAACCTGGTGCATCTGCTAGTTGTTGTTGCCAGTAAATCAATTGGCTTTGGAGAATATCTCCTTGCAACCACTGTCTTTGCCAGATTGCGAAATCTGCGTACTGAATCGGTAGTGGTGCTAATGATGACGGTTGACCTATTGAATAAGCATTGTACAGTGCTGCTAACTCCTGAACAAATACACCCATTGACCAGCCATCAGAGACAACATGATGCATATACACTAACAAGACGTGTTCTGTCTTATTAAGCACTACTAATGTCGCCCTGATTAATGCTTCAGTTGCTAGGTCAAAGGGTTGAATAAGTTGTTTTTGCGCTAATTGCTGTGTGGCAATTTTTTGTTCAATTGTGGATAAATGCTGATAATCAACAACTGAGAACGTCCAATTTGTTTGTGTTTGAATGATTTGAGAAGGTTTTCCATCAACTGTGATGAAGTTAGTGCGTAACGCTTCATGGCGATAAATAATTTCTCGCAAGCTTTGTTCTAACGCCGCAACCTTGAGAGTTCCTTGAAGATGCAAAGCTGTAGGTATGTTGTAAATGGCGCTGTTCGGCTCGAACTGGTCTAAAAACCACAAACGCTGTTGGCCATAGGACAGTGGTAATTCTGCATCCCTTGCTCTTGGTAAGATGGGTAGGGAGGTTTTTTCTAAGTTTTGTTGCTGCAACTGCCCCATCTCTTGTGCCAATTCGGCTAGTGTTGCTGCGGCAAACAGACTACGCAATGGTAGTTCTACTTTGAAAATGTTGCGAATGCGTGAAAGCAGTTGGGTTGCTAGTAGCGAATGCCCCCCAAGTTCAAAGAAGTTATCGTAAATGCTTACTTGCTCTACTTTCAGCACTTGCGCCCAAATTTGTGCCAGCATTTCTTCAATTGGAGTGCGTGGGGCGACAAATTTTTCTAGCAGTGTGCTGTCTAACTCCGGTTTTGGCAATGCGCGGCGGTCTATTTTGCCGTTAGATGTTAGGGGTAAGGATTCCAGCATCATAAAAGTGTTTGGCACCATATAGCTGGGGAGTTGGTTGGCGAGGAACTGACGTAATTCTGCGGCTGTAGAAGATTGTTTCACCTTCGGCACTACGTAAGCCACTAAACGTTTGTCGTCAAGTTCATCCTCTCGTATCACCACCACGCTTTCCCAAACAGCTGGGTGTTGCGCCAGTAGTGCCTCAATTTCTCCCAACTCAATGCGGAAGCCACGAATTTTCACTTGTTGGTCAATTCGTCCTAAATACTCTAACTCGCCATTGGGCAAATACCGAGCCAAGTCTCCTGTTTTATATAATTTTGAATTGTCAAAAGGACTAGATATAAACCTTTGTGCTGTAAGTTCCGGACGATTGAGATAACCACGCGCCACCCCTGCACCACCAACGTACATTTCACCAGGAACACCAATCGGCACTGGCTGTTTATACTCATCCAGCACATACACCTGTAAGTCGGGAATCGGACGACCAATTACACTTGCTGTGCCATTTAAATCGGTTTTACTCAATGGACGATAAGTTACATGTACAGTTGTTTCCGTAATACCGTACATATTTACTAACTGTGGCAATTGGTCGCCGTAGCGTTCAAACCAAGGCTGTAAGCTCTTGAGTTCTAAGGCTTCTCCACCAAAAATTACCAAGCGTAAGTTCAAATCCCCAGTAGTTGCCGTTGACTGTTCGGCTTGAATCAACTGACGGAAAGCTGAAGGTGTTTGATTGAGAATTGTGACTTTCTCTTGAGTTAATAACTCGAAGAAGGATTCGGGCGATCGCGTCACTAAATAAGGTACTACTACCAGTCGTCCACCATAAAGTAAAGCACCCCAAATTTCCCACACGGAAAAGTCGAATGCATAAGAGTGGAACATTGTCCACACATCATCTTGGTTGAAATGATACCAAGAATTTGTCGCTGCAAACAAACGAACTACATTTGAGTGATTGACTAAAACGCCCTTGGGCTTACCTGTGGAACCGGAAGTGTAGATGACATAAGCTAGATTACTTGATGTCGCGGTGTTTTTCAGCTTTGACTCGCACTCTTGAGAAATTTTTTCCCAGTCACTGTCTAAGCAGACGACACGCGCCTGATGTTTGGGAACAGACTCTACTAATTGCTGTTGGGTCAGCAGCACCGAAACTTGAGCATCTTCTAACATGAAGCTTAAACGCTCAGTCGGATACTCTGGGTCAAGTGGCACATAAGCTCCACCCGCTTTGAGAATACCCAATAGTCCCACCAGCATCTCTAGCGATCGCTCAACACACAACCCCACCAGCACATCTGCTCCCACGTCCAAAGACTGCAAGTAATGCGCCAACTGGTTAGCGCGACAGTTCAACTGGTGGTAAGTCAGTTGTTGATTTTCAAATACAACTGCTACTGCATCCGGGGTTCGCTCAACCTGCTCCTCAAATAACTGATGGATACACTTATCCTGGCGATACTCCACTTGTGTGTTGTTCCACTCAACCAATAACTGGTGTTGCTCAACTTCTGTAAGCATTGGCAATTGCGAAATCTTTTGTTGTGGATTAGCTACAATTGCTTCCAGCAAGGTCACAAAATGCCCCAGCATCCGCTCGATAGTGCTGGCATCAAAAAGGTCACTGTTGTACTTGAAAATCCCAGATAAAGAAGAACTTGCTTCTGCGATCGTCAGATTTAGATCAAACTGACCTTCCATCTGAGGCATTTCAAAAGGTTTGAGTTTAATTCCTTCTTTATCTACTTCACGTCCTAACCACAGTTGTTGCGTATGCTGAAACTGCCCCAAGTTCTGGAAAAGGAAGTTGAATACAGCCCCAAAGATAGGAGAACGGCTCGGATCGCGCTGTGGCTGCAATCTTTCTACCAGTAGAGCAAAGGGAAAATCCTGATGCGCTAATGCTTCTGATACTGTTTGGCAAACTTGAGTCAGAAACTCTTGAAAACTAGGATTTCCTGAAAGATTCGCCCGCATAACCACTGGATCGACAAAATAGCCAACTAATGGCATAAATTCCGGTTGAGTTCTACCTGATGTAGGCGCACCAACCAGAATATCCTCTTGCCCCGTGTAACGATACAAGAGAACCTGAAATGCAGCTAGCAGAACCATGTATTGGGTCACGCCTTCTGCTTGAGCTAGCTTTTTCAGTTGTTCTGTGAGCTTTTGGGATATTTTGAAATTATAAGAAGCGCCGTTGTAGGTTTGTATGGCTGGTCTTGGTCTATCTGTTGGCAAGTTGAGTACAGGTAACTCCCCTGCCAGTTTTTGCTGCCAGTAGTTCCATAGCTTTTCTCCTTGAGTACTAGTTAATAATTCTCTTTGCCAACGAACATAATCTATATAGGAGTGCTTTAGAGGAGTTAGAGATGGCTGAACACCTAGCTCTAGTGCAAGATAAACCGTTATTAACTCTTCTATTAGTAATAGTACAGACCAAGCATCAACAGCAATATGGTGTATGGTCACTAACAAGATATGTTCCTGCTGTGAGCAACTGAACAAACGCACCCGCATTATCGAATCATTTTCGATATTGAAGGGTTGTTGGTATTCCTGAAAAACTCTTTGCTCAAGCTCCTGCTCTTTCCAGGTAGAGGCATTTATCTGCTGAAAATCTGTGAACTGAGTTTGATGGCTCTGTTGAACAATATTATTATCTTGCTTAAAAAATTTGCTACGTAATTGTGGATGACGTTCAAGAATAATTTGTAGACTTTTTTGTAAATTCGTAACATTTATAGGTGAACAGATACGACAGGTAAAAGCTACATTATAGGCTGCGCTTTTAGGTGCTAATTGCCACAGAAACCATAGGGATTGTTGACCGTAGGAAAGAGGATAAATATTTAAAATATCTGGGCGATCGCGCAGTAACTGTAAAATTTTAGTTTTGTGTTGTTTGAGTTTAGCAATGACATCAGGAGTTAATAAACTTTCCGAACCATCTATTAGCAATTTTTCTCCATCATGCCCCAACTCAATTCCTTTAAAAGAAATATCTTGTAAAAATTCTAATAAATTCATAACTCTATTTTAATTCTATTATTACTTTTGATATTTACTAGTTGAAATGGCTTATTAATTTGCTCTTGAACTTCTTTTTCTGATTTATCATCAGAATCGAAGCCAAGTTCTTTCAATAAATAATCAGTTAGCAAATCTACAGTAGGATACTTAAAAACCAAATTTAGCGGTAAAGAGCATTTTAAAGTCTTTTGCAGGTGATTTTTCAAATCTAAAGAAGTTAGTGAATCCATCCCTAACTCGAAAAAGTTTTTCTGTATATCAATGGATTCTGATAGATGCCAACCGAGGACTTTAGCCACTAATGAAAAAATATGATCCTGCAAAAGTTTTCGGCGCTTGGTAATATTTGTTGTCTTTATTTGTTCAACCATCTCAGATTGCATAACCACAGTTTTTACTGAAGTTTGCAAAAAGTTAGTGAACAACGGCGAAACTGAATTGGATTTTTCCAAAAACTGCACCCAATTCATAGGCATAACTGCAACTTGAGTAGAGGTTTGACACAGTAATTGCTCCAAAGCAACTAATCCCTGTTCTGGGGCAAACGTTCCAATACCCCGTGTTTTTGTTTGCTCATCAAGTTGACGCTCTGCGAAGGCTCCTACTTGTGACCAAGCTCCCCAGTTAATGCTCAAACCTGCTAGTCCTTGAGCCTGGCGATGATAGGCTAAAGCATCAAGAAAAGCATTGGCTGCCGCATGGTTAGATTGACCTGCATTACCAAGTAAAGAAGCTATAGAAGAAAACATCACAAAAAAGTCTAAAGGCTGGTTCTGAGTTAAAGTATGCAGATGCCAAGCTCCTTCTACTTTTGGAGCCAAAACTTTTGTAAAGCGTTGCCAGTTTTGTTGTTGTAGAACGCCATCATCTAAAACACCAACAGAATGAATAATTCCGCGCAGTGGTGGTAGAGTTTGCTCAATTTCCGAGAGTACTTTTGTGATTTGTTCGACATTAGACACATCAGCCTGAACAACATTTACTTGAGCGCCAGCCTGTTCTAACTCTTGAAGTTGCTCATGAACAGCAACACTTGCACTACTACGCCCAACTAACACCAAATGCCTTGCTCCCCGTTGCACCATCCAACGAGCTACCAATAAACCCAAACCACCCATACCGCCTGTTATCAGGTAGGTACTATCTTCACGGAACCTTAGAGCTTTGGGCGCTGCTGTTTCTAGATAATCTTTAGGCTTCTGGTAGCGAGTTAACCTAGCGACATAACGCAGTTGGTCTGTAAAGGCAACCTGGTCTTCTGTAGTCGGGAACCAAATTTCCTCAAATAAGGCTTGCACCACTTTTGCATCTGCCTTTGGAGCTAAATCTACCCGCACACAGTTGAATTCTGGATGTTCCCTAGCGATCGCCCTTGCCATTCCCCACAAGCTTGATTGCGCTACTCCCTCTAGATTGGCGATCGCATTCCGCCCAGCGTAGCTGATCGCCACTGCTCCCTGAGTTACTAACCAGAGGCGAGGATGGGCAGATAAATTAGCCCCTGTCAATGCCTGGACTAAATGCAAGGTGCTACCACATCCTAGTAAAGATGCCGCAGTTAAATCGGTTGCGGTGAGTTCTGCTGCTTTAACTGTATCTAAACTCCAGCAATGAACGACACCATACAAATTCAAGGGTTTGCTATTGATTGCCTGCAATAGCTTTTGATAATGTTGTGGGTTGCTTGGGTTAATTTTGAATTGTTGCTGATCTAATTGTTCATATTCCTCACCAACAAATACCAAGGTACAAAGTTGTGAGTGAGTATCTAGCTTATCAGCTAACTGTTGCGCTATGCCTTGCTGATCTGCGAATAACAGCCAATGTTTTGGCTCAACTTGTACCGACTCGTTTGGTGATGGTGGTACTTGTGCCAGCATTAGCATTGCTGGAGATAAAACGCTTTGAGTCTGTTGAGTAGATGATATATTAACTGTGCTTGTAAACCCACTTTCTTGCAATACTTCTTCCCATTGGGTAGCACTAATTAAGGGATAGTCTGGGCGCAAGTGCAAATCACTAAATCGCCACCATCCTGGAGTTAACCCAAAGATTAAGTCCAGCCAACGCTGACGCTGAGTTGTTTCCAATAAAATTAATATGCCCTGTGGTGCTAATAATTGCTTGGTGTGTTTGAGGGTTTGTTGTAAATCTTGGGTAGCGTGCAAGACATTGGCAGCCACAATTACATCATATTGCTGCTTTTCAAATCCTTGGCTGAAGGGATCTTTTTCAATGTCTAATACTTGATATTTTACAAATGGGAAATCCTGGAATTTCTCTTGGGCTTTTTGAGTAAAAGAGATCCCAATATCGCTGAAGTGGTATTCGGTTTGCTCACAGGATAAATGTGGTAGTAGATAAGAGGTTGTTCCACCAGTTCCCGCACCAATTTCCAATATTCTTAATCCCCGTCCAGTTGGTAAATGCTCGACAAGTGAAACTATGGCTTGTTGAGCTAAGATATTCACCACTTTTGTCAGTGGCGAATTTTCATATAACTGGGCTGTAGTTGAGTCGTTTTCGGGGAAAAGCAATTGCAATGGATCGCATTCGCCCCTTAGTACTTGGGCTAATGATGGGCCGCAACGTCCTAGAAGAGTGAATTCAGCATTTGCTATTGGATATTGAGTTAACAGAGCATTTAATTCAGCTTGCGGAGCGATGTCTTCTAGCTCGCGGATAACTTGCCATTCCAAAGCTTTTGCCTCTAACACCCCTACTTCTGCTAACATCTCTAGTAGTCGCTTGAATAGCCGTTGATGTTGGCTGACTACTCCTAACTGGTTAGCGATCGCACCTGTTGTGAAGCGCTGCCCTAGTTGTAATTTCCACCCCATTGCTGTCAGGGCTTGCAGCACATAGTTAATGCTGAGTGCTTCTAACTGGCTGGCTGCTGCCTGATAAACTTTTAGCTGTGGTTCAGCCATCAATTGAGAATATTGTGGCTGAAGTTTACGGCTAATTTCTGCAAGTGCTGGCAGGTAATTTGGAGACAGTTGCTCATTGCTAAAGCGCACTTGAGGAAGCCACTCTACTTCATACAGCCAATTCTCTACAGAATTTTCTTTAAAGTCTAGCTGGAGACTTTGCAACAAAGTGTTGGGAGTCGCTTTTTTAGCCTCGAAGCCTTTGATTTCTGCAACCAACTGTCCGTTAGCGTCAAATAGCCTGATATTTGCTACAAGGTTGTCTGAATCGGAGTTCTCAGACTGCGTAGGCGTAGCCCCTCGTAGACATCGTACTGCATGACACCATAACTGCTTACTTTGGGGACGTTGGTAAAATTGGAAACTCTCAATTGCGAAGGGTACAAAAGTGTCTTCGCTAGGGAAGAAAATGCTGGTCAGTTGCAAGCAGGAATCCAGAAGACCTGGATATAATTGATACTCCTCTAAATCATTTATTAGGTCAAGCCATTTGAGCTTGGCTAGGGCTTCTCCTTCTCCACACCAAACACAATCAAGCCACTGGAAGCTTGCACCAAATTGAATCTGCCGCTTTTGCAAACTTTGGGAAATTTCCACAGCAGCTATTTGTTGAGTACAGCGCGTCTGTATCTCTTGGAGAAAGACAGTTTCTGGTGTAATGTTAACGCCTTGTGAGATTTTCCCTGTGGCATGGACTAGCCACTGACTTACCTGAGTACTCCCATTCGGAACTGTATCAAAGCTGATGAGTTTGAAAGATGCGCTACTCTCCTCAAAAGACAGCACCACCTGCACTGTGCGTGCTTTATCTTCAGGGATAACCAATGCCTGAGGGAAAACTATATTCTCTAACAAACATGACTCACTGGCGAAAGTCAATCCTGCTGCACCCAATAGCAAGGAGAGATAACAGGCTCCAGGCACAACAATTTGGTTATAAACTTGATGATCTACTAAAAACGGTAGGGTTTGGGTACTGAATTCAGACTCAAACAAAATTTCTTTGCTTAAGGGCAACTGAAGCTTTTTGTCTAATAATGGGTGCAGTTTTGTCGAGTTTTGTTGCCGTTGAGGTTTAGGGGGTGTATTCTCAATCCAATAGCGCTGTCGTTGAAACGGATAAGTGGGTAATGTAACTTTCTTGCGGAAATAGTCGCGGTCAAACCCTGACCAATCTACTGCCATTCCACCTACATATAACTCACCCAAACTAGAAAGCAACTGTTGCCATTCTGGCACTCCCGGACGCAGAGAAGGCAACCACCAACCCACACCCTCAGGCAAGCACTCACGACCCATACCCAACAAAATTGGCTTAGGCCCAACCTCTAAAAAGACTTCATGCCCAAGTTGATACAATGTCTGCATACTATCGGCAAACCGCACTGTTTGCCGGATGTGATTCACCCAGTATTGTGCATTGGTGATATTCTCGTTAGCAAGTTGTCCGGTGATATTAGAGACTAATGATATCTGGGGTTGATTGTAGGTTATTTGACTAGCTACTTGCTCAAACTCCTTCAACATGGGTGTCATGAATGGAGAATGGAAAGCATGGGATACTTGTAACCGCTTCGTTTTTACCCCCTGTGTTGACAGTTGCTGACAAATAGCAGCAATGTCTTCACCGGCTCCCGAAATCACTACACTTTCAGGCCCGTTGATGGCTGCTAATGCCACTGTGTCATGAAATGGCGCTATAACTTCTCGCACTCTTTCCTCTGAAGCCATCAGTGAAACCATCTCGCCTCCAGAAGGCAATTGCTGCATTAACTGCCCCCGATAGACGATGAGTTTAAGTCCATCTTCTAGGCTGAAAACGCCTGCGACAGTTGCCGCAACATATTCGCCTACACTATGACCCATCACCACATTTGGTTCAATGCCCCAAGATTTCCACAGTTGATACAGGGCATATTCAAAAGCAAACAATGCTGGTTGGGTATAGGCGGTTTGATCCAACAAAGATGATTGCTCAAGAGCCTGGGTAGGATAAAGTACTTGTAACAAAGAATGCTTCAGATAAGGACGGAGAATTTCATCGCACTGCTCGATAGTTTGGCGGAAGATGGGTTGGCTATCGTAGAGTTGGCGACCCATATTAATGTACTGGGAGCCTTGACCAGTGAATAAAAAAGCTATCTTTGCTGGCTTTTTGCCAGGTTTATCGCTAATTAAGCCGGCGGTGTCTTTCCCAGATGCGAAAGCAGTGAGTCGATCGACCAACTGCTCTCTAGAGTCGGCCACAATAGCAAGGCGGTAGTCAAAATGCGTTAGCGAAGCGGCTCCTCCGGAGCTTCGCCCAGTGTTGGCAGTGTAACAAATATCTGCTAACGATATCTTTAAATCAGATTTTAAATAAATTTGATATCTTTTTGCTAGTTCTTCTAGAGCTTTATCAGTTTTCGCCGAAAGTGCTATCAAGTGACTTGGACGCTCAATTGTCGTCACCACTATTTCTTCTGGCACTGACGACTCTTCTAGAATTACATGGGCATTAACACCCCCAAAACCAAAGGAACTTACCCCTGCTCGTCTAGGAATAATTTTTCCTTCTTTTGTCTTTAAATGTTCCCAATCTTTTGTTTCTTTAACTATATAAAAGGGACTACCATCTAACTTGATCCGAGGATTTAATTGCTGAAAGTTGTTAATTGTTGGCAATTTTTTATATTTCATTGCCAATAATACTTTTATAATCCCGGCAATACCTGCTGCTGATTCTAAATGTCCAATATTTGTTTTGACTGAACCTAATCCACAATAGCTTTCTGCGGTTTGTTCAATACCATAGTGCTGATATAGTTGTGTATATGCTCGTTTTAAAGCATTAATTTCAATTGGATCGCCTAACGGCGTACCTGTTCCATGAGCTTCTATATAAGATACTGTATCAGGTGTAATATTTGCCTTTATACATGCAGACCTCACAACTTGTGATTGAGAATAAGCATTGGGAGAGGTTAAAGTACGCGCATGACCACCATGATTTATGGCGCTTCCTTTAACTATTCCATAAATATAATTTTTATCCTTAATTGCTTTCTTTAAAGGTTTTAATAAAATGACACCTGCCCCTTCACCTCGCACATAACCGTCTGCTTGAGCATCAAAGGTTTTGCATTTACCTTCAGGTGATAACATACCCAATTTACTAAAAGAGATATAACTAGTCGGCGTACACAATACACTGACACCACCAACTAATGCCATCTCACATTCATTTTGATTGAGTGCATTCACTGCTTGGTGTATGGCTACAAGTGAGCTAGAACAAGCAGTATCTATAGGAATACTCGGTCCATGAAAGTTGAAAAAGTAGGAAATTCGATTTGGAATAATAGAAGTATATGTACCTGTAGAATTATATCCTTCAATGAATTCGCCCTTATCTTGTAATTCTTTATAATCGAAATTACAAACACCAATAAAAACACCAACGTTATTTCCTGATAATTCTAATGGTGAATATCCAGCATCTTCTAAGCATGACCAACTCAGTTCTAGCATGATCCTTTGTTGAGGATCTATTCGCCGAGCTTCTCGCTTTGATATCTGAAAAAAATTTGCGTCAAATTTATCTACATCTTCGATAAACCCTCCCCATTTACTAGTACTTGTATTGGGAAGTTCCATATTTGAAGAATAAAAATTATCAATATTCCATCGCTCTTGAGGTATCTCAGTTATACTATTAACCCCTTTCTCTAAATTTTCCCAAAACTCATTATAATTATTTGCTCCTGGAAATTTACACCCTATACCAATAATGGCGATCGCCTCTGACTCAATGTTACTAATCTCTGCTTCATCGTTCATAATTCAACTCACTCAAAACTAACTCTAATTCTTTAACTGTATTAGCTTCTACATCTTCCTAAATATTGTATTTTTAAAATCAATATTACCTTACTACACTTTTGATAAAAATGCTCTAAATTATATGACAAGGTTTTCGCTCTTCTATAATAAGTCAATTTTTAATTTATTTGAGAAGAAATCTTAACAGATTCGGTCTTGCTACATTTTGCATAAATAGCCTTGATAATAAATTTAATTCCATATCTCATTAGAGTATTTCCTACAACCGTTATTAGACCAAACATCTCCATACCTCCTACGATACCAAACGCAATTCCCAGCGCTGTAAGGGCGGCTGCAACCGCAACATAACTAACTCCTGATATGACTAATGACTTTACTTTTTTTTTAATAAAGACTAATTTATAATTTATCATTGAAAAAGCTTGCTTAGTTTAACTTAACATACTTAATAATTTCAACTCAAGCATAATCTCATTTTTATAGATACAATGCAACAGCATTTAAAACAAGAAAGTTAAGAAAGTTAAGAAAGTTAAGAAAGTTAAGAAAGTTAAGAAAGTTAAGAAAGTTAAGAAAGTAATTAACAAAAAAATCAAGGTAAATGCACAGAGCTATTTCATTCTAAATGTAAAAGTTGTATGGTAAAATGCAGCACTAAAAATGGAATGTATCTACTACCATGAGTCAACCAGCAATTATCGAAGCTTTTGTGGAGCTTAGAGACCCCCGTCGCCGTGCTGGTTAACGTCATACCCTGCCATTGTGTCTAGCCTTATTTCCCCTGGCGATTGCCATGCGCGGGCACTGGCACCTTTGCAATCGCGGCCGTAAATAAAGGATTTTTAGCAATAGGAGATTGGATTGCCAGCTACCGCGAGCAATTAATAGAGCTATGGGTATTGAGGTAATTTTCCTTAATGAGGTAGGGTTAGGGTTTGAAATTCCAGAGATTGGGGCAGGGTTTTTGATTGCGGGAATATTTATTTTGGTGGTAGCGATCGCTTTCTACACTGTTACTAATTTCCTCTAAGAAAAAGCGATCGCATTCTGGCACTGGCACATGAAGCGATCGCTTTCTACATTGTTTTCCTCTATTGATTTTTAGACTAATTAATTGACAAAACGACCCAGCAGTGCTATTTAGAGAATCAGAAACCGTGCAAAGTTATATACTTATAGACGTATTGACAAAATTCACTCACTTTTAACTTGTTCAAAATGGTAGTAGGTTAAGCCCTGATTGATGTAGGCATCGACTGAAGTAGAGTTGAGCTTGCTCGCCTGATTGCCGAAAAACTGAAGAACCCAGCAGCGCTCAGGAGTTAGATTCGCAATCTGCTTGTGTCCAGAAACTGTGACAAGGTGAATTGATAGAAAACATTGGAATACCCAGCGTAGCGTTGGAGAAGCTGTGGGTTTACCAAGCTGATTTTTGTCCATCACTGGGGCGCGAGACGCTCACGCCACCATTTACCATCTGCAAAAGCGCTTCAGAAATGATTGTTTGAGGAAGTTTCCCAGTTTCTTTGACCAATTCCTCCAATACAACTCCCGCCTCTTGGTCATAACTTTTCCCACTCTCCCAATACCGTCGCCCATTCTTATCCACCTTCCAAACACTGACCTCTTCTTCCTCCGCCAGTAGTTCGCGCTCCATTTTCCGCATCAGCTTCACGTCGTCCATCTTGGCTTGCACAGCCTCTTGAGTTACCTTATCACCAGTCGCGGTAAAGTAATCTCGTACAGGCTCCATCATCGGTGTGACTAACTGAAGCGCCATGATTGTCCCAACCTGCCATAACACCAATGGCAACCGCACAAGCTTTATCCGTTTATTCGCGTCGCGTTCTGTAATACCGTTTTCCTGCAAATACTCTTGCCACTTGCGCTTTCTCCCCCCCCCCCTGCCAATGATTATCATTATTGCTTAATAACTGTCTCTTAAGTTTTTTTTGATTAATTTATTCTTTGGAAGTCCCTTAGTCTAAAGTCCAGAACTAAGGCATACCCACGTTTGTATGACGGAGAACTAGGAGCAGCGAATTATTGCCATTGTCGAGATTGTAGAAAGACCACAGGTAGTGCTTTCAAGATTGGGTTCGTCTTCAATCAGCCGCACTCTGTATAGTAGCAGGTCAAGTTAGGAGTTATACGAAAACAGGGGACAGTGGCAACAAAATCACTCGCGAATTCTGCCCGGAATGCGGTTCACCCTTGTTTACAAGAGCGCCAGCAAAGCCGGAATTTGTCTGGCTCAAAGCAGGAAGTCTGGACAATCCCCAGTGGGTTAAGCCGAGGGATCAAATTTGGACTGATTCAGCAGTATCTTGGGCTTATATTGATCCTGAACTACCCGGTTTTTCCCGAAATCGCGATAGTGTATGACTTTCTTAGTCCAGACAGGATGGGTTTGAAGCTGTAATCCATCTTACTTTATTTAGGATGCGATCGCTTAAGCAAGCATCTGTGGCTATTGTCTCACCGATACATCATAATTTGCAATATTTAATGTTTGATAAACTAACAATTAGTATATAATACACTTGTGTTTTCCTGAAAGCGTGACACGAGTACCTGAAAACTTTATAGAAAAAGGATTTTATAACTCTGCCATCCGAGTATTTTTTGGGAGTATGTCAGCGGTTGAAAGCTTAATACTGTCGTTTTCTGATAAGCCCCTTACCAAATATTCATGAGGGTTTGGCCAAAACGCACTACTAAGAAAAGAAAAACCAGATGAGCAAAACACGTAAATTTCGTTTGGGTGCATTTATTCAAGCCACTGGACATCATATCTCAGCCTGGCGACACCCTGATTCACAAATAGATGCTGGGCTTAATTTCGAGCATTACAAGGAAATTACCCAGACAGCCCAACGCGGCTTGTTCGATGCAGTTTTCTTAGCGGACAGTCCAGGAGTTTGGGGCGGGGCTCCAGAAACTCAGAGCCGCAATGGAAAAATAGTCCATTTCGAGCCAGTGACTCTCTTCTCTGCTTTGTCCTCTGTGACTCAAAACATTGGTTTTATAGCCACTGCCTCGACTACATACGAAGAACCCTATACTCTTGCACGTAAGTTTGCCTCCCTGGACTACTTGAGTCAGGGACGAGCGGGGTGGAATGTAGTTACCACGGGCAATGAGAATGCCGCAGCTAATTTCGGACTAGAGCATCACCCAGAACACAACCAGCGTTATGAACGCGCTGAAGAGTTTGTGGAAGTCGTAAAAGGACTGTGGGATAGCTGGGAAGATGATGCTTTTATCCGTGACAGAGAATCTGGGATTTATTTCGATCCAAACAAACTGCATATACTTAACCACAAAGGCAAACATTTTTCTGTCAAAGGTCCTTTGAACGTCGGTCGTCCGCCGCAAGGCTACCCAGTGATTGTGCAAGCTGGAGCCTCTGAAACAGGACGGGAATTGGCTGCAGGCACTGCTGAGGTCATCTTCACCGCCAATCAAACCCTAGCTGATGCACAGGAATTCTATGCTGATATCAAAGGCAGGTTGGTAAAATATGGGCGTTCCCCAGATGATCTAAAAATCATGCCTGGTGCTTTCCCAATCATTGGTCGTACAGAAGAAGAAGCTCAAGAGAAATACGAATTCCTACAATCGTTGATCCATCCCGATGTAGCGTGGGGTATTTTAAAGAACTACTACAAGGGCGTGGATCTGTCGAAATATTCCCTAGATGATCTAGCTCCCGAATTGCCCAGCGACACCAACGCCAACAAGAGCCGTCTCAAACTAGTCAAGGATTTGGCTACTCGTGGCAATCTGACCCTGCGTCAGTTATATCTCTCTCTAGCTACCGCACGAGGCCATCGCACCATACTTGGTACTCCCGAAACCATTGCCGATCAACTAGAAGAATGGTTCAACAATGGTGCGGCAGATGGCTTTAATATCATGCCGCCAATCTTGCCCACAGGATTAGATGACTTCGTTAATCTAGTCGTTCCTGTCCTTCAAAAACGCGGACTGTTCCGTACCGAATACGAGGGCAGAACCTTGCGTGAAAATCTGGGACTACGCCGTCCGGGTAATCGTTTTGCCGCTAAACAAGTGGATGAGAAATTGGTGCTGGCGTAAATAAATTTTTCACGGCACGGATGCTTAAACCATACTTTTTAAACCGCATTTTCTGTAGATCGCCACCGGTTTAAGGTACGCCGAACCCTCTACAGCAGCCTGAAAATCTTAGCTAAAAACAAGGGAAAAACATGACTGAATATAGCCGATTGAAGACCTCGCCCTCTGCCGCAGTTAGAGCCACTCTTGACTATCCGGTCATCGACACTGACGTTCACACTAATGATTTCACCCCAGCACTTGAAGATTACATCGCTAATTACGGCGGTGCGAAACTCGTAGACGAATTGCGCAAGGCGGAATCCTCTCGTCTCAACTCCAAGAGTGATGGTAAAGACTGGTATCAACAAACTCCTGAAGAACGCCAATACAACCGCACAATTCGCTCACCTTGGTGGGCGAGAGTCACTCGCAACACGTTGGATCTCGCTACTTACACCCTTCCCGAACTGTTCTATGAGCGTCAGGCGGAGCAGGGATCAGATTATTCGGTGCTGTTTCCCAATAATGTCTTGGCACCCGCTGGAGCAAGTCAAGAGAACCGTCAGGCTCTGCAACGTGCGGTAAATCACTATCATGCTGATATTTATCGTCCATATAGCGATCGCCTGACGGTGGTAGCTGGTATTCCAATGACGACTCCTCAAGAAGCCATTGAGGAGCTAGAGTTTGCCGTAAAAACACTAGGGCTAAAGGTGGCAAATATTCCTGGTGGTGTGAAACGACCGATTAAGGCGATCGCTGATAAGTATCCAGCGGATAAATTTCCCGAAATCGCCAAGTATGCGTCCTATATCGACTTCTACGGATTGGATAGTGAATACGACTACAATCCTTTCTGGGCTAAAGTTGTCGAATTGGGTGTACCAGTTACTACTCATTACGGTAGTCAAGGTTGGACTGGACGCTCTTCCATCAGTAACTACATGAACAACCATATCGGTCATTTTGCTGATGGTTCGCAAGCATTTGCCAAGGCACTGTTCTTCGGTGGTGTGACCAAGCGTTTTCCACAGTTGCGAGTCGGTATGCTTGAAGGTGGTGCAGATTGGGGTGCCCACGTCTACATTCATTTGGTGGATCGTTTCTCCAAGCGCAATCTCAAGGCACTACAAAATTACAACCCAGACCTGACCAATGCTTCGGAACTGTTCGAGTTGTTTGAACGCTTCGGTGGCGAAATTACTCAAGGGTATTCCCTCGATAAAGAGGAATTGACCAAGAGTGTGCTAGGTTCTTCCTTCAGCCGTCACAGCCGTCAGCCAGTTGGTAGCGAACTGGAAGATTTTGCCGCAGCAGGTATTGAAACAATTGAAGATATCCGCGATCGCTGGGTGAACAGTTTCTTCTTTGGTTCCGAGTCCGACGATCGCACTATCGCAGCAGCATTCAACGACAAAGCCAATCCGTTGGGTGTCAAGATCAACGCCATCTATTCCTCGGATGTAGGTCACTGGGATGTACCCGATCTCACCGCCCCATTAGCTGAAAGCTGGGATCTCGTGAAAGAAGGCGTGATTTCCGAAGCTGACTTCAAGGCTTATGTATTCGCTAATCCCTACAAGTTTTACACCGAAGCTAACCCCGATTTCTTTAAGGGTACGGCGATTGAATCTAAGGTAGGTAAGACCGAATCTCCACAAGCAGATAAGAGTTTGGTAACGGCGTAAGAGATTAGGAGGAGATCGGGGAATAATTTCCTGGCTCCTCTACATCCCCTTCTTCAGGAACTAAGGCCCATAGCGTTTTACCCTAGAAGATTGACATGACAACAACTGACCTGCACCTATCTGCACCGTGGAGAACAGCACACGACCAACGCGGCCGCATCGTCGCGCAGGTGAACGATGATCTTTTCGAGTTCGATTTTGCGATCTGCGCTTCGCAGCAGCGCTTCGCTATCGCTGGTACCGGCTATTTCGTTGATCCGGCGGCGCGACCTGAATTTGCCGACTTTGCCCATCTTTATACTACGTTAAATCTATCGAATTAAAGTATAATGATGGGATACGATGCTTCTTTGGTATATTGCTGGGACGAAATAAAAATCTTCCAAAGGAAGCTGACGAGTACAAACATTCACCCATAGATCAAGCTTTGGAGAATAAACATGAGCTATAAGCACATTGAAGTTAAACCGACTTCTGGTTTCACTGGTGCTGAAATCAGCGGCGTGGATCTTTCGCGTCCTCTGCACGATGAAGCAGTTGCCGAAATTCGTCAAGCATTACTGAAGTGGAAGGTCATTTTCTTTCGCAATCAGAACATCAATCATGCTGCACAGATTGCCTTCACGGCTCGTTTTGGTGAAGTGACCTACGCGCATCCCCACGAAGACGAGCCGATAGAAGGTTTTTCCCAAATCTTACCAATTGATCGCAGCCGCTTCGAGCGCCGCAACGGTCTACGACGTTCTAGCTATGAAAGCCGTTGGCATACTGATGTCACTGCTGTTGTTAACCCACCTGCGGGTTCAATTCTGCGAGCAGTTAACGTCCCTGGCTTTGGTGGTGACACACAATGGACTAATCTAGTTGCAGCTTATGAAGGTCTATCTGCACCCCTACGCGCCCTAGCAGATGGATTGAAAGCCGAGCATCGGTTCAATGCACGTTTACGGATACCTAGCAATAGCAAATATGCCCAGCGCATTGCTGCCAATCCGCAGGTTTCGATTCACCCAGTGGTACGCGTTCATCCTGAGACAGGTGAACGTGCATTGTTCGTGAACCCTGGCTTCACCTCGCACATTCTTGATGTGTCACCACAAGAGAGCGAACTGCTGCTTGAGTTGTTTTTCAACCAAATCACTAAACCCGCTTATACCACTCGCTTCCGTTGGAACAATGGTGATATTGCATTTTGGGATAACCGCGCTACCGCGCATTTAGCCCCACAAGATTTGGATCATATAGAAGTTGAGCGCGTACTCTATCGCACCACTATTACGGGTAATATTCCAGCCGGGCCTGATGGCTTCCGTTCGCAAATAGTTGAAGGCGAGCCGTTAACGAGTGAATTACCAGCTGTCCTCAAGCAAAAAGCCGAGAAGGTGTTAGCAGAACCAGCACTCAATTAAGTTATGAAGTGCTAGTTGGGTCAAAGGCTAACAATATATATAAGACAAATTAAGGGATCGCACAAAGCAATCACGTTTTATAATACGGTAAACCTATAAATTTACCGTATTATAATGCTCATATGCAGACACCAGAAAATCATAAGTCATGCTCCGTGCTTTTAGTTCTGGAAATTTTAGCTTGTTCTACACAGGTCAGGCCATTTCTCTAATTGGTACTTCAATGACCCAGGTAGCTACTAGCTGGCTGGTATATCGCCTTACTGATTCTGCTTTGTTATTGGGTGTAGTGGGTTTTGCCAGCCAAATTCCCACATTGCTTTTGATTCCTCTGGGTGGAATTATTGCTGATCGCACTAATCGTCACCGCATTCTGCTTGTCGCCCAAATTTTGGGGATGTTGCGGTCTCTGGCTCTAACGTGGTTAGCCTTGAGTGGTACAATTAACGTCTGGTACATTACTTTTTTGGGTGTACTGTTAGGGACGATTAACGCCTTTGATATTCCAACTCGGCAAGCTTTTTTACCCCAAACAGTAGGTAAAGAAAATCTCGGTAATGCGCTTGCCTTGTACTCTTCTCTTGTAAGTGTGACGAGTATGGTGGGGCCAGCGATTGCAGGTTTGTTGATTGCAGCGTGGGGAGCGGGGCTATGTTTTTTATTGGATAGTATCAGTTATGTTGCTGTAATTATTGCTCTTTTAGCAATAAGAACTACTGACAAAAAAGCAGTCCTTTCTACACGCAAACCTCTAGAAGAATTAAAAACTAGTTTTAACTATGCCATAGGGTTTTTGCCAATTCGCTCTATCTTGATTAGTTCAAGTTTAGTCTGCTGCGTTTGGGGATTTTACCTAGCATTGGGGCCGATTTTTGCCAAAGAGATTTTGCACGGTGAATCTAACACTTTTGGTTTTCTGATGACAGCATCCAGCTTAGGAACTTTAGCCGGTGGTATCTATTCAACTAGGCATCAAAATGTACATGGATTAGGAAAAATTTTGGCATTAGGTATAGGTTTTATGGGCATGAGTCTGATTGTTTTTGCCCTATCGCGTGTGTTCTGGCTTTCTTTGCTGTCACTGTTAGCCGCTGGTTTCGGCTTTATTTTGCAGATAATCGCCGGACGTACTTTACTTCAGTTGTTAGTCAGCGATGAAAATCGCGGACAAATCACAGGTCTTTACGTTATGGCATCTACAGGTGCAGTTCCTCTGGGCAATTTGATAGCTGGCGCACTAGCAAGCCGTATCGGTGTTGTGAATACTATCATCCTTGGCGCAAGTATTTGTATTACAGGTTCAGGTATTTTTATGCAGCAAATTTCTACCTTTCGGAATTTAGTTCGCTTGAATTTAAATGCAAATAATTCATAAAATATATTTTTTGCTTTAAAAAAAATTGGCAAATTGCAAATTTATTAATTATCTATTTGATTCAATTTTTGCCAATTAACTTATCCACAAAGGAGAAAAAGATGACTGCAACAATTTCATTTGACCGTGTATCTGATGTTTACGATTCTACAAGAGGATTACCACCAGGAATATCTGAACAAGTAACTGACACTATCCTCAACATAGTTTCACCAACATCAGAGACTAAGTTCTTTGAAATTGGTGTGGGTACCGGCAGAATCGCTATTCCGATTGCCAAAAGAGGCTATTCTTACACAGGTATAGATGTCTCAGAAAAGATGTTAGCTGAGTTACACCGCAAGCTAGAAGGTATTTCCCACCGCCTGACAGCCGTCAAAGGAGATGCTACTGCTTTACAGTTTCCTGATAACTCCTTTGATGTCGGGTTGACGGTTCATGTGTTCCATCTGGTTTCTGCTTGGAAGCAAGCACTCTCCGAAATCCGCCGCGTCCTCAAACCTGGTAGTCCTTACCTATATACTCACGGCACTCTCGATTCCATCTCAACAAATCTCAATAACAATCAAGGTAGGCTGACTTTTCAGCAACGTTGGGAAGATATCATTGCTGGTTATGGTTATCCTTTACCCCGTTACGGTGCAACAGAGGAAGAGGTCTTAACAGAACTACGCACCCAAGGTGCAAGTTTAGAAACAGTAATTGCAGCTCAATGGAAGTGGGAATTAACTGTTCAAAAATTACTAGAACACTATCAAAACAGAGTCTATCGTCATAGTTGGCATCTCAGTGATGATGTCTTTGCCAAAGCCTTTGATGATTTACGCGCATGGGCTTTAGAACACTACGGTTCTCTAGACTATGACTTATCTAGTGAAACCAAATTCAAAATTGTTGTAGTGCGAAATTGGGCATAATACCGAATAATGCAACATTTTAGTCTTGCCACGCCACTACGATTCTTCCCTTTAACCTTTCCCCAGTCCTCAATCCCCAATCCCTTCATCCTGAGAAAGCGACATGACAACAACGACTGACCCTGATATCGCCGCTCGCGAGGCGCTGCGCCTACTCGGTTCCGATCCCGAGAACTGGGTAAGCCATCGCCCAGACATCGATCACAATGTCACGATAGTAGGTGGTAGCGGCAGCGGTAGTACCTTTGCATTTGCGCTACGGCGTGCTGGCATCGGTCGCGTGACGGTGATCGACGCAGCCGACGACGAGGCTCATGCTGGTGTGTGGCTGACGCGAGCGCGGATGAAAAAGCTCCGCACACCGAAGAACCTACCCGGTCCTGAATTAGGCATCCCAGAACTGTCATTCCAAGCCTGGTACGAAGCGCGGCACGGTGCTGAAGCCTACGCGGCGATCGACCGCATTCCACGAGTGACCTGGGCTGAGTACCTCAGCTGGTATCGGCAGTTTCTCGGTATCTCAGTTCGTTACCGGACGAAGTTGGTGCGAATTGAGCCAGAGTCAGGTTTCTTTCGCTTGCACCTTGAAGTGAACGGTGTCCCGCAGGTGGAGACCACGCGTAAGATTATATTCGCCAACGGCGTAGCTGGCACTGGTGGCGCATACATACCACCTGTACTGGCTGACTTACCACGCACGCTGTATGCACATACCGCCGATGCCATAGATTTTGAAGCACTGCGGGGTAAGACTGTGGCGGTGCTAGGTGCGGCGGCTTCAGCTTTCGACGCAGCAGGGGTAGCGCTGGAATCGGGAGCCAAAGCAGTACATTTGTTCGCACGGCGCTCGGCGATCGCATCCCTCCCAGTGATTCGGGTGCGTGGGTATCCTGGTGCTTACTACAACTATCCACAACTACCTGATGCAGCTCGCTGGTTCCAGGCTTGGCGCTTTCGGCAGGTAGGCTCCACACCACCACCGGACGCAATTGAGCGAGCGATCGCCTTCTCCAACTTCCATCTGCACCTGTCTGCACCTTGGAAATTGGCGCAGGAAAAGGGTGGGCGTATCGTTGCCCAGGTGAACGACGATATTTTCGAGTTTGATTTTGCGATCGCTGGCACTGGTTACTTCGTTGACCCAACAAAGCGACCCGAACTAGCCGACTTTGCGCAGCATATCGCACTTTGGCGCGATCGCTACCAACCACCAAGAGACCAGCGCGACGACGATCTGGGGACGCACCCCTACCTCGGCAGTGCCCACGAATACCTAGAGAAAGTACCTGGCACTGCGCCCTACCTGAAAGACATTCACGTATTTAACCCAGCTGGTTTCGTCAGCTTTGGTCTGCCAATTGGTGACGTACCGAGTATCCGCCGTGACGTGCCTGCCATAGTGTCGCGCATTAGCCATGACTTATTTTTCAGCGACTGGGAGCAGCACGAAGCACGCATCACCAGCGACATCACACCAGACTTTGAAGAGTCACTGTACGTCGCCGCAGTGTGGAAACAACCAGCTAAGGCGGCGGTTAGCTAAATGCTCGTAGTAAGGACTTTAGTCCTTGATTATCTAAGCACTAAAGTGCTTACTACGAAATTTTATGACAAGAATACTTTGCCTCATACCCAAATTATTTAGGAGTTACAACTATGCCCGTCCAACACATCAGCAATGGTTCCTTGCCTTATCTTTTCTCACCTGTCTCTGACACTGCCAACAAACCCGCGCCTCTTGTGCTGTTTTTGCACGGAGCGCGGGACCGTGGCAATGATTTAAATGTGTTGCTGAAATGGGGTTTACCTCGTTTCGTGGATGTGTCAACCCCGTTACCTTATGTCTTTGCAGCTCCCCAGCTTTCTGAAGGACAGACTTGGGTAGAGCGAGAATCAGATGTGATTGCTTTACTGGATGAACTGATCGCCTCCCAGCCCATCGATCCATCTCGTGTGATCCTGTCTGGGTTCAGCTTGGGTACGGCTGGGGCTTGGCATATCGCCGCTTCCCATCCTGGACGCTTTGCTGGTTTAGTAGCAGTTTCCGGTCGTGTACCCAAGACATTAGAAGAAACTCAACTAGCTGCGCTCAAGGAAATTCCCATCCAGATATTCCAAGGTGGAAAGGACGAAAAACTGCCGATTGACGATACAGAGTATATTGTCGCTACCTTACGCGGACTTGGAGGGACAGTAGATTTTACAGTGCTACCTGATGGCGATCATTTTATTGCCGATGAAGTATACAGCAACCCGAAATTGCAACAATGGCTGGTTTCACACAGCCGTGGTAAAACTTCTGTAGCTGTCTGAGGCGAAATCTAGCCGTTCTCAATTGAGTGCAATACATTACAGCATTTTTCTGTAAGGTGGGCATTGCTCACTACTATCTCAAATGTCTATTACATAAGCTTTTCTGAGCAATGCCCCGTTCGCGGAGCGTGCGCTTTGCGCTCAGTTCCCGCTTGTTGGGAAACCCCTATGGCTAACGCCACGCCTTAGTAACTGCTTAGTTCTGCGATTTATACCACTTCTGGTTTAAATGAAGTACAAATATATCTGTGTCCATCGGTGTCCATCTGTGGTTCTTATTTCTTCATGTATTGCACTCAATTGAGAAAAGCTAGAGTTCTGCAATGGGCTACGCCCCGCCGGAGGCGATGGCACAGAGTGCCCGCTTCGCGATCGCATTCTATTTAGAAATTTCAACTCTTTCTCAATCAACTAATTTCAATCAATTAGTTTCAATCAACAACATCACCATGACTTTACCAACTACGAATCTCGGTAAAACTGGATTGACTGTTTCGCGCCTTGTTCTCGGCACCATGACCTTTGGATTGCAGACTGACGAAGAAACTTCCACAGCCATCCTCGACACAGCCGCCGATGCTGGTATCAATTTTTTGGATACGGCTGATGTTTATCCACTTGGCGGCGGAATTGCTAATGCTGGACGTACCGAAGAAATTATTGGGCGCTGGCTGAAAGGCAAACGCGAACATTTTATCCTAGCTACCAAGGCTGTAGGCAAGGTTGGTCCTGCCCCTTGGGATCAGGGTGCTTCGCGCAAACATATTTTAGATGCGATCAATGCTTCCCTCAGACGACTGGGAACCGATTATGTTGATTTGTATCAATTACACTCTGATGATGCCTCAACGCCTCTAGATGAGACTTTAGAAGCACTGGACACGATAGTTCGAGCTGGTAAAGCACGCTACATTGGGGTTTCTAATTTCTTAGCTTACCGACTCAGCCGCGCTTTAGGTCGGGCCGATGTTCGCAATCTGACTCGCTTTGTCTCGGTTCAGCCCCGCTACAATTTGTTATTCCGCGAAATTGAGCGAGAACTGTTGCCCCTAGCGAAAGAAGAAGGGCTTGGTGTCATTCCCTACAATCCCTTGGCGGGTGGTCTACTCACTGGTAAACACAATCTTGCTCAAGGACCCACCGCAGGAACTCGTTTTACCTTGGGTGCAGCCGCAGAACGTTATCAAGAACGTTATTGGCACGATCGCGAGTTTGATACTGTTGAGGAATTACGCACAGTAGCAGATTTGGCTGGATTGTCACTCACCACTCTAGCGGTAGCTTGGGTGCTCGCTAATCCGATTATCACTGCCCCGATTATTGGCGCTAGCCGTCCAGAACAACTTGCTGACACCCTAAAGGCAGTGGAAGTAAAACTCGATGACAGTTTAAAACAAAAGCTAGACGACATCACTGCCGAATACCGAAAGGGAGATTCTGTACGTTAGCAGCAATTATGATGATTTGATTTAACATCACCGGACGGTTGATCCAGGCGTCTACTCGCGTGTTGTGCGGTTTTATATTATCGGTGAGGCAAGTACTCCAAAGAGATCTGTGAGTGTTGAAAGCTAGTTGGTATCAGTCGTTTTTGTCGTGACCTTATGATCAAAGCTGTGTTGTTTGACCTTGACGATACTCTAATCGATCATGATTCCGCAATCAGAGATGCAACGGGTGCTTTATTTGATCAGGTCTTGCCTAATCGAGAAGAAGAGCGCACAGCATTTACAGAAAGGTGGATCTTATTAAACCGAGAGTGGTACAAGAAGTTTTTTGCTCAGCAGGTCACGTTTCAAGAATCAGGGCGAGGAAAACTGCGAGAAGCATTTTCAATGTATGGTTATCGATTTGAGGATACAGAAGTCGATATTTTATTGGCAGAATATTGGGAATGTTACATCAGTCGATGTCAAGTTTTTGATGATGTCACTGAATGCTTTGCAAAACTACAAGACTATAAAATTGGGGTAGTTACAAATGGGCAAGAAACACAGCAAATTGAAAAGCTACAAAGGTGCGGCATTTTGCCTTTTCTAGACATTGTTGTTATTTCCGAAAAGGCGAGAGTTGCCAAACCTGAATCTGAAATATTCCTCCAAGCTTGTAGCCAACTGGAAGTACAGACACAGGAGAGTCTTTTTGTCGGCGACAATCTTGAACTGGATGCGATTGCAGCCAAGCAGGCTGGAATGGTTGGGATCTGGCTTGATCGGTATGGTGTCAATTTGGAGGATATTCCTCCAAGAGTGGAACGCATTAGCAGACTTACTGAAATCAGTGAAATACTGGGAGATTGTGATGATGTTAGGGAGAAGCTGAAGTGATACGACGCGATCGCCGTTTTTTAATCAAAAGTCCTCGTTCATCTCAACCGTTCCAACGTGCTGCTAGTGCGCCAGACTTACCAGCGACTCCATTCAGGTTCATTTGCTATTTCGTTAACCAGTTCCGCTGGTGGTATGTGGCAATGGTGATCCTGGAGGTAGTACACGCAACTTGTGGCATTATGTTACCGTATGCCATTGGTGAGATCATCAGGAGCGTGACGCGAGGGGCGGGCGACAGCAAGCACATTTTTGATGCCGTGAGGCAACCCCTGATGCTGTTCACCGCCTTGAGTGTGGGTGAAGTGGTATTCGGGCGCTCGTCTGGACTCTTACAGACTATCCGCCACCCAATCCACCGACAGCACATCGTCCGGTCTCTATATGCTTACTTGCAGCACCATTCCCATCGCTACCTGAGTAGTAGTTTTGCTGGGGCTTTAGCACATCGGATTAGCGAAACTTCTCTGGGTGTAACCCAAACGATGCAAATGATGATTACTGAATTTATGCCAGTCATCATCGTGTATACTGTTAGTACAATATTACTGTATCGCGCCTATCCTCCGCTTGCTGCACTCGTGGGGGTGTGGGCAGTTCTCTTCATCAGTATTTCGTTCTGGCTGGCAACTCGCTGCCGAATTTACTCCCGCAAAGCTGCAGCCGCAAGAAGTGAGACAACTGGTATCATCGTAGATGCAGTCACAAATCTCACCAGTAGCCGACTATTTGCTCGTCTGGGTTTTGAACGACGCTATTTGAATGAGCAATTAAGGGGCGAACTCAAACAGGTGAGAAAGTCCAACTGGTACTCGGAGCGAATCCGCTGGTTTCAGTTTATCTCAGCAGCCGTTCTAAAAATTGGCACCCTGTATTACTCGCTCTCCCTCTGGAGTCAAGGAAAGATCGCTACTGCTGACTTTGTGGTAGCAACTAGTTTGTCGCTGTTGATCATCAGTGAAGCCCGCAATTTAAGTAAACGCTTTCTAGAATTCTTTGAACATATCGGCAATGTCGCCAATGGTGTCTTCACCATTGTTCAACCCCACGAGTTGATTGATCGGGATCAAGCGATCGCCCACCCAATCACCCAAGGACGCATTGAGTTTCGGCGAGTAAATTTTAACTACTCACCTGAGAAAAAAGTATTCCATAACCTTTGTGTCACCATCCCACCGGGACAGCGTGTGGGGCTGGTGGGCTTTTCCGGCTCTGGAAAATCCACTTTTGTCAATTTGATTTTGCGTTTGTTCGATCCCCAATCTGGACAGATTCTTATTGATGGGGTGGATATTCGAGATATGACTCAGGATGCCCTCCACGCCCAAATCAGCTTGATTCCCCAAGATCCGTCTCTATTCCATCGCACGTTACTGGAAAATATTCGTTACGGGCGACTGGAAGCAAGCGATGAGGAAGTGATGGAAGCAGCACGTAAGGCTTACGCTCACGATTTTATCGTGCCAATGAGTGAGGGTTATCATTCTCTGGTCGGCGAACGCGGTGTTAAGCTGTCCGGTGGGCAGAGGCAACGCATTGCGATCGCACGAGTAATCCTCAAAGATGCACCAATCTTGATCTTAGATGAAGCCACCTCCAGCCTTGATTCCATCACCGAAAAAGCGATCCAAGATACCCTAGATTTAGCGATGCATGGAAAAACGGTGATTGTAGTAGCTCATCGCTTGTCCACCATCGCGCATCTAGACCGCATTTTGGTGTTTGACCAAGGTCGCATTGTTGAAGATGGTACCCACACTAAACTCCTGGCACGCAAAGGTGCTTACTACAGGTTATGGAAAATGCAGGCAGGTGGATTTTTGCCACAAGAAGCCGCTCAAAGTAGCAAAGTATGAACTTGACTGCCAACTAAGGAGGAAAAGGAATTGCTTACAGCCTATAGCGACACTGAACTACAATTAACTGCTGACGTGCTAGTAATTGGTGGTGGTCCTGCTGCCGCATGGGCAGCATGGGCAGCCGCAGCCCAAGGTGTCAAAGTCATCATTGTTGATAAAGGTTTTCTGGGTACGAGCGGTGCAGCTGCTGCCAGTGGCAATGGTATCATGGCACCTTCTCCAGAGAATTGGGACAAAGTTTTATCGGAGCGTTATCGCCTAGGAAACAACCTCGCTAACTTACGTTGGATCGAACGTGTGATCGAAAAAACTTGGCTGAGTTTGCCCCTAATGGAAGATTGGGGCTATCGTTTCCCCAAAGAAAATGGGGAATCTGTGCGCCAGAGTTATTACGGCCCGGAATATATGCGGGTACTTCGCAAACACCTGTTGCGTGTTGGTGTGCAAATTCTCGACCAAAGCCCGGCTCTAGAACTGTTATTAGCCGAGGACGGCTCTGTGGCTGGAGCTAGAGGTGTGCAGCGGCAAAATCATCGTACCTATACTGTTCGTGCTGGTGCAGTAGTCCTGGCGAATGGCGGTTGTGCATTCTTGAGTAAAGCATTAGGTTGCAATACCAATACAGGCGATGGACTGCTGATGGCGGTGGAAGCTGGCGGCGAACTCTCCAGTATGGAAGCTTCTAACCACTATGCCATCTCGACCGCTTTTAATGCTACAGTCACAAGGGGTGTTCCTTTTGGCTGGGCTAGTTACACCGATGAAGCAGGTAACGATTTAGGTGGCTATATCAATGGTCGTCGCGATCCCGCATTCCTTCCCAATGCCCTCTTAAAAGGCCCCGTTTATGCTCGTTTGGATCGAGCTACACCTCAAGTCAAAGCAGTGATTGAAAAGTCTCATTTCATCGCCTTTCTACCCTATAAAAAAGCTGGCATTGATCCTTATACAGAACGAGTACCTGTAACACTGGTTTTAGAAGGTACAGTCCGTGGTACAGGTGGAATTCGGATTGTGAATGATAGTTGCGGTACAAAGGTTCCTGGACTCTACGCTGCAGGTGATGCTGCATCGCGGGAGTTTTTAGCTGGTTTAGCTTCTGGGGGTGGTGGTCCTAATGCCGCCTGGGCAATCTCCACAGGACAATGGGCAGGGGAAGGTGCAGCCGCCTTTGCCAAGAGTCTGGGCGCTCATGCCCATGAACGGGTTGTGCGTCCAGCAGGTCAAGCTGGATTGCGATCGCACTCCTCCGCTTCCGAAACATTCGATAGCGAGGGAGTTGTGCGCGGTGTACAAGCCGAGATGTTCCCATTGGAGAAGAATTACTTGCGCTGTGAGCAGAGACTTTTGGATTCCCTCGCCAAATTAGAAACGCTGTGGCAGCAAGTACAAGGCAACCCGAAACAAGATACAGTGCGCGATGTGGAATTTTCTCGTCGAGCGGCAGCTCTTGTGGCTGTAGCACGATGGGCATATTTTAGCGCTTTACATCGCACAGAAACGCGCAGCGAACATATTCGCGTGGACTATCCCGAAACCGATCCAAATCAGCTTTATTACCAAGCAACAGGCGGCTTAGAAAGGCTTTGGGTGAGACGGGATTGGGTGAAGGATGCCAGCCCTACACCACCAGTATTAACTACTCAAACCACAGCCTCGGTATCAAAGTTGTAGCAGGAGCAGTATCATGATCGAGATTGTCAGCCATAAACTCTGTATTAATTGCAATGTTTGCGTTCAAGTATGCCCTACCAATGTCTTTGATGCAGTTCCCAACCAACCGCCTGCGATCGCCCGACAACAAGACTGCCAAACTTGTTTCATGTGTGAGGCATATTGTCCTGCGGATGCGCTCTATGTTGCGCCGCAATCTCATACCAATGTTGCAGTCAACGAGGATGATTTAATTGACAGTGGCATTATGGGTGAATATCGTCGCATTTTGGGTTGGGGATATGGCAGAAAAAACAATAGTGAATTAGATACTGCTCATAAACTGCGCCAACTGCCGCGCCCCTATCAAAGTTAAAGCATTCGACTGTACGGAAAAGGCAAAAGGTAAGGGATAAAAGACCTTTACCCCTTACCTTTTACCCCGTCAAGTTCTCTTGGCAGGGTACTACATACTTTTCATTAGTGATACTGATACTGAGTTGCGATTCCTGAGGGTAAGAATGCATCTTCTAAATCAGCCCCTAGCAGGTTTGCCCCTTCTATGTTCGCTGTTGTGAGATTTGTTTTTTGTAAATCTGCCTTCTGTAGGTTTGCCCCAGATAGATTTGCTCCTTGCAAATTAGCCCCCTCTAAATCTGCATCATATAAGTTTGCTCCTTGTAGATTTACTCCAGAGAGGTTTGCTTTGCTTAAATCTACTCCTTGCAAATTAGCTGTCTGTAGGTTAGTTCCCTCTAAATTCGCCTTTTCTAATTCTGCTTTTTGTAAGTTTGCACCTTCCAAATTAGCTCCCAGCAGGTTTACTCTTTCTAGTTGTGCTTCAGCCAGGTTGCATCCAACACATTCATTAGTTGTTAATAAACGTCTAACATTTGCTGCTACAGGATCTACGAAGAATGTTGTTGGAGGTGTTGCTGGAGCTGGAGATACTACAGGAGCAGGTGCGGATTCTGTAGGTGCAGGTAGTGTTTCTGATTGAGCTAAGGCGTTGGGCTGGTTAAGCAAAGAAAATCCCGCTACTAGTACAAGAAATACAGCAGTGACAATCCAGGAAGTTAGTTTTTTTGAATTTGGTTTGTTCATTAGTTTATTCCTCTCAAACTTGGTAATCTTTTTTATCTGCTTTTAGTTCACCTTAATTTCAAGATAGAACCAATCAAACTCTCAAAGCAAATATTATTATTGTTCCTAACAATAATAATATTTATGGTTTTCTTTTAGTCAGTAATTTAGCCTGCAAACGGATGATATTCTCTTGCCTTTTAAAAGAGCTTTTTGAATTTTTGTTTGTAATTCTGCAATTATGCTTGTGAATTAAAAAAAATACTATATTTAATGATTTTCTAACCTGTCTCGATTCACCCAACGATTAACGAAGTCGTTGTTGTGTTTCCGTACCCTAACTTGTACTTGCTTTGAGCCTAGCTTGACTACTTCGGCAGGAATTCTCTGGACATTGTCAGAATCAGCGCGAGCTTTATAAAGCCAAACTACTTTTTGACCTACGAAGTAGTCAGGATGTTTACTTAAGTGCGGTGCTTCATCTGCCCATGCGCTTAAAGGACTTACTAGATTGATTAAAAGCATTAAGACGACTAAAGCGATTTGGAAAAGTTTCATCGATTCGTTGCAAATTAACTTTGAAGGTTCTTTAAAACTTGGCTTTTCTCCCCAATCTGTTAATCCAGTGCTAGGGGGAGGTCGCCAGAAGTGAGGAATAATCAGTACTAGAGGTAGAAGAGCAATTTTTTCTTCATGGAACAATGGTAGCAAGTTTTCAACTAAAGCGCGATCTGCGCGGAGCGCAGCAACGAAGCTATCGCCTGACATCTAATGGAAAAGCATTGCTAGACTGGGAACAAGTTGGAAAGTACCGCTTTTCATCATTATCGAGAATCCCAGCCAGATTAACACAAATGGGAAGATTTTTCGACCATAGCGAGCCATAAGCGGAGCCATGAGAGGATTACGAGTCAGATTATAAGAGAGCAAGCACCACACTCCAACAGTGAAATAGCAAACGCACAAAATCACTCCTAAACTTGGCAAATTAGTAGTAGCAAACAATGGCACATAGATACCAATGTTATTTCCTCCATTGGCAATAGTTACTGCCGAAACGCGGTAAGTTTGAGGATCGCGCAGAGTCGCAAATAATGATTTCTTATGACGTCTAGATTTGACTGTATGACGGAAGTCAACTGACACATCTTGGATTGTATCGCCATCATCATCTCGACTCATGAGATTGCTGATACCAATTACAATTGGTAGAATGCCTAGCAATCCAATCCAAGCTTCTGGAAGAACTAAACCGCCGAAAAAACCAGGGAGACTAGCAAGTACTAGCGCGGTAAATCCAACAAATTCGCCAATGATAATGTGCTTAGGACGAAAGACATGATTGACTTTTCCAAAAAAAGCCGTCAAGTAAATATTGTCGTCAAAGGTAGTTGCAAAAGCGGCAGAAATGCCAAGAATTAAAGTACTAACTAGCCAACTCATAGTTTTTGTTCACAAAGGTTCATAATGACTTCTTTAATCCTTCTCCGCTTCTAGAAGTGAAGGCAGTTTAGGAGATAGTTGAATTGCTTTTCTTTCGATGCGATCGCAAGGCGCGCCCTATGCCCCAACAAAGCTCCGCTTTGTTGCCTCGAATCGGAGATTCGAGGGAAGGGTTTCTGAAAGAAACCCTTCGGGCATATACGGGCGATCGCTATTATCAAATTTGAGATTTTTTTCTTAACAACTTAGCTTGTTCTCAATATTATGGTTTCACCCAGATAAGAGCAAACATTCTTTTTTTTTTTAATAATAAACAGAATTTATGAGATAAGTACTAATAATCGTTAAGAAGAGCAGATAATTACCAAAATAAGTCCAAATGACTAGAGGAAAAATTAGTCACAGACGACCTATCTGACTTTTGACATGGTGTAGAAATAGCGATTCACCACAAAGATACCGTATATAAGGGAGAATAATTTTTAATTATGAAAGCTACTAGATGGTGAGTGTCTCTGACTCCAAACCATCAGCACGGCTTATGCAGAATCGCGGAAAGCATCTCTAAACTCTACGAATGAACTACCCTGCCGCTCCCGGCGGACGGGGTTTCGCCCGGTTCCGCCGCGCTGCTGAATTTTTGTCTCTTCATCTGCCCAAGTTGCTTCATAGATCCAGTATTCTTTCGTTTACCAGTCTTTGAAGTAGAGCTTAGTACATGATTTCATAAGTTCATAGCGAAAACTCGAACGAAGACTCTGTATACCTTTGTCTTGAAAAGTTTCCTAGGTCGGGAAACCCCTATGGCTAACGCCACGCCTTACGGCGAACGGGTATCTCCTATGCCTGCGGCACGCCAAGGGCGAACGGAGACGCTACGCGTTGGCGGAGCCTGCGCTTTGCGCTTACGCCAGTTGCTGTGAGTTCGGGAAACCGACGCCCTTCGGGTATGCCTTCGGCACACCTTCGGTGAACGCCAGTTCCCGGGGCGCGGGAAACCCGCCTAAGCCCTTCGGGCACGCTGTCTCCTGCGGAGAGGCTTCGCCAACGCGAACAGGACTGGACTCACCAGTCACCTGGGCGTGGGAAACCCTTTCGGCAGAGCCGGCACGAGGGAAACCCTCCTGCAGCGCTGCCTCACTGCAGTGCTGGCTCCTCCTGCAGCACTGGTCTCACCTCCTGCAGAACTTTTCGCTGCGTTGACCTCAGCGCTCCTCAGCGTTCAAAAACGTTACGAATTAATGAAATGCTGTACTTAGACATCCAAGACTATCGAGGCCGGTTCCCAACCCCGGTTGTTGATTAGTCACAACGTTGTACATTACCCGAAGCGCTACCCACATCACGCGGTATTTCAAATCCACAATCTGAGCATACATGGTGACGATTTGATAGCGTTGCCCCCACCAACTTCAAATAACAGGGTAGCAGAACGTAGCGCTAGGTCATCAACAATCAATTTGGCTTTGGATGCACTTAAAGAAGCTGCTAGTGCTGCTGCTGTTTCCGCGTCTTCACCCTGGGCTTTGGCAGCAGGGAGGCGATCGCATTCCGCAGCCCCAGCAGCGATAAAATCGAAAAGCTGCTGGAGTTCCGGCGAGTGGACTGTGACAGGAGCTGAAAACTGGAAGGTGGAATCTGCAACTTTCTCAGGAGTCTTAATCATTGTTTCTCTCTCTGATATTTTGGGAATGGGCGCATCTAGCTTACAGAGGCGTTTGTGGTCTCAAAGAAGCGGTTACCAGGGCGCGCCAGTCCAAGATTTTCGCGCAGCGTCTTCCCCTCATACTCTTTGCGGAAGATCCCACGCCGTTGAAGTTCTGGCACAACCTTGTCTACAAAATCGTTCAGCCCTTCAGGAACAAAAGGGAACATGACGTTGAAACCGTCAGATCCTTCCTCGGTCAGCCATTGCTCCATGTCATCGGCAATCGTTTGGGGCGTACCGACAAACGCCAGTCCGCTGTAACTGCCAATGCGTTGAGCCAGCTGTCGAATGGTCAGTTTCTCGCGTTGCGCCAGCGCTATCACTCGTTCTCGCGCGCTCTTGCTGGCGTTGGTTTGCGGGATTTCTGGCAAAGGGCCGTCCGGATCGAAACCCGAAACATCGTAGCCAAGGGCGCTATTCAAGCTGGCGATCCCACTGTCATAGTGTACTAAGCTGTCCAAATGTTTACGCTTGGCGATCGCTACTTCCACAGTTTCGGCCACAATCACCAAAGCACCTGGAAGAATTTTGATGCTTTCTGGGTCACGTCCAATCGCCCGCGCCCGTCCCTTAATGTCAGCAAATAAAGCTTTACCTGCCTCCAGATTACCAGCAGGTGCAAACACGACCTCGGCGGTTTCGGCGGCTAATTGTCGTCCTGCATCGGATGCGCCCGCCTGGACGATTACCGGCCAACCCTGGACAGGTCTGGCGATGTTCAATGGCCCCTGCACCGAGAGATGTTTTCCCTTATGACCCAGAACGTGAATTTTTGCAGGATCGAAATAAATCCCTGATTCCACGTCCCGGATGAACGCATCGTCCGCGAAGGAATCCCAAAGACCCGTTACGACATCATAGAATTCTCTAGCCCGCACGTAGCGTTCGTCATGCTCAACTTCCTCTTCCAAGCCGAAGTTAAGCGCTGCATCTGGATTTGATGTGGTAACGATATTCCAGCCAGCGCGACCGCCGCTGATATGGTCAAGAGACGCAAAACGGCGAGCGATGTGGTAAGGCTGGTCATATGTGGTGGAAGCGGTAGCTACCAGCCCGATGTGTTCGGTGACGCTGGCGAGGGCAGAAAGTAGGGTGAAAGGCTCAAAGGAGGTGACAGTGTGGCTGCGCTTGAGCGCGTTGATTGGCATATTAAGCACCGCTAAGTGATCGGCCATGAAGAATGCGTCAAATTTGCCCTGTTCTAGTTTCTGGATGAATCGTTTTAGCGCCGGGAAGTTGAAATTGGCATCAGGCAAAGCCCCAGGATAGCGCCAAGCGCCTGTGTGTATCGCGACCGGGCGCATGAACGCACCCAGTTTCAATTGCTTCGCTCCGCTCATTAGCCCTCCGTATCATGTTTATAATGCAGGGGCGATCGTCCCCTTGAAGTAGTTGTTAATATAATCCTTCAACTGGGGATCGACAACCAATTGATTCAGTTTTTGGATGTTGGGGTCATTTGCTTTTGATTGCACAGTTGCTAAGAAGGATTGCATATTTTTTGAAAATATCTTCAGAGACAGTATTTCGAGACCCGACTTTGAGTCGTGCTGTCTTAGTTAACTGGTTGACGGCTTGACTGGTTGCTTGACTAGTCGATGAGTTCTGCTTTGGTGTACAACTGGCGAAAGAACGGATGCGATTGCCCAAGGGGTAGTGGCGGAGCCAATCGCTGGGAACTAAGTAATACAGTGGATTGCAGGTTTCTGAGGTACAATAACAACAGTTTGTAAACCAGCTTTTAAAATGGTTAGGATTGACCAAATCGAGTGCAGTTGGAATCAGATCAGTACTTTAGACCCACTAATTGTTGTGTATCCTGACGATTTTGTTCAATGTACGCAGATATAGAACTCATATTCTTGTTGTTATAAAAGATTATTGATTTTTATTTTAGTTGACTTTTTTATATTTCGGAGATGTCTAAAGTAATTGGCAAAAGCTAAGAACTGCTCGTCAGTTAATGTCTGGTTTTTGAAGATGAGAAGATGGCGATGTCTACGGCAAGCCGCTGAGTCCCAAGGGGACACGCGCAAGGGACGCGTCTACGCGCCATACTTGCTTCAGTTGTAAAATCACCTCTGGATCTACAGAACGACTGACATCAATTCCGGTAATTACCGCACCTAGAGCCGCGTCGGTGGGTGTAATATCAATCCGGCTGGCTGTGAGTGTCATGATTTGGTCTCTTTAGATTTAGGGCTATGACGATCAACTGGTCATGCCAAGTTACCCTTGTAGAGCAACAAGGGTTAATGTCTGCGTTCATAAGTACTGAGTAGTTTTTAATTTACTCAGCACTTATGGCTCAGAACTCAGTTTGATGAAAGTACTGGTTGTGCTTCCTGAGAATTAGCTTTCTGCTTGAAAACACTTGGTACTTCACTACTGAAAGCTTCACCGTGAACCACTTCGGAACGGGAACCATCAACCCCTACTGGGACATCGCCTGTGATGGTGGTGCGATAGAGCAGACGTTCCACATCTAAATGATCCAAATCTTGCGGAGCTAAATGCACGGTGGCGCGATTGTCCCAGAAGGCAATATCACCGTTGTTCCAACGGAAGCGGGTGGTATAGGCAGGTTTGGTGACTTGGTTAAAGAACAATTCTAGCAACAGTCTGCTCTCTTCTGGTGACACATTCACAATGCGGGAGACAAAGCCAGGGTTGACGAACAAAGCACGTTCACCAGTTTCCGGATGAACTCTGACGACTGGGTGAATAGAAACTAGGGGATTAACAGCAATGCGATCGTTGAATTTGCCGTTGCGGGGTTGATAACCGCCTCCATTGAAGCGATGTTCCGCTTTCAATGTATCTGCTAGGGCGCGCAAGGGTGCTGAGAGCCCCTCATAAGCGGCAACAAGATTACTCCACTGGGTATCACCACCAAAGCTAGGGACATTAACGGCGCGTAAAACTGACGCGGCTGGTGGGTTAATGGCCGCAGTTACATCTGTGTGCCAGGGACCGCCAGTACGAAAACCGTACTGCCGTTCATAAAGCTTACGGTCTACAGGTTTAATCTGAGGAAATCGGGGAACTGGTTCCGGCTCTCCCAAAGGATGGGCGAAAGTTACTTCGCCAAAACGAGATGTGAACTCGACCTGGGCAGCATGATCGATGTTCTGATTACGAAAGAAGATAACTTTCCACTTTAATAGCGCTTTGCGAATTTCTTGGACTTGCTCGTCAGAAAGAGGACGGGAAAGGTCTACGCCGCCGATTTCTGCACCGATGAAACCAGCTACTTGTTTAACTTCTATATGTTTGTAGCCCATTAAGATTCTCCAGAGTTTGATCCGTCGGGAGGTGTTCACACTCTCCTATTTCCTAGGGAATTTGCCGTTACCCAATATCTGCCAGCAATATTCCCATGCTGGGAGCATAACTGAGAATATTATACTATATTCCGATAAATTTATCGTAGTATTGGTTGCTAAATAGTAATTTCCTATATTTTGCAGACAAACCATTGCCTATAGTGTTCGATGCCAATACCCAATAGGCAAAAGTGTTACTCCCTTCCCGGTCTAAGATTACCTATAATAATTAACTCTTCTCTCTGTGTCCTCTCTTGCCTCCCTACGGGTATGCCCAGTGGGTACGGCCACGGCTATCGCCGTTAGCGCAGCTCCTTCGGAGGAGGCACGGCACGCTACGCGAACACTAGTTACCTGGCTGTCGGGAAACCCCTATGGCTAACGCCACGCCTTACGGCGAACGGGTATCTCCTATGGCTGCGGCACGCCAAGGGCGAACGGAGACGCTACGCGTTCGCCCTTGGCGTGCGCTTGCGCTTACGCCAGTTGCTGTGAGTTCGGGAAACCGACGCCCTTCGGGTTCGCCAGTTCCCTACGGCGGGAAACCCGCCTAAGCCCTTCGGGCACGCTTCGCGTTAGCGAAGCTCCTCCGCAGGAGGCACAGGACTGGACTCACCAGTCACCTGGGCGTGGGAAACCCTTTCGGCAGAGCCGGCACGAGGGAAACCCTCCAAAGGGCGCTGCCTCACTGCAGTGCTGGCTCCTCCTGCAGCACTGGTCTCACCTCCTGCAGTACTGGTTCACCAGTCGCACAGAATTCAATTCTGAATTCTGGCGACTGACACCTGAGTTCTTTCTGTTAAAAATTAAATAAAAAAAATTCGTAATTGATAATTCCTCATCAGAATTACGAATTACGAATTAAGGATTACGGATTAATAATTACTAGGCAGCAACAGGAGTAGGAGTAGCAAACCTTGCATATCGCTCAATGTAGAACTCTTTAGAGTTAGCGATCGCCTTTACTGATGGACGTTCTTTAAGAGCGTGTTTCCACTGTTTTACACGAGTAAATTCTGCAGGTATGCCGAAACCGCGATACTCTTTAAGTGCAGGCCAGCGCTCAAACCAAGGGTAAAAAGTGAAATCAACCAAACTGATAGATTCACCAAACCAATAGGGGCCATCTTGAGATAGTTTTCCTAGAGCTTCAGTTTCAATAAATTCTAGGTGTTTGTAAAGTTCTTGTTTGGCTTCTTCTTGTTTTTGAGAATCTGTACTGCGTAAGAGAGTAGAAAAAGCAGGTACTAATCTTGTATTAGCAAAATCTATCCAAATTCGAGCTTGAGCTTTAGCAATTGGACTATTAGGTAAAAGTGGTGGATTGGGAAATACTTCATCTAAATACTCGTTAATTACAGCCGATTCCCAAACGGGACTTTCACCATGTGTAATTGCTGGTACTTTCCCATAGGGAGAAACTTTTGTAAAACCCTCTGGCTTATTCTGCAAATCAATTTCAATTAAATCGAAATCAATGCCCTTTTCTTGAAGTACAAGACGTGTACGGTGGGCATAAGGACAAACAACTGCACTATAAATCTTAATGTCAGCCATGTTGAAGTTCCTCTGTAAATAGGATTTGCTGTTTGGCATTGGGATATAGAGTTTCAATCTAAAAATCCCAAATATTAAATAGTTAATGTCAGTAACATGGTTTTGGATGAATTCTGAATCCAAAACCTAAAATCTAAAATTGTCTTAGCCTTTCAACAAGCGTGAGGTATGTCCCCACTTTTCCGTAAACACAAATTCTGTCAAAGGCTTGCGGGTACGAGGTGCTAATTCGCGATCGCGTAGTCCATCAGGGAGGTTCTGCGGATCGCCAGGATAGCCAACTGTCACCACAGTTGCAGGCTCATAGCCTTCCGGAATCTGGTATATTTCCCTTGCGGTTTCTGGATTAAATCCTCCTATTTGATGGGCAAATAAATCCAGAGAAGTTGCCTGAAGAATCAGGTTTTCTAACGCCAGCCCCAGATCATGAAATGCGTGTCTGTTTGTCTTCCCATCGTCAGTGCGAATTTTCGCCACCGTGAGTATCAATACTGGAGCGTTTTTCGCCCATCCTTGATTAAACTCCACCAAGGTACTAAGTAGACGGTTGTATTCCGTTGCGTCATCTTTGGTAGCAACAATAAAACTCCAAGGCTGATGATTATAGGAAGAAGGTGCCCAACGAGCCGCTTCTAGTAACGAAAGTAGTTTTTCTGGTTCAACTGCGCGATCGCTAAAAGCTCTAGGACTCCAGCGACTCCGAATGAAGTCATGAACAGGGTATTGCGTTTCGGCAAGTTTCTGAGTCATGTGTGTAAATTTCCTTGGGTGAGAACTGACTAGATCTACATCACCGATTAATATTTGATTGCGGCTTGCCAAAGGCTTATAGCGGTTAAAAAACCTTGTTTAGAGAATTAACACTCAATACTACTGTAAATACGTGTATTAATCGAAGTTTAATTATCTTACTGCATCCATCAGCAGTTAATCAAGTAGGGGGGGAAAGTGGCGAAGCTGTCACCAGCCGCCATGCAAGCTCTGAAAATCTTACTGTCGGTGGAAGGATAAGATTGCCGCGACTGGAACCATAACATTGCCGCTTTAAGGGCTGTAATACTTATTCTTCCGTTCGAGCGATCGCATTCTTTTTTGATGCATTGGAACCATAACATTGTCGTCACCCAAAAATGGAATCATGAGCTTGCCAAAAAAAGGTAATCTTAAGATTTGATTTTTAGGTTTGTGTAGGATTGTCAAATACTTATGCCAAAAGGGTTTCAGTTTTCGGGGATTTCAATCCTACATTTTTAGTCCAGGTGTGTTATCAACCCTTTTATTGTCGAATGTATAGCCTGCAAGGATTAGAGACATTAGAACGATAATATTGCCAATTTGAATTAAAAGCAGCACGGCGACGGGGATCTCTAAGCTCCACAAAAGCTTCGATAATTGCTGGTTGACTCATGGTAGTAGATACATTCCATTTTTAGGGCTGTATTTTACCATACAACTTTTACATTTAGAATGAAATAGCCCTGTTCGATTACCTATTCCTACAACGTTTAAAAGGAATAATCGTTTGTGCGTAGTTTTAAGCATTTGAACCACGCAACTTCTTCAAACGAAGTCAGCCAACGATGAGATCGCTTAACGAATGAGTGGGACACCTAAATCACACTGTTACGTACCGAGTCAATGAAGCGCGGCATGACCTATGGGGGGCGACCCCTAATACATTCTTGAAAAACTCCAGGTTTCAAGATGGATGAGGTTTAAGTTTTTAGCAAAGCGATATTGTTTTTGCAACATAACCAATCAAAAAATGACGAATTATATAAGTAAAATTTATTACGCCTTTTTTTTACAATTAAGTATAAAACTGTACAAGCATTGCGGTTTCATAAAAAAGTTTTTGCAATACAGTTACAGAAACACTGGAAGTGGGAAAAGTAAGAAAAGTAGGAAAAGTAAGTAAATTCATTTAAAGTGTTTACTAGAAAGCTAATATGGTGTAGTTTAATTAACTGGAGTTTTAATGGTTTTTATAGAAAAATCGATTGATAGTGTATTAGAGATAGCTCAAGTAAATTTAAATTCCAGTCTATTAATTTACAATCAATAACTACGCTGCTTTTTATAAATTTTGATGATACAGTATCTCTACGGGTGATTAATATAGTAATAATAAAAACACCAATGCTACGGGTTGATTGTTAAGATTTTAAGTATAGCATATTACAAAAAGCTCTTAAGCATAATTTAGACGCTAGTGATTTTTGTAAATGCCATGTATAAAATGAAGCAAAAAGTAACGAAACGAAGACGAGGAGTTGTACTCACTTCCATAGGAGTTAAACGGTTACAGTCAGCAATTCTTTCCGTGGAGATAGCAGAATACAAAGGCGAACACTTGAGTTTAGAAGAAATAAGCTCGCGCATTCATGTTTCCACTAGAACTCTGAGTAAATTATGGTCTTTAAGTGAAAGTGTAGACCAAAAAACTGTAAAACTCTGCTTTAGCGCTTTTAATCTGGAATTACATAGCGAAGACTACACTATCGTTAATGAAGCGAATGAGACTGAGACAAGTGAGTTATCGTCTCTTAGTTCATACACACAAGAAGATTCATCTCAAGTTTCGGAATTCACCTCATTTGTTGAAGAACATCATGAACAAACTGAACAGATAGAAAATCTTTGGTCATACCCGGATGGTCCCGTAGCTCTAGATTCTCCCTTTTATATTGAACGTCCCCCACTAGAGAAAAAGGTTTATCATGAGGTACAACATAGTGGCTGCGTGATTCGGATTCGCGCCCCAAAACAGATGGGTAAAAGTTCTCTAGTATTGCGGTTGTTAGCCTTTGCACACAAACAAGGATATCATACCGTAAATCTGAATTGCTACCAATTTGAGAGTGAGTGTCTAACTGACTTAAATAAGCTGTTGCGTCGTTTTTGCTGGCGAATTGCAACTCAATTAGGTATTGACCCTAACCTCAAAGAAAAATGGGATGAAGAAATTGGCTATAACTTGAGTAGCAGCTTCTATTTAGAAAACTATTTGCTCAATCAATGTCAAAGCCCAGTGGTTTTGGTGTTGAATGAAGTTGACCATTTTTTTGAATATCCTCACATCTGTCATGAGTTTTTTACTTTATTGCGATCTTGGTGTGAAGAAGCACGACACAATCCCAACTGGCAAAAGCTGAGGTTAGTAATGGTTTACTCTACAGAAGAGTACATCTCTCTAAATATTAACCGCTCCCCTTTTAATATCGGTCTACCTATTCGTCTTCCAGAATTTACCCGACCACAAGTAGAAGATTTAGCTAGGCGGTATGGTTTAAAGGGGAGTTTGCTTAAGGATGTTGACCAACTTATGTCACTCCTAAGGGGACATCCAGCATTAATTCAGATTAGTTTGTACTATCTTTGCTCTCAAGAAATGACCCTGCAAGAACTGATAGAGGATGCGATTGCCAATGGTGGGATCTACTGCTATCATTTATGGCGACTTTTTGTCAAACTGCAAGAAAATCCTAGACTGGCACAGACTTATGCTACAGTTCTGGAAGCAAAACAAGGTATTTCTCTTAATCCTATTGAAGCTTACAAGCTTGAAAGTTTGGGATTAATTCGCTTTGAGGGCGAGCGCGTGTTACCGCGTTGCGAACTCTACCGTGCCTATTTTGCAAAGCAACTATCTACAATTGTTTGACAAAATTCCATAATCAAGGAGATTTGAGAGTTACAATTCCCCTTAATTATCGGATGATTTTGCCTATCGCCTCTGTTCAAAACTACCAAAAATTGAAGATTAAACATAGATAACTGATAACTGATAACTGATAACTGATAACTGATAACTGATAACTGGTAACTGTTAAATATGAGATATCAGGTAGGAGGTAGTCTCCGCAGTGACGATCCGACATATGTTATCCGTCATGCAGACGAAAGACTTTATGCCAGTCTGAAAGCTGGTAATTTCTGTTACGTCTTCAACTCTCGTCAGATGGGCAAGTCATCTTTGCTTCAGCGCACAAGTTATCGTCTTAGGGAAGAAGGACATAGCTGTGTTTACTTGGATATGACCCGCTTGGGTATTGAAGATACTACACCAGATCAATGGTACCAAGGCATTGTTATCAGCTTATTCTACAGCTTCAATTTAGGGTCAGAAGTTGACTTTAAGCGTTGGTGGGAGAAGCAAACAGGCATTTCCTCGGTGCAAAAACTACACCTGTTTGTTGAAGATGTTTTACTACCGAATGTTCACACTGAGCGTATTTTCATCTTTATTGATGAGATTGATAGCCTGCTGAGTTTAAGTTTCCCAATTAACGACTTTTTTGCCTGGATTCGTCAGTGCTATAACCTGCGACCACAGAACTCAAATTTTGATCGCTTAGGATTTGCACTATTTGGTGTAACTAGTCCCTCAGATCTCATTGTTGATAAACGCCGCACGCCCTTTAACCTTGGTAAAGCAATTGAGTTACAAGGCTTTCAACTACATGAAGCCACGCCCCTGCTTCAAGGATTAAAGGAAGTAGTCAGTCAACCACAAGCAATACTGCAACAGGTTATTCATTGGACAGGGGGACAACCGTTTCTCACACAAAAACTCTGTGATTTAATTACCGAACTTGCTTCTCTTACTGCTACAGGAATGATTACCCTGCCTCCAGGTACAGAAGCATTTTGGGTGGAGGAATTAGTGCGAGCGCACATTATTCAAAATTGGCAATCACAAGACGAACCCGAACATCTGCGTACTATAAGAGATCGCCTTCTATTCAATGAACAACAGGCAGGGCGGTTGTTGGGTATTTATCAGCAACTGTTGCAAGCTTCTTCAACAGAAAATGGAGAACTCTTAAAGAATTCTGTCCCAACTGATGATAGTCGAGAACAAACAGAACTGTTATTATCTGGTTTAGTGGAGAAACACAACGGCTATCTCAAAATTAAAAATCCTATCTACCGCCATGTTTTCAATAGTGAATGGGTGGTAAAGCAATTAGACAATCTCCGTCCTTACTCGCAGACATTCAATGCTTGGGTAATCTCAAACTATCAAGATGAATCGCGTCTACTACGAGGACAGGCATTGAGAGATGCCCAAAAATGGTCGCAGGGCAAAAGTCTGAGCGATTTGGATTATCAGTTTTTAGCTGCAAGTACTGAATGCGATCGCATTGAAGTGCAAACGGCATTGGAAGCAGCACGTGCTAAAGAAGTAGAAGCACGACTTATACAAGAGCAAGCACGACTCGTACAAGAGAAAAAGACAGCTAGATTGCAAAGGTTGTTGCTAGTTGGAGTGTCTATTGGGTTGCTCGTCTCTAGCAGTTTGGGGATAGGGAGTTTTGTTCTGTATCGTCAAACCAAGAAAAGCTCAATTCAAGCTAAGAGCAGCGAAATTCGAGCGCTTGTATCTTCTTCTGTTGGACTGTTTGCCTCCAATCGGAGATTAGATGCGCTTGTAGAAGCAATTAAAGCCAAAGACAGACTGCAAAAGCTAGGAATAGCAAACACAAATCTTGCGCCTCTGGTTGAAGATGCACTAAAGCAAGCAGTTTATGGAGCAGATGAATACAACCGTTTTTCGGGTCATACAGCAACTGTTATGGCAGTAGATGTTAGTCCTGACAGTTCTCTAATTGCCTCAGCAAGTATGGATAAAACAATTAAGCTTTGGCGGCGTGATGGTACACCAGTTGCAACTCTCAAAGGTCATACCGCAGCAGTTAAAGCAGTTGCTTTTAGCCCTGTTCGCGTAGCGTACCCGCAGGGGTTTGGTCAGATACTTGCCTCGGCAAGTGAGGATGGTACTATTAAACTTTGGCAGCGCGATGCCAAAAACGCATCGTGGCGCATTTCTAGAACATTCAAAGGTCACACAGCTTCAGTTTGGGGACTAGCGTTTAGTCCGGATGGTCAAACTATTGCCTCTGCTAGTTGGGACACAACGGTGAAAGTCTGGAAGCGAGACGGCACTTTGCTAAGAACGTTTCAAGGTTATAAAGCTGGGTTTTTGGGAGTTGCTTTTAGTCCTGATAGTCAAACCATTGCAGCTGCCAATCTAGACAGGACAGTAAAACTCTGGAGACGAGACATCTCAGGCTGGCAGAATGCCAAAACCCTACAACCTCTCCAAGGGCATACAGGTTGGGTTGTCGGTGTAGCTTTCAGTCCTGATGGTCAAACCATTGCTTCGGCGAGTGAAGATACAACTGTCAAACTTTGGCAGCGAGACAGCACAAATGGCAGTTATCGCCAATATAAAACTCTTAAAGGTCATAGTGCCGGAGTTTCGAGAGTCGCTTTTAGTCCGGATGGTCAGACTATTGCCTCCGCTAGTCTCGACAAAACCATTAAACTTTGGGACATTGATGGTACAGAACACAGAACGCTTAGAGGACATAGTGCATCTGTTTGGGGAGTTACTTTCAGTCCTGACGGCAGCTTTATAGCTTCGGCGGGGGCAGAAAACCTTGTTAGACTTTGGCAGAGTGAAAATCCATTCCAAAAGAGTGTGATAGCTCATAAAGCAGGGATTTGGTCAATAGCGATCGCCTCCGATAGTTCTAGCATCGCCACAGCCAGCCACGAAAACAGTGTTAAATTTTGGAGTCGTCAAGGCAAATTACGGAAAACTTTGACTGAAGAAAGCGTAGTCTTCCAGGTTTCTTTCAGTGAGGATAACAAGTTAATTGCTTTTCCTGGTAATGATGGTACGGTAAAACTCAAGCGGCAAGACAGTAAATTAATTGCTAGTTACAAAAACCCTGATGGCAAAATTACAGGTGCGGTATTGAGTCCCGTTCGCGTAGCGTCCCCGCAGGGGTTTGGTCAAGCGATCGCCATAGCTAATGTTGACCATAATATCCGGATATGGTATAATAATCGTCTTGCACCACAGATTCTTAAAGGACATCAAGCCGAAGTATGGGAAGTTGCATTTAGTCCCGACGGTCGGCTGGTTGCCTCAGCCAGTAACGATGGTACTGTTAAGGTATGGACGCTGGAGGGTAAGTTGCTCAAAACCCTTGTCGGACATTCGGCAGCAGTATGGGTAGTTGCCTTTAGTCCTGACGGTAAAATGGTGGCTTCTGGAAGCGGTGACAATACTATTAAGTTGTGGACACTTGACGGTGAGCCAGCGCCTTCAGCGCTGGCGACTGGGGTAAGCGCAAAGCGCAGGCTCCGCCAACGCGAAGCGTATCCGAAGGATTCACCCCGAAGGGGGAAATTGCTCAAAACATTCAAAGGTCACACAGCTGCGATTTGGGGGGTGGCGTTTAGTCCCGACAGTAAGATACTTGCTTCTGGGAGTGGGGATGGAACCATCAAGCTTTGGAAAGTTGTGAGTCCAGAAGACTCAGCCTCTGGGCAGGAGACAGCGTCTGTGCAGGAGTTTGGTACGGAACTCACGACCCTCAGAGGACATACCGCAGCGATTAGGAAAATTGCTATCAGCCGCGATGGGACTTTGCTCGTCTCAGGGGGTGATGATAACACACTCATTCTGTGGAATTTGCAGCGGATTCTCAATCTAGATGCACTGGCTTATGGTTGCGCTCTGGTGCAAGATTATTTAAAAACTAATATAGGAGTGGAGAAAGGCGAAACTCCTGCACAGTCCCGCAAGGAACGCTCGCTTTGCAATCATCAAGAGAACTATTAGAAATGTTTCCTGACGGCGATGGAGATAGCGTAAGCTTCCTCATGTCATGAATCTTGCTGTTACCAAGCCAGTTAGTAACAGCAAGGTAGTAGAAGCTTGAATGAATTGTCAGTTGCCTTTCTCACATCTTGCACCAAGAAAACTTGATGTCAATAAATAACTCAGTATTAAACTAAAACCCTTAATTTAGCGATAAAAGCTCAAAAAAATAGGTGTCCTTATTGCGTATCTTTTTACATTCCCTGGATTTGTACGGGGAGGTGCAAGATCTGAGCTTTGCTACTGTAAGGGAAGGCAGAAAAGCAAAGGTGACAGCAAGTAGAAAATAAGTTATTTTTCTGAAAACTTTATCAACAGCCTTAAGTTCAACATTAACGTGTGGATCTTCGCTGGTAAAGACAGGCTTGAAGCGAAATAATACTAATGATAGTATTTCTCTTCTTTAATGCCGCATACGTCAGTAAAAGGCAAAGGCGAAAAGTTAACTTTTTATTCTCTTTTTGCCTTTACCTTATTTCTCAATTCCCCTTCTCTTGTTCTCTGCTCCTTAGCTTACAGGAGAAAATAACAGTACTCATCCCAGGACTTGATGAACTGTGCATCAAATTGATTTGTACTCTCTTAATGGATGCAATTCAACAAGCAAAATCTGGACATTCCGGCATACCGACAGCAATGGTTCCAGTAGCAAGCGTGTTTGTGGCAGAAGTTTCTCGGTTAAAGCCTTTAAGTTAGGACTTCAGTACCAATATATGAAATTGCAAGCACAAATTTGGCTTCATCCCAGAGAATATCGTCGTCCCAGCTAAGGCGCAATTAGTAAAAGCTTAAGGAGACTAAAACATGACCGCTTTGGAAATAATAACCAACCCTTTGCAAGCTTTACAAAATTATAGGCAGTCCATCTGGCTCGATTATATCCGGCGCAGCTTGATTAGCAGTGACGTGCAACGCGTAATTGATGAAGATGGGGTGCGAGGGGAACCATTTCAGAAGCGCCTCGGCTTTGGCAAGGAGTTGGACGACCTTACCTGATGATTAAAGTTCCTGCTACACCTGCTGGTATCCCTGCCATTCAAGAACTGATCGGTGAGGGCATCAATGTTAAGAAATTTTTTGTAACTCTGGTTGCGATCAGTTGCATGAGTATCAAACTCAAGTATTTGAGAGGAAATAATTATTATGACTAATGTTTCTCAAACCATCACTCCCACAGACATTAATGCCGATCTTGGTAAAGCCATTGAATTAGTGTTACTCGAGAACAAACAAGTTTTAGAAAAAGTCAATTACCTATCGGTTACCCAACTTGGGCAAGCAATTATGAATGCCCAAAGAATCTTTGTTGCGGGTGAAGGTCGCAGTGGCTTAGTGATTCGTATGTTTGCTATGCGGCTGATGCATTTAGGACGGCAGGTCTATGTCGTAGGTGAAACGATTACTCCGGCAATTCAGCAAGGTGATTTACTGATTGACTTTTCTGGTTCAGGTACCACGGAACACGTTTTGGAGATTGCTCACAAAGCAAAAGAAATTGGCGCTTATATTGCTAGTGTCACAACCCAAAAAGACTCTCCTTTAGCCAAAATTGCTGACTTTTTAATCCAGATTGAAGCCGCAGCGAAACAAGACCATAGCCATCAACAGTCAGAACAATTTAGTGGTTCTTTATTCGAGCAATCCTCCTTGCTTTTATTTGATGCTTTGTTCCACGTTCTATCTCAGAATTTAAATAAAAGTTCTGAAAATCTTTGGGCATTGCATGCCAATCTAGAATAACTAACTCAGTAAATCGCCACAAATAAACGTATTTTTAGTAGTTAGTGCTTAGTGGTCAAGAATAACCAAAAACTAACAACGCACTAGAGTACACCATTTCAATAAACGAGAGGTTGTTTTATGAAGTTACAAGTTTCTGTAGATTTGTTGTCATTAGAGCAAGCAATGAACTTGCTTAAAGATGTTGTTTCTTACGTGGATATCATTGAGGCTGGCACTCCTTTGATTAAGCAAGAAGGACTGAAGGTTGTCGAAACCTTCAAACAATCTTTCCCCGATAAGCTGATTTTTGCAGACATGAAGACGATGGATGCTGGAGGCTTAGAAGCTGAAATGGCATTCAAAGCAGGAGCGGACTTCACCACAATCCTAGCTGTATCGAATGACAGCACGATTGAAGGAGCTGTAGTTGCTGCTCGTAAGTATGGAAAGTACGTCACTGCTGATATGATTTCTGTTTCAGATCGTGTGCAACGTGCACGCAACTTAGAAAGGCTGGGAGTTAATTACTTGGAGCTGCACTGCGGGTTGGACGAGCAGGCTAATCATTTGTGCGCTTCTACTGCAAGTGAACTTGCGGCTCTACGAGGTGCGGTTTCAATCTCTCTCTCGGCTGCAGGGGGTATCAATGAGAAGACGATTCAGGAAGTAGAAGCCGCGGGAGCCGATGTAGCAGCAGTCGGTGCTGCCATCTACAGCGCTAAGTCTCCTGCCGAATCTGCCCGTCGTTTACGGGAGAAGATTAATTCAAAAGGATAACGAGCAGGACACACCTTGAATCCCCTGACTTCTGTCGGGGGAGAGACCAATCTGACACTTAAGGCTATGAACGCAAGAACTCTAATTGTTGAGTTTATAGGAACCTTTGCCTTCATGCTTATTGGTGTCAGCGTAATGGCACAAACCACTAAAAGCACAGCTGGACTAATTGAGATTAAGTAAGTCGGCGCAAATAATCATCACTGGTTTGTAGTAGCGCTTTAGCGCTGTTCGCGCAGCGTGGCGTCAGCCATAGCGCTACTACGAGCCAAATACAGAGATTTTACTTTTCTTTACATAGTTTGGTTTTTTCTTGCCGACTTACTTAGTACTAGAGCGTTGATACAGTAGTCAAAAAGGAGGCATGCATACCCGGTTTCTTTCTATCGGAAAGCTTAATATCTTGTATGTTCAACTTAAAGAAACTGGGTTTTTGATATTTTATCATGTTCGCCTGATCACTCATCATTCCCGCATCTGTTGTTCGCCTGATCACTCATCATTCCCGCATCTGTGCAAAAAGAGTGAAAACCTTTCTCTCACTGCTCCGTGCCCCTTGCGGTCTTAATGATAAGTCTTTAACTGGACACGATATTACTTACCGACGCTGTAGCTCATTCACTGATAAGCACTGTAATGGTCAGTCCTACAGTGCCTATTAGTGGTATGCACCCCAAGCCAACTGTGATGTTTGGGGCTTGGCTAGCTAATACTAAGTTGCATTCAAAAATAGTAACTGAGGCATCGGGAGATGGGGAGAACAATATCACCACACCACCCCATCGCCCAAAGTGTTACGTTTAACCGCAGCTTGGTATAAAGTGCATTACTGTAGGAGAAAAACGATGCAAATTGGTGTAATTGGTCTTGGACGCATGGGTGCTAATACAGCAATGGCACTGGTAGAGAATCCCAGGCTTTTTGAGTATACCGGATATGTACAGGACTCTGGCGAGGGGCGCTGGACAATCATGGCGGCGATTGAAGAAGCCGTCCCTGCTTGATGTACTATCGGCCGCACTCTACGCTCGTTTCCGGGCTCGACAGGAGCATACTTTTGCTGAGAAAGTCCTGTCTTGCCATGCTCTACAAGTTTAGCGGGCACGTTGAGCAACACAGTTAGGGGATAACGTTAGTAAATGTGCAATCCTTGCCACTTGAGTGTTAAACACTGTTGATTGAATACTTCTAAAGTTTTTTGCATCACAAAGTAATGACATGATACAACATGAGTTGATTGGCATTTTTTCCACTCAAACCGAGGCAGAAAATGCTGTACTAGAATTGCAAAAGGCAGGGTTAGACATAAATAAAATCTCGATTTTTAGTAAAGATTTCCAAACCCGTGACTTTTTTAGCTGGAAAGATACTGCAAAGGAAGGAGCAACAGAATATGGGTATTGGGGAACCGTGTTAGGTGCCGTCTTGGGTACGCTAACGGGGACTGAATTCCTATTGATTCCCCCAATTGCTCAGATTATTGTTGCCGGACCAATCTTTGGGTTGCTTTTGGGAGCCGTACAAGGTTTGGCTTTGGGAGTGGCTGTTGGTGCACTAGTAGGAGCTCTAGGCGGTGCACTGTTTGGAGAACTGGAAATTCCCATATACGAAAACGAAATCAAAGCAGGAAAGTTTGCTTTGATGACCAGAGGAACGTCAAAAGAGCGAGAAAAGGCGATACAAGTCCTAAAAGATGCCGGGTACAACATTCATGAGGCAATCGCTGTTTGAGGTTGCACTAGCTCAATAGTGTATCAATATCAGACATTGAGAAATAAAGCCATGACTTTTGTAAAAACGAATTACTTGACTAATGAATTAGACCAACCAACAAATCCCTGTGTGATAGTAATTTTCGGCGCTGCTGGAGACTTAACTAAGCGCAAGCTTATCCCCGCCCTTTACAACTTGGCACGCAGTAACTACCCGTGTTATATCAGGGAGGATTTGACATTGAAAAAATAGTTAGCTGCTCCAGTTCAGGGTGTTTTACTTCCAAGTGACCCTCGTAATTGCTTATCGATTGAAACGCTTAAATCACCTAATGATGCAGGAAGAAAATCATGGTTACTTTCACACTTTGGAGACAATTGCACTGGTCTGAATATGGTGCAGAACTTCTCGGAACTACGTTTAATCTTTTTGTTGGACTCAGTGCAGTTGTCTTCAATTTTGGTAAGGGCTTACCGATGGAGGCTCTCATACCTGACAAAAGTATGCGTTTGCTGATTACAGGGCTGCTATTTGCTGGAAGTGGGTCACTCTTTGCGATTTCACCACTGGGGAAATTGAGTGGCGCTCACCTCAACCCCTCCGTGTCCCTGGCATTTTGGGCACAAGGCAAGATGCATCAACATGACATCATTGGGTACATAATTGCACAATTCTTTGGTGCAATTATTGCTGCTGTGGCGGTGGTAGCTGTTTGGGGAAGCTACGCTACTAGTGTCTGGAATGGTATGACTTTACCAGGGGATAGTTACGCTCTCTGGTATGTATTTCTTGCTGAAGTTAGCATAACCTTTCTGCTGGTGCTGTCTATCTTTATATTTCTAAGCAGTCATCGGCTAATGCGCTGGACACCACTGATGACGTGGCTTTTAGTGGCAACAATAGTCTGGTTAGAAGCACCCATCTCTGGCGCGAGTCTAAGTTCTGCACGCAGTATTGGACCTGCTTTAGTCTCATGGTATTGGAAAGACCAGTGGCTTTATTGCATTGCTCCACCAATGGGGGCAATGTTTGCTGTAGCAGCCTTTCGATTACTCGCTATGGATAAGCGCGAGGTTTTGACAGGCAAACTTTTTCATGTTCCTAATTATCGTTGTATTTTCAAAAACGTCAAAGTAGCACATCGTAAGGAGAAACATTCCGGCTAGACCTGGGTTTGAGTGCGTTAGACATCGTAGACATCATCCCCAAATCGAGAAGGCACCCTTACCAAGAAAGACGGTGGAAAAATGAGGAGGCTAGAGAGTAACGAGTCATTAGACATTTGGTGGAAATGAATTATGCGTTCCCTGAAAACCTTGTAGAGACTAAGCATGTCTGATTTCTACATTCTTTTTCGGAGATGTCTATTGGCATTCATCACACAACAGCAAGCATGACCGAAACAATACAAACTTGTCCAAAAAAGATTAACCCTAGCGATCCCACTTGCTACGTTTTAACCCTCTTTAGTCACTCTGGGAAAAGAAAAATCAGAGCCAATTTTTCAAGTGTAGGTAGAGTAAGCGTTTGGGGGTTTATTTTCTAACAGAATGGCGCAAATCAAGATTTTTGCTAAAAGTTTTATGCTGTAAGGATTATAGATTATTTTCTGTCAAGAGTGATAAAAGAGGGATAGGTATAACGGGGCGCGGGTGCGTACCCCAACCCGTTGAGAATCATCGCTTTTATAACCTGACGACGCATTTATCTACACAAAACGCGCAACCCTTGCCCAACGGGAGAGCAGTCCCCTGGGCGTGGGAAACTCGCCTGCTTTCTCTGTCTCACCAAATCAAGCAGGATTTTTCGTGTTAATTAAAAATTTCTTCTAATAAACTGCTTGATTTGGCTGCCTCCATGATTAATCGTGGAGCGCAGAACGGATAATCGTAAAAGGGTTGGCACTTTCGGTGCAGGTTTTCCCCTCGACCTCGTTCATCTCATCACAGATGCACAGTGGTCAATATCCTGTACCCTTATATCAAACGGTGAAGCTGTCATGCTTCAAAAATACAATGCGAGTGCGATTGCCCTTTCGCCACTGCGCTCTGCGCAATCGTACCTGCGGAATCTGGGACGTAAAGCTATCAAGCAATTAGGTTACTCAGATCTTGCACCTCCCCGTACAAATTCAGGGAATGTAAAAAGATACGCAATAAGGACACCTGATTTTTGTTAGCTTTTATCGCTAAATTAAGGGTTTTAGTTTAATACTGAGTTATTCATTTACATCAATTTTTATTGGTACAAGATATGAGGTAAGCAACACAAGAAAGTTGCTGACAAACGCAAAGATTTCCACTTCAAAACAGCAAAGCAATTGCTGTCAAAAGATGACGTTGTTGTCCATGAAGACCTCGACGTTAAAGGGCTTTCAAAATCTCGATTAGCAAAATCTGTGTATAATGCCGGAGGGCACCCGCTTCCTGTCAACTCTAACCACCAAAGCCGAGAATGCTGGGTTGTTGGTAATAGCGGTGAATGCTTCTGGTACGTCACAAAATTGTTCTAGTTCTGGTACAAAAGTCCCTAAAAAGTTGCATGAACGCTGGCATTCTTGCCAATGCGGTTGTTCACTGGAGCGTGACCATAATGCAGCCATAAATATAAGAAATAGAGCGCTGGGGCATCGCGTTCTTAAAGCTCAGTTAATGTCCGACGGAATAGCCGGAGTCGCTGAGAAGCCTACACAGTATGCGATAGCATGACTTGTAGGAGTATGTCACAAGGTTTGTCTCATGATAGTGTCAATAGGTTTTTGCTACGAGAACGTTATGAGTCTGGCTAAGAACCCAGTAGCGTTGTCCAAAGTGAAACTCAGGTAAATCGTAGGCGATGGTCTTCATAATCGTTCTAATGTACTAAGGTTGGTTATTATTAAGTTTTTCATCTGTGTAAGGTTTTTTCTAATGAAGATCGATAATTTAAGGAAAAACTTAACGTGATTAGGAATGTATTGTTATACCAATTCTGTATGAAGGTGCGCCTTATAAAACCCCCCTGTAGTCCCCCCGAGTTCGCGGGGGGACGGCGTTAGCCGGGGGGGTAAAATACATTGCAGCTTCACGCAGAAACGGTATTACATAACTAGTGCAACAGCGCGGAAATCATTCGTCAGTTAGGTAGAATAGTAGAGAGTTGCATTCAAACAAAAAAATTCCCAGGTCTAAAACCGCAAGGGATTATTATCAGCGTGCGAGAAAAGCAGATTTTAGAAAAAATAGCACGGCATCAGCACAGTTCCCAGCAATTAGTGCGACGCTCTCAAATTATCCTAAAAGCGGGCGATGGTTTAAACAACCAGCAAGTTGCAAGAGTTTTGAGCATTCACCGCGAAACGGTAAGGCAATGGCGTGAGCGGTGATTAGCGGCGGTTGAGCGATTGTTAAGTTTTGAAGCTAAGGCAAATGATCAGCACCTTAAAGTGTCACATATCCTGCAATTATGTCTGACCAAGAGGAATATAAGTATAGGCTGTAAAATATATAACATAAAAATTTGACCTGACATGCCTACAGTCAGGCGATCGCTTCAGACGGGAATAGTTGTGAAAAACTAAAAAAAGAAGTCTGGCGGACGCCTTACCTAAGCTTGACTTTATCCATTTTCCAACAACGCGATCGCATACGCTAAAAGCCTTATGGTACCTAGACTTTGACTTTTTCAATATCAGCAAAATTACTGCTCTAGGAAAAACTTTTTGCCACAAAGCTATAAATACGAGCTACTACCTGAAACTGCACAGACATTTATCTACCTCGCTATGATCCGAATAATAGTAAAGCGATTGGCATAAAATTTGCACCTTCTTAACTTTTCAAACATCCTCTAAGTTCAACCTTAACTCAAAGTTTTTAGCTGGTGATACTTCCCTAAATTGTAAAAAATGCATAAAGAGATGGTTCTCATTGATTTCTAACAGTGCAGTGCAAAGAAGAATGATTAGGATGGCAGCACTTTCACTATCGATGGAAACCCAAGTCAAGTTCTTCATCAAAGTTTTTGGTCTTATCATACAAGCAAAGCAGTTTAGTGGCTCTTTGTGTTACAAAAAAACTCTGGCTGTAGAATAGTAAAACCCATGTACAAGGTGGAGAAAAACTATGAATCAGGGTAATTATGCGTCCCTTGACCAAAATGGAAACTCAACAGTATACAAAAACGCTGTTTTAGATGATGTAAAACTTCAAGATGCTTTAAAAAGCATCAATCCGAAGTTTGGAGATTTTTGTACTCGCGTAGCAGGTGAAGCATGGGGACTTCCGTTAATTGACCAAAAAACCAAGGCATTAATAACAATTGCTGTTGATGTTGCTAATCAGGATCAAGTAGGAACTGGTAGCCCTTTTGCAGCACACGTGAATATGGCTATGCAACAAGGAGCTACACGTGCAGAAATCGAGGAAGTCCTTTTGTTCATGTGCGTTTATGCAGGATTCAATAAGGGTGCAGGGTGCTTTGGTACCCTTAATGATATTCTCGGTCCAACCAAAAAGATAGCAGAATGATTTAGTGCACGACCAAGAGCTTGGACACCAAATCATAAGCTACTCCCGAATCGCCAGCTATATTACCTAATTTTTTAACTGCACGAGGCAAGAGAGGACACACAGATATGAGCGTCCAACTAGCGGCGTGTTTACCACAAGTGAATCATGCAAAAAACACATTTGGCTTAATTCCCTGAACACCTTGCTATATAAAGGTTTCAAAATGTGTTTTCTAGGAGTGAATCACTATAGGTAATCTTAGATCGGGAAGGGAGTAATATGCATCCAAGTTGCATATATGTAAGGTACATTACGCTATCGCTAATGAACCAAGAACCACACACACTTTACTATCTAAAAACAGCCGAGTAAAAAGTTTACATCCATTCGAACAGTACAATTTCTATCAATATCGCTGGGGTTTCAGATGCAAACGCGAACCAACTACTACAAAGAACTATCCGCAGACTATTCAAAGCCAGGGCTGGTTCCCAAAGAGTTAGGAGACAAACTCCTTGAGGACGCTGAAAAATACATTTCTTTTCGTGAAGAAAATTTACCAGATATTACTCCAGAATATACCTTAGCCCAAATAGAACAGGAAAACAAGGAATGGTGGCCTACCCACTGTGAAGCCTTGCGACGAGGGAGGGGAGATATTCTAGCAGGTGAATACGCCACTAATCTAGTATATCTGTGCTCTGATGGACCTTTTTTTGGTAGAGCAGCCGGGACAGAGAGAGAGGCAAATTGGTGGGCAATTATTGCCCAGCCTAATGTATCAATGACTTGGCCTTTCGTTATGTTTCACGGGGAAGTCGTCTACTTTGAATGGAACTGTTTGGATGAGGAAACGAATGAAACAATCGCCAAGGGAAACGTTACCTGGCTCCGACGCGGACACAGAGGCGCATGTTACTTAAAATGCGAACAACTCACATTTTACCGCGATGTGTTTGCACCGAGTACATGGCTGAAGTTGATCCGGCGTTAATAGGAAATCTGGCAAGTCACTAGATAACTGCATTGGCTAAAAAGCTGTCGAAACTAAGTATAAAGGAGAGAGAACACAATGGCATCTACAGCTTCTAAAACTTTGGGAAAAATAGGTGTACTCATTGAGGATCACTTTGATGAAATTGAGTTTCGAGCATTTAATAAGTTTTTCCCTGCAAATGGATACGAGGTAGAGTACATATCCCATCTTTGGAACCAAGAGCAATTGACCTTTAGGGGTATTGAATTAACAGAAGAAGTCACTGTTACGGTAGAAGTGAACGATATTGAGCCTACCGATTATGAAGGCATTATTCTCATCGGTGCATATGCTATGGATCGTCTTCGCTATCAAGAGCATCTTAAAAAGGGTCAACCTAATCAATCTCCAGCTGTCAAATTTCTCCGCAAAGCTGTAAAGGCTATGGATGCTGGCAGATTAAAAATTGGTACTATCTGTCATAGTCTTTGGCTGTTTTGTGCTGATCCAGAACTGCTTAAGAATCGTGAGGTTACTTGTGCCCATAACATCCTTTGTGATGTCCAAAACGCCGGAGGCATCATTATCTTCGATGGTGATGGAACTAAGAACATACATATTGATGACAATCTCATCACAGCAAAACATCCTAATGTAGTCACTGACTTCATGGAAGTCTTCTTAAAGGCTATTAACGAGCAGAAACTACAGGTAGTTACCAGGTAAAAAACCAGGATTAAAGAACCGAGTCTTTCATGTGGGAAAGAAAAACCCTGCTACCTCCTGAGCAGTCCTGTTGGATTGTCTGTGGCTACGTTAACGCTACTAGCCACATTCAGATACTTCGGATCGCAAATATTCCCAATTGGTACTTTGAGCGAGTTATTTTCCCAGAACAACGTTTTTGGTTTGAAGCACCGCCCGACGCCCAGCTGGAAATTCACACGAGCATGATGGTCAGTGCAATTCTCTCAGATAAAATTCCGTGCAACCTTTTACGTATCAACTAATTGTGAGTCAATTACCAATTGACGCTCCAAAATAACAAGAGGGGCAAAATGATTAAAACACTTCAATATCAAGCAAAATCAGCTACAACAAAGTACCAAGTAGAAGTAGGACGTTCATATCCTTTAGGTGCAAACCCTGATAAAGATGGAGTCAACTTCTCAATCTTTTCCGAGCATGCCACATCTGTAGAATTGTTGTTGTTTGAGCAACCTAATGACCCAGAACCCATACAAATTATTCAGTTAGACCCAAAGCTCAATAAAACGTTCTTCTTGTGGCATATTTACGTAAGAGACTTAAAACCCGGCGCTGCTTACGCTTATCGCATTGATGGTCCTCAGAATTTACACGGGAAAGGATACCGCTTTGACAAAAACAAAGTACTGATTGATCCCTATGCTAAGGGAAACAGTAATAAACTTTGGAAGCGCACTGATGCTTTAGGGTCAAAAGATAACTTGACTACCTCAATGCGTAGTGTAGTTATCGATATATCGAATTATGACTGGGAAGGCGATCGCCCTCTAAACCGACCCATGAATGAAAGTATCGTTTATGAGTTGCATGTTCGTGGATTTACTAAATCACCTTCCTCTGGCTGCAAATCTCCCGGTACTTTTGCTGGAGTTATCGAGAAGATTCCTTACTTACAAGAGCTAGGAGTCACTGCTGTTGAATTATTACCAATATTTGACTTTGATGAAACGGAACTTCTTCGAGAAGTCAATGGTAAACAACTGAAAGACTACTGGGGATATAACCCGCACAGCTATTTTGCCCCAGAAACCTCGTATTCTGCTTCTCCTAGTGAGAAAGACCCAATCACGGAGTTTCGGGATATGGTCAAGGCATTACATAATGTGGGAATTGAGGTCATCCTAGATGTGGTCTTTAACCACACGAGTGAGGGAAACCATCAAGGTCCTACTATTAACTTTAAGGGTCTTAGCAATAGCATATTCTATCACCTAGTGCCCTTCGACAAGCAGTACTACATGGACTACTCTGGGTGCGGAAACACTATCAACTGCAACCATCCTTTAGTACAGAAGTTGATTGTAGATTGCCTGGAATTTTGGGTGAAAGAGATGCACGTTGATGGCTTCCGGTTTGATGAAGCCTCAATCCTATCCCGTGACCAAAACGGAGTTCCGATGGTTCATCCACCGGTAGTATGGCAAATTGAAACATCCGAAATTTTAGCTGAGACAAAAATCATTGCTGAAGCTTGGGATGCTGCTGGACTGTATCAAATTGGCTACTTCCCAGGATATCGTTGGGCGGAATGGAACGGACGCTTCCGAGACGACGTTCGGCGCTTTATCAAGGGAGATCCAGGACTGGTTGGGGCAGTTGCTTGGCGCATTTCCGGAAGTGCCGACCTTTACCAAGCAAGCGGACATTTACCAATTAACAGTGTAAACTTCATCACTTGCCATGATGGATTTACTCTCAATGATTTAGTTTCTTACAACTATAAGCACAATGAAGCCAATGGTGAGGACAACCGGGATGGAATAAATGACAATTTGAGCTGGAATTGTGGTCTTGAAGGAGAGACTGATAATCTAGAAATCGATGCATTGCGTCGGCGACAGATTAAGAATTTCGCAGCCATTCTCATGCTATCCCAAGGTGTACCAATGTTTGTGGCAGGTGATGAAATCAGGCGTACTCAAAAGGGCAACAACAACGCCTACTGCCAGGATAACGAGATTAGTTGGTTTGATTGGAATCTTGTGGAGAAGAACACTGATATATTCAGGTTCTTCAAACTGATGATTAATTTCCGTAAGTGCTATTGTCACCCAACATTACGCCGCCGCCACTTCTTCAACGGCGAAGTTAACGAGCGCGGTTTAGCGGACATCTCTTGGCATAGCTTAAATTTGTTCAAACCGGATTGGGATAACCCTGATGCCAGAGTTCTCGCTTTTACATTAGCAGACTTTGATGGAGGAGCAGATATTCACGTCATGCTTAATATGTACTGGGATACTCTCAAATTTGAAATTCCTTCTATTGCTGTTAGGAAATGGTACAAAGTCGTAGACACTGCCCAGCCTTCCCCTATGGATATTCTAGAACCGGGACAAGAGACTTTAATTTCAGAGGATGGCTGTTTTGTTCAAGGTCGTAGCATTGTTGTTCTCATTTCAAAGTAGTTTTCCAGTTAGTAACTAGGCGTAAATAAACATAACTAGAAGGACTGTTAGTTGTTAAGTGGTAGTTGTTAAAAGCAATTAACAACTCACCACTAACTACTAACTACTAATTAGGGTAAATACGTTAACTTATGCCGAGTTACTGAATCAATATTACATTTTTGGAGATAATCCAATGAATAACATTACCTTCCCGTTCTCAGATTTAATTGCTGGATATGTTACCACTTTTGATGAAAAGAAGGGAGCTTTTGGAACTTTCAATCTTAAAACGTCTGATGGAAGGGAGTTTGAGGTAGCACTGACCTCAATGACTTATGCTGAGCTAGTGCGGAATCTAGGAGAGCCTTATTATGATTGCACTGTTCAAATGAGAACAATGTTGGTAAGCGATCGCTACCTTTTCGCGTATGGCACTTTCTTTCCTGAGGCTGGCGAGCATAAGTTTGAAGCCAAACATATCGTTTTCCTTGGCAAGACGGAAAGTGAGTATGTATTTGAAAAGCAAGACTGGTGGGTCAATCAAGTACGAAACCTTGCCAATTTTTACCTAAAAGCGCAGTTTGAAGATGGAGAAATTGACTATCGGAATTATCGCACCAATGTTGGTTTAGTTGGTACAAAAGAAATAAGCAATCGTCAAGAAACTGACACGATTTCACGCTTAGTTTACGGTTTTGCTACAGCCTACCTGATGACTGGGGATGACCGTTACCTAGAGGCTGCCGAAAAAGGCACCGAATATCTGCGTGAACACATGCGCTTTCTAGATGAGAGCGAAGGAATTTGCTATTGGTATCACGCAATTGATGTGAAGCCAGATGGTACTGAGCAGAAAATATTTTCCTCAGAATTTGGGGATGACTATGACGCTATTCCAGCTTATGAGCAGATTTATGCACTAGCTGGTCCCACCCAAACTTACCGGGTGACAGGCGATCCACGTATCATGAACGACATTGAATTAACCGTAAATCTGTTCAAAAGCTATTTTCAAGATAAAACGGACAAAGGAGGATTTTTCTCACACATCGATCCAATTACTCTCAGCCCCTATAGTGATACCTTGGGTCATAATCGGGCGAAAAAGAATTGGAACTCGGTAGGTGACCATGCCCCAGCGTACCTGATCAATCTTTGGCTAGCAACTGGTAAGGATGAATACGCTGATTTCCTTGAGTACACCTTTGACACGATTGAAAAGCATTTCCCAGATTACGATCATAGTCCGTTTGTTCAAGAGCGTTTTTATGAAAATTGGAGCCATGACACAACATGGGGATGGCAACAGAACCGAGCAGTTGTGGGTCACAACCTCAAAATCGCCTGGAATCTAATGCGGATGAACCACCTGAAACCAAAAGAAAAGTATGTTGCTCTAGCTGAAAAAATTGCAGACATCATGCCTGCGGTTGGCAGTGACCAACAGCGTGGAGGGTGGTACGATGTGGTAGAGCGCATCTTAGAACAGGGGCAAAAAGTACACCGCTTTGTCTGGCACGACCGAAAAGCTTGGTGGCAGCAGGAACAAGCCATATTAGCCTACCTCATCTTGGCTGGCTCACTTGATAAGTCTCAGTATCAAAAATTAGCACGTGAATCGTCAGCTTTTTATAACTCTTGGTTCCTGGATTACGCATCTGGGGGTGTCTACTTCAATGTTTTGGCAAATGGAATTCCCTACTTGCTAGGAACTGAGAGGGGAAAGGGTAGTCACTCCATGAGTGGTTACCACTCGTTTGAACTGGCGTACTTGGCTTGTGTTTATACTAACCTGCTGCTTACTAAGAAGCCAATGGATTTGTATTTCAAGCCAAAACAAGGAGGTTTCAAAGATAATATCCTGCGGGTTCAGCCAGATATTTTACCCCCTGGCAGCGTGTACATTAGCGAAGTATGGATTAATGGGCAATCGTATTCCGACTTTGATGCCGAAAACCTGACAATCAAACTGCCATCTACTCAGGACGAACTAAAAGTTAGAGTTCGAGTTATTCCCACTCAAGTATTTTTCAATGCAACCTTGTTAGAAGTCACCGAAGGTACTGCCAAAATATCTTTAAGCGGCTTACTAGATGCCAATGCTGTAAAGCTGTTTGAGGAAGAGTTGGAGAAAGCAACAGCCCAGTCAATCAACCGCTTGGTCTTGCTACTACAGGATTTGAAATGTATAAGCGCGGCTGGTCTCCGGTATCTGATTTTCACCAAGCAAAAACTGGGTAGCAATATTGATATCTATGTAGTTGGCGCTAGTGAGCATGTCTTGGATTTTCTGAGGAAGGGCGCATTCTGTGAGGGTGTCACTGTTTTGGAGCAGTATGACACTGTTGAAATGGCCATAGTGTAAATAAGGTCAACAGCCTCTTAAGTTTGTTATTCAAGCTCCTAAGAAACACATTTTGTGACCCTTATTTACTAAGGTTTTCAGCAAATTGTGTTTCTTTCATATTTCACTTGCGGCGTACTGCTAGGAGCGAGATTCACCTAGAACACTCGAGAGGAATCCAAATACATGGCGACTAGAGAAGAAAATTGTGTCTTTTGCTAAATGTTGCTTCAAGCAGCATTTTTAACGAACTTATGGCTAAACCTGTAATACTGATATTGGACGACGATTCGGAAGTTTTGCAAGCACTCGAACACGACTTACGAAGTGAATACGGCAACCGCTTCCGATTGCTGCGAGCAAACTCAGCTTTGATGGCCTTAGAGGTGCTAAAAAAGTTGAAATTGCGTAACGATTCAGCAGCACTGTTCCTTGTAGACCAGCGAATGCCACAGATGACTGGTGTGGAGTTCCTAGAACAGGCAATGGAAATCTTTCCAACGACCAAACGTGTCTTGCTCACGGCTTATGCAGACACGAATGCGGCTATTCATGCCATTAACAAAGCAAAGATTGATTATTACCTGTTGAAGCCCTGGAACCCCCCTCAAGAGCGTTTATATCCCATGCTTAACGATTTGCTTGAGGTTTGGCAGGCTTCTTTCCGCCCACCGTTTGAAGGTGTTCGCGTTATTGGTTCCCGTTGGTCGCCTAAATTGCATCAAGCCAAAGATTTCTTAGCTCGCAATCATATTCCTTACCAGTGGCTAAACATTGAGTCAGAGGAGGCACATAGCCTAATTAGTTACACTAACTGTGATATTAAACAGCTGCCGGTAGTCCTGTTCTCGGACGGCTCACATCTTGTGGAGCCAACAAATATCCAAATTGCTGAGAAAATAGGACTAAAAACACGCCCCAAAATGCCGTTTTACGATTTAGTTATTGTGGGTGCTGGTCCGGCTGGTCTAGCGGCAGCTGTTTATGGGGCATCTGAGGGACTTCGCACAGTGTTGATTGAACGAGAGGCTCCAGGAGGACAGGCGGGAACCAGTTCTCGAATCGAGAATTATCTCGGTTTTCCAAGTGGTCTCACTGGCGGTGATTTAGCTCAGCGTGCTGTCGCACAGGCTCAGAAGTTTAGAACAGAAATTCTCTCTCCGCAAGAAGTTACTGATGTTCGTTTGCACAACCAATATCGGTTCATAACCCTAGCAGACGGTTCGGAACTCAGTACTCACACGTTGATTATTGCAACTGGCGTATCTTATCGCAAGCTCAACGTGCCTGGAAGTGAAAGGTTGACAGGTGCAGGGGTGTACTATGGAGCTGCAATCACCGAAGCGCTTAGCTGCCAAGGGGAAGACGTCTTTGTTATTGGTGCAGGCAATTCGGCTGGACAAGCTGCTATGTACCTCTCTAAGTACGCAGGCTCTGTTACCATTGTTGCACGCGGGGACTCACTCAAGAAAAGTATGTCTCAGTACCTGATTGAGCAGATTGAGGAGACTGAGAATATTGCAGTAAAGCTATCAACTCAGGTTATTGAATTGTTGGGCAAAGAGAAGCTGGAGGCTGTAGCCTTTTCTAATTTAATAACTGATGAAGTCGAAATTCTTCCCACCAATGCTCTATTCAACTTTATTGGTGCAAAACCGCATACTGACTGGTTGGAAAGCGTTGTAGAGCGTGATGAACATGGATTCATTTTCACTGGAGTTAACACATTACGAAACTGGATGCCTCCGAAAGGATGGACATTAGAACGCAGTCCTTTTTTTCTTGAGACTAGCGTGCCAGGTATTTTCGCCATTGGTGATGTGCGTCATCAGTCAGTGAAACGAGTCGCTTCGGCGGTCGGCGAAGGAGCGATCGCCGTTCAATTAGTCCACCAATATCTTGCATCTTTATAGCAACATTCCAGGTTGTCGCCATGCTTGAAAAATTGCGTAAGGTATCGGTTTTTGAAAACTTAACTGAGAATGAGCTTGAGTGCTTCCTAAACGGTACTGAATTATGGCTGAATCCAGGAGACATACTGTTTCAGCAAGGAGATCCTGTAGAGTACTTCTATGTAGTATTTGAAGGAGCCATCCAGCTTTCACGAGAGATTGTTAACCAAAAAATTGTATTGGCTACATACGGTACTGGTATGTTCTTTGGTGAAGTCCCTCTCCTTGCAGGTACGCTTCACCTTGCCAGTGGGCAAGCAGTGCGTAGAAGCCATATGTATTGTCTGCACGAGAATGATTTTTGGCAAATGATTACCATATGCCCCTCAGTTAGAAAAATTGTTCTCGGTCACATGGCAAGCCGAATGGAAGAGTTACAATTGTTATCTCAGCAACACGAAAAGCTTGTTGCTTTAGGTACATTGTCCGCAGGTCTTGCCCATGAATTAAATAATCCAGTATCAGCAGCACATAGAGCCGCAGGACAGTTGCACGATACAATTAAATCGTTGGATTCTGTTACACTGAGATTTATTGAGCAATATCTTACGCCAACTCAACTAGAGTACCTTTTGGCTCTCAGACAAGTTGCCATTGAACACGCTGCTAAACTCAACCTTTGCGACCCTTTGGTTCAGAGTGATTGGGAAGATGAACTAGCGCATTGGTTGGAGTTACATGGTGTTGCCAATGGGTGGAAACTCGCTCCTACTCTCGTTGCCGGTGGATTTAACACTCTCAAGTTAGAAGTCATTAGTGAGCATTTAGCAGCTAATACACTTATCGATGTGCTGACTTGGCTCGAGACAACGCTGACTATAGCAGGGCTATTGAAGACGCTGGAGCAGGGTACTGCTCGCGTTTCCGAAATAGTCAAGGCTATTAAGGAATACTCGTACATGGATCGGGCTTCCGTGCTGAAGGTAGATCTGCACGAAGGTCTCGAAAATACCCTGACTATTTTGCGTTATAAGTTGAGAAAGCATAATATCGTGGTGATTCGCGAGTATGAAGAAAACCTGCCGTGCATTCTCGCTCATGGAAGTGCACTAAATCAGGTCTGGACGAATCTTATTGACAACGCCATAGATGCCTTAGGTGAACAAGGTACAATTTGGGTGCGTACTTCCAAAGACAAAGATTATGTTGTTGTGGATATTGTAGACAACGGACCAGGAATCCCCTCTGAGATTCAGTCTCGAATTTTTGAGCCGTTTTTTACAACTAAGGAGGTCGGTTCAGGGACGGGGTTAGGTCTGGAGATTTCGTATCGAATTGTAGTGACTCAGCATAACGGAGACATTCGCTGCTTTTCTAAACCAGGTCAGACATGCTTTCAGGTGCGTCTGCCCATCAACAATTCTTAAACTCTTAAGAAACACATTCTCAAACCCTTATATAGCATGCTTTTTAAGCAATCAAGGAAAATGTGTTTCTTTCATACGTAACGGGAGCGATTGCCCAAGGGGCACTGCGCGGGAGCGCAATCGCCGCGCTGGTAAGAGGCTCACATCTTGCACTAAGAAAAATTGATGGTATTTGATCACTCTGTGAATAAAGCGCGTGTTATCTCTTGATTAACTGTTACCCCACATTAAGGTGAGTATATGCAGCCCGAACCAAAAGTAAACATTTTGATGGTGGACGACGAGCCGAAAAATTTGCTGGCCTTGGAGGCGATACTGGACAGCCTACGTCAGAATCTGGTAAAGGCTAATTCGGGTGCGGAAGCTTTAAGATGTCTTTTGAATCAAGATTTTGCCTTAATTTTGCTCGACGTCCAGATGCCAGAAATGAATGGTTTTGAGACGGCAAAGTTAATTCGAGAACGAGAGCGATCGCGCTATATCCCGATCATTTTCCTGACAGGGTTCAGCGGAAGTGACAATATGGTGTTCAAAGGTTATTCTCTTGGAGCGGTGGACTACTTGCTCAAGCCGATTTCGCCAGAAATACTAACATCTAAAGTCACGGTATTTGTCGAGTTGTTTAAGAAAACAGAAGAGGTGAAACGACAAGCGGCACAAATCAAGGTCCAAGAGCTTCAGATGTTATCTCAACAACACGAAAAGCTTGTAGCTTTAGGTAAACTGGCTGCTGGACTTGCCCATGAGCTGAATAATCCAGCAACAGCAGCACGTCGAGCTACAGGACATTTGTGCCATAAAATGGAGGTTCTACAGACTTTCGCGGTTAGATGTATTGAGCAACACCTCACGCCGATTCAACTTGAGCGTATATTGGATCTAAAGCGTGATGCCTTTGAGCACGCTGCTAGGCTCAAGCATTTGGATTCCTTAGCTCTGATTGATTTGGAAGATGAATTAACGGGCTGGCTGCAGTCACATGGCATTACCGATGGGTGGAGACTTGCTCCTACCCTGGTTGCGGGTGGACTTAACACTCTCACGTTAGAAGCAATTAGCTCACAAGTAGCGACCAATACGCTGAAAGATGTACTGACTTGGTTAGAAACAACGCTAACTACTGCAAGTGTGGTAAATGTGCTTGAGCAGAGCACTGATCGCATCTTTGAAATAGTCAAAGCTGTCAAAGCGTACTCGTATATGGATCGGGAACCCCTACAGAATGTAGATTTGCATGAAGGTCTCGACAATACGCTCACTATTTTAGGCTACAAGCTAAAATCGCACAGTATCATAGTGATGCGTGAGTACTTGCAAAACCTTCCACACATTTCAGCCCACGGGAGTGCATTGAATCAGGTATGGACAAATCTGATTGACAACGCCATTGATGCCGTGGGCAGCGGAGGTAAGGTTTGGGTGCGTACATCAAGTGAGAAAAATTACGTTGCAATAGAGATTGCTGATAATGGACCTGGCATTCCCCTTGAGATTCAGTCACGGATCTTTGAGCCGTTTTTTACGACAAAACAGGTTGGTGCAGGGACAGGGTTAGGTCTAGAAATTGCCTATCGGATTGTAGTGGGTCAGCATAACGGAGACATTCGCTGCTTTTCTGAACCAGGCGAGACACGCTTTCAGGTGCGTCTGCCCATCAATCATTCTTGAACAGGAAAAAAGGTTGTCACACAAAAAGTGGAAAACATTTTAAAGAAGGAAGCTACTCAAGAGATTCAAAAACTCGCTTCTTTACGTGGTGGTGATGAAGCCGCTTTGTCCTCTCCCCAAGTGACTATTCGTAAACGGTTGCCGTGGTTGCTAGCAAACATTGGTTTATATATTGGTGCTGCCAGTGCGATCGCACTTTTTCAAAACGTTATTTCACTGGTTCCTGTACTAGCGGTAATTATGCCGATTCTGTCTAATACCAGTGGTAATGTTGCTATCCAGGCTTTCTCAGTGACAGTCCGAGGATTAAGCGTAGGTGAAGTGACACCCCAAGATACTTTGAAAATTCTGCGTAAGGAGATTTTAGCAGGGTTAGGTACAGCTACAGCATTAGGGATATCTTTCAGCATCCTTTGCTTAATTTGGTTTACTCCTAGTGAGCGATGGGTAGGGTTAGTTGCAGCAACAGCAATGGCTATTAATGTGCTAATAGCAGCTATACTAGGAGCATTAGTACCAATAGGATTGAAGCAATTAAACCTTGATCCAGCACTCATTAGTGGAGCGTTATTAACTACAATGCTGGATGCCGTAAGTTTTATAAGCTTCTTATCACTCATTTCAGTTGTATTGGGATAAATATCATTTGAAGGATGGACTGATACCAATTCTCAAAGTTAGAGAATACATCAACTTTTTTAAAGATACTGGAATCGCTTGACTTTTTGGTTGGATTCTTGGGGTTGAACTTAGTTTTCTTATATCTTGCACCTAGTTCAAAAACCAGGTTTTTTGCCAATCATATAACTAAAAAAGCCTTGATTTTTCGTTGAAAAAAGCGATTTTTTTGTATTATTGAAAGTGACAAAAAACATAAATAAATGTTACTAATAGTTTAAAAAAATAATTTTTTAGGCAAAAAAAATTGTAATTTAGAAAAATTTTATGACAAATCCAAGCGCTACAAATCAAACTGTACATAAACCCGTACAAGATGTCTCTTTCAAAGATTGGGTTGGAGTGTCTGCAACACTTTTGGGTGCGTTTATGGCAGTGTTAGATATCCAAATTACTAATGCTTCATTAAACGATATTACGGGTGCTTTGGGTGCAAGTTTAGATGAGGGTGCTTGGATTTCTACTGCTTATTTAGTTGCCGAAATTGTTGTTATTCCCCTCACTGGTTGGTTAGCACAAGTATTCTCTGTACGGCGTTATTTGCTTTACAATGCAGCACTATTTATTTGCTTTTCCGTTGCCTGCGCTTTTGCTACCAACCTACCGATGATGATGCTGTTTCGTGCTGGACAAGGATTTACCGGAGGTGTACTGATTCCGATGGCATTTACTGTCATTTTAATGACTCTACCACCACCAAAACAACCTGTAGGGATGGCTTTGTTTGGACTCTCTGCAACTCTTGCTCCATCACTTGGTCCAACGGTTGGCGGTTGGCTGACAGATAGTTATAGTTGGCAGTATATTTTTTATCTTAATGTGCTACCGGGACTAATGCTGCTGGCAGGGGTTTGGTATGCTTTACCACAGAGATCAATGCAATTAGAGTTACTTAAAAAAGGTGATTGGCTCGGTATTGCAATGATGGCGATTGGGCTTGCTTCTTTAGAATTTTTCTTGGAAGAAGGTAACCGCAAAGATTGGTTAGGTTCGGAAGAAATTCAACATGCGGCGATTCTCGCTGGTATTACACTACCGATTTTTGTCATTATCCAGTTTATCAAGAAGCAACCTTTACTGAATTTGCGGCTGTTGGGAAGACGAAATTTCTTAATTTCTATTTTGACGACAACGGGTTTGGGAATGGGGCTGTATGGTTCCACGTTCATCTTGCCGCTATATTTAGCACAAATCCAAGGCTATAACGCCATGCAAATTGGGGAAACTATTATGTGGGCAGGGATGCCGCAGTTATTTATTACACCGTTTGTCCCCAAGTTAATGAAGCGGTTTGATTTACGGTTGTTGGTAGCGGTAGGATTTACACTGTTTGGGGTAAGTTGTTTTATGAACACCACCATGTCGCAGAACACTGGTTATCTACAACTTATTCCCGCGCAAATAGTACGCGCTTTTGGACAACCATTGGTAATGACTCCCCTTTCGAGTTTTGCAACTGCTGGAATTGAACCTAAACAAATTGGTTCGGCTTCTGCTATCTATAATATGGCACGTAACTTAGGTGGTTCGATTGGGATTGCGACTTTAGGAACTTTACAATCGGTACGCGAACGCTTTCATTCAAATCGTCTGGTTGATGCTATTTCTTTATCGAACCCAATGACACGCGATCGCATTGACCAAATGACTCAGATGTTTCTACAGCATACTAATGATGCAACGCAAGCACAAAATCAAGCCTACGCTTTGATAGATAAAATGGTACGGCGGGAAGCTAATATAATGGCATTTAATGATTGTTTTTTCTTTATGGGTTGCGTATTATTTCTTAGCGCTTTTTTAGTGTTGTTTTTCCAAAAAGTTAAACCAGGTGCAGGAGGTGCTGCTCATTAAGTCGCTTATTCAATCAGAATTAAGAGTCTGTTTTATCCATTATTTGGTAAAAGATTATGATGTTAGTACTTTTGATTTCTACTCTTGGTTTATTAACTCAAATTTTAGTTTTAGTATTTTTCAATTCTCAAACACCTCGGTTTAACCGACCCTGCCCAACTTGTGGCTATCGGATACCACCTTTAGACCATCCACCAGCTTTTTATGATTGTCCAGAATGTCAACGTCTATTTAAATCAATTTAACTAAACTTTTCGCTCCTTGTTGATCATTAGTTCCAAACCTACTGAGGTGATCGATGCAGTCTCCTAAATCTTCTCCTACGCCTGCTGTTACAGCAGTGACACAACAGAACGGTCGTGTAGAACCTAGCAGCAATCCGATACAAGTCGAGCAAGCGGTGGTCATTCCCGAACATCCCCCTGCTGATTCATCACGGCTACCCCCTCCTAAACAATCCTTCCATCTTCCAGTGCGAAAACTTATTTTAATCGGAAGTCTTGGTTTAGGAATTGTTGCCGGTGCCATCTACGGTTATCACTGGTGGCAGTATGCCCAAATCCATCAGGAAACCGATGATGCTTACATCACCGCAGACATTCATCCAGTGAATGCACGTATCGCTGGCACCGTTGTGCAAGTGGCTGTGGATGACAACCAGGTAGTGAAGTCAGGTACCGTATTGGTCAAACTCGATCCCCGCGACTATCAGGTGAACTTAGAGCAAGCCCAAGCCGCTTTGGCAGTGGCGAAAGAACAGTCTAATGTGGCGCAGGCAAACATTCACGTTACTTCCACTAATGCCGCAGGGCAAACTACTCAGGCTCAGGGCAATATCGATGCGGCGAGTGCCAGTATCGCCACCGCTCAAGCTGCTTTGAGCGAAGCCCAGGCAGGAGTTCCAGCAAGCCAATCCCAACTTGCGGCGGTGGAAGCTAATCTGGTCAAAGCCAAGCTTGACTATGATCGCTACAATAAGCTTTCCAAGGAAGGGGCGGTGCCCCGTAACCAATTTGATGCGGCAAAAGCTACCTACGATGCCCTCGTGGCTCAACGCAATGCCGCTCAAGAACAAGTACGACAGGCTCAGGCACGGGTGGCTCAAGCCCAGGAAAATCTCCGGAACGCCAAAGCAAAGCTTGCTTCCACTCGCGGCACTTTGCAGCAGGCAAACGCGACAAAGCAGCAAACTGAAGTCAATCAACGGCAGTATAAAGCGGCGATCGCCGCCATTGATCAAGCCAAATCCCAAGTCGATAACGCGCAACTCCAGTTGTCTTACACTACCATTATGGCACCCACTGCAGGTATTGTCGGCAACAAAACGGTGCAAGCAGGACAACGCGTCCAGCCTGGACAAACGCTAATGTCTGTGGTGTCGCAAAAGCCTTGGATTGTTGCCAATTTCAAAGAAACGCAACTCGGTCGGATGAAGTCAGGCCAGCAGGTTGAAATCAAAATTGATGCCTTCCCAAATCGTCTATTCAAAGGCACAGTCAATAGTTTATCCCCCGCATCGGGCGCAAAATTCGCCCTCTTACCACCCGATAATGCCACCGGAAATTTCACCAAAATTGTGCAGCGCCTGCCGGTCAAAGTTGTATTCGATTCCGATAGCATTCGCGGTTACGAATCGCAGATTGCTCCCGGTATGTCTGTAATTGTGAATGTGGAAACACGTTGAGGAAAGCTTAGAAGTCGGTAAACTCTGAAGAAACACGGGGTGTGGGGGTGTAAGGGGTGTGGAGTGTAGGCGGGTTTCACGAAAATTACTCAAACAGAACTGCCTTTGCGGCGGGCGCGGTTTTATTAGAAAAGGTAGCTGGTTATTTTGTATAAAAGACCGCGTCCCCTGCAACCATGCATTGCGGGTTTTCTATGAATGGATAATATCAAGTTCGGATCATTAGTTATCATTGCAGTCCTCGCGTTACCCCTCCCCAACCCTCCCCTTGGCAAGGGGAGGGTGCGCGACAGCGCGGGTGGGGTGTTTCGGGATTTATAAGTGATTAAGCGAACTTGATATAAGGGGTCCGCCTGCTTGAGCTTTCCTCAATTCAGAGGAAGAGTATTTCTTTCATAGCAGGTTGGGTTCGCTTTGGCTACGCCTCTCGAAGAGAAGCGCCTCGAAAAAAAGAGAATTTTATGCAATGCCCGTATTGAAGTATAAAGGATAAAGCTTTTAACTTTTAAAACAGATGTAGAGATGCAAATATTTGCATCTCTACAAAACCGAGACTTCTGTCTTTTAATGCAAGACTATGAGTAGATTTAACTACGATTTTATCTAGCTTAGTTATTGATTTTGTGGAATTTTGTGAATGTATGCTAAAAGCACTAGACTAGGCAACATTGTCAAACATAAGATTGAGTATTTTGTCCTGTGTTTGATTGGTTGCACCTAGACTTGTAATCAGTTCTGCTACTGTGGAAGTTCTCTGTCCTGCTAAGGTCAATTCGCTATTGTACACAAAAGTGTAAGTACCCCGTTCTGGAAAAGTAGCAAAGTGCTTTATATACTTTTTCTGGTCTTTTACTACAGCAGCATATGCCTGTGAATCAAAGAACTTTTCCATGTCTATCCAATTCTTAAAGGCAATTTCAAACGCTGCTTGATATTGCTTTTCTAATGGTTCGTAATGAGATACTCCGGGGGCTGGTGGGAGGGAATTGTCATGTGCTTCAAGGAGATGCAGTTTAAACTTAAGAACTAAATCGCTTTTTACAAAAAATTGAGCAAATCTATCCACCATGTATTTCCGAAAATCATTTACAGTTATGGTATCTGTTTTTCTGACCATAACGTGGAACTTTCTTACATCCAAATTCCCTATTGGAGCACCATTTTGTATCGTATCAACATACGTTTTAGAATTGCCATTATTCGTTACGTATATAACGGCTTTACTAACAAAGTTTTGCTGGTCAGAATCTAGAATAGCAGCAGCATTAATCCAAGTTTGGCAGTCATCTTCTGATAAAAACGTCAATTCTGCTATTCCATCGAACTGGTCTTCTTCCGGAGTTTCATATTCTATTCCATCAATACTTGGCCAAATACCATCCCTATTATGTGTAACGTGATACTGCCAATATTGGTACTGACCTGGTAACCGTGCACTTACTGGGCCATGAACATTTTTCCAGTAGCTATCGAATGTATGTAAATCTATTTCCTTTCTCTTTTTGATAAGTATGTATAATACTATTTTCACATCTTGATCGCGTGTTGAGTAATCGACCTTTGCCATAGTTCTTCTCCTAATACTATGAAAATTGTTCTGGCTGCAAAGAGTTGCTAAACCGTAGACTCAGCCAAATATCGGATTGATATCCATAAAAATTTGCAGTTGTTGGATTAAGTCACCCTTAAATCGAAAGACATCCATTACGGGAAGTGTCACGGTAGTGCCGTCTTGACGGTAGTAGGTGGCTTCCATATCCAGGAACACCACATCTCCAATCTCCCACTTTTGCTTGATGTCGTGATATATACTCTTTACTTGTTGACAAAAATCAACCAAAGAGTCTCTAATGGCTTTACGTCCAACTAAAGTATCTAAGTTGCCTAACCGGAAGTGTACATCTTCAGTCAAGTATGTAACATATTTGTCAGATGCTTGTATTGGAGCATCAGGTCCAGACTCAAACGCGTCAAACAGGCGCTTAATGATTTCTGTTTTAGCTGATGTTGCTACTAAATTTGACATTGAGTACCTCGTAATTAAGAAGGTAAATTTAGTTTGTCTATTTTAAAACTTTTTAACCAGTGAAGTTCATAATTTTAAGAATAAACTTATGAACGCTGTATAAAATTTTCTTAATTGAATTTAATTGATTGTAAATGAGTAAAAGTTGGAAGCTATATTAAATGATATTTGCAAAAGATTATATTGCCTGAAGAAGCTTAAGTACTAAGCAAGTATTCTCTACTGTTATCAAAAGTTACTACACTAATCTATCAACTGTGAAAACCGCTTTATCAGTGTTCTGAGTAGCTTTGAGATAAATAACTTGCTCAAACCCGCTCAAATACTTGTTTTTAGACGCTTATTATTGGAACTCCAAAATGTTTGTTCATCTACAGTAAAAACCAAATGTATGTTTATGAGTCTCCTACTAGTTTTTACAATTGAGTATTTTTATATACCTAACTGTTACAACCATTATGTAACAGAGGCTAAAGCTAAGTTTCAACGTTAATTTGAAAATTTTGTGGCGAAAGAGTATAACTTTGTTCTTAAGATAATGAAATTCCCTGGTCAAAGTTTTTTAGTATCAGACAAACTAAATTTATCTTCTTAGTCATGAGGTTTACCACAACCTTGGGTAAAAACCTCGGTTTATTAAACTACTCCTCAAGCTAGGACTGGTTTTTTACTCCACTGTGTGGAGCAAATTTTAAGAGGCTACAAGAAATATAACCATGAGGTAAGTTCATGGATTTACATTTACGTGATAAGCGGGCTCTTATCACTGGTAGTAGCAGCGGTATTGGTGCAGCCATCGCGAAGGCTCTCGCACAAGAAGGTGCGATCGTTATCGTACATGGACGAAAGCAAGAGCAGGCAAACCGGATGGCTCAGGAGATTAGTGCGGATGGTAACAAAGCATTTGTTGCTGTCGGAGATATCTCAACCGATGAAGGTGCACGTCAAGTAGTTGATAAAGTGTTGTCATCTCTTGGCGGTGTAGACATTTTGGTCAATAATGCTGGCATATATGAAGACCGTGGCTGGATGGACAGCCCTCCAAACGGATGGGCTGAAATCTATAATGCTAATGTGATTTCTATGGTGCGCATGATTCAGCTTCTCATACCTCATATGAAGCAGCTAGGTTGGGGACGTATCATTCAAATTGCTAGCGGATTAGCGATTCAGCCCTTCGCTGCTCGACCTGACTATCAAGCCACTAAAGCCGCAACTTTGAATATGACTGTAAGCCTAGCAAAGGAGTTGGCGCAAACAGGTATCACAGTCAACACGGTAAGCCCCGGTCTCATTGCAACTGAAGGAGCCAAACGTATTTTCCATCAGATTGCTTTAACTAAAGGATGGGGTACTGAGTGGGCGGAGATTGAAAAGCACTTGGTGCTTGAGGATTGGCCTAACCCAAGCAGTCGTCTTGGGCGTCCTGAAGAAGTAGCAAATATAATTGCGTACTTGGCAAGCCCACTTGCAGATTACATTAACGGCGCGAACATTCGGGTGGACGGCGGGGGTGTAGGAGCAATTAACTAATCTGCTCGCTTACATTTCTGACACAAACTTAAAAGTGACAGTGGTTGTATCCATTAAAGCAGCCAAAAAACTAATAAACTGACATCTTGCACCAATAAAAATTGATGTAATTTTTAAACTCAGTACTAAGCCTGAAGTCTTTGTTTTACCAATAAAAGCCAACAAAACTGATGTAACTTTATTGCATTACTTTTGACTAAGCTCAGGCTTATACGGATAGGTGCAAGATGTGAGTAAAGCTTTAAAAGATATAACCACCGTTTAGCTAACAAGGGATCAATGCACTTCTACACAAGGATACAAATATGACAACTGCTTTAACAGATATCGAAACAAAATTCACCCATCAATATGCTTTTGTCAACGGCATACGTCTGCACTACGTAATAGGCGGTCAAGGAGACCCAGTGATTTTGCTGCATGGTTGGCCCCATACTTGGTGTCAGTGGCATAAAGTTATGCCAGCTCTTGCCGAACACTATACTGTAGTTGCAGTTGATTTGCGGGGCTTTGGTGACTCTTCAAAGCCAGCTACTGGTTACGATAGCCGTACCGAAGCTGAAGATATTTACCAATTAGTTCGCCATCTCGGTTTCGAGCGTGTTTTCTTAGCTGGGTCTGATTGGGGCTCCCCAGTGAACTATGCGTATGCGTCTGCTCATCCAGAGGATGTACGTAGGATTGTGAGCCTTGATGCAACGCTTCCTGGTTTTGGCTGGGAGGATCTAGCCCAGTATTCATCGGAAACCTCGCGCCTAGGTGGCGGAATTTGGCATTTTGCCTTTAATGCGGTGCCTGACCTCCCAGAGACACTGATTGCAGGAAGAGAGCGGGTATTTATTTCCTACTTCTTTAATAAATATTCGTATAACCCGTCTGGAATTTCTGAGGCTGAAATTGACGAGTATGTCCGTTGGTATTCTGCTCCTGGTGCGGTACGCGGTTCTCTTGGACTTTACCGCGCTATCCATGAGTCAGCACGACAAAACAGAGAAAACGCCAAGACGAAACTCAAAATGCCAGTGCTGGTTCTAGGAGCGTCTTACGGTTTAGGCGATCGCCCAATTAAGGCGATGCAGGCAGTCGCTGAGGACGTTCGTGGTACTGTCATTGAAGGCTGCGGACATTTCATTCCCGAGGAGCGTCCAGAGTACCTAATTGAACAAATGCTCCAATTCTTTGGCGAAGATTACAAATCCTAACATTGGGTTTGGAACCGCTGCAAAGAGCATTGACAACTTAGCTTAGAGCAGCGGTTCATACTTTACTTATGCATAAATACTACATTAAGTAGTATTTATGCAATTTACATTCGGAAAAATCTTTGCAGACATTTGCAAACAAAGGAGAACTACATTGGCAGGCAATGATAACTTAGTGGTGACGCCAACAGGTGAAGGTCGTTCTTACTCAGTCGTGGGTGATATATATACCTTTAAGGCAGTAGGTGAAGATACTGGCGGAGCGTACTCAACATTCGAGTTTTTCATTCCACCCCAGAACGGGTCTCCACCCCACATTCATTGGCGGGAAGACGAGACGTTCTATATCCTGGAAGGGGAGTTATTTTTCCAAGTTGGAGACCAAGAGATAGTTTTGTCCGCTGGTAGCTTTGTCCATGCGCCTAAAGGCGTTCCTCATTGCTTTAAAAATATGGGCACGACACCAGCAATAACTTTGACAACAGCTATTCCTGCAGGGCTTGAAAAGTTTTTTGAGGAAGTGGGTTATTTGGTGAAGGACAAGGATACCCCTGTAACTGTCACACCCGAAGACCAAATCAAAAAAATGCTTGAAGTTGGTCCCAAGTACGGAGTCGAAATACTATAGCTATTACCCATGAAAACTCTTAATCAGGAAACGGCACAAGCCAATTATGCATCGCGCGATCGCACTGGGAAAGCCGTCTTTTACGTTCTCTTGTGGAAAAGAAAAGGCATCACCTTAAATATGTTTGATGACTACTGGCGCAATGTACATGGTCCAGTCTGCGCCAGATTACCAGGTCAATATCAATATTGGCAATTCCACGTAGCTCATAATCAAGGCGGTATTTGGCCTACTTTAGATGGCATAGACTATAACTATCTAGAATCAGACCAATTCGATGGCATTGCCGAATTAACCTTTGCTACAGAAAACGACCGTCAAACCTGGTTTAATGCCTCTGGCATTTTAATGGATGACGAATACAACATTTTCAGCAAAGCGATTGGATATAACACTAGTCCTGGTAATTCTCAAACTTATGTGGATGGCATTTCCACAGGCGATCCCAATGGAGAGTTAGGGATTCCGAAATTTCACGTCATGGTCAAAAAAGCAGATGGCGTGAGTGTGGAAGCTTTTCGCAAATACATGAAAGACAGTTTTGCTCCTGCAATTGTCAAAAGTAATTTTGTTCTCAAATTTCGACTACATCTATTTGAAGAAGTAGACAATTCCAGACCAGATGCACCGGGGGTTATTCATGTTGAACCTCCAAAAAATCAGTATCAGGCTGCTTTTGAAATTGCCTTCTCTAATTTCCTGGATATGGCTAACTTCTTTGCTTCTGATGAGTACACCTCAACGTTTAAGTCCCAGCCAAAATACATTAAGCAAATTAACACTTTTCCAGAAAGAGCAGCATACACCTTTGTCTACAACGGTCAGTTGACCATAGCTGGTCAGCGAAGTTGCACAGTTGCCGAATTAATTACAAATATCGGTGCAATCAATCAACTAAAGAAGGACGTAGTTTCTCTTATGAGCAGTCAGTTTTCTCTCTCCAACGGTAAGCAGAATATCAAGCCTGAACAGTCAGTTTCAGACAACAAAGTTTCCAGTCAAACTACAAACCAGAAAAGCAACATGTTAGAAAGACTGCCAGGAACAGCCTCAGAGATTGTAACGCGCTTATTTGCTAGAGGCGAAGCATTTGATTCGGAGGGGTTTATTGAATTCTTTACTGATACACCAGTGTATCAGTTTGGCAACTTTCCACCATGTTTCACTAAAGCTGCCATCAAGCAATCTGTGGATGCTTTTTTCAGTCAGGTTTCTGCACTTTACCACGAAATCAAGATGATGTGGGAAGTTGGTGAGGTCGTATTCGTTGAAATGGATGTGATTTACTGGCGCAAAGATGGCTCCGTAGTTACCCTTCCTTGCTGCGATATCTTCCGACTAGAGGGCGACAAATTCTCAGAGTTGCGGATTTTTATGGATGCGAATCCCGTATCTGACGAAACCATTCCTGTCCCTAGCACGTCTTCTGTATTGACTATAAGCCAAGGACAAAGACTGACTCCACCAGGCATACTCAGGAAGTACTTCAGCGAACACGATGAAGGAAAAAAACGCGTAGCAACGGGATTTGCCCCCAAATGGTCTGATGTATCGTCTAAATGGTCGCTCGCCAAGGTATGATATCGTTTCCCATTGTATCTGAATGATTATAGCGCTTTTCACTTGCATCCAATACAGTTCTTGTGGTCTGGGCTAATGCCCACCCAAAACGGGCGAGACGCCCGTTCCATAAGATAATCAAAACTGTATTGCATCCAAACGAGAACCGCTATAACGCTCTTCCATCACTTTTGTGAGAGGATAATCTAAAATCCTTGCAGCACATCACTTTTACCAAAAACCTTGGTTTCAACTGTTTGGTTAAAAAATAAACTCTCGAACCTTTGCCGGATCTAAAGTTTAAAAATTGGACTTGATTTTTCTTTTACCAAAGTGATGAAAGAGCGATAAAAAACCGCAGAGGCACAGAGTACACAGAGGAGGAGAACACAGGTAGTAAATAATTCCGATGCAAACGGATTTGATATCACATCTTGCACTATTCTCAACAAGACCTAATAGCGAAGCGTGTCCCCAAGGGGCATAAAATCCGGTTTTTGAACGAACAATCAAGAGTTATAGCACCTTTGTGACCTAGTCCTGAATCTGGGAAAACCTCCACTTTTAACTGGCGTCGCCACGCTGCGCTATCAGGCTTCACGATTTGCACGCGTAGCCGGTTTTGGAAGCAGGTGCAAGATATCATCAGTTGAACGCATCTGTCTCTCAACCAATTGAGTTAATTTAGTGAGGCTGAATCATGAAGCTAAAAAATAAAGTTGCCATTGTGACTGGTGGGTCAAAGGGCATTGGCTGGGGAGTTGCGACAGTTTTTGCTCAACAAGGAGCTAAAGTTGTTGTTGTGGCTCGGGATGCTAAAACAGGTGAGCAAACTGCTCAAGAGATTCGCAATAAAGGTGGCGAAGCTATTTTCATCTCCTGCGATATTTCAAATGAAGATGAAGTTAAAGCAATGGTGCAAACAACGATTGATACTTATGGTCAAATAGATATTCTAGTCAACAATGCAGGTGTTGGAACTTATAAATCAGTCTTGGAGACAACTAGCGCAGAATGGGACCGTTGTTTAGCTATTGACCTCAAAGGCGCATTTCTTTGCTCAAAATATACGATTCCTCAAATGCAGGCTGTGGGGAAAGGCGCGATTATCAATATGTCTTCTGTACACTCTCATGCTACAGTCAACGGGGTAGCACCGTATGCAGCCTCTAAGGGTGGGATTACCGCTTTGACGCGTAACATGGCTATTGACTATGGTCCGACTATTCGCGTGAATGCGATCGCTCCTGGTTGGGTGTGGACGCCTCTGATTGAGAACCTGTTCAATAGCTACGATAATCCAGTTGAGCAACGACATTTCGTCGAAAAAAGGCAGGTGATGAAGCGGCTCGGTACTCCTGAAGATATTGGTAATGCAGCTGCTTTCTTAGCCAGCGATGAGGCTTCTTTCATCACTGGCACTCAACTGTTTGTAGATGGTGGTTTGACAGCTGTGCTTGAAGAATCTTGGTAGGGCACACAACAGATATCGACTCTTAAGTCTGCTTTATTAACAAATTCGGACAGCTATACAAGCGGAAGTTCCCCCTAAGGGGGAACTTCCGCTTAGAGGGTGTTTATAAAATAAATCTGCCATTCTGAGTGGAGTGAAACGCAACGTTGGCGCAGCGTGTCCCCTTGGGACTCAGAATCTAGGGTTTGCATAGTAGTCGAGAGATGCAACACTTGTGCTATCGCTACGTGCCTCGCTCTGCGAGGAGGCACGCAGCGACAGCATGACAAATCGAGGTTTTTGCCGAATTTATAAACACGCTCTTAGTACAGTTTTGCATTAATTCGTAGCGTTTTGAAACGCAGAGGAACGCGGAGGAACGCGCAAAGTAACGCAGAGCCTTTCTGAAATTAATTCGTTACGAACTTGTGAAATCCTGTACTTAGATGCACCCTTTTACCCTTTAAGAGCGTGACTCCTCGCCAAAGAAGTTTAACAATTGCTCAATAACATATTCTGGACGCTCTTCAGGCATATAGTGTCCACAATATTCATGTAGATCACCACGGACATCCTCGGCAACTGCCTGCATTGAATGCAGCGGACGCTTTCCTAAACCATATTTGCCCCCCAGCGCTAACACCGGCATCTGGAGTTTTACCTTGGCGCTTTCTTTGTTGTCCTCCACGTCTTCAAAGATTGTCCGGTAGTACTCACAAGTACCACGTATACCGCCTGGAGAGGCAAAAGTACGAACATATTCGTCAATCTCAGCCTCAGTCACCGCTGTCGTGTCGTAGGCAAAGCGTGTAAAGAAATAGGTAAGGTACGCCTTCTCTCGGCCTGCAATCAGCGCCTCTGAAAGGTCAGGAACCATGTGAAATGGAATGTGCCAGATGCCTCCTTCGCGGGAGGTTTCTGGTGAGAACGTCATGAGTTGCTCAAAACCAAATCCTGGAACAGTTCCTTCAATTTGTACTAGCCGACGTACGTCCTCACGATGATCAGCTGTGTAAGCATAGGTGACTGCTACTCCCATATCGATTCCAACTAGGAAAATACGTTGGAATCCGAGTTGGCGTACCAACTGGTAAACATCTTTAGCTACGTTCTTTTTCCGATAACCGCTGGTGGGTTTTGAAGAGTCACCGAGACCTCGCATATCAACTGCAATCACCGTGTAGCGTTCGGCTAAGGCTGGCATAACTCGCCGCCACTGGTACCAGGTATTAGGCCAACCACTGAGCAGAACCACTGGATCCCCTTGACCGCCTATTACGTAATGGAGACGTACACCGTTAACATCAGCCATTTGATGGGTGAACGTCGTATCAAAAGTCGTTAAATCAGTTGTCATTTTTATACCCTTGTTGGATTATTGATTGTCAAACTTCTAAGAGGATGTCTGAGAACTCAAAAATGTCATGCTGTTAACGTAGTTCCTCGCAGAGCGAGGCACGGAGCGCCAGCATAAGTGTTGGATCTCAAAAATTAACGAGAAACAGGGATTCTGAGTCCCAAGGGGACAGGCTGCGCGTTGGCCGAGCCTGCGCTTTGCGCTTATGCTCCTGTTCCTTCGCTTCGCTCAGGACTACGCTCAGAATGACAAAATATACCGCCCACAAACTTTTCAGACATCCTCTAAAGCTACCAGTATAATTTCGAGTATGAAGTTGGTACTTTTAACTTTGTACGCCAACAAAACTTCGCTCCAACCCGTAACAGAGCCGGGTTTTTGAGATTAGTGAATCGGTGTTTTACAGCCTTTTCATCAATCAATACTGGTCTTCTAATTATTTAGTTTTCTAATTTAAGTAAGTTTTAGCAAGGAAACATCACTTAATTAAGGAAGAACTTAATCAGATTCACATTCTATGCCTGAAACTGTCCTAAGAACAGAAAAATATACATGGCGACGTTCTCTCAAAGGTAAGTCTTTCGTCAAAATACTCAGGGACGAGACAAAAATAAAGAGCCTCATAGATTTGTGGAGTGGACGTCGCAGTCGCCAAGAGCGTTCGTTGTGAACTTATTCAGAGTTCCTAGCTAAGGAGTTCTGAGTTCTTTCTTGGTCAATTAGTTCTTTGTCATTTAAACAGACTTATTGAGAATTGGCGTGGGTATTTTAGAGCGATCGCAACCTTTTTCTCTCAAATTCTCAAATTTCCTGTATTTAACAGTTATCAGTTTCATTATTGGGGGAAACACCACACCAATTGGATCGTTCGTCGTCAGACGTGCCGTAGGCATAAGCGTTGGTGGTGGGTTTAAATCCCGTGCCATAGCAGGCGTCACTGGTCACTGTTTTAAAGATACATTTGTGCTATCTATATTCTGTAATCATCGGTTGTGGCAGACAAGGGTGTGGAATGTCGATTCAGAACATCGCCAGTTTTTGCAACGGAAGCGCCAATTGTGTTTAGATTTTTTAGTGACTCAAAAACTCTCTAGTACTACTTTGGTAGTATAGCGGTTCTTATCCGGATGAAGTACAGGTTCATCTGCGTAGCCTGCGGCAAGGCTTACGCCAACATCTGCGTCGAGAGTGCGGTTCCTTAACTCTTTAATATATTGCACCCAATTAAAAACTGCTATTTTGATAGCTCAAAAGCTTAAGTTCATTCTTAACTTCCGGATATTTACTGGTTAAAACCTGCCTGAATTGCAAAGATGGACGAAGATTAGTGTCTGTTGATGAGAAGGTTTTCGTAGAGACCTTATCCACGGACGTACTGGACTTTAGACCTAAGTTGAGAGGTCTGTTAATTAGCATCCTGGTTGGTAACATTGGTGACAGTTTAAAATAGCATTGCTTTTGTGAATCAGCAAGCAATTCTACTGGAGATTAAGTCAAAGTTAAGGTACTAAATTTACCTTAGTACAGACTTTTCCAGAGAAGTATGAATGATGTGTGTAAATATTACGCAACCGCTAACTCAAAAGTCATGTTTCTACGATAATTTTCGGGATATTTTTCACTCGTATTACCTGTTGCACAGATGCATCATAACCTTAACTTGTCACGGATGATTGGTGCCCGCTTGAGTGAGAGCCGAATATAGCGGTTTTCACTTGGGTGCAATACATTAAAGAGTTAAGGAACCGTACCCTCGACGCAGATTTTGGCGTAAGTAGCAAGTTAGGCGGATGAACCTGTACTTCATCCGGATAGGAACCACTGTATTGCTCAATCAGGTCGTTAACTTTATTTATAATAGGTTAAAAAATTATGCACTCACTTATTCTCGTTCTTCTTGAAGTGCTGATTGTGATTGGATTGTCCCGGCTGGTGGGACTGGGATTCCGGTTGATTAAACAACCCCAGGTAATTGGCGAAATTGTGGCCGGAATTATGCTAGGTCCGTCTTTATTTGGTTTGGTTGCTCCCGATTTAGCAGCAACTCTATTCCCAGCTCAAACAGTTCCTTTCTTGAATGTGCTATCTCAGGTGGGTTTAATTTTTTTCATGTTTCTGATTGGTCTGGAGCTAAACCCAAAATATCTCAAATGCCAAATAAAGGTAGCAATATTTACCTCATTGTTCAGTATTGTGTTGCCCTTCTCACTGGCAACCTTGTTAGCGTTGCTGCTTTACCAATCGGGTTTTAATCCCAGTGTCTCATTTACCCCCTTTGCCTTATTTTTGGGATGTGCTATGTCGATTACCGCCTTTCCTGTGTTAGCCCGAATTATTTCAGAGAAAAAATTGCTGGGGACGCATTTGGGGGCGTTAGCGTTGACATGTGCGGCGGTGGATGATTTGATGGCTTGGTTCTTATTAGCAATGGCAATCACCGTGACTCGCACTAACAGTATCACTGGGGCTTTCCCTACAATTGTGGCAGCTCTGCTCTACATTGGCTTCATGATGACGGTTGGCCGTTGGTTCCTGCAACGCGTTGCCACTTACTATCGGCGCACTGGATGCCTCGATGATTTTCTCCTGGCTGGGATTTACATGGGCATCGTTGCTTCTGCCCTAATCACTGAATTGATTGGAATTCACCTAATCTTTGGGGCGTTCTTATTAGGAGCGGTGTTGCCCAAGGATGCTGATTTGGTGCAGGAGTTAACTCAGAAAACTCAAGCCTTTATTCTGATCTTTCTACTGCCAGTCTTTTTTGCCTACAGTGGTCTGCGGACTGAAATTGGCTTGCTCAATCGACCTGAATTATGGCTACTGTGTGCAGGTATTGTGGGTATAGCAACCATTGGCAAGTACGGTGGTGCCTATGCAGCAGCTCGCGTCTGTGGTATTGAAAAGCAGGAAGCAAGTGCTCTGGGCTGGTTGATGAATACTCGCGGTCTGACTGAATTGATTGTACTAAACATTGGTTTGAGCTTGGGCGTGATATCGCCTTTGCTTTTTACCATGCTGGTGATTATGGCACTGGTGACGACATTTATGACATCGCCCATGCTGGAGTGGACTCAACCGAAAAAGCCGCTCAAGCTTAATGTGGTGAAGCCAGACGGTATTTGAACTTGAGAAAGTACTGAGATTAATGACGGGTTGAGTTTCTTGTAATGCCGCTTCTCATGCAGTCAACATAGGCTCAACTCTAAGGTCAGCCACTTAAACTAAAGAGCATTGCCACATACCAAAAACTGCACTACTGACTAATCAGTTTGACTATTAATGTGTAATGTGGGAAAAAAGCATTCACTTTTTGAAACAGTATCAAATACTAGTACCTTAAAAAAAGCATAGAGTGTAACTTATGTACACGCACGGAAGAAAACAGGGTTGTCGCATTAGTTTGGACTACACCTATAAAAGTATGCAAATTGCATACTTAGAGAACGAGTTACTAAGAGTCGGAATATTATTGGAAAAAGGTGCAGACATCTTTGAGTTTACTTACAAACCTCACGACTTGGATTTTATGTGGCAATCGCCCATTTCCATGCGACGTCCGTTTGTTGCTACAAATGCGTTGCCTGAAGGAGCTTTCCACGATGACTACTATGGTGGTTGGCAGGAGATACTACCATCAGCAGGATGGGCTGCGGAACCCTACTTGGGGGCTTCTCAAGGTCTGCATGGTGAATTAGCGCTTCTGCCCTTTGAGGCTACCATCAGCGAGGACACCCAAGAGCAAGTCGCCTTACACACGCATGTACGTCTTTACCGTTCACCGCTAGTACTTGAACGCACGATGTCACTCAAACGGGGAATCGCTGCCTTGTTTATCCACGAACGTCTTTTCAACGAGTCAACGGGTGAATTCGCCATAATGTGGGGTCATCACCCTGCTATTGGAGAACCTTTCCTCGACGATAGTTGCCTGGTTCAGACGCCAGCCTCCAAAGTTGAAGTGATGGCTTACCATGAAAATGGTTTGTGGGAACCAGGAGGAGATTATGATTTTCCAAAGGTAAAGAACCGACGTACTGGAGTCATGCAAGATATTACCCGTGTACTCCCTAAGGAAACTAAATCGGTTGATGTAGTCTTTTTCAAAGAATTAACCGAAGGTTGGTACGGTTTAACCAATCAAAGGCTAAAGGTAGGCTTCGGGATGGCTTGGGACAAAGAGCTGTTTAAATATCTTTGGATGTGGCAGGTCTATGGTGGTCACCACAATTATCCTTGGTACGGGCGTACATATAATTGTGGTCTTGAGCCATTCACTAGTTTTCCTCCTTCTGGGATAAAGAATGCTGTTAAAAACGGTACAGCATTGATAATGAAGCCTGGTGAAATCATTCAAACGGAATTAGTTGCTGTTGCTTACGAAGGGGAAGGTGTAAACCGTATTACTCTTGATGGACTTGTAGAGCATTAATATTCTCTAAAACCATACCATAAACACAAAAATTATTCTCAAGAGTTTGAGAAGTAGACAACTCTTCTGTTTCCGTAATTGAAGTTGAACGCATTTGTCTCTCAACCAATTCAGTTAATTTAGTGAGGCTAAATCATGAAGCTAAAAAATAAAGTTGCCATTGTGACTGGTGGGTCAAAGGGCATTGGCTGGGGAGTTGCGACAGTTTTTGCTCAACAAGGAGCTAAAGTTGTTGTTGTGGCTCGGGATGCTAAAACAGGTGAGCAAACTGCTCAAGAGATTCGCAATAAAGGTGGCGAAGCTATTTTCATCTCCTGCGATATTTCAAATGAAGATGAAGTTAAAGCAATGGTGCAAACAACGATTGATACTTATGGTCAAATAGATATTCTAGTCAACAATGCAGGTGTTGGAACTTATAAATCGGTCTTGGAGACAACTAGCGCAGAATGGGACCGTTGTTTAGCTATTGACCTCAAAGGCGCATTTCTTTGCTCAAAATATACGATTCCTCAAATGCAGGCTGTGGGGAAAGGCGCGATTATCAATATGTCTTCTGTACACTCTCATGCTACAGTCAACGGGGTAGCACCGTATGCAGCCTCTAAGGGTGGGATTACCGCTTTGACGCGTAACATGGCTATTGACTATGGTCCGACTATTCGCGTGAATGCGATCGCTCCTGGTTGGGTGTGGACGCCTCTGATTGAGAACCTGTTCAATAGCTACGATAATCCAGTTGAGCAACGACATTTCGTCGAAAAAAGGCAGGTGATGAAGCGGCTCGGTACTCCTGAAGATATTGGTAATGCAGCTGCTTTCCTAGCCAGCGATGAGGCTTCTTTCATCACTGGCACTCAACTGTTTGTAGATGGTGGTCTGACAGCTGTGCTTGAAGAATCTTGGTAGGGCACACAACAGATATCGACTCTTAAGTCTGCTTTATTACTAAACATAGCAAAAAACAACAAAACTTTAAATAACTAATGGTCATGCTTACACTCAAAGATGCACAAAAGGTAATTTCTGCTGCGGAAAAGAAGGCTATTGAAATTGGTCAGCCTATGAATATAGCAGTCGTAGATGTTGGAGGCAACTTAATTACTCATGTGCGTATGGATGAAGCCTGGATTGGCAGTGTTGACATTGCTATTAAGAAGGCTTACACTGCACGCGCCTTCGATATCTCGACCAAAGAATTAGCAGAACACAGCCAATGTGGTGGAGAATTTTTTGGGATTCATGCATCTAATAATGGCAAGGTCATGATTTTTGCTGGGGGCATTCCCCTCAAGCAAAACAGTGTAATCGTTGGCGCTGTTGGCGTAAGCGGCGGTTCTGGTGATCAAGACCAAGAAGTTGCCGAAGCTGGGGCTGCAGCTTTGACAATGATTGAAGGAATCTTGCACTGCAACATAAATTGCACTGATCTTGACTGCTCATTGGAGTTCTACGAAATGCTTGGCTTTAGAGTTGTAACTGACTTTAAACAAGGGATGAGCAGCACAGCTATGGCTAAAGCATTTGGATTGCCACGCGCCAAACTTCGAGGAGTCCACTTAGTCTTAGAAAATGATCCAAGAGCAACTCGAATTGACCTTGTGGAGTTCCTTGATCCCAAAACAGAAGGACAACCTTATTCTAATCTAAACCATACCGGGGTGGCTCGCATATGCCTTCGCACCAGCAACATCCATCAGGTATACGAGAATTTGAAGGCACAAAACGTAACTTTCTTGTCTCAGCCTCAAAAATTGCCCGGAACAAATGCTACCATTGTTTGTTTCACTGACCCAGATGGGAATGTGCTGGAGCTGCTGGAAGGAACCATATAGGGATAGTTTCATCGATTCTTTCAGGCTTATGCAAAAAAAGTCTTAACGGCCTCTAGCTGTCTAAGACTTTTTCTCCACTTTTTTAAGCATAGTCTCTTTATTTTATTATGCCCTTTTCTAGATCTAGCGGTATTTTGTTACATCCCACTTCTTTTCCGAGCCGATTTGGTATTGGCGACTTGGGGTTTGAGGCCTATCGCTTTGTTGATTTTCTAGTAGACAGTGCACAACAGCTTTGGCAAATCTTGCCATTGGGACCTACGGGAGATACTAATTCTCCATATGCGTCTTATTCAGCGATGGCAGGAAATCCATTATTGCTTAGCCTCGAATTGTTGCAGGAAAAGGGCTTCTTAGCTAAAGAAGACCTTGTGGATCTGCCAAACTATAACACTGAAACAGTGGATTTTGAGCAGGTCATCCAAACGAAGATGCCTTTGCTTCAAAAAGCTAGCAAAAACTTTAAAGCTAATGCTTCATATGTTCAGCGAAAGGAATTTGAATGGTTTTGTAAAAATAGGGCTTACTGGCTAAATGACTATGCCCTGTTTATGGCGCTCAAACAGGTTCATGGAGGTGCAAGTTGGAATACTTGGGAAGCAGCACTCGCCCAACGTCAACCAGAAACAGTCGAGCAATGGCAGCAACGGCTGAACCATGAGATTTTTTACTACAAATATCTCCAGTTTGAGTTTTTCTCTCAGTGGTCAAACCTGAAGCGTTATGCTAATCAGCGCGGCATCCAAATTGTAGGAGATATTGCCATCTACGTAGCTTACGATAGCGCTGACGTCTGGGCTAATCCCAAAAACTTTTGTCTTGATGAACAAACGGGTGAACCTGCACTAATGGCAGGAACACCGCCAGACTACTTCAGTACCACTGGTCAACTGTGGGGTAACCCAGTCTATGACTGGGTGCGGTTACAGAAAGAGGACTTTAAGTGGTGGGTGCAGCGCTTTCAGACCATGCTTGATTACGTGGACTTGATTCGGATTGACCATTTCCGGGGCTTCCGAGCTTACTGGGCAGTAAAGCAGGGCGAAACAACTGCTATCAATGGTGAGTGGATTCAAGCTCCTGGGGAGATTTTCTTTGAAGTACTCAACCAGAAGTTAGGTAGACTGCCAATCATAGCTGAGGATTTGGGAGAAATCACACCAGATGTAGAGGCTTTGCGAGACCAGTTTGAATTTCCAGGCATGAAAATTTTGCAGTTTGCTTTTGACTCAAAACCTGAAAATCCCTTTTTGCCCTTCAATTATCCCCGCAACTGTGTTGTTTATACTGGTACTCATGATAATAACACGACAGTCGGCTGGTTTAATCAACTCTTAGACCAAGAAAGAGAAGCAGTCTTGCACTATTTAGGTTGTACTAACTCTGTAGACATCCACTGGGATTTGATCCGGTTAGCACATAATTCTGTGGCTAATCAAGCGATTATTCCTCTACAGGACATTTTAGGATTGAATACTTCTGCCCGGATGAATTTTCCTGGCAAAGGTATAGGTAACTGGAAGTGGCGTTATCAATCTGCGGCTTTAACGCCAGAAGTTCGCGATCGCCTCAAGGCTATGACTGAAACTTACGGTCGAGCCACTATCCCTCAAGAATCAAGCTACACTTTTGCGCAGGGTCTCCAACGGAGCAGGTAATGATGAATTCATTTGATGAAGAAGTTTCCTACAAGCTGGGGCTGATTCGGAACGCCTTGAGCGAAACTGGTGCTAGCGCTGTGCAACTCTGCGGCACAGACTGGTTCGCCTGGGCTACCGCTGGTGCTTCAAATACCGTGCTGCTCGCTGCTGAAACTGGGGTAGCCCAAGTGCTGGTAACCGCTCAAGAAGCCTGGATATTAACTAATGAGATTGAAGCTCAGCGTCTACAGGATGAAGAACTTCCGGGTACAAGCAACGTAGCAAATCCTTTCTACAAACTGCACGTTAACCCCTGGGCTGATAGCGTAGCCTGCGAATCTTTCGTACGTGAGGTCACCGCTGGGGGAAAGATTCTTAGTGACCGTCCTACCGATCATCAAAGCCCATTACCTCCATCACTCCTGAATCAGAAGCGGGTGATGATGCCTCCTGAACTAGAGCGCTATCGACGAGTGGGGCGTTTAGCTGCTGAAGCCATGACCGAAGTACTCTCAAGCGCCGAGCCTACCTGGACAGAGTACCAACTCGCCGGAGCGGGTGCCCAGGCGTTGTGGTCAAGGGGGCTACATCCAGCCCTAACCCTGGTAGCTGGGGAGAGGCGTCTGCCGCTATACCGTCATGCTACACCCAAAGGGGAGGCGCTCGGACGTGCCGCGATGCTTGTGTTTTGTGCGCGGGGATATGGTCTGTACGCCAACCTCACCCGATTTGTCTTTTTTGGTTCGTCACAGACCAATCTAGAGATACAAAAGTTTGCGTCTGCTCACCACCATGTCCGCGAAATTGAAGCTGAAGCCCTGAATTTGTGCCTTCCCGGCACGCCTCTCAACGCAGTTTATGACGCGCTTGGTCAAGCTTATCACCAGCATGGGTATCCCCAAGCTATCCGTCAACATCACCAAGGGGGAACCACAGGCTATCTGTCTCGGGAAATCATAGTCAATCCAGCCACCACCGAAACTCTGGCAGAAAACATGGCTTTTGCCTGGAACCCAAGTTTACCAGGAGCCAAAATTGAAGACACCTTTGTCATCCTTAAGGACGGAGGGCTAGAAAACCTGACTTTTGATCCAAAGTGGCCGAGTATCAAAGTTTCAGACCGCGCTCGCCCTGTACCGTTAGAAATTGAGTGAAAATTATCAAAAGGGGAAAATGTCAATTTGTTTTTGACAAGATAGACAAGACGTTGATTAGCAGGAACAAAGCAAGACGCGATCGCTACTTATTTCTTGTTCAAGTCGCGAACACACGTTCAAAGAATGCTATTATTTCAGACCAAGCAGAGGTAGCAGCAGCAGCCTCGTAGCGATAACAGGGCAAACGCATCTAAATTAGTCTTGACAAAAATCTTGGTTGGTGAATTAACAAAATCATTAGAGTTTATCGTTTGATTGATTTTCTACGATTGTAAGCGATTGGGCGTTCGCGCAGCGTGTCCCTCTGGGACTCAGCCCACTGCCCTTCGGGCAATCGCCTAAAATTTTGTCAATAAGTAGGTATTAATGCGATTCTTTTCCCATTTATTGAGATTGAAATCCTCTTAGTGACAAGATGCGTTTGCCCTGGGGGCGGAGCCGCTCCTTGTGGATGGCTGGAAGCGTTATGAAAACTAAACCCAAGTAGGCAAGTCTGAAAGCGGGAAGACTCATTCTCCCTCAAAGCGGTTATCCCAAAAGGGCAAAAAGTCTAGCCAGATAGCCAATAAGGGTGAAAAGCTAGTCCCAAATTTGCTCGAATCCCCGTGTCTTTAGATCGGCTAGAGGCTCAATCAAAGTCACACAAGCCTGTTTTAGAGTAGCAGGTTCAATCAGGCGTGGACGTTGTGAAACGACTAACTTGCCTTTGATTGTAGAAGCTCAAGCACTAGCTAAACAGTTAGAAGGGTGTGGTCAAAATTAGTTGGATAAAACCCTGCTAAGAAAGGTTAATCCCACATCCCTAAGCAGGTTGATTAAACAATGTTTCTTTTCACTGGGAGAGTTAATAACTAAATTCTAAGCTTTGAGCATTGACTTCATCCCTTAAGGAAATGCAGATAGTCTAATCTAGATAATTGCGGAGAACTCTTATGAAGCTGGCACAAACTGTTGAAAAGGAGCAGATAGAAATGGACTGGTGGGTAGAAATTATCACCACTAAGCCCTGTTGTATCTATTACTTTGGACCTTTCACCAATGCTCAGGAAGCTGTCCTAACTCAAGATGGTTACATTGAAGATCTAGTAAACGAAGGGGCACAGGAAATTACTGTTCAGATTAAATGCTGCAAGCCAACGGAGCTAACTATTTTGCCTGAGGATAAATTGGCAGAGAGTTTTCAAATGTGGGGAGAGCTTAATAACAGCCAACGACCTGAAAAGTTGAACCGTAGTAAGAGGACAAAAACCCGCTCGTCGCAAAGACTCGGTTCTTAGAGTAACTTTCATGAAGGGGCAGCGCGGGGTTTAGTCCTCATATTTTGATTCTAATTCTCAATTACTTCCCTAAATTGCCCCCTTCATTAAACCTGTAAAAATCTGGGCAACCGTCGCAATTTCGGCGCTTTGGGCAGTCGCTTTTTTACTGTATATTTGCAATAAAGCGCCCAACTTCATCATAGTGGGCACTAAATGGTACGGTCAGTAGACCGAAAACTTTTGAAATTTGAGGAGAGAATAAGGGTTTCAGACGACGTTTCTGAGGCTGGTGATTGCAAGAAAAGGCGATCGCACTTAAGAGCATCGACAATACTATTGCTCAAAAGGCAAATGATACGGGTATTCTGGCGGATTGTATACAATCGGTCAAATGAACGAATGGTAAGCCTTCTAGAAATCTTTTCGGTCTATTGACGTTTTCTCATACGGTCAGTAGACCGAAAACTTTTGAAATTTGAGGAGAGAATAAGGGTTTCAGACGACGTTTCTGAGGCTGGTGATCGCAAGAAAAGGCGATCGCCCTTGAGAGCATCTACAATACTATTGCTCAAAAGGCAAATGATACGGGTATTCTGGCGGATTGTATACAATCGGTCAAATGAACGAATGGTAAGCCTTCTAGAAATCTTTTCGGTCTATTGACGTTTTCTCATACGGTCAGTAGACCGAAAACTTTTGAAATTTGAGGAGAGAATAAGGGTTTCAGACGACGTTTCTGAGGCTGGTGATTGCAAGAAAAGGCGATCGCACTTAAGAGCATGCACAATACTATTGCTCAAAAGGCAAATGATACGGGTATTCTGGCGGATTGTATACAATCCAATGAACGGATGGTAAGGCTTTTAGAAATCTTTTCGGTCTACTGTATTTACTTACTTACCCATAATTGCCAGTCATGAGCGTTGCTAGGAGCAAGTGTGATTAACTCTTCAACGTTGTGTAGCATTGTGTTGCAAATCACATTTAAGGGCAGGTCATTTGGATCGTGACCGAAAGGTTCTTCAATTTCAGAGCCAATTTGCTCAATGCTCAATAATGTGAAGCTCACTAAAGCTACTACTAAACCAGTCCACCAACTTAAATGAATAACTATTTCAAGAGGTAATATCAGGCAATAAATTCCCACCAGTAGCCTGAGTTTAATAGAATATATTAAGGGCAATGGTGTTTTTAAAATGCGTTCGCAGCCACCCAAAATGTCTATCAAATCGCTTACCAATTTGTGTAAGGCTGTTAATTGATAAATATTTAGACAATTACGGTCATGCTGATACTGTAAGTAATCCCTGAGCCAGAACGCGATTTGTAATGGAGAATGTTTTGCATCTTTCAACTTGAGATACTGAATTTCAGACACCAATGACGCTAACTGCTCGTCCAAGCGCTCTGCCCTCAGATGTAACTTCATAGCAACAGAAAAAGCAACCACTAGCCGAAGGATTGCCTCTTTTTCCAGTCTATCTTTTGGTGACTGCTCTTTAACTACTATGTAAATCTCCTGAGTTAAATTACGAACCGTATTGACTAAAGCTCCCCACAGTTTACGACCTTCCCAAAATCGCTCATGAGCTGTATTCGTCCGAAAAACCAATAGCAAAGTCAAGCCTATATTAAAACTCAAGATAGCATTGGTAAGTACACGATTTCGCTCTGAAAATCCTATGGGTAACCCAAGAGAGTAGAGGAATGACACTAAAAAACCATAGATACCAAAAAAGAGTACCCAAGGAAACACAACTGAAATTACTGAACTTTCTAGTCGTAAAACTACTTGTATCCAATGCAGTTGTTCACCAGTATAAAGCTGATATTTTCCTCTAAACGAATTCTTGACTCTGCTTAAAAACTTTTTGCAAGTTTGTAGTGTATTAGTAAAATTTGAGCGTTTCATACTCATATATTAAAACTCCAATAGTTTGATTATCTTGGGTGCATAATGGCTAGAGGGTTAGGTACAGGAAACAATCCCTCAAGAGGTACAAATTGACCTAGGCTAGCGTTGTATGCAAAGACTTTTCCAGTCTCAATCTCATAAACCCAGGCGTGAAGGTAAAGTTGTCCTGAATGAAGTTTGGAACGGATTACTGGGTAAGTCTCCAGATTTTGTATTTGTGTTAGGATGTTCTCCTTAACTGTGACGTTTAAAAGTTCTTCACTAGAATAGTCCTTGTAGTTTTCCTGAACAAGGCGACGGGTTGCTTCAGCATGATGCTTTAACCATTCGTAAACCAAAGGCATTTCTTCAGCAAGATTGCCCAATTGCAACAGTCCTTTCATAGCCCCGCAGTGGGAATGACCGCAGATAATAATATCCTTGACCCCCAAAGCATGAACAGCATATTCAATAGCTGCGCCTTCACCGCTATTGATTGCTCCATAGGGCGGAATGATATTACCAACATTGCGAAGAATGAACAGTTCGCCTGGCTGGGTTTGAGTCAGCAAATTCGGGTCAATTCGAGAGTCAGAACAGGTGATGAAGAGTACTTCAGGGTGTTGGCTGTGAGAAAGTCGCTCGAACAACTCCTGATGTGAACAGAAATAGTTTTTATGAAACTCACTTAGACCTTTAATTATTCCCTTCATTGACATTGATTTATTCCTCCTTATAAAGCTTTTCAGTTGTGCTTAATAATGACGAGCGCAAAAACCACAATAGCTCTACGCAAATCAGTGTTAAACCTCTTAGAGTAACCGCAGGCAATCAGGGTATTCATGTCATCGGCATGTCGTTTTAGAGTTTTCCACGTACGCCGATAAAAAGATTGAGTACACCAGAACTGGACGGGTGCTGTCAATATCAGTTGCACCTAAGGATCATGGAACCATGTTGGAATCCAGGGTAGGTTTAGTCCAGTCATCGCAGGCAGTGACTCATCACGCTACTCACTACTACCTTGCGCCTAAGGTCAAGATTTTCTTTTAGTGTTGCTAATCAATTAGAGTACTAGTTTTAGCTAAGTACAGCTTTGCATTAATTCGTAGCGTTTTAAAACGCAGAGGGACGCGGTGAACCAGCGCTATGCAGCAGGGTTTCCCGACAGCCAGGCGACTAGTGTTCGCCGTCAGGCGTGCCGTAGGCATACCCGAAGGGAGTCAGCGCAGAGTAACGCAGAGCCTTTCTGAAATTAATTCGTTACGAACTTGTGAAATTCTGTACTAAGTACATCCTATGCTAAAGCGATCGCTCAAGCGCCTTAGAACCTCAGTTAAGTGCAGTTGTTGATGACTACGCAATTAGTCCCAGCACTCAATGCTTTTCGCTTGAAACCAAACCGCAGTAAAAGTTTAACTCATCCACGCTCTCGTCCCCTACTATACCCAGTACTGCGGGTTAGTGATGGGTAGTTCACGCAGAGGGAGTATCATCTTGGAATGTGGGATCTGACTTTAGTTGTGCCTGAGCAGAACCATTCAAAGATGCCTCAGGTTCAAAAAATGGAGTCGGCTCGGGTGAATTAGGAGGTTGGGAGGATTTTGGCGGTTTGGGACGATTCTTATTGAACACAAACTCCGCCAGGTTCTTAATCACGACATAAAGAACGGGCACTAGGAGGAAACTCAAAAGAGTTGCTATCAGCAAACCGCCAAAGACAGCGGTACCCAGAGACCATCGACTGGCTGAACCTGCACCCGTCGCGACTACCAAGGGCCAGAAACCGACTAGAGCAGCAGATGCTGTCATCAGAATTGGGCGAAAGCGCTGTTCTGCTGCATGAATGGCTGCTTGGGCAATGGTCATGCCCTGCTCTCGCGACTGGTTAGCAAACTCCACAATCAAAATAGCGTTTTTACTGGCTAAGCCAATCAGCATCACCAAAGCGATTTGGCAGTAAACATCATTTACCAAACCCCGTAAGGAAACAAACGTCATTGCCCCTAAGATTGCCAAGGGCACTGTCAGCATGATAATTAAGGGGTCAATGTAGTTTTCGTATTGAGCTGCCAAGATCAAAAAGACAACTATCAGCCCCAAGCCGAAGATAAACACAGCTTGCCCTCCAGACTTAACTTCTTCTCTAGAGAGTCCTGTCCACTCATAACCGAGATCAGGTTGAGCCACTGACTCAAAAGTTTGCTGCATTGCTTGAATTGCTTGTCCAGAACTGTAACCCGGTGCAGGGTTCCCCTGAATTTTGATTGTCCGGAATAAGTTGAAATGACCAATGTTTTGTGGACCTGCAATCGGTGTTACAGTTGCCACTTCACTTAGACGTACCAAATTACCATCTATAGAGCGGATATAGACTTGATTGATGTCATCTGGAGTATCGCGATACTTTTCATCTGCCTGGATATATACGCGATAATTGCGTTGCCCAAAGGTGAAATCATTCACATACTGACCACCCATATATGCCCCCAGCGTGCTTAGTGCCTGATTAAAATCGACATTCAGTGCCTCAAGTCTGTCACGGTCAATGTCAATTTGAAGCTGAGGTGCGCTGGCGGTAAATTGGGTAAATACTCGGCTCAGCGCTGGGTTCTGGTTAGCTTTAGCAATGATTTGCTGGGCAATCGAGAGAAACTGGTCTATGCTAAGTTTACCGCCTGTCCTATCCTGGAGCTGAAATTCAAAGCCGCCAGTGCTACTAAACCCTGGTACTGCAGGATTATTAAATACTGTGATGAAAGCATCTTGATTCTTACCAAACTCTTGATTAAGGCGCTTTAAAATTGCTGTAGCAGAGTGTTCTTCGCCGTGTCGTTCTTCCCAGTCCTTGAGTTTAACAAAAAAGGTACCCTGGTTAGGTCCACTGCCATTCAAACCAAAGCCCGGAAGTAAGACTGATGCTTGGATTTCGCTCACCTGCTTCAGAGTTTGGTAGATGTCAGCAGCGACTTTTTCAGTGTATTTGAGGGGGACTCCATCCGGGGCTTGCACAATACCAACGATTATGCCTTGATCCTCTTCAGGGACAAATCCAGATGGCACCAAATTATACACCCAGCCTGTGGCAACTAATCCAAGAATAAATAGCCCCACAATAACTATTCGGATGCGAATCAGGAAATTGACGATGCCCCGGTAGCGTTTAATGACCCAGTTAAAGACCCGGTTAAACTGCCTGAAAAACCAGCCGAAAGGACCACCTCCTTCCCCCTCCTTATGACGTAAGAGGATGGCGGACATACTTGGAGTGAAGCTGAGGGCATTAAAGCAGGAAATGGCAATTGAAAAGATAATGATTAAAGCAAATTGCTTGTACATTATTCCCGTTGCTCCGGGGAAGAAAGATACCGGAACAAAAACAGCCATAAGCACTAAGGACGTGGCGACCACCGCACCGGTCAGCTCGTTCATTGCCTCACTGGCAGCTTGACGCGGACTCATCCCCGACTCCATTTTTGTCGCGATACCCTCAACGACGATGATGGCATCATCTACTACTAGACCTGTAGCAAGAACCAACCCAAACATCGTCAAGGTGTTGAGGGAAAATCCGAATACCAGAGCAAACGCTAGTGCCCCAATTAGGGAAACTGGAGCGGCAATAGCGGGAATGATGGTGGTGCGCCAGTCCTGTAAAAAGACGAAAATGACCAGAACCACTAGAAGAATCGCTTCGATGAGGGTGTGAAACACTTCTTCGATGGAGACTTCTACAAACCTAGTGGTGTCATAGTTAATCACAGCTTTCATCCCTGGCGGGAAATTTTTCTCTAATCCCGCCATCGTCTCTTCGACTGTTTTGGCAACGTTTAGTGCATTGCTACCGGGAAGTTGGTAAATCAACATGGCTACGCCTGGTTTACCCTGAACCAATGCTGATGAAGTATATTCTCTCGCACCCAACTCTGCTCGACCAATATCTTTAAGTTTTACTAGCGTACCATCTGTCTGTGTCTTGAGGACAAGGTTCTCAAACTCCTTCGCCTCTTTTAGCCTACCCTGTACCCGCAGGGTAAAATTGTATGGCTGATTCTCAGAAGAAGGTGACTGACCAATCCCCCCTGCACCAAGCTGGATGTTTTGGGAGCGAAGTGCATTGGCGACATCGGTTGCAGTCAATTTTCGACTGGCAAGAGCATTGGGATCGAGCCAAAGCCGCATCGCGTACTGGCGTTCGCCAGAGATAGTAACATCGCCAACACCGGGAATCCGTTTAATGGTGTCTATGACAAACAAGTCAACGTAGTTGCTCAAAAAGATATTGTCATACTCGTTATTTTCGGAATAGAATCCATAGACAAGGAGGATGCTATTTGACCTTGATAAAGTGGTCACACCAGTTTGTCTAACAGCATCCGGTAGGGTGGGTTCGGCGATCGCCACCCTATTTTGTACGTTTACCTGATTGATGTTTTTGTTAGTGGACGTATCAAAATAGACTGAAATTGTACTAGAGCCGTCATTACTGCTTGTCGAATTGATGTATTGCATACCCTCGACCCCGTTGACCTGCCGCTCAATCGACGTGGTCACCGTATCTTCCACCGTTTGGGCATCAGCGCCAATATAAGTACTCGATGTTCGGATCTGAATCGGAGCAATATCAGGCAGGTTGTTGATGGGTAACAGTGGGATGCAAATGCCACCCACTAGCAGAATCAGGAAGGTGCAAACCGTGGATAGGACCGGTCGCTTGATAAAAATGTCAGCAATTGACAAGATAACCATGAATTCTCGCTCCTAAGACTGTGGTTGAATGAGAGTACCGTCTCGCAATTTGAGAATGTTTGACACGGCAATTTGCTCACCAGCTTTAATCCCCTCAATCACCTGATAACTGCCTCCTTGAATGTCACCCAACTTCACAGGTCGTTGGTGCACGACCTGTCGTGATTTCCCACCCTTCGTGTCTTTCTGCGCTACAAATACAAAGTTTTGCCCTCCGATACGAGTTACAGCAATGGTGGGAATCAAAACCCCATTCCTTGTGTTCCATACAATTCTTGCCCGGACATACTGCCCATCTCGCAAGCTCCCATCTCGGTTGGGAAAACGAGCTTTGCTCAAGATGGATTGTGCGCCTGTATCCACTCGCGCTGAGATAAAGTTAACGCTCCCCATAACCAAGCGCTTGCCAGTATTCGCGTCAATTAACTCTGTCGGCAACCCCAGACGCAGTTGTGATGAGTAGTTGGAGGGAACGGAGATCCGCATATCAATAGATTCGTTTTTGGTGATGGTGGTCAGGGTTTGACCAACATTGACGTAGTCCCCGACTTTAACCAAGAAATCACCAATCTCACCATTAATGGGGGCAAGTAACTGTTTGTAATTGAGATTTACACGGGCAGCAGCGGTATTTGCCTCAGCCTGCCGGACATTAGCCTCTGCCTGACTTATAGCGGTTTTGGCTGCATTTACCCGCTTCGAGGCAGCTTGAAAGTTAGCGATCGCCGTGTCTAAGTTTTTTTGGGCAATGTCCAGTTGCTGCCTCGCTTGCGCTCCCTCTCTCACCAGTTGCTGAGTTCGCTCGAACTGTGCCTGCTGCAATTTCACGTCCGCCACGACACTAGCTCGATCTGCCTCTGCTACCTGAAGCTGCTCAGCGGCTGTCGCACGGGCAGCTACGGTTGACTTAGTGGCAGCGACGGCGCTAGCAACTTCCGCCTGAGTTTGATCGAGACTGAGCGACAAAATGGCTGTCCCCCGCTCAACCCGCTTCCCACTTGAAACGAAAATCTTATCAATCCGACCCTGAACCTGCGGCTGTAATGATACTCTTTCCTGAGCTTCCAGCGTTCCTACAAACTCAGAGCTTCTTTCGATTTGATTGGACTCTACTGTTTGCACCTTTGTAGCAAGAGGAGGTGGTGTAACTGCTGTTGCTGTTGCTGTAGGGTTATTCCCTTTGGTACAGGCGCTGGTAAGGACAGAGGCTAGAAACGCTGTTCCTAAAAGCTTTGTTGTGAGTAAAATATTAACTTTTAACATTGGAGGTGTTTAAATAGGTCAGCGTGAATAAACATACCTTGCGTGATGACCGAAGCGTGGTTAGTGGTTAGTGGGCGGGATACAAATAGATTAATGTTTGTTTACATAATTGGGTTTATTTGTGCTTATCTACTTAGCTATGCGTATAATAAGTGTTTACTCTAGGAATTTTTTGTGAAAAATTATAAATAATAGCACTAGAATAAGCAGGAATAACACTGTTACCGATTTATAAATCCAGCTTCTTTAGCTTCATTCAACTTGTAAAATTTGTTCCAATTACAGCAGCGATATTGAAACCAAATTTTGTTGTTTGATTCGTACCTAATGAAGGATAGCTTTTCATTGCCCCAAGCAAGATGGCGATCCAGCACCGCAATCCAAGCAAGCTTTGATGCAACTGCAACTAACTCATCAGGGTCAAATGGCTTTGCTACGTATGTAGAGAACCCTGCATTGAGAGCAAGAGTAAGTGCCTCCTCCGTCGCTAGTGCCGTCAAAGCTATGGCTGGAATCTGTCTTACCTCTTCAGTTAGGTTCCTGACTTTACGAATCAGCGAATAACCATCCTCTTTTGGCATAGCGATATCGCTTATTAGAAGATGCGGTTTTAATCGCGTAATTCCTTGAAGGGCTTCACTGACTGATGCTACGAGAGTGACTTGTGCATTATACTCATCAAAAATGACCTTTATCAAGTCAAGAGTATCAGCATCGTCATCTACCGCCAGCACACGTAAACCCTTTAGGACTTCTAGGGCAACCATAAGCTTAAACTCTTTTTTTTACATCCCGTGAAAAGTCGGGTTATTTATCTGAAATACCAAGCGTAAAAGATTTAGAGACAAGGCTGAACGCCTGTCTCAAACCAACCGCATTTACTTTCACTTTCTAAGGCTGAATTCTTTAATCTCAGCCAAAAGACCAAGTGCTTTGGCAACGCCTTCTCCATAGGCTGGATCTGCCTTTACAAAATGTGCAAGCTGCCGCTCAATGATAAACTGCGGTACATCTTGGATAGCTGCTGCAATATTGTGAAAAAGTCGTTGCTTTTCGTCTTCTGGCAGTAACCGGAATAAATTGCCAGCTTGAGTATAATCGTCGTTGCCAGCACGGTGATCGTAACGGTCAGCATCACCGGAAATTTTAAGCGGCGGTTCCTTAAAGTGTGGATCTTCAACTGGACCACCAAAGCTGTTCGGCTCATAGTTGACCGACCCGCCACCGTTGTCATCAAAGCGCATCAAGCCATCGCGGTGGTAAGTGTGCACCTCCTTTGCATGTGGGTAATTGATCGGCAGGCTTTCATAATTCACTCCCAATCGATAGCGATGTGCATCTGGATAAGACAGGATACGCGCTTGGAGCATTTTGTCTGGGCTGAATGATATTCCCGGCGCAACATTAGAGGGAGAAAAAGCCGCTTGTTCAATTTCTGCAAAATAGTTTTCCGGATTGCGGTTAAGTTCAAGAATGCCAACCTCAATCAATGGGTAATCTTTGTGTGGCCAGACTTTAGTTAAATCGAAAGGATTGTAGGGTGTTTTATCAACATCCGCCTCAGGCATAATCTGCACGTAAAAGCGCCACTGTGGGTATTCACCCCGCTCAATTGCGTAGAATAGGTCGCGCTGTGCGCTTTCGCGATCCTCTCCCACAATCTTTGCTGCCTCTTCGTTGGTCAGGTACCGATGCCCCTGTATAGTTTTGAAGTGGAACTTGACCCAAAACCGCTCCTGAGCTTCGTTGATGAAACTGAAGGTATGGCTACCATAGCCATTCATGTAGCGATGGCTCTTGGGCAATCCGCGATCGCTAAACAAAATCGTCACTTGATGCAAACTCTCTGGTGATAGAGACCAGAAATCCCACATCGCCGTTGGACTGCGAAGATTAGTTTTGGGATTGCGCTTTTGGGTACGGATAAAATCGCTGAACTTAAGTGGGTCACGGACAAAGAAGACTGGGGTGTTATTCCCGACCATATCCCAGTTGCCTTCTTCAGTGTAGAACTTGATTGCAAAGCCGCGTACATCCCGCTCGGCATCTGCCGCACCCCGTTCGCCTGCAACCGTAGAAAACCGTGCAATTACCTCGGTTTGTTTGCCAATTTGTGAAAACAGTTTCGCCTTGGTATACTGGCTGATATCATTAGTGACAGTAAACGTGCCATAAGCACCCGATCCTTTAGCGTGAACAACTCGTTCTGGGATGCGTTCCCGGTTGAAGTGCGCCATCTTCTCAATGAGATGAAAGTCTTGCATTAACACTGGACCGCGTGCGCCTGCGGTCAATGTGTTTTGGTTGTCACTGACTGGAATGCCAGCATCTGTCGTCAGGAATTCCTTTTCGTTGTTCATTATTTAATATCCATTTTCAGTCATGTTTACAGATTGTGGTGAGAACCGTCACAAAATGGAGCCTTACCCGTATGTTTGCATGCACAAAGGGCAACACGCTTTTTCTCTGTAATCTCAAATGCTATTGGTTTGAATCCAGTTCCTTTGTGAGCGCCATTGCAGAAGGGTTGATTGCTGGAGAGTCCAGAGCTACACCAGTGATATGTGCCAGGTTCCAGTTCTATCACTATTGGTTTCTTGTCAAAGATGACAGGTTCATTTGGTTGTTGATTTACTACCATTGTTTCAGTCCTCCGTGTTTTCCTTATAGTTCATGTGTTGTTTGGCAGGTGCACCATGATCTTGATGCGTTGGAGCAATCCCTAGAAATGTTCCTCTATGTATATGTATTTCAATGCATAGATGGAACTTTCTCTGTGTGTTGAACTAAATAATTGATGTGAGCAGCGATAAAGCCAAAATTAGGCAATCGCTGAGCATACAGTTATTCTAAGGCAGATGCGAAAGAGCTTGACCAATTTGCTAATAGTTCAGCAATCACCATGTTGGTATTAGCAATTCTCAGTTCTAGCTGACTGATGCGGAACATTGATGCATACAGAGCCTGTTGATTAATTGTTCCAGAGGCATTCATCACCGCATAAAGGTCATAGCCATGTCCAACTGCACTCTTGTTCTCCAGGAATTCTCTACTTTTGTGTTACTACCGACCGTTCCTTGTTTTTTTCTAGGTTGTTTGCCAACATCCCGTAGAAAGGTAAATGTTCGCGGAAAATGTCCAGTGTGCCTGGGGCTGTTGAGTTGCGCCAATCCTTTTGCAGCATTGCGGTAACAGTTGCCCAATTGCAGACCAAACAACCTGCCTGCTGTAATCGCAGAATTGAACTTAACTCAGATATCATGTCCCAACAGCCGGACGCATCATAGATACACCACACGTCATAGCCTGCTTTCAAAGCTGAAATGGCCGGAAAGTATAAACAGATGTCGCTGGTAACACCCGCCATGATCAGCTTCTTACGACCTGTGGCTGCGATCGCATCGACAAAGTTCGAATCATCCCAAGCATTGATCGGACCTGGACGGTAAATGACTTTCACATCTGGAAACAGATCGGCAATTTCCTGCATCAACGGACCATTGGGCCCTTCAGCATAGCTCACTGTAATCACCGTTGGCAGATTGTGCAGCTTAGCAGTTTTGGCAAGAGCAAGAACATTGCTGCGAAACTGATCCAGCCGAATATCTTGTACACCCAGCATGGTTCCAGTTTGATGATCAATTAATACCATTGCTGCATTGTCTGGCGTGAGAAACTCATGATACGAACCGTTTTGAGAATTGTTGTTTGATGTGATTTCCATGTGTTATTTTTACAATTTTGAACGTGTTGACTAAGTTAATTGCTTTGGATTCATCCAAGAATTGAAGTATTAAATCTGCAGTCCCAGCTTTCGACATACATGACCGTTCTGACTCAACTCGTGTGCTTGACGAACTTCTTTAAGGGGAAATATTTGCAGAACTGGTAGTTTAAGCGTTGCTGAAGCTGATTGACAATGTAGTAAGCTTCGCCACAGTGAGGACATTGATCATCGCCATATTTGTTAAAAACTACAAACAATAGCACTAAAATCAGCAGAAATAACATATGTCAATTCTTTCTTGTTGAAACCATAACCTAAATAATTGTTTACTTTTTCTCAATTTTTGAGTAGGGAAGATCGCTAAATTAAGGAAAAAGTTAACAAAATTGTTGAAATATTCAGTCGCTTGTCGCAAGTAGTTATATGTCAATACGGTTTAAATAAAAATGGCACTAATACCGTTTGTTTGTGAACCTGCATATATTTACCTCCCGGCTACGCCGTCCCCCCTTGCCAAGGGGGGACTACAGGGGGGTCTTTTATGTGCATCTTCACAATTGGTATAAGGCGAAATCTTTGAAGAATAAGGGTGAATGGCAGAATGGTTCGCTCGTTGGGGTTAAGCCGTGAAGAACACCATTCGACAAGTACCATTCGACAAGTACCATTCGACAAGCGACCTTAATGTTGATGCGGTATTCATGCAGGCGATCGCTAAAAAATTGTTCTGTACGTAGAAAAAGCTTCCAAGCCCGTAAAATAGGAATTTGATGCTTGGAAGTGAATATGACCAAGAAAGAATCATCCGTCAGAATCATTCGTCAGAATGTTAAACGCGTTTTCTCGTCATGAATTAAGAGTTCTGGTTCCTGAGAACTGGTTCCAAGCCCCCGAATTGATTTGTGGAAAAAAAGAAAGTCTTCCGCGTTGCCATACCCCCGGATTCCATCCGTGGGGATATTCTGATTACTGAGTTCTGTGTTCTGTATTCTTCTTAATACTTTTAATGTGTCGAATCGTCTAAAAATCCTCAAGGAAAAGTTTACGCAAAGTCTGGGATTACTTTTTCAAAAGGTTTTACCGGAGTCTGTAATTTAGCAAGCTAGTGACGAGATAAAAACCGAAAATGCCGTCGGCTGTTTGACCCAATAGTAACTCTGTGGGTGTTTCTATCTCAAGTTATAGATGATGATAAAAGTTGCGACAATGCAGCAAGGAAAATAATTTGTTATTTGATAGGAGAATCGGTAGAAATTCTTCAAAAGATATCAGTACGTACTGTCAAGCAAGGTCTAGATTACTAGAAAAAGTCTTAGAGAAATTCTTTGGTTCTATTGGACAAAAATTACAAGAAAAAGTAATACTAAATCCGCGTATTATACCTCCTTTATAATTTAGTCTGCGCAGGCGGACTTTTTTGTGTCCCTGTAAACTCGGCGCTTACAAACATCGCCAGGGCTTAAAAGGGGTTATAAAAACGGATTTGGTATAACATCTTTAAATTTATGGTGTGGTCACAGTATTAAAGTAGTAGATGGGTCAATCATATCGATGCCTAATATTGTTGAGAACTAGAAAGCTTATCCGATAGATGTGTAGTCAAAAGGCTAGTTGTGGGTTTCCAATTGCGAAAATTAGTGTACTATTTAGCATAGCTATAGGTTCTGCCGTTGCTTTGGTTATTGATGTTCTTAATACTTATGACATCCAATTAGCCAAAAAATTATATAAGTTTTTTAATTAGGGAGATGTGCTTTTAGGAGATAGAGCTTTTTGCGCTTATGCCGATTTGGTTTCTATTAAAAATCTTGGCTGCAACACGTTATTCCGTAAGCATCAATACCGAAAAAGCTTTATGTGAAATGGCAGAATTGTTGGTGATTGGGACAAGTTAGTAATTTGGCATAAACCTAAAAAATGCCCCAAAGGATGGGAGCATCTCCAGGGCAAACGCATTTACTCACATCTTGCACCTATACGAGTAAACCGCAAACAAGCTTACTTACAGCACATAAATCTAAGACTAAAAGAAGGAATGTCTTAAGTAAGCAGTAAACATATTTATTACTTTAAAAACGTGATAGTACTTAGAAAGTTGCTTGTTAATTGCAAAGGAATCAGGTTTAATCATAATGATAATCATGCGGAGGCTGGAGGAGAGGGCGAGCGTCGCTCGCCCTCTCCTCCCCAAAAAACGATTATCATTATTGTTGCCGGAATTTCTGTTCTTTAACTTCGAGTTTTGATTTGCTCCTGTACCCCAAAACATGAGAGAAAGGGCGTGAAATATCGAAATCTTTTAAAGCAAGAACAATGCTTGCCCACGCCCAAGAGCTAGTTTATAACTTATCGGAGTTGATGCCCACGCAATACCAAAAAGATAACCTAGAAGCAATGCTAGGATTATTCTTGGAGGGACAAGGACATCCTTTACCCCAACACTCTAAAACTAAATCTCCAAGTGCACGCTTGCCGATTTTTAAATATCAACCCTTGGTCAACACGGGAAATCATTCGTATTGTTCGCAACCAAGTATTGGAGACTGTTTTAAAGACTTTATCTGAATCTGGTCAAGGACGTAGACCATTTTTACAGGTAATTGTTGACCTGACAACTCTTGAAAAACGTGGAAAATTCAAAGAGTTTGAGAATTTAATCTCCGTTTATAACGGTAAGAGGGGATTACATCTGGTGGTATTATACTTGGTAATCGGAAGATGGCGAATTCCTTGGAGCTTCCGAGTATGGAGAGGTAAAGGTACTCCAACACGTCCGCACAGTTAGGGTTGAAATTAGTCAAACGTTTACCAAAATTACTAACTAAACACTTTCAGGTAGTCATTTTGGCTGATACAGCTTTTGGTAGTGTGGAATTTCTCCACGGTATACGCAAGCTTAAATATCATGCTATTACAGGTCTGGCGATTAACCGTAAACTAGTTTATACAAGAATTTTAGGACGTTTACACAAACAGGGACAGCAAGTACGTTTAGTCGGTTTAAAGTTTCCTGTTACTGTGTCTTGGTATTACCTCAAGCGCGACAAAGGAAAGCGAAGAATTGCGTTTTGTTTTGTCCACTAGACCTATTAAAGCTTCTACTCTTAAGTGGTGGGGTAAGCGCAGATGGCAGATTGAGGGATGGTTTAAAACCGCCAAACATCGTTTTGGTTTACACCGTTTTGGTCAGGGTACTCTACTTGGGATGTATCGTTGGTTTATTCTTTCTCTTACTGCTTACCTCATAGCTCATTGGACTTATTTGGAAATTCACTTCCCATTGCCACCTGATTGGGGTAAGGCTACACAAACTGCCCTTGAATCTATTTTTCCTCAAATAGTCGTGTCTCATATGTTACTTGATATTGAGCGATTGATTCCTCTTGCACGTAGTTGTGGTTTTAACATCAATTTTTCCAGGTGCAAGATGTGAGTTTAAATAGACCTTGACAAAAAAATAAATACAGCACATTGCAAGTAAATGAAGTACAACCCTGTTGTCTCAAAGCCGAGACACTAAGCCTTTTTTACTTCTGACTTCTGACTCCTGAATTCTGCTATATCTTAGTGCCATTCGCCTGTAAGTATTTCAGAAATTACGCGTGTTTGCCCTGGAGGAATAACTATGTTGACTAAGTACATGATTCCATAAGTTCACGCGCGAAAACTTGAACGAAGACTCTGTGTACCTTTGCGTTTACCGAGCGCGCCCCTCTGCGTTTAAAAACGTTACGAATTAATGAAATGCTGTACTACTCCCTTCCCAGTCTAAGATTACCTATAGTGATTTACTCCTCTCTCTGTGTCCTCTCTTGCCTCGTGCGGTTAAAAAATAGGTATTCTTCTGGCGGTAAGGGAGTAAGTGGTTTAGGTATAGGGGGAATCAGGTATTTACACCCCCACACCCTATAAATTGATCAACTACTTGTGGGACGCGCAACATGCCCGTTCCTCCTATAAGAGGTATAAGATTTGAGTTAATCCACTACTTGCAGGACAATCTTACCCCTTGTTTGACCCCTCTGACCCAATTCGTGGGCTTTGTCCGCGTCCGCAAGTGGCAAAACCGTCTCAATATTTAGCCTAAGGAGTCCCGCGTCAATCAGCTGAGCAATCTCAGTAAGTTGTTTAGCGTTGGGCTGCACGAAGACCAGTTCTCCCCGAACACCATACGCGGCGGCGGTTTCTGCAGACGGTGGACTGACTGTGGAAACAAGGATACCACCTTTTTTCAGGACTCCCCAAGACCGCTCTTGCGTATCTCCGCCTATTGTGTCAAGTATGACGTCCACGTTCTCAACAGTATCCTCAAATCGGACTGCTTTGTAATCCAGGATCTCATTAGCGCCCAGTTCCCGCAGGCGAGCGTGATTTTGAGCAGAGGCTGTTGCAATCACCTGCGCCCCTTTCCAGCGTGCAAACTGCACCGCTAGCGACCCCACACCGCCAGCCGCCCCATGTATCAGCACCCTTTGCCCTGCCGAAAGTTTAGCTATCTCAAATAGTGCCTGCCAAGCCGTCAGCGCTACTACCGGCACTGCAGCTGCCTGGATTGGTTTGAGTGTTGTTGGTTTGAGCGCCACATCCGACACACCTGCAAGTACATACTCTGCGTAGGCTCCATTTCGAGTCATGTTTAAGCTGCCATACACAGGTGAGCCAGTCTTGAGGTTAGTGACACCCGGACCGACCGCCTCTAGTACACCTGCGACATCCCAACCAAGAATCAAAGGCAGTTTGTGCGCGATCATATCTTTCATCTGCCCAGAACGTATTTTCCAATCGATGGGGTTGACTCCAGCGGCTTGCACGCGGATCAGCACTTCGCCCTCACCTGGTTCAGGACGTGGAGCGTCTTCATAAGCAAGAACTTCCGGAGCACCATAAGAATGAATACGTGCTGCTTTCATGTTTGTCATCATGAGTTCTCCTATTCACAAAAATTGGGTTAGTACTTCCAGCGGTCAGGGAATTCTGGTTATTGCTGTTTGGAATAACGCTGTCCTTCCCCAGAATAACTCGGTTAGGTTTTTTATTCGGTTTATTGATGTCCATCCAGCTAGCATAAACATTTATAACCTATTCACCTTCAAACATTTTCAATATTGAATTAGGTTTAAATATAGTTTTCACCTTCAAAAAATTTTTGACCAGGTAAGATCCTTATGTTAAGCAAAATCTTATTAACCTAAGTTGCAGGTTATGAAATTCTGGATACCTCGTAACCATCAATTCATGCGAGCGCACACAACATTTGGTCAATTAATGGAAGACCCCGTGCTTCGCCTGCTACGCGGGTACAAAAATCTCCAAACTTCGGATTGACGCTTTAAAAACTATCTTAAAGTTTTTTATCATCTAAAACCGTATTTTTGTATGCAATTGCCTTTCCATCTTGAACGAGTATCACAGGATCGGCCTGTTTCATAATTTTTCTCCACCTCTTACATGAGTTTTGCTATTCTATTGCAAAAATTGTTTGGGAACACACAAAGCCGCTAAGTGAACTGTGCTTGTGTGGTAAGACTAAAAACTTTGATAACGAACTTGATCTAAGTTTCCATCATAAGTAAAGGTGCAGATATCCTTGTCATTGCTCTTTTCACTGCAGTCTTATCAAGAATGGAACGCTTCTCGTTTTTTAGTTTTTCATCCCTGAAAAGTTTTAACTCGAGAAAATGCTTAGGTTAACAAACAACTTAAACCATTTCCGCTGTTTATTGAGAGCATAAGTAGATTTGATAGCATGCCAGTTGCCAGCACTAAGTTCAGCTTTAACGTGCATATCTTAACTGGTGAAGATACGTTTGAAGATAAATAATATTATTCATAACTTTTTTCTTCTTTAATGCCATTACCACAATTAAGGGCAAAGGTGAAAAGTTAACTTTTCACCTTTTTCTTATTCCTTAATTTCCTCTCCCCTCTTCTTTCCTCCTACAAAGCATATTTTTACTGAGAAGCATATAGTCGCTAATTGCTAATTGTTGTATCACCATGAGCTATTAGCAGTTTTGAGAAACCAACGTTTATTTGTATGACCTACTTGTAATTTATGGAACAGGAAGGGTTTGCCAATGCATTGGGTACGAACCACTTGGAGTGAGTCGTCGATTAAAGTTCGACGCAGTCAGCAGCCAACGGTTAGCTTTAAACCAGCCGTTCAGGTGAAAAGTTGTCCTTGTTGCTCCCATCGGCTGTTGCAACATATTCGTAATAACCGTGTGTACTGGTTCTGTCGAACCTGTTGGCAAGAAATGCCGTTGCTGAATTTAGAAAGCCATAACTCATTATCCGCTTCTGTTACAACTATTAGTTTGGAAAAAAATTGATTCATTTTGGAGAACAAAAATGGTTCAAGGAGTAAAACAAATTCTTAGTAGGTACGGTAGATTGCACTGGTCTGAATATGGTGCAAAATTTCTTGGAACTGCATGTAATCTCTTTGTAGTACTCAATGCAGTTATCTTCAATTTTGGTAAGGGTTTGTCAATGAAGGCTTTTATACCTGATAAAGGTACTCGTTTGCTGATTACAGCGTTATTGTTTGCTGGTGGTGGGTCACTCTTTGCGATTTCTCCATTGGGGAAATTGAGTGGCTCTCACCTCAATCTTTCGGTATCAATTAACAACTAACGGCTTTCATCAGTAGTATTAAGTAAGTCGGTATAAATAAAGTTAACTGGTGAGAGTCCTTATTAGTCATTTGTCAAGTGTCATTTATAAAGAGCGAAGAACCTTGGACAAATGATTGATGACAATCAACATAGTTATGTTTATCTGCGCCCACTTACTTGTATTAAAGTTACAAAAACTGTGATTGTTAAAACTACCATATTATGGGACAAACTATCACACACAGAGATTTTCCTGTTGTTGGAAAAATCACTTTAAGCATCTTGAACTATGCCATTCTATTGTTGTTGGTTTCTTGCAACTCGGTTAAACTAGACGCTACATCGACCCTATCCCGCGCAGAAAGCGTTCCCGTAACTGCGTCTACACCACCTAACTTATTTAAAACAACGCCGCAGCCGTCAGCATATCTTGTTAAACCGATACAGATTTTCAAAAGCCCAAAATACTCTGAAGGAGTTGTCATTGACCGTGAGGGTAACCTTTACTTTTCCGAAACCAAAGCCGGAACTATTACGGTTTTACCTCCCATCACCTCCCCTCGAGTTTGGGCTAAAGTCGAAGGTGCTAACGGACATAAGATTATGCCGGATGGTACTCATATCATTGCTGCCAAAAACTCTGTTATGCAACTAGATGCCAATGGTAAACTCTTAAAGGTGGTTGTAAACGAATTTAACGGCAAGCCTCTAGAGTATCCCAATGACATCACGATTGATGAGCAAGGAGGTTTTTACTTTACTGACTCCGGTGATTCCAACCCCCAGACTCCAACCGGCGCGGTTTACTACGTGTCTCCTGAACAGAAAATTACCCGAGTGATTAACAGATTAGCTTTTGCCAATGGCATCCTCCTCAGCCGGGATGGTAAGCGCCTCTTTGTTAGCGAGAGTCATAAAAACCGGATTTTAGCCTATGACGTATTGTCACCAGGAAAAGTCGGACTACAAAAAGTGTTTGCTGAACTCCCTATCAAACAGGGAGAGCAAATCGACAATAAGCCTGACGGGATATGCCAGGACTCGAAAGGGAACCTCTACGTGGCTCATTATGGTATGCGTCAAGTGCAAGTTCTCAATTCTAATGGTCATCTGATCGGTCAATATTCAAGTGGCAACCTCACTACCAGCAACTGTGTTTTTGGCGGTCTAAATCAGGATTATCTCTTCGTGACTGGTGGTATGGAAACGGAAGATGGTTCAGGAGGAATCTACCGCCTAGATTTGGGGGTGCGATAGTTAGACATTCACTTTTAACAGTTACCAGTTATCAGTTACCAAATACCCGCAGTATCAGTTTTATCGTTCGGGGAAACACCACACCAAGAGCACCGTTCGTCAAGAGACGTGCCGTAGGCATAAGCGTTGGTGGCGGGTTTAAATCAGTCCTGAATCCTGAGTCGGTCAGGCGGGCGCTTTGGGGGATGCGCTCACCGCCACCAACCCTCTCTGGTGCTCTTGGTGGGGGACGCGCGACCACTCGTATTTAACTGATAACTGTTTACTGTTCACTGTTAAATCCCCCATTAGCCCGAGAAAGCGTCACTGTTCACTGATTTAACGCGATCGCCCGTATAGCCCCGCTTGGTGATAAGAGTTGATCTCCCCTAGTCCTGCTTGGAAGGGGGGGGGAATAAAGCCCTCCTTAGAAAGGGGGGTTGGGGAATCTTCGAGGATTGAACATGATTAACTCAACTGTATTGTCGTATAGCCTCGGCAGGTTTCTAGAAAAAACCTGCCCCCTATCCCAGAAGGACAGGGCAACTGCACAGAGTGCGGTTGGAGGCAAGGGCATGCTACGCCCTTGCCCCACTTTAAACAAAAATTACCAGCAGACAACAGATCAAACCTAGAGACTAAAACTATGACTAAGAAAATTATTAATCTGACACTCTCAGCAGTTGTTGAAGAAATTGAGGATGTTCTAGAAACTTATCCTTATCATCCCTATCGACAGCTTTTCTCAATTCCTGATTTACGTCAAGAACTAATTGCTTATGTTTTGAGTCGAGTTTCCAATCGTTATGTAGCAGTTGATGAAGAACAACAGCCTTCTTTCAAGTCCTTACATTTGCTTACAGAAGAAACATTGTGTATCAAAATTTTGATTCATAAAGGTATTGAAAAAATTTTTCATAAAAAAGAAGAACAGATCACTCACCGAATTCCAGGAGTCGTTGATCCAGGTTTCGCTCCTTCTAACTGGTTTGGCTAATATAGCAATCCTATTTCATACCAAATCCGTTTTTATAACCCCTCTTAAGCCATGGCGATGTTCGTAATCGCGGAGTTTACGGGCACACAAACAAAGTCCGCCTGCGCGGACTAAATTCTAAAGGCGGTATAATACGCGGATCTAGCATCATCTCTGAAAATTGACCTACTTCAGATCCCCGACAACTTTTACGAAGTCGGGGATCTTGTTTGTTCACGAATCATTTAGGACTGCAATATCACAAGAAGGCAACGATGGCAACCCATAACTTCCACGGTATGGAAGGAGAATAGACCGCCCCCCTGTTTCACAAACAACACTCGTACCGCACCTAATATTGCTAGTAGTGTTGGGAGGGGGACAAAGCCCCGCACCACGATAGCCGGGGAATAGCTACACAGTATTTGGGGTTGCTGTATCCTACAAGTGCATAAGTTGATTTTACTTACATCTATTACGAAGAGAGAAAAAACTTAAAAGCCTTAACTGTGGAATTGAGTGAACGCACCTACAAGCAGTATTTACGAGTTCCGTTTATATTATATTGAGGTAATTTTGTCAATGTGTAAGTCCTTGGTCATTAAATCAGTACCAGCCGCAGTACCATCTGTAAGGCGTATGGTGGGGAATTTGAACCCGCCCTTACGGAGATCTCAGTCCCCTCTGCCTGTACGCTTGCGCTTAATAATTGCCCCCGCTTGGGCGCGTCCCCTTAAGGCATTGGGGGGACTACAGTTCAGTTGAATTAAGCTCAACTTCATAGAGAAATGGTATTAACGTGTTCGCCGATATAGTGATACTTTTGGCGAACAAACGTAACTGACCTCTCTCCTACCTCTTTTTAACCCTCCCCTAAAAGGTTTGGTTCCAGGAGCAGCTTTTATTACTGAGAAGGGATAATTTGCTCCCCCTTGCCTCAAACGCAAAGGGGGCTGGGGCTTGCTACCAAAGCTTTCGGTGCAATAGGTGGATCTTTAAGTTACGCAAATGATGAAACTGATAACTAAAGCGTGCGGAGACTTGATAACTGATAACTGTTAAAAATTTTATGGAGTTCCGATTTATTAATAATTTCTAAAGTTTAAGGGACTTGCGTCTTTAGGAACTTTTTATGGTAATATTTGATGTATCACATATACCTTTTTAGGTGTTGCTCCGCCAGTTTGGTAAAGATTAAGTAGCAAGTTGTAGTTACAGTTCTAAAATAGTCCCCTTCATAGCACCTGAGGCATTGGTAGCTCCACTCTAATTATGTTACTGCTTGAAAGCTGGTGTTTATAATGAAACTCTCAAAGAACAAGCGTAAACGCGGTATTATTCTTACTCCGGTAGGATTGCAAAAACTTCAGTCTGCTAAACTGGCGGCTGAATTAAATGAAAATTATGGAAACAGGTACACCCTTGAAGATTTAGGGGAACGCATTGGAATCAATACTGCTACGATCGCCAAGGTACTGTCTCGCGAAGACGGGGTTGACAAACGAACACTTGAGCTTTTTTTCCAAGCTTTTAATTTAGAACTCGAGAAAGATGACTATACGAACTCAACCCAATCTCAGCGCCTAGATTGGGGAGAAGCGGCTAATGTGTCAGTTTTTTATGGACGCACAGAAGAAATCGCCAGTTTAGAGCATTTGCTTGTTGATGAGCGCTGTAGATTAGTGGCAGTGTTGGGAATGGGGGGGATTGGTAAATCTGCTCTGTCTGTAAAACTTGCAGAAGAGATTAAGGGGAATTTTGAGTATATTATATGGCGATCGCTACGAGAAGCTCCTCCCGTTAAAGCTATCCTGGGTAACTTGCTCCAGTTTTTGTCTGATGAGCAGGAAACAGAAGCTTCATTACCAGAAAGCGTCGGGGACAGAGTGTCGCTGCTGATTGATTATCTGCGAGCCTCACGCTGTCTGCTGATACTAGATAATATGGAGTCGATTTTGCGTGGTGGTAGTCGAGCGGGAGTTTATCGAGAGGGATATGAGGGGTATGGGGATCTGCTCAAACGGGTGGGAGAATCAACTCACCAAAGCTGCTTGGTGGTTACAAGCCGGGAAAAACCGAAAGATGTGGCGTCATTAGAAGGAAACACGCTATGCGTACGCTCATTCTGCCTAAATGGTCTGAAATCGGTGGATGGGCAGGAAATCTTGAAAATAAAGGGGATCACTGCTTCTGAGTCAGAATTCAGAAAACTGGTAGAGCGCTATGCAGGCAATGCCTTAGCTTTGAAGATAGTTGCTACGGCTATTCAAGATGTTTTTGATGGTAATGTTACTAAATTTTTGCAACAAGAAGCAACTGTTTTTGGTGACATTCATGAGCTTTTAGACCAGCAGTTTTCGCGCTTGTCATATTTAGAAGTAGACATAATGTACTGGCTAGCAATTAATCGTGAGCCAGTTTCGCTATCAGAGTTGCGAGAAGATATTGTATCACAAGTACCACCACAAAAATTACTCGAGGCGCTGGAGTCTCTGGTAAGGCGATCGCTTGTTGAAAAAAGCGCAGCAACCTTCACGCTACAACCTGTAGTTATGGAGTATGTGACTCAGCGATTAATAGATCAGGTTTGTAAGGAGATTGAAACTGGGAATATCGATTTGTTCAGGTGTCATGCTTTGATGAAGGCGACGGCGAAAGACTATGTTAAGGAGACTCAAGTTCGCCTTATCCTTAAACCACTTATAGATGGGCTGCTTGCTGTCTTTAGAAGCAAAAGAAATCTTGAAAATCAGCTAAGTAAAATTTTAGTAAGGTTGCGAGAGGAATCTCCGTTAGAACAAAGTTATACGGCTGGAAATATTCTTAATCTGCTTTGTCATATGGAGACAGATCTAAGCGGTTATGATTTTTCTCATCTCACTGTTTGGCAAGCAGACTTGCAGTGTCTGAAATTGCACGATGTAAATTTCCAAAACGCCAATCTAGCTAAGTCTGTTTTTGCTGAAGCTTTCGGTGGTGTTATATCAGTCGCCTTTAGCCCTGATGGAAAACTTTTGGCTACGGGACATACTAATGGTGAAATTCGCTTGTATCAAGTTGCGGATGGGAAACAAGTCCTCAGTTGTAAGGAGCATACCAACTGGGTGACGTCGCTTGCCTTTAGTTCTGATGGCAGTATCCTTGTTAGCAGTAGTACAGACTACACTGTGAAGCTGTGGGATGTCGGTACGGGAGAATGCCTTAAAACCTTGCAAGGACATGAGAACGAAGTTTGGTCAGTTGCCTTTAGTCCGGATGGTAACACGTTAGTCAGTGGCAGTCTTGACCAGACGATTAGGCTATGGAGTGTTCACACTGGTGAATGCAAAAGAATTTTCCAGGGACATACAAATTGGGTACTCTCAGTTAGCTTTAGTCCTGATGGTCAAACCCTAGCCAGTGGCAGTAGTGACGACACTCTCAGGTTATGGGATGTTAGCACTGGTGAATGCAAAAGAATTTTCCAGGGACATAGTGATGGAATACGGTCAGTCACCTTTAGTCCTAACGGTCGAACCGTGGCAAGCGGCAGTGAAGACCACACAGTGAAGTTATGGGATGTCAGTACTGGTGAATGCTACAAAACTTTACAAGGACATTCCAATTGGGTATTTTCAGTCGCCTTCAGTCCACAAGGTGATATCTTAGCCAGTGGCAGTTACGACCAAACGGTAAGGCTATGGAACGTTAGTATCGGTCAATGCCTCAAAACTTTCCAGGGATATTCCAGTTGGGTATTTTCAGTTGCCTTCAGTCCACAAGGTGATATCTTAGCCAGTGGCAGTTACGACCAGACGGTGAGGCTATGGAGCGTTAGCACTGGTCAATGCCTCAAAACTTTCCAAGGACATACCAACCAGGTACTCTCAGTAGCCTTTAGTCCTGATGGCAAGATGTTAGCGAGTGGCAGTCATAATCACACGGTGACGTCGTGGGATATCAGCACGGGTCAAGCCTTGAGAATTTGCCAGGGACATCGTGCTGGAATCAGGTCAGTTGCCTTTACTCCTGATGGTCAAACACTGGCAAGTGGGAGTGACGATCAAACGGTAAGATTGTGGGATGTCAGCACGGGTCAAGCCTTGAGAACTTGCCAAGGGCATCGTGCTTTGGTTTGGTCAATTGCTTTCAGCCCTGACGGTCAAATACTAGCGAGTGGCAGTGAGGATCAAACAATAAGACTGTGGGACGTTAGCACAGGTCAAACTTTAAGAACTTGCCAGGGACATTGTGCAGGGGTCTGTTCAGTTGCTTTCAGTCCCTGTGGAAGAATGCTAGCGAGTGGTGCTACGGAGCAAACATTCAAGTTGTGGGATGCTAGCACCGGGCAGTGCCTCAGAACCTTCGAGGAACATACAAATTGGGCTTGGTCAGTTACCTTTAGTCCAGATGGTAAGCTACTGGCGAGTGCCAGTTTTGATGGAACAATAAGGATATGGAGTGTCAGCACTGGTGAATGCCTAAAAATTTTGCAAGAAAATACAGGTTGGTTATACTCAGTTACCTTTAGTCCAGATAGCCGGACGTTAGCAAGTTGCAGTCAAGATTACACAGTCAAGCTGTGGGATGTTTCGGACGGTAAGTGCCTGAGGACTTTCCAAGGACATACAGGCAGGATTTGGTCAGTTGCCTTTAGTCCTGATAATAAAACTCTGGCTAGCAGTGGTGAAGATGAGACAATTAGACTGTGGGATGTCACAACAGGTGAGTGCTTAAAAACTCTGAAAGCGGAGAAACCCTATGAGCGCATGAATATTATGGGGGTTACAGGTTTAACTACAGCGACTATTGCTACGCTGAAAGTGCTGGGGGCTATTGATTGAATGGCGTTGCATATTTGCAGGATGAATTTTGTGTTCTTGTGGGATGGGCATCTTGCCCGTCCCTTGAATTTTCTGGGCAGGCAGGATGCCTACCCCACAAGAATCATCCCTAGATTCAGCAACGCCCATCGAATGATATTGTCAACTTAAGTCAGCGTTAAAAGACTAAGAATGACCTTGGAATATAAATTTGAAAATCTGCAACTGGTTGATAACCCATCTTCTGGTACAAATGAATCCCTGCGGGTGTAGCATGCAGAACTGTGCGGGAGATACCGCTATGCTGTTGTGCCTGTGCTAAAGAATGTCGCAGTACTGCTTCAGCGTAACCCTGTTTACGGAATTCAGGTAATGTTGCCACAAGCGCTACATATGACTTACTATTAATCAACAATGTCACAGCAGTAGAAACAGCCCTATCTTTGACATATCCTACAGAGCCAAATACTGTTGTCCCCCAGAACTCTTCAATTTCTAACATTTCACGGAACAACTGAGGAGGTTTTTCATAACTGATAGCATTAATATCAGCTACTGCTCTTCTGGTTTCTAAGTTTTCAACACGAATACAATCTAAACTAGGAATTGGTCTTACTGGAGGAAGGATGTTATCCGCCGCCATTCCAGTTATCTTAAGAAGTGGTACAAGTTCATGTCGAGACATGATTTCTGGAGCATGAGGACGAATTGACTCAGGCAGAAAATTTTCACATATAACTATTGACCAAGGCTGATTATATTTGCCAGCATAATCGTAAGCCAGTTTTATTTTGGCTTCCAAATCAGCTTCATCTTGAACAGGTTTGGATACAAAGACTACATTAAGGAATATGGTTGCTATATTGCTCCAAATGATAGCTAATCCGTCAATGTCAAAGTTTTCACCTCTTGGACATTGACTAACAAAGTATTTCCATGTTTCGATATATTGAGTATTAGATTCGATAACTTCTAAATTGAGCATTGTTGACAAGATCCATAATTCCAGTAATTTTCAGATAAATAGACCACAGTGATGAAACTACAGGGCTATTTCATTTCATACACGACCACCCGGAAAAATTTTTCACAGGCTTTTAGCCGAAGTGACAGAATTGTAGAGACGCGCCATGGCGCGTCTTTACATTGTCATCCTGATCACGGTTTTGGTCTTATCCAAATTGTATTGCGCTAAAAGGGACTGAAACTTACTCAGTAAATATTTAGTCTTATGCGCGAAGACTTTAGCTATTAGCCATAGGTTTCTAACCTATGGCGGTTATTGGGATTGGTGCAAGATGCCAGCCTAAATATTAATTTTTTTTAATTAAAGAATATAAGTAAGCATACCCGATTGTAATATCTTACTGGTAGAGCAATACCACATAACAATAAATTTATCTAGGGAAGATTTTTCGGTTAAGCAGAAATTTAAGCCTCTTTGACTAGAAGTTTTGCTTGCGCCATTAGGGCAGCAAGTGCGAACTAGACATTTCCAATTCAATGTTGTTACACATCGCGTGGTAACTTCTATGGTTGATATTGAATGGGTGCAAATTGCATCTGACAAAGTTGTGGTAGCTACTGCTGAACGCGCTTGGTTACATCAACTCGATCCTGCCCAAAGTGATAATCGCTTTGCCCAACCAATGGTTGGCACAGGCAGTGTAGCTACAACCCAGAAGCTCTTAGATGGATTTATAGCATTTGCTAAAACCTCTGTATCGTCAAAGGGCAAAGTGCCTACTTTGAATCGCTGGCGCTGGGTATGGCGGCTTGCAAGTTCCTACCATCTGTGTCACCCTACCTCACGACTCATGGAGCAAGCGCGAGAGCGTTTTGCTGCATCTGGTCGCAAAAGTTTGGCGCAGTGGGCTGCACAAAAAGCCAGAGAAGAACGGAATCACGACCAGCTCGCCCTGCTTGATATCGAGTCGATGGGCTATAAAGCTCTTGCTGTGGTGGAAGCGCTCGTTCCCCCTGCCGCAGTAGCTTTAATCGATTACTTCACTCGGAGCGCCCAAGCGACCGATCCAATTAATTGTGTTGGCTATTCTTATACAATAGAACGTCTAGCACTGCGTATTGGAGAGAAGTATATCCAGTCGGTAGAGACAAAGCTCCCACCGGGTACCCAAGCCACCCGCTGCTTGCGTGTACACAGTGGCGTTGGCAGCGATGTGGAACATGTGAAGGAGACGGTTCAGATGGTTGCGGATCTTGCTCCCCACGAACGTACCCGCGTGGCGATCGCTTGTTATGAAACTGCATTGTTGTGCTTCAGCCCACCCAATGAGGGCTACATATCAGATGAAGAACTTCAGAATGTGTTGAAACCACTAGAGTCTCATACCCAGATAAGAGTGAGATCTGATTTTCAGCAGGTTACAAAATGACCTGAAAACCTAGTAGCCTGTCAATTTTAATTAGAGGGCTTCGTAGTAAGCGCTTTAGCGCTAAAGCGCTTACTACAAACTACTTCTAACCCTCAATTATTTCTTGACAGACCACTAGTAGTCCGCCAAATCAACTATGCGCTCGTTTGTAGTCAGGACTTTAGTCCTGAAAAAGCGATAAATCGCTTACTACGAAAGAAAGCAAATTTTGTTTGGTAAACCACTAGTACAGCGGACGCGAAAATTTTTCGACAGTTTTAAATACCTGTAGAGACAGTAATGTACGGTCTCTACCGACGGATTATTTATGTCGCAGTGTACTAGGATAACGTTGCATTCTTCTGGGCATTTTTGACCTTACCGTCTAAAACAACTTCAAAAAGGACGTAATGATGAATACAACAATTGCCATCGAACAACAGCAGTCTTTAAACCAGGATTTCAACACCTGTCTGAACCAAAACAGCTTTTCAGTCTCAAATGACATCGAACTTGATTTGGAAAGCATCTTGGTTGAAGAATTTGAGCAAGGATTGCCAAACGACCTTGAATCAATGGTTTAAAACAAGTTCAAAAAGGACGTAATGATGAATACAACAATTGCCATCGAACAACAGCAGTCTTTAAACCAGGATTTCAGCACCCGTCTGAACCAAAACAGCTTTTCAGTCTCAAACGACATCGAACTTGATTTGGAAAGCATTTTGGTTCAAGAATTTGAGCAAGGTTTGCCAAACGACCTTGAATCAGTCCATTAAAACAACTTCAAAAAGGACGTAATGATGAATACAACAATTGCAATCGAACAACAGCAGTCTTTCAACCAGGATTTCACCACCCGTCTGAGCCAAAACAGCTTCTCAATTTCAAACGACATCGAACTTGATTTGAAAAGCATTTTGGTTCAAGAATTTGAGCAAGGATTGCCAAACGACCTTGAATCACTGGTTTAAAACAACTTCAAAAAGGACGTAATACCTACTTAGCGAATTGATAGTGATTTGAAGCATAGGGCAAGCAAGATGCCCGCCCTACAAGTTCATTTCAATTCGCTACGTTTTTCTGCAAAGTTGTACTAAGTAATTAACCAAACTTGATATTAGACATTCAGGAATATTGACTGTTAAATCAAGCCTGATCCATTAAAGAGATAGATAAGCGGAATCTATACAACATGGTTGTCAAGGTCGTTTGGCAATCCTTGCGCGAATTCCTTGATCATGATGCTTTCCAACTCAAACTCCATGTCATTCAAAATTTCAAAGTTGCTCTCAATCAGGCTGGTAATAGAGTAGTAATGATTTAAAGATTGTGGCATTTTCTTCTCCTTGTCGTTGTTTCAAGTAGTACTGTTAAGGGTGTCTGAGAAAAGTTGTCTTTGCTTTTTACGTTTTTCTGCAAAGTTGTACTCAGTAATGAATCGAGCTTGATATTAGACATTCAGGAATATTGACTGTTAAATCAAGCCTGATCCATTCAACGGACAGATAAGCGGAATCTATACAACATGGTTGTCGAGGTCGTTCGGCAATCCTTGCACCAATTCCTTGACCATAATGCCTTCCAACTCAAACTCCATGTCATTCAAAATTTCAAAGTTACTTTCGATGAGGCTGCTAATAGAGTAGTAATAATTTAAAGATTGTGGCATTTTCTTCTCCTTGTCGTTGTTTCAAGTAGTACTGTTAAGGGTGTCTGAAAAAAGTTGTTTTTGCTTTTTACGTTTTTCTGCAAAGTTGTACTAAGTAATGAATCGAGTTTGATATTAGACATTCAGGAATATTGACTGTTAAATCAAGCCTGATCCATTCAACGGACAGATAAGCGGAATCTATACAACATGGTTGTCGAGGTCGTTTGGCAATCCTTGCACCAATTCCTTGACCATGATGCTTTCCAACTCAAACTCCATGTCATTCAAAATTTCAAAGTTGCTTTCAATCAGGCTGCTAATAGAGTAGTAATAATTTAAAGATTGTGGCATTTTCTTCTCCTTGTCGTTGTTTCAAGTAGTACTGTTAAGGGTATCTGAGAAAAGTTGTCTTTGCTTTTGCGGTAAATACGTGAGCAGTTGATATTAGGGTTTCAGTTGTGGTTCTTTGTATGCTCTAGTGGTTTCAATACATACTCAAGTTCCTCCTCTGATATGTAGTTTTCCTTAGGTGGGCTGAAGCACAGCAGTGCAGTTTCGTAACAGGCAGCGGCGACGCGGGTACGCTCCTGGAGAGCAAGCCCCGCAACCATTGCAATCGTTTCCTCCACATGCTTCATATCAGCACCCACACCACTGTGTACGCGCAGGCAACGGGTGGCATCAGCAGTGTCTGGTGGTAGCTGAGCCTTTACCTTCTGGATGTAGTCCTCTCCTCTGCATATTGCTAGGCGTTCGCTCGTATAGCAATAGCCAACACAACCAATCGGATCGGTCGCGTACACACTTTGGGTGAAATAATCCACCAAAGTCTTTGCAGCAGGAGGGAAGAGCGCTTTTACGACAGCCTCAGCGTCATATCCCATCGACTGGATATCAAGCAGCGCGAGACGGTCGTGACCGGCTTCCTCTGTGGCTTTCTCTGCAGCCCACTGCGCCAAACTCTCGCGACCTGTTGCAGCAAAGCGTGAGAGCGCTTCCTCCATCAGTGCCTTTGTAGGGTGGCACAGATGGTAAGAACCTGCAAGTCGCCATACCCAACGCGTACGGGTTAAGGCAGGTGGTTTGCGCTTGGACTTCACAGTCTTCCACGCATATGCTACAGCCCCATCTAAAAGCTTTCGGGTTTTAGCTACGCTGTCTGCATCTATCTTCTTTGGGGCGAAGCGATCCCCGGTCTCTGCAACTGTAGGTTGATATACCCAATTGCGCTTGCCAGCCTTTACCACTACTTCGTCAGCCACAAAACCCGCTGATTGAGTATCAATTAAAAAGTCATTACGCATGGTTCGTTTCCTCGCTTGTGGTTGCTAGAGAATGAGAGAAAGTCACTCGTGGAAAAATTCTTCTTGCTTCAACTTGCCCATATACCAGTGGGGTTACTCAGATGAACTACGAAGCCATCCAGCTATGCTAGACCGAGGGCGAGCTAGAGAGAAATCTCACCGGAGTTGCTCGTTGCACTTGTTGAGTGCTAACATAATTGAATAGCGATCCCCAATGTAAAAACATCTGCATTGGCGATTGTGTAGGCGATGGTTTCCCGGTTAAGGCGATCGCGCTCTCCGGAATTGTTGTGGTAAGCACCACCACAAGCCGACCAGTCGCAAAATACCCCTGACAAGCTGCAAAAGCTGCTCTAGCTTTATGATGAAAGTGCAGTACGCGTATGAAACCGTGTTTCAGTGCCTGCCGCAGAAGTGCAATTGCACCTTCGCAGACACCAAACGCATATTGCACTCCCATATCCTCCAACATCTTGACCAGTGTCTCGGCTACCAAGACTGGTGTGCATTGCTGGCAAAGCAGGATATCCAACGGGCGATTTGAATGGACATCCGCAGGAGGCGAGCAGATTCCAGTTGACTTAGATGGAGAAAAAATCGAAGAGTCAGATGAATACTTTCGGTGCTTGGAATGATTTGGCGTGAATGAAACAAGGGTGTCTCGTTCTAACTTTTCAGTCGTGTTCCTGTAATTACGATGATCTGTAGCACTCATAATTGGTAAAGTAGATGCACATAGGTTGACAATTAGCCATACTTGTGTTGCTATAGGGCATCCGCAAGAAAGGCAATTGAACGCAGCGGCGGTGGTCGCGAGTGGTTCAACATATTAATGGTCACAGATGGCGATTGCACAGATGCCAGAGCAAGTTAGGCGATCGCTATAAATCTCATTAACATCTGACATATCATTGACAGATTCGATGTCATTATCAAGAAGCTTCAAAGTTAGCAAAGCTGAATAGGCCGTAGTTCACCAAAGTTTGCTGCCTTAAGTAGCCGCGTTAAACACCTCAGATTTTGCACATTTTGCGGCGGCTACATTACTCTAAGATACATACAGCGCTTTACATCTAAATAGGAGTACAGCTCTCCCCAATCCGAACCAAGGGATCGGGAAGGGTGCGCAACAGTGCTGCTGGGGTATCTCTGTAGTTTACTAACTTGGTATTTGATGTATGTATGTTAATGCAAAACTAGGGGGGTTTGTCAACTCTATAATGTATGTTCATAGCAAAATGCAAAGTAAATAGGATTTATGCATCGATATAGATTTGATTCTGTGTCTTAGACCTACCTGAAAAAGTGAAGGTTAGTTAACTTTGCTGAGATTTCCCCTATATTCTTCATAAGTGTAAGCAAAATCTACTTATGCACTTGAGGGATAGAAATAGTTTTTTTGCCAGCAAACCGCTCACAAACTGGACGTCTCACAACTACCTAAATAGGATTGATGCATTGACATACATCTAGTTTTGTGTATTAGATTTACTTGAAAAACTGAAAGCCAGTTAAGTTTGGTGAGATTTCCCCTATATTCTTCATAGGTGTGACCAAAATCTACTTATGCACTTGAGGGATGGAAATAGTTTTTTTGCCAGCAAACCGCTCACAAACTGGACGTCTCACAACTACGCAACAGTGCTGCTTGGCGCATGGAAACGACAAGATGTTTGCAAAGTGCGTAAGTTCTAGAAAAATTACTCCTGATCATGTTTTGCTCTTACAGCAGTTTTCAATTGGGTAGAACACAGGTTGGCTTGTAGGGGCACTTAGCCTTGCTGTGCCTTTACCATGTGGTTTGTAGTTTATGCAATTGAGAAGCGCTGTAAGGAATTCCAAATTAAAAAATATCCAACTTTTTCTTGTCACAAGTGGCATTAAGCGCCCGTCTTAGAAACTTGGCGGACAAGGATGCCCACCCCATACAAGATTGGATAATTTATTTGTTGGAAATCCCTTAAACGCAACACGCAACTTATCCCTAGTAGGTGCTTTGTTCGTTTAAAAGCTCTGTTGGTATGTAAGTTTTAAAGTCCTTTAGCACAAAAGTACTTTAGGCAGAAAGTACTTTTTCAGGGTCTAAAATACTTATTAAAACTCGTTGATTACTGCTCAAAAGCTGTTAAGCCCTAAGGATTCTCCAACAGATTCCTACATTTTCAGCCAATACTCTAAAAGTTATACATCGCATTCTAAAGTCTTGGCGCTAGAACACGCTTAATATCTTAAAGGAAATTTCTTATTGCAGCTAAATTCAGGACAATGCAATATGCACTGCAACTGCCCAACTGCCCTTGTCGTTCTGATTGGGTAATATGAATTCCAAAGTACCCTTTAATTGCAACGTTGGCGACAAAAGCATAGCGAGTGACACATTTGGCCAATCATCAACTATACTCTGTTGAAGTCGCTGTCGGGTAACAGACTCAATCTGTGATGGCAAGAGAGAATGTCCAGGCAAAGCGGAAGAATTAGACATGATGCACCCTTCTTTTGTATGAAGTAGTCCTAAATGTGTCAGGGTATATAGCAGCAAGTCATTGATAAACAACTCACTCCAATACGATTTTTCAAACCTTTTAGAGACGTTTGAGTTCATCTGCTTAAATCACAAAGACTTTGATGACTTCATATTTTATACCTCGATACAACTGCTTTTTTAAATAGCTCGATCTACAACTGATTGCAGATATGCACTACAAACTAAATTCCGTAAGCAAGCCATAAACAATGTAGCTATAAAAACATCAATGAAAAGTTATTTAAACTTTTTTTAATTTTTTCTAGCCCATTGTTAGCTTGATCCTACTACATTTTTACAACTTTAGACATATCCACAAAATTTTTTATTTTGCTGTGTAACCTAGATTCTGCCAATACCCTTCAATTCCAATTTATTTTTTCGCTTTATTCCCTGAAATTGCAAGTGATTCAAAAGTACAGGTATTTGACCTCTATCTATAGACAGGTATAATTTGTGTAGTCCCAAATTTCTAACCTGAGGAAGAAAAGCGGTATTTTGAATGTGGATTTGGTATTACAGGTTGGCTCAACTCTTGATGAGTCTGGTAAGACAAACATTGCTCTGTTCAGGCAATTGAAAATTTAAATAGCAAAATAAATTGCATTTTAAATTTTCTTTTATTGCTCATGGTCGTTTTAGTGGACTGAAGTTCTCTGTTACTAACTATTTCAAGTCTGTAAACTTTTGTCTATTAAAGATCCATAATTTAAAGACAAATTTAACAGCAATAGGCATTGATGTGCTGAAAGTCTTATTTTGTTCTTATATTCTTCACCTGGAACTGTCGCATCAGGTATTTTCCGATTTTTGAAAAGCTGAGAGTCTTTAATTATAACCGCGATAGGATGCTCAATGGGACTACCACAAGTGTAATTTTTTTATAAATGGAGACATTTTGGCAAAATAGTCGTAATACCAATGCTGTATGAAGATGCGCCCCCTTAAGACCCCCCCTGTAGTCCCCCCGATGCCTTGGGCAGAGGAGAGTGCCGGGGGTAAATATATTGCAGCTTCACAAAGAAACGGTATAAGCATTCAGGTGGGCCACCTTCTATAGAAATTTAATTAAAGCGGCAAATACCCACAAGTACAATCACCCATTTCTATCCATTGCTTGATGAGCATATATAAGACAGAACGTATCGTGACTCGTTTCTGAGTGCAGAGCATTTTGAACTGAAGCTTTAAAGATTTTGGGACGTATCCTTTAACATCCTCAGACTCTTGGTTAGACAAATCAACAAAAGATTCGGTAATAGGGGCATCTGCTTGTATCCATTGCCTAATCAAATCCTCCAACACCTCACTCATCTCCAATTCTTTCTGTACACAGATAACCTTGAACCGAAGCTTTAAAGTTTTCGGTATGGCTCCCTTAACAACTACAATTTCGTCACTATCTTTCTTAGCCACAAACTTATAAATTCTGGTATAGTAGTCCATTAAGAATAAGAAATTTGCCTTACTATTATAAATAGCAATTGTAGATGATTCGGTAAGCTGAGAAATTCAGTTTTTTGAAGAAACCGGGTTTGTGAAAGCAAGATTTCTTACAACTTCAATCAAATTGCTATAGTTCATTGCTTCTTCGTTGACAAAACTAAGCTAATGTGGTTATAAGTTACATATCTGTTGTTAAGACGGTTAGCGGTTAGTCGTTTAAATCCTGATATCTTGTACCAAAAAAAGTTAAGGTAACTGACCAGAAAGAAAAAGGTACAAGCCCCCAACTTATGGTATGGAAAAAGAAAAAACGTATTTCATCGAGTAGGCGCAAGCGTCTACGGCGTCCGCTGACTCAAGCCCCTAAATTTATTTATGGGGTTCTTACTTTTGACTTTTGACTTTTGACTTCCCCGTTCGCGTAGCGTGCCCGAAGGGCTTAGGGGCTGACCTCTCCCCCTACCCCTCTCCTACAAGGAGAGGGGATAATTTGCTCGAGGGTAAGCACATCTAAATTAGACTTGACAAAATTATTGGTTAATGGATAAACGAGAAAGTCAGGATTTATTCTTTGATTAATTTTCACGCATGTGAAGGCGATCAGCTAATCATCGTCAATAAGCAAACGTTAATGCAATTATTTTGGGCTTTATTGACACTTAGGTATTCTTATCGACAAGATGCACTTACCCTGTAATTTGCTCCCCCTTGCCTCGTAGGAAAGAGGGCTGGGGGGTTAGGTTTTTAATTCGCCAACAGTGTCCGTAGGTAAGCACTGCACACCCTACAAATTGAGCTTTCTAGTAATTCGCCAACAACATCCTTCAATTTGGAGATTGTTGACCTCCTGTGCTTGTTGACCATGTCTTGTTTTTCCCAACACTCCTGTTTATTAAATGATCCAATTTAGTATTATGCACTCTGAAAATTTTGACAACTAAAGAACGTTAACTTAAGGCGAAACTTAAACAGCGGTTTTCATGCTATCGAACCAACAGGGGAAAGCGTAGCGTTACCCTTGCCAACTTTTACCAAAGCATTGTCAGTTTTTGGAACAAAACCATGTTCTCCCCCATATTCTGCATACTGCTGAATGAGTTTTGCCACTAAACCTGTCCACCCCGTTTGATGGCTAGCACCAATTCCGGCACCGTTATCGCCATGAAAATACTCATTGAAAAGAATCAGATCGCACCAATGAGGGTTTGTTTGGAACGTTTCTGTACCGCCATAAACAGGTCGCCGACCAGATGGTTCTTGTAAGAAAATCCGAGTCAGCCTTTGAGATAACTCAGCTGCAACTTCCCAAAGTGTCATCATTTGACCAGAACCAGTCGGACATTCCACTTTGAAATCGTCGCCTAAGTAATGATGAAATTTTTGGAGTGACTCGATGATCAGATAATTTATGGGAAACCAAATCGGTCCACGCCAGTTGGAATTACCACCAAACAGACTGGTGCTGGATTCAGCGGGTTCGTAATCCACCCGGTATTCTTGACCATCTATTGCAAGAATGTAGGGATGGGACGCATGAAATTTAGAAACAGCGCGGATACCATAGGGACTTAAGAATTCTGTCTCATCTAGCATTTTTTGCAGGATGCGGCGGAGTTTATCTCGATAGGCGATCGCTAGCAGTCTTCTGGCACCAACACCAGGTGTTTCCATACAAGCGACATTTCGGCTCAAGTCAGGACGATTGCGAATAAACCACTCCATCCGCCGTCTAAAGCCTGGTAACGTCTTCAAATCTTCCGGTTCCAAAGTGGTAACGGCAAACAGTGGAGATAACCCTACTATCGAGCGCACTTTCATGGGACAATGGCGACCATCGGGCAAATGCAGCGCATCGTAGTAAAAACCATCAGCTTCATCCCATAAAGCAATTTCTTCCTCGCCAATGCCGTCTATAGCATCAGCAATGTAAAGGAAATGTTCAAAAAACTTGCTAGCAATATCTTCATAAGTTGAATTGTCTTTTGCCAGTTCCAGTGCGATCGCCAGCATATTCAGACAATACATCCCCATCCAGCTGGTGCCATCCGCCTGATTAATGTGTCCACCTGTGGGAAGTTCAGCACTTCTGTCAAAAACACCGATATTGTCCAATCCTAGGAAGCCGCCCTGAAAAACATTGTTTCCTTCTACATCCTTCCGATTCACCCACCAAGTAAAATTGAGCAGTAACTTCTGAAACACACGTTCCAAAAAATCTTTATCAGCGCGACCATATATTTTTCTTTCTATTTGATAAATACGCATCGCAGCCCAAGCGTGAACAGGTGGGTTGACATCGCCAAAAGCCCATTCATACGCTGGAATTTGACCGTTAGGGTGCATGTACCACTCCCGCGTCAGTACATCTAATTGGTACTTGGCAAAATCTGGGTCAATCATTGCGAGTGGGATCAGATGAAACGCCAAATCCCAAGCTGCAAACCAAGGGTATTCCCACTTGTCCGGCATAGAGAGAATATCATCATTAAACATATGAATCCACTCATGATTTCTGCCGCGCTTGCGTTCGGGTGGTGGCGGTGGGTTCCCTGGATCGCCTTTAAGCCATTCTTCAACTACGTAGTAATAGAATTGCTTACTCCACAGCATACCAGCAAATGCCTGTCGTTGCACATTCCGCATATCCTCAGATATCTGGAAGGGACAGATGCGGTGATAAAATTCATCTGCTTCTGAGATACGATTTTGAAAAATTGTCTCAAACTCAGCACCAAACGGTTCCACATCTTCTTGTGTCCCCTCTTGATAAGGGGGAGTATCGCTTAACCGCAATTGCACTATTTTAGTTTCGCCTGCACCGATTGACAATTCATAATAGGCTGAGGTTTTGGTGCCGATCAGATTCGGATTGACAGCTTCTTTTCGACCATGTACCACATAATCGTTAATTCCATCTTTAACGTACCCAGAAGCGTTCTTCACCCCAAATAATCTTTCATAGTTAGTTTCATTTTCTGTAAATAGCAGTTGGGTTGCACCATCACAGTAAAGCCATCTATCTCCTAGCGTTGGATGCGAAGCTTCTATGATGCTTAAGTCAGTGTCAGATTTGAAAACCTTTAGAAAAGGCTTTTCTTTACTGGTATCCCAAGACCAGGTATTCCGAAACCAAAGAGTCGGCAAAAGATACAGCGTTTTTGCTTCTGGTCCCCTGTTAATAATACTGACTTTAATTAAAATATCTTCAGGTGAATTCTTCGCATACTCTACAATGACATCAAAATAGCGGTCATCACTAAACACACCCGTATCAAGCAATTCAAACTCACAGGCTTTGCGACCTCTGTTGCGATTTTCTTCAACTAATTGAGCATAGGGGAAAGCAGCTTGAGGATATTTGTAAAGATACTTCATGTAGGAATGCGTGGGGGTATTGTCCAGATAGAAGTAGTATTCTTTAACATCTTCCCCATGATTGCCTTCACTTCCTGTTAAGCCAAACATTCTCTCTTTGAGAATGGCATCCTCACCATTCCACAGAGCAATGGCAAAACAAAGTCGTTGGTGGTTATCTGAAATTCCGGCAATGCCATCCTCTCCCCACCGATAAGCGCGGGATCGGGCTTGATCATGGGTGAAGTAGTCCCAAGCTTCCCCAGTCGCGCTGTAATCTTCTCGCACTGTTCCCCACTGTCGTTCACTTAAATAAGGACCCCACCGCTTCCAGTACTCTGTGCGATCGCGAGCCGCTGCCAATCTTGCTTCTTCTTGAGTCATAATTTTCTTTCTAGATAATACAGCATATTGCAAGTAAATGAAGTATAACGTTGTTGTTTAAAAGTCGGACAGAAAGCCCTTTTTACTTCCGACTTCTGACTTCTGACCCCTAAATTCTGCTGTATCTAATCACATTACTGTTCTTGATAATTCCAGAGCAAACCACCATCCACAAAGAAGGTTGTACCTGTCACATAATCAGCATCAGAGGAGGCTAGGAAAGCAACTACTGAAGCCACATCTTGCGGCTTGCCTAAGCGACCCAATGGGATATTCTTGAGTAAAGCATCCAGCTTCTCTGGATCGTTTAAAAGCTTGGTATTGATAGGGGTCTCAATCGCTCCTGGTGCGACGGAGTTGATCGTTATTCCAAAAGGTCCTAGCTCAATAGCCAGGTTGCGCGTCATCATTTTGACGCCACCTTTGCTAGCACAGTAAGAAGTAAAGTGTGGGAAAGGGAGTTCTTCATGGACTGAACTGATGTTAATAATCTTTCCAGTCCGTTTGGTCTCAATTAAGTGCTGGACGAAGGTTTGAGTTACAAAAAACACACCTTTTAAGTTGACATTAAGCACTGCGTCATAATCTGCTTCTGATACTGACCAAAAATCAGCGTTCTTTTCAATGCCAGCGTTATTCACTAAGATATCTAGTTTACCGAAGTGTTGGATACCCGACTCAATCAACTGGCGGACTTCGCTTACTACACCCAAGTCTGCCTTAACAATGAAGCCAGAGCGTCCTGTGGCTTCTACTTTGGCTAGCGTTTCCTCGGCACCCTCCCGATGGCTGCGGTAGTCAATCACGATGTCTGCACCTTCTTGGGCGAGACGCGCTGCAATGGCTTGACCGATTCCTTGGCTGCTGCCGGTTACTAAAGCGACTTTACCTTCAAGTTTCAATGGTATTCTCCTTTTAAAGTAATGTGATGTCTGGGCGGGCGGGGACGCCCACTCCACAAGATGAATAATTTATTTCTTGGAAATCCCTTAGTGTGGGAGGATGTCACGCTAAAACTGGAGTTGGCTTGGCAAACAAATCGTGACCTTTAAGAACAGAAGCGATTCTAGATACATTTGCGCCGTGGTGCCTTGCAGCTTCCAGTCTCTCGTCCGTCACGCCTGTTTGGTCCATCTTTTCCCCAGCAGAACGTCCGTAAGGTCCCCACTGAAGTCCTGCCAAGTAGTAGCCTGGGGTATTTTTGGGAAGAGGCACCAGCACCATCCCCAGCTCAGCAAGGTTATTTAGCAGAGCCAGCATCGTGAGTTCAGATCCACCTCCAGCGTTTCCATAGCCACTGCCGGTTGCGAATATAGCACCAACTTTGCCAACCATGCTATCTTTCATCCAAAGCCGACCGCACACTGTATCGATAAATTTTTTGACACGCCAATCGGGGCTTCCCATGTGAACAGGCGTCCCAACAATAAGTGCGTCACTGGCAATTAAGTCATCTTTTGTGGCATCTTCCGCTAATTTAACAGAGACTTGAGTATCGGGGACTGACATAGCTCCTGACGCGATCGCCTCAGCCATCTTCCTTGTATTACCATAGTCTGTTGCATACACTATTAATACGTTAGCCATTTTTTATCTCCTTAGTTTTGTTTAGAGGTGAAATGAAATTCCCTATCTATGCCTGCTTCTGTAAGAGGCGGGCTGCCGCCTGGTCTACCAACCATAACAGCGTCCCTTGTTTTGGACGGATAATTTGAGCGGGAAAGCGATCAGGCTCAGGATTGCCCTCCAAAACTGCTTGCAATGCTTCGGCCTTTTCTGCCCCACTAACGAGAAAGATCGTGCATAGGGCATTATTTAGCACTGGTGGTGTCAGGGTAACTCGGTACGTATTCTGCTTTTCTACCCAGGGAGCAGCGACGAGATGTGTTTGTTCGTGGATAGCATTGGTTCCTGGGAATAGGGAGGCGGTGTGTCCATCCGGTCCCATTCCCAAAAGCACTAAGTCAAAGCGCGGCCACTTCCCCTCGTGCAACTCAAAGAAATCCCGTAATACTTGCTCATACTCGTCTGCTGCTTTACCAACGTCTGGATTTTCAGTTAAGATCCGGTGTACGTTTTCTGGTGGAACAGGCACTTGAGATAGCAGGCGCTGTTGCACCATGCGGTAGTTACTATCGGGATGGTCTGGTGGGACATGGCGCTCATCACCCCAGAAAAAGTGAACTTTGTTCCAGGGCACTTGTTCTCGAAACGATGCGGTATTGCTAGCTAATAACGTGTAAAGACTTTTGGGTGTCGAGCCGCCAGCTAGGGCAATGGTAAAAACCCCTCGTGCTTGTACCGCTTCTTCAGCCCGGTGGACAAATTCCTCTGCAGCTTTTAAGCTAAGCTCTTCAGTGTTTGTGACAACTTGGACGTCAAATACTGATAACATGGCCCGTCCTTTCATGGGTGTGAGAGACTAAAGAACTTCTCTGTAAATCTCCATGATGCTGTTGAGCAGCCGCAGCGCATCAGACTTGGGCCGCTGGAACGAGTTGCGTCCGATAATCGAGCCAAACCCACCGCCATAGTGAATAGAGCGGATCTCATCAAGTATTGTTTCATCGCTTTCGGTTGGACCACCAGAGAAGATGACAATACGCCGTCCATTGAAGGTACACTGTACCACGTGACGCACTCGCTCTGTTAACGTTCCAATTGGAATTTGCTCTTTTTCGTAAACTTTGCGTGCCGCCTCTTGCTCGATATGTGCAGTCGGCAGCTTCACTTTGATGATATGTGCGCCTAGCTGGGCGGCAATCTGTGCAGAATAACCAATGACATCAATCGCGGTTTCACCCTTTTTGCTCAAACCGGACCCACGAGCGTAAGCCCAAATGACCACCACCAAGCCACAGCGCTTGGCTTCCTCAGCGTAGGCGCGGATCTGCTGATACATCTCCATCCGATGTGCTGAGCCAGGGTAGATAGTAAAGCCAATGCCCACACACCCCAAGCGTAACGCATCTGCCACGCTACCAGTCAAAGCCTGGTTTGGGTCTTGCTCATCGAAGAGGACATCGTGGTCGTTGACTTTGAGGAGTAAGGGGATCTCACCAGCAAACTCCCGCGCCCCTGCTTCCAAAAAACCTAAAGGAGCAGCATAGGCATTACAGCCAGCCTCGATTGCCAGTTCAAAGTGATAGCGAGGGTCGTAAGCAGGTGAGTTAAAACCAAAACTACGCGCTGGTCCGTGTTCAAAGCCTTGATCCACTGGCAGGATCACCAGTTTGCCAGTGCCTGCAAGTTTGCCGTGGTTGAGGAGTCGGGACAGGTTGGTCAGCGTCCCTGGATTGTCGCTGCCGTACCAGCTTAAGATTTCTTGCACGTGTTTGTTCATCTTGTTTCTTCCATCTGATAAACTGCGCTGGGGGCGTGAGCCGAACTTTGGCTGACCAAAATGTAGCGTTCTACTGCATTAGCGAAGCCTTCATCTTCGTTGGAGGTAGTCACATATTTGGCGCTGTGTTGCACCTCCAGGCTAGCGTTGCCCATTGCGATGCTCAGACCGCTTTTGGAGAACATTGGTACATCGTTAGGCATATCCCCGATGGTTGCAATCTCTTGAGTGGGAATTGCCAGCATTTGTGAGAGCCGCTCGACCACAAACCCTTTGTTAGCGCGTGGGTGCGTTACGTCCAGGTAATAGGGCTGGGAGCGAGCAGCAGAAACCTGCTCCCCACCACTTGAACTCGCTCCAGCCTGACAGCAAACCTGTTCTCTAAACTCCCGCTGGGTGTCAGCTTCGCACCGCGCCACTGCCTCTAGGTCGTCGCTAACGCCAACAATCTTTGCCACGTTGTCAAGTAAGTTATCAAATGTTGGCACAACTGTTGGCGGGAACTTGATCGTCCATTCTTCGCGGTCAACGTGGGAGGCGTGGCGATCGCGCACAAACCAGTCGCGATCGCTGTAGAGCCAAACGTCAAGACCATAGGAATCAATAATCTCAATAACGCGCTTGGCGATCGGCGCACTCAGAAGATTCTGCTCAATGATTGAGAAATCTGGACGTAGGAAGACCGCACCGTTGAAAGCGGCAATGGGTGCTGTTAAGGCGAGATCGTCGATGAGTGTTTTCATACCTCGGGGCGGACGCCCGCTCGTGATTGTGAAGGCGATATCTGCCGTACGCAACTTAGACACCGCATTTCCAGCTGCCTCAGTGAGCACTTTCTGTTTGGTGACCAGAGTGCCGTCCACGTCGGCAACCAGCAGAGAGACTTTCGGTGGCGTTAACCAGTTTTTTTTGTTGCTTATTATACTCACAATTTATGCCCTCTTATAGCTGACAAATTGGTCTGTGTCGGTGCAACTTGGGTGTCGGCAACCCGAAGCGCTGCTAGGCGCTGCGCCGCTTTGTCATTGACGATGACACGCACTGGTATTGCTTCCAGCAACGACTGGAGACAACCTTTAGCTGTAAACGCTTCTATGAAGGTTGAGTTCTTCAACTTCTCAATAATTTTGGGTGCAATGCCACTGTCGGTAAACACTCCCCCAGTCGCCATCCATTTCAGCACCAGGTTGCCTGCCTCTGCACCGTAGAGAGAAACAAACAGATCCAGTGCCTGCTTGCAGAGAGCGCACTTTCCTATTGGTGTCAACTTAAGGTGAAAGCGCTCGTTTGCAATGCTTTGAGAGATTGCCTTGTTCCCAGTCAGAGACTCGGAATACCATTGGGAGACTCTGCCTGCTTTAAAAGCGGCAGAGCCGCTTCAAGGGCATTTCCAGGTGAAACCTGGAAACGAGATTAAAGACAGGGTTTTGGCTTAAATTGACACCAATGGCACTTTCCTGCCAAAGCTACTTGAGCAATGACCGTAGTCGGGTGCTGATGACGTAGTTCCTCTGTGAAGTACCCACCACTAATCGGAGTACCAAATCAGTAATGTAACTTTATTGTACTACTTTTTACCTAGCCTGGCTTTATACGGATAGATGCAAGATATGAGCCTCTGACTAGCAAAAAATACATTTCACTTAAATCTCTGAAAGCCTTGTTACATAAGCATTATACAAACTCTTTTTTAGGAGCAGGGACACAGGCGGCTGTAGCCACGTGCTACGAATGGAACAAACAAGTTAAATCCTCTTCCCTTCTGGCTTCTACCCTCTGCTTTCTGCCTTATTTCTTGAAAGATAATGGGTCTCAAACGTCCGCCTTCAGCCTGGAAGAATATTAGGATTGTCTTTGTGCCGCCAATGTCACCTGTTAGAATCATGGATCAATCCTCCGCCACTGCCGCCCATCGCGCTCTAGCAAGTCGAAAGCTTCTTTCGGGCCCCAGGTACCTGCTGCATAGTTGGGGAAACTACGAGGAGGTAAGGCTTTCCAGACATCCAGAATTGGTGTTACCACACTCCACCCAAGTTCAACGTTGTCGGCTCGCTGGAATAGGGTGGCGTCGCCAATCATGCAGTCGTAGAGTAGCGTTTCATAGCCAGTATTTGGGTGAGTGCCAAAGTAGTCAGCGTACTCAAAATCCATTTGTACCGCACCCATGCGTACGGAAGGACCAGGAACTTTAGCACCAAACTGCACACTGATACCTTCATTGGGCTGGATGCGTAAAACCAGAAAATTCGGTGTCAGTTGCTCGACGGGTGTCTGACGGAACAGTAAAAACGGGACGTGCTTGAACTGAATGGCAATTTCAGTCACGCGACTAGGTAGAGCTTTACCAGTCCGCAGATAAAACGGCACATCAGCCCAGCGCCAGTTGTCGAGCATCAGCTTCAGCGCTACAAAGGTTTCAGTACCAGAATCAGGAGCAACACGTGACTCAGTGCGGTAAGCAGGCACTGATGAGCCTTTCACCATGCCTGCGCCATACTGTCCGCGTACAGTCTGGGTAAGAACTTCTTCTGGGGTCAGCGGTTGGATTGCCCGCAGCAATTTAGACTTCTCATCCCGGACTGCATCGGCTTCAAACGAAAGGGGCGGTTCCATCGCCATCAGCGCCAGCAACTGGAACATGTGGTTTTGCACCATGTCCCGCAATGCACCTGCTCCTTCATAGTAGCCGCCCCTGCTTTCTACACCAACACTCTCGGCAACCGTAATTTGCACGTGGTCAATGTAACGGCGGTTCCAGACTGGCTCAAATAGGCCATTACCGAATCGAAAGACCAAAATGTTCTGCACCGTCTCTTTACCAAGGTAGTGATCGATGCGGTAAATTTGGCTTTCTTTCAGCACGCTACTGATATTTTTATTGAGAGCGCGAGCCGAATCAAAGTCATGCCCAAAGGGCTTCTCGATAATCACTCGCCGCCAAATATCTGCTTCTTCACGAGCCAGCCCAGCAGTCCCAAGTTGCCACATAATATCGTTAAAGAAGTTGGGCGCTGTTGCTAGATAGTATAGGTAATTGCCGCGCGTGCCGCATTCCTGATCCACAGTAGCCAGTAGCTGCTGCAACTGCTCATAAGTGCTGGGGTCTTGAAAATCACCCGACAGATAGTAGAGCCCTTTTTCAAACGAATCCCAAAGCTGTGGATCGACTGAGCTGGTCGCAAATTCATGAATATCCCGACTCATTTTCTGGCGGAAGTCATCGGTGCTCATTTGAGCACGAGCCACTCCCACAACGGCAAATTCTTTAGGTAACAGGTTGCTTTGCACTAAGTTGTAGAGAGCCGGAATGAGTTTGCGCTTGGTCAGATCTCCAGCAGCTCCGAAAATTACCATTACGCAGGGATCACCGGGTCGATTTAACCGTTCATCAGTCATGTTCATTGTTTTGCCCCGTCATGGCTTTATCTTTCTTAATGCCCAGTGTCAACACGCTTCTCATGTGCCTTTTTGCTCTATGTGCCCGCCAAACTTTTGCCGCATCGCTGACAGAACCTTCTCGCCAAAGGTGTGCTCCTGGCGCGAGCGGAAGCGGGTATAGAGTGACGCGGACAGCACATCGGCAGGCACGGCTGACTCTATCGCTGCCATAATTGTCCAGCGCCCTTCGCCAGAGTCCTGCACAAAGCCTGTATAATTGGAAAGAGTTGGGTTTTCGGCTAGAGCCATCGCTGTTAAGTCTAGTAGCCAGGAGCCTACAACACTGCCCCGACGCCAAACTTCAGCAATGTCTGCTACATTAAGGTCATAGCGATAAGCCTCGGACAGTTCCTGCGAGTTGGCATTACGGAAGATATCGAAGCCTTCGGCGTAGGCTTGCATCAGGGCATACTCAATCCCGTTGTGAACCATCTTGACAAAATGTCCGGCACCGTTTGGACCACAGTGCAGGTAACCAGCCTCAGCAGTGCTGCTCAGTTTTTCCCGTCCCGGCGTACGGGAGATGTCACCTTGTCCGGGAGCAATCGTCTTGAAAATCGGATCTAGATGTTCAACAATCCCTTTTTCACCACCAATCATTAGGCAGTAACCTCGCTCCAATCCCCATACTCCGCCGCTGGTTCCCACATCAACATAGTTGATGCCCATATCTTGGAGAAGCTTAGCACGGCGCACATCATCTTTGTAGTAGGAATTGCCGCCATCGATAATGATGTCACCTGGCTCCATCTTCTGTGCTAGCTCCATGACTATTTGCTCTGTTGCGTCACCGGCTGGCACCATTACCCAAGCTACACGAGGTTTAGTCAATTGATTGACGAAATCGTCCAGGGAAGTCGTCCCTTGTGCCCCTTCACTTTCTAACTGCTTCACTTTGTCAGGGGTCCGATTGTATACGACACACTCGTGTCCGTCCCGTAGCAGACGCCGGACTATATTTGCGCCCATGCGCCCCAGACCACACATACCTAGTTGCATATTATTTCTCCTTCAGATCGCTGAATTACAGCTGTTTGCAATTTAAATAGATCACATTGTAATGAAAGTGCATGCACTTTCATTACAGGAATTTAAATTTTAGGTATGTGGTTCATTTACTTGAAAACTGCTGTAGAGCAAAACTTGCTTGATTGCTGTTTGTAAGGTGGCTAAACCTGCGTGTACATCCGAACCCAGATGGACTCGCAAAGCGCGTCGCTCCCGCTGTGCCAATACCTGGAAATCGCCGCGTGCCTGAGCTGCTTTGACGACACCAAAGGTGTATTTCTGTCCGGGCACAGGCAAATCGATTGTCGAATCGCAGGTAATTTGCAAAAAGACACCCGTATTCGGTCCACCCTTATAAGCTTGCCCTGTGGAGTGTAAAAAGCGGGGACCGAAGCCCAAACAAGTTGCTACTTGCTTGGCATCGCGGACAGCTTGCCGGATTGCTTGTAGTTGCGCCTGGTGCTGGTCGTTCATCTCAACATAAGCCAGCAGGGCAAAGTAATCACCAACTTGGATGCGGTCGAGGTGCGCCCGCAAATAACTCACCAGTGAGGGTTCGCCTGCCGCTTCAAAGAGTTCTGCCGTATTTTTCTGGTCGGTGAACAACTGGATACCGTTTTCTGCTAAAATTGGCATTTCTGCTGGGAGTACACCCGTTTGTTCATACTCGGACGTCAATTGCCGTGTGGCGATTTTGCTTGCTTCCACATCCGGTTGGTTGAACGCATTGATTCCGATGATCGAACCAGCAACAGCAGTGGCAATTTCCCACCGGAAAAACTCTTGACCTAATTGGTAGGGGTCTTGTATCAGAATGCGTACTATCGGTTGCCCTGCCTGTTCTAAGGTATCTACCGCTGCATCCTGGTCTGCATCTGGGGCTGTCTCCAGCCTAACGTAGACAAACAAGCGATCGCTACCGTACACCTCTGGTTTCCCCAAGGCTTCTTGGTCAATGGGAATCAGTCCCTTGCCGTCCTTGCCCGTTGACTCGGCCAGCAACTGCTCCAACCACGCGCCCAAATCTGAGATACCCGGCGAGGTAATGAGGGTGATTTTGTCCCGACCCGCTTTAGCAAGCACCCCCAGAATTGTTCCTAGAACGACACCTGGATTATCTGTGGCTGGGACGGTTGCAGCGCAAGAGTGTACCATTTCCTCAGTATAGTCGAGGAACTTCGCGACATCCACGCCCATAATCGCTGCAGGAACCAGACCGAAATGTGACAGCGCCGAGTATCTGCCGCCGATACTGGGTAAGCCAAAGAAAATATCACGGAAGTTGTCGCCAAGAGCCACCTGCTGCAGTTTCGAGCCGGGGTCGGTGATGGCAATGAAGCGTTTACCTGCTTCTTCAGCACCAAGGAGTTGCTGTACCTGGTCGAAGAAATACTGCTTGAAGATGTTTGGCTCTAGGGTGCCGCCCGACTTACTAGACACGATGAACAAGGTCTTGGTAAGATCCACTTTACTCTCGACCGCCTTAATTTGGTCTGGATCTGTCGAATCCAGCACGTGTAGTTCAGGGTAGCCCAGCACTCTGCCGAAGGTGAGCTTCATCACTTCAGGGCACAGGCTAGAACCGCCCATTCCTAGTAGTAGTGCGTGTTCAAAATCTGTACTCCTAACTTCTTCAGCAAGTTTTTTCAGGTGGTCAATGTGCGCCAGTTGGTCTTCAGTAATACCAAGCCAACCGAGCCAACGGTTCTCATCTCTACCAGTCCAAAGCGAAGCGTCCTGTGCCCACAGCCGCCGCACCTTGCCGTTAACAAGCCAATCTTTGAGGGATGCTTGGACGCTCTTGGCGAGGTCATCTGGCAGAGAATAAGTTTGCCGATCTAGGTCTGTGCCTAGCACCGCTTCACGCTTTTTCTCCACGACACTTAACAACTTGTCAAACGCTTCAATGAATAGCTGTACCCCTTCGGTCAATAACTGCTTTGTGACATCCTGCATTGAGATGTTGACCCGAGAGAGGGTTTCCATTATGTCGTGCGCTTCTTCCAGATGCTCTTTCAAGCTGGCACGTAGCTGTCCGCGATGGCGAAATGCGTCAAACGTTGTTGGAGGAATCGTGTTCACTGTATCTGAACCGATGAGTTCTTCCACGTAAATTACGTCGCGGTACAAGGGGTTCTTCGTGCTGGTGCTGGCCCATAAGAGTCGTTGCGTTTGTGCGCCCTTATCCGCTAACGCTTGCCACTGGGCGCTCTGATAGATTTCCTGGTAGCGTTGATAAGTCAGCTTAGCATTGGCAATAGCAACTTTGCCGAGGATGGTGCGTAAGGACGCCTGCTCACTGGCACTGGTAGCTGTCTTAATGCGGGCAGTGGCGATCGCATCAATCGCAGTATCAATGCGGCTGATGAAGAAGCTGGCGACGCTGGCCACCTTACTCACGTCCCCACCTTGCGCTGCAAACGCTTCTAAACCACTGATGTAAGCATCTGCGACTCGCTCGTAGGTTTCCTGAGAGAATAGCAGCGTGACGTTAACGTTGATGCCCTCGCTAATAAGTTGCTTGATGGCAGGGATACCTGCAGGCGTTGCGGGCACTTTAATCATTACGTTTGAGCGAAAGACCACTTGCCAAAGTCGCCGCGCCTCCGTGAGCGTGCCTTGCGTGTCGTGAGCAAGGTACGGTGATACTTCCAAGCTAACGTAGCCGTCACGCTTTTTCGTTTGCTCATAAACAGGTCGCAATACATCAGCAGCTTCTTGAATATCGCTTATCGCCAATTGCTCATAGAGCGACATGGTGTCCATGTCTTGCTGCTGCTCAAGTGCAATGAGTGCATCATTGTAGTCAGTGCTGCCAGCAATAGCTTTCTCGAAAATGGCAGGGTTGGACGTGACACCACGCAACCCATCCTCATCCACCAAGCGTTGCAATTCACCACTAGTAATCAGGCTGCGCCGAATGTAGTCTAGCCAGACAGACTGCCCGTAATTCTGCAGCGTTTGCAAAGGGTTCATGGTTGCGTTTTTAAAAGCATTGATTAACGTTACTTGCATTACACGTTCTCTACACGTTTTGCTAGTTACGGTGTCTTCCGCAGCAACAACCTTTAACGGGGGTGAAGCCACAGTTGCTCTGGAGTTCCTTCAAAGCCGAGACCCGAAGCTATACATCCAATGCACGAGTTACTGTTGCCAATATACTGGTTTTCACCTTTAGTTAAGGTTTGTTCGACACAGCCAAGGCGGTACTGGGAAGGATAACTCTGTATTAAAGTTTCTAGCTTTAAAAAAGTTTTTACCAGCCAAAATCGCTAAGTTAAGGACAAACTTAAATTCTGCTGTAAATTTTATCGTAACTACTTAGTGGAACGTAGCCGTGTTAAGTTGTTGTGCATCCAGGGCAAACGCATCTAAATAGAGCAGATATATAAATAATCGGTTTGTTGCTTGTCCTTCATCCTTTGATTTACATACGATAGCCCTCTGTGTACTGTCCCAAAAGAGCGATCGCCAACTTCATGTAGAAGCCTTATATTATAACTCTTAATAAATAATAATACGAATTCTGTGTGAATATGAGCCAAACTACGTCAAACTATTAGGTGGGTGTATTTGGTACTTTTGTTATGAGTCATCCATTTCAAATCGAGATATTAGAAAGCCAAGAAGAGCTCGAGAAAGCGCTGAGATATGCGACAAGCGGTGATCTGTAAAGAAAAAGTGCAAATGTTCTCGTGGCTCAAGAGTGGTCAAGTGACAAGCAGGCGATTGCGCGCAGCGCAGTGCCCCTGGGGCAATCGCTAGCAGAACGTTTAGGACGTGATCAAGCAACTATCAGTAGACCGAAAACTTTTGTAAGTTGACGAAAGAATAAGGCTTTGGGGCGACGTTTCTAGGACTGACCAGAGCGATCGCTTGCTTCAGCAGGAGAACTGATCGACAACCTTATTACTCAAAAAGTAGATTATACGGGCATTCTGGCGGATTGTATACACTCCGTCAAATGAACGGATGGTAAGCCTTCTAGAAATCTTTTCGGTCTACTGACTATCACTCGTTGGTTACCAAAGTACAAGGATTACGAATATCTTCTGCACACGAGTGAAACCATGATATGTGCCGCTATAACGCATTTAAATCAGTGAACAGCTACCTACGCAGTGACGCTTTCTCGGTCTGGTGGGGGATTTAAACCCGCCACCAAGGCTCTCTGGTGCTTTTGGTGTGGTATTTCCCTCAACGATAAAACTGATAACTGATAACTGGTAACTCTTAAGATGCACATTTTAGAACGCCCCTATAGCAAGGCTTTCAGAAAGTCGAGAATGCAGGTGCATCTTTCATTTGTTGTGAGGGAGTTTAATACTTTTGAATGCGTGACTTTTGACTTTTGACTTCCCCCTCGTGGGGCGCTCACATCTTGCAGCTAACCGTATAAGTCCGTACAAACCAAAAATATGTGCGATAAAGCTACATTATTTTTCTTGGCTTTTCTCGCTAAATAAAGGGCTTTTGGTTTCACACTAAGTGATAAAGTTCCATCATTTTTTTTTGTGCAAGATGTAAGGTAACTGTTAATGTTACGTCGATGAACCCGTAATCATCGTTGCTCAACTGCTTAAGATTTTATTTTATAAATACGCTCTAAGTATCTAGTGCCGAGCGAATCTCGGCTCGGTTTATTGATAAGAGAAAAACTTAAGGTTTTCTCTAATATGTCGATCTTCAATGGACAAGACCTCCGTTAAATAGGCAGAATCAACGAAGTTTCACAGCAAAAGAGTTTGGAGCTAAATGACAATGGATCATAGCTGTGTTTGATAACTTGATCGCTCCCAATACAAACGGTAAAAAGTTTTCAGTCATACGCACGCAGCGTACACTCACGTGAGGGATAACAACTATAAGCAACTTGTGTTAAATGATACATATAGCTTTTGAGAATACGATAATCCTAAAAGAGGATACAACTATCCCTTTATTGAGCAATACCATAAATCAAGTCCAAACGAACTTGCGTGAGCTTATTTTACGTATTTATCTAATCGAAAAGTAGCAATGTTTACTAGAAGGCAATTGATGATAGCAAGTGCAGGGTTGGGAGCAGCATTTCTCGTTCCTGCAATGTTTAAGGCGAAGAAAACCTATGCAGCCTTGCCGCAGATATCAAAATTTACCGAGACTCTGCCCATTCCGTTCCCGAGTGCGGCACCCAGCATCTTGACGATAGCATCGAGTTCACACTCGTTCCACAGCAACCTGGAAGCAGGTCCCACGTGTGGCTACGGTGGGGCTTCCTACCTTGGCCCTACTATTGAGGTTACTCGGGGCACGCCGCTTAGGCTCACCGTGGAAAACAAACTCGGGCCCCACCCACTGCCGCTCGACACGAGCTTGCACGGCGTGCTGGAGTCCGACAGAACCAGCCCACGGGTGGCCTTGCACCTGCATGGCAGCAACACCGAACCACAAAGCGACGGTTACCCGGAGGACACATTTACGCCGGGACAGTCCTATGTATACAACTTCAACAACAATCAGGAAGCAGCGACGCTGTGGTACCACGACCATGCGCTCGGTATCACCGGTCAGAACGTGATGGCTGGACTCGCCGCGTTCTACCTGCTCAGGGACATCGATGATCCTGCGGGTGGCAATGGACCACTCGGTATTCCCGCTGGGGCTCCGTATGAGATACCGCTGGTGCTGCAAGACCGGACATTCAACCCTGATGGCTCAATATACCACCCCGAACATTGGGAAGCGGAGTTTCTTGGTAACGTCGCTACCGTCAACGGCAAGGCGTGGCCGAACCTCAATGTTGACCGCACTGTGTACCGATTCCGGATCATTAACGGCTCAAGTTCCCGAACCTACAATCTTAAGCTGTCGTCAAATCAGCCAATCATTCAAATCGGTACCGATGGGGGGATGCTCAACGCTCCCGTGCAACTGTCGAAGTTGCTGCTGTCTCCTGGCGAGCGGGCTGACGTGCTTATTGACTTCTCTAGAAACCTGCCAGGAGACAAGATCGTTTTGGAAAATGAGGCTATTGCGCCATATCCGGAAGGTAGAGCCAACACGGTATTAGGTAGTGTTTTACTGCCCGAAATCATGCAGTTCACGATGAACGCGGGCGCTGCCGCTCCTAAAGTCATTCCCCAGACACTGCGAGTCAATAAACCACTCATAACACCGATTGCTACTACGCCAGTGCGGCAGCGGTTCCTGACGCTAGTGGAGATATCGAGCCCAACCGGACCGCTTGCAGTACTGCTCAACTACGTCTACTGGGATGAGGCGCTCAACGACCCGATGCTGATGGAGCGGCCGAAGGTGGACACCGTGGAGCAGTGGAATATCATTAACCTTCAGCCGGTTGCCCACCCGATGCACTTGCATCTGGTCCTGTTCCAGATCCTCAATCGGCAAAAGATCGATACAAGCCAGTACATGAAGGCATACCTTGCCACCGGCCCTCGCACGGTAATCACACACCACGTACGCGGTGGACCGACGGTGCCAGCTGGCTACCCGCCCCCCGACCCCACCCCTTTTGCAATTGGTCCCGCGAGACAGCCAGCGCCAAACGAAGCCGGGTGGAAGGATACGGTCTTAGTCAACCCGGGCGAGGTCATTCGCCTCATCGTCCCGTTTGGTGCCCAAGCTGCGGAGAACCTGCCCTTCGGCAACTCGTTCACCGGGCGCTACGTGTGGCACTGCCACATGATCGATCACGAGGACAACGAGATGATGCTGCCCTTCGAGGTAGTACCGTAGCCCCTACCACAAGCACGTCAGAGCCACAAAAAACATTAAACATGTAGTTTCCATCGTAACTCTCATGACAGAAAATTCCTCTTTATCTCAACTTGCTTCTACAGCAACTGAGAATGAACCTAATAACTCTTTCACTACCAGACAATATCTACCATCTGGTATTAGTACTGTATATGGACAACTAGAGAGCGGTGACCTTGACTTTTTAACCATCTCAGGTCTTGATTCCGGAAGCTTATTTAACGTAGAGGTCAATTCAGACACATTTGATCCAATTCTGGGGTTGCTTGATAATTCTGGTGATATCCTAGTAATAAGCGATGACAGCGCTGACAATAGTGTTATACCCATACTCACCGGAATAGTACCAGCAAATGGCAGTCTGAATTTTGCAGTGTCTGGCTTTAAGGACGACACCTTTGCAGGTAACCATTTTCAATCTGGTTCCTATACACTGTCATTAAAGTCATTTACTTTACCCGAATCCTCTGTTAACCCAACAATCATCAACGGTAGCTTTGAAACCGATGATTTTACTGGATGGACAACAATAGGCTCTACAAGTATTGAGACATCGGCATTTGGCACCTGCCCAACTGAGGGAACTTTCCAGGCTTTATTGTCAACTGGGGGTGCCACATTTTCTGACGCAATTATAGAAACGTTCTTAGGGTTAGAAGCTGGAAGCTTGGATAATCTTGGCAATGGGGACGTTACTCAAGGCTCAGCTATTCGACAAACATTCACGGCGAACGCTGGAGACATTTTGACTGTCGATTGGAATTTTCTTACGAATGAGGGGGCACAAGTGTTCCCTCATAACGATTTTTCCTTCGTCTCAATCAGTTCCCAGTCAGAATTGGCTGATACGACGTTCTCATCATCCGTAACTTCTTTGACGACACAGTTTTTTGAAGAGACTGGCTTCCAAACTTTTTCCTTCACAATACCGACTACCGGAACATACACTTTGGGACTCGGAGTTGCAGATGTGGGAGATGATAGTATTGATTCTGGATTATTAATTGACAATGTTACACTCATCTCTGTCTCTGATCCTGTTCTGTATTAGGCCTAGTGAGAGTAAAGCTGCAACCTTTACAAACTTGTCCAAAACTCCTACTATGTCTAGCTTTTGCCCTTCGTATTTTCTGAGGTTTGGCAGTTAGACATCTGTGAAAACAGCCAATACCTTTCTGTAACTGATTTACAGAAGGTGAACGCATCCATGTAACATTAGCTCACATCTTGCACCAAGAAAAATTGATGTAAATGAATAACTCAGTATTAAACTAAAACCCTTAATTTAGCGATAAAAGCTAACAAAAATCAGGTAGCCTTATTGCGTATCTTTTGTAAGGATTCAGGTAGCGGGGTATTGACAAAGGGGATGCTTGAGGTGGAGTATCGGAATTATGAACGAAGACCTGCCTCAAAAACTAGACCGTCCAAGTCTGTGCCAATTGTCCAAGGAACAACTGGTAGATATCATTATTGAGCAGGCGATCGTTATCCAACAGTTACAGACGACAATAAAGGAACTGAAACAAGAGATAGAACGGCTTCGTGTCAGTCGAGACCTCGATAGTAAAACTTCATCCAAGCCAGCATCTGGGGACATCCTGAAAAAGCCGGAAAAAAAAGAATCAGAAGCATCTTCAGAACAAAACAGCAGCAAACGTAAACCAGGAGGACAACCAGGATCTCAAGGAAAAACCCGTAAAGGGTTTGGTCGGGTAGACTATTTTGAAATTTTGCGTCCAGAATTTTGCACCTGTTGTGGTCACACAGAATTTGTCAGCGAACCAGTTAAAATCGAAACCCAGCAAGTGGCTCAATTGGTGGAACGCCCAATAGAAATCGTTGAATATCATCGCCATACATGTAAATGTTCACATTGTGGAAATTTACAAACAGCGGATTGGGCTGGTGATATGGTTCCAGGGCAAGACATACGAGTAAGGCTGCAAGCATTTCTGGGATGGATAAATAACTATGGACATTTACCCTATGAAAAACAGCAAGAAATGCTGTGGGAATTAGGAGGAGTGGAAATCGGTGTTGGTACTTTAGTTGCAACGAATGAACGAGTAAGTAAGTCGGCGGGAAAATTTCTATGTATGTAACGAAATATTAACGAGTGGAATTAGAGTGAAATTTAACACGTTGCGTACTGTAGTTTCCTCTCTCTCCTCTGGCTTGAACACCATCAATTACGGCGTAGGCAAGTTGTAACTCGTCATCAAACATTTGTCCCGCTAACTCATTTTTGTTGAGGTGTTGCCACTCCAATTCAATTGGGTTCATTTCAGAGCAATATTTGGGCAAGAAGAAGATGTACAAACCCTGTTTTTCCCACTTTGGCCATAACTGCTGAACTTCCTTGCATCGATGTATTGGGCCATTATCTTGAACGATGACTCTAGTGCCTCCAGTCTTTTCGGCTTCTTGAGCTTCTTGCTCCATCATCTGAATGTAGGATTTGCGATTGACACCTCCAATAACCAAACTATAAATAAAGCGTAATTATTGGTTGAAGAAACCCGATAATGCTTAATCTACGACCACGACGTTTCGTTTGTTCTTCTGCACACACCACCCTTACCCCTACATCATGCAAACGTGTGTGAACTCCTTGATTGAAGCGATCGCGAATTGAGCGTACTCGCTCCATCACAGCCGGAAAATCAACCTCAACTTGAGCATGAACCCCTAACTCCTGAGCTTGACGGGCACGACCTGCAGCATGAGCTGCTGCCAAAAACGCTTTAGAGGGAGTGCAGCCATAGTTGATACAACTGCCACCCAGTGCGTCTCGTTCAAATAGAACAACGTTGCGACCTTCTTTTGCAAAATCTGTCGCTAAGGGAACGCCCCCCTGACCACTACCGATGATAATGACATCTGCTGTTTCCATACTTTACACTCCTTCGTCAATCAGAGCCAACCTTGAATCTCAGTATCTGTTAAGGCTCTTTCTAACTTCATACACTCACTATACGCTGCACTTAATATGTGTTTCATCATAACTGGTTCTTCTGCTTGTGCAGCAATAAAGGCAGCATTCAAAGCAATATTGCGGATATTTCCACCTGCTAGATTAAGCTGAGCAAGTTTTTCAAAGTTTAATCCTTGAGTTGGTGTTTTTTGGGGGAAAACACGCCGCCAAATTTCTGCTCGGGATTTAGAATCTGGGAAGGGGAAAGAAAAAACAAATCGCAGGCGGCGTAAAAAAGCTTGATCTAAAGAACTTTTTAAGTTCGTAGTCAAAATTGCCAAACCTTGATAAGCTTCCATTTGTTGGAGTAGATAGCCGACTTCGACGTTGGCATGTCGGTCATGGCTATCTTTAACTTCAGAGCGTTTACCAAACAAAGCATCAGCTTCATCAAATAGGAGAATTGCACCACCTGCTTCAGCTGCATCAAAAATCCGCCCCAGATTTTTCTCGGTTTCACCAATATATTTACTTACTACGGCACTAAGATCAATGCGGTAAAGATCCAATCTTAATTCTTTGGCTAAAACCTCTGCTGCCATTGTTTTACCAGTACCGGAAGCTCCTGCAAATAAAGCACTTATACCAAAACCACGATTTGCCTTACCAGCAAATCCCCAATCCCAGTAGACTTTAGCTCGTTGCTGAACTTGAGTCACCAAATCGCGCAGAATATTTTTTTGGATTTCTGGTAATATGAGGTCATCCCAAGTCGCTTTTGAGTCAAGGCGTTGCGCTAAATCATCTAACCTCGGTCGTGCCATTGTCCGACAAATATCCCACAATTGATGAGACAGTGGGGAGTCGAGAGTCGGGAGGAGGGAGGAGGAAGGAAGGAGTAGGGAATCCTCGTTTTGATTTTTAATTTGCAAGCAAGCAGATTCGATAGCAAGACTGTTGAGGTTGAACTGAGATACTAACGCCTCTATATGCCCGCTCAGTTTGATTGCAGTGCTTCCAAGACAAGAATACCAAACGTTTCGCTGTTCATCAGGCGTAAGCTTGGGTACATCAAACGTCATCAAAGGACGGTGCGGTGATAGTATCCGGTCTTTTGAGGAGATAATTAGAGGGGTTCGAGTATTCTGAATCAACTGTAAAATAGCTGTATTGAGTGCTGGCTCCGCTAAATTCAACTGCTCGCAATCTAGCAAAAGAGCGCTATTGGTTAAAGTCGCTTCCCGTTCCCACCTTCGTACTATATGGTTGAGTTCGGTTAAGTCCGTTGGTAAGTTGGAAACAGACATCACTTTGAGCGATCGCCTATCAAGAGCACAAGCAGTCGCAGCGATCGCCCACTTGTCGGTCACTTCTACACCACATAATTGCACAATGGGTAAAGTGAGTGATGTTGTGTGGGTTTGTCGCCAAACAGATGCTAAGCGTTCTGCCAATTCCTGGTGTGATGGTTGTAGAGGTATATTAAGATTAGCCTTGACTGGCATAGGCTGAATCAAATGCATCAGGCGATCGTCTTGATACGGCTCACCCAACAGATAAAGCAGGATGCTATTGTCTATTTGCAAGCGAGACTGAGGCAGATCCGAATTTATCCCAACTTTTACCAATTGCCAATATTGTAAAGGAGACTCTGGTAGAACGGCATTCCAATGGGCGTTTGGGAAAAGGCGCATAGCTAAACCAAAGGTTGGATACGCTAATTGCTCATTCCCTTGAGCCTTAATACAAAGTTGTGGAAAGTAAGGGAGAGTTGCTTGAGCAACACATAACAGCAGAATCTGAGACTCGAAGAGGGATAGGTGGAAGGCGCTACAGAGATGCCCTATTGCTGAAAAGTGATTCATTGTGGTAGCGACATCAGCGAGGGCAGATTCTATATCAGGCGTAGATTCTGTAGATTGTTCCAGGCGATCGCTATAATCCTCAACAGCTTGCTCAATCTCCAACAAAGCTTTATCCAGATGTAAATAATGAATTTTGGCTTGAGAACGGGGGGTTATAGGGGTGCGGTTCATCAGTTTTGCAAGACAACCATCAGTTCATTTTGAGTATAAAAACCCCACCCCTTATTCCATTTCACTTTACGGTTACTACAGATAAGGGGTAGGGAAGTAGAGGGGAAACAAAGAATAATGACTTATACCATTTCAGTTTAAGATTGATACAAATGAGCTTTCCCTAATTTCTACTCCTTCTTCGGTAAGTTACTTTCTGGAGTAGAATCACTCACGGCAACTTCAATGGTGTCAACATGGTTTTCTTCAGAGATAACCTTATCAGGAGTATCACTCTGTGCTTGAGAAGCAGCTTGATTGAGTTCTGTTTCAGAACTAGATTTGGGAGTTATCACTTCTTTCCAAGCAGCTTTAACAGCAGAACCCAAACGATTTCCTATTTCTGAAGCTCCTTTAGCAGTAGCAGAACCCAAACGACTTCCTATTTCTGAAGCTCCCTTGATAGTAGCAGAACCCAAACGGCTACCGAAGGTTGAAGTCCCTTTTGTCACTGACTGCCAGTACTTATCTGCTTCTTTTTCAAGTGCCTCTGGGTCGATTATTTTGCTATGTTCAATTGTTTCACGAGCTTTACGGACTGCCTTAATATACGAATCCCGCGTCCAGTTTTTTGTTGTCTTTATATCTGTCAAGATGCGTTGATTAATTGCTGCAAGTAAAGCCTGAGTGTGTAACTTTGGATCGTCTGGTTCGTCACTTTCGAGAGTGGCACTCACTCTCACTAAAGCGCCAGGGCTGTCAGCAGATTGAGCTTCGCTATTAGGACGCCAAGATGAAAATACAGTTGCATCCAAATCTCTGATAACTGTTGCATCTTCAGAAGCATCGCTGCTTTCCTGAATAAAGAGAACAAATTCACCAGCTTGAATGACATCACCAGATTTAAGGAGATAATTCTGATTGGGTGTAACAATTTCATCATTAACCTTTGAGCCATTGGTGCTACCTAAGTCAACATAATAAATCTCTTCATTTTGACGAAAAAATTTACCATGTACTCGACTGATATCAGAACTATCCAGAACTAAGCCAGAATCAGGAGAACGACCGATAAAGCATACATCTTCATCAGTGAAGATTTCATTGAAGTCGAGTTCAATTCCTCGGATTTTTGTTTGTGAGTTAAAAACTTTGACTTTCATAGGTTTTTCTTTATTAGCTTGTGTTAACCTGAAAAGTTGTGGGCGAATATAATGTGCACTAAGGCGCACGCTACGCGAACGCTACTACACAGGCAAAGTCTGCCTACGCAGACTAATGAAAACAAGGAATTTTAAACCCTTGTTATGCGGGTTTTGATTGTCTAGCCGCGACTTCTAGTCGCTTGTAGTCGCCTCGTAGAGTCAAAAATAAGGCTTCTCAAACATCCTCTTATCTCACACCACACTCCACCCGGAGAACTTTAAATTGCAGGGACACCAAATATAAATTATGGATGTTAGTTTTTGGTACACAACCAGAAAACTACTATTAATTGTGTCACTAAAAGTTACTGTTTGTAATTAGACATAAGTTTAATATCAGTTTATAGAATTCATATTTGATTTCTGAAATACACGTAGGGTGTGTTGTCGCGCAGCGCAACGCACCAAAGCCTAGAATAAGGTGCGTTACACTTCGTGATAACGCACCCTACACATACTTAGATTTTTTCAATAATCAAATCGAATTGCTATATATACTTTTTTAATGAAATTAAGTTTTTTTCAAAATAAATCTAATAATAAGACCTTTGGCTAATAGCTGCTTAAAGAAGAACTTCGCTAGCTTGAAAAAGGAATCTATGCTTGTCGGGAACTAGTGTAGCGATCGCAAAACCCAAAATATGGCGTATATGCCCAATTTTATTTTGAGCTTACGAGGTTAGAAATCATGGAAGGTATTTTAAGATTTTTTGAAAATTTGCTTAATAGTGTTATATATCACATCACCAGTCTAATCTCTGGCTTGATAAATAGTGTAATGTACACTGCCGAACAGAAAGCCAGAGATTCTATTAACAAACAGCTTCAAAAGCGACAGAAAGATGAAGAAGAAGACTAGCTGAGAATTTAGGCAAAAACAATCGGGTGTTTTACAAGAAGCGTGAAAGTATATCGGGACAAAAAATTGAATAATATGGGGAGCAACCCAAGCTGTATGGAGCTTGAACCATACGCCACTTCTCCATTCGATTGACATCCTCCCACCGCTAACCCTTACGGGTATAGCGGGGGATTCCAAGAATCACTTCTTGGGTTTTCTGTTTCTACGAGTTGACTTGCGTAAAGGTTGAGGCGGGAGCATCCCAATGCGTGCAAAAACAATGGTAGTGGGAGCCGGAAAGCTCCCTACTTCAATTGAAAGCGGGCAAGATGCCCGCACTACAAAATAAATTTACACATTTGGGATGCTCCCGTTGAAGCTCGCACCTGATTTAAAAATTAGACTTTAGTCTAATCATTAGCAGTCATAACAGATGAAAAAATAAATAGATTATCCATCGGAAAATTTTCTTTATGGCTTACCAACAAGTAAAAAAATCTGTTGGGCATTCGTTGCTTCAGAAAAAACAAAGCCAAATGGCTCCACGTGCAATTGATGATCACGATGTACAAACCAATTCACAACCACCATTAGCAACAACATTTAGTATTCCCAGCCGAGCAGAAAGAGATGCTATTAGAAAAAGTTTGTTTGGCATACAAGGAGAACAAATTCAAACTAAGCTGACGATTGGTGCGCCAGGAAACAAGTACGAACAACAAGCAGATCGGGTAGCAGCACAAGTTGTCCATCAGATCAATGCTCCTATGTCATCGCAGCCAGAGCAAAGCCAGAGTATTCAGCGTGAAGCAATGCCCTCAGAAGATGAATTGCAGATGAAAGCAATAACACAGCTTCAACGAAGTGAGGCTGGTATGACAGCTACACCTGATTTAGAAACTTCAATTCAACAAGCAAAGGGTAGTGGGCAATCGCTAGCAGATAATATTCGGCAACCAATGGAGCAGGCGTTTGGCGCTGATTTTAGTGGAGTGAAAGTTCACACAGATGCTCAGTCTCACCAGTTGAATCAGTCAATTCAGGCAAAGGCGTTTACCACTGGGCAGGATGTGTTTTTTCGACAGGGGGAATATAATCCTGGGAGCCGAGGCGGGCAAGAGTTGATTGCTCATGAGTTAACCCATGTGGTGCAGCAACATGATAGTAAGCTGCTACAAAGAGCTCCCCACACAGCTGGCATCAAGCCCAAGGTAAAACCGCCAAAGGGAAAAGGAAAAGCCGCCGAAAAAGTAGAAATCAACGATCTAAAAGACAACAAAGGGGAGCACAAGGAAGTAGCAGAATACAAGAATGGTAGTGACACTGGGAAGCTATACTCACTACCGCCGGAAATGTCGTTGTCGGGCCTGGATGAGCAAGGAACAGACTCATCAAGTGGTCACGAGCGCCCACGAGCATTCTTGTTTGAAGCGATATCAACGCCAGAGAAAGTACCTGCTCTGATAAATGAGTATCAGAAGGTATCTAGTAAAGCGCCGAAGGATGTCGGTCTATCAGTAGTGATGAACAAGAGGGCAGATGGTGATGCAAACAATGCAAAGGAAAGTGTGAAATCGTTGAAGGACCTGGCAAAAACATTTACCAAAACCTCGAAAGGTTCCGCGTTAGCGATCGTACCTGCAGTGTGGCATGTGGAAGAGAAGCAAAAAGGGAAAGAGAACCAAAAAGGGAAAGAGAACCAAAAAGGGAAAGAGAACCAAATACCGTATCTCCGGTTAAGGCAACTAGCGGCTACAAACGAAGGAGCAAAGAAGATTCAAGAGCGATTGCGTTTGTCTCACAAGAAAACCTGGAGAAGGCTGGGAGACGATGATATGTCGTTTACCGATCCCAACGATAATAATCATGAAATCAATAAAGCATTGACGCAAGTGGAGGATGACGATTTAGGAGTGCGGTCTCATAAGATGGTCACTTTTGGTTACAACCTGACGAGCGAAGGTGTCAGCGAGAGGGTAAAGCCGTTACTCGAGTTGGTGTATCAGCACGAGATGAAATTGCGTGAGCAAATCGCGGCTCACCCGATAGCCAATGAGGTGAAAGCAGGGGTGTATCCAATCGAACCGACCACATTTTACATGCTGGACCCGAAATATGAAGAAGCGGTGTATAAAAATTGGTCAAACTACGAGACTGACGACGGGGGTCAGTCGAAGGAAGGGTTGAAGTTATATCAAGCGGCGAACGAGAAGCAAAAGGGTGGGATAGATCAGTACTTTAAGGCGGAGCCTCGGTTGGACACAGCAGCAGGGAAACGGAATGACGGCTTGGGGACCTATTTGGAGTCGGTGATGTCCTCGCTGCTAGAAGCCTATCAGAGTCAAAATAGTAAGGCCGAGTTAACCACGTTGTCAAAAAATTTTAAAAACGAGTTGCCAAAAATGTTAAAGCAGATGGATCAGAGTTACTTCAATTCAAAGGTGGTGGTAAGCAATGTAAAATCAATGACTGGGTCAGAAATCAGTGTCACTAGCATAGAATCGATGATAACGTCTACGGTTAAGAGTTTGAGAGAAGAGTTAATGAAGAAGATGGGGGAGCTAAGTAGGTCAACCTAAAAAAACGTAAGATAGAAACAAGACAGCAATGAAGTGATGACCGATGCCTGCCCCACTAAGAATAACGCTGACGTCAGAAGAAGACCGTACCCTCAAAGAACTGAGTTGTGCAGAACGGGTGCCTGCAAGAACTAAGCAAAGAGCGATCGCCTTAAGACTAAACGCCTATGGGTGGAATGTTCCAAAGATTGCACAGTACCTAGATTGGGCAGAGCAAACTGTGCGGGAAACGATCCGTCGCTGGCACAAAGATGGTTTGGGAGGACTGTGGGAAGCGCCCGGACGTGGGAGAACACGACGTTGGAACGAGGCAGATTGGCAGACGCTAGAGCAGTGGCTTGCAGAACCACGGCGATATAGTGCGCGGCAGTTGAGCCAGAAGCTAGCGGGCGAAAGACAAGTGGAACTGGGTGCTGAACAAGTCAGACGGCTACTAAAAAAAAAGGCTGGTACTGGAAACGGCTCCGTTACAGTCCGGCTGTAGCCCGAAACCCAGAGTATCTAGCCAAGCGCTTGGATTGGGAATTACTCAAACTTTGGGCACAACTAGGCGTTGTGTGCTTGAAATACCTGGATGAATCTGGTTGCTATTGTCAAAGTCCCACAAATTACAGCTACGGACGAAGGGGAGAACAAAAACGTATCCAGCAACCGCGTCGACGGGGTAGGCGTGTCAACATCTTCGGTGTTTGGGAGCCGAAGGTTCGTTTTGATTATGCTTTAATGCTTGGGACACTCAAAACATCAACCTACGTCCAACTAATGGACTGGCAGGCAGCAATTGCTCAACACCGCTTGCGTCAAACAGGACTTATCACCGTTATTATCCACGATAATGCTTCTGTCCACAAAAGTCATTTGGCACGGCAGCACCATCAACGTTGGCAGCAGCAAGGTTTGTATGTTTTTTTCTTACCGCCTTACAGTCCTCAAATGAACCGCATTGAGGATGAATGGTTGCATCTCAAACGCGACGAGCTTGCAGGTCGGGTTTTTGAGGACGAGTATGAATTAGCGATCGCTATTATTGAGGGAGTTGAAACTAGAGCCGCAAACGGAAATTACCAGAGCGAACGTTTTATCTTTAATTAGGTTGAGCTACTTACTAAAACTGAAACAGGGAAAGTCGTAAGTGCGTGGGCGAAGTTTAAGCGTTTTGGTACATGATACAGGAACGCTGGAAAATGGCTTAGGGGAGTATGAATACGATGCCGCTGGGAAGACCACCCGACCATTGTGTATAACACCAATCTCGATGTCCTGACGTGTTTTGTCATAATGTTCAGACAAATCTGGTCTTTGTAAAATAACAGGATTGATTGTTGCGGTCGGCGCCGCATCGCACAACGCACAGCGCAATCGCTCTTCTACAATACCCGTCCGGGCTTCTCTATAAATATATAACTTTGGAGTGCGATCGCCTGATCTTGTAGTACTTGTAGGGTGCGTTACTTTGTCAACGCACCCACCCCGGCGGAAAAAGAGCGCTCAACCGAGCCAGATGGTTGAATATTCATCCGCATCGCCCCCGATCCCAACCGACAACAAGCAACCCCCAACAGCAAACCAACCCCACTTTTCACCCACCGCCACCAACGCCGAACGTATTCCTCAATGCGGTTCTCCCGCGCACCTTGCTCATAAAGCAGTGCGATCACCTGATTTTGTAGGGTGGGCAACGCACATGATTCCTGATAGAATTGTCAAATTATCACAATTTGCCCGCTTAGCAACTAGAGTTCTTCCTGGCGGTAAAGGTAAGCTTGTTGTCAGTCTTTTTCACGGCGACAGGTTTTTTAGCCGCAGCAAAGTCTGCCGAGGAAGCTAATCAAAAATTTGAGGATTGAGGCAAAAACAATCCGGTTTTTTACAAGACGCGTGAAAGCACATCGGGACGAAATTTGAATAATATGGGGAGTACCACAAGCTCTATCGAGCTTGAACCATACGCCACTTCTCCATTCGAGTAAAGGTTGAGGCTCGCGCTTCAATCGAAAAATTAGACTTTAGTCTAATCATTAGCAGTCATAGCAGATGAAAAAATAAATAGATTATCCACCGGAAAATTTTCTTTATGGCTTACCAACAAGTAAAAAAATCTGTTGGGCATTCGTTGCTTCAGAAAAAACAAAGCCAAATGGCTTCACGTGCAATTGATGATAACGATGTACAAACCAATTCACAACCACCATTAGCAACAACATTTAGTATTCCCAGCCGAGCACAAAGAGATGCTATTAGAAAAAGCTTGTTTGGCATACAAGGAGAACAAATTCAAACTAAGCTGACGATTGGAGAGCCTGGAGATAAGTACGAGCAAGAAGCAGATCGGGTAGCAGCACAAGTTGTCCATCAGATCAATGCTCCTATGTCATCGCAGCCAGAGCAAAGCCAGAGTATTCAGCGTGAAGCAATGCCCTCAGAAGATGAATTGCAGATGAAAGCAGTAACACAGCTTCAACGAAGTCAGGCTGGTATGACTGCTACACCTGATTTAGAAACTTCAATTCAACAAGCAAAGGGTAGTGGGCAATCGCTAGCAGATAATATTCGGCAACCAATGGAGCAGGCGTTTGGCGCTGATTTTAGTGGAGTGAAAGTTCACACAGATGCTCAGTCTCACCAGTTGAATCAGTCAATTCAGGCAAAGGCGTTTACCACTGGGCAGGATGTGTTTTTTCGGCAGGGGGAATATAATCCTGGGAGCCGAGGCGGGCAAGAGTTGATTGCTCATGAGTTAACCCATGTGGTGCAGCAGAGTGGTGGTGCGGTGCAGCGTGAGTCAAAAAAGCAAGCAAGGATAATAGAGCCATCGGAAAAAGCAGTTCTCCAACGTACTGAGCAAAATCAGACGGAGGAAGACAAAAAAGGAGTGGTTGCTATGGACAAGGCAGACAGATTAGTAGTCCGAGATCCAAATGAAGGTGAACTACTCATAAAGAATGAGATAGACAAGGCGATTGCAGTAGGTACGCCAATTCGATACAAAATACGAATAATCAACGCGTATGTGACAAAAGCGGAACTTACTCAGGTTGGCGATCGCCCAGAGGCAACTGACGTAGGAGGCGAAAGAGCCCGTAAAAATCAGGCAAGAACTGATCGAGTTCGGCAGAATAACTTCATAATTCAAGGAACGTTAGAAATAGGAGGTGGCGCTAGACGTCATTACTATGACAATAACGCTGTGGCAAAAAAGGATGCAGATATCGAAGATTTGATAGCTAGATATCAAACTCAAGTGCGAATTACGGATTCAGACAAACAGACGGAGGACAAGTTCAGTATACCTCTAGAAGGTAATAACTCGATAGCCGGAGCGATCGAATACAATGACAGAACAAAGGAAGCGGTTAAGAAAAGAAGAGTGTGGCACGTAGGACCATCGCAAGGGGCTTATTAGTGCGATCGCTGTTTAATTGGGTTTGGGAAACACAGGAGCGCTAGCGTGTATTGGTTTCGTGATGAAGACAGCGATCGCCTCGAATTCCAGAAGTGTGATCGGGCGTAAATGGGTTAGGTGATGAACAGAGCGATCGCTTTTTGATGGGGTATTGGAAAATAGGAGCGCTCGCTTTCTGGTTATGCGATCGCCTGATTTTGTAGCGACTGTCTTGGATGTCAAGCGATCGCTTTGTTTGTGGAGATTTGTCAAGGCGATCGCTTGATATTATTGCGACAGTGCGATCGCTTTGAGTTTCAGAAGTGCGTTAGCGCGCGCAGCGTGAGCGTAGTTATCGCTTGTCAATTGCTTTGGTAATGAACAGAGCGATCGCCTCATCTTGCAAGGTGGGCATTACTTCTAAAACCTCCGAAACAGATCCCAGAAAAAAAGGGAGTGTTTAAGTTTACAAGCGTTCCTGAGAGACTAGCGATCGCCTAATCGCTGACGTTCTGCTAACCGCTCATCGCTATTAAATTGGAGCAAGATGATAGTCGTTCGTCCTTCAGGTGTTAACCCTAAAATTGAGGCATTCTCACAAACAAAATGTTCCGACCATTGCTGTTTACGGGGGTGGAAGAGAAAACTAAATTCTCCAGTTTGAGGGTCAAATGAACCGAGATCAGTTCCTTTATGACGATTACAACGCCAACAGGTAAAGGCTAGTACCGCAGGGCGGAAGTCAAAAGTCAAAAGTCAAAAGTCAAAAGTCAAAAGACTTATACCGTAACTCTTTTGCTGGTTTGTAATGGTGAAGCAGCGCTGCAGGAGGGTTTCCCTCCGCAGGCGACGCAGTGCAGCCGGAATATAGGTACTACTCATGCTGTACGGGTTACATGAGGTAGACTACCTGCTTTGAGCATCACAATCAAATGTTCGATGCGCTCGTATTCATCGAGTTCTCGTTGTTCTGAGGGAGTGATTTCTCCAGCTTTGCTGCGTACCAACAGGGTTTGTAATCTTGTTTGCATTTCCGGCGTGGGACGGAAGGCGAGAATTTGTTCTGGTGTGGGAAGGCTTGCAACAAAACCGAGGATATATTGATAAATACGAGCTGGGAGTGGCGGTTGCTGGAGACTAAGTGCAAGGAGTTCTGGCAAGCGATCGCCTATCTGTGCTAATTGGTCTGTTAGTTCGTCTGGTACTTCAAGGGTAATTTTTGCCACGGAGCGAGTTTTTATAAAAATGCTTTTCTCTAATTTAGCGTTTTGCTCATAATCCCTCAACCCAACGAACGATAGATTGCACGATTCCCAAGGATTGGGATGGGGAGATGTGCGATTGCGCTCTCTTGCTTGCCCCTTGGGCGATCGCATGATTGCGGGCACTCTGTGCCATCGCTTTTTGATAGGGTTTTTGGTATCAACTTACAGCTATTTTCAGGTAAATAGACCACATTTGGCGTAGGGGCACAGCATTGCTGTGCCCTTACAGTGTGGTTCAAATACGTGAAAACTGCTGTAAGGTGAAAACCAGTAAGTATACAACAAGCTTTAAGAGATTGCCTCGTTCCCAGCCTGAGGCTGGGAATGCAGCAATACGGTTCAGTTAAGGATTTTTGTGAGATTGGCTAATGTGTAGAGACGCGCCATGGCGCGTCTTTACATTGCCATCCTGGTAACAGTTTTGGTCTTATCTGAACGGTATTGGGGAATACAGCCTTGGCAGGCTCTGCCTGCCTTAAGAGCGTTACTAGCCGCTTCAATTGCCTTTCCAGGTGGAACCTGGAAACGAGATTTTATATCATGTTCGGCTAATTAGTTATGATTCCCACGTTGACTGCACCCCACCCCTTTATCCCCTCCCCGCTTGCGGGGAGGGGACGTGGAGCGTAGCTTTACGGGGGTGGGGTTCTTCAGGAATGATAAGTAATCAACCGAACCTAATATTAGAAGGGTTTTAGCTGTAAGTTGACACATATGAGCATTTCCCAGCCCCTACAAAAATCTGTGGTTCAATTAGCTGAAAATTGCTGTAAAACAAAAACTGAAACTGAAGATATTCATTTTACCACAAACCTGAATAATCCTCTTGTTGCAAACCAATTAACTGTCGCCGTCTCCAAGCATATTGAAGAATATTAATCCCTAACTCTTGAGCGGTGCGAATGTCAAATCGAGATAGAGTCAAGTCTTGATCGAGTCCCCAAGACATTGCTAAATCTCCAATAACTAAAATAATTCCTCCTCCTGAAAACATCTGAATCGGTTGTTGATTGACTATTGGCAAACCAGCAAACAAGAAAGGTTTTGTCCGTAAAGGATGACTTCGACGCAATTCTTCCAAAGCCTTTAAAGGATAATCTAATTGTTGAGCCAAGGTTTGAGTACTCTCAATTAAAGCTGAAGCATCTAATGATGCATCAACTAAAAGGGTTCCACCTTTATCTAAGTATGCTTTTAAATTGTCAAATTCACGACTATTCAAAGCTAGTGCTTGTTTACCGGTTAGGTAAAGCAAATCATAATCCAGGAGGTATTCTTCTAGAGAAACTTGACCAATATCATCAGAGCCTTTTAAAGAAGGGTAAAGAACTTCTACAGACTGTTGCAAGTATGAGAGGTTAAAAAAGTTACGGCTATACTCAGGGTCGCTATGACTGACTAGAGCCATACGCACGATCGCCTGAGGACGTATCTGAGCATGAATGCGGTAACGCAAGTCTACATTGTTATATCCTGGGTAAAAAGCGTCTGCAGGCTGAGTAATCGAAACTGGACCTGGTTGCAAGAAAATCCGACAAAGTTCTATCTCTGTAGGTTCTGGTCGTTGACGTTTTTCGTCTAAACGAAAAGTTTCTTGAAGATATTCGCTTTGGTCTTCACGCTGCAGTTGATCCGGGTCTACATAGCTTACCACTAAATAAACCATAACAGGTTCAGCATCAGGAACTTCTGTCGCAACCCGAAATTCAAGCGCGTTTGGTACAACAATCACATTACCAGCAACATCAATTGCAACACCAGGTTGGATTTCTACCCAACGATTGTCTCGATATTCTGCTTTATACGAAGATGGGGGAGCAATAACTCGAACACCCAAGCCGCAGACAATACCTGGTTGATGCAGTGACTGATAATGAACATTTTGCCGCAAACGATGGTATTCATGTGCCTTGCGCCAGCGTTCAGCATTAATTAATAAACCATCTAAAGCTTGAAGGCGTGTTAAAGGTTTGATAGGTGGGGGTGGAAAAGGATGAGTCATGATAGTAGAAAGTAGAAAGTGAAGATAATAAGCTGTCGGACATTTACAGCTATTTTCAGGTAAATAGACCACATTTGGCGTAGGGGCACAGCATTGCTGTGCCCTTACAGTGTGGTTCAAATAGGTGAAAACGGCTGTAATATCAAGTTCGGATGATTAGTTATCATTGCAGTTCTCGCGTTACCCCTCCCCAACCCTCCCCTTGCTAAGGGGAGGGTGCGCGATAGCGCGGGTGGGGTATTTCGGGATTTATAAGTAATTAAGCGAACTTGATATAACTTGCACATTGCATAAAGATGTAACTTTTGTGGGGTGGGCATCCTGCTATATGTGTCAAATTAAGGTGAAAACCAGTATAGAAAAAGCTTTAAGAGATTGCCTCGTTCCCAGCCTCAGGCTGGGAATGCCTATTGGGAGGCTCTGCCTGCCTTAAGAGCGTTACTAGCCGCTTCAATTGCCTTTCCAGGTGAAACCACCCTTCGGGTATGCCTTTCCTTCGGAACGCTGCGCGTTGGCGGAGCCTGCGCTTTGCGCTTACGCAGTCCCCGCTTGTTAGGAAACCCCGAAGTTTGCCCGGAGCCAAACCAACGCCAGTCACCTACGGCGGGAAACCCGCCTGCATGGCTAGCGCTCCTCCTTGCAACTTCTCTCCGCCTGCTTTCTCTGTCTTACCGCGCCCGACATTTTACAAGGGTTTTAAGTAAGTCGGCGCAAATAATCATCACTGGTTTGTAGTAGCGCTTTAGCGCTGTTCGCGCAGCGTGGCGTCAGCCATAGCGCTACTACGAGCCAAATACAGAGATTTTACTTTTCTTTACATAGTTTGGTTTTTTCTTGCCGACTTACTTAGCTTAAGTTGACACCAATGGCATCCTGCCCGCCCATGTTATGTAATTTAAAAGTCTATTCCTGCGAAGGACGTTCAATAAATAATTCGTAGGTGCAAAAAGCAGGTTTTTCTTGATCTATGATGCGTCTAATAAGTGTTTCGTCTATGGTCTTGCCATCAGTACGTAAACGTACAATAAAGTGGTAAGGTTGTCCACCTCCTAAGACAGTATTTTCTCCTAAGTTTGCTGACGATAATATAAAACCTTGGCTAAAGGGTTCTGTAATACTGATATGTTTATCAGCTTCTTGCAATATATCTTCATCTAAAGGTAAACCAGTATAAAGATGTAAATAAAGACGCAACCCTTTGCGAGTTCCCCGCCAGCTATAAAGTTCAATAGCACGCCGAATCAAACGACGCTGCTGGGGTATACCCCAGATTGGATCGAGTGGCCAAGCTACCCAGTAAGCCAAAAAGGGCAACAAAGCCGTTGGTGCTGTCAAGGGATCTAGGTTTGCCCACATGATCTTAAAGTTTTGAATCACCGGCTCAATAGCTTGTTCAAATATCTGCATGAAGCGACTCATAAAGTCAACTTCCCGATAAACAGCCGGCAAAAAACTCATGTAGGCAGTGTAAGGACGTATGTATAAAGCAAACTCTTCTTGCTGAACTTGTTCTTGCTCGGTATCTTCCTCAATGTATACATCAATTAGGCAGCGATAATTAAGGAGCAATCGATCTTGTGTCTCTGCATTGATTGCTTCCTGATCCTCGAAAAATGTCGCAGGAACAAAAAAATAAAGCACAGCTTCCATCTGTGCTCCAGGAGCAATCTGGCTGTCCTCTGTAACAACTTGGCACCACTCAAGAGGAAAGTTTCCCTCAACTTTCAAGCTCAACTGCAAGGTGCGTTGTTCCAAATTCTTCACCTGCACAATCATCTCACTCGGCTCTCCAGGGTATACAAGTAAACTCTTTTGAGCTACTGATTCTATACCTATGCCATCTGGAACCAAGGCTGGGTCTACAAAAGGCACAGCTTCAGGAACTCGCATTGGGGTTATTTGAATACTTACAGGAGGGTTAGAGCGAGTTTTGAGCATATTATCATCCTTCAGGTAGTAATCAGAGTGATATCATGACCCGAACGCAGATTTTTATCAGCCCAGGAACATACTAAATCTTGCGGTCCCAAGTTAATAAAAGGTTCTGGATCTTTTTCACGAATCCAAGTTGAGCCTTGCTTGCGTATTGAAAATAACAAAACTGCGCCTAAGTAACGAACACCAGGGATTTGTTGCAGTAATGCTACAATATCTGAAGGATAAACGGGTCGTCCAAAAGGCCAACCTTTGCCTTCTGGCCCTCCAGTTAAGGGATTTAAATATTTATACAGAAGGACACGCAGTTTCAACAGAATCTCCTGCTGAGCAGAAGAATGTTGGTAGGCTGGTTCGAGAGCAACTTGTACTCGTATAGAAACGCCCACATACTTTGGTTCCTGAAGTTGCACCTGTACACCCAACAACCGCCTTTCATCTAAGTAGTGCAAAACTTTCTGTCGCACTGCTTCTTCTATAACAAACTGTTCTGGGGGTATCCCTTCTCCTTGAGCAATTCCATCCAAATTTGCTTGTGGGACAATCAGCAAACGTATGTTACCTGCATCACGCGAAGAAGTCGGTGTTATACAGTGAACTCTTGTGATCGCCCCTGGAACAGCCCGTTGAGCCATAACTTCAAAGTCTTCAGCAGTGACAACGCGATCGCGAGTCCGCAGTATTTGTGGAGCCCTCAAGACAGCCCGATCCAGTGTCTCACCATCAGCACCATTACGTGCAGGGTTATGATTGTCCACCCTAGCAACATAAGGAATAGCAGTTCTTAAAAACTGGAGTGTACCACTTTGAACATTGCCCTTGCGACCACCACCGATGCGATAAGCAATCATTCTAATCTCCGATCCGCGAGGAGGAATTGCCCCGTACTGGTAGTCCAGCATTTGCGGATCAATATCAATATTATTGTTTGATAATTTAGAATGTGCTCGCTTTGACTGCTGTATTCTTGAGCGAACTTGCGTTTGGTGGCTCAGAGAATTAGGTTCGCGAATTAAAGGACCAAATTGCACTTCACCAGTAAGAGAATCAATTGTGTAGTGAAGAGATCCGGGAGCCGAATCTGCAAAATCTGTAACTTCGTGCCACTTTTGCGGCAAACCACCAGGAGGCGTCACGACTATGAACTCATCTTCTCGACGGTCTAAAATTGGAGAGCTTTGTAATTCAAAAGCTTGACCTGGCGTACCATCACTTATCCCCAAGACTTCATCCAAAATAAGAATACTTTGACTTGCACCCGCAGTGCCACCAACAGCTTGCACACTTAAGCCTATGATCCGTGGAGAATTAGTATAACCCGGTTGATTAGTATTTGGAGTTGTCAAAATACAGCGGAGCCAGCGGCCTCGATAAGTCGTAAAGCTCGTCACGGGCCACTTTTGAGGTACATGAACAACAACATCTGCGCCTTGAGCAGGATTGTGTTGCTCATAAAAACTGAAGCCCCGAGTTGCATCATCATCTTCTCTTAACAATACTGGTTCCCACTGTTGACCATCCCATGCCTCCCATCGACGCGGCGGTTGATTAGGGTTGATACCAGTGGATGTAGCAGCAGCCCCTTTAAACCTAATTTGCATGACGTTGCCGTCTAAAGGATCTTCTGAATCCAGTACTAGATAAAAACAGTTACCTGGTTTTGGTTGCTCCTCAAACAGAGGTTGTTCGCGACCTCCCCATTCTCCATTTGCCTGGCGAGTCCACTGGTTGGTGACGCGATCGCGCAGACTTGCAGGAATCTCATCAACTGTCTGCGCAGTCAAAAAGTGTTTTAGAATCGGTCTACCAATGACCAAAGGGCGATCGGTGGTGAAGACAATCGCTTCATTCTCTTCTGTGCGGTCTGTTGCAACTTCTATCCCAGAGGGAATTGTGTAAGCTCTTTCTAAAGCAGTGCTTAAATAGAAGGTTAACTCTGTTTGGGCTGGGACTGGTGGCTGAAGGCGAATACCTAATAATTCTAGAAAAGCTACATAATTTTTACGAGGGACTTGGTTAAACCTGAGCAATAATTGGTCACTTATCCAAGCAAATAGTTCAATCAGTGTAATCCCAGGATCGCTCAAGTTGTGGTCTGTCCACTCCGGACAGTAGCGCGGGATTCGCAGAATGCACTCTTCTACCAACTCATCAAAAGTGCGATCGTCTAAGTTAGAAGAAGGCAACTTAGGTAAAAAATCAAATTCCACAGTTACTCTTCCTCCTCTGTGAGTAGATAAAAAGGATAAACAAAGTTGTGAATATCTTGATAATTTTTCAAACGATAAGTGATAATTATGTCTACTCTGCCCCGCACAGGATCAGCTTCTGTTATGACCCGATCCAGCAAAATGCGTGGTTCCCATTTTTCCAAAGCCTCTCGAACATAAAGGCGAATCTCTAACAAAGTGTCAGTACTCATGGGTGCAAACATCAACTCCGACAAGCGCGATCCAAAATCAGGACGATAGACCCGCTCACCTAGTTCAGTACGCAGAATAAGCCAAATAGATTCTCTAACCTTTTGTGCTTCAGAGCGAAGTTGTATTCCTCCCTGTACATTTAACTGCAATGGGAAAGCCCAACCTCTTCCTAGATACTTTTGTTCCTGGTCATTAACCGCCTCTGGCATTTAGGCAGCCCTCATAATAAGTCTGTACACCCTTAAGACTAACGAGTTTGAGAATCTCAGCCTATTCGCCAAAAGTCGAGAATCAATCTTTCTAGGTTCTTGACTTTTGTGACTCACTATGAAATTAACAGTTTAGAGATGAGTCAAGTATAAGTGACTTAACTAAACAGTAACCAATATATTTCGGTTAGTGATGTTTCCACTTTATGAGATCCCCCAACCCCCTTAAAAAGGGGGCAGATAGTTCCCCCCTTTTTAAGGTTGATAGTTAGCGGTGCTGAGGTAGCATCCACAATACTTAAAAAAGGGGCAGATAGTTCCCCCCTTTTTAAGGGGGGCTAGGGGGGATCAAGTACTATCCGAAAAGTATTGAAACAGTAACCACTCATTCACTATTAGGCAAAAAACCATGATTATGAAGATGCGCTATATTCTACCCATAGCCCTCGCTCCTATTCTCTTTATCCCCAAGATTGCTTCTGCAAGTGAACTTTATCACCAGCAGTCTGCTCAAGAACAACGTATTTTTGATGGTGTGCGAGAAGGTCAAATCACACCAGATGAGTTTCATCATCTAGAAAAGCGCGAAGCATCTGTCAACGCTCAGCGTGTTGAAGACTTAAGAAAAAATGGAGGATTTTTAACTCCATACGAGAATCAACATCTCAATCACAAATTGAACAAGATTTCTCATGAGATCCATAAAACTCGAGATAGCGGATGGAGTTATTAAATAAGGAAAAGTAGCAAACATACCGTTGGGAAATTTTCTATAGCACTCCTAAATCATTTGTAAGAAGTAGGAAACCCACTATCTCAAAGATAGCGGGTTTCTGGACTCTGATTTACTTAGTACAGGATTTCACAAGTTCGTAACGAATTAATTTCAGAAAGGCTCTGCGTTACTTTGCGCTTTCCTCCGCGTTCCTCTGCGTTTCAAAACGCTACGAATTAATGCAAAACTGTACTTAGCGATCGCCGTTCTGTTCTTATTTGTTCGTCCCGGTAGCCTTTCGCTCGATTCTTTTCTATTTTAATTATGATTGTCTAGAGCCAAAAAATTAAGTAATATCAAGTTCGCTTAATTACTTATAAATCCCGAAATACCCCACCCGCGCTATCGCGCACCCTCCCCTTAGCAAGGGGAGGGTTGGGGAGGGGTAACGCGAGAACTGCAATGATAACTAATCATCCGAACTTGATATAAATTGCTTGATTGACAAAAAACATACAATATTAATTTGTAAAAAATAAGACTTCTGAGATATCCTCTAAGTTCGACTTTATCCAATTAAGCAGCGTAAACCTTGTTATTTGGCAAAAGTTGTAGCTTTGTGCCAAAAACTTTTTCTTACATCACTAATTTTGCCGAGATTGAAAAAGTCAAAGTCTAAATTCCATAAGGGTTTTAGCGTATGCAAGCGCGTTGCTGGAAAATGGATAAAGTCGAGCTAAGGAACGCTCAAGCTGGTGTTAATAAAGTTGAAGTGTTTGTAACAAACACTAAGGGCATCGCTACTATTGTTTAAGCTATGTTAAGCAGCGCCTGAGTTGTGGTTAGGGATGCGGAGGGCAAAACAGCTTTGATGAACGGGTGGCATCTAAAATCATGGTTTTTAATTGGCAGCGCCTTGAGTGTGGTGATGTGTGCATTACCAATCGCAGCTCAAGTCGTTCCCGATAACACACTGCCAAAAGCAGAGCAAACGCAAGTCACAGGCAACCCCAACTTCCAAATTGACGGTGGAGCAAGGCGGGGGGGCAATCTGTTCCACAGCTTTCAGCAGTTTTCCGTACCCACCGGAGGTTCTGCCTTCTTCAACAATGCAGCAGATGTGCAAAACATTCTGACCCGCGTCACAGGTGGGTCAATTTCAAATATTAACGGCTTGATTCGGGCAAATGGCACGGCAAACCTGTTTTTGATTAACCCGAACGGAATTATCTTTGGAGCCAATGCCAGCTTAAATATCGGTGGCTCATTTGTGGCGAGTACAGCCAGCAGCATCAAGTTCGCGGATGGCACCGAGTTCAGTGCTGTCAACCCCTCCGCTTCTCCCTTGCTGACCATTAGTGTGCCCATTGGCTTGCAGTTCAATGGTCGGCAAGGAGACATTGTGCAGGGTGCTCCTGAAAAGCCATTGAATGAAGTGGGCGATGCGGGTCAACTTTTAGATACAGCCCAGACAGTTGGCAACGCGCCGGATGGCACAAGCTTTAACGCAATTTCTGGCAATATTGACAATGCCAACGATGTTGACCTGTACCAAGTGTACCTGAAACAAGGAGTGCCCTTCCAAGCGAGTACGGTGGGTAGTACGAACCTGAATACCCAGTTGTTTTTGTTCGATGGCAGGGGCGTGGGCTTGTCCAGTAACGATGACATAATTGACGGAAACGTCCAGCAATCTACTGTACCCTTGAACAAACCCTTCACGTCTGCTGCCTCTGGCATCTATTACCTGGGCATTTCCCTCTTCCCTAATAACCCCCTCAGTCCACAGGGCTACATCTTTGGCGCATCGGGTGAGCCTAACGGTCCCGGCTCCGGGTTACCCTTGAGTGGCTGGGATGCCAATCCTAACGGCTCTGGCAGCGGTACTTATACGATTACTCTCACCCCACAACCCTCTCTTCAGGTTCAACCGGGCAAAACCTTAGCACTTGTGGGCGGCAATGTCACAATCGAGAGGTCTTCTTTGCAGGCTTTGGGTGGTCGAATCGAGTTGGGAGGAGTAGCTGGGGAAGGAATGGTGGGGCTGAATGTTAAGGGCAACAACATAAACTTGAGTTTTCCCAATGATGTAGCGCGAGCCGATGTCTCGTTAAGGAATGGTAGTGGCATTGACGTTAGGGGAGCCAGTGGCAGTATTAGAATGCTTGCCCAAAACATTAATATTTCCAAAAGTTTACTTAGGATGGGGATTCCCAACGATTCGAGGTTACCTGATAGCTCAACCGAAGAGATGGAGTTGAATGCAACTGGCTCTATCACACTCAGCCGGAGCCTCTTGGAAAACAGGTTACTTGGAGTGGGAACTCTTGGTAGCGTCAATCTAAGTGCGGGCGATCGCATCTCTTTGGATCACAGCGTCTTGGAAAACAGGTTACTTGGAGTGGGAACTCTTGGTAGCGTCAATCTAAGTGCGGGCAATCGCGTCTCTTTGGATGAGGCTGCTGTATACAATAGGGTGCAACCAACTGGCGTGGGTAACGCTGGCGATATCAACATCACTACGGGTTCTCTTTCTCTCACCGACGCTGTGCTGCTTTCCGGGACGGCTGGACAGGGAAATGCAGGCAATGTGAATATTAATGCCCGCGATACCGTTTCTTTTGATAGCAGTAAGATATACAATGTAGTGCAATCAACTGGTGTCGGTAATGCAGGCGAGATCAACATTACTACGGGTTCTCTTTTTGTCAGGGGTGCTGGTGCTAAACTGACTTCCTACACGCATGGACAGGGAAATGCAAGCCGTGTGAATATTAATGCCCGCGATACTGTCTCTTTTTTTGATAACGCTTCTGTATCTACTGCTGTGGCATTAACTAATGTCGGTAATGCTGGCGAGATCAACATCACTACGGGATCATTTTCTCTCACCACGGGTGGTCAGATATTTTCCTTGGCGCAACTGGGAAATTCAGCCAATATAAATATCAATGCCCGCGATACCGTTTCTCTCACGCAGAATGCTTCCTTGTCTTCCATCTCGGTTGCACCGAAAGATTCAGGTAGCGTGAACATTAATGCTGGCGATAGCGTCTCTATTGATGGCGATTCCAACATCCAGACACGACTGGGCTGGAATCCATCCCTGACTCCGGAAGAAACTGATATCGGTCATGCTGGCGATATCAACATCACCACAGGGTCGCTTTCTCTCACTAATGGCAGTTACCTGAATTCCGACACGTTAGGACAGGGAAATGCAGGCAGTGTGAATATTAATGCTCGCGATCGCGTCACCATAGATGGTGAGGGCGACCTGATATACGGCATTGCTCGAAACACCAGCGGTATCTCCACACAAGTGGTTTCAGACAATTTTTTGCGTCATGGCATGGGTCAAGGCGGAGATGTGAGGATCACAACTGGCTCGCTGTTTCTGACCAACGGGGGTGGTGTGAATACCTCTACGCAGGGATTGGGAAGTGCCGGTCGCGTCATCATTAATGCTCGTGACTCTGTACAGATTAGTGGCACAGCCCCTATTCTTAACTTCCCTAGTGGGGTGACGACCTCAGCGGAGTCAGGAGTGGTGGGAAGCGGAGGAGATGTCATCATCAGCACAGGCTCACTGTCTGTTTCTGACTCTGGCACAATCAACACGAATGCACAGGGGCAAGGCAAAGCAGGAAATATCCAGATTCAGGCGAAAGATGCCGTCTCGTTTGATGGGGCAGATGCCATCAGCACGCTTGACTCTGGGGGAGTGGGTAGGGGCGGCGATATTGATATTACAGCGCGATCGCTCTGGTTGTTCAATGGCGCTCAACTTTCCGCTTCCACCGCTGGAGGTGGAAGCGCTGGTAATATCACCCTTAGTGCCGACACGGTTGGCTTGAGCGGTGGCGGACGAGTGCTGACCACAACTTCGAGTAACGGTCGTGCGGGTGACATCACCGTGAATACTCCGGATTTGCAACTATTTGGGGCAACCAGTGGTCTATTGGCTGGAACCACTGGTGTCGGAGATGCAGGTAACTTGACCATTCAACCACGGGAGAACGGGCAAAGTGTGCGGGTGAACCTGCAAGAGGGCGCACAAATCTCTGCTTCGACCTCTAGCAGTGGTCGAGGTGGAACGTTGGCGATCGCAGCCCCAGAGTCGATTACTCTTACCGGGAATGGTTCGATTATTGCTGCAGGTACCGATGGCGGTGGTGCAGGTGGTAACTTAACTTTACGCACAGGCACCCTCGGCATTCAAAACCAAGCAGAAGTGACGGTTAGCAGTTCGGGTACTGGCAGTGCAGGCAACTTGTTTGTCGATGCCAATCGCATCTTTCTTAACAACCAGGGCAGAATTCGGGCAGATACTTCGGGCGGTGGCGGGAATATTAATTTGCTCGCTCCCCTAATTCTGTTACGAAACGGCAGTAACATCAGCACCAACGCCACAGGAAACAACATTCCCGGTGGCAATATTAAGATTGATACCCGGTTTATCGTGGCTGGCAGGAATGAAGATAGCAATATCAGCGCCAATTCACAGGATTTTCGCGGCGGCAATGTCAGCATCAATGCCTATTCTATTTTTGGCATTCAACCGCGTCTTCAACCCACCCCCTTAAGCGACATCACCGCCACGGGAGCGAACTCAGCTTTAAATGGTACAATCAATGTCACCACAGCAGGAATTGACCCGACTTCTGGTTTAGTTGAATTACCGACTGAATTTGTAGACCCGTCGCGGTTGATTGCTACTGGCTGTCCCGCTAACGAAGGCAACTCATTCATTATCACTGGTCGGGGTGGTTTACCTCCTACTCCTGAGCAGGAATTAGACGATGATGCTGAGTGGGAAGACCGACGTAGACTAACAGTTGGGAAGCATTCCCCACAGCAGCCCACACCCCACAGCCGAAACATTGACACCCCAAATCGTTCGGCAGATCTCACGGCTTTTCCCAAATCCTATACCCCAATCATCGAAGCAACCGGATGGCAGAGAACTCCCAGTGGAGAAATCATTCTGGTTGCTACCACACCAGATCCAACGGTGCAGCATCCGTTAAAGGAGGCAGTTAACTGCCAAGGCAGGCAGTAAACTGTTTACAGCGCTTTTCAAGTAAATAAACCACTGGGTAGGGGCACGGCATTGCCCATTGGTGTCAACTTAAGCCAAAATTCTTCTAAAATCTTGGACGCGGTGGTCTAAGTACAAGATTGCACAAGTTCATAGCGTTATAGTTCGTAGTTGCGCTTTAGCGCTAAAGCGCAACTACAACCCCTTATTGCGATATGAATTTATGCAAAGCTGTACTAAGCAGGAAATGCGGTTTAAGCGGCTAGTAACCCAAGTAAGGGAGGCTGTGCCTCCCAATGGTATTCCTAGCCTCTGACTGGGAACAAGGCAATCTCTCAAAGCATTGCGAACGAGCGCTTTCACCTTAAGTTAACACCTATGGGTATAGAACAGCTCTTACGAAAATCTGTGGTTCAATTAACTGAAAATAGCTGTAATTTACCATTTTTTGTATTAGACTCAACCGAGAACCGCTATCTTGCAAGGTCTGAGTTCTTTACCCATCAAATCTGGAAATATCTTGGCATGAACTACCTTTGAGTTCTATCAAGGGTGCAATAGCAATACGGCGCACTGTGTTATCAATCCCATCTCCACGAAGAATAATCTGGGCACGTGACTGAATTAATTGCTGTAATGTCGGACAACTGAGGGCTGGAGAAAGCGGTGCTAATGCTGAGAGAATTTCTGGGCTTAACTTATCCAGTGATGGTCTCAATGTCTGGTTCAAGTCAGGCACGTTATTAAAAAATTGGATACCTTCCCTTTGCCAGGTTTGAAAATCATCTACTTGGAGTAGCTTTCCAGCAAATATCTGCCATTGAAAAAAGACTGCGACTGCATCAGGATCAAGACCATAAGCCGATGCCTGATTCCGAAGCTGTGCCAGTAACTCCTGTTCGCGCTCAGGAGCTTCAATGGCACTGTTGTTATTCCATTTCCATCGGGCAACATCATTCTGGATCAACAATCGCTGGCGTATCAGGTTCAGTAATTTATCTACCTGTTGCTGGTAGCTTTCTACCCTAGAGGCTTGGAAATCTACTAATTGCATTCCCTGAGAGTTTTCTTTGGGCTGTCCAAAACTTGGCTTATCCGTCAAGAGCAGCCCAAAAGTAATGATAGTTACCTGCAATAGTAGAAGTTTCTTAAAAGAATTTAAGTTCATTGTGAGTAATCTAAAACCTTGTACTAAATAACTAAAGCTTGAACTGAGATAAGACCTCTTGCAAAAGCCGAAAAGTTGTGGATGTCATTCTGAGCGAAACGCAGTGTAGCGAAGAATCTCGCGAGATATTTCGCTTTCCTCAACATGGCATCTCAAGCATTTTTGCAAGAGATTTATAGATGAAATTTTTGTTTAGATGTCCCTAAACGCTTTGCTGTACAAAAACTTCAACTCTTGACTATTAAGTTTACAGTTGCCCGGTCATCTATAAAAAATGGTCGTCAACATTTTGTGGTTGGTAATTTGTATGATTCTCATGTCTTGAGAACTTGTTCAAACATCAGTTGGAGAACCTTCTAAAGGGGATGATGCTCCTGGTCACTTTGCTGTGTAGTACTACTTCTTTGCAGCCGCTTACAGCTATTTTCAGTTCATTGAACCAGAGATTTTCGTACGGGCACGGACGGCAATTCTGTGCCTCTACCCGGTGGTTTATTTACTTGAAAAGCGCTGTAAGTAAAACTCCACCATTTGCTACGCGCCTCACCACCCAGTCGTACAGAACGATGGTTCTGACTCCTGAGTTCTTTCTTATTAAAGCTTGAATGAAATAGGGCTACTTATTCATTCCGTTATCATTCCCTACAATAGAGCGTGCCATTTGTAAATGCTCTTCAACTGTTGGCACAATCTTTGCAGCCCAAGCCTTTAAAGCTGGGTCTTCACCCTGCTGAGCTTCTTGCTCAAATAAGGACAGAGTCTTTATATGAGCTTCCACCATATTATTCATGTATGTTTGGTCAAAGGCAGAACCTGAAAGTTTTGACAGATTTGTTAACGTTGCTTGATTTTGCTTCCCTATACCTGCTGGAAAAGTAATATTCTGTTGCCTAGCTAATACTTTGAGTTCGTTATATGCCTGCGTATGGTCTTGAACCATACGCTCAGCAAACTGTTTTACCTCTGTTTTACTTGCTTGCTTCAATGCCAGTTTTCCAACTTCTACTTCTGCTAAATTTCCTTGGGCTGCTGCGGTTACAAACTGTTTGTCAAATGAGTTAATCGCATACAAATTCGGCTGTGTTATATGTTGACCATACTTAGTTGTAACTTGAGAATTAGGACTATCAAAAGCTAATATCCTCGTACTATTAATAGTAGTGATAGATACAGCCAAGATTGCACTAAAAAATCCCAGACTTATTAAACGTTGTGTCCGAACCCGTTTAGTAAAAAAAGACATATATATTCTCCTTGATTTATACCTTTTAAAGAGTGAAGACCACTTTTTTTACCCGAGTGGTACGCCATTAACTATCACAATAGGAGCTACCATAGCAATTGATTCAGCTTCCATAGTAATTGATGCAGCTTTCAAGTTCATCTCAAATGCGGCAGTAATAGCAACAGCAGCTTCTGCATTAATAGCAACAGTACCTTCCGCGTTTATACTGACTTCCGCTGCTGCTTGGATATTGATGATACCCCCTGCTTGCAAGGTCACTGTCATTGCCTCATCATCAAAAGTTAGGTGTTGACCTCTACTAGTTCGTATTTCAATTGACTTTTGAGGAGTATCATTTAAGTTAATCTGGTGTCCCCCAGAAGTTTGAATAGTGACCCCTTTTGCAGAAGGCGAGTCTTTCATGCTTACATGATGCCTACCAAAGGTACGGATATAGACCCCAGCACAGTTCTTGTCTTCAGTCCCACTCCCTAAATCCTCTTCTACAAATTCAATAGTATGACCTCTACGAGTTTTAATGGTTCGTAGCCGCACTTTGCCGTTGTGAATCGTGTCCTTTACTGCTTCAGGTGGAGTATCCGGACCATTCCAAACCGCACCAATAATATAGGGTCGCGTGATATTACCGTGTTCAAAACCAACTAGAACTTCGTCCCCTATTTCAGGCAAACAGTAAAATCCTCGGTTTTGCCCAGCACCAAGACCTACCACCCTAGCCCAATTACTGCTGTCTTTCTCGTTAGACAACGTAGGAAACTTTACCTTAACCCTACCCATGTTCTGCTTGTCATGATTATCAGTGACAATACCAGTTAAGAAAGTCTGTGCTGGTCGTAGACGTACTGGTGGGGCTATAGTTGTTAGCAAACTGTTGCTGCGTAGCCCCCTCACGCTAAATTCAGTTTTATAAACTCTTTCCCTATAGAGGTGGCGTGTTTCAGTGACATAATAATCGCCACTGAACAAGTCACCAATTCCCTCCAAACTTATAATTTGTGCTGGACGGATTTGAGGATTCCCTTCAGCTCTTCCATCTGCACTAATAAAGTCCCCTCCCAGCTCATTACACAAAGCTTGAGCGATCACATCTGCTTGCTGTTGAGTGGACACAGGTTTATCTACAACAATCATTTCGGGAGGTTGCTTAAGATGAAAATCACTACTAGTGCTACTCCCTTGACCAATACTAGTCTTAGTAACAACTTTTTCTGAGCTAGCTGTTGAGATTATGGGTTGCTTTTTCGTGTAGTCCCAGCTGCGTACTTCTACACTCTTTACCTGCTGAGCACTTGTGGCGCGAGGGTGAAAATGAGTAATATCGATTAACCATTTTAGCTTTAGAGAAGGTTTACTAGAGGGTGTGCGAAAGTTTAACTTATTGTCTTGAACAAAGAGTTCCATGCCATTAAGGGCAGCCAGTTCGTGTAAAAACTCCCAATTCGTTTGATTTTCTTGAAACAGATAATCATACGGCACACCCTTGTTATCCACCTGATCAACTTTTATCCCCACTTCTTGTGCAATTTTTTTAACAATTTCCCCAGCAGTCTGGTTTAAAAATGAGCGATTGTGACGACCGTGATGCAAGCGATGAGCAGTATCATAACCGCGAATAATAATGGGAGCATCGGATTTATCTGTAAAAGATACTTCGATCGCTACAATTTCACCCTTCTGAATTAAGTAATTTTGTTCTTCCTTACTAAATTCCGAAGACTTGGTTGTACTAGTAGCAAAACCAATATCTAAGGAATCACCAATTTTAAAATACTTCTCATTTTTCCAAGGTTGTTTGTCCTCCTGATCTGCCGAATCATAAACATTATGTACTACTAACGTAAACATTGATGGTAAATGCAAACTTTCTTCTACAGATATCTCTATTATGTCCTCAACTAATTCAGGAGGAGCAGGTTTACCATTAATTTTTAGCAATGGACGAGACAAATAAAGACTTTGATTAGACATAACTAGCAATTGTGAATGACAACAATGAAAAACTAAGTTATTTGAAGCAAAGAAACATAATTTTGTGTGATTGGTGGTTAGAGTTACTATTTATTAGAAAAAACAGCATATTAATATTTATTTATAAGATGATATTTTTCCGTACTAACCTATTCACTTGAAGACAGGTTACTCTTTTCCAACTCAATCATTAACTCAATTATTTTTTCTTTTTAAGTCCAGCATTATTCTTATTTATTACACCTTTACTTCCACTTTTAGGTGTGCTTCCTCTTTTAGATCTGCTTCCACTTGTAGAGGCATTTGGTTTCTTCAGTGGAGAGAGTCCTCCTTGGCGAGATTTGGTACTGCTTGTGCCCTTGCCCTTTATACCTGGTAAATTTGTTGCATCAACTTCTTGTAAATCTATGTCTACTAAAGCCCGCACAGGTGTGCCATTAGGTAAAAACATGGTGAAGGTGTAAGTTAACTTAGTCATTACACAGTAAAAATACTCTATACCCCCCCAGGACAATATATAAATAGGCGGGCGTTTGTTGTCACCATCTGGGCCACTTACACCTTTTTTAATATTTTCGATAATATCGCTCAAATTTTTCCCAGTAGGATCTTGGCCTTTAGTTTCATAAGTATCAAACACAAGCTTGTTAAGGGATAAACTATAAGGATTGATTCCAGAAAAATTTACTTTAGGTAGCAGACCATGTCCCCTAGCACCGCTGTCATAATCCCAACTAGATGACCTTGTGAAACTCATTTCTGTGGGATTAAACATAAATTTAATATCTTTGGCAGATGGATCTGACAATGGGTCACCAGAAACTACCTTTAGTATTGCTTTTTCAAGTGGCATTTGAATACTTCTCCTATAGTAGAGTGATTGCAATTTACCAAGGTATACGACCACGACCAGAGTAAAAGCCATAACGCTCTTGCTCAATCTCTAATCTCTGCCGCAGCCAGTAATAGACTTCATGAGCTAGTGTTTCAACAAGTTTAGAAGATTTATCATCAATTTTGCTCGTTGGCGAGGAAGGCCTTTCTAAGGTTTCTGTAAAAGGCTGTATTATAGTTGGCGTGTCATTAGCTGTAACTTGCCCACCTTTAGCAAAGCCCTTAATTTGAGCCTGTTTATTTGTAAAAGCTCTTAACGATTTTGACTTTATAGAATTTGCTAATTTCTGGGGATGAGATTCCCCATTATTAGGTTTGGAGGAAGTAAATCCAATAGAGTTGGCAGTACTATTATTTCCATTCAATAATTCTTCAATGTTCGACCATTGGGAAGGCGGATTAAAATCATTGGAAGATGAATCAGTACTAGGACTAGGAATTTGCTTTTTAAAAATTAGAGGAGTTAAAGAATAATGAATTGTACTTTTGTTCACCTCTGGCATTTTGGTTTCAATTGAATTTGACTGAACAGAACTGAGCATTGAAAGGCTTTGTTTTTCAGTCTTCGATTGCAAAGAAGATGAACCTAGAGAACCTAACATTTTAGGTAAGCCGAGTTTGGAACTTTTTTGTTGTATAAAATTCCCCTGTGAAGATTCGACTTTAGTAGAGGTATCTGCTGAGGCTACATCTTCTTGTTCCGCACGTGTCGTTGCCGATAAACGAAAGGTTTGTAAATGGTTTGGTATTGTATTACCACTGTTGATGTGCTTCAGCAAACTCAGGTTTTTTTGTGTATCTTTGGCATTAACCACAAATTCACCAGGAGTAAGCATTGCAGGTACAGTATCTGAAGCTGCAATTTGCTGTTTATTTGGGGTACTGGACGCTGCAACATGTCCACCAACAGCGTAACCTTGAAGTGGTGGCATGTCGAAAGCAGGGTTTTGATTTGCTCCTGTCGAAGGAAACTTTTTCTCGTCTTCAGTTATATCATCAGACGACACGTCAACGCTTGGAGTATCTTTAGCATTGACTCCACTTGCATTTGACACCTTAAGGTTAGGGATAATAGGTGCAAGCGATTCTTGTCCACTCTCAACGGCTGTACTGGGTGTGGAAATTTTCGGTTGTGTCGTTGGTTGTATCGCTGCTGCCTGTACAACTGGAGTATCGGAATTTCTTGCCACATCGACTATGGGATTAGCTGAC
>NZ_AP018195.1:0-58008 GCF_002368235.1 Scytonema sp. HK-05 | reverse complement strand
AATGTCGTTGCCGCAAGCGATTCTTGTCCACTTTCAACAGGTGTACTGGGTGTGGAAATTTTCGGTTGTGTCGTTGGTGATATCAGTGCAGCTTGTACAACTGAAGTATCGGAAGCTGTATTAGTAATCTCAGTAGAGTCAACTGTGGCATTGCTTGAATTAATGTTTGGGGCTGCAGTTTGAGTGCGATCGCCTATGAATGATTCAATATTAGCAGTAGTATCTAGAGAGACTGAGGCTTCTTTGCTCCTATTATCATCATTGGTATTACTGGTACTAGTTATCTGACCAAAGGATTGATAAACTTTTTGTGTAACGGTAGTATCCTTTACCGCCTTTTTAGATTTAGATTGTTTTTTACTGGTTTTAGACTTAACTTGTTTTTTATTAGCTTTAGATTGCGTTGGCTTTGAAACTGGTAATTCGGTAAAATATTGGTTACCTGTCTTTGTATCAATATGAGCGGGAAAATCTACTTGTTGATAATATGTCTTATCTTTTCTTTCGTCTTTCATCTGATGTGTTTGAAATTCAGTAGATGAAAGTTCCGCACTTTCTCTCATTACTAAATTGTTGACGGACGTAGGAAAATTTACCAAAGAGATGTTTAATGGTTCGGAGCGGGATAAACTTACTTTTTGAATAAAAGACAAAGCCTGTCTTGATTTGGGCAGTAAAGGTGGAAAAGCAAACTTTCTCTGCAATAAAAATTTGGGTGGAGATAAAGAAGTTCCTATTCCAATAAATGGAGTTGTCATTGGAAGTAACGGTTAAATAATTTGCATAGTGATTAACGAGGACAAGCGTTAAATACATCAGGAACTAGAAAATTCTCCTGTTGCGGTACGTTTTGTTTTATTACCTCCTCCTCCTTTTTTGCCAGCTTTCAAGCCCTCAAAAGCCAGAGTTAATTCCTCAATGACAACACCACTTCCATCTGCTTGCAAATCTGACGACTTCCAAGCTATGGGAATAGCACCAATGAGCGTCCAGCTTTTCATGATATCGCCTGCTTGATTGAACGTGATAATGTTCGCATTACGCCGACTAATTGGTTTGTTTTCAAATAATTCACTGAGCCATTCCCAAAAATTCAAATCGTCTGTAGTACCTCGTTTGAAAGTTATGTCTGAAAACGTTGAGTGACCTAAAAAAACGCGTTGTTGGTCGTTCACACCCCCTTCAAAATAAACTTCTTTCTCAATTTGAACGCCTAACCCAGAACATTCTGTAAAAGATGCAGCTATGGAACCTCCTATTTCTATATAGAAACGATTGGTTGTAACATAATTAAGTTCAGATTTACTATTGCCGTTTATATCGTTAGAAGAATTAGTAACCATTACAACCACCTTTCTTTACCATAGTTGCTCACTCGTTCTCGCTGGCACCGCATATCTTCCAGAAAGATTGCATACACCCTATCAGCAAGTTGGTTTAAGAGCAACGGATCGTCAAGGTAACTTTTTGCTAGTGCAAGCATTGCAGTGTATTCTGCTTCGTTAGCCAATGCAGTCATTGGTGTTAAAGAAAGCTGCATTTGTTTTAAACTCATAATTTAAAGAAAACAAACAGAAAGAAAAAACTATCTTGATTACAAGACTATAAGCACTGCATCAAAATTGGGAAGTAGCCAAAAGTCGAATTCGGTTGGAATAGTGAACAGTAACCAGTGACTAGTGACCAGTAAGTAATTGCTAGTTATCGGTCAACGAAACTGTGAAACATACCAGCCTCTCTTGACCAAGTTGTAACGAATCCTTGTGATTGAGACGGTAGTGAATGCTGGGAGAAAGAAACTTGTCATTTAAATAAGTTCCATTTCGACTATTATTGTCAACTAACATATATGCATTTTGAGATTTATCCCAGTAAACTCGAGCATGGGAACGGGAAACTATACCTTCATTAGGAATACCAGAGAGGTCAATTTCTGGTAATGCTGGATTGGCAGTGCTTTGCCGACCAATGTAACCCTCTTCTCCATGTAGGCGAAATTCTTTTCCGGAGGAATGAATTAGCTTTAAGGTTGGTTGAGCAGTTAAATGAGGAGGTGGAGTATGAGCAAGTGATGCTGCTGGTGCTTGATAAGCAGGTGGGCTGGGAGCGGGTTGTTGTGGTGGTGGTGCTTGATAAGCAGGTGGGCTGGAGGCAGGTTGTTGTGGTGGTGGTGCTTGATAAGCAGGTGGGCTGGAGGCAGGGTGTGGTGGTGGTGGTGCTTGATAAGCAGGTGGGCTAGGGGCAGGCTGTGGTGGTGGTGGTGCTTGATAAGCAGGTGGGCTAGGGGCAGGCTGTGGTGGTGGTGCTTGATAAGGTGGTGAAGAAGCTGGGGATTTTGCAGATGGGACTGCTTCAGGTAGTTGCCTTTCAGCAGAAGGAGTCTGATTTTCAGCAGAAGGCGGAGGAACCACGTTGCCCAAAGGAGTGCCACACATAGGGCAGACTTTTGCATTGTTGGGCAATATGCGGTTAAAAAATTCGCAACTAGGATTTGGACATCTATTTGCAGTCATAAGAGTTTAAATATTTATCAGGTACCGGCTGTAAAGGAACAAGTCCTACTTTATTAATGAGACATTGACCTTGACGGGTCGTTAATATCTCAGCAAATTTCGCTCCTGCAGGTGGAAGACTATTGTTGTGAGGGTATACCACTGCCAGAGGATAGCTTAACGGATAACTCCCGGTTGTAAAAGTTTTAATATCTAAGCGATTGTCTTTGTCACATATGTTATCTGATGGAGTGATTGGTTGACCATTAAGTCGGAAAAGGGCTTGGCTGGGAGGCTTATCACCATTAACTAAAGCTAAGGGATAGCCTGCGCACTGGTTCCAGGTTTTACTAAGAATGCCATAACTGATAATGCCAGCTTGCCCTGTGTCAAACGCAGTGATAATCTGTTGCTGAGTCAGTTCAGTCGCTTGTGTTGTAGCTATTGCTTTGTATTGAGCAATCTTTTGTGGGTCGTCTTGCAGCACAATTTTTTCAAATTCTCGCACAGCTTCAGGCTCAGTTGGAGCAAAAGGTTTCATAGGAAGATTTGGACCGCCAAGCTGCTGCCAATTGGTAATCTGACCTGTATAAATTTGGCGCAGCTGATCGAGAGTAATTTGCCCATTAAGAACCTTGGGAAGGTTTGCATCTTTCTTACTAAAAGCAACAAATACAAGTAATCCATCATAAGCAATTTGTTTTTCAGCTAGATCGTTTGATAAATTCTCTACTAAACTGGTCATCGCAAACTGTGCCTGACCTTTTTTTACTTCTTCTATAGGTTCACTCTTCATTTGTATATTAGGAGAAGGCACAGGTTGATAGTTAAACTGTGCGTTTGCATCCGGCTTAGGCGTGTTTAATAGTTGTGCGAAAGTCAGTTCGCTAGTTGGGCGTACTTTTAAGACGACACTCCATGTCCCTTCTGTTTCTCCAGTGTAAGTAAACACTCCTGAAGGAACACCATTGACATCAGTAAAACTAGGCACAAGTTGATTAAATTCTGCAAAATCTTCTTCTTGTACTCGTCCACGCCCTAAAAAATACCAAATGATTCCGCCAAGTGATAGTAAAGTGATAATACCTAAAAGGATAACTAGAATGAGTGGTGTCCGAAAACGTTTTTCTTTCTCTTCCTCAGGTGCAACTTTAGTAAAACTGGTAATTTGATTCTCCAAAGGAAATTGCAGTAAGGCTAGACGAGCAGTTTCAGCACTCTCAAAAGGAGTTTCTATGCCCATTAAGCGATAGATGAACTGCTTTAAATCAGGGCTGGATTTGGGCCATAGCTGTTCGTTTCTAGGATCGAGAGGTTGATTAGAGGCAGGATCTACGGACTTTCCCACCCATAGATAAAAAGCGACTCGTCCCAATTCCTCTAGATCTTGCTGAGGGTTGGGAGTTAAAGGTTGGGCAAAAGTTGCTGGTTCAAATAAGCGCTCCCAAATAGCTAAGTCGCAAAAGTATATAACAAAATATTGCAGATCATTTTGTACAATTAAGAGACTATTCAAGTTAATATTGCCGTGAACAATGCCCTGTTGTACTTGACCTGAAGGAAAGCGAAGTTTTTGTGTATGCAAGAATTGCAGGGTTTGTAAAGCTTGATTGAGTACTTCGCGCACTTGAGAAGCTCTCATTGCGCCTTTTTCTATCAAATATTGACTCAAAGTCTGCGAGGTTTCTAAATTACCCTGACTAACTGTATAACAGCGTTTTTGCTGCAGGTCGGCAATGACTTCCCAAGGGCTGAACAGACGAAAATCTTGGTTTCTGCCATCTGCTGGGCTTACCCCTGCTACACGTAAAAATGTATCTTGACGTTGACGAGCCTCGTCTGCATTAAAAGAACGCGAAGGTAACAAATATTCTTTAATGACTACAGGTTGGCTATCAGCCATCTGTCTTCCTAAATATAAACGACCCATACCCCGAGAGCCGAAAAGACCAGTTATTTGATAAGTGCCTCGACTACCTTTAATTTCAGTTTTTTGTGGTAATAGAGCAGGAAAACCGCATTCCAAACAAAACTTAGCCTCTGGGAATTCCTGCATTGTCTTCTGGAGTTGATCGCAGTTTAAAGGTGCATTGCGCGAACAAAAGTATTCTTTATAACGAGGCTCAATTGATACCATTTTAGATTTTAGATGTTAAATTTTGGATTGAGAAACTTTCACGCTTTAGTCGTTATATACGCTCCCGCCCCTACTTTCTACTCCCTATTACTAATTACACCTAGTTTTAGTGCAGCTACAACTGCTTGGGTACGGCTAGTCACCTGCAACTTTTCAAAAATGCTTGTTAAATGAGCTTTAACCGTAGCTACCGTAACATACAAACGTTTAGCGATTTCTTCATTAGAATCCCCTTGTACTAACCAGTACAGAACTTCTTGTTCCCGTTCTGTAAGGTGAAGCTTTTGACGGGTTCTAATAGAAGCCTCTGAATAGGCGTGGAATCGGCGGAAAAAACCACTAGCAACCTCTGTAGGTAAATAAATCTCTGACTTGAGTGCAGTAGTGATTGCCTCACACAATTGAGTAGCCACACGATTTTTAAAGACATAACCTACAGACCCTGCTTGCATGGCTTGAAAGATGAAATTATCTTCTTGATGAGCTGACAAGACTACAACTTTCCCAACAAAAGATGTTTCTTTTAAGCGGTGAAGAGTTGTAATTCCGTCACCCGCAGTTAATTCTAAATCGAGAAGGATGAGGGCTGGTTGTTTTTCAGTAGCAAGGCTTACCGCTTGTTCTGTAGATGCAGCTTCTGCCACCACTTCTAACGGTAATTGTCCGCTGTTACTATAAAAATTAAGGAGAGTGTGCAACCCCTGACGAAAGCGTTGATCGTCATCCACAAGAAGAACTGGAAGTTTTTCATTAGTTATCATATCAAAACCCTCTTAAAAAGATGTAGATCGAGGTAAGCTTATAAAAAACTGTGCTCCCCCTACTGGTGAATTTTGCGCCCAAAGGTTTCCATGATGGTCAAGAACAATTTTTTTAGCAATAGTTAAACCAAGTCCAGTACCTCCTGGACGACGAGAATAAAAAGGAGTAAAGATTTTTTGAATGTCGTCTGAAGATAGTCCTACTCCTTGATCAGAAATCCAAATCAGTATCTCATCTTGAAAAATTTGCCAATTACAGCTAATAATTCCTGATACAGGGCTAAAGTGAACCGCATTGCTAAGTAAGTTGTCAAAAACTTGCTTCATTTGCAAAGAGTCAATTGCCAGAATAGTAGAAGTGTCAGGATAACAGATTTGCAGTTGCTTCTGCTCAATTAAAGGTTTTAATCCCTGAATAGTTTCAATCACTAGACTTCTTAAGTCATGAAGAGCAACTCTTAATCTTTCCTTCTGACCGCAATAAATAAGCTCAGTTAAATTTGTATCTAAATCTTGTATGCTTTCACGAATAATTGCTGCTTGTTCTTGGGAAGAACCGCTAGGTAATCCCAAGTAGAGATTTTCTGCATAAAGACTAATCATCGTTAAAGGATGACGTAACTGATGACCAGCACGCTGAAGTATATGTTCGAGAAGTTGAATTTCAGCTTTTTGCTGCCGAGATTCAGAATAAATGTCCAAATGCTTGCTGAGTAAGATTGCAGACTGCCTAACGTCCTGCTGCAAACTTGGGGAGAGAGGTTCGTGAGCAAATATCAGAATATATTCAGGTTTTTGGTTTTTATACCCTATGGGGCAGATGTAACAAAATGATGTTGTAAGATGGGATAAGTTAACTTCATTAACAGTAAAAGCAGGATAAAAATCTACCAACCATTCTTCTAAATTCAAATGAGTTAAAAGTTTTTTAGAAAAAAACCCATCTTGGACGCAACGGGTAATTGTTTGATGACCCTCTAAAAATGGGTCGAAATAAATAATTCGACACCAGTGAATAGGAAATTTAGAGAGCAAATATTCTATTTGAACTTGACAAAAATCTTCTATTTGTGAAGCTATTTTTGAAGATGGCAAAGATTGTAAGTCAGTATTTATTTTTTGCGAAGAGGGATTTAAAACTCCAGTTAAAGCCTTTGTTGTAACTTGCATAATGACGCCAACCAATTTCAATATTTTTTTTTATTTGATTGAGCTTTGCTCACTTATACTGCTGTAACTATATTTATTTTCTACCTAGTTGTCAGTTATAACCAGGCAAGATAAGCCTGTTAAGGTTATGTTAATCATTTTTTTCTTATGAGAAAAGCGGATGAAGTGAATAAATCTACTCAGATGTTATATCAATAAAAACTGATGTATTTTTGGCACACAGTACTAATCCTAAAGCCCTTATTTTACGGATAAAAGACAAGAAAAACACTCTCCGCTTTATTGCGCTACTTTTGACTAAACCCAGGGTTATACGGTTAGGTGCAAGATCTGAGCCTAGGAATGTTCTTAAGAAACACATTTTAGAACCCTTAGCCAATAAAGACGTTCGCGATATGCACGTTGTCCTTCAACAGCCCGTGCATATGTTCTGACGATTGCCAGGTTAACTCCCGTTTCATCGATAAAAATCAAGTCTTCGGGCTTTATATCACGAATCTGTTTCCAATATTTCACACGTAATGTTTGCACTCTCAGACTTTCAGCTTGCGTTGCGTGGAGTGATTTTTTCTAGTCAAATTATTTGCTTTTTCCGAGTTAATTTGGTAAGTACAAGAGCCAGAGACTCTAATATCTCGTTACCAGGTTGAACCTGGTAACGAGGGTTTCGAGGCTTCGCCTCCTCACTGTTGCAAAAGCATGTAAGATCTCAGTTTAGAAATTAAGGTTATAGTGCTGGCGCAGATTTATCTCTAGTTGCGGTTGAGCATAAGCGGAAAGGTTTACTGTTAAAGTTGTTTGGCTTGTTTCAGCTAAACCAAGTAATCTGGCTAAAAGCTGGCAATTTGCTATTATTTGCTGCTTGAGAGTTGTCAATTCTTCTTGAGAGTTGAGACGGCTTGAAGCAGAAAGAAACTGCTCTTCAGCTTGGATTTGTATGCTTTGGCGCTTATGCCGTTTATTCCTGGCAGGAATGATATAGTCGCCAGTTTCAAGTTTAAGGTTGAAAGCGTTGAAAAAAATGTTTAGGCTGCGCCTGTCAACGCCAACTTCTCGATCAATAATTCGGCAGACGGTTCGAGGGTCGAGTAGGGCGCGTCCGCTAAGTTCTTCAAAACTGTAACGTTCGCCATAGTGGTTGTAGATAACTTCAGCTTGCAGCAGTTTCTGCCAGCCTTGCTCGGTAAGGACTACCCCACGTCGACGAGATTTGTTTGTGGAAAGATTTTGTGGTTTGGGTATTACTTGAGTAATGAGGCTGACAGGTTGAGCAGCAACTGATGTGTTATGCTGGGAGGAATGCAGTTTGTTTGGTTGTTGGTGAAGAGCAACTGGAGTTAGGGTGGAAGTCCGGGAAGTTTGAAGTTGATACATGGATTTAACCTCAAATTCTAAGGAAATTTAGTAAAGATGGCGTTTTAGTTTTGGTTTTCTTAACTACCTACAAAACAGTTTTAAGCTCAGGAAATTCAGGTTGTGCTGAAAAAACTGCTTATGGAGAAGCGATTGACTTCATTAAGACTCGCTCAAGCAACCAATCCAAAAATTTGAGCTACAAATTCTGCCTGTACCTGAACATTTTTTCATTCGACACCTTGTATCTGTCTTTTTTGAATCATGTTTATCGTTTCATAGCCTTTAAGCATTCGTCGAGCCCTGTTGAAGGAGTGAAAGTCTATGCCTGGTTTAGTCAGACGCTTTATAAGAACTGCAGCCTCATAAATTTGATGTAGCGCTGGTCGGGCATCTCTTGCTTAGCCTTAATGAAGCCCCGCTTGTCATCATTAATTAAATAGTGAAGCTGATCCGTGCCGTCGGTCGTGATTATAGATGACTTGTGCAACATCATCCGCGCTCATCATCCCCGCTGCGGTCATGCTTGCGAATGTCTCGTTGATATGGGCAACACCGAAATGCATTGTTGATTTATCTACAATCGGTCTACCCTCCAGGGCTGGGGACATCACTTTGCCTCTAGCCCAAGTTGAACCTGCATAGGTGTTCCGCGATGCCATTTTTAATGAGGACGATTGCTAAATAGCGTCGTTGAATCGCTGAATTATTTGCTACAAACTGAGATTTTCTGGTGTTATTTCACCCAAACGAATGACTCCCAAAAGTTGATTGGTTTGTGGATTATGAACAGAGACAGTGTTGGAGGTTTGGTCTGCTGTGTAAACGCGGTCATGAAAATTCACTCGAATGTTCTGTATACAAACTGCAAAAGGAGCTTGATTTACCAGGGTAGGGACAACAATGCTGAGTAGAATTGCAACGACAAAACCAATGATTATACTAAGCTTCATGAAGATTCCTCCCGTATTAAATATCAAAGTGAAGCGGTATGGTTATCAGAAAAGGTGAAAAAGTGACGGTGAGAAAACATCCACAAGACTACCTTTTACAGTTGTAAAGAATAATTGCACGAACGGCTTATGCTTAGGTAGATGATGAAGATTAAGCGGACAATGCATGCTCCAGAACAAGCTACATTAATGCAATTTCCGATTGCTGAGTCACAATAATTTCTTGAGCCAATCGGCGTAAACGAGAATCGGTTCCATATCGTAACTCGACCTTCGCCATCTCAACTGCTCCTTGATGATGAGGAATCATCATGACAGCAAAATCAATATCTGGATTAGTAATCATAGGAGTACTAGACATGACAGTATTCATTGAAATCATTGCCTGATTCAACGCATCATTCACAGACAGATTATCTGCATAAACAGGTAATGGATAGCACACTAATAAGCTCAGCGCGATAAAAAGGATCAGTAATAGACTGAAGCGAAAATAGTCTAGTTTAGAAGCCAAGGCTTTCTGTTGCCCCAAAGCTATGCCATCAGGGGTATATACATAGCTATCCATATAGACCTCGCGTATTTCAAAGTTTGACTGGACTCAAAATTGAGGAATTTGAGTAATACACAATCTTACCAACTATCAGTCTTCATTGGATTCATTACGGCGCTTAAGAAATGCAGGGAGGTTTTGGCGAACATCATTGGTTCAAGAAGCTAGTGATCTTCAATCGCATGCGTCATTCACTTTCAATATTTGTATGAATTCAATATATGTAATTAACTTTAAGTTGTCGTCCACTAAGAGTTGAAACTTTGGCACAATAGAGTGATTGATAAATCAATCCATCTTAAAATTGAACGTTGGCTTCAACTAAAGTTGGAATCCAAATTCAAACCTTAGTACGGCTTGCTTATACCATTTCTGTATGAAGCTGCGCTAAATCAGAACAAGGGTGTATTTGGTATAAGGGTAATAGGTTTAGAGATAAATTATAAAGTAAATGTTAAATTCTAGGATGCGTTAAAGCCAGAGTACGGCATCTCAGATGTTGCACCAAGAAAAATTGATGGAATTGAATAACTCAGTATTAAATTAAAACCCTTAATTTAGCGATAAAAGCTAACAAAAATCAGGTAGCCTTATTGCGTATATTTTTACATTCCCTGGGTTTGTACCCAGAGGTGCAAGATCTGAGCCTACAGGACTTCTCTCCACCCTACAAGTTGTGGTCGCTTTCCCACTGAATGCGCGTTCATACACATGATGCTCAATCTGTACAGTGTGTAATACCAATTCTCCATGAAGATGTACTCAATATTAAAAAATGAACCGCCAAGTACGCCAAGTACGCCAAGGAAGAGAGAGGTAATTATGTAGTGCAAGTTTACAGAGAATTGGTATAAGTCCTAATTAGATATAAATATAATCAGGGTTTGGCAATGTGTATCTGTCGTATTCTTTTTTCAAATTGGTATAATTTTTTGCGTTGAAAAATATTGAACCAAATTCAGGAAATCACAAACTTTCGGAAACAAACGTAAAGATAAGAGTTTCAGCCCTTGCCAACAAGGTAGCTAGCTGTACCGACGCTCAATGGTCATTAATAGGTTTCAAGCTCATCCCACGCCTCTTGGCAGTGGGATTTCGCGGGCATAGGGCATTGGATTGTTCCCCATGCCCCTTGCCCCAAGACGGTGGGCGGCGGTTCCTCCCGCCCCTAAAAGGAGCGAGCTTCCCCGCCGTCTTTTTGTAAATGTAGTGTCCTGGCATTTTGCTGAAATGTTGACATAGCAGGACTTCTAAAAAAGTTTTCAATTTACTGAGATTAGCTGATCCGTTTGAAATACTGACAAATTATCCTGTTGCCAGAAGACCGTGGATGAGAACCACCAGCACAATTAATGTGACGATTATGTAGAGTTGATCGCGCTGTTGCCAAAACGCGAACACTGAAAAAGCAACTCGTGCAACAGGAGTTAGAATCAATAGCAGAATGCCGAGTTGAATGATGCCTCGCCCTCGCAATGCCAGCACATCGTTGAGAACTCCAGGAATTTGGCGGAGATCTGCGGGTTCTCCTCGAAAGATGTGATCTTTAGGAATATCACGACCATTATGAATCAGATAGAGGATACCTCCGACAACAACGATCGCCCCTGCTAGAGTCACTCCAATCCGTAAAAGAATACTGATTGTGATTTCAACCTGTTGGTCTGTCCATCGGCGGGTGCTTGCCATGTGTTAAATTCCTCCCGTGATGCCGTTATAAATCATCTCAATGCCAACTGCTAGAATGGCGATGCTAAAAATGATACGAAGCACCTTGACTTTAGCCCGCACTAGCACTTTAGCTCCGCACCATGCTCCAACCAGTACGCCCAGCAGCACAGGCATACATAGACCAGGATCAATGTAACCCCTGCTGAAATAAATTCCAGCACTAGCGGCGGCTGTCACCCCAATCATGAAATTGCTCGTGGTTGTAGAAACCTTAAACGGTAATTGCATGACCTGATCCATTGCTAGCACCTTGAGCGCTCCAGAACCGATACCGAGCAAGCCAGAGAGTATTCCTGCTATCAGCATGACAGCAAATCCACCCGGAACATGTTGAACGTGATAGGACTGTTCGCCTTCCGAACTCGGGTAGCTGCCATCTAGCTTTAAGCGTGCTGCCAAGGGATCGACTGGAAGATTGACAGCTTGCGTTTGATGCGGTCGATTGGTTAAATACGTTGATGCTAACATTACCAACCCAAAGATAATCGCAATCACTCTGGTAGGAGCCTTTGCTGCTATTAGCGCCCCAGTCACGGCTCCAAACGTCGTAGCAACTTCTAGAAACATGCCTACGCGAATATTGCTGTACCCTTCTCGGACGTAGGCGATCGCAGCTCCAGAAGAGGTGGCAATCACAGAAACTAAAGCAGAGCCGATCGCATATCGTAGATCGACGCCAAACCCTAGAGTCAAGAGTGGCACAACCACAACTCCTCCTCCTAGCCCGGTCAAAGAACCCAGTAAGCCCGCCAAAATAGAAAATATGGCAATGATCGCGGTGAATTCGAGATTGTCCATAAACTAGTGCTCAGAAATTGAAGTTCTTAATTGCTGTTGAAATTGATGGTTCTGGATGCTTAATTGACATAGATCCCGATTTTGCTGACGCCTGTTCCTTTCTCCACCGCTTTGTGGGCATCTACAGCGCTATCCAATGTGAACTGACGAAGGTCAACCACGGGTCGCAGTTATCTAGCTTCTACTAACTGGATTGCCATCATACTAAGCCTTTGACGCCATACCGTGATTGTGGACGACTACAGGTTCTGGTAGATGATTGGTTTGGCAGACAGCCGTTTGCTGTCGGACACGGGTCTTGATCGTGGGTCGGGAAACTGACCTTTATATCCCCAGATTGTTGTCGAGCGTCACAGATTACGTATCCGCCTTGTGTAGGATGTGGCGTAGGAAGGAGACCGGAAGAGAAGAACAGGATCATCAGTCGGTGCGATCCCGTCTGCCATGATAAGAGGATCGTAGTTGATCTTATAACTGCCAGCTAGGTTGGATGGCATTGCCGATGTCAGTGTTAGGGTGCCAGCCTTCAGTTCTCGACGGTTCCTCGGCCAGAGAAGCGTTGGATTGGTTTCAGGGTCACCGGGCTCGCCGATCGTCACGATCATGTCCCAGTTCACTGGACCCATGCGCATGCGCTCCATTAGTACCCGCTCGAGAAAGTTGCGCGGCATCGATGACAACTGGGCATCTGAGAGCTGCTTCTCGCCATCTTGGGGAACAAAGCGGAATTTGGCGATCGTCGTCTTGCCTGCAGCATTGATGAACTTGAAGGCGTGAATGCCGTAAAATGCACAATTGGCGTAGCTTGTGGGTGGATTGTTTTCCTCCAAGAATTTTGTTTGCAGCACGTTGTCCGGATGAGAAGACTCGAACTGCTTGAACTTCGCCAAGTCCGGTTTTCCTGTAGCGGGATCAATCGCCAGTGCAATAAACTTGTCCAGAAACGTTTGCGGTACGGCAGCAAAGAACATTGGTGTATTGATCATGGTCATGTGATGTAGGCTGCCACCTGGTAGCCTGAATTCGAGCGCCATACCGCGCGGGCTTTTCTCTACGTCAGGCACCATTGGATCACCACCAGCGATGGAGAAGCGTGCGACGACGTCGAGTTTTTCTCCAGAGAACAGCGCAGATCGCGAGATTTTTCTGACTTCTGGATTACCGACGAACGTGCCTAAGGCACCCACACCTTTCGTGTGATTTCGTCGTTGACCAGGGTGTAAGCCGTAAGCGCCTTGAAGCGCGTCCGCGACCTCTTCTGCGGTAGCCTCGGTCTGCTTTTCCGAGGATTCCAATTGGCGAACAGACTTGGCGATGGCGGCGGCTGCGGTCGCGGTTGCCGACGCGACGAAACCTGTAGCGGCAAGCCGACTGACTGATATAAGGAAGTCTCTCCTGCTGCGAACATTTTTATGTGGCATTTGCTTCTCCATGCTCCTGACTGCTTGACACTAGGACAAATGCAGCTCCTTCTCGGGCTGCCGCTATCGAGATTTTGTGATGAAGCTGCCGACGATATCGTAAATACGCTATTAACACCGACAATAGCGATCGCTTCTCTTAGACGAGCTTTTTATACTCCGGCTTGTAGACGTGCTGACGAATGAATGCCTCTATATCAGCAGGTCGATCAACCCGTGCCAGCCCACTGTCAAACACTAGCTTTGCGACCCGCGCTGCTGTCTTAATCTCTGTTTCAAGGATGTTTGACTGCGGTGGATAAATGAGTCCTTGCTTGAGCATCTCCACTGGCACCTGGTCGGCGACTGCTGCTGCCGCCTCGATGAACATCTCGTCGGAGACACGCTTAGCCTCGGTAGCATAGATGGCTAATCCAATCGCCGGAAAAATGTAGAAATTGTTAGCTTGTCCTGGTAAGAAGGTCTGACCGTTGAAGTGAACCGGCGGGAACTGAACCCCGGCAGCATAGATTGCTTTGCCCTTCGACCAAGTGTACGCCTGTTCGGGTGTACATTCCGCATGTTCAGTTGGGTTCGACAGCGCCAGGATCACAGGGCGCTCATTCAGCTGCGACATGGCTTCGACAACCTTTTGAGTGAAAGCACCGCCGACCGTACTGACACCGATGATCGTTGTCGGCTTAATGCTCTCGATTGCCGCAACAAAGTCTTTGGTCGGTAGGTGCGGGTGTGCATAAGGTTTCTGGAAATCTACCAAGTCTGTGCGAGTCGGTTCGAGTAGTCCATTGATATCGAACATGTACACCCGTGACTGCGCCTCCTTGAGCGTCATGCCTTGTGCCACCAGCGCCGTACACAGCAAATTAGCCAGACCGATCGCAGCCGAGCCTGCCCCCAGGAACAGATACTTCTCGTCCTTCAGTTGCGTTCCCTTGAGTTTGGTCGCGTTGATCATGCCAGCTAGGGTGATGCCTGCCGTACCTTGCACATCGTCGTTGTAGCAAGACACCTTATCTCGATAGCGTTCCAGCAGATGCACCGCATCGACACCCGTCCAGTCCTCAAAGTGGATGCAGCAAAGGGGAAAAACTTCCTGTACTGCCTCAACAAATTCATCCACAAAGCTGTAAAGTTCTTCCGTTGATGGGCGCGTTTTGCGTAGACCCAGATACAGGGGATCGTTCAGATATTGCTCGTTATTAGTTCCGGCATCGAGGTAGATGGGCAACAGTCCTTCGGGTGGAACCCCTGCTGTCGCCGTATAAAGTTGGAGTTTGCCAATGGGAATGCCCATGCCGTTGGCACCAAGATCTCCCAATCCGAGAATGCGTCCTCCATTGGTGACACAGATAACTCTCACATCCTTTACAGGCCAATTGCGGAGAATTTCCTTCACCTGTCCCCGGCGCTCAATCGACAAATACATGCCTCTAGCTCCCCGGAAGATATATCCAAACTTGAGGCAAGCTTCCCCAATCGTCGGGTCATAGACAATGGGCAGAAACCGCGCTGGGTCTGACATGATCGTCCGATAAAATAGGGTCTCGTTGTGGTCGAGCAAATTCATCAGGTAGATGTAGCGCTCGAGATCGGTGTTCTTGTGTCCCAACTGCTGCATAACGCGGCGCAATTGCAAATCTTCCGATTCGGTCACGTCGGGCACTAGCCCCACTAGCCCCAACACCTGCCCTTCAGCTTCCGTATATGCAGTAGACTTATTGAGCGATGGATCGTGGAGAAGTTCTATGCCGCGCTTGCCGTTCAGATTGGTTTTGGTAGTCATAACTGTTTCTACTCCTTATGCATTTTTTATTTTTTTTGTCAATAAATAATTTATAATAATACACCTCTTGCAAAAATGCTTGAATTTTCATGTTTCCCGAGTGAGAACATAGGAGTGGAGATTCTGAGTCCCTGAGTCCTTACGGACACGCTGCGCGTATGCCTACGGCACACAAAGCGAACACTTCGGTGTGCGCTTTGCGCTTACGCTACACTGCGTTTCGTGACTAATGACATTCGCGTTTTTTGAATGAATGCAAGAAGTCTAATGTTAATACAACACTAAAAGCAGTTTCTTACAGGGACTCAATCACTGCTTCGCAACGTAAGGATGAACCATCTTCGCGGGATCAACCACCTGGTCAAACTCCTCGGCGGAAATATACCCTAGCTTCAGCGCGGCTTCCTTAAGTGTCAGATCGTGGTCGAGAGCATAGTGCGCTACTTGTGAAGCTTTGTCGTAACCAATGATCGGACTGAGGGCAGTTACCAACATTAGCGATCGCTCGACAAAGGCATTAATCTGTTTCTGGTTGGGTTGCATTCCTGCCACCAAAAACCGACTAAAGTTGTGGCATCCATCGGTCATAATCCGAATCGAGTGCATGATGTTGTGAATAATCAGCGGCTTATAAACATTCATTTCCAGATAGCCACTCCCTCCGCCAAACGTCACTGCTACATCATTTGCCATCACTTGCACTGCAATCATCGCTAGGGCTTCACACTGGGTAGGATTGACTTTTCCCGGCATAATCGATGACCCTGGCTCATTAGCAGGAATATCGAGTTCGTGGAGACCACAGCGAGGTCCACAGCTGAGAAGACGAATGTCATTGGCAATTTTATACAAGGAAGTTGCTAAAGTTTTGAGCGCACCGCTAAGCATCACTAGTCCATCATGACTGCCCTGCACCGTAAACTTATTGGGAGCGGTAATAAAAGGTAGCCCGGTTAGCTGGGCAATTTCCGCTGCCACGGCTTCTGCAAATTCAGGCGTTGAGTTGATTCCTGTCCCAACTGCGGTTCCCCCTAACGCCAGCCGATAGACCCCTTTCAAACTATCGGCTAAACGCTCCAGGTTATCATCCAACAGTCCCACATAGCCAGAAAATTCCTGACCTAATGTTAGCGGGGTAGCATCCTGTAGGTGGGTGCGACCAATCTTAACAACTTCTTTCCATGCTTTTACTTTCGCATTGAGAGAATCGCGCAATTCTTTTACAGCAGGGATCAATTTCTCATTCACTCTCTGTGCTGCCGCAATGTACATTGCCGATGGAAATGAGTCATTGGACGACTGCGACATGTTCACATGATCGTTCGGATGCACAGGTATCTTACTGCCAAGTGGATTTCCTGCTAATTGACAGCAACGATTGGAAATCACTTCGTTGACATTCATGTTGAATTGAGTGCCGCTTCCTGTCATCCAAACGTGCAAAGGAAACTGGTTCGGATGCTGACCCGATAAAATCTCGTCACAAACCTGGCAAATGAGATGCTTTTGTTCGTCACCCAATCGTCCTGCTTGATGATTAACGATCGCGGCGGCTTTCTTCAGTACCGCATAGGCAACAATCATCTCTCGTGGAATTAAGTCGTCTCCGATGCTAAAGTGTTCGAGCGATCGCTGCGTTTGCGCGCCCCAAAGTTTGTCACTGGGAACCTCAACTTTGCCAAGGCTATCAGTTTCAATGCGAATTGCAGTCATGGTTAATCTCCCTATTGTCTGCTTGCATAAGCGGATGTTCATAAAACATTGCATTGCTAGAGCTTCGGGAGTCAGGAGCCTGCAATTCTCCAATACAGAACACTCCCAACTCTTGACAGGCGAGAATTCGAACTGCCTCCAAAATGCAATCTTTTATACCGAACAAGCTTATTGCTTGAAATCTATTCAATTACTGGAAACAGCTTTGAAAGATTACCTTGAAGAAATCTTTGGGTAATTTGGCTTTTATCTAAGTAAAATTGATTAACTTAAATATCGCTTTTTTTGAAGTGGTTGTGGGTGAAGAAAGACAAGTTAAGCGCTAAGTTAAGGAAACGCTGAATTTTTGCCAAAATTTAGTCCAGGTTGGGTAAAAACGAGCGAAAAATCTGCACTCCGACGTAAAATGCCCTAGCTAACTTGTTCTTGAAACTATTGAATCCATAGAAAGTTTACACTGGGGATTGTCTCCACCATATTCTGCATGTTGCTGGATGAGTTTTGCTACTAATCCTGTCCAGCCTGTTTGATGGCTTGCCCCGATGCCCGCCCCCTCGTCACCATGAAAGTACTCATAGAATAGAATGAGGTCATGCCAGTACGGATTGGTTTGAAACGTTTCCGTACCCCCATAAATAGGTCGTCGTCCGGTTGCATCGTTTAAAAATATCCGAATCAACCGCTGTGATAGCTCATTCGCCACTTGCCAAAGCGTCATCATTTGACCTGAACCAGTTGGACATTCCACCTTGAAATCATCACCTAAGTAGTGATGGTACTTCTGCAAAGACTCGATGATCAAATAATTCATGGGAAACCACACAGGTCCACGCCAGTTAGAATTGCCACCAAAAACACCTGTTGTGGATTCCGCAGGTTCGTAATCGACTCGATACTCGTTGCCGTGAACCTCTAGAACGTAGGGGTTGCTCGCATGGAATTTGGAGAGTGCCCGAATGCCGTAAGATCCAAGAAATTCATTTTCATCTAACATCCTGTGGAGAATGCGCCGTAACTGATTCTGCCCGGCGATCACCAGCAGTCTTCTGGTTTTTACGCCCGCTATTTCTAAACAAACAGCATTTTGCGTCAAGTCTGGGCGATTTTGAATGAACCATTCGGTACGTCGTTTAAAACTGGGAAATCGTTCAAGCGTCTTCGGTTCTAGAGCTGCAACGGCAAATAACGGTGCCAGTCCCACCACTGAGCGAACCTTCATCAAGAAGTGACGACCATCGGGCAGATGCAAGGCATCGTAATAAAATCCGTCTGTTTCATCCCAGAGGGCTAATTCAGCTTCACCGACTCCATCAATGGCATCAGCAATATAAAGAAAGTGTTCAAAAAACTTGCTGGCAATATCTTCATAGGTTGAATCATCTTTTGCTAGCTCTAGTGCGATGGTTAACATATTCAGGCAGTACATTCCCATCCAACTGGTACCATCTGCCTGATTGATATATCCACCATTGGGTAGCGGTGCACTGCGATCAAATACCCCAACGTTGTCTAATCCTAAAAATCCTCCCTGAAAAACATTTTTGCCCTCAATATCCTTGCGATTCACCCACCAGGTGAAGTTGAGCAGTAATTTCTGGAAAACTCGCTCTAGAAACGCTCGATCGCTTCGACCATAGATTTTTTGCTCAATTTGATAAATTCGCAGTGCTGCCCAGGCATGAACGGGTGGATTGACATCGCTGAATGCCCATTCATACGCAGGAAGTTGCCCGTTGGGGTGCATGTACCACTCTCGCGTTAAGACACTTAACTGACGTTTTGCAAACTCTGGGTCCACCATAGTTAGAGGAATGAGATGAAATGCTAAATCCCATGCCGCAAACCAGGGATATTCCCATTTGTCGGGCATTGAGAGAATATCATCGTTAAATAGATGGCTCCACTCATGATTTCTGCCTCGTTTACGCTCTGCTGGCGGTGTGGGACCTACCGGGTCGCCGTTTAGCCAATCATAAACCACGTAATGATAGAATTGCTTGCTCCACAGCATTCCTGCAAATGCTTGCCGTTGGACATTTTGCATGTCCTCAGATAATGAAAAAGGACATATCCGGTGGTAAAACTCATCTGCTTGGGCTTGGCAATCGCGAAAGATTGACTCAAATTCCTGCCCAAACAAGATTTCTGTTTTGCCGTTGTTGAGAGAAGATTGGGAGTCTCTCAACCGTAGCCGCACCGTTTGCATTTCACCAGGAGCGATTACTAGCTGATAATGAGCCGAGAATTTTGTTCCTGTTTGACTAGGATTAATTGCATCCTTGCGGTTCTGAACCACATAATCATTGATACCGTCTTTAACATAGGGTGAAGAATTGCTAACTCCGAACAATCGTTCGTAATTCGTTTCATTATTAGTAAACAATAAATTAGGGATGCCATCACAGTAAAGCCATCGTGTTCCCAGCGTTGAATGGAATGCCTCAATTACGCTGAAATTAGCCGTTATTTTGCTAACATTTAGCCAAGGTTTTTCTTTCTCCTGTTCAATACTCCAAGACCAAGTGTTGCGGAACCACAAAGTTGGTAACAAGTGCAGCGTTTTAGGTTCAGGTCCCCGATTGATTACTTTTATTTGAATCAAAATATCTTCAGGAGATGCTTTGGCATACTCAATGAATACATCAAAATAACGATCTTCATTGAATATTCCTGTGTCTAGTAGTTCAAATTCAAAGTCTTGCCGACTTCTGCGACGGTTTTCCTCCACTAACTGAGTGTAAGGAAAAGCCTGCTGCGGATATTTATAAAGGTACTTCATGTAGGAGTGGGTGGGGGTATTGTCTAAGTAGAAGTAGTACTCTTTAACATCCTCACCGTGATTACCCTCATTCCCCGTTAACCCAAACATCCGCTCCTTGAGGATAGAATCTTCTCCATTCCACAGCGCGATCGCAAAACATAACTGCTGATGAGTATCAGAGATACCTGCAATGCCGTCTTCTCCCCAACGATAGGCACGCGATCGGGCGTGGTCATGAGGAAAGTACTCCCAAGCAGTTCCGTTCGGGCTGTAATCTTCGCGCACTGTACCCCACTGTCGTTCACTTAAATAGGGTCCCCAGCGTTTCCAGTAAGCAGTGCGATCGCGATCGGCTGCCAATCTTGTTTCTTCTTGAGTCATTGCAAGTTCTATTGCTCGTGGTAATTCCGAATCAGTCCGCCATCGACATAAAAAGTGGCTCCAGTCACATAGTCAGCAGCGGAGGACGCAAGGAATGTGACCATTGGCGCAATATCTTCTGGTTTTCCCAAGCGTCCAAGGGGAATGTTTTGTTTGAGTGAATGTAACTTCACAGGGTCATTTAGAAGTTTCGTATTAATCGGGGTTTCGATTGCTCCGGGCGCAATATTGTTGATCGTAATTCCCAACGGTCCCAGTTCTACTGCCAAATTCCGCATCATCATCTTCACACCGCCTTTGCTAGCACAGTAGGAGGTGAAGTGGGGAAACGCCATTTCCTCATGAACTGAACTGATGTTGATAATCTTACCCGTTCGTTTTGTTTCAATCAAGTGCTGCACAAATGCTTGTGCTGTGAAGAATGTGCCTTTGAGGTTGAGATTAAGAACGGTATCATAATCAGCTTCGGTGATGTTCCAAAAATCAGCATTTTTTCCATCAACCCCAGCATTATTTACCAAAATATCTAGCTTACCAAAGTGATGAATTCCTTCAGATACAAGTTTGCGAACGTCACTGATCGCACTTAAATCTGCCTGGACAATATGCCCCTTCTGTCCCGCTGCTTCTACCTTTGCCAACGTTTCTCTCGCACCATCCGGGTGGGAGCGGTAATCGATGACAATATCTGCACCTGCTTGCGCTAGGTCAGCGGCGATCGCCTGACCAATTCCCTGACTGCTGCCTGTGACTAACGCAACTTTTCCTTGTAAGTTCATTATGTCCTGCTCTATAAAATCTACTCAAAACAAAGCTGCTTAAAGCGTTTACTTCCTGCTTCATCCGAGACAGTCGGCAGCACCTCGTCCACAGGGTTTCCCCTGGAAAGACTTCCCTAGGCGTGAAATATCTTTGCTTTATGCATCAGCGGTGACTGGTTCAGGTCGTTTGCTGTAACGCAGTTCAGCAATTGTCGCTGCATAATCCTTAGCATTAAAGATTGTCGATCCCCCTACGATCGCATTTGCTCCTGTCTCCAACACCTGCCACGCATTGTCTGGCTTTACTCCACCATCCACTTCAATCCACGGGTCAAGCCCACGTTCATAGCACATCTGGCGTAAACGACGGATTTTCGGCAGCATGGTTGAAATAAAGTGTTGACCCCCAAAACCAGGATTCACTGTCATGATTAAGACGACATCGCACAGATCTAGCACCCACTTGATCGCTTCCAAAGGATTACCAGGATTGAGCACAACCCCTGCTTGTTTCCCCAGTTCTTTAATTTGGGATAAGTAAGTCGGCAAGAAAAAACCAAACTATGTAAAGAAAAGTAAAATCTCTGTATTTGGCTCGTAGTAGCGCTATGGCTGACGCCACGCTGCGCGAACAGCGCTAAAGCGCTACTACAAACCAGTGATGATTATTTGCGCCGACTTACTTAGTACAGTTTTGCATTAATTCGTAGCGTTTTGAAACGCAGAGGAACGCAGAGGAACGCAGAGGAACGCAGAGGAACGCAGAGCCTTTCTGAAATTAATTCGTTACGAACTTGTGAAATCCTGTACTTAGTACTGCATTTCATAAATTCATATCGCACTCTTGGGGTTGTAGTTGCGCTAAGCGCGTGCCTCCTACGGAGGTTGCACGGTACAGCCGCTCTTGCGTGCCGCAGGCATAGACAGCGCAACTACGAACTATAACGGTACGAACTTGTGAAATCCTGTACTTAGCGTTCGGTGTAAATGAATAGTAGATCCTGCTTGAACCAAAATATGATCAGCACCCGCTCTAGCAAAGTCTGTAATGTACCGCTCTGGTTCAACAATCATCAGATGAACGTTTAGCGGCTTTGTAGTCATCGGTCGAATCGCTTCTACAATCAAAGGACCTATCGTGATATTTGGAACATAACGACCGTCCATCACATCGACGTGAATCCAGTCCGCTCCCGCCACATCCACACTTTGCACTTCTTCTCCTAAGCGACTGAAATCAGCAGACAAGATAGACGCTGCAATTACGGTTGATTTAGAGGATTGAACATGTTGCATGATTTAGCTAGGAGTTGATGAAACAGCAGTGGATAAGGAACTTGCTGCTGCTTGATCGACCATCCACACCACTTTGCCTTGAGTCGGGCGAATGATTTGTGCAGGCAAGCGCTCGGGCTGGTACTGTCCTTCTAAAACTGCTTTCAAGGTTGCCGCTTTCTCTGTTCCGGTGACAAAAAAGATGACTTCTAGCGCATTGTTAATGGCAGGTGGTGTTAAGGTAATGCTATTAGTGTTCAACTCTTCCACCCAAGGTGCAACGACTAAACGAGTTTGCTCATCAACAGCAGCAGTGCCAGGAAAAAGAGATGCGGTATGTCCGTTAGCTCCCATGCCCAACAACACTAAATCGAAGCGAGGAAATTGATGTTCACCTAACTGAAAAAATTGTTTCAGGTCTCGTTCATATTCAGCAGCAACTGCCTGAGCATCTGGATTTTCAGCTTTAATTCTATGCACATTTTGATGTGGAATTGGAACTTGAAACAGCAATCGCTCTTGCGTCATCCGAAAGTTGCTACTGGGGTCGCTCGGCGGAACATGGCGTTCATCGCCCCAAAACAGATGGACTTGATTCCAGGGGATTTGATTGCCCCAGGGTTGAGTTGCTAACAAGGCGTAAAGACTTTTGGGAGTTGAGCCACCAGAGAGCGCGATCGTAAATCGTCCTCGTGCTTGAATGGCTTGATGGGCTTGTTGCACAAATTTGGTGGCAGCAGCCTGCGTTAGAGCTTCCGGATTGGCAAAAACTTGAATTTCAGGCTTCACTTGTGATCGGATTAATTCTTGCATAGTTATTTAATTCCGAGAGAAGGCTCCCGCCATAATCTTTGATTTGGCGGTAGTTGCGGGTGTGGGTTAAAAACGAAACGCCCCTTTTTCAATATTTCATTTTCAGTGAAATCAGCGAAAGGGACAGATTAGCTCTCTGTGCTAAAATGACATCAATTATCTCAACGTAAATATTGTGTTAAAAACATACGTAGAGATTGCACTCCGTACCGTGCGCCCCATAGAAACGTCAATGTCTGTGGATGAGGCTGACCAATACTTGGGTGAGGAAACTCTTTCAAGCAAGTCAACTTGTAGAAACAGAAAGTCCAAGAAGTGATTTCTAGAATCCACCGCTATACCAGGTAATCCTGGTATAGCGGTGGAAGAATATCAATTCCTCTAATTCAGAACCGGAATTTGAACTTGAGACGGTTGCGTGTTGTAAATGTCCATAATTGTGTTGACTAATCGCACTGCGTCCGGCTTGGAACGCTCAAAGGAATTGCGTCCCATAACCGTACCAAATCCGCCACCTGCTTGAATGGCACGATTTTCATCTAGAACGGCATCATCAGTGTCGCGCACCCCACCCGAAAAGATGACAATCCGCCGTCCGTTAAAGGCACATTGCACCACGTGACGAACTCGCTCAGTTAATGTCGCAATCGGGATTTCCTGTTGCTCATACACCTTGCGGGCTACTTCCAGCCCAATCTGCTCGGTCGGCAGCTTGACTTTAATGATGTGAGCACCTAATTGAGCCGCAATCTGAGCAGCGTAGCCAATTACGTCGATTGCCGTCTCACCCGCTTTGCTTAGACCCGCCCCACGCGCATAAGACCAAATCATCACGACCAATCCATGACGCTTGGCTTCTTCGGCACACGCTCGAATCTGCTGGTACATATCAAACCGCTGGGCTGAACCTGGATAGATGGTGAAGCCGATGCCAACGCAGCCTAACCTCAGTGCATCCTTAACACTACCTGTGAGTGCTTGCGTAGGGTCTGCCTCATCTAGCAACACATCGTGATTATTGGCTTTAAGAATCAGGGGAATCTCGCCTGCAAATTCTCGTGCCCCCGCTTCTAGAAAACCTAGTGGAGCTGCATAAGCATTGTATCCGCCTTCGATCGCTAACTCAAAATGATAGCGAGGATCATAAGCAGGTGGATTGGGTGCAAAACTGCGAGCCGGACCATGCTCAAAGCCCTGATCAACTGGCAGGATGACTAGCTTACCAGTGCCTGCTAACTTGCCGTGATTGAGCAAACGGGTCAAGTTAGTCAGCGTTCCTGGATTATCGCTGCCATACCAACTGAGAATTTCTTTTACTCGTTGAGTCATTGTAGTTTCTCCTAAAAATATTGTCTGGTACAAACTTTTTCGCTTTTCCTTCACCGAAGCCCCTTCGGGGCGGCAGGGCTGTTTCATTCCACAAGGGTTAGAAGTTTGTCAATATCATGACGAGCTGGTGTATTGTCAAAGAAAGTTTTATGGTGCGATCGCCTGGAGCACACTGTCCTTCGGGCAATCGTAGGCACATATCCCCTTTCAGTGAACTACCTACACCAAGTTGGGTACAACTATGGTGTAGGCTTCTGGTACATTTTTAATGTTTCCAGAACTTCCTTCAAGGTACTGTTGGTAGTAGAGTTACTTACAACCGGATTCCCTTTACGGCGTTTTATCGTTGGGAACAGTCCCAGCCCAACGCGCTTAATGTTGATTCCCGCGTTAATATCGCGGTCAACGTAAAGCAAAAATTCTTCATCCCAGTACTCGCGGATACCGCAGTCAGTGAAGACGAACTTGTCACGGTACGCGAGTAACTGAGATGTATATGCAGGATTAACTGCGATCACCCTAGTCCCAGCTTTTCCAGCTATGTATTCCAGGGTGGTGAAAAACTGTCCGCATGCTGCGTCGTTCCACGACTTATTTAGTCCCGACTTGGCTGCTTGACCATTTGGTAAAAACTTACCGTCTTCATCTTGTCTCGCCTTGTTGCGCTTTGACAACGCTTTTAAGTTTAGGTCTTCATGGACAAAAATCTTTTTTCCTGTCCGTACCAACGCATGAGCGGTTTTGAATGCGTGGTCAATCCTTGCTCTAGCAATACGTTGATGTTCGCGTCCTTGGCGTTTGGCAAGTTTGCGACGTGCTTTACTACCTTTTCTCTTTTTCTCTTTGCATTGCGATACTTTAGCTAATCGCTTTTCAGACTTTCTGAAAGACTTCAGAGAAGGTAACTTAGTCCCCTCCGAAGTCGCTAAGTAATCTTGTTCGTGGAGTACCGCATCCATTCCCAAAGTGTTCTCCCAAGTGGGATGTACATCCGTTGGGTTAAAAACTGGAACGGTTGGGTCTTCCAAACAAATAGTTGCATACCATCCATCAGTTTTGGATGTAAGCAACATATTTTTGAGAATGAACCCATTTGGTAGGAGGCGGTGTAACCGTACTTTTAACCAGCCCTTCAGCTTTGAAACTGACAAGAACAACCAATCTTTTTCTATTCTTTCAATAGTTATGGCTTGTCCTTCGATCCTCAAAGTACGGTAACGTGCCGAATTCTTGAAACGCGGTTTTCCACTTCGTTTACCGTTACTGTCTCCCTGAAGAAAGCGTTTAAACGCTAAGTCTACCCGCTTTGATACATCTTGTAGCGTTTGAGATGGTACAGACGTAAAATCAAGCAACTCACCAGAATGTTGAACAATAACCAAGTCTTCTTTAATGACTGGTAATTGCTTTTTTTGAGAGTAAAAATCTGGGTTTTCTCTTAACTCAGGTAGTGAACAAATTAATGGACAGGAGTTAATATCATTGCGGTTACTCTGCCACCAATCAAATCTATCTCCAAGTTGCCTATTGTACCAATACTGAGCAATACGCAACCATGCATTTAACTGTCGCTTTTGATTAGCAATAGGGTAGGCGCAGTATTGATAGTTAAGCAGCACTTGGAAATCACCTCCTTGTCAAATCTTCCTGCCGTGTTTATGCTTAGCTTAAACGTTGGAGATAAAGTATGTCAAGCAGGAAAGGTAAAAAAGCTATAAAAAATGTACCGATATTCCATGAAGAGTTAAAAGCCAAGCATACAGTATGGCTTACGCCCCAAGCTTGGGAGCGCTTACAAAGTAAAGCAATAAGTAGCGGCATTAGTGTTAGTGAATTACTTGAAAAGATAGCAACCGAACTTAACCTTGATTGCTCTTAATAGCGCAACGATTGGGGATTCGTCAGCCATCCCACTTCCGCGTTAAATGACATTTAACATAGGTCGGGGATGTCTTCCTTCTCCCCCGCCTTATATCCCGACGCTAACCGGAGTACCGTTATAGCGCGGGGCTTACGGCGAAGAAGCTAAAATTGCGGGAGAACTCGGTTTTTTCCACTCTCCGTTTCAGCGAGACTAAGTACGTTCTGAGCTAGATACTACATTTGGAGCCTCCGAACGGAACAAGGGAATTGCAGCTAAGGCGGCTACCAGGATGATCGCAGCAAAAAGGAAGAGCGCTACGTTCAAGCCCAGTCTCAACACCTCACCAAAGAGAAAGCTGCCGACACCAAACCCAATAAATAGAGTGAACACGTTGAGTCCCATCGCCTGACCGCCGCGCTTTCCACCCAAGGAAGTCACAATCCCAGCAAGCAGGGGTTGTGTCATGTCATAGCCAAGGGACAAAAGCGTTACTGCCACAGCTGCAACAACTAGAGGCAAGTGGAACATCAGAATAGCAGCTGCAACCCCTGCGATCGCAAACCCAGTGGGTAGTAGCCAACTGCGCCCCCAGCGATCTACAGCGCGTCCAATCATTGGACCGAGTAAAAAACCTGGAACACCGTAGCCAAGAAGTGCTAGACCGATGCCGACTTCCCCCAAACCGTAGCGCTGTTGGAAGTACAAACCGAGCCACGTGTAAACCCCTGAGTGAAAGATGCCATTGAGCAGCACGTAGGCATAAGTTTGCTGTCCCCGCCCAGATCCAAGTAACATCTTGTAAGTAGTTAATAAGTCACGGATGTTGTTAGTGGTCGAGCGTGTGGCATTCCCCAGAAGATGCCGTTTAAGGTACAGCAGGCTCAACACAAGAGCGCCAAGAATACCGACCCCAATGAAAATCCCACGCCAGGTGATGAGTGGCTCAAGCAAAGCTCCGAATGTTGAACCGAATGCCATACCTCCAGCCATCGCTCCAAATATCCAGCCCATCGGACGTCCCCGCCGCTCATAGGGATATATGTCCCCTATTAATGTCAGCGCTAAAGGGATGACACCGCTGGCACATAGTCCGGTTAAGAAGCGCCAGAAGATGAGCTGTGAGGCTGATTGTGCCGTTGTTGTGAAGCAAGTTAGGACAACAAACCCCACCAACGAAGTCAGTATGATGCGCCGCCGTCCAATTTGGTCCGAGAGTAAACCATAGATAAGTGACCCTATCCCATAAGGAATCAAATACGCCGGGACTATGAGTCCAATCGTCTGGCTAGAAACCTTGAACGCAACGGCGAGGTGAGGGATGAGCGGTGCAACCATGTAGGCTTGAAAAAAAATCAAGAATGTTGCTGTCACAAGAAGCCGTAGCAAACGTTCGCGCTGGTCTTGACTTTTTGGTACTGTTAGTGTATTTTTAATCAAAGAAATGCAGTTCGTGAGGGGGAATGCCTGACAAATCTGTAATCTTGCGGAAAGCTTCTATTTTCATCGCATATCCTGCCAACAGCGTCGGCAAAACCAATGAACTTGATGATTGCGGACGTGTCGCAACAGTTGATCACAACAGCATGGACAATGCTGTGAAGAAATTGTTTGATTCCAATGCTTAACGGGCGCTGGAAGACTGAAATTTTGCATTGGAAGCCCCATGTTGCTCGCCTAAAATGAACCATTCGACTGCATTGGCAAATCCCTCCTCTTCGTAGGATGTCGTCACGTACTGAGCCTGCTGCTGTACGTCTGCATTCGCGTTGCCCATAGCAATGCTTAATCCACTTCGTTCAAACATCGGGACATCATTGGGCATATCTCCAATCGTGGCAATCTCCTGTCTGGGAATTTCGAGCAGTTGTGAGAGGCGATCGACTACAGCACCTTTGTTCGCGTGGGGATGGGTAACATCTAGATAGTAAGGCTGCGATCGCGCCGCAGATACCTGTTCACCACCTCCCGAACTGGCTCTTGACTGGCAGCAAACTTTTTGACTAAACGCTTGCTGCACATCAGTTTCGCACTTGGCAACAGCATCCAGGTCATCACTAACACCCACAATTTTGACCACGTTGTCCAATAAACCATCGAAGCTAGAAACAACCGTTGGTGGAAATTTAACCGTCCATTCTTCGCGATCCACATGAGGACCATGCCGTTCATGCACAAACCAATCCTTCCCTCGATAAATCCAAACATCCAAATGGTGGGCGGTAATCATCTTGATGACTTCTTGAACAGTTGTTGCAGGTAAGACGTTTTCCTCCAACGTTGAGAAGTCAGGATAGACAAAAAGACCACCATTAAATGGCGCGATTGGTTCTGTCAATTTCAGGGCATCCACAATCATTTTCATCCCTAATGGTGGACGACCACTGGTAATCGTGAAGCGAATACCTGCATCCCAAAGTTTATGAACAGCAGCACGGGCGCGATCAGTTAGGATTTTCTCTTTTGTTACAAGCGTGCCATCTACATCTGCTAGCAGCAGTGAAATTTTAGGTGACTTGGGAGAACTTATTGCGTTCATGATAAAAAGCTCGGTTGTTGATTGTTGGTGCTCAATTTCTTGGTCTACATGTAACATGGGATACCGAGACCGTTTCACTTTGCTAAAGGTGCTTGAGAGGTATTTGACGAGGTTTCGGGAATGGCTAACAATTCTTTGAGTGCCTGCACCGTTTTTTTCCCCAATTCCCATTGGCTAGTTGCACCGTTGCTAAAGATCAATTTCATCTGAAGCGTTTGGGGCGGAAGTTGAGCGATCGCGCTGGCAAATGGAGCAATGTTAAATCGGCTGCCTCCTGCGCTACACGTTACAGACGGAAACGTAGCGGCACCAGCCCAAAAAGGCTCATCAACGCCATCCCAAAAACCGTCGTTGCCCCAATACGGACCGGGGCCCCAAAAGCCTAATTCCGGAACCGTGGTGGAACTTTGAACAACTTTTTGATAGCTAGGGGTTTGTTTTATTGGTTGATTGATCGTGACTAAGGGTTGATTCTTGCTGAGCAACACTATCCTAGTTAAGGAGGCATCAGAGCCAACTAGAGAGTTGTCAGGTACACAATAGCGTACCCCTAGCAAAAGGCTATCCTTGGTCGGATTTTTACTCCAAAGAGTTGATACGCCAAGAGCAGGCTCACTCCCTCTAAAGTCATGATCTCTCACAGCATAGATTGAACCAGTCTGGAATACCTTGCTATAAGGAGCATTCTTGATTGAAGTTGCTGTGGTAATCGTGTTTTCGGCTCGGATTAGTTGGGAAGTTGTTATCGTACTGCAAATGGTTAGAAAATTAATGCTGACAATGCCCCATTTATGTTTACTCAACATTGTGCTTCTCCGTTGAATCGTTGATTGATTTGTGATTTTTATTAATCACTCGATCACTATTGCCAACCATCGCGCCAGAGCAGTTCGTCAGCATGTTTCAGTCCCCAACTTCCTGCCGCATAGTTGAAAAACTCTCGTGTTAGTAATGCGCTCCAAAGGTTCACAATTGGGGTAATTACACTCCAACCCAATTCCACGTTGTCTAATCGCGCTGGCAAGTAGAGCAATGATTGAGCTGCTACTCATACAATTGATCGCACTAGACCGCCATCAACCCGTAGGGCTGCACCATTAGTAGCAGACGATAATGGGCTAGCGACAAATGCAACCAATGCCGCCACTTCCTCGGGTGTAGCGAACCGTTTGATGAGCGAAGAGGGACGAGTTTTCTCAAAGAACTCTTTCTCTACCTGTTCGGGAGTAATGGATTGGTCTTTTGCTAATCCTTGAATAAAACCTTCGACACCTTCCGAGCGGGTGGAACCGGGAAGCACTGAGTTGACGGTGACATTCGTGCCAACAGTTGTCTCTGCCAAACCACGGGCGAGTGCTAGTTGTGCGGTTTTCGTTACGCCATAGTGAATCATTTCTGCTGGAATATTTAGGGCAGACTCACTGGAGATGAAAATAATGCGTCCCCAGTTCTTTTTCAGCATCAACGGTAAGTAATGTCGTGAAAACCGCACTCTGCTGATGACGTTCACTTCTAGGAATTTCATCCACTCGTCATCAGAGATTTCTTCAAAGGCTTTAGAGCCGTAAATTCCTAAGTTGTTTACCAGAATATCTACGTCTGGAACTTGCTCGAACAATTCTGAAGCTCCTGCTTGGGTTCCAAGATCTGCTACCACACCTTGAAGTCTGGCATCAGTTACCGTTTGTTTAATTTGAGCGATCGCGCCATTAACTCGTTCAGTTGTGCGTCCATTGATAATGACAGTTGCCCCTTCTTGGGCGAGGGTAGTAACGATCGCTAACCCAATACCCCCTGTACAACCGCTAACCAGAGCCGTTTTGCCCGTTAGTTTAAGATCCATTAGTAGTTTAGTTCTTGAATTTACATTACGGATTCAATGAATTAGGAGTACCCGACATTCTTGCCGTGGTTGAACCAGCCAACATCGCCTCTGTGAGAGTTATCGAGAAATTAGGGATGGAATATAAACAACAAACACTATTTTATGGATTGAAGATGAGTGTTTATCAGATGAAAAAAAAGTAGAGACAATTGACATCAAATCAAACGGTGTCCACCATCAACATGCAGCACTGTTCCCGTAGCGAAACCATTTTGCATCAAAAACAGAACGGCATCTGCTAAATCGTTAGGTTGACCTGTGCGCCGAGTTGGAAGCTGGTTACCCAAGTTCTCGAAAAATGCATTGCGCTCCTCCTCTGGCATTCCATTCCAAGATGGTGTTTCCACCACTCCCGGTGAAACCGCATTGACGCGAATGGGAGCGAGTTCAACAGCTAGAGAGCGTGCAAAAGCCGCCAAGGCTCCGTTAGCCGCAGCAACCATTGATGCACCGGGAAATGGTTTCCAGGCAGCAACTCCAGAGAAAAACGTGATGGAACCATCTTTACTTAGGCGAGGAGCTGCGTGTTTGACAGCGTAAAATGGACCGAGGATTTTGCTGGCAATAATTGCTCTAGCTGCTGCACTGTCAAAGTCTTGAATCGGTGAGTATGCTAAGTTGGCAGCGGTCGTGACGAGATGATCCAAGTTTCCAACTTGCTCAAATAGGTTGACAATTGCACCTTCATCTGCAATATCTGCGACAATGGCTTGTGAACCGTATCCCACCTCTGCCGCTGCTTTTTCAAGGGATGCAGAGTTTCGCCCCACTAACGTCACCTTAGCACCTGCCTCTGCTGCGGCTAATGCAGTCGCTAGCCCCATACCAGAACTCGCTCCGATAATTACAACCTTTTTGCCTGAGAGTGACATAATTGTGCTTCTTCTCTGAATCGCTGATTAATTTCTAATTTTTATTAGACTTCTTGCATTCATTCAAAAAATGTGAATGTCATTAGTCCCGAAACGCAGTGTAGCGTTCGCGCAGCGTGTCCCTTCGGGACTCGGAACCTCCACTCCTATGTTCTGACTCGGTAAACATGACAATTTAAGCATTTTTGCAAGAAGTCTATTATAGCGGTTCTTACTTGAGTGCAATACATCAAGAAATAAGAACCACAGATGGACACAGATGGACACAGATAAATCTGTACTTCATCCAAACGAGAAGCGCTATAATTACTCATCGCCATTGCCGACCATCGCGCCAGAGGAGTTCGTCAGCATCTTTCGGTCCCCAACTTCCTGCCGCATAGTTGGGAAACTCTCGTGTTGGTAATGCGCTCCAAACATCCAGAATTGGGGTAACTACACTCCAACCCAATTCCACGTTGTCTGCTCGCTGAAACAGCGTAGCATCGCCAATCATGCAGTCATAGAGCAAAGTTTCATAGCCTGTGCTAAGGGTTGAGCCAAAGTAATCAGCGTAGCAGAAATCCATATTTACGCTGCCCATCTGCACTGTCGGACCAGGAATTTTTGCGCCAAATTGGAAGTTAATCCCTTCATCAGGTTGAATGCGGAGGACAAGGAAATTACGCGTTAATTGATCAACTGAAGTTTGACGAAACAGCAGTGAGGGAACCCGCTTAAACTGAACCGCAACCTCAGTAGTACGCTTCGGCAAGCGTTTCCCGGTTCGCAGGTAAAATGGCACATCTGCCCAACGCCAGTTATCGATTGTGAGCTTTAAGGCAGCATAGGTCTCAGTGGTAGAGTCTGAAGCAACCCGTGGTTCTGAACGATAAGCCGGAACAGGTTTCTCGTTTATCGCCCCCTCACCATACTGCCCTCGTACAGTATACTTTAGTACATCTTCGGGAGTTAAGGGTTGAATTGCCTTGAGCAATTTAGATTTTTCATCGCGAACGGCATCTGCATCAAATGAAACGGGTGGCTCCATTGCAGTCATCGCTAGCAATTGAAACAGGTGATTTTGCACCATATCGCGTACTGCACCCGTTCCTTCGTAGAAGTTACCTCTGCCCTCTACGCCGACCGTTTCAGCCACAGTAATTTGCACATGGTCAATATGTTCCCGGTTCCAAATTGGTTCAAACAGTCCATTCCCAAAGCGAAATACCAGAATATTTTGGACGGTTTCTTTACCCAGGTAGTGATCGATGCGGTAAATCTGGCTTTCCTTCAGCACGCTACTGATATTCTTATTTAAGGTGCGAGCAGAATCCAAATCATGCCCAAATGGTTTCTCAATAATGACGCGCCGCCAGTGTCCGTTGTCTTCCTGCAACAGTCCCGCTGAACCAAGCTGCGCGATAATGTCGCAAAAGAAGTTAGAAGCGGTTGCCAGGTAAAATAAATAGTTTCCTTGAGTGCCACAGTTCTGGTCTACCTGAGTCAACAACTCTTGCAACTGCTGGTACGTCTTAGCATCCTGAAACTCACCGGGAAGGTAGTACAATCGCTGCTCAAACTGCTGCCAGAGGTGGTCATCAACTGCAACCGTTGCAAATTCGTGAATATCTCGACTGAGTTTGCTGCGAAAGTCGTCTTGGCTCATTTGAGTGTGAGCAACCCCGACGATCGCAAACTCCTGCGGCAGCAAATTGCTACGTGCCAAATTGTAAAGTGCAGGCAATAATAAACGCTTGGTCAAATCTCCAGCAGCACCAAAGATGACAATCACACAGGGATCGGCAGGACGAACTGAGGTTTCAACTTGAGAATGAGGTGCAGGTGCAATTGTCATGATTTTGTCTCCGTATGTTGCTCAACGTGTCCGCCAAATTGGAAGCGCATCGCAGACAGCAACTTATCAGCAAAATCATCTTCCCCGCGTGAGCTAAAGCGCTGATACAGGGCAGCGCTGAGAACAGGAGCAGGTGTGCCTTCGTCAATTGCTGCTGTAACCGTCCAGCGTCCTTCACCGGAATCCGACACACGACCGGCAAAGTCTGCTAAATCAGGCTGCTGAAGTAGAGCGATCGCGCTCAGATCTAGCAACCATGAAGCGACAACACTACCCCGTCGCCACACTTCGGCAATATCTGGCAGGTTCAAATCGTACTGGTAGTGTTCAGGATTGCGGAGTGGAGTGGTTTCAGCATTAGTAGCACGGCTCTGCTTGCCAACATTTGCGTGATGCAAGATATTCAACCCTTCCGCATAAGCTGCCATCAACCCGTATTCAATGCCATTATGCACCATCTTGACAAAATGCCCAGCTCCATTCGCTCCGCAGTGCAAATAGCCTTCCTCCGCCGTGCCGCCCACCTCCTCACGCCCAGGAGTACGCGGAATCTCTCCCCGTCCAGGAGCCAGTGTCTTAAAGATGGGGTCGAGGTACTCAACTGCAACCTGTTCGCCGCCGATCATCATGCAATAACCACGTTCTAGTCCCCACACTCCGCCGCTGGTTCCCACATCCACATAGTGAATGCCCTTTGGTGCCAGATCATTCGCTCGTCGAATGTCGTCAATGTAGTACGAGTTGCCGCCATCAATCAAGATGTCGCCTGAGTCGAGTTTTTCAGCCAGTTCTTTGACCATCTGCTCGGTGGGATCTCCCGCAGGCACCATCAACCAGATGGCACGGGGCTTGTCGAGCTTTTGTACAAAATCATCCAGGCTGTAGGCTCCAATCGCTCCTTCCGATGCAAGCTGCTTCACCTTGTCAGGTGTGCGATTGAACACAACGCACTCATGCTTGTTTCGCAGCAGTCGCCGAACGATATTTGCGCCCATGCGCCCTAGACCAATGACACCAAGTTGCATTGTTTTTCTCCTGTGTAATTCTCAATTGCGTGGACTATATAGCGCTTTTCATCTGAATAAAGTAATTATTTATCTGTGTCCATCTGTGTCCATCTGTGGTTCATTATTTCTTTGTCAGGACTTACGCAAAAATCGGCAAAAAGCTTAATTTATCGTAGACGCGCAGCTGCGTGCCGGAGGCTACCACCAAGACGAGGACACTTACGTGGGCGGGTTTCCCAACTTAAGCAAAGTATTCGTTGCCAAGAACGCGCCCGAATTCGTAGAGTGTGCGTAATACCAATTCTCTGTAAACTTGCACTAAATAATTACCTCTTTCTTCCTTGGCGTACTTGGCGGTTCATTTTTTAATATTAAGTGCATCTTCATGGAGAATTGGTATAAGCCCTATTTGTCTACTTTACAAGGGTTTCAAACCGCTATAGTAGTCCGTCAAGGCAAGATCTGCAGGGTTTGTAGTCGGCGCTTTAGCGCTGTAAACGCGCAGGGCTTCAAAGCACAGTAGCGCTTACTACAGAAAATGTTTACCCAGCTATTTTGGGTTGGTGGAATAATAGACTGTTTATGAACGCGTGTTCGTGCTACGACAGCATTCAACTATCTCCGACTACCTGCCTTATCCGTACAGAATTTGCTCCATCGCGGTTTTTAGGGTAGCTAAACCAGCTTGAATATCTTTCCCAAGATGGATGCGCAACGCCCGTCGCTCACGCTCCGCCAAAACGTGAAAATCGCCCCGTGCTTGAGCTGCTTTCACAACTCCAAATGTATATTTCTGCTGAGGAACAGGAAGATCAGTGGCATCATCACAGGTAATTTGGAGAAAAACACCGCTGTTTGGTCCACCTTTGTAAGCCTGCCCTGTGGAGTGCAAGAAGCGCGGACCAAAGCCAAGGCAGGTGGCGACTTGGTTTGCATCCCGAATTTTTTCTCGAATGTCTTGAAGCTGCGCTTGGTGTATATCATTGCGTTCGATATACGCAAGGAGTGCAAAATAATCTCCCGCTTGTAGTCGATTCAAGTGGGCACGTAAATAATTAGTCAACGATTCAGCGGTTCCTACTGCCTCTTTCAGTGCCGCTGCATTTTTTGGATCGCTGAAGAGTTGAATGTCATCTACCGTGAAGATTGGGCTTTCGGGCGGCAGTTTTCCGGTTTTCTCGTATTCATCTGTTAACTGGCGGGTAACAATTTTGCTGGCTTCAACATCCGGTTGGTTAAAGGCATTGATGCCAATGATCGAACCCGCTACAGCAGTCGCAATTTCCCAGCGGAAAAACTCTTGACCGAGTTGGTAGGGATCAGCGATCGCAATCCGAACTACAGGTTGTCCTGCCTGCTCCAACACTGTAACAGCAGCATCTTGAGCAGAATCAGGAGCAGAGTCTAACCGAATGTAAGCAAAGAGGCGGTCACTCCCATACACATCTGGAGTTCCTAACGGTTCTCGAGCCACTGGAATCAATCCCTTGCCGTCTTTACCTGTAGACTCTGCCAACAGTTGCTCTAACCATGCGCCCAAGTCTGCAATTCCCGGTGACGTAATCAGCGTGACTTTGTCTCGTCCTTGCTTTGCCAGAACACCCAAAATGCTTCCCAACACAACCCCAGGATTCTCTTTTGCCGGAACTGATGATGCACAAGAATGCACCATGACTTCAGCCGTATTCAAGAACTTTGCCACATCCACTCCAATCGCCGCCGCAGCTACCATGCCAAAGTTCGATAGGGCAGAATAGCGACCGCCGATACTTGGCACCCCGAAGAAGATATGGCGGAAATCATCACCTTCGGCAATGTGTTGCAGTTTAGAACCGGGATCAGTCACGGCAATGAACCGATTACCTGCTGATTCTGCACCTACAATTTGCTGCACACGATCAAAGAAGTATTGTTTGAAAATATTTGGCTCCAGTGTACTGCCAGACTTGCTCGACACGATGAACAATGTTTTGGTCAGGTCAATCTGACTTTCGATCGCTTTGATCTGAGCCGGATCAGTGGAATCGAGTACCAGCAGTTCGGGAAAGCCTTGCGCTTTACCAAAGGTGAGCTTCATCACCTCTGGGCAGAGTGATGAACCGCCCATCCCTAGCAGCAACACATGAGTGAATTCTAGATTTTGGACTTCTTGCGCCAGTTGCTTGAGATGCTCAATGTGTGCAAGTTGGTCTTCAGTAATACCGAGCCAACCCAACCATTTGTTTTCATCTGTCCCTGTCCACAACGTCGGATCCTGTGCCCATAGGCGACGAATCTTGCCGTTCTTCTGCCAATCGTCCAAAGATGCTTGAACAGACGTATTCAGCGCATCAGGCAATTTGTAGGTGAGGCGATCAAGCTTTTTACCAAGAATCGCTGTCCGCTTTTTCTCAACTGCACTCAACAATTGATCAAAGGCATTAATGAAAACTTGTACCCCTTCTGCCAATAATTGGTTTGTAATCTGCTCCAAAGAGATTCCTGCTTTCTGTAGTTTTGATAACGTCGATTGAGCATCATCAAGACCTTCAGTCAAACTAGACTTCGGATGTCCATGATCGCGGAAGGCAGATAGCGTGGCTGGTGGAATTGTATTCACAGTGTCGGAGCCAATGAGTTCTTCAACATACACCACGTCGCTATACTGCGGATTCTTAGTGCCTGTGCTTGCCCACAGCAGCCGTTGGGTTTGTGCCCCTTGGCTGGCTAATTCTTGCCATCGACTAGATCTGTATATGTTTTGATAGCGCTGATATGCAAGCTTGGCATTGGCGATCGCAACTCTGCCCAATAAGCTTTTGAGCAAATCACGTTGAGCTGCATCGGTTGTAGTTTTAAGTTGAGCCGTAATCTGGTTATCAACTGCCGTATCAATCCGACTGACAAAGAAGCTAGCGACGCTGGCAATGCGGCTGATGTCTCCACCTTTTGCCGCCAGCAACTCTAAGCCTGTGATGTAGGCATTCGTGACCTGCTCATAAACGTCTTGAGAAAATAGCAGCGTCACGTTGACATTGATGCCTTCGCCGATCAGTTGTTGAATCGCAGGAATTCCAGCAGGTGTCGCAGGCACTTTAATCATCAAATTAGGACGATCAACCTTCTGCCATAGTCTGCGAGCTTCTGAAATAGTTTGTTGAGTATCGTTCGCTAGATAAGGTGAAACTTCCAGACTGACGTAACCGTCACGCCGATTGGTTTGCTCGTAAATAGGTCTCAAGATATCTGCAGTTGCTTGGATATCAGTAATGGCAAAGGTCTCATATAGCGACATGACATCCTGATCCTCGCTTTGTTCGAGCGTAGTTAAGACTGTATCGTAGTCAGTGCTGCCCGCGATCGCTTTCTCAAAAATCGAAGGATTTGAGGTGACGCCTTGCAATCCATCTTCGTCAACAAAGCGTTGTAGTTCACCGCTGCTAATTAAACTGCGACGAATATAATCCAACCAGACGGATTGCCCGTAGGATTGTAACGCCTTCAAAGGATTTTTTGTTTGTAATGCTGGCACAGTACTCATCAGTTCATATCCTTAATTGAATTGGCACGAATTGTCTAGCTTAAAATTTCGTACTAGCATGTAGATATCAAAGTCGCCCTGCTAACTGGGCTTTTGCAGCTTCAACAACCTTGTCAGGGGTAAAGCCAAACTTACGCTGCAGCTCTTTGAGCGGTGCTGAGGCACCAAATGTGTGCATAACTATCCGTCCCCCTCTCGAACCGACATACTCACCCCAGCCAAACGTGGATGCTTGTTCTACACAGACACGGGCAGTAATCGAGGGTGGGAGCACACTATCGCGGTAGTCCTGACTTTGCTGCTCAAATAACTCCCAGGATGGCATACTCACCACTCGCGCTTTAATTCCTTCTGCCTTGAGTTGTTCATACGCCGCAATGCAGAGGGATACTTCACTTCCTGTAGCTAATAACAACACCTCCGGTTTGCCATCTTCGGCATCAGCTAACACATACGCACCTTTTGCTAAACCCGATGCAGCTGCATATTGAGTGCGGTCAAGCGTAGGTAATGCCTGCCGACTCAGTACCAGCACGACTGGTTGATGCTGTAACTGCATAATCACTCGCCATGCTTCCACAACTTCGTTAGCATCGGCAGGTCGTAGAGTAATTAGTCCCGGAATTGCTCGCAAGGACGCCAACTGCTCAACGGGTTGATGAGTCGGTCCATCTTGACCTACCCCAATCGAGTCATGCGTGAAGATGTAAATGACTGGAATCTCCATCAACGAGCTGAGGCGAATGGATGGACGGCAGTAGTCGCTGAAAATAAAGAACCCGGAACCATAGGGACGCACCTTACTCAGTGAGAGTCCGTTGAGAATCGCCGCCATTGCGTGTTCGCGGATGCCAAAATGAAAGTTACGGCCAGAGCGATCGCCTGCGCTAAAATCTCCTGCGCCATCAAAGGTGAGCCGTGTTTTGGTGGAGGGAGCCAGGTCAGCAGAACCACCAATCAACCAAGGGATTTGTTGGGCGATCGCATTAAGCACGTTTGCAGAAGCATCCCGTCCGGCAACTCCTTTCACATCAGTTGGAAACGTTGGCAATGCGACTTCCCAACCATCAGGAAGTTGGCGATGTTGCATTTTGTAAAGTTGGTCTGCCATTTCTGGATGCACAGCAGCATATTCAGTGAAGGTTTGCATCCACTGGGTACGCAGTTTGTGTCCCCGCTGTCCCAGTTGCGTCTGGAAGTGTTCACGCACGCCATCAGGAACGAAAAACTTTGCATCTTCTGGCCAGCCGTAACTGCGCTTTGCTAACCGGATTTCGTCTTCTCCCAACGGTTCTCCGTGAGCCGCGTTGGTATCTTGCTTATGTGGTGCCCCATATCCAATATGGCTATCGACAATAATCAACGTGGGGCGTTGGCGAAGCCGCTCCTCTGGAGCATCGCGGGTTTGTTGGAAGATGTTGAACGATTGTTCCAACGCATTTAGATCATTGGCATCACTGACACGAAGAATGTTCCAGCCATAGGCAAGAAACCGAGTGCCCACATCATCATTAAAGGTTAAATCTGTATGTCCTTCGATGGTGATATGATTGTTGTCGTAAATCCAGCATAAATTCGAGAGTCGAAGATGCCCTGCCAAGGAAGCTGCTTCGTTGGAGATGCCCTCCATCATGCAGCCGTCTCCGCATAGAGCATAAACGTTGTAATTGAACAACTCGAAATCAGGTCGATTAAAGTATTGGGCCATCCACTGTCCGGCGATCGCCATTCCCACACTCGTCGCCACTCCTTGTCCCAACGGTCCTGTGGTTGTCTCAATACCAGAAGTCCAACGGTATTCAGGATGACCAGGACATTTGCTATCAAGTTGACGGAAGTGCTTAATGTCATCCAGTGTAACGGATGGCTCACCCAACTGCTCATACTTGGCGTTGACTGCTTTGACACCAGTTAAATGTAACAACGAATACAGCAGCATGGAAGCATGACCGTTCGAGAGTACGAAGCGATCGCGATTTGCCCAGATGGGATCTTCGGGGTCGAACCGTAAAGATCGCTGCCATAAACAGTAGGCGACAGGAGCCATTGCCATTGGTGTACCTGGATGCCCAGAGTTTGCCTGCTGCACGGCATCCATCGAGAGGGTACGAATCGTGTTAATGCACAGCTCATCGAGTTGAGTTTGGTTCGCAATTTGAGTTTGGGCAATCACTGCTTTCTCTCCTTAGGGTCGTCAGCTAAATTTATACAAAGGATTAGCGATGTAAACTACATACTTTCGCAAAGGTAAATTTCTAATACCAATTGTGTATGAAGATGCACATAAAAGACCCCCCTGTAGTCCCCCCTTGGCAACGGGGGACGGCGTAGCCGGGAGGTAAATATATGCAGCTTCACAAACAAACGGTATAAATTGTGTTGATGTTTTTTGAAGCTGAAAAATTCTACTGTCTGAAACACCTGTTCGTCCTTTGGGTTGGAACTACTCAAGAACAACAACTTATTGCAGTGTGCAACATAATCTAATTTTTGACCGCTCAAGATTGTGACGTTAAACAGGAACTTAAGATTGCAGCTTTATAAGGCATTATTGCATCCCAGATTTCGCATGAGTAAATGTACCGAAAAATTATGCTCTCCGCAGGTTGTTTCATCAAAACCAGAATTTTTCTGAATTCCCTCAAATCAAATGAGGACAAAAGTTTTACGCTTTTTCTCATGAATGGGGGTATATAGAAGCGTTTGAGGTCAAATCGACTATTCTCCTCCCAAAGTTATTAATAATAGAGTCAATAAGCCCTGAGGGGGCGACAAGCGCCCCCTCAGGTGATTGACACAAATTAAAAAACAGAGCTTGACTTTTGACTTTTGACTTCCCCGAAGGGGTGACGACCCTTATCTAGCAATTATCTGTGACAGGTTAAGGTAATTGCAATTTTGTCAACCCGCTCAAATAATTCGGCACCGAATTACTAAAAATCTTTTTGAAAGTGATTGTTGAGTACTTTTAGCTAATTCGGGCAGAAGCCCCACGTCTCACCCGTAGGGGAGCGTGGGATGAATGACCGGACAAAAACGAGGTACACCCCCGACCTATGTTGACTGTCGGTTAACGCGGGAGAGGGGTGTCCGAGTTTTTGTCAATCTCCGGGATTTTTAACGAGTCAATAAGTTCTTCAACGACGCGAGTCATTGTTGTGTCTTTGATTGCTGCGTATAATCGCAACTTATTTAATCTGCGTTCACTCATACGCATTTTAAACCATTCTGTTTTCATTTTTTGTACCCACAAATTACCAATTTTTGTTATACTAACAAATAACAAGGAGGTGATAAAATTGTTGAAAGCAGTAAAGGTTAGACTATACCCAACAACTGAACAAGAAATAACTCTAGCCAAGTCGTTTGGTTGTGCAAGATGGTATTGGAACTATGTCCTTAATGCTTGCATTCAACATTATGAAGAAACCGGCCAATCATTAAAACTAAGTGTATATAAAGCTTACTTACCTCAGTTAAAGCTAGAACATCCTTGGTTAAAAGAGGATTGTTATTCTGCTGTTTTACAGTGTGTAGCAATCAATTTGAATAAGGCTTACACAAACTTTTTTGAAGGTAGAGCTAAGTTTCCTAGGTTTAAATCAAAGCACCACAAGCAATCAATTCAGTATCCCCAAAACGTTAAAATTGTAGAGAATTGTCTGGAAATTCCTAAAATTGGAGTTGTTAAAGCAGTCTTTCATCGACCCATTGAAGGTAAAGTTAAGACTGTCACCATCAGTAAAACACCCACAGATAAGTACTTCGCTTCCATCTTGTGTGAAACAGAGGAGGCAGTGCGTTGCGCGGGTTCCCCGACTTGTAGCATTTGCCGTGATGGTACAAATCAACCAACTGGTGGTAAAACATTGGGAATTGATTTGGGATTAAAAGACTTTGCCATTGTTCATGATGGAGAACAAGTTACCAAGTATTCAAACCCAAAATACCTGAAACGTCATGAGAAGAATCTAGCCAGGAAACAAAAGAAATTTGCCCGTGTAGAGACGCGCCATGGCGCGTCTGTACAAGAAAGTAATTCAAGAAACAAATATAGAAAACTAATAGCCAAGGTTCATGAACGAGTATCAAATTCCCGTCAGGACTTCCTACACAAGTTAAGCAGGAAACTGGTAGACGATAGCCAAGTCATCATTGTAGAAAATCTCAATGTGAAGGGAATGGTACAGAATCGTAAGCTATCAAAGTCGATATCCGATGTAGGTTGGGGAATGTTTGTCAATTTCCTTGATTACAAGTTGAAACAGAAAGAGGGGCGGCTTGTAGAGATTGGAAGATTTTTCCCCAGTTCTAAAACGTGTTCATCGTGTGATCATGTTCTTGATGAGTTAACACTCGATATCCGTGAATGGGCTTGCCCCAAGTGCAAGGCTCATCATGACCGTGATGGTAATGCAGCATTGAACATCAGGAATGAGGGACTTCGGATATTATCTATGGACGGAGGGAACCCCGTTCTTGCCATGCCGAGGCGGAGTAAGACTAATAAGCCGAAAGGTAGAAAAGCATCTGTCAATGACGCTGGAAGCCTACACTGTACCCTCAGGTCAGTGTAGGTAGTTCACTCAGACTACACCATAACAAATTTTCTCGTGCCAATAGATGAGCTAACTCTTGAACGCCGGGAACTTGTCGCCATAACAGTGTTAGAGGATATTCAAAGTGTATACATTTATACTAAAATTTATTAATATTTCTCCTAAAATTCCCTTAAAAATGAGGGTAAAAGTCCCCCTTTTTAAGGGGAGTGGGGGGATCAAATAAAATATTTGATACTTCTCAAACATCCTCTTAGAACTGCGGCAATCATTAACGATAAATTGAGCACCCTCTCTCGCAATTTTAAAGACCTTCCAAATTAAAAAATATCCAACTTTTTTTGTGGGATGGGCTTCTGGGCTAGAAACCCACCCCACACAAGATTGGATAATTTCTTTGTTGAAAATCCCTAATTGCTTATAGTATTTTTGTTGGTTTGCGATTGCTGGAGTCAATAAGGTTTGTAAGACTTGCTTACAAACTGACAATCCCTCGTTTAACGGCAACAATCACCGCTTGAGTGCGATCGCTCACTCCCAATTTACTTAAAATTCGATTAACGTGAGATTTGACGGTGCTTTCACCGATACTCAAAGCGGTAGCAATTTCTAAATTACTCATTCCTTGCGCTATTAAACGGAGCACCTCTAGCTCTCGTTCACTCAGTTCTGGATTGCTAAGGCGCTGCACCAGTTTTGCCCCTACGGATGGTGGAATATACTGCTGACCGTGATGCAGACTGCGAATCGCACTTAGAAGTTCGTTGGGTTTAGCATCCTTGAGCATATATCCTTTAGCACCTGCGTGCAATCCGCGATAGATATCTTCATCGCCATCGTAGGTTGTTAGCACAATAATTCGGGCAGGTTCAAATTCAGCACAAATCGCACTAATGGCTTCAACCCCTCCGATTTGGGGCATTCGCAAATCCATCAGCGTGACATCTGGTTGGTATTCACAAAAGCGCTCGATCGCCTGTTGTCCATCTTCTGCTTGAGCAATCACCGTCATTTCTGGATCGCGGTTAATGATGGTTGCCAATCCTTGTCTGACAATGAAATGATCGTCAGCAATCAGAACACTAATTGTACTAGCTTGGCTCATAATAGACCCCATCCGAAAATTTGTAATCAACTTCGCGCAAGGGTTTGAGAGCAATCCTTGCACACTTGTTTGGAAAGTAAAAATCAGGATTTGATATGGTTAGTAATAGTTTAGAGCCGAAAAATACACAACTATCACTGCTGAGCGATGCTCGGTAGCAGCGGCTACGCGAACGCAATTTTTTCTTAACTTATATTAAGTTAGTAAAACGAAAGTACCAATTCACAATCTCACTAATCCACAAATTGTTAAAATTATCTTTCTATAAACATGGGGTTACAGAAGGAAGGTTAAGCAACTTTCCCCTGGTTCTGCATTCATCATAGAGATTTGACAAGCGATAAACTTGACTATCTCCTTGGCTCCACAATTCCATTAAACTCTACTGCTAACTGAGTTCAAGCCTAAAAATTTCTGACTTAATTCTGACTTGTGACTGATTGATTGAGTATATAATCTGTATGGGTTTCGTCGGATAAGCCATGTCTAGATCGCTCAGGGTTAGTAAAAAATGCATTGAGCAAGTTAAATTGGCAGTTAGGCGTAACGGCTTTGCTACCCAAAGAGCTTTGGCTGATGATGCGGGACTATCTTTAGCCACAGTCAGCAACTTCCTGACAGGTAAACCCGTTGACTATAAAACTTTTGTAGAACTGTGTCATAGGTTACAAGTGGAGTTTGAAGAGATAGCTGAACTGGATGTTGCGGCTCGCTCTCAAGCCACGGATGAAAAGAATGAGACAAGGATTGCTAACAAACGCTTGGACTGGGGAGAAGCGATCGATGTTTCTGTATTTTATGGGCGCACACAAGAACTTACAACCTTAGAGCAATGGATTGTGATTGACCGTTGCCGAGTCGTAGCGCTGTTGGGAATGGGGGGAATTGGTAAAACCTCTCTGGCGACGAAGTTAGTACAACAGATTCAGGGGGAGTTTGAGTACGTTGTCTGGCGATCGCTCTACAATGCCCCACCACTTTTTGAGCTACTGGGTAACTTAATTCAATTTTTCTGTGACGTCCAAGCGAAAGAAGCTGATTTACCAAACAGCGTAGACGAAAGAATCTCACGACTGATTGATTATTTGCAAGCCTCACGCTGTATCATTATATTAGATAATGCTGAAACTATTCTCGAAAGTGGCGCTATTGCAGGAAGTTATCGAAAAGAGTATGAGGATTATGGTCAGCTAATAAAACGCTTAGGAGAAGTTACCCACAGTAGCTGCCTGTTGTTGACTTCTCGGGAAAAACCGAAACACGTGGCGTCACTGGAAGGAGAAGCACTAAAAGTTCGCTCATTACGACTCAGTGGTCTGAAAGCGGTAGATGGGCAGAAAATCTTTGAAGTTAAGGGTTTCTCTGGCTCTGAGTCAGAATTGCGAACAGTCGTTGAGCGCTATGGAGGCAACGCCTTAGCTTTGAAGATAGTGGCGACGACAATTCAAGATCTCTTTGATGGTAATCTTTCTGAATTTCTCAAACAAGACACGGCTGTTTTTGGTGACATTTGCGAACTTTTAGACCAGCAGTTTTCGCGCTTGTCAGATTTAGAAAAGGAGATAATGTACTGGTTGGCGATTAATCGTGAGCCAATTTCGCTATCAGATTTACGAGAAGATATTGTATCACCAGTACGACCACAAAAATTACTGGAGGCGCTGGAGTCTGCAGCACGGCGTTCTCTAATGGAGAAAAGCGCAGCAACCTTCACGCTACAACCTGTAGTCATGGAGTATGTGACTCAGCGATTGATAGATCACCTTTGTGAAGAGATTGAAACTGGAAATATCGAGCTTTTTAGGTGCCATGCTTTGATGAAGGCGACGGCGAAAGACTATGTGAGGGAGACTCAAATTCGCCTCATCCTTAAACCAGTTATAGATGGGCTGCTGGCTGTCTTTAGAAACAAAAGAAATCTTGAAAATCAGCTAAGCCAAATTTTAGCAAAGCTACGAGAGCAATCTCCGCAAGAACAAAGTTATACGGCGGGAAATATTCTTAATTTGCTGTGTCGTCTGGAAACAGATCTAACTGGTTATGATTTTTCTTATCTGACTGTTTGGCAAGCAGACTTGCGAAATGTGAATTTGCATCATACGAATTTCTCTTATGCTAATTTGGCTAAATCTGTTTTTGCGGAAACCTTCGGTGGAATTCTGTCAATAGCATTTAGCCCCGATGGAAAATTTTTGGCTACAGGGGATATGAATAGTGAGGTTCGGTTGTACCAAGTTGCTGATTGGAAACAACTGTACACTTTTAGAGGTCATACTGATTGGGTATCATCACTTGCCTTCAGCCCTGATAGTAGTATTCTTGTAAGCTGCAGTGAGGATCAAACAATCAACCTTTGGGATCTCAATACTGGTCAATATCTCAGAAGCTTGCAGGGACATGAAAAGGGGATTTGGTCAGTTGCTTTCAGTTCAGATGGGCAAGCGGTGGCCAGTGGCAGTGATGACAAAACCATAAGGATATGGGATGTTAGTACTGGTCAGTGCCTAAAAACTTTGCAAGGACATGATAACATGGTACGAGCAGTCGTTTTTAGTCCTGACGACCAAATGCTGACGAGTGGCAGCGTAGACAAAACGTTGAAGCAGTGGAATGTTCGCACTAGTCAATGTCTTAGAACCTTGCAGGGGCACGATGAGGCGATCTGGTCAGCTACCCTCAGCCCAGATGGGCGTATACTAGCTAGTGGTAGCAGCGATCAAACGGTCAGATTATGGAATGTTGACACTGGTCAATGTCTTATGACCTTGCAGGGGCACTCTGGCTGGGTTTTCTCAGTCGCTTTCAATCCTGATGGGCAAACACTGGCAAGTGGTAGTTGGGACCAAACGGTAAAGTTGTGGAATGTTAGTACTGCTGAATGCCTCAAAACTTTATATGTACATAATAATCTGGTGCGAGCAGTTGCCTTTAGCCCTGATGCTAAAACGCTAGTGAGTAGCAGTGATGACCAATCGTTCAAATTGTGGGATGTTAGTACTGGTAAGTGTCTAAGAATTCTGCAGGGATATAGTGATAAGGTCTGGTCAATTGCCTTAAGTCCTAATGGTCAAATGCTCGCTAGTAGCAGTGATTGCAAAACTGTGAAGTTGTGGAACATTAACAATGGTCAATGCTTTAAAACTTTTACAGGGCATGACAATGCGATCCGGTCAGTGGCTTTCAGTCCAGATGGTTGTACTCTGGCCAGTGGCAGTAATGATAAAACGATTAGGATATGGGATGTCAGTACTGGTCAATGCCGCAAAACTCTGAAAGGTCACACTAGTTGGATTTGGTCAATTGCTTTTAGCCCTGATGGACAAGTAATTGCTAGTAGCAGTCATGACCAAACACTGAAGCTATGGGATGTCTCAGATGGTAAGTGCCTCAGAACTTTACAACAAGAGAGTCATGGAGTTTTGTCAGTAACCTTTAGTCCTGACGGTCATACTTTAGCTACTGGCAGTCATGACCACACACTGAAGCTATGGGATGTCAAAACTGGACAATGCCTCAGAACTTTACAAGGACATACGGGCTGGGTTTGGTCAGTTGCCTTTAGTCCAGATGGACTAATCTTATCTAGTGGCTGTGGAGACCACAAGGTGAAGCTATGGGATGTCAAGACTGGTCAAGTCTTGAGAACCTTGCAAGGACATACGAGTTGGGTTGTCTCAGTCGCCTTTAGTCCAGATGGACAAACTCTTAGCAGTGGTAGCACGGATCAAAGGGTGAAGTTATGGGATGTCAAGACTGGTGAATGCCTCAAAACTTTACATGAACATAGTCAAGGAGTATTATCAGTTACCTTCGGTCTTGAGGAGTGTACTCTAATTAGTGGCAGTGAAGATGAGACAATTAGGATTTGGGATGTAAAGACTGGTAAGTGCCTGAAAACTCTAAGAAGCTCTAAACCCTACGAACGTATGAACATTAGTGGGGTAATTGGTTTTACAGAAGCTGAAAAATCTGCTCTGAAACATTTAGGAGCGATTGAGTATCAAGAGAACCAGTAACATAGTTACACTATGGAGAATTTTGTAGCCAGTAAGATTAGCTAGAATTGGTCACTCCCGATTATCAAACTTTCTACCTTACTGTGCGGTATATGCTCCATCTATTATCATATTATGCCCGATCACGAAGGAAGCCGCATCGGAACACAACCACAGTACAGCTTCTGCAACTTCCTCTGATTTGCCAATGCGTCCTATCGGATGCCCTGCTTTAAGTTGAGCGAGTTTGTCTTTTGGGACAGCAGCTAGTATATCGGTCTCAACACAACCTGGACTCACAGCATTGATTCGGATGCCGGATTGGGCATATTCTATTGCTGCTGCTCGAGTCAAGGCGATAATTCCACCTTTACTGGCACAGTAACTGGTAAGCCCCGTACAACCGACAACACTAGCGACGGAAGCCACGTTCACAATTGCACCGCCACCTTGTTTGAGCATCGCTCCAATCTCATACTTAAGACAAAGCCACGTTCCTTTGAGATTCACATCAAGTATATGGTTCCAGTCTTCTTCCAACATATTAGTGAGTAGACTGGAAGTTATAACACCGGCGTTGTTGCAAGCGTAGTCCAGACGATCATAGTAATCAATAGTCTTGTTGACTAGTACCTCTACTTTAGCAGCATTTGATACATCGGTCTTGACAAAAATAGCCTCACCTCCAAGCTCATGTATGCGGTGTACAGTCTCTTCTGAGTTGGTGATGCGACGACTAGCAACGACGACCTTTGCTCCAGCACGTGCAAACGCGATCGCAGTAGCCCGACCAATGCCTGATGAAGCTCCAGTAACCAGCGCGACCTTTCCATGAAATTGACCTATCATGAGTGTGCTCCTTTTGTCTGAATAGCTTTGTTTTCTACTACTGAGTAGTGATTGGGACTTTGAAACTTTATGGCGTAACAAGTACTTAAAACTCTTGCTCTTCAACGAAAATACATCCCCACCTGTCCGTGTCCCCCCACTCGCGGAGGGACTACAGGAAGTTTGATTTGTTGCAATCTTTAAGAGAATTGGTATTCAATATTGTTAGATAAGTCCAACAAAGCTCTTGTCTTTGGCTCTTTTGACTGCAAAGTTGGCTTTATGAACCGGAACAGGTCCTAGAGCGACATCACCCCAGCGCATCACGGTTGCAGTGGCGTTTGCTGATGCACCAAGAGAATAGACGAGAACCAGATCATTTTCATTAATTTTACCCAATTGTGCTGCGTGATACAAATTAGCAACCACAGGTATTGGTCCAACGTTTCCATATTGAGGGTAGAGGTTGATTGTGCGCTCTAAGTCAATGTCTAGTACACGGGCGCAAAAATTAACAAACCAGGCGGTTGTTGTATTAAAAACAAAGAAGTCGATTTGGTCAAGTGTGACGTTGGCGGCAGTAGCAGCACCGTTGCAGCAGGTACGAACATAATTAGCAAATGTACTGCTGATTATTCGATTTGCTCCCTTTCCTGACCTTAGAAATAATCGTGGCTGACCTTGGGAATCCTCTGCCAGTTCAGTGTAAAAAGCACCACAAGTTTCTGCGGTATGAACAGTTTTGCTGCCAAGAATTCCCTGGTTGGCTTGAAGTGGACTAACTACAAAGGCTCCAGCACCATCACCAGTTACCCACGACATGGTGTCTCTTTCATCAACAAAGCGAGAGTACGTACAAGAACTCACCACCAGTACATTGCGGTACTCTCCTGCTCGAACGAGTGTATTGGCAGTTTGGAGTGCAACCATAGCTCCTGAACACATTGAATCAAGATTCCAAGCGGCACATTGTAAACCGAGTTGCTCAGCGAGGAAAACAGCATTGCCAGGTATGATTTGCTCGCCAACGAGTGAGGCGACAATCATCAAATCGACATCATCGGGAGAAAGTTTAGCTGCGTCCAGAGCATCTTTAGCGGCTTTATACTCAAGTGTTAGTGACGACTCATCTGGGGCAAGTACTCGCCGTTCAACGGTACCGCGAAACGGGTCTGACAAATAAGGCATCATCTCCAAGTCAAACTCATTACTGGGAGTGGAATCAGCCAGTGAAAACAGCTTTGCTAAACTTCTTTGCTCGGACTGAGCAATTAACTCTGGATATTTATTGCGGTAGTAATCGTTTGTACGTATGGTGTTTGGAACGCTTAATGCAAGCGAGCGAATGCCTACTGGATGATACATGATAATAAACCTCCAATGAATTTGATTACTGTTGTAAATTTAGGCTGTTGATGAATTCTATTGTTGTTGTAAATTTAGGTTGTTGATACGACTTTTAATCGGTGCAGGTCGTGTGGGATCGATGACTACATCAACAATAAATGGACCAGTAGAGGCAAGTGCTTGCTCTAGGGCTTGTTGGATATCAGTCTCTGTTGCAACGCGAATACCATCAGCTCCCATCGCTTGAGCAATTTTAAGGAAATCCACTTGCGGAATGTCTGTATCCATGCCTTGAAAGCCTTGCATCATCGAGCCTTGTTTGCACATGTTGTAACATCCGTCATTAAGTACAATCCAAACAGCAGGAATCTGGTGTTGCACCGCAGTGCTGATCTCACTGTTCATGAGCATGGCACCATCTCCAACGATCGCAACAGCTTTACCATTACGAGCTAGGGCAGCACCCACGACGCCCGTGACAGCATGACCCATTGCTCCAAACCCAGTACTGACTCGATAACGACCCGGCTTGTTAAATCGCAGCATATGATTTCCCCAAGCAAACGAGTTACCTGCCTCAGTTATCACCAATGCATCACTGCCTTCGACGATGATCCGTTGGATCGCATTCATAAGTAGCTCGGGTCGTACTAGACCATCAGCACTTGGATTGATAACATTACGCTCGGGTTTTGTGGGCAGTGAGGCGACTGTTGACCGACTAGTACGCTTTGGGAAGTATTTCAGCAATGCTTTTACAAACATTCCCACGTCAGACTGAATGGCAAATGTTTTAGCTGATGGATATGCGGTTCCTGGTACCTCAGGATCAATGTCAACATGCACAAAACCTCCAGGAGGGATCATCGCAGGGTTCCAAAACGAGGTAAACTCACTCAGTCGCGTCCCTAACACCAAAGTATGCAAAGGACGTTGCTCTTGCATATATGTCACAACAGATGAATGCCCTGCAAAGCCGGTAACTCCAATAAACTGAGGATGGTCCTCTGGAAAAATACCTTTGCCGCGTGGTGAACACATGACCGCAGCCCCCGTTCTTTCGGCGAACTCGCGAATTTCAAAAGCAGCAGAACGAGCACCAAAACCGACCCAAATGGCAAACGGACCAGAAGACAGCAACCGTAAACACTCTGAGATGGTTTCTTCACTCACAGTTGCCACAGAATGAGAAAGAGTCGTTTGTGGTAACGATGTTTTGAGCAAACTCGTCTGGATAGCCGTAGGAATACTGACATGAGCTATGAAACTTCCTGGTCTAGCTAAGCCTAGAGTTAGCCTTCTTTGGACTTCTGGCAGTTCATCACTGCTTTCAAGGGTAGTAGCATAATCGAACATTGAACCCGAGGTAAAAATACCTGCGCTGGGCATTGTGTAAGCGCTTGTTTCTTGAAAAGCCCAGCGTCCGCGCTGCGCTGTTGATGTGGAAGGCGACAGGAAAATCACCTTAGCACCTTCCCAACGTGCAGCAAAGAGCCCGGTCAGAGCGTTTGTGATACCTGGACCTGCTGTGGCAAACACCACGACAGGGCGACCACTAGCAAAGTATGCCTCGCAAGCAGCAAAAGCGGCTCCTGCTTCATGACGAAAGTGAAGCACCTCGATTGAGCTATTCTCCAGTGTATGCCATACAGGAGCGATCGCACCTCCCGAAACACCAAAGGCATATTGCACTCCCAAATCTTCCAGTATTTTGGCGATCGCCTCAGCTACTGACACAGGTGCAACTTGCTGACTTGTTTTAAGAGACACGATGTCCAATTGTGGGTTTAACTGGACATTTACAAAAGGTGAGGGGGTTAAAGATGACTCAGATGGTGAGACTAGGGCAGATACAGATTTATACTTAAAGCCCATAGTCTGATTTGGTAAAATTTCGAGATGGCTGTCGAGTTCTAACTTTTCGACTTCAGTTGAGTGGATTGGAAAGGATTTAAAGCTCATATAAGTAAAGGTAGATGCGTAAAAGTTGGCAACCCGTCAGTTTATCTTTCGTTTGTTGTTCCCTGAATGGAAGTTAAGCTTGAAGTGTGCTTAATTAATAAGATAAAAAAAACTGCTAAATTACACACTTACCAAAAGTGCTGTGTTGAATACCAAACCCGGCTTCAAAACATACACTTTTCTGTATACACGGCTTGGGCTGCTTTTAATAAAATAAGCGCATACACACATACATTGAAGACAAGCGCAAATTTATTAAATGTTATTAATTTTTCGTACAATTCACTGTTTACCTAAAAAAATATTGACTTTTAGAAGTTTATGTGCATAAACAACTTATCGGTTTATTTGATAAAACAATTAGGTGGTAGATACTTGGGTTTCAGGTTCGCTATGAACGTGATATCAGAAAGAACTACGGTAAAAGTAAACTTTGAGGAATTGATGATGAGTCAAGAAAAGCAAAAGATTCTAGTAGTAGATGACCACCAATTAATCCTGACAGGAAGCCTCGACGTGCTACGACAGAAGTACCCAGACGCGGAAATTCTCAAGGCTAAAACTGCACAAGAAGCTTTTGATATACTAGAAAGTTCTCAACTTGACCTTGTTGTCATGGACTTGTCCATTCCATACAAGACCGGAATGACCGCCCATATTGATGAGGGTCTTCAACTACTGAAGATTTTGATGAAAAAATATCCTGCACTAAATATCGTGGTGCAAAGCAGTTATGTTAAAGCACTGGTGCGGATTAAACATGAAATTGACGACCATCAAGGGGGCTTTGCGATCGCCGATAAAGGACTGTCCGAAAAAGAGATATTAACTAGGGTTAACTTAGCGCTACAAGGGGGAACGCATACAAAAGATATAAAAACAGCACTGGAATTTAAGCCTGAGTGGCTAGAGGTACTGGGGCTAGCATTTGAAGAAGGATTGCAAGATAAGACTATTGCTGAACGAATGCATATGCATGAAAGGACAATTCGTTCATACTGGACTAAAATCCAAGACGTTTTGGGCGTTTATCCTGAAGATTGCAGACAAGAAGGCAAGAATATGCGGATTCAAACGAGAATCCGTGCTAAAGAAGAAGGGCTAATTGACTAATAAGGAGTTAGGAGTTCATGATTCATGGTTGAAGCTTCTGGAACGCAGATTTGGAGAAAAATTAAGAAAGAAATTGCTATTTGGCGTACAGGAGCGTTACCAGGATTTGCAGTCTTGGCGATTGTCACCATCGCTCGCTTCAGTGGGTTACTTCAGCCTCTAGAGTGGATGGCACTTGATAACTTTCTCCATCTACGTCCTGCTGAGCCTATGGATAATAGAATCACGATTATCGGCATTAATGAAGATGATATCGCGAGTGCAAAAACATATCCTATACCAGATGGCGAGATTGCAGCAGTTATCAGGAAAGTACAGAATTATAAGCCGAGAGTTATTGGTTTAGATCTTGTTAGAAATGTACCTATTGAGCCAGGTCATCAAGAACTGGTTGATGTATTGAAACAGAGTAAAAATATAATTGCTATTGAGAAAGTTTTACCTAATCAAATAGCTCCGCCGTCGCATATTTCTTCTGAACAAATAGGTTTTGCAGATGTTATACCTGATAAAGATGGTAACTTCAGGCGCGTTCTTCTGAGTACACCATCATTAAAGAATGGTCAAAGCTACAAGTATTCCCTATCTTTGCGTTTAGCAGAACATTATTTATCCCGTGAAGGTATTACTTTAGAAAATGGTATTCGTGATCCCGATACTATGCGGTTTGGCTCAATTGAAATCCCTCGCTTTTTGCCCAACACTGGGGGATATGTAGGAACAGATGCCGGTGGGGTTCAAACATTACTCAATTGGCGGAGTGGAAAAAAAGCATTTCGAGTTTTATCTCTTAATGATATTAAAACTGGCAAATTTCAGCCAGAATGGCTGCGCGATCGCATTATTTTGATAGGTATAACTGCTCCTAGCGTTCCAGACTACCTTTATACTAAAGCAATTGCTGATTTGAAAAGTTTTGATCAAATTTTTGGAGTAGAATTTCACGCTCATGCTTGTTCCCAAATCATTAGCGCAGTTCTTAATAAACGACCACTGTTAAAAGATTGGTCAGATAAGTGGGAATATTTGTGGATAACAGTTTGGGGTTTTATCCCCATTATTATCGGACGACTGACTCAATCTGTACTTAAGAATCTGTTTGCTGTTGGTGTTACTAGTCTTTTCTTAGTTGTAGGTAATTATCTGCTTTTGACAATCGGTTGGTGGATTCCGGTTGCACCAAATTTGTTAATTTTAGGTATCAATGGTGTAGGTCTCAGTGCTTTTGCTTTTTATCAACGCGACCAAGCTTTGCAATCTCAAATTAATGAACGCCAACGCACAATTGATGTTACATTTACTCTTATTCATAATGGACCCTTACAGACACTAGCTAATACTTTAAGATGTGTTCAGGAGCAGAACTTTCCAGCGGAGAAATTACACTCGCAATTGAAAAGCCTTAATTCTGAAATTCGGGCAATTGGTGAATATCTAAAATTGGAAGCCCTAGATCAGGAAGAAAGCCTTCGTATTGGGAGTGGTTTAAAACTAGATTTAAAACTTCCCATTCACGAACTTTTTTATGAGGTTTACACCAGTACATTAGAGCGAGACCTTCCCTTTTTTCAAAATGTTAAAGTAAAAGCTCGCTCATTTGACCCCATTGGGGAGGAGTATTTGAGTCTTGAACAGAAACGAGAACTTTGCCAATTCTTGGAAGAAGCTTTATGCAATGTTGGAAAATATGCAGTAGGAGCTAAATACATCCAAGCCACTGGCAAGGAAAATCAAGGATGGTACACTCTTAGCATTAAAGATAATGGATGTGGCATCAGTTCAAATTTAGAGAATAAAGGCACAAAACAGGCTATAAATTTAGCTTGTAAATTGGGAGGTCATTTTAAGCGAGAATCTGTTTCTCCCCGTGGAACTTTATGTGAGTTAACCTGGTTCCTAGGAGGTAGCAAAGGTTGTATCGGAAAAATCCGAAAGCAACTTAAATCCTTTTTTAATAGTGCCAAAGATGGGTAAGTAAATATTAATACCAATTCTCTATAAACTTGCACTAAATAATTACCTCTTTCTTCCTTGGCGTACTTGGCGTACTTGGCGGTTCATTTTTTAATATTAAGTGCATCTTCATGGAGAATTGGTATAAGTAGGGTGTGTTACGGCGATGCTTGGATTTCGGAATTTGAGAGAGTGAGGATTAGCCGTAACGCACCGAGAAAGATGGTGCGTTAAGCGTTGCTATAACGCACCCTACAATTTAAGGTTTACTTTATAAATCATCTCTTAAATCCTTTTTTGGTAGTGCCAAAGATGTAAAAAACCCTGATCACGACGGCGATGTAGAGACGTAGCATGCACTTTCATTACACATCACCAAATTTCACCAAAAATTTTTAACTCAACCGTATTGGGTTAAAAAGGTTGATATCGTAACAAGAAATAAAGTCCATTATCTTGCAAGGAGTCTCCCCTATTGCTCACCCCAACTAATGGAATACCATAATCTAAGCGGACATCCAAACTACGGTTAATTTGCCATTCCACACCCAAACCCAAGCCTGCAATTAAATTCGGATCTGGGTTAGCATCACGGTTATTCCACCCAGTGCCTATCTCAAAAAATGGCGTGATTTGTAGGGTTCTAGGATCAGCGGTGACGGGAATGCGGAGTTCAAAAGAAGCGACAACGCCATTATCAGATACTACTTGGTTTTGCCGATAGCCCCTAACCGTATCTACACCACCAATACTAAACTTTTCTAATGATAGAAGAGAATCTGGCGTTAACTGGGTATCGATGCGAGTTACCAGCAAGGCTCTTGGGGACAATTGCTGCACCCACTGGAACTGTCCTAACCAGGAAAAGAAGCGTCCATCGGTACCTGTGTTATTGATGGTTGCATCAAAGGCATCAATGCCAAAGCTGAATTGCGATCGCGCTGCTAGCACTTGTGTTGCAGTCCGATTTACCCAGTCTTGGTAAAACCGAATCACGGTGATTCTGGATCTCCCGTTTTCTGGTCCTTGTGAAAACGAGTAGGGAATGTTATCCAGAATAAAGGTTTGATTGCGACGCAAGTCTAACCCTACACCAATAGCAAACTCAGATTCAGGGGATTGCACTAACGGTTGGCGCAGACTGAGGGAAAAGGTTTCGGACTGGCTGCGAATACCTAAGTCTTGGAAAGGGACTTCGATAATATTGCTGTCGTTGTTGCTATAGCGGAAGCTCAGAGTGCCATTGCGAGGTAAAAGCGGCACGGTGTAGCTGAAATCGTAGAGATTGAGCCCCTCGGTGCGTCCGTATTCAGCAGTCAGGCGATCGCCGAAGCCCAACAAGTTATCGTGAGTCACAAAGACACTACCCTGAATTGAACCGATGCTAGGAGATTGGTTGTTGCCAATGATAATGCCTGCATGAAATGCAGGAGCTTCTTTCAAACGTACTTGTAAGATATTGCGCCCTGGGGCACTACCTGCGGTTAACTCAGCATTCACCCGTTCTAAAAGCGGATCAAGCTGCAACAGTTGCAGTGCTTCCTCTAGGCGTTGGCGGTTTAAAGGAGCTTTGGTGGCGCTCCTCAAGCGACGAAGCACGTATCCTTTTCCCAGGCGGCTTAAACCAGTAATTTCTATTCGCTCTAGTTCGCCTTCTACGACTTGAATTTGCACAATACCTTTGTCAAGAGCTTGGTTGTTGGGCAAAAATGCACCGGAAGTGACGTAACCTTTTTTGACGTAAAGCTCGGTGATAGCAGAGCGCAAGGCGGTTAGGTCTTCAAAAGTAATTTTCCGGTTTTCATATTTCTTAACTAACTGACTAATTTCCTCTTTGAGAACGGTATTGCCTAAGACTTCAATCTTCTTAATGTAAAAGCGAAGGTTTGTGGGAGGAGAAGGTGCGGTGGGTTGAGGAGTGGGAGGTGTTTCGAGATTGGGTGGTGTTGGTGGTGCGCTTGGAGTAGAGGGGATGGGTAGAGGTTTAGTGGGTTTGGGAATAATTTCTTCAACACGCCCTGGTGCGGTTGGGGGAATGGTAACTCTCGGCGGTGGGGTTGATTGTGCAACTCTTAAGTTGGGGTTTAGGTAAAAAATTGTAGAACTTTCAGAGCCTAAAGTGGTGTCACGTAGAAAATCGCTGCTTTGGGCAAAGACACAGATATCTAAAGAAGTGGCGATCGCTCCTATGCACCCTAACAACCCTGCTACACTCAATGTCCAAATGCGTACTGCAAAGTAAAGTTGTAGGTATTCGCTCCAGTACACAATTTTAACCCCACCATTAACAGCATATTTCAAACCTTCTCTGAAACTAAACGTTAGTAATAAATATAGTATTTTTACTTGTTTAACACAAAATACTTTTACTAACAAGTTAACCAGATAACAAAGAAATAAAAAACTGATAGATGGGGAGCATCGCAAATATGTAAATTTATTTTTATGCTAAGTGAAGCGAAGCATCTTTTTAATCACCGTGGACTTGAAATTCTTCCCTCCTGTTCCTTCGCTTCGCTCAGGACTAAGCTCCGAATTGCCTTGAGTATTTTGGTAAAATTGGGATACTCCCGATAAAATGTTGCTTAATATGTGAATGTTTTTAATGGTATATTAGCCAGCTATAAGCCTTATACAAGACTGCATTTGACACTCACTTGAATTTACCAAATTAATATTTAGAAGATTTTTTGTAATTAAAAATACTTTTTTATATTAGCAAGAATAAATTAAAAAGCCAATTTACTTTGCATTTAAATTTTCCAAAAAAGATTGACAGTTAAATAACCCCCAGATAACTGTTTGTATCAATCAGATAATGTCAGGAATGCAATTGATACATTTGATAAACAACTACAACATTTGAGGGTTCATATCTTCCCCTCAGTGTATTCTTCATGGTTTAATTTACAGTAAATAATTTATCAACAAAAAAATTTAGATCCAGCTAAAAATTGATTTTTGTTTTTCAGTAAAAAATTATTCATGAAAATTGACAGAATAAAGAATATGTTATATGAAAGAAAAATTTTGGCTACTTATAGCAGATTGCAAGTTCGTGAAGTACAGAAGTACCCCACCCGCGCTGTCGCGCACCCTCCCCTTGCCAAGGGGAGGGTTGGGGAGGGGTGTACTCCATTTAGATGCAAAGCGCTGTATAGCAATTCTCTGTGACATTGCACTTTATTTACCGTCCGCCGACTGCATCCCCCCCTACCAAGGGGGGACTACAAGGGGGTTGAATAAGCGTGCATCTTCATGGAGAAACCGTATTAGAAGATTGCAATTAGGGTTGGCAGGTTGCTGGGCTTTGGTAGGTGCGTACGCATTGACAACATCTGAGCAAGCCAATGCACAAATAACACCAGATGCCACCCTGTCTTCTGAAAGTTCTGTCGTAACACCTAATTTAGTGATTCGTGACTTAGCAAGCGATCGCA
>NZ_AP018194.1:8408245-8819141 GCF_002368235.1 Scytonema sp. HK-05 | reverse complement strand
GTGTAGCGAGAAAACGGAATAAACCGGAATCTCTTTTTTCAAACTCTCCTCTGTAGTCGCTTCCACCAGCGTTTGAGGACTTGCCTCTACCGATTGGAGCGTAGTGAAGTAGGAAAGACTTGGGAATCTACACATTCCCTTTGATAAGATTGGAGTACACTTAGCCGGTGACCTTGCTTGCAACCTTATCAAACCCCTGTGTTACCAGAGTTGGGCTTTCATAGTATCGCGTTAGAAATTTAATGCCGATGTTTCTAGCCGCGTTATATCCAGAATTGATGATATAGCCGTTACGGGTTACAGCCAAGCTTCCAGGATGATAGCCGTGTGTGCGCTTGAAATTGTCCCAGACTTTAGGGTTGTTTGCCATCAACTCGGCAACATCCATATCACTTGTCCTGAGCACTTCGCAGCCATCGATAGCCGACAGTTTTGAAGTGTTGCGGGGATTGACTTTTGCACTGAGGATGTTGTGGTTTTGGCGTGCCTTTCTGGAAGTTTCATCCATGACTTTGGACTTGAGCCAGTAAGCGCGTTTTTGGTTTGAACGTCTGGAGTATCTACCGAGTTGAGGTTTGAGGTTGCCCAGAAACTCAAACACGATGACCGCGCATCTCCAACGATGAGCAAAGTCGATTAACTGTGCTGATAGTTGATTTGCTGCTTCACGTTCACAACGCTTGATTTGTTCGCACCGAGTTGATGCAAAACCCTTGATGATTAGACCTGTTTTGCTCATCAACTTGGCAATCTTACCTAAACGTAACTTCCTACGCTTAACATGGCTTCTGTGACCACTCAATGTGGTTCTGGCTAATTCGTTTACAGAGCCATCAGCGTCTACGTCTAGGATCACCGCCTTCATAATCTCACCGTCTAAGTCAGTGTCAACCGCACAAATTCTGTTACCATCCTGCATAAGTGTTTTAATGCCACCTGTTGCTATGCAGTAACGTTCAATTGTCCAGTTGAGCCACACAGAGCCATCGGGCTTCGTAATGATGGCTGGTGTTGACTTTTTCCACTCAGGTGATATTGGTGCACTTTTGTAGGTAAACTTAACCCACTTCCACTGACCTTTGACCAGGATTTTTAGCACAATGGTGGATCCTGTGTCTTCCTTGAACATCCCTGAATACAAGTTCGCATTCAGTTTCAGCCTCGTGGGAAGGATAGGCGGACAGTGTTTCTTGTCTGATTTCCCGCGTTTGTTAACTTTGCCCAAAGTCTGCCGGGCGGAAGATTCCGTCCGGCGAGCTTTGCGCTTTTCAACAAGAGCTACCCAATTATCGTAGTTACTCTTCCAAGATTTGTAGATACCGCAAGCCTTAGATAAAGCCGCTCTGCGAAATGTTTGGGGAACCTCAAATGGAAAGGTTTGCGTTGGCCGGTCACCAAAAAAACGTGGCTCGTAGTAACGCTTGGAGTCAATACCGTGCGTACAAACACCGTCCGGGTCTTCTTTAATGACAAGCAGAAAGAACAATGTCACGTCGCTAAACATCTTATTGGTTTCGCTTAAGTCAAAATCATTACGTAAAAGCTTGCTGCGTAACGTTTTTGTCTCTATCCTGTGACCTTTGAGCTTAGTTAGTGCCATGATTCTTACTCCACTTTATCGACCTCCTACAACTGTACTACGTTTAACTCCGATTCATCCAGGGATGAAGAAAGATTTGCTTCGGGGTCAATTTTGATTTCTTCCTTGTAACGACGCAGGAAGTAGAGGCGGGACGAGAAGCAATGCATAATGCTCATAAAGTCATGCATCAACTCTTGATACGGGCTAAGTTCGGTTTTCCCCAGCACTGTTATCTTGCATCCATGTAGCTGGCAAAACCACTCTACAAACTCGAAACCAAACCGACACAAGCGGTCTTTGTGCCCTACGACTATTTCGGCAATCTCATTATTAGCAACACGCTCCATAAGTTTGAGGAACTTACGACGCCTGAAGTTCATCCCCGACCCAATTTCTTTAATAACTTCACCTGTGCGGGAATCGGTCAAGAACTTCGCTTGCGCCTGTAAGTCCTGTTTTTGAGAATGTGTTGAAACCCTGGCGTAGATGACAACTATTCGGCTATCCACTGTTGACGTGATGCCTTCTAGGGAAGAGAGTCGGTAACGGCGATGTCCGCCAGGAGACTTGATATATTCTATTTTTCCGGCATCTGCCCAGTCAGCTAATGTTTTCGGATGATACCCAAATCGTTTTTGAACTTGAATCGGAGATAAATACATCAGGGTGAAAAAATAGTATGACTCACTCCATTTAACTCCAAAATTGTGTTTTCTAGTAATGAGTCTAAGCGATCGCTCAACTATCAGCGCTAACACTGTAGCAGGACAAGGAAACATCAACCTCCGCGCTCGTGATTTATTGCTGTTGCGTCGTGGCAGCAACATCACCACTAATGCTACTGGCACAGCGAGTGGCGGTAATATCACCATCAATGCTCCCTCGGGCTTGATTGTCGCCGTCCCTAATGAAAATAGCGACATCACCGCCAATGCGTTTAGCGGTCAGGGAGGAAACGTTACAATTCGGGCTGCTGGTATTTTTAACATCGCACCACTGAGCCGACAAGAGCTTGAGCGGTTAAGCCCTAATGATTTAAACCCGAATAACTTACCAACAAATGATATCACAGCAATTTCACAGCAAAACCCTACTTTGGGCGGTCAAGTCAGTCTTAACACACCCGATGCCGACCAAAGCTTGGGATTAGTCGAACTACCCACAGTCTTAGCAGGTACATCAGAGCTAATAGCAGAGAGTAGCTGTGCTGCCGTTGCTAGCACAGATTCTGACACAGAAAAAAGCAGATTTACCTTTACCGGACGCGGCGGTTTGCCTCCTAGCCCTTACGAACCCCTCAGCACTGATGTGGTATGGTTAGATACTCGCCTGTCAACGATTGCATCGCAACAGCAGCGCTCAGAGAAACCTGCTGCGAAACCACCGTCTAAAGATGAAACCGTGAAAATTGTCCCCGCTACTGGTTGGGTGTTCGACGGCAAAGGGCACGTTACGCTGATCTCTCATACCTCAGGTGGCAATAGTTTGGGATCTACTCCTGCTGGGTGCGCTAAACAGTAAAACCATAGTTCGGTTGATTACTTACCATTCCTGAAGAACCCCACCCCGCCAAAGCTGCGCTTAGGCTCCCCTCCCCGCTTGCGGGGAGGGGATAAAGGGGTGGGGTGCAGTCAACGTGGGAATCATAACTAATCGCAGGTACGATCAATTTGGTAGCCAAATACAATTTGTTCCTGGAGCCAATACACATAGTACTGGAGAAATTGTGATTCCATGACTACAAGCATTACCCGAAATATAACAACCTTTCTGGAAGATTTAAAAAGCGCTGATCTAGTTGGAATTTCCTTACTTCCTCAAAATTTGGGATTGCGTCTTGAGTTTACCTTTGGTTCTGAATCTGGTGATGCAAAGATTGAACTTTATCGAATCGTTCACCTTGTACTTTCCCAACCTCTAAATACAGATGATCAAGATTTTTGCTTTCTCAATACCCCAGGTTATGAACATCCCTACTTCTGGGCTAGCTTTACTCCCTCTGGAGATTGGACTCCGTTAAGTTTGAAATAATGAATTTTAGCCATTTTTCTCGTTCCCTGGCTCTGCCTGGGAATTTTCTCGTTCCCTGACTCTGTCTGGGAATGATATCCTGGAGGCTCCGCCTCCTGAAGTTGACTGTCGAGGCAGAGCCTCAAGGAGTGCATTCCCAGGTGGAACCTGGGAACGAGGCAAGCGCTTAAGCGCTCACTACAAAAGTGAAGTACCTACACCAACTGCAAGCAGTATGGTCTAGGCTTCCGGTATCACTTGCCGTCGCCTCTTCATGCAAGCACGATTTGGTCTTACACAGCATCTCTCGCCAATAGGCGTTTACTAGGTCAAAGCCTAGACCCCGGCAGTCGCCCAGCCTTCCGCAGGCGAATGAGTGTTGATTTAGAGCTTTGTCTATCGGGAAGCTACGGTATTCGCCTCCAAGCTCAGTGTGGTCTCTAGCCTTTTATTATTCCGCTTTGACAAGTTCGCTGACCACGGCTACTCTCGTCCGCCAACTAGCGGTTTGGGCTACTTTTATACTATCACGAAGATAGGCAACTCCTCAAGCACCCCACTCCCGTGTTGAACTACGTTCAACAATGGTCGGAGTGACTAGCGTTATTGCCCCAAAATTCATGAGCCAGCCCTGAAGGAGGGTTTCCCTCCGCAGGGGACTGGCGTCCCCACACTCCCCTATGCCTCCGCCACGCTGCGCGAACGGGTGAGATGTGGGGCTTCTTTTGGATCAAGCTAAATTCCCAGTCGTTGGTAAACCTGCTCTAGATGTCGCAGATGCTGCTGTGGATCAAAACACGTCTCAATTTCTGCTGGCGATAACTTTTGGGTAACGCGAGAATCTTTGACAATTAAGTCGTGGAAATTGCCGTTTGGCTTATTCCAAGCAGTATGAGCGTTTTCTTGTACGATCGCATAAGCTTCCTCGCGGTTCATTCCCTTGTCTACCAATGCTAGTAGTACCTTTTGGCTGAACACAACACCGCCATATAAATTCATATTGCGTTCCATGTTCTCGGGATAAACCAACAGGTTTTTCACCAACTCGGTTATTTCATACAGCATAAAATGCGTCAAAATGCAAGCATCCGGCAAAATGACTCGTTCTACTGAACTGTGGGAAATATCCCTTTCGTGCCACAATGCGACATTTTCCAAAGCAGCAACCGCATGAGAACGGACAATTCGCGCCATTCCCGTTAACCGTTCCGAACGGATGGGGTTGCGTTTGTGAGGCATTGCTGAGGAGCCTTTTTGCCCTTTGGAGAAGAATTCTTCGACTTCCAGAACGTCTGTTCTTTGCAAATTGCGAATTTCGACGGCAAAACGTTCTATTGATGCAGTGAGTAAGGCTAATTGCTGCACGTAGTCGGCATGGCGATCGCGCGATATGACTTGTGTCGATGCTGCATCGGGTTGAAGTCCGAGTTTTTGGCAGGCGATCGCCTCTACGCGAGGTTCAATATTGGCATATGTTCCCACCGCACCAGAAATCTTACCGACAGCGATCGTTTCACGCAAAATTTTCAAACGTTCTTGGTGGCGCAACACTTCTGCCAACCACCCAGCCAGCTTAAAACCAAACGTGATAGGTTCGGCGTGAATGCCGTGGGAACGTCCTATCATCACCGTAGTGCGATGTTCCTTTGCCTTTTGACGAATTGCCTCAATCAAATCTTCTAGGCGTTGCATCAACACATCCAGACTGGCTACCAGTTGCAGCGCCAAAGCTGTATCCAACACATCGGAACTGGTTAATCCCAGGTGAATGTAACGTCCTGCATCTCCAACATATTCATTAACATTTGTCAAGAAGGCAATCACATCGTGGCGGACTTCAGCTTCAATTTCCAGCACCCGCTTTGGATCAAAATTCGCCTTTGCCTTAATCTCCTCAACCGCCTCAGTGGGAATGTAACCCAACTCAGCCTGCGCCTCACAAACAGCGATTTCTACTTGCAGCCAGGTTTTTAACTTATAGGCTTCCGTCCACAGATTGCCCATTTCGGGCAAGGTATAACGCTCAATCACAGTCCGCCACACAGTACAACCGTCATATTGTACAGAGAATAGCGGGAAGTCATAAAGACTATTTACCAGACTTTTGGCAAAAGTTTGCTTTTCAATATAAAAGTGACTTGCTTGATGTGTATAGTATTACATCTTTCAAGTTTGTACCTGTTGAGTGTGATTTCATAATTTAAAAGTCTCAAAATACACATTATTCTTTCTCTTCCTTCTGGATGTGGGTACTTCGCTAGCCATAAGGCAGAATAAAACAGCAATGCTTCTCCAGCATTTCTCTTCTCAATTACTACTAAAGCCTCTAGTTTTCTCTAGAGGCTTTTTTTGAAGAGTTTTTCTTATTATTCAGATCCCCGACTTCTTCAAGAAGTCGGGGATCTTGTTCAGGGCTTATGATTTAGGATTGCTATATCTCGTTTGTATCTTGATGAGTATGCTTTTGTGTAGATTGCAATGCAGTTGTCATTCGCTAAGGTAAATTGTAATACCATATGGCTTAATAATGGCTAGTAGTAGCCTATTTGAAAATCTAAAATTCAAAATCGCCATTCCAAAATGGTATGAGATGTTTTATTCAAAACTTGCTTTTGCCTACCTATGCAAACGCTTCAAAAGGAATTAATCAAAAAGGAAGTTGAAGCTGCACTCCAGATCGATCCTGTTAAATCAGCAAAGATAGTCGGATTGCGCTACATAAGCGATACCATTCCAGGAATTCAGCGTCAGCGTGTTGATGAGGAATTTTGCTACATTGATGCAGATGGCAAAGAAATCTGTGATGAGGAGGAATTGAACCGCTTTAAGTCTCTTGTTATTCCGCCTGCTTGGACTGAAGTCTGGATTTGTCCATTAGCACATGGACATTTACAAGCAACGGGACGCGATGCTAAAGGACGCAAGCAGTACCGTTATCATCAACATTGGCGACAGGTACGCTCTCAAACGAAGTTTAACAGGATGATAGCCTTTGGGGAAGCACTGCCAAGTATCCGCAAGCGAGTTGAAGAGGATATGGCGCTTACAGGTATACCAAAACAAAAGGTGCTGGCGACTGTGGTGAAACTCTTGGAAATTACCAAAATTCGTGTGGGAAATGAAGAGTATGCCCAAACGAATAAATCCTTTGGCTTAACAACGATGCGCGATCGCCACGTTGATGTATCCGGTTCCAAAATTCGGTTTAAATTCCGGGGAAAAAGTGGCGTGGCTCATGACATTGAATTGAGCGATCGCCGTTTGGCAAAAATTGTCAAAAGCTGTCAAGATATCCCCGGACAAGAATTATTTCAGTATCTAGACGAAGAAGGACACCGTCAACCTATCGGTTCTGACGATGTCAACAATTACCTGCGTGAGATGACTGGTTTAGACTTTACTGCTAAAGATTTTCGTACCTGGGGTGGTACTGTTTTGGCAGCACAAGAATTATGTGAAATCGGGCGATTTGAATCGCAAACACAGGCAAAGAAAAATGTAACTGAGGCTATCAAAAACGTAGCCGAACACCTTGGCAATCGTCCAGCGACTTGCCGTAAATATTATGTCCATCCTGCGGTTCTCGATGCCTATATGGATGACTCATTATTTGAGTTTATGGAAGCATCGAATCAAAAAACAGCTTCATCAGACTCTCTGCGTCCAGAAGAAGCAGCGGTTCTTAAACTTATCGAACAGCATCTGTTGGAAGAGAGCAAAAAATAGACTTTTTGCAAAAGTCAATTACTATGAATACTTATTAAACACCGCAACTCTGCTCTTGTTATCAAAGGAAAACACAGTAAATGGGTCTTTTTGATTCCCCATCTCCATCCCAGGAGTGCCTACAGGCATTTGGGGAACAGATAACCCAAGCGAATTTGGCTTTTCTTGAAGCAGACGTTTGATGTCTTGTGCTGGTACGTGTCCTTCAATAACATATCCATTAACAATTGCTGTGTGGCAAGATGCCAAGTTATCTGGCACGTTGTACTTTTGTTTTACTGCTTCAATGTCAGGTGTGGGAAAGTCTTTGATTCCAAAACCCTGTGCCTTTAAGTGGTTAATCCACCCACCACAACAGCTACAGTCAGGACTGCGATACACAGTAACATCTGGTGGTGTTGATTTTAATGCTGTGTGTTGGTTCTGTATCTGGCTGGTTGTACTGAGCAGTTGAGTATTGAGTGCAGTAGAAGTTGGAAAAACACCTTGAGCATGACTCACAGGAGCATTGCTTCCTAAAATGCCCAACACCCCTGCCGTTAGACAAATTGTTACCACTACTCTAGTGGCAATACGTAGCATAATCGGACAAAACGATTTTTGCCACCAGTATATCAATTGTTTGTGCGACATCTGAGACTTTCTAAGTCCTGTGGTCTTTGACAAAAAATGTCGCATTTTTAATTTTATTAAGTACATATACGTACACAGGCTGCGGTTTTCGTTAAACATATGCTTTCTCCATAATAGACTTCTTGCAAAAGTATGATTAATTAATATTTAAAAACAGATAGACACCAATATTTATCTGTGTCCATCTGTGTCCATCTGTGGTTTCATCTCAAAAACATTGACTTTTGCAAGAATTCTACTAAATACATATGCAAAAGAAGTTTTTAAAATTACCGAGGGCTTCTTTTGCGCTTTAAATGCTTATGTTGGCTAAAGCGCCGCAAGAGACGACTAATGAAGTTAGACTTATTGCCAGATTGTTTCCTTGTTCTTGTTTGTGCAGTCGTATTTTTTGGTTTCATCCCTAGATTTAGACGAGCCTCTTCAGTGAGGGGGACGGCATGTTTATCAGGGACAATGCGAGAACCATATTTTCTAGCATAAACTTGGGTAAACTCAGCGCCGAAAAAGAGAATTTGGGCGGCATAGTTAACCCATGCTAGAACAACGACAACTGAACCTGCAGCGCCGTAGGCTGAGCCAAAGCTACCGTTACCCAAATACTGCCCCAGAAGATACCTGCCAATGGAGAACAAAAGTGAGGTGAGGGCGGCTCCAATCAAAACATCATTCCAAGTAATTTTGACATCTGGCAGGACTTTGAAAATGAGTCCGAATAGCACTGTGGTGACGGCAAAACCAAGGAGGAAGTTGACAATTTGCCAGATAAAATCGACACCAGGCACCATATGTCTAAAGTAACCAACCACTGCTGCCAACACCGCGCTAAGCACAAGTGATACAAGTAGTAGAAAACCAATGGCTAGCACCAGCGCGAACGACGTAAAGCGTTGGCGAACCATGTTTTTCATAGCGCGTCCAGGTTTTGGCTGGACTTCCCAGATTGTATTAAGGGCATCTTGCAACTCGGCAAATAAACCAGTAGCACCAAATAGCAGGACTACAATACTGATGAGTGAGGCGATAGTTCCCGCTTTGGGCTGGCTGGCACTTTCAATTGCTGTCTGGATAACTAGTGCGCCAGGCTCGCCGACTAAACCTCTTATTTGTCGGTAAATTTCACCCCTTGCTGCATCTTCTCCAAAGACCGCACCAACAATCGCAATTACAATAATCAGCAATGGAGCGAGGGAAAAAATTGTGTAATAAGATAATGCTGCGGCTAACCGCGACGCTTTATCGTTACTCCATTCGTTAAATGTCTCTTGAAACAGCCCCCAAACTGCCTTTAAATTCATCAAAATATCTCCTTTTCCTGTGATGTGCCTTCCTCATGAAGCAATTGATACCAAATATTTTGTGTGTACTGCATCTTTCCCAAGGCGTTGGTGTAACTTCCAGGAGGTAGAAATCATCTGTCTGCTAGAGATGTGGTAGCAAGTAACTCAAGGGCAGAATCAACGACTTCTTGTACGGGGACATCCGCAACAAATGAGTCACGATGATTACAAGAAGCGCGGGTACAGTCAACACCACAAACGGGACAATGAAGACGCCAGGAAATAGCGGGACGGTGGCGATCGCGCCTCATTGGTCCGGCGGTAATTAAGTTCCCACACCAGAAAATGCCTACAGTTGCACATCCTACAGCAGCGGCTAGATGCAACGGACCAGAGTCATTAGAGATCATAACGCGAGAAAGTTTGAGCAGACCAGCAAGACCGCCTAGTGAAAGGCGATTGCCTTCTCAGTAGCGGAGACGCTCCGCGTTGGCGCAGCCTGTCCGCAGGACTTACGGCACTGCGCTCTGCGCAATCGCACAAATTCTGTGTTTGGGCGTTCATTTTTGTGATCACCGCTTCAACAAGCGATCGCTCCGACTTTGTACCCGTCACCACAACCGATGGCGTTGGCGGGGAGAACGGCGATTTTTTGGACATTGTCGAGTTGCATTCGTTTTAAAAGAACCGCAGAGGCGCAGAGGACGCAGAGGAGAGGAGTTTTTGGTAGATGCTGAGGTGCGATCGGGCTATGTTGGACCAAGTATAGTTTTCGATAAAAATACGACCGACATTACCTAAATGGTTCCATTTCTCAGGGTCGTTTAGGAGTTGGCAAAGTGCATCTGCCAAAGCGTCTATATCGCGAGGAGGAACGAGCTGTACTGGATGTCCATCGGGTAGAGGTGTGGGATGTTGGGTGGCGATGACTGGTAAACCGTGAGCTAATAAAGTCAGAAGTGAACCGCTTTTCATGGTCATTCCGTGGTTGAAGGGTAGGACTCCAACATCACACCCGGAAAGATATTTTGAGGCAGTTTCAACATCTAGATAGCCGGTAAGATACACCATTTCGCTTAAGTTCAGTTCAGCTACAAGCGTGTGGAGTTTATCCCAGTAACGTTTTGCTTCTTCTCCCCGCAAAGCTAGACTTTCCACACCACCAAGTAGCAACAATCGCGCTTGCGGATGAGTTGTTAGAACTTTTTTGAATGCTGGTAGAAGCGTTTCTAACCCTTTGACTGGATGGAGAAAGCCAAAAAATGCGATGATGGTGGTATCTTGAGCAAAGTTGCACCTTTGACGTAATTGTTGTTGTGCTGTGTTTCGTTCAATAGGCGTAACATCAACATTTGCAGCGATGGGTATAAGCGATACGCGGTCAATTAATTGTGGTAGCCGTTGATGGATAACTTCTTCAGCTTCCGCATTTGTTGTAATTAATGCATCGCTTAAAGTCAGTAAAAACCCATCTTCTCTATCCCACCAGCCGCGCTGCTGTCCCCACATTTTCAACCATTCTACAAGTTGCGGTGGAATACCTTTCGGTTGCCATTCCCACCAGCCGTATTCATGCACAGTCGTGACAATTGGTTTGCGATAACCTGTCGCTTTCAGAAGTAGCGGTAACAAAAAGATAGCACGCTCAAAACCGTAAGTGCCTGCTGCATGTTGGATATGCAAAATATCAGCTTTGGTGGCGTGTACTGCTTGTACCAAAGACATTAAATCAGCAAATCGCCAATCTTGTACCACACCCATGACGGTGGAGTCATTAACTTCTGTGGCAGCTGCATGGGTAGTGAGGACAACAGACTGGCATTCCTGCTTTTTCAGGGCATCCCGCAAACAAGCAGTGTAATGAGCAACACCACAGCGCTCCGGTTTGTAAGTACCAGCAATAATGGCAATGGTAATAGTCATTAGTCATCGGTAACTGATTGGTAATAAGCGCTCTTTGCGCTTACTACGAAATCTTTAACAATTCCAGCCCTGCGGCTACTACCTCCTCTGGAGAGATATCTAAGCATTCCAACTGATAAGGACAAGTAAAAGTGTAACAAGGACTACAGGTCGTAGGACGGCGGAGTAAGCGGGAAGTACCATTACGCGGTTCCCATTGACACTCAAGTTCAGTTCCCGCAAACATGACAACAGTGGGTGTGCGCGTAGCATCAGCTATGTGCATCGTTGAAGTGTTGTTGGTAAGTACAAGTTTTGCATTGGCAATCAGTGCAGCTAGTTGAGACAAAGTTGTTTTGCCAATCAAGTCAATTCCATAATCGCCTAGTGTAGCAAGTAAAGATGGACTTTTGGAGCGGTCTTTTTCTACACCAGTAACCACCACAGGCATTTGTGTTATTTCTGCTAGACGACGTGCAGCGATCGCAAAGCGTTGAGAGTCATAATTGCGAGATTGGCAACTTGTCCAGGGATTGAGCAAGATATAGTTGTGGTAAGCACTTAAGCGATCGCTACTAGTCCCTAATAACATTACCGCTTCTCGTTGTGCAGCTTCTGGTATTTGAATGCAGAGACTGCGATCATAAACTTCAAACCCAGCAGCTTCTATTAATCTCAAATTTCGTTCAACTTGATGAATCTCATCTGGTGCAGATGATACTTCTAGCGTCAGTACACCATTTCCCGCTTCTTTAGACTCACCCACCCGTAACGGAACACCTGCCAAGTAACACAAAAATCCTGCCGGATGAGGACTCTGACTAAAACTCGTGAAAATAATCGTTGCATCAAACTTGCCATTTTGCAACGTCCTCACCAATTCCCACTCCCGCGCCGGATCGAAATCCAACTTACCCAAATCCTGCCACAGCACACGCCACGGTAATACTGCATCCACCCAAGGTAATAACTCTGCTGCTAGCGCTCCACCCGGACTTGCCATCAAAGTCAAACGACTCTCCGGCAAATTCTCCTTAATTGCCCGCAAAGCCGGACTCGTCATAATTACATCACCAATATTGTCCAGCCGCATCACCAGAATGTTACCTAACCCATGCAACCTTGGATTTTGGATATTAGATTTTGAATTTTCTAGTATCGACTTCATTTTCCTAACTAATAAACCTCTTCTTCTCTTTCTTGGCACCCTTGGCGTCCCTTCGCTTCGCTCGAGGGCAGGCTTGGCGGTTCGTTTAAAAACCCCTCCACCACAGCCAACACCTCATCAACCGAAATCCCCTCCATACAACTTTGCCAACCCTTATCCAACGGACACACCCCACCGTACCAACACCGCTGCACCGTAAAATTACTGATATTGCGCTCAGGACACTCCGGGTATCCTTGCAAATTGACATGAGGTGACGGTTGACCATAACGCCCATGCCAAGAAGGACCAAACAAAGTAATAGTTGGCACATTCAACGCCGCAGCTATCCGTGCTGGACCCGTGTCAGCAGCAATGACCAAATCAGCACACGCCAAAGCTGCTGCCAAATCCCGCAACTTCCCACGAGGCAAAATCCGCGCTTCACCCCCTATCGCCTCAGCAATGTATGCCGCTTGTTTCGCATCAGAACCCACTGGGACAATTACAGTCGCATCCCAACGCTGCTGCAAAATTTGACCGATAGTAATAAAATTTACATCAGACCAGCGCTTAATTGCCATCCCCGCATCTGGACATAAAAACACCAAAGGACGGCGGACGTGATTGAATAGGTCTTGTGATCTACTTAGTTCCTCAGGAGTGAGGTGGAGTTGTGCAGGTTTAATCGCATCCGGGCTAATTAAACCTTCTGCTTGTAGGATTTTGACAAAGCGATCGCCCACCAATTCATCTGCTGGAGGTTGTCGCCACAAATTCGTCACCACCCGCGCATTATGTAAAGACGCGCCATGGCGCGTCTCTACATCAATACCGTCGTAATTTGTATCTGAGACAATCAAATCAAAAGTTTCACGAGATAGTAACTCAACAACTGATTGTTTTGCCTTTCCTGGTTCCGCATAGATAACGCGCTTAATCAGCGGATCGCTTTTTAGCAGTTCACCTCCTGGCGGGAAAGTTAAAACTGTCAGTTCGGCAGCTGGGTAAGATAGTGCTAAGCCATGAATCGCACTCAATGCAATTAAAACATCGCCAATTCCACCCAATAGCTCGACAAACAGAATTTTACGCATATTTAACTACTTATTATGAAAAATAAACCACATATTCGCACCGATGAACACAGATACTTTTTCTTCATCTGTGTCCATCTGTGTCCATCTGTGGTTTAAATAACAAAGCTTTATCTGCAGGATGACTCCGGTCAACAATCGTAGTAGGCAACTCTTGATGATAGACACCCGAAGGAATAATTCCACAACCGCCGTAAAGTTCCATCAACCGCAACTGCACGAAAACATCCTCACCACAGTGTTCCGAGGGAAGCTGCTGCCAGAACGAGTAGCCACCGATGCCGCGAAGTTTTTCTGTATCATAGATGACACAACCACCCACCCAAGCTACACGGTATTTGCGTTGCTCTTTCTGGGTAAGACCCAAGCTTTTCTGGACATGGTAAAGATTAGCAGCGTTATGCAAACGCCAGCGCTCCCATTCTGGTGTGTCAGGTTTGACACTTTCCGGCTGCACTGGCTCATCCCAAAACTCAATTTTTTGCTCGTGGGGACGAACATCATCAATAAAGCTGAGTCCGATAACCGCACTGCCCACGAAACCGCAGCGTTCTTCTTTTATGGCAGCAAGCATATTTTCAACCACAAAAGGTTCTACAATCAAGTCGTCATCGAGAAAAAGGGCATAAGGAGCTCTTGCTTGCTCTAGTAAAAATTGCCGTTGTTCGGCAATTCCCCGACGGGGTAAGTGTTTGTGGACTTCCACCGCATGACCATGAGCACGAAGCACACGCAGCACCGCTTGCACCTCGCCATTCTCCACCGGGTTACTATCCTCAGTTTGGTCAGAAATGACGATGCGAAAGTCACGGTAAGTTTGGGCTATCAGGCTAGCCAGGGTGACAGCCAAAGCAGCAGGGCGAGAATAGGTAGGAATGAGGATATCAACGTTCATGTTTTAACAGTATTTCTCGTTCCCAGGCTCAGCCTGGAAATGAATGACAGGAAGCTCTGCCTCCAATAGGTATAATTTATGAGGCAGAGCCTCAGATAAGGCATTCCCTGCCAGAGTCAGGGAACGAGACAAACGGTCATGTCTTAACAGTGGCAAGGGTAGCAGGCGGAGAATTGAGCAGTTCACAAGCAGCATCCACCACAGACTCTGGTGTAACCAGTTGCAAACAATTTTGATGTCCTTCAGGGCAAATACTCTTGTAACAGTTCTTACAAGGAACATCATGGAACAGCACGCGATTAGGAACACCCCAAGGAGTATGCTGAGGATTGGTCAGAGCATACAAGTCCACAACTGGTGTACCAACAGCAGCAGCAATGTGAACGGGACCAGTATTATTGGAAATGAGCAGAGGGGCAAGTGACAAGAGTGCTGCCAGTTCATTGAGGTTAAGGCACCCGACAAGTGAATGAGACAGAACACCCGTTGCTGTTTGAATTCCTGTAACCAGTTCTCGTTCTGGTTCGGTGCCTGTAAAGATTACCTGAATACCCATGTCTTGTATTAAAGTGCGGGCAACAACAGCAAATTTTTCAGGCGGGTAGCGGCGTGAAGCAGCCGTTGCACCGGGATGAATGACCACCCAAGGACGCTGCTGGCTAATGCCGAGTTGTTGCAGAATATCCTTAACGGTAGCTAAAGCTTTTTCTGGGACACGCAGGGACATTCTTTCGTCATCTATTTGGCAGCCAATTGTAGCAACTAAGTCCAGTTGACGACGTACTTCATGACGCACACAATGCTCTGGTTCTGGGTCTTTTACCCAATCTGTTAGGAGTTGGTAGGGGTTTTCATGACAATGAGCCAGCCGCAGGGGAATATCTGCCAAATAGCAGAGAAATGCTGAGGGTAGCGGGTTTTGACTATATACAGTAAAAATAATGGCACCATCAAACTTGAGACGCCGCAGGTGTTCTGCCATTTCGTACTCAGGACGGCTATTAAGTCGCGGTGCTGTTGCTTTTAACCAAGGTGCATCGTAGACAATCACTTCATCAATATCTGGGACGAGTGAGGCAGTAGATGCACCTGCAGAGGAAGTAAGCAACGTAATTCGACGGTTGGGATGTGATGCTTTTAAGGCGCGAATTGCTGGTGTCGTCATCAACACATCGCCAATTGTGTCGAGTCGGATGCACAGGATGTTTTCAGCAGTGTTCCAAGTAGTCATGAGTTATGAGTCAGCGGAACCTCTCCGCCGAGTAAATTTGGAGATTTTAAACCACAGATACACACAGATAAACACAGATAAAAACCATCTGTGTGCATCTGTGTCCATCTGTGGTTCCATAATTTCTTAGTACAGGCGTTGAAGTTCGTAACTTTTTTAAACGCAGAGGAACGCCAAGGTAGCGCAGAGGGACGCAGAGTCTCGCCAAATTTAATCCGCTACGAATTAATGAAATACTGTACTTAGTCATCTTGCTCGATATTTAATTGACAAACACGCTTGATGATACGAGTGGTGGAACGGTTTTCTATAAACGGCAAAAGTTCAACGATACCGCCGTATTGTTCTACCACAGGTGCTTCTGGTAGAGTTTCTTTAGTGTAGTCGCCACCTTTGACATAGACATCGGGTTGAACTAAGCGGATCAGGTCGATTGGGGTGTCTTCGTTAAAAGCAACGAGATAATCAACACAACTTAGTCCGCCCAGAACTTGGATGCGGTCTTCCAAGGGGTTGATAGGGCGATTTTCACCTTTGATACGGCGGATGCTGTCGTCGGAGTTAACGCCAATAATCAGTATGTCACCCAATGCTTTAGCACGATTGAGATAGGAAACGTGTCCAGCATGGAGGATGTCAAAGCAACCGTTGGTGAAAACTATTTTATGTCCAGTGCGACGGTAAGAGGTCACAAGCGAGCGAAGTTGGTTGAGATTGGGGATGTATTTTTCGGGAGGGGATGAGGGAGAAATTCCTTGCTCCCCTGCTTCCCCTGCTTCCCCCACTTTGGAAATAAACTCACGCAGTTCTTCCGCAGAACAGGCGGTGGTTCCCTCTTTTCGTACAACGACAGCGGCGGCGGCGGCGGCGAAATCAGCAGCAAGTGGTGTTGCAGCACCTGCTGCTAGGGCAAGGGTTAGGGCGCTACTATAGGTATCTCCTGCCCCTGAAGTACGGGATTCGGCGGTAGGTAGGGCATAGGTGCGGTAGGGCGGGGAATCATGCTCGAAAATGATTGCACCTTCAGCATCCAAGGTGACAGCAGCAATTTTCGCACCTGTGAGGTTGAGTAGTTTTTCCTCATAAGGTTTGATTTGCTCTGCACGGGAGATCCCCCCCATCCCCCCCTTAATAAGGGGGGGCAACGGGATATCAAGCAACTGCACTGCTTGCTTGTAGTTCGGTTTGACTGCGGTGACGTTAAGGTGACGGTAGGCGGTGAGGTTTTTAGAGTCAACGACAAGAACGCGAGGATTGTTTTGCTGAAGTTGTGCTAATGCATCAATCACTCTTTGTGTCAAAATTCCATAACCGTAATCTGAGACAATCACGGCATCGCATTCTGAAAATAAAAGCTCCAGTTTCTCAATTAGTGCTTGCTCGCTGTCAGCGTCAATGGCATCAGTGGTGCCAGAATCAAATCTTACTAGGATTTGCGACGCTGTTATCACTCGCTGCTTAGCAAGGGTCTGTCTATTTGAGGCTTTGAGGATGTGTTTTGTGGAAACGCCACGTTCTGAAAGTGCTTGCTGTAGTTGAGAACCCTCCCAATCATCGCCAATAACTGATAAAAATGTCACATTTGCGCTGAGACTACGGACATTGACAGCAGTATTAGCAGCGCCTCCGGGAACATATAAGCGATTTTTCAGAGTAACAACTGGCACTGGAGCCTCTGGACAAAGGCGATCGCTAAATCCTTCTAAGTAGCCATCCAACATCGCTTCACCTATGACGATGACATGAAGATGAGCGATCGCATCCAATAGTTTTGTCAACTCAGGTTTCACTAGCGTCCTCCTAAGTGGGGGTACGGCAATGCTGTGCCCCTACTAACGGGATTTTCATCACCAGATAATATCACCTGTGCTGCTTCCATGAGGTCAGTAACAATAAAATCTGGTGTTCTCTGTGCAGAGAATTCCCATTCAGTCTCATTGCCATTATCGATCAAAATTGTTTTGCACCCAGCACAAAGCCCAGCTTCTACATCATTAAGGATGTCGCCAATAAACCAAGATGAACGCAAATCGATGTTGTGTTCACCAGCCGCACGTAGAAGTAAACCTGGTGCAGGTTTGCGACAGTCACAAACAAGTGCAAATTCTGGCACGACTCCATTCGGGTGATGGGGACAGTAATAAAAACCAGCTAGGTAGATACCTTCTGCTGCTAAAAGTTGACACAATCGTTCTTCTACCGCCACAAGCGCAGATTCGGGAAAATACCCCCGCGCTACACCTGACTGGTTGGTAATGACAATCAACTTGTACCCAGCTTCTTGGAGTAAAAGCAATCCCTCAATCGCACCAGACGTTAGCTTAATTTGTTGCGGATCAACATTGTACGGTACATCTTCAATTAGAGTCCCGTCTTTATCCAGGAAAACAGCTTGCATGATCATCACTCAAGCGCCAAACCTCGTTTATACTAGGAATCTCCAGAAATTAATTGTGCGTTGTCTACAACCGTTGTACCAGACGTGCCATGAGACGTCTTTATATTGTTTTTGAGAGGTGTACTGGTTTGCAATTGGGTAAGGTACAGAAAGAAAATATGAACCACAGATGGACACAGATGGACACAGATAAATAATTATTTCATTCAATTGAATTGCGCTATATCAAGCTTGGAAACTCGTGCGTGAGTGTTGGAAACTCGCGCATGAGTGTTGGAAGCTCAAACCTGAATACCCCATCTCGTTATTAGGGCCAAGAACTCTCGCCCAGTGGTAGAACTGTCATTTCAGGAATAACAGTTCCCTCTGGCGTAGATAGCAAAAATCGAATTGTTGCAGCTACATTCTTGGGATCTTGCAACTTGCTGACATCAATATCAGGAAAACGGTCTAGCAAAAATGGCGTTTGCATCCCACCTGCAACTAAAGCTGTCACTTTGATATTATAAGGACGCGCTTCTACATGTAAGGCGTGACTAAAGCCCAACAATCCCCATTTACTGGCATGGTAAGCTGAAGCATTTGCCCACGCTCGCTTTGACGCGGTGGAAGCAATGTTAATAATATGACCGCTACCCTGTTGTTTCATGACGGGTAAAACGAATTTTGACAAGATAAAGGGAGCGCGTAAGTTAACAGCAAGAATTCTGTCCCAATCTTTAATTGAAAGCTCCTCGATTGAAACAGTGAGATCAGTACCAGCATTGTTAATGAGAGCATCCAAGCGTCCGTATTGGGAGATAATCTTGTCGATCGCTGTTTGAGCTTGTTCTTCGCTGGTAATATCTAACACTAACGGCAATGCTTGAAAGCCATTAGCTTGAATTTCGCTACTCACCTTATGGGCTAAGTCGTCTCGAATATCTGCAACAACGACGATCGCACCTGCTGATGATAATGTGTGGCTGATAGCTTCACCAAGTCCACGTCCGCCGCCTGTGACTAATACGACTTTGTCTTTGAGCTCTTCCATTGTTTGTGTTTTCTCCTTTCAATTAATTTTTGTAGTGAGGACTTTAGTCCTTGTTATGTTAGGAGAGGACTTTAGTCCTCACTACGGTATTACCCGAGTTGATAGAAGTGATGATTTCCATTCGGTACTCTTTGTCTCTCCCACTCTCCCACTCTCCCCCTCCTCTTTTTTCCCAACTTGCTTCTCAACCAATTCACACAAAAGATGTAGTACGAGGTGATGTACCTCTTGAATACGTTGGGTATCAGTTGCTGGGACAACGAGTGCTAAATCTGCTAGTGGCAATAATTCTCCACCGTCACCGCCAACTAAAGCAATAGTATTGATGTGGGAATGACGAGCAGTTTTAAAGGCTTCGATGATATTGGGCGATCGCCCACTCGTACTAATACCAAGTAATACATCGCCCGGTTGAGCAAATGTTTCTACCTGTCGGGAAAAAACATACTCGTACCCAACATCATTCGCCCAAGCAGTTAAAAAAGCAGTATCAGCCGTCAATGCAATCACTGGTAGCCCCGCACGCTTCGAGCAACGTAATTTACCAACAAATTCCGCTGCAAAGTGTTGAGCATCCGCCGCACTACCACCATTGCCACAAACAAGCACCTTACCACCCAAGGAAAAGCAACTCAAGAGTGCCTCCGCTGCTTCAACAATGGCAGCTTTCAAAGTCTGTCGGGATTTTTCCATCGCCGCTATTGCTGCTGCAAAACTGTCATCAACAAAAGCGAGGGAAGAGGAAAGAAGAGGAGCAGGGGAAGGTGGGGAAGCCGGGGGGGAAAGAAAAATTGGTTTGTGCTTTTGACTCAAGACTTTTTCATACAGCGATGCGACTGAACTTGTTACCTTTTCCCAGGTAAACTGGTGTTTGACGCGTTGTATTGCGTTGTGGCTGAAACGCTTGTGTGCTTGAGGATTTTGGAAAAGATAGGCAATGCGTTCGGCGATCGCCTCTGGCTGATTTGGCGGTACAAGATACCCAGTTTCACTGTCTTGTACGGTATATTTAATACCACCGACGTGAGAACCAATCACAGGCGTTCCACAAGCCATCGCCTCTAAAGGTGTGATGCCAAACGGTTCATACCAAGGTGTTGTCACGAAAACATCAGCAGCGCAGTAGTAATATTTAACCATTTCCCGGCTGCGGCGTCCGACAAATGTCACTTGCGACTCAACGCCTTCTTCAGTTGCAATAGTTTGCAAACGAGCGATTTCTGGTGTCAAATGGGGATCTGGTTCTTCTGATTCACCGCCTACAATCAAGAGTCTTGCCTGGATGTGATACTGTTGCAGAAGATGCCCGAAAGCACGAATCACCGTATCAACGCCTTTTCGAGGTACCAAACGTCCTAACTGGAGAATCAGACGCTCATCAGGCGGTAAACCAAGCTTTTTACGAGCGGTTGTTTTATCAACTTGCCAAAACTCAGTTGCATCAAAGCCACAAGGAATAATCGTGATTTTCTCTTTTTTGGCATGATACAGACGCAGCAAGTCTTCCTCATCTTGCGGACATTCAGCGATGATATGATCGGCTTCGGCAACGATGCGGTCTTCAATAATAAATCGCTCATCAGGAAATTCGTCCGCCTCACCTTGCCAAAAGCGGCGCACACGACCGAGAGCATGAAAAGTCACAACAAAAGGAATCCCCAACACTTGCTTAATTTCTGCCGCTACCAATGCTGACATCCAGAAATTTGCGTGTATCAAGTCGTACTTTTTGTGCGCTTTGCTTTGAAAAGACCAAGGATTTTGACAAAAATTCAGGACATATGCCGTAAACTCTTCCATATACGGCAACATATCCTCTTTACGGACGTACATGGGAGGACCAGCAGGCACATTAATAATCCTAACGCCATCCATCCATTGAATGATTTCTGGCAAATCCTGACTATCGCGTCGTGTAAAAACATCAACTTTGTATCCAGCAATAGCCAGATGTTTTGCGATCTGTCCTACATACACATTTTGACCACCACTATCTGCACCCCCAAAGGTACCAAGAGGTGAGGCGTGTTCGCTAATTAAGGCAATCGATTTAGTCATTTGTTATTAGTCATTAGTCATTGGTTATTCTAGAGACGCTTCAAACAGCGCGTCTCTACATCTTTGTCATTAGTCATTTACTAAGAACAGAAGACAAAGGACTAATGACTGATTGAAATGCTTCGTCCCAGTCCTGGCAGAATCTTTGGATGTTAAAGCGTTTTTGCGCTGTTGCTATTGCACCTTGGCTCAACTTTTGTGCATGAGTTTGGTCGTTTAAAAGTTGACGCATTTTGGAAATAAGGTTTTCAATATCAGTATCAACATAACCAGAAACTCCGTTTTCTACTACCGTGACCATTTCTGTGGTTGCTAGTCCAATGATTGGCAAACCCACCATCATTGCTTCGCACACAGCAAGTCCTAAGCTGGTGTAGCGGATGGGATTGAAGAAAAAGCGGTAGCGTGAAGCAAATGCTGGTAGTTGATGATGTGGAATTTCGCCTAGTCCATCGAGTTTTTCTGCACCCATACCAACCAAGTCTAGGGGAATTTCTTGGCGGACTCGTTCAAAGACATCTGCACCCAAACGACGACCACGCGATCGCAAACCATTCACCACCACCAGTCCCCGTTCCAGTTCACCTGTGTAGCGAACACCATCGGGTATCATAACTCCATGTTCAATCACACGAGTCGGAGTGCGACCACTATCCCACATCAGTTGGTTAAAGTGCGTCACATGAACCAGCAACACGTTTGGGTCATCTACAACATGACGTGTGTCTGTTGGCTGTTCTCGTGGTGGGTCGTGTTCAAGGTAAACTCGGGGTAGTCGTCGCTGTGACTCAGAGAGAATTTCGTATTGGTCTTCAAGATAGTTCTTGCGCGACTGAAATAAAATACAGTCAAACTTGAGATTTCTAACTTCCTCTGCGGGAACATCATGAACATTATCTGACCAAGGAAAACCCCCCAAACGACCGCCATATCCTTCCGGTCGTTCTGGTTTGACAGGCAAATAAAAGTGATGGTGACTCTGTGTTAAGTAGTGGAGATAGCTACCGTGGATATGCCAGGTGAGGATGCGTAATGGTTTCATAGTTATTAGTCATAAATTGTAGAGACGTGCCCTGGGACGTCTGTACATTAGTCATTTGCACTCTATTAAAAAAAGGTGTTTATCTACTGGGTGAGAATCTTTTGATGACAGCTTCACCCATTCCGAAAGAACGCCGCCGCCGAACTCTTGCGATTGACCGATACGTATGGGAATTCCTGCCAAATAGCAGATATATGCTAGGGGGTAAGGCGACTCTCCAGGATTTGTGAAAATGACAGCTGCATCAAAAGCGCTTTGGCGAAGCTTGGATATCAACGCCAATTCGCGTTCAGCATCTACAAATGTGTCACCACCCTCATAGACAAATACTTCATCTACCCAAGGCAGTTCTATACTTATTTCGCTATTACACGGAGAAACCATCAATGTGATGGTGGCATCTCCTACCAGTTCGCGCAACTTTTGGAGCGCAGGAATAGTTAGCATTAAATCTTGGCGACTACCGACTTGCATCACCAAAACTTTTTGCACATTCGTCAATTTAGGTAACATTTGCTACCTCCTTTGACAGTAGCTCATCCACCTGATCCATAACCATTTCTGGGGATATGGTAAAGATAGAAGAGTGAAAATTGAACAAAGAAGACGGATTTTCTTCCTTCTTGTTGTTGTACAAGATGCGATGGCGATCGCGGTCTAACGGTGCCCAACGATGCGGGTCAGAGTTCGTAAAAATCACAACACTCTTAACTCCCAAAGCTGCTGCTAAATGCGATACACCAGTATCGTTACATATCAGCAATTCTGCCTGACTCAAAAGCGCTGCCAATGCACCCAAGCTGGTCTTTCCCGCCAAATGAATCGGCTTTGCTTGCATCATCTGGGCAATTGACTGCGTGAGATTTGCTTCTGGTGCTGTGCCAGTCAGCACAACCTGGAAACCACGATCAGCAATTGCATCAGCGACAGCCGCAAAATTTTCCACAGACCAACGTCTTTCTGGCACACTTGCACCAGGATGAATGCAGACATACTTTCTTTTCTGGAGAGCCTGCACTTCCTCGACTTTGTGCAAAGCTGAAAAATCCTCTTGACTCAAAGGAAATTCCAGTTCATAGCCTTGGAGCGGTATTCCCAAGTAGTCCATCAACCGCAGGTGACGCCATACTTCTGGTTCGTGAGCTGGATATGGTAGGAAATAATCTGCATCTGGACAGTATTGACCAGGCAGATAAAAACCAGCGTTGACACGCGCACCAAGTAAGACGGTGAAAGTATTGCTGATGATACCGCTGCCATGCATTTGCAATGCCAAGTCAAAGCGTTGTTGCTGTACGCTAGCCAAGAACTGTGGTATTTTGTCGATTGGTGGCGCAACTTCAGGAATTCCTGGATAGCCGGGAAACTCTAAGAACTCATCAAGGTAATGGCTGAAGCGCTCCACAAAAGCTTTTGCCCACGCAAGACCAATCAGGGTAATGTGGCTCTGTGGGAAAGCTGCTCGTAACGCTCTCATGGCAGGTACAGCACACAGTAAATCGCCCAATCCGGGAAGCGATCGCACGATAGCTATCCGAGCGATGGGTAGATGCTTGCTGAGTCGATTTGTGTGGGACACGCATTCACCTCCTGGACGACTGTTTTAACATTACTCTGTCGCGAACTCCAGTTCATTGGGCATTTGACCAAAGAAGTTTTTCCTGTTGGTCATTGCAATTGTGCAAATGCACAAAAACAGGGCAAGAATTGTAAACACAAATCCAATACAACTCATCTGGTGACTTATACCATTTCACGAAAAATATGATAGAGATAGGTATGAAAGAGTAAAGATAGCTAGAGTAACTAAAGTAAAAATATTAGAATCAGTTGAGGAATTACATGAGCCGTTGAGAAAACTATGAGGCTATCAGCAGAACATTTGTGATATCGGCACTTGACCAATATGAACAAATGTACTAGTTTTGTCTCAGTTGTTTCTGATGAGACGTAAGGGTAATGGCGGCTGAGAATGTTCAAAGCAAACCGAATTATGGGATTGATGCGCCAGGTCTAGTGCGTTTCTTTTTTATAGCTGGTGCAGTTGCACTCTTCATCTTTCTTGTGGTGCTACTCTCATCGATATTTGGGCAAATTCCGAAAATAACTGTCGGTGCGCTATTGGGTATTGCAGCCACCTACTTGCTTGGCATGGGTTGCTTCATGCTTTATGGCAGTAAAGTCATGAAGTTAAAAGACACAGAGAAACTACTGAACCTAGTTCAGTGGTCAGGTAGTGAGCTTGTGCTTGACGTTGGTTGTGGACGAGGTTTAATGCTAGTCGGGGCTGCAAAGCGCCTTACCTCTGGCAAGGCTATTGGCATTGACCTATGGCATCAGCACGATCAAGCCAACAATAGTTCTGCTGCTGCACTATCAAATGCTGCAACTGAAGGTGTTACAGAGCGCGTTGAAGTCAAAACAGCCGATATGCGTCAGTTGCCTTTTCCAGAAAACTACTTTGATGTTGTGATCTCAAGTTGGGCGGTTCATAACTTAGAAGCAGAGACTGATCGGAAAAAAGCACTAGATGAAATTATTAGAGTTCTCAAACCTAATGGTATGGTTGTCCTGGCAGACATCGTCCATCAGGTTGAGTATGCAAAATATTTTGAGCTTCGTGGCATGACAAACATTCGGTTTTATAACAATGCAATCCGAGATGTAATTCTTAAAGCAGTAACTTTTGGTAGTTTCGCACCATCTGCTGTCTCAGCTTGCAAAAGCGCATAACAATTCGCAAAGGAGCAGACTGCGGAAAGTCATTGGTGTTGAGTTTGAGGTTGTTTGCAGCCCCTCAAGCGAGGTGTTATGCTGCTGAGTTACGGGTTGAGCGATAACTCGAAGCTTGCGTTGGTGTTTAGAGTTTAGTTGTCTTTGAAAATATTGGCAGATGTTAGATGAGTAGTGGTATAGGAAGAGCCACTCAATTAACTGCTTGCCTTCCTGACTACAAATATAGTAATTTGTAGTATTACGAAAAATCTGTGGATGAAAGCTAGAGCGCCTGTCCAGTAGAGGTGATTGACAAATTAGCCAGAGTATGGATTAAATAGCCTTTCACCTTAAATTGACACGTATGAGCCCCCACTGTACCTGAAAGAACATTGCTGTGTGTTTGAACCAATTGAAAACTGCTGTAACTGAAATTTGATTGAGTGCGATCGCGGCTTCTTGTAAGATTGAGCCGCGATCGCGAGAAAAAAGTGTCACTTCACTACGCTGGAAACGCGCACCATGTGGCTACTGAAGGCTTTTTTAATCCCCTCATTTCATTATAGAGAAGCAACTCAATAACTATCGACTGCTTTTTGAGCCAACAGTGTGAGCGCGGTATCTGCGGTTAGCCCAATATGTGTCACATCCAATGAGCTCTGCTATCTCTTCCCAATCTTTCAGAGTCAGGGCGCTGAGATCGTATGTTTCTGATGATGAGTGTTGGTTAAATTTATCGAATGCCCACAACCGCTCGTAGTTGAGAGTGTCGGCGATCACCAGCCAGTCTGCTAGCGAGAGTGTTTTGACGGTTGTGGTTGCAGTTAGTACGCTGTTGCTGCTCATATTTACTCCTGGTATTGCTCATTCCTCTTCTAGGCTCATCCACTATTAGAGATCTCAAGCAGAAGCCTGACACCTTTGTGTTGCTTGAGAAATTATCTAATTTCTGGAGAGGTTTATTGGCTTTTGTTGATAGCTTTGGTGACATCTGCTAGCGTTTCATACTCTTTTGAAGGTAACTGTTTCAAAGCTCGAAGCACTTTTTCGTCGGTACCTTTTTCTTCAGCATACTTAATCAAGTCTTTTTTGCTAAGGGGATAGTTAACTTCGTTCAAGTTTTTTTCTAGCTGCCCTAGATTCACTTTAGCCATAATTATCCTCCTCAAGGTCTAACACTATGTACCAGTGAAAAGAGTAAAAATTCAGTCAATCACTAAGAAAAAAAGCTGAGATTGTTGTAATTTATTACACTGGAAACTGTTAGATCTTATTCACAAGGATACTTAGAAAGCGTCAGTATTAATACTGGATTAGGTTTATAAAACTTGGTAATCCTATGGAATTAACTTTTTGATGATAAAAAAGAGCAAATACCTGTAGAGACGTGCCATGGCACGTCTCTACATCAATGAGAATTTTGAAATTCATATCTTGATTCAGCAACGCCATGTTTTACTCCACTTGCTTCAGCAGTCCCTGCACAAGCTCAACAGCGAAGGTTTTATAGCCTACTTTGTCAAACAAAATCACCACTTTATCGCCTTCGTAGCGCATCACCCGCCCTTTACCAAACTTGGTGTGAATGACACTGCTGTTGATAGGGAAAGGTTGAAAGGCAGTCTCCTCAACAGTGACTCCAGCTTGGCAATTATCGCAAAATCCACACTTGTTCTGTATTGGTTCACCAAAATAGTTGAGCAGATACTGGCGACAACAATCTTGCAATTCGGCGTAGTTTCGCATCATTTCTAAGCGCGATGTCTGGCGACAAGCCGCTTCGCGTCTACGCACAAATTGTTCTCGTCGTTCCTCAGCCAGTGCTGCTGAAGCAGCTGCTGATTCTTGGTTGACTTCTGCCTCGCTTTTAATAACCTCGCCAGTCGGCAAAATTTCTACCGCCTCCACTTCTTCCAAGCGACTGAGAGCTTTTGTGAGTTTATTTTGAGATAGTTCTGTTTGTTGCTGTAAATCTTTCGGCTCAAGTGGTGCATCAGCCTTTTGCACTGCTTCTGCGACTTGCAAAACTTCCTCAAAATCTACCTTACCGCCGCTGGTTAAAAAACGGCGGATGTTCAGGTCATTTGAACGATAAAACAGAATCGCTTTCGCCTCCTCCCCATCCCGTCCGGCGCGTCCAATTTCCTGATAATATGAGTCAATAGAATCGCTAATGTCGTAGTGAAACACAAAGCGCACATTCGGTTTATCTACCCCCATACCAAAAGCAGTAGTGGCGACAATAACCTCTGCCTCATCAGCCATGAATGCAGCTTGAACTTGCTCGCGTTCTGATGCTTTCATTCCTGCATGATAATGGACGGCTTTGATACCTTTTTTACATAAATTTTCAGTTATTTCCTCAGTGTGTTTACGAGTTGCAGCGTAAATTATACCAGGTTTTTCGGCAGCGACAACACGCTTGACCAAAGCAGTTTGTTTCTCAGCTTCATCGTGGAAAGTCTCCACACCTAACCAAATATTCGGACGGTCAAATCCACGTACGAATATATGCGGTTTGCGCATTCTCAAACGTTCCACAATCTCATCCCGCACAATCGGTGAAGCGGTAGCAGTTAGGGCAAGTACAGTGGGATGACCAAGCGTATCAATCACACCACCCAACCGCAAGTAATCAGGACGGAAATCATGCCCCCACTCGCTGATACAATGAGCTTCGTCTACTACAAATAGAGAAGGTTTTGCATCTGCTATTTGTGCGAGAACTTCCTCATTATTAAATTGTTCTGGGGCGAGAAACAAAAATTCTAGCTTTTTCTTTTCTAAATCTGCAAACGCCTCCTCTCGTTCTGCGTTAGGTATGGCAGAGTTGACAACAGCAGCTTCAGCCACATCCTGCTCCTCAATCGCTTCTACTTGGTCATGCTGAAGGGCAATTAAAGGAGAAATAACTATTGTTGCACCAGGAACTAACAAAGCAGCAATTTGGTAAATCGCTGATTTACCTGAACCTGTAGGCATCACAGCTAGAGTATCGTGTCCCTCGACAACTGCTTCGATGACTTGTTGCTGTCCTGGACGCAAGCTGTCGTAACCAAAAGTTTCTTGTGCAATGTCTTGAATCTGCTTTTGCTTTGAGCGCTGCTTAGCCATACTTCAGTCCTTATCCTAATAAGTCTATGTTGGATTTGGACTCAAAGCACTGCCTTCTCTCTTAGGAATTAAGAAAAAAATAAATAAGCTTTTAGGTTGCGAAATAATTTTTGGAATCAAACTCACTTATAAAGATTTCAGCTGAAATTACATTTAAGAAGATTTTAGGTATAAAGTAACTTGACAATAAAATATAAAGTTTGATGCAAGCTTTTTCCTATGTGTTATTATGAGTAAGGCTAGTAAAATGTAGCAATATATTTTTCTTTTCTTTGGGTAGAGGGCAATTCAGAGCAGCATAACCTGCCGATAATACTAAGGAAAAAATATCTATTTAGTGATTTATGTAGATAAGTAGGCAAAGCTGAATGCAGCTAGCTGAGCCAAGAATCTTTTTATGAGGTTAAGTCGTTGTTGAAAATTAAAGCGTTGGATATCCAGGTTGGCGATCGCATCGTTGCCTACTGCAACAATAGGATGCAGAAATGCACTGTGAAAGGCATCTTAGACCCTGGTCAAACAAGTATCACACTATCAGTATTCACTACTGAGCATGATCGCAAATCAGTCTCACGCGTAGTCCGGTTCCGATGGGACGCTTTGGTTGATTTGGCAAGCTAACAATTACGTCCAAATCTTTAACTGTAAAAAATATTACTTGATATTCAAAAAATTAAAAATCACCGATAGCTATCGGTGATTTTTAATAGAAAAGTTTAACTCATCCCCCGGACAAGAACATTTCACTGCGTAATTCCTAAGAGGAACCGCTACGCTACAGTTTCACAAAAAGCCGGGGGGAAATCGAAGTCCGGCGTCATTAGTTATTAGTCCTTAGTATGTTTTTTATGAAAATGGTGCTTAATTATACTAATGACGATTGACCAATGACTAATGACTAAGGCGGCAAGGCGGCAATTCCTCCCCGTTCGCTTAAGAGACGGGGTTTCCTTGCCATCTTTTTATGAACGAAAGGCGGATGGAACCTTGATGCAAATCAGCCTCAATCTAGAAACGAAATCTAGAAAATACCCCAGAAATGAAGAAACCCTTGACCAGAAAACACTTCAAGTAACACAACAGATAAAAAGCCAATCATTGCAAAACGACCATTCCAAATTTCGCTCTCAGGAGTCAAGCCCCAGCGCCAAACATTGCGTTCATCTGATACCAAAGGTGTAGTTTTCGGGCTGTTTGACATGGGTTGGCTGCTGCTCGATAAATTTTGTGCATATCTAGGCAAATCTTGGTATTCTTGCCGAGATTTTTCCGGTAATTGTGCATATCTACGTGTATAATATAATTACGCTTGATTAGTGCGGGATCTCATAGCTTACTGGGCGTGAAAACCTTGAAATACTTAGCACGAACTAATTACAAAAAATTGAATATTTTTTAAGTCTCGTACTTGAAATTCGTTTCAGTATCTCTAACTGGGGATTAGTGGTCAAAGAACCTGAGCCACAGGGCAAGGGAACCAAGCAGAAATGCGCAACGAAATTGAGCGAACTTATACCGTGGAGTTGAGCTTGCCCATATTTACGGATTTATGCCTAGATATGCTTCGGTTTTTAGAAGCGGTAGTACTCCAAATTATTGTGTTGTAACACTTACATTTGTAAAGTCATGTAACAGATTAAAAAAATGCAACATTAAGAAGGGATTTGTTGGCAAAAACGAACCCACCCAGATGGGAATCTGGGTGGGTTCAAGAGAAGTTATTTAAGAGCAATAGGGTTTAGTCTATTTCGCTTAGTAGCGGTTACGGAAGCTGTTGTTGCCTCGGTTACCACTAAACGAACCTCTATCTTCCCTGGGTTTAGCCTTATTTACTTTAAGGTCACGACCCATCCATTCAGCGCCATCAAGAGCTTCAATGGCAGCTGATTCTTCAGCTTCTGTACCCATTTCCACAAAACCAAAGCCGCGTAGACGACCTGTTTCACGGTCAGTAGGTAGCTGAATACGTTTTACAGAACCATATTCTGCAAAAACAGCATTCAGATCATCTTGTGTAACTTCGTAAGAGAGGTTACCTACATAAAGTGACATAGATTATCTCCAAAATCATAAGTGTGTAGAGATTTAGATTTCGGAGAGGAGCCTGTAAATACCAAAAGGAAAAAGCCTGTCAATACTAAAAACAAACGAAGTCGCCGAATTAATTCTCACTTCTAATCATAACATCGCAGCCCAGTATTAGGGGGCGAGCTTGAAAACTTGTTACAAAACGTTATATTAACAATCACCGCAGTCTCCGCATGAGCAAAGCCAAACGAATCTGCACCGCGTCATCAAAGCGGCGTGGGTCTAGTCCAGTGAGCGAGGTAATCTTATCTAATCGGTAACTCAGAGTATTGCGGTGAATCGACAGCCGATTTGCTGTGGAAGAGGGACAGCAGTCTTCAGAAAAGAATGTATCTAAGGTTGTGAGCAATTCCGGTTCGTGGTTGAGAGGACTCAATAGATATGTTGCTAATTCGATTTTTGTCTGCTCATCCGCAACCCCAATAAAAGCTGCAATTCCCAATCTATCTAGGCAATGTACTTGATTGCGATCGCGAAAGCGGCACCCCAAAGACAAAGCTGCCCGTGCATCCTGGTATGATTGGGCAAGTCCGCGCATTCCTGGGTGATAGCGACCAATGCCAATGCTAATCGATGCGTCGGTATCAGCTCGTAACCTTGATAATAAAGCCTCTGCCGCCCGCTTTAGCGCTGTGAGATTTGCCCAAGAAGAACTACACTGGTCTGGAACATCGCCACGATTTGCCCAACTCCCCAAGTTTTTCGTATCGCTTGCTTTAAGGACAGCCACCTCGCCATCACCGAGATAAGCGCAAATTGTATCGTTAGGCAGATGGAAAAAGCTGACAACACTGCCAATGACTAAAGTAGCCCGTCGCCGTATTTGCGCCTCTGCTAAAGAGGAGGTGGCGACGCGGGGACGCAGTGACGCTGAGACATTCTCCAAGTCTTCATCAGAGACTCCATTTCCTAAAATGTAATCGGCAGCATCGATTAAAATCACTGCACGGGGTGGTGTTAAATCTAAGCCTAGAAGTTTACTATGGTGTAGGACAGTTGCCTCGTCATCTATTAAACCGTTAAGTAAGTCGTAGATAAACTTATTCTTTAAGTGATGTTGGTTAGGCAAAGCATCAATGACTGCTGTTTGATTAACTACCAGTTCCACGATGACCTGTGCTAAGCGAGGAGAAATTTCCTCACCATTGTCAGGTTTGCCAATAATCACTTCACCTACTTGTGTATCAAAATAAATCGGCACTCGTAGGTAATCAAAAGTGAGTTGTCCACAGATATGGTTGAAGGAAAGGCCAACAAGCTTGCGATCGCTACTGGCAATTGCTATTGAATGTTGGTCAATTACAAAAACTGCCGCGCACAATAGCTGCGCCACCCTTTGCGCCACTATTTTGGCAACTCGCTCAAATTGTGCAGTGGTAGTTAATAAAGCTGTCATTTATTTCTTATATCCAGGGAAGTGCAATTGCTGTCATATCGAAAGCAGTATCGAAGAGACATCACGGTAGCGTCATCACCGAAAATCAAAGAGCTGAAGCCCCTAAATTCTATTTATGGGGATGAGTTTGACTCTAAATTTATTCAGAGTCAAACTCATCCCTAATTCTCGTTTCCGAGATACCCCATTTCTGGGTAATCGTAGACTGCAAAATGTTTAGAGACGGCTGACTCCAAGCGACACTAGCTTAACTCCCTTAAACTTGTTTAATTGCTTGGTTCCAGAGCTACAAACTGGCAAGCATTTGTAGGTGGGACTTATAGCACTTTCTCTAAACGTAGTCCAGTAAAGGACTGAAGCTGGTCAGGTTGCGTTAACTGCAGAGCCAACGAATTTATTCGTGGGGTTTGCACTCAACTAGGAGTCCCTGACTCTTACGACAGACAAGTTAAAGCGTATTTTAAATCACACAGTATTGCTTGTCCTCTGTCTAATGATTTATGCAATTAGACAGAGAAAATCTTTATGCCAGTAGCAGTATGAATCAAAACTCAAGTTTATGTTAAACAACTGTTAGTTAAAAAAATAAAAATATTTTTTATGCAACTAGCAGGTAAAGTGGCTCTAATAACAGGAGCAGGTTCAGGTATAGCTAAAGCGACAGCAAAATTGTTTGCAAAACAAGGAGCAAAAGTTGCTGCTTTGGGGCGGACAAAGGAAGAACTAGAAGACACTGTTGCTGAAATTCAAAATGATAATGGTGAAGCAATACCGCTAGTTGCCGATATTTCTCATCCGGAAGAAATGCAACAAGTCACCCAGCAAATAGTGGACAAGTGGGGACGTTTGGATATTGTGTTTGCCAACGCCGGTATTAATGGCGTATGGGCACCTATCGAGGAATTGGCACCCGAAGAGTGGGATAAAACAATCAATGTCAATTTAAAAGGAACATTTCTCACAGTAAAATACGCTGTGCCTTATTTGAAAAAGCAGGGAGGTTCTGTGATTATCACCTCATCTGTCAACGGTACGCGTATTTTTAGTAACACTGGCGCTACTGCTTATTCTTGCACAAAAGCGGCACAAGTGGCTTTCACAAAAATGGTGGCTTTGGAGCTAGCTAAACACCGCATTCGTGTTAACGTAATTTGCCCTGGTGCCATTGAAACAAATATTAACGAAAGCACTCAAAGACGGGATTTAGAAAGCGTTCAAGAACCTGTTGAGTTTCCTGAAGGGCACATTCCTTTGACTGATGGCAAACCAGGAACGTCCGAGCAGGTAGCACAATTAGTTCTCTTTTTAGCATCAGATGCTTCCAGCCACATTACTGGTACCGAAGTTTGGATTGATGGGGGAGAATCTTTATTGAAAGCTTAGAAAGAGATGACCTGTAGAGCGACAAATTATTTGTCACTGCTCTTCTATTGTACTTTGGCTACCGGAAATAGCAGTAGCTTAATTGTGGGTTTTCATCTCGCCATGATATTAGCTATTAGCTAGATGATTCATGATAATTGATTGTTCCCGATCCACTAACGTTTTTGATACTGCTGTTTGATATGTTAAATAAGTTACTAAATGGTGAAATATCTTCCGGTTTATCTTGTTTTTGCTCCTGCTGAGAACTAGTTTGACTTTCAGCAGGAGGTTTCGCTCTAATTTTGAGAATTGGAGTCAGTGACTCTGGAATGCCTGCTAGTTGAATGGCGATGCGCCCAAGCTCATAAGCGTCTTCAATGGATAGTTCATTCCCCAGCCCTTGATAAAATGCTCCTGCAAACTTGATGGCAGCGCGATCGCCAATAGCTTGATTCATACCAATGACATCGTCAATATGTTGGTGAATTGCCACCAACCAAGCTGAGGCGATAAAAGAATTCAGCAAACGTCCATTGGGGAACAGTTTCTTCATTACTGGCAGTACGATAACTAACCTGGCAGGCTCTGGGCAAATTGAATATAATGAAGCCGCCGATCAAGTTCGCAACATCGTTGCCAATAGTTCCGATCAAGTGCAAGTCACAACCACCGTGCGGAATTTCCTAACTCAACTACAAGGGCAGAGTGTTGCTACTACAGCAGGAACTCAGGCGGAACTGATTAAGCAAGTGCTTCTGAGCGAGGCAGACAAAGATCCTATCTTCAAACAGCTTCTTGTTCTGCAAGGTCAGCAACTGGTGGATGCGACGCAAGAGGGACCAATTACCACTGCTATCCTATGAGCGATCGCACAACTCCATTGACTTCGTTTGTCCGGTATACCCATCAAAATGTTCTTCGGCTCACAGGATCACAACCATCATGATTTCATTTTGTGCGAATAATTAACAGGCTTTAAAGTCAACAAGGCTTCTGACGTTTCGTCATTTTAGCAAAAGGTAAAAAACAATGTGGGCATTCTCCTTGCTTGCAATCAGCAGGAATTGCGAATGCTGTTTCACAGTTAGGGATGCTCCCAGTAAAGACATAGTTTTACTGCCTACTTAAATTATTAATTAATGTTGCAAACTGTTAACCTTTGGCGTAATCTCAATAAATGAAACTGAAGAAGACTTGAAGAGAATGATTTCGACAGCTGGTCTTTATCTATAAAATTCTTTCAACATAACAACGCCATAAAGGCTAGTAATGAGATGATACCGGAACTATCTGGCAAGCGAACCTGGGCAAATCTACCGAAAAATATTATATCAAAGTGTGCTCAATATCTCCATTGTCCGAAAGCTGTTGTCCTTTTGCTCAATGGTTTAGCAGGGGGAGTCATAGTAACTTTGAGCAGTTGCAGTTCGCAGCCAAGTAGCGTCACTCTCTCTAGTGGCATTACTGGTAGTTACTACAATCGCCTAGGTGAGCAAATTAATCAATCTACCAAGGATACCGTAAAACTCTCTGTTAAAAATATCAAATCGCAAGGCTCTCAGCAAAACTTAAAACGCTTGCTTAATCGCCAAGTCGATTTCGCTATAGTACAGTTGGATGTTGCCAATGAGGCAATGCGCCAAGAAAAGGTCGAAGCAGTTGCGATTCTGGCAAACGAATATGTCCACATTATTACCCGCCAAGATTCTAGCTTAAAAACGTTCGCTGACCTTCAAGGAAAGCGAGTTGCTGTTGGCACTCCTGGTAGCGGGATGAGCTTCACTGCTGACCGATTGCTTAAAGCAGATAAAATAACTGTTCAACCAGATTACTCTAGTTTTGATGAAGCATTCAAGAAACTGAAATTTCGACAAGTGGATGCAGTTATTTATGTAGGAAGTCTGGGTGCTAGTCAAAATCTACGGCAAGAATTTCTAAACAATCCTGACTTAAGGCTGCTTCCTATCGAACCTGCATTAATCAACCAGTTGACTGTTTTCGACCCCGGTTCCTATCAAGGTGCAGAGCTACCTACCGGAACTTATACATCGCGTCCACCGATTCCAGACCGAAACTTACTGACCCTCTCAACTCCTACCGTGTTGGTGACTCACCCTAACATGAATCGGCAGAAGGTTGCACTGGTTACCTGGTCTATTCTCTTTACTGCGCGTACTTATTCCCCGTTCTATCCTGCACTGCAAAACGAAGAGCCTAAAAATCTACTGAGAAAAGGGCTGTTTTACATCCACCCAGCAGCAGAGGAGGTGTTTGAACAAGGTGATCCCCGCATGGCGCTGATGCATTATTGGGAAAGTAACAGTGACTTGCAGGCTGGAGTTTTTATTTTGGGCAGCAGCAGCATACTAGGATTAGTGTTGCGACAGTGGCACAGACAACGGTCTAAGAAAATGGTGACCACAACTGCCAACCGGATTAATGAGCTCAAATCACTGTTGCCAGACCACCCCCAACAGGCATTGGATGGTATCGAAGACCTCAGCCAAGAGCATCGGCTGATGTTTGTTGAGGGTGCAGTGACAACGGAAGTCTACGAGCAGCTGCGGCACAAAACACAGACTTTTACAGATCAGTGTCGTAGACTCCTAGAGCAGCAGCGCAAAAAATTTGTTATGGAAACTCTCCTGCTACTTGATGAATGGCAGGCAACGTTGCAGACAGATCCAGAAGCCGCATTACAAAAGCTGAGTTATATTAAGCAGCAGTATCGACATATGCTGCTATCAGATCAGGTTGACATTGATGCATATATGGAACTGATGCAGCTCACCCTAATTTCGTTGATGACACTGGTGCCAAAACATTCTCAAAATGGCACAAATTCTTCAAAATATGACCAAACACTCAAAGTTAATTCAAATCATTCGGTCGAACCCTAACATATTTTATTGCATTCTATCGATTGTGCGATACTGAATTGCTTCAGCAACGTGGTTGGTTTTCAGTTCATCATCCCCTGCTAAATCTGCAATGGTTCGTGCTACTTTAAGAATGCGATCGCTTGCCCTTGCCGACAAACCCAATTTTCTAATTGCCCCTTCCAATAGGTTGCGACTGCTATCATCTAGCTTGCACCATTTCTGAAGATGACGACTCTGCATTTGGGCATTGCAAGATAGATTTTGTTCATTTTTAAATCTACTCGATGCGTAGTCTCGTGCCTGTTGTACCCGTTCCCTGACAGTTGCTGATGATTCTCCTGTAGGTTGTTGGGTAATCTCCTCTGGTTTGAGGCGATTCACTGCAACTTGCAAATCAATTCTATCCATCAAAGGTCCGGAAAGCTTTGCCCAATATTGCTCTCTCTGCCTTGGCGAACAAGTACATTGCGCTATCGTATCTCCGTAATAGCCGCAAGCACACGGATTGGTACTGGCAACCAAAGTAAACTGAGCAGGAAACATCACAGATTGTTTAGTCCTAGAAATCGTTACGTAGCCATCTTCCAAAGGCTGACGCAAAAATTCTAAAACATCTCTTTTAAATTCTGTTAACTCATCTAGGAAAAGTATACCTTTATGTGATAAAGAAATTTCACCAGGACGGGGAAAGCTACCGCCACCGACAAGAGAAGGACCAGATGCTGAGTGGTGGGGACTGCGGAAAGGGCGATCGCGCACCAATGATCCTCTATTCTTCAATAACCCAGCTACCGAGTGGATACGAGTGACTTCCAAAGCTTCTGAGAATGACAATGCAGGTAAAATACCAGGCAAACGTCGCGCCAGCATAGTTTTGCCACTTCCAGGCGGTCCTACAAATATTAAGTTATGTCCACCAGCAGCTGCAATTTCTAAAGCACGACGAGCATGAGCCTGTCCTTTCACATCCTGCAAATCTGCTGTTTGTAAAAACCCATCATGGCGCGTCTCTACAGCGCTGTCCAACTGCACAGGCTTGTAACGCTCTGGATGATTCAAAAAATCAGCCACATCAGACAAATTTTTGAAACCATAAACAGCTAATCCTTCGACCACAGCAGCTTCTTGTGCGTTATCAGCAGGAACCACTAAACCTACAATTCCCATCTTTTCGGCAGTAGCAGCGATAGGTAGGACACCTACAACTGGGCGCAAACTGCCATCAAGAGACACCTCACCCAAGAAAAGATAATCTCCCAACAAATGGGCACTGACTTGCTCAGAAGCCGCCAAAATCCCTACACTAATTGGCAAATCAAAACATGGGCCTTCCTTGCGTAAATCCGCAGGTGTCAAATTTATGACAATCTTTCGCATAGGAAAGGCAAAACCAGCATTTTTCAAGGTTGCCTTAACTCTTTCCCGTGCTTCCTGAACTGCTGCATCCGGAAGTCCCAAGACGACAATTCCCGGCAAACCTCCCGACACATCTACTTCAACGCCCACTTTTACAGCGTCGATGCCGACAATTGACGCACTCCAAACTCTGGCAAGCATGTGCTAAATATTTCATCAAGAACACTAAACCTATAGAATCTCTAGCAGATGAACAGGTAAATTGGCATGAGTGAAACCACAGAGACAATTTTCAGCAAAATCATTCGTCGGGAAATTCCAGCTGACATAGTCTATGAAGATGACTTAGCGCTGGCATTTAAAGACGTCAACCCCCAAGCTCCCGTTCACATCCTCGTGATTCCCAAAAAACCCATACCCAAATTAACTGATGCGGAATCTCAGGATGATGCCCTGCTTGGGCATCTTTTATTAACAGTTAAGCGAGTTGCCGAACAAGCTGGACTCACAAACGGCTATCGCCTTGTCATTAACACTGGTCCTGATGGTGGTCAAACTGTTTACCACTTGCATCTGCATATCCTGGGCGGACGGCAGATGACATGGCCCCCTGGTTGATGAAGAAATAGGAACCATCAGGCACGTAAGGGGTGCGTTACGCTTACGCGAATGCACCCTATGTTCATGTTCTACAAACAACTTGTGATATTGATAAGTAAAGCAAATCAATTAGATAATTAATACTTAATTAAAATATCTTTACAAATCTCAATAATGCCTTTAATGTAATAGACAGGTAGGCAAGAACACCTACACAAATCATAAAAAACTAAGCACTTATAAAGCAAATGACCACAACCTTACAGCGTCGCGAAAGCGCCAACGTTTGGGGTCGGTTCTGCGAGTGGATCACCAGCACCGAAAACCGCCTATACATCGGTTGGTTCGGCGTCCTCATGATCCCCACCTTGCTAGCCGCCACCACCTGCTTCATCATCGCCTTCGTAGCAGCACCTCCCGTTGACATCGATGGTATCCGTGAGCCTGTTGCAGGTTCATTGGTATACGGCAACAACATCATCTCTGGTGCAGTTGTTCCTTCTTCCAACGCTATTGGTTTGCACTTCTACCCCATCTGGGAAGCAGCTTCCTTAGATGAGTGGTTGTACAACGGTGGTCCATACCAGTTGGTAGTATTCCACTTCCTGATAGGCGTATTCTGCTACTTGGGTCGTGAGTGGGAATTGTCCTACCGCTTGGGTATGCGTCCTTGGATCTGCGTAGCATTCTCTGCTCCCGTAGCAGCAGCAACTGCAGTGTTCTTGATCTACCCCATCGGACAAGGTTCCTTCTCTGACGGTATGCCTTTGGGTATCTCTGGTACATTCAACTTCATGTTGGTGTTCCAAGCAGAGCACAACATCCTAATGCACCCCTTCCACCAACTCGGTGTAGCAGGTGTATTCGGTGGAAGCTTGTTCAGTGCAATGCACGGTTCTTTGGTAACCTCTTCCTTGGTTCGTGAAACAACCGAAACCGAATCTCAAAACTACGGTTACAAATTCGGTCAAGAAGAAGAAACCTACAACATCGTTGCAGCCCACGGCTACTTCGGTCGCTTGATCTTCCAATACGCTTCATTCAACAACAGCCGCAGCTTGCACTTCTTCCTGGCTGCATGGCCTGTAATCGGAATCTGGTTCACCGCACTGGGCGTAAGCACCATGGCGTTCAACCTCAACGGTTTCAACTTCAACTCCAGTGTGATTGACTCTCAAGGTCGTGTAATCGGCACTTGGGCGGACATCCTCAACCGCGCTAACCTGGGTATGGAAGTAATGCACGAGCGTAACGCTCACAACTTCCCTCTAGACTTGGCTGCAACTGAAGTTGCTCCTGTTGCTTTGAGCGCTCCTGCTATCAACGGCTAATTCTCAAGCTTAGCTAATCAAAAACGCCCTCCTTATGGAGGGCGTTTTTGTTTTGAACTGTATTGGTAAAAGCACTAAACTGAAGTTCCCCCTTTTTATGTGTTTGCCTTGTCTAACAAGGCTTTCAGGGGTTTTTTACCCCAAAAAGTTCTAAAGTCTCACCAACTTAAGTTGAGCAGCGGCAGATAACCTGGAACAGAGGCAATTGTCTAAATACCGTCTGATGCAGCAGGGGTTAGGCTCCAAATTCTGCATCCAAGGTTATATCGACTATAGGAACTTCTTTCTTTACCGTCTGATCGTGTTTGTCTTTTACTTTGAATTTAATGACTGATTTAGTTTTACTGATGATCTCAAAGCAATATTGTCTATCAGCAAATTCTATCTCTACCTCTGGAGGAATTCTCATCGGTACTGCACATATAATTTTATAAATCCCTTCTTTGTTTGGCGAATAAATAATTAGATCACGAGTGTTTTGTAATTTTTGATGAAACAAGACCAATGCACAATCGCAATCAATAATTTGTTCCTCATATAGTCCCTTTTGAGGAGTTAAAAATACAAAATGATTTTCGATTTCATTAGGAAGATTGGTTCTCGGCTCGGATACCTCTAACAAAAAACAAAATAAATTCTCATATCGTATCGCGATATGTGTTGATTCAATCTTGGCGTTCCATGGAGCAATAGAAAATGTAAACTGTATTTTTTTCTTATCATCGGCAATGTCAATAACAAAATCTTCGATAGTCAATTCTCCATCAAAGGGATCAAGGCGATTCACCGCAGGAACGATGTAAGAAGCAACTAAGTTAAGCTTTGTAATGTTTGATAGTGGCTCAAAATAGGCTGATGGCTCATGGACATTGTGGTATCGCACGCAACCGCTAGAGTGATAGGAGATTTTCTTTCTCTTTTCCCTATTTTTCTCAAGGTTGCAGCACTCTGGCTCTCTTTGGTTAGAGGAATATCTAATGTATTCATAGCTGTGTCCCTCTCTTTGGAGAGTAATATAGAAAGAGCCATCGGAGTCTTCTAACTGATAGGTGACAAACTTATAAACTACTCCCTTATATGAGAGGTAAATTTTTCTGCTTGTGTTTCTAGCCATAAATATACAGTTGTGAACCTAACGGAACAGTTGAGCTTAGTTCCTTTATGGAGGCTGAGGCTTCGTGTTCTTAGTACATGATAGTAGAGGCTAGCGAAGCAGTTGGCTTTCTAGTAGTTTTCTTAGGGCTGGAGCATTGGAATTCACCCATAGCTGTATGGATGCCCTTTCCTGGAGGTGCATATAAGCAAATGCCAGAAGTCTTGAATTTTCGCGTAAAATCCTTACCAATATTTAAGGATCATCTATCTAGTCCTCAATCTGTATACTTGGGACTCCAACTGTTTCTCCAATATTTCTTTGATTAGCTGTTTACTCTCTGTGCTCGCCCACAGACAAACGAACTTAACCCTGATCACCCCATCAAGAATCTCGAAGTAGCGTCCAAAATCCTGTAAGAATGGCATCATAGTTAAGGTACGAACATACTGGAGACAAGACAACGGTTTACGCACGCCCTTTAGCACGGTTAATTGAACAACTGCAACGCTTACCTGGGGTTGGTCCAAAAACTGCTCAGCGGCTAGCATTGCATATTTTAAAGCGACCAGAAGCAGAAGTAGAGGCTCTGGCGCAAGCCCTGATTGAGGCAAAAAAACAGGTAGGTTTGTGTACTGTTTGCTTTCACTTATCTTCTGAACCAGTTTGTGAACTCTGCCGCAACCCAAATCGGGACAACACCACTATATGTGTGGTGGCGGATTCCCGTGATGTGATTGCCTTGGAAAAAACTCGTGAGTTTAAGGGCAAGTATCATGTCTTAGGTGGGGTGATTTCCCCGATAGATGGTATTGGTCCAGAACAGTTAACAGTTCAGGCTTTGGTGCGGCGGGTGAGTCAGCAAAAGCCTGAAGAAGTGATTATGGCAATTAGTCCAAGTATTGAAGGTGAGACAACGACACTGTATGTCGGTCAACTACTGAAGCCATTTACCAAGGTGACACGGATTGCTTTTGGTTTACCTGTGGGTGGGGATTTGGAGTACGCTGATGAGGTGACTTTGGCAAGAGCCTTGGAAGGTCGCCGAGAGCTAAATTAAATAGTCAAAAAGTTTGTTAAACTTACTTATACTTATTTAGTATGAGTAAGTTTTTCTGTGGTAGGAGAATTTGCATGCGCTGGTCGGCGTTTCTACATCTACGCTGCGTCCATGGGAAAGCGAGAATCGAGTGATACCAGAAAGAACTTTGGGGAATCAGCGGGTTTACACCGAAAAGCATAACCGCGCAAGTGAAGAATTTGAAAGAAGGAAGCGTTGCTGTGAATGCAGTTATTTATTGCCGAGTTTCGTCTAGCAACCAGTTGGATTAGTTATTAGCCAAGGACTAAAGACTCATGGCTAAAAATAAATCTAAAAATCAATGCACGATTCCCTTTAGTGTATTACACAAGTTGGAATTGAGCGGCTTTGATGATGATAAACTTGATTCGATTCACAACACTGTTTACTGTCCTGGAACGAAAGTTGCCTTTCACACTCGCGAGTCCTTTTGGGATAAACAAGGTATCAAAGGTGGTGCTTCAGAGAGCGGTGAAGGTGTACGTCAAACATACTACCCCTCGGTGAAGTTCAACAACGAGCATGGTAGCGTAATGCTGGCTAATGGGGCATTTCTGATGCTAGCAGCGATCGCAGTTGTGGCTTGCGCGGTTTTCTGGTTCCTAGTGCCTGAAACCAAACATCATCAGGTACGCTCAACTACTGAATTTGCTTCATCTAGAAGATACTAAGTAAGTAGGGAATAGGAAGTGGGTAGATGACAATTCTACGATATCTTTTGATTGCACTGACTTACATCGGCTTGGGACTCGGCTATCTACCTGGATTGCGAATGAATCGGGCAACCATTGCTTTGGTGGGCGCAGCTGGGCTGATGGCATTAGGGGTGCTGGATCTAAAAGCGGCGTGGGCGGCGATCGATTACAAAACCTTGATCTTCTTGTTTGGCATGATGGTCATTAGTGCCAACCTGGCTGCTTCCGGCTTCTTTCAACTGGCACTCGATTACGTAACTCGATTTGTCAGCAGTCCTTTGGGTCTGCTGGTAGTCTTAACCTTCGGCAGTGGTATCCTCTCCGCACTGTTTCTTAATGATACCATTGCCCTAATCCTGACTCCGCTAGTTTTGAGCCTAACTCAGTCGCTGCAACTTAACCCTGTTCCCTATCTGTTGGCACTGGCAGGAGCCACTAACTTGGGCTCGGTAGCAACGATTAGTGGCAATCCTCAAAACATCCTGATTGGCTCGTTTTCTGGCATCAGTTATCTAGAGTTTGGCAAAGCCCTCACCCCAGTGGCACTGTCTAGCCTGGCGATCCAAGTGGGATTGCTGTGGTGGTTGTATCCAGAAGTGCGAGCAACAAAAGCGTGTCTGTCCGCGCCGCCCAAACGCTATCGTCTGTTTAAGCCCCTCCTGACAAAGAGTCTGCTGATTATCGGAGGTTTGCTAGTAGCATTCTTGATTGGCTTTGAACCAGCCGAAGCGACCCTCATCGCCGCCGGGCTGTTGTTCATCACCCGCCGCGTCAAACCAGAACGCTTTTTGCAAAAGGTGGATTGGGACTTACTGGTCATGTTCTCTGGGCTATTTGTACTGACCCAAGGGGTACAAAAGTTGGGTTTGCTAAACTGGTTCTCGAACTTCGTCCACACGCCAATCAGCATTTTAGGGGTGACAACGCTGCTGTCCAACTTAGTCTCAAATGTCCCCGCAGTACTGCTGCTGCACCATCTGATTCCCCATCCAGATACACGCACCTGGTTACTGCTAGCGGCAGCATCGACACTAGCAGGAAACCTGACGCTCTTGGGTTCGGTGGCAAATTTGATTGTGGCGGAAGCCGTGGCAAAGCAAGGGCATCGGTTGACTTTTTGGGAACATTTGCGGTTTGGGTTGCCGTTAACGGCAATTACTTTAGTCCTTGCTTACTTGTGGATTTACAGATTTTGAAGCAGGAAGAGCGAATGCAAGAGTTGCTGTTACGCGGTGTCAACACAGAGAAAAAAGGCAAGGGTGAGTTTTCGAGTTTTTTGACGAGGTAGTCAATAAAGTGATTGGGTTCGCCACTGCCCCGAATCGCGATGGCGCAGAGCGCCTGCCTCTTCTTTGGCGATCGCCTGCCTTCCAACTTTCAGATCTTTTGGATGTTGCCGTAGCGGAAAAATCTGACGGACACTAAACAAAGAAACCTGGTTTCTCAGAGCCACCGGGTTTCTTTCACTGTGCACACAATCAATACCAACCGCATTGTGATGTGTTGTATGGCTTATATTCGTTGGGAACGACGTGTTTCTGACCAGAAAAGTCCCTCCCGTAATAACCGTCATCAAAACCACGAGCAAACTCACCACCAGCAGTACGCGGCTTGTACGTGTTTCCTTTTCTGGCACTCTGTTGTCCTTGCCGATACCCATCAGCGTAGGCTTGAGGATGATACCCTGGGTCTTCGTCAACAGTCCAGTTCGTCACAGGATAGCAGTAGCTTATTGGACCTCTATAAAACGGATAGTTTCTATATAGAGGATAGGGATAGTAACGTCGAGGGTGAGCTTGAGCTGGCTGGTTGTTGACTAGAAAACCAGTAGCAGTGGCTAAAGCTACTAAACTAGCAGTAATAATCTTTTTCATAGTTGCGGTCTCCAGAGTTCATTAACTCCTGGTACTTTTAAGATATCGTTTCAAATCTTTAGACGACATCACCTGAGAGGATGACCGACTAGTCGATTTTTGAAAAATTTTCAGCATGACAACAGTTGCCACTAGCACTATCCGTTACTGGTAATACCAAATACATTTAGAAACAATCAGTAATGCTGCAACTTAATTCTTTATTTACCTATATTTTTCATCAAGTTGAAGCTAACTGACAGCTTTCAAGAAAGCAGTTGACTAAAATCAATAGGAATAATTTAAAGTACTTATTGAGTGAATACTGTACTATTATTCCAATAATACCCTAGACACTCAGTAACCTTTTATCTATTGTTTTTTTGTGGTTTAATTCTCATCAAATCTAGTCAGCCCAACACTCCTAACCCTTTTGATTTCCCTGCACCTGCCAAAAGTTAAAGTCTTTATATAATTGGATTTAAGCCTTGTGATAGTGTATTTTTCATCACAGAGGAGTTTAGGCTGATACTATATTCACTTCACCACTTTAGAGGAAATAGCTATGCCAGGTGGTCATGCAAGTCATAAAGGTACTGGTGACAAACCCAACGTCAACGCAAGCGGTCAGATTAATTTGTCAGCTGCAGACAAATCAGCAGATCCTGAGGATATTCTGCAAGAAGGCATTTTGACAAATACGACCAGAACTCAAGAATTTGTGGATTTTCCTCCTGCTCTCGAACGCCCTAGTGAGGAAGCACAAACTGGGAACGAAGAGGAATAAGAGTTTTGGTAGTTCAAAGCCAGACTTCAAGTCTTGGCGCTTTGCTTGCCTCTTACCCTACTTCTTAGGTAGCGTAGCAGACTTTGACATACTCCCCGCCCTACAAGGGACGGGGATTCTAGGCTCAAACAGCAATTGCAGGCACAGCCCGTCTTACATCGCCTAACCCAGCGTTTTTGTTGCCCCAACTGCACAAATATTCGCGCGCTGCGTTTTCGTCCCTTCCGTTTACTGATTGACAGGACGGACAACGCCACTCCCTGACTGACAAATCAAGGCTTTCTAGAACGTGCTCACAATTAAAGCAAGTCTTACTAGACGGATACCATTGATCTATAAATATGACTTGCTTGCCTTTCTTTTTGGCAATCCACTCTAAAATTTGTAGAAATTCCCCAAAGGCTAGGTCTGATATTTTGCGTCCCCAAAGACGTTGCATTCCTTTGAGGTTGAGTGTTTCAAAACATAACACATCAAACTTGTTGGTTAGCTCATGAGCAAGTTTCCAAAACCAGTCACGTCTACGTAGGGAAACATCTTCATGTTTGCGTACCAAATTCTTTCTGGCTCGCTCCCGGTTGGATGAACCTTTTAGCTTTTTCGAGTGTTGCTTACTCGCTTTCTTAATGGTGTTGAGGGACTGTTTAAGAAATTGGGGAGATTCAATACTGGAGCTATCAGAACAAGTGAGAAATGTTTTCAACCCAAAATCAAATCCAGCAATTTTACCCGTCTCAAATTTGATTTCTCGCTTAACTACATCGTCAACTACAACAACCATAAACAACTCACCCAATGGTGTGCGCTTGATGGTTAGTGTTTTGACCGTTCCCTCTATTTGTGTTGACTTCCAAAATTGATAAACCCGATTTCCAATCTTGACCCTATTGCCACCTAAAAACTTATACCCTGCTTGCTTTAGGGTGAATGATTTGTACTTCTTAACTTTCTTGAACCCCGGTGGACGAACCCCCTTCTTGTTGTGTTTAAAAAACAATTGGTATGCTTTCTCGATGCGTTGACAGATATCCTGTACTGCTTGAGAACCCACTGATTGCCAAGACGGGTTACGTTTCCGCAATTTGGCTATATGAGACTGAAGTTTTGTGCAACTCAAGTGTTTACCCCACATCTTATAGTACCGACTCGGAAGGGCAATGCAATGGTTATAGATTACCCCAGAAGCGTTAATCATTCGCTTGAGGTATCTATTCCGTTTGTGTGAGTACAGCTTAAACTTCAATGTTTTCATGCTACTATCGTACACAAGAAATCCGTACAATAGTATGAAGAAACGATGCTTATTTTAGAGTAGAAGAATACGAACTTCAAATCCTTGAAGACTACTGCTCCGAAGTTGGTAGAACAAAAACTGATGTACGCGCGAGAACTGATTAGAAGCCTGAAGACAAAGAGAAAGCCGTCAAACGAAGGACGGGGCTTTAGACCCAATTTTTCGGTAAAAAAAATTATCCGGATTACCAACTGAGGGGATAGTCTACCCTAGTTAGAAAAGCTGTTTGGACAGGGTTAATGTTAATGCAACCCTCGGAACCAAACACTGCCTCTCTAAGGTACAGGAGATGACACCGTGAGTAGTCTGGGCAAGAAAAGATTAGAAGCTGCTTTAGCGATCGCCTCTTACGCTGTTGGTAGCGGTGCTGCTTCCGCCGCGCCAACTCCGGGCGTGGAAATTCCCAAGCAGTTGATTTTAACTGCTTCTGATATCCTAATGTACACCAATATCTGGAAAATCTATTTTGAGGAAGATTTATCCAGTAAAGGAGTTCTAGAAATGCTGGCAGAGGTGGGTATAGTTGTCGTTGCAGCAACGGGGACAGCTTATATTGTTGCCAAAGGAACTACAGCTCTATTAAATGAAATTACAGATTGGTTAGGACCAATGGGATGGGGCGTCTCGGCTGCAATATCAAGTTCCCTAACAGGTATGTTTGGAAGTATGTGGGCATTATATTGCGATCGCCTTTACTCCCAAAAAGAGTCTCAACCCGCTTAAGAGTGTGTAGCGCCCTCGCGATGGCGCAGAGCGCCCGCTTCGCGAACGCAAAAAGATTCAGATTCCCGACTTCTTAAAGAAGTCGGGAATCTTGTTGTTCACCAATGATTTACGATTGCTTATTGCATGGTGGTTTAATTATCCTTACTTTCCATAGCAAAAATTTCTAATGATTAACCGCCGTAACCTTCTCATAGCTTTAGCCGCTACCTCTTGGGTATTCGCCTCTGAGCAAAATTTGGTAAGAGCAGCTAGTCATAAACCATTATTGAAACCTAAGCGTTTGCAGCCAGGATCTGTTGTGGGAATTGTCAGTCCTGCTGGTGCGACATTTATCCGCGAAGAACTTAATATTGTAATAGATGCAGTCAAGGGATTGGGACTTGTCCCCCGACTCGCACCTCATCTACTTGAAAGGTATGGTTATTTAGCAGGCAAAGATAAAGACCGTGCTGCTGATATTAACCAGTTTTTTAGTGATTCCTCTGTAGCCGCCATTTTACCGATTCGCGGTGGGTGGGGATGTAGCCGGATGTTGCCTTACCTAGATTACCAGCGCATCCGCCAAAATCCCAAAATTCTGGTTGGTTTCAGTGATATAACAGCTTTAATTCTCGGATTGAATGCTCAGACGAACCTAGTCACATTTCATGGTCCCAACGGACTAAGTTCTTGGAGAACTACCCAAACAGATTATTTTCGCCGCGTTTTGTTTAGTGGTGAAACTGTGACTTTTCAAAACCAAAAAGATGGCGACGATTCTGACCGTCTGATGCAGGTGAAGTACCGGGTACAAACTATTACTTCTGGTAAAGCAAAAGGCAGGCTCATTGGTGGAAATCTTTCGGTTTTGTCGGCTATTGTAGGTTCTCCCTACTTACCTAATTTGAATGGTGCAATTCTATTTTTGGAAGATACCCATGAAAATATTTATCGCATTGACCGCATGATGACTCACTTAAAAATTGCGGGTTTATTTGACAAATTAGCTGGCTTTGTTTTTGGACAATGTTCTGATTGTTCGCCGGACGCTGACTACGCTTCTCTCACTCTCGAAGAAGTCTTATGGGATCATATCAAACCGCTGGGCATTCCTGCATACAACGGTGCGATGATTGGTCATATCGAAAATGTGTTGACACTACCGATTGGTTTACAGGTGGAAATCGATGCTGACGCTGGGACGATTCGGATGTTAGAACCTGCGGTGCAATAATAAACCTCTTACAATAGTCAAATTTATGAAAATGAAACCACAGATTAACACAGATGCACACAGATAATTCATCTGTGTTAATCTGTGTGCATCTGTGGTTCTAAATATCTATTAATCACACTTTTGTAACAAGTCTAGTGTATCGGATATACGTCACCCCTTCTCAAGAGCGGAGACGCTGCGCGAACGCGAGTGCGTGCGCTTTGCGCTTACGGGGAAGTCAAAAGTCACGCATTCACGCATTCAAAAGTGAAGACCCCACGGATGAATCCAGGGGCTTGAATAAAGTTGATCCGCATTTTTTCTTCTCCAGAAATAAATTTCGGGGCTTGTATCCTTTTCTTTTTCGGTCAATTTAATAAAGGCTCCGTCAGGATTGATGAAGATTCTTGTTTGTTCATCCGGTTTAATTTCTTCATTTTCTTTGTGCCTTTTTACTTAGATAGCCCCACTATTTTATTAAAAATAGTGGGGCTTCTGCTGTAGAGACAATGAATTCTCACAGATGAGCAACCAAAGTCCTAGCTTCGTTCATAGAATAATCTGATTGTACAAACTTCTTAAGTTCTTCTCTTAATTCAGTTGAGAGGCAACTTAAAGCGCTACCCTGCCATCCTCTTGTTCCTTGATATTCTAGATTTCCGCAGTACATATCTCCTTTATGAATATGCCATCCCCAGGTTGCTGGAATCACTTCATATCCAGTCAGAGTTTGAGTCAGGTATAGCGTAATTTGCTCAAGGTTTTGTCGAGTTTTCATAGCTGTTTAGAAATTGAACTTTTTTTGTAGAAATAACACAAATGAAGCAGAATGGCGCAAAATGAGCTAACCGTTTGCTTGGGAATTTACTCATGACCTTTACAGTCTTGGTAACGCCAAACGCAGCCAATACCAAAAAATGCGCTTGTCACCTTTAACAGCAGGAGGTCTTTGTTAAACTAGTGTTGGTTTGCATTGCCAGCATTTATTTAACAAATCTCAACGTTGCTTTATAGTTTGATAATAATTACTCTCGACACTAAAATTACCTGCCTATAGGTTTAACCTGTACGCAATCTAAAGGACGATTGGTATGCTAAAAAAGCAATTGCATCTCATCCAGATGAGGGGTAAGATAAGCAGAATGTCACCAGCCGCTAGTAATAGGTGAATATTGCTATCTGCCCTTCGCTATCGCTTGCGTTGGAGTTTTTTTCAGCCGTTTATGACAACCTGAAGAAATGAGTTTGCCTTCTTCAAAGCACCGCTCATAGGAGCTTCACACCCTAACTACACGTTGATTTAACATGAACCACCCCGCCAGATATATGAGACAAAGTTTCAAAGAGAGCTAACCTATGCATTGAGGTAGAAACATCCGCAAGTCAAAACAAGACAAGCGAGTGCATCGTGATCAGGCACAACAGTGGCATCTATCCAGAATTTACGCACCGGCATCTACTTGGCATTTGGATCGCAAGCATCACTGCGGCGATTTCGTCACTAGCATGTGCTATTAAGCGCAAATCGGGGAGTATATCGATGACAACAGACGAGAAAGACAGACAGGCAAACGCTTTTGGACGCTTACTCGCACGACCGACGCCGCAGTCACAAGCAGCAGCACCACCACTCGGTCTGCAATCACTGGGACTAGATGCCAAGCGCGACGCTCTCCTCTACGTCCCTGAAAGCTACCAAGCATCAAAACCTGCACCGTTGGTGTTGATGCTACATGGCGCGGGCGGCAATGCACAAGGTGGTCTAACTCCATTCCTAAAACTTGCTGATGCAGCTGGGGTTATCCTGCTTGCACCGTCATCTCGTCTCCAAACGTGGGATATACTGTTCGGACATTACGGTCCTGATATCACTTTTATCGACTCTGCGTTAGCAATCACGATGAGCCGCTACGCCATAGATGAGACACGCATTGCTGTTGAGGGCTTCTCTGATGGTGCCTCCTACGCACTTAGTATCGGTATCACGAATGGCGACTTGTTCACCCATGTCATAGCGTTTTCACCAGGGTTTATGGCACCGGCTTTGCAGCAAGGCAAGCCGCGCATCTTCATTTCACATGGTAAGTCGGACACCGTTCTGGCAATCAACCGATGCAGCCGCAAGATTGTGCCGCAGCTACAAAATGTTAGCTACGACGTGTTATATCAGGAGTTCAACGGTTCCCACACAGTCCCCCCAAATATTGCACAGTCTGCACTGACCTGGTTTACTGCTAGGCAGGATTGACGTTTCCCCGGCTTTTTGTCCAAATAAGGGAGTACCAAAAAATAAATTATCCATTATATACGGTGGGTTAGACGCACGACAGTTGAGGTTTTACATTCAGGACTTGCCGCAGCGCCGTAACCCACCATTGTTTGTGTCACTACAAATTGGATATTTTTTTAATTGGAAGTCCCTAAATGCAAGCGTTGTTTCGATAGCCCGGGGATTTTTGGTTTACTGACTCGGCTTAAAACTGTAGGCTTTCGCCAATTGCCCGCTTAAGACATTTTTATAAAAAAGCCAATAGTAGCAAGCATCCTAGCAATTTTTATGAGCAAAATTTAATGAGCGATCGCTCCTTGGCGCGGGCACGGAGTGCCCGGAGTGCTAAGAAGCGCATAAGTCAAATTCACCGACATTTATTGCCAATTAGAAGGAGAGCAAAGCAAGCTGAACCTTCAAATCCAACAATTTCAAAGAGCAATATTAGGAGCCAAACATATGACGACATACGACCCCAATTACTCTCCACAACCTTGCGAATTCACAATCCCTATCAAATTGAACGTACCCATCGAAATCGAGCCAAAACTATTGGTAAGAGCCCCGGGAACTGTTAGACAAAAAGTTCCTGTATATCTCGAACCCGATATCTATCTTGAACCAGAAGTGCAAGCACAACCACCCGTGTGTACTTTAAAGAATGGTTACAAGAAAGAATACTCACAAGAGCAACCAGTAGTACAACAATCATAAGCAATCTGAGGCACTTACTGAGTGCATAAGTCAAATTCAGCGACATTTATTGCCAATTAGAAGGAGAGCAAAGCAAGCTGAACCTTCAAATCCAACAATTTCAAAGAGCAATATTAGGAGCCAAACATATGACGACATACGACCCCAATTACTCTCCACAACCTTGCGAATTCACAATCCCTATCAAATTGAACGTACCCATCGAAATCGAGCCAAAACTATTGGTAAGAGCCCCCGGAACTGTTAGACAAAAAGTTCCTGTATATCTCGAACCCGATATTTACCTTGAACCAGAAGTGCAAGCACAACCACCCGTATGTACTTTAAAGAATGGTTACAAGAAAGAATACTCACAAGAGCAAACAGTAGTACAACAATCATAAGCAATCTGAGGCAATTATTGGATGCTATGATTCATCTTAGCTTCTGATTTTGACTCACAATTTGCCAGTTTTAGGAAGCCTTTAACTACCCTAAATTGCGTGGTGGGCTTCCCATCCTCTTTTTTTTTGTCCCAATTTTTTAAGCTGTTGCACATTTAATTTGCACGTTATTTTTTTATGAGCTTTCTTAGTCATTTGTCATTTTTCCTTTGTTTGTACTAATAAGTATGACGGCTTTCCAAACCCAGATTTACATGACTAATGACTAATGACAAATCTCATGAGAAAATATGCATTTTAAATGTTTGTTAGCTGAGTACGAAAGTTTAGCATTGGTTGAAAGTTATGTCTGCTCTCCCCGATCCAACTTGCCATTCACAAAAACGCAAAATTCAGATTATATTAAAAGTACCTATCGACATTGAACTAGATGTGTTAGGGATACCGCCTACACATGATCGCCAAGTTGAGGTTCAAGAATTGTTGAAGTTGATTGAAGATTCTGGTGCGATCGCTATTAGTAATGTAGGTCAAGCTGAGCTTAGTGACAATATCCAAGTCTCATCAAATAAACTTGAAACTGATCGGTCGGAAAGTTCCCAGATTCTTTCCACTGTTACCCAAATCCAAGAGCAGCAATATAGCGCAGAAAATCATCAAGAAGACACAACAGTAGAGAGTCAATCCATAGATTCTTTTACTCAGATTCAAGATACGCAAGACAAGTCAAAAAATCATCAAGAAGACACAATAGTAGAGTATGAAATCATAAATACCTTGTTGCTTGAGCAAGGTTTTGCAGTGATTACACCACTGAAACCACAATTAAAGAAAAGACTTACAAAACGCGTATTGGACTCACTTAACGATGGTTTAGCCTTTGCTGTTAACACTGTAGGAACAATCACGTTTATGGGCAAACTTGCTAACTATAGCTGGGAATAACACAACGCCAAATCGGAAAACATAATAAACCTCTTACAAAAGCCAAGTTTTTTGAAAATAAACCACAAAATTACCACAGATGCACACAGATAAATAACTAGTTTTCATCTGTGTGCATCTGTGGTTTTGTCTATTTTAAAATAATATTAAAATAAGTCTAATAATTGCTAAATTGTAGCCCTAGTATTAAACTAGGGCTAATTTGATATCTACACATTGTCGGATTGATTAAGCGGGCGGGAAGCCCGGCACCCAATCAAGGGTAGTTAAAGGCTTCCCAGAACTCGCAACTTCTGAGCAATCAGCAACTAAGATGAATTTTGGCATCCAATAATTGCCTATCTTCGTTATGATTGTTGTACTACTGGTTGCTCTTGTGAATATTCTTTGTTGTAGCCATTCTTTAAAGTACACACAGGTGGTTGTGCTTGCACTTCTGGTTCGAGGTAGATATCGGGTTCGAGATATACAGGAACTTTTTGTCTAACAGTTCCGGGGGCTCTTACCAATAGTTTTGGCTCGATTTCGATGGGTATGTTCAATTTGATAGGGATTGTGAATTCGCAAGGTTGTGGACAGTAATTGGGGTCGTATGTCGTCATATGTTTGGCTCCTAATATTGCTCTTTGAAATTGTTGGATTTGAAGGTTCAGCTTCTTTGCTCTCCTTCTAATCCTTAGTAGATGCCGATGAAATAAACTTATGCACAAATGGTACGGTGCTTGCGAGCGTATTCACCCCATTTATCTTGCTCTCAGTTGATTGTGGTGACTGGTAATTCTTGATTTGGATAAGTTTCAAGGTAATTTAGAATTCATTTACAAAGAAAACATTAAATTGAAGTAGGGTGCCTTAACTCAACCATCTATAATTTGACGAATTTATCGAATTGTGGCACCCTTTGAAAAACCATAACTGGGTTGTTGGAAAAAGCTTGTGAAGAACATTTTCACGATGGTAGCGTCTTAAATTACTGATATAGTAGCTGGCGAAAGCGATATTGCGGCTTGTCAAACGCAGACGCTCGTACACGTCCCTAGGGTTGTGTACCCGTTCGTTAGGGTTGTCGATTTGCTGTGGGAATCAATTCCCTACGTAGCGAAGCGCAAGTCCTCGCGCTAAGGACTAAAAACCTGAAAAAACAGACGGGTATGAAACCTACGGAAACCTGCAGATGCAGGTTTTGTTTGTTTAGTCGCTCTGAAAAAATCGCCAGAACATTTGAAAAAAATGCTCTAGAAGCTGATTTAGGAGTTGAACGGATCTTGTTGAGAATGAAGCGATCGCTATCTATACTGACTCTTTGCTCTACTTTTCTCTCTTTTATTGCACCATACGCTGTGTTAGCTGCACCACCTAGAACTCCTGACAAAACTGTCAATTGTGACATCTTGGTTGTGGGTGGAGGACTTTCTGGTGTCGCCACGGCTTATGAAGCAATACTCGCAGGACAAACGGTTTGTTTTACGGAAATTACGGATTGGCTGGGAGGACAAATCTCTTCCCAAGGGACTTCTGCACTTGATGAACGACCAACGCAGCGTCGTAAATTATACTATTCTCGTGGTTATCTAGAATTGCGAAATCGGATTGAGCGCAAATACCGTGGTAACCTCAACCCTGGTAACTGTTGGGTAAGCGACTCCTGCTTTCTCCCCCGCGATGGTCATGAAATCTTGACTTCGATGCTCAAAGATGCGGAAAAAAAAGGCAAAGGGAAGTTGCAGTGGTTCCCAAACACAGTGATTAAGGAGTTGGAATATAGTAGCGACGGAAAAATCATTAGTAGTGCGATCGCTATCCAACATCAACCAGCCAATGGTGCACCACCTCTCAACACCTTTCCTTTATCTCAAACAGTCGAAGACGCTTATACCTACGAAAACTCATCTCGGTTTGCCAAAAATATTATTCGTTTCGTCCCCAAGCAAACCAAAAGTAAAGCTTCAGGTAATGCTCCCAACTGGTATGTTATAGACACTTCGGAAACTGGGGAAATTATCGCCCTCGCTGATGTTCCTTACAGATTGGGTATTGATGCTCGTTCTTACTTGGAGCCTTCTTCTTCCAGTACTCAAAACGATCCTTATTGCCCACAAGGTTTTACCTACACCTTTGCAATGGAGGCTACCAAGGAACCGCAAAGTCAAACAATGCCTCCATTTTATTCGCAGTATGCGCCATATTACAGCTATGAATTGAAGCGATTGGCAAGCTTTCCCCTAGTTTTCACCTACCGTCGCATTTGGAGTCCCGACAAAGGACAACCAATGGAATTCGGAGGAGTGAAGTTTACAGGTCCGACACCAGGGGACATCTCGATGCAAAACTGGACTTGGGGCAATGATTACCGTCCCGGAACCTCTGCCGATAACCTCATTTACTCTCGTCAGCAGTTACAAGCCTCTGGGCAATTGAAACCAGGAGGTTGGATGGGCGGATTGCGGACAGAAGCCTTACGCAAAGGTGAGGAAATCTCTTTGGGGTACTATTACTGGTTGACTGCTGGGAATACAGATTCCCAATTGGGGGATGGTGTAAAGCAGCCAGAACCAAATCACCGCTACTTATCAGGGTTAGATTCGCCGATGGGGACAGCGCATGGCTTGTCGAAACATCCCTATATGCGGGAAGGACGACGCATTATTGGACGCCCCAGCTGGGGACAACCCGAAGGCTTTTCTATTTGGGAAATTGATATCTCTCGTCGCAACTACGATGACGAGTATTATCGCAAGACATTACCGCAAGATATGTATCGCCGCCTGAAAGCTGCATTAGGAGGTTTAGAAGCAGCATCAGTACTCTCAGGTCAAGTCAGTCCGGACAAAGTTGCGCGACGGACTCGTTCTACAATCTTCCCCGATGCTGTGGGTATCGGTCACTACGCCATAGACTTCCATCCTTGCATGACCAAAAGCCCTCCAGAAGCGCCTGGAAATACGGAACGTCCAGGCGAAAGGCGTGGTGCTGGGCAAGCTTATCCCTTCCAAATCGCACTCAGGGCGATGATTCCCCAGAAAATCGACAATTTGCTCGTCGGTGGGAAAAGCATTGCCACCAGTCACATTGCCGCAGCAGCTTACAGAGTCCACTCGTTTGAATGGTCTGCTGGTGCAGCTGCTGGAACGACAGCGGCTTTTGCCTTGAAAAATGGCATCGCACCTTACCAACTGGTAGATAAATTGCCGTTACCAGAACAGCGACTACAAAACCTGAAACAGTTGTTAGAGCAAAATGGCAACCCCACCGCTTTCCCTGATACCTCGATTTTTAACCAAAATTGGGATGATTGGAAATAATGATTAAGAAGAACACAGAACTCAGTCGTCAGAATACATCGCCATACCCTTGCGGGAATTCAAAATTCAACTTAGGCAAATTCAAAAATTTTTTGAATTTGGAATTGATAATGCGTGAATTTGAGCGTCAGCGCAGGTTCCGCCAACGCCCAGCGTAAGCCCACATTAAACAAGAGTGCAAAAATAAATTTCTTGTAGGGGGGAGAACTCAGAACTCAAGAATTCTTCTGTATTCTGGGTTCTGTGTTCTGCAAAGCGGCGTAGACGCGTCCCTTGCGCGTGTCCCCTTGGGACTCAGCGGCTTGTCGTCAGACATCGCTACAGTAATGACTGCATGCAAGAACTCTATTAGACATCTCCAGAAATTAATTATGCGTTGTCTACAACCCTTGTACCAGACGTGCCATGGCACGTCTCTACATTGTTTTTTGGAGAGGTTTATTAGAGTTTTGGCTCTTGAGTGTTGACTTTTAACTCTTGACTATGGACTTTGGACTAAACTAGTTAATCGTAGTGTAGTTTGGTTAAGCTTTTTGGCTAAGTATTTTATGGTACCCAGACTTTCAGCAGCTGTTTACGGGATGGCAACAGCACCAACTATAGCTCCTGAACGATCTACTCAAGTAACCCGCAAGTTATATCCGAATTATAAAGTGATTGTATTAAATGACGATTTTAATACATTCGAGCATGTTCACAATTGTTTGGTAAAGTATATTCCAGGTATGACTAGCGATCGCGCTTGGGAACTTACCAACCAGGTGCATTACGAAGGTCAAGCAATTGTCTGGATCGGTCCCCAAGAACCTGCTGAATTGTACCACCAACAGCTGCATCGAGCCGGTTTGACTATGGCTCCTCTGGAAGCAGCATAATAGTAGAAAAATAAAATATAATGGCAAAATCCACTGAGGGCAGATTAGTTTGGAATCACTCGACCCATATTAGTGGTCTTATCCCAGTTCTTGAACGTTTAATACGCCAAGATGGGATTCAAACCGTTACACCAGGACAGCTTGGGCGCGTGAAAGGTCACTGCCCTCATTTACAATTGCGAGTATCTGTACCAATTCGGGGTGGCTTTAAGATCATCGCCCGCCACGGGAAAACAGTGCAAGAGGTGTTTATCCTGACAAATTTGGATCAGAATCAACTCCAAGAGGCGATCGCGATCGCCATGAAAAAGTAATCAGTCTTTTGAAAGAAGTCAGGACACAGAACTCACAATTCAAACAGCATTTGGCGAGTGCTGGTGTATCCATTCTATACAGCTTCATTACTGCTTGCAGTATAAATCTATTCTGATTTCTGAGTTCTGTATTCTGAGTCCTATTCATTAATCTTCAACATGACGCACTGCCAATTTATGAAGCGGCAGACTTACGACGCAAGAAAATGTTAAGAAATATGACAGTGCTGCAGTTATCCTTAAGCTCATCATTATAGTTTCCCAGTCGGGTAAAACTATTTTTTGGATAGCAAAAGCAACACAGTAAACTAGCCAGTAAGAAAAGCTCATCCTAAACAGAATTCGCTCTGTTTCTTCCGCTTCATCCTTTTGCTGCTTGCGCTCCCATAGTAACAATAGACCAGTAATACAAGCTATGAAGGAAAGAAGCACAAAAAAATCGTGACAAACTAAATTTACTGAACTCATGGGTTTCTATCCCAAAAATTTTCTATTTCTATTGGAGATCAGTCTAAAGGAATAATCTTTTGGAATAAGCAAATAGTTACAAACTGAAATAGAGACTCCTATTTTTGTAAAAAAGTGCAAAGAAGTTATAAGTTAACAGTTACCAGTTACCAGTTATCAGTTATCAAGATGTTGTTGTCAATTTTCTCACTGTTCACTGGTCACTGTTCACTGTTTACTGGTCACTGTTCACTGTTCACTGTTTTAACAACCCTGGGTTTCACAAGCACCAATACTCACCCAGCTACTTGAACCATCTGCCCAATGTTCTTTTTTCCAAATGGGGGCGTTGTGCTTGAGAGTATCAATCGCATAGCGACAAGCTTCAAACGCCTCAGAACGATGGGGACAACCCACCGCGACTAAAACGCTGATTTCACCAACTTGCAAGCGTCCAATGCGATGATAAATGACCACGCGAGTCACAATAGACCATTTTTGACGAATCTCGGCGGCAATTTGATAAAACACCTGCATTGCCATCGGTTCGTAAGCTTGATATTCTAGGGCTACGACAGGTTTACCCTCTGTTTGGTTGCGAACCATTCCACTCATGACCACAACTGCGCCGTTTGCAGGGTCATCTGCTTTGGCATAAACATCCTCAACAGACAATGGCGCAAAGCTAATGGCAAAGCTATCTTCAGGTTTCGGTTTTACACAAGCAACTGAAGGTGTTAAACCCAAGTTCATCTTAATGATTTCTATTCCTTATAGGGATTTACGCACTTCCCGCGTCTCCATTGTACATCAATTTACAAACAAGTCTGTTGACAATATTTCCTTGTTCTCGTTTTCATACTCTATTGATGCAAAATGATTACGTGCAAACGGACTTTTTCCGCTTTTTTCTAAGCGATTTTTAGCTTAATTCTTAAAAAAGATTACCAAAAGGTACGTAGAATCCCCGAAATTCTATGTAAACATACTGAAAAATTAAAAAAATTGTCATCCTCCTTTAGGCATATTACTATAATTAAGTCACAAAGTCACTATCGGATTCGTTTGAAGAATCCGATAGTGACTGAGTCGAGCTATCAAGTGCAGCAAGCACTGATTTGACTAAGAGGTAAGTTCACACTTAGAGCTACTACTTGGAAGTAGTCTGAGAGTGCCGTACGTCTGGTTATTAGAACTAAAAAAGCAAATGTATATGGCACTTGCAAACAGACTTACAGTAGGCAGTGTTCAAAAATCAGCCACCTAGAAACTTTCGCGCTTTGAAGAATCTGGAGAACCGTGTATCACATCAGGGCAAGCAATAATTCAACTCTTATAGGAAAAGATATAATGAACCCTTTATTGTCTAACAATGAAGTCGCAAGGCTTAAGGCTCTCCACCAGTATCAGATTCTAGACACATTACCAGAACAAACATTTGACGATTTGGCATTCTTAGCCGCCCAGATTTGCGCTACACCGATCGCATTAATAAATTTGATAGACGCTAACCGTCAGTGGTTCAAAGCGAAAGTGGGGTTAGATGTAGAAGAAATGCCCCGAGATATCGGGTTCTGTCCCCTTTGTATTGATCAACACGATGTTTTGATTATTCCTGACACCTTGGCTGATATACGGTTTGCCACCAATCCAGTAGTCACCAGTCCGCCCTACGTGAGATTTTACGCAGGAGTCCCTTTAATCACACCAGAGGGACAGGCGATCGGGACGATATGTGTCGTTGATCATGTACCGCGCGTGATGGAACCAGAACAGCTGGAGTCGCTGAAAGCGATTAGCCGCCTAATTATCAAAAAACTGGAGTTACGCCGGAATTTAACTCAAGTCGCTACTATCAAAACAGAGTACCAGCAAGCACAAGAAGCACTGCGGCAAAGCGAATTTACCCTCCGCAGCTTTTTTGACAGTGCGCCGATGATGATGGGGATAGTCGAACTATTAGATAATGATGATATCCTGCATATTTCTGATAATGCTGCCACAGCAAAATTTTTTGGCCTAGCCCCAGGAGCAATGCGAAATCGCCTTGCTAGTGAGATCGGTTTGTCACCAGATTATGTGCGCGACTGGATTGATTATTTTCGTCAGGCAGAAAGCCTGCAAGTACCCATAAGCTTTGAACATCTTCACAATGGTTTAGCAGAGCAAAGGTGGCTAAGAGCCACGGTTTCAGCAATTGGAGAAAGTTCAGTGAACCGTCCGCGATTTGCCTACATCGTTGAGGATATTACTGAACGCAAACAGGCAGAAGAAGAATTGCGTTGGAAAGAAGCGCTTTTGCGCTCAATGACTGGTGTTTCTCCACTAGCATTTTACGTTGTTGATCACCGTACTAATGACATTCTGTATGTCAATGAACGCTTTTGTGAAATTTGGGACATTCAACACCTAAAAGAGCAAATTGACAGCGGGAAATTGAAACATCAGGATGTTATAAACAAATGCTGCCAATTTACAGAAGTTTCTCCTTTCATCTCCTGTCAACCGACTCCAAGTGAAACCTGCATATGTGAGGACGAAATTTTATTGAATGATGGTCGTACTATCAGGCGTTTTTCCAGACGCATTCAAGATGAAAACGACCAATATTTTGCCCGCTTATATATTTTTGAAGATATCACCGTACGCAAACTGGCAGAACAGCAAATCCGCGAACGAGCAGCTTTGCTTGACATAGCTACAGACGCAATTATATTACGTGATTTAAATAATCAAATTTTACTATGGAATAAAAGTGCTGAGAACCTTTACGGCTGGCAGGCTCAAGAGGCTCTTGGTAAGAATGCTTCAGAAATTTTAGATAACGAAACGTTGCCGCTACACTGCGAGATTTACAAAAGTGTTTTAGAGGCTGGCTCATGGCAGGGTGAGTTGCAGAAAATAACGAAATCTGGCAAAGAAATTATTGTTGAAAGTCGTTGGACGTTAGTACGCGATGAACATTCTCAACCAAAATCAATCCTGATTGTTGATACTGATATCACACAGAAAAAGCAACTAGAAAAACAATTTTTACGCAATCAGCGCATGGAAAGTATAGGCACGCTTGCGAGTGGCATTGCTCACGATTTGAACAATGTGCTATCTCCCATTTTGATGTCGGTACAAATGCTGAAAGCAAAATCTGCTGATGAACGCAGTATCCAAATGCTAACGATCGCCGAAAATAATGCCAAACGCGGTGCAAATTTAGTGAAACAGGTGCTGTCATTTGCTAGGGGAATTGAAGGCGAACATACTGTCCTTCAACTGAAGCACTTGATTTCAGAAATGAACCAAATTGTCGAACAAACTTTTCCGAAATCGATAGCCGTCCAAACGGAAATTCAATCTAATTTATTACCTGTGTGTGGTGATAGTACCCAACTGCATCAAGTGCTGATGAATTTATGTCTCAATGCTCGTGATGCTATGAGCGATGGCGGAACTTTAAAAATTGCGGCAAAGAATGTTTTGATTGATGAAAATTTTGCCAAAATGCATCTTGATGCTAAAGTAGGTTCCTACATTGTCCTCACAGTTTCTGATACGGGAGTTGGCATTCCTAACGAACAATTAGATAGAATTTTTGAACCATTTTTCACAACTAAAGAGTTTGGTAAGGGAACCGGGCTGGGACTGTCAACAGTCATGGGTATTATTAAAGGTCATGGTGGGTTCGTCACCGTGTCTAGTTACATAGGCAAAGGCACAAAATTTAAAGTGTACCTGCCAGCAGTCAAGACAGCGGCGACGCAGTTTATGGAAGACCTAGAAATGCCGACAGGATACGGGGAATGGATTTTGGTTGTAGATGACGAACCTGCTGTCCGAGAAATTACCAAAGCTTCTTTAGAAAGTAATAATTATAAAGCAATGACCGCGAATGATGGTATAGAGGCAGTCGCACTCTACGCCCAGCATAAAGAGAAAATTAGTGCGGCAATTATCGATATGATGATGCCAGATATGGATGGAGTCACTACCATCAGCACATTGCAGAAAATGAACCCTCTGCTACGTATCGTTGCTGTGAGTGGACTAGCGACAAGTGAACAAGTGCCACTAGAGCAAAACTCTAAGCTAATAGCATTTTTACCTAAGCCATATACGGCACAGGAGTTGCTAAAAACTTTGCACTCAGTTATTTCTAGTCATGAGTAAAAGTTAGGATTGGAAGTAGGGGAAGCAGCCAGGGTTCACCTTTGTTTTGCAAACTAAAGATGAGGGAGAATAACAAATAACAAATAACAAATAACTAATGACTAATTTGATTCTGGTTGTAGACGACGACGCTGTCACACGGATACAACTACGGACTTTGCTACAAAAAGAAGGGTATCAAATAGCAGAAGCAATTAATGGGGAACAAGCATTAAATGTGTATCGAGAAGTACAACCAGATATAGTGCTGCTGGATGCCCTGATGCCGATGCTCGACGGGTTTGCCTGCTGCGCTCAATTGCAACAACTGCCTGGTAGCACAGAAACACCCGTGTTGATGATTACCGCTCTTGATGACGACGTATCCGTGGATAGGGCTTTTGTAGCTGGTGCTACTGATTACATTACCAAGCCAATTAACTGGCAAGTCTTGCGTCAAAGAGTGCGTCGTCTTTTGGAAGCCCGTGATGCCATGCAGAAATTGCGACAGCAAACCCAGCAGGCGCAGAGTCGCGAGGCGCAACTTAGGATGGCGTTAGAAGCAGCCAGCATGAGTACCTGGGACTGGGATATCCTGAATGACAAATTGACTTGGTCGGATAACCTCAAAGCACTCTTTCGCTGGGAAAGTGCCGCCTATGAAGCTTTTCTTGAACACGTTTATCCCCAAGACCGAGATTTTGTCAACTATTCGGTGATACAAACTCTCAAGGAAGGGGCAGAGTACGACATCGAATTTCGTGTTGTTTCTCATGAAGGTCATATTTATTGGTTGGTAAGCAAAGGTGTTGTCTTTCGCGACTCATCTGGCGTAGCGCTGCGGATGACTGGGGTAACTATGGACATCACCAAGCGCAAACAAGCGGAAGAGGCGTTAGAAGTTTATGCCAACCGACAGGCACTTGTCGCAGAAATCAGTCAACTGGCACTAGCTGGTCTAGACTTAACCACGCTGATGCACGAAACTGTTACCTTCGTTGCTGAAAGCCTTAAGGTTGAGTATTGCAAGGTTTTGGAACTCCAAAGCGATGGTGACACCTTACTGCTACGGGCAGGAGTGGGTTGGCAGGCAGGGCTTGTAGGATATGCAACCCTCAGTGCTGGCAAGGATTCCCAAGCTGGGTATACGCTACTTTCTAACGAACCAATAGTGGTCACAGACTTCGGCACAGAAACTCGGTTCAGTAGACCACAACTGGTGCGTGACCATCAAGTGATCAGTGGTCTGTCGGTAGTCATTCATGGTAAAGAGCGTCCTTTTGGTGTCTTAGAGGTAGACACAACCAAACAGCGCACCTTCAGCAGAGATGAAATTTACTTCTTGCAGGCAGTTGCCAATGTGCTGGCTACAGCCATTGAACGTCTGAAAGTCGAGGATGCCCTCAGAGAAAGTGAGCAACGCTGGCAGTTGGCTTTGCGGGGCAATAATGATGGCATTTGGGACTGGAACGTGAAAACTAATGAAGTGTTCTTCTCGACTCGCTCGAAGGAAATGCTCGGTTATTCTGAGCATGAAATTGCCAATCATTTAGATGAATGGATAAGCCGGGTGCATCCAAATGATATAACCAGGGTAACACGACTCATTCAAGACCACTTTGCTCGGAAAACTCCGTTTTACATGAGTGAGTATAGAGTCCGATGTAAAGATGGTAGCTATAAATGGATTTTGGATCGGGGTCAAGCACTGTGGGATTCGCAAGATACAGTAGTGCGTATGGCTGGCTCCCATACAGATATTACTGAGCGCAAGTTGGCAGAGGAAAAACTGCAAGAAAGCGAAGAACGTTTTCAGATACTCGCTCGTGCCACTAATGATGCTGTCTGGGATTGGGATTTACTGACAGATCAGGTGTGGTGGAATGACAGCGTACAGACTCTGTTTGGTTACTCACCAGAGTCCGTCAAAAGCGAAGCCGCTTGGTGGCATGAGCATATACACTCAGACGATCGCCAGAGGATTGTTTCTGACATTCATGCTGTAATCAACAGCAATCAACAATTCTGGTCGAATGAATACCGCTTTCGCCGTGCAGACGGTTCTTATGCCTACATTTTTGATCGCGGTTATGTAGTTCATGACAACATAGGCAAGCCGGTACGGATGATTGGGGCGATGATGGACATTTCTGAACGCAAGCGGGTTCAAGAAGAGTTACAGCGCCAGAACTTGCGATCGCAATTGTTTGCCGATGTCACCTTAAAAATTCGTCAGTCCTTACAAATTGATGAAATTCTGCAAATCACTGTAAAAGAGGTGCAAAAGCTGCTGAATTGTGAGCGTGTCTTAATTTTTCGCCTACTTACAGATGGTTCCGGAAGGGTGGTGCAAGAGGCTGTGGTCGAGGGTGTGCCTGCCGTTCTTGGACAGCACCTTAATGACCCTTGCTTTGTCGAAGATTACATCCACAAATACCGCCACGGACGAATTAGTGCTGTTACCGACATCGAGGATGGTGGGATCGAGCCTTGCTATGTGGGATTTCTCAAAAAACTTAATGTCAGATCTAACCTTATTGTCCCTATTCTCCTGAAAAATCAACTTTGGGGGCTGCTCATTGCCCATCAGTGTACTCAACCTCGCGAGTGGACGAGCTGGGAAACTGAACTTTTGCGACAGTTGGCAGATCAGATAGGTATTGCCCTTGCTCAAGCTCAACTTCTAGAACAAGAAACTCGTCAACGGCAAGAACTTATCCGTTCCAATGAAGAATTGCAACAATTTGCCTTCATCGCCTCTCACGATTTGCAAGAGCCATTGCGTAAGATTAAGACATTTGGCGATCGCTTAAAAGTCACTTGTAGCCATGCTTTAACCGAACAGGGAGTTGATTACCTAGAACGGATGCAGAATGCAACCCGCAGAATGCAAGCCTTGATTGAAGATTTGTTAACACTTTCGCGAGTGACCAGTAGAGGGCAACCTTTTGTAGTAGTGGATTTGACACAGATTACACAAGAGGTGTTGTCTGATTTGGAAGTACGTATTCAACAAACCCGAGCATATGTGGAGGTAGGCGAGTTACCTGTCATTCACGCTGACCCGTTACAGATGCGTCAATTGCTACAAAATCTCATCGGCAACGCTCTGAAATTCCACGCTCCAGGGAAAGTACCTATTGTTAAAATATACGGTGAAAAATTCGACACTGAAGATGCTGTGGAATTTTGTCAAATTATTGTAGAAGATAATGGTATTGGCTTTGATGAAAAGTACCTTGACCGCATCTTCAACGTGTTTCAACGGCTGCATGGTCGCAGCGAATACGAAGGTACTGGTATTGGTTTGGCTATCTGCCGGAAAATTGTTGAACGTCACAACGGGAGCATCTGTGCACAAAGCACACCAGGGCAAGGTTCAAGATTCATCGTCAGACTTCCAATTCATTCTCTTGCATAAGGATGCTCTTCCTCAAAAGGGTTTATCATACCCCCAGAGATTGTCAAATTTTGGACAACCTTATTTCGTTATTTGTTGCAATTTAATAATCTATTCATCTTAAAACCAACGCAAAGGAGAAAATGCAGAGTGAAGGGTCGGCAAACAACCGTCACAATTCTGATGGCTGATGATGATGAGGATGACTGTATGCTAGCTCGTGAGGCGTTAGCAGAAAGCCGATTGGCAAACGAACTGCACATCGTCAATGATGGCGAAGAGTTGATGGATTATCTCCATTATCGTGGTCTGTATGCCAACAAAAGCAGTGCGCCGCGACCAAATCTGATTTTGTTAGATTTAAATATGCCAAGAAAAGATGGTCGTGAGGCACTCAGAGAGATTAAAGCTGACCCACTTTTAAGGAAAATTCCCGTTGTTATTCTGACGACTTCCAAGGCAGAGGAAGATGTTTCTAGCAGTTATGATTTGGGTGCAAACTCATTCATCATCAAACCTGTGACATTTACATCCTTGGTGGAAGTTATGACAACAATAGGAAAATACTGGTTTGAAATTGTCGAACTGCCGCTATAACTACAGGGAGACAGAAATGAAAGAGAGCATATTTAAAGTTCTTCTTGTTGATGATGATGAAGATGACTACATTTTAACTCGTGATTGGTTTCGTGAATTTCAGGTAGCTGACTGCGAGTTGGAATGGGTAAATAATTATCAAGCAGCAATGGAGGCGATTGTTCATATCCAATACGATATCTATCTTGTTGATTACCGTTTGGGTGCGCGTAACGGACTGGATCTGTTACGTGAAGCAATTGCCAAGGGTTGCTCTTCTCCAATTATTTTACTGACAGGTAAAGGAGATAGGGAAATAGACATTGAGGCAATGAAAGCAGGTGCAGCAGATTACTTAGAAAAAAGTCAGTTGACTGCTCCTTTGCTAGAACGTTCTATCCGCTACGCGGTTGAGCGCAAGCGAGCAGAACAAAAGATTCGCGAACACGCCGCACTGCTGGATGTTGCTACCGATGCAATTTTTGTACGCGATTTAAAAAATAAAATTTTATTTTGGAATAAAGCGGCTGAGGACTTATACGGTTGGAAAGCAGCTGAAGCAATTGGTAAGAAAACATTAGAACTTTGGAAAGAAAAAGATAGTTCACAATTCCAAGAAGCTCTTAAGACTTTATTGCAAAATGGTTCCTGGGAAGGCGAACTGCATCAAAGAACAAAATTTGGTAAAGAAATTATCGTCGAAAGTCGCTGGACACTAGTGAGAGAATTAGAGAAAAAAGAACAATCAGTTCTCGTTGTTAATACTGATATTACAGAAAAAAAAGAACTAGAAGCACAGTTTTTTCGTGCCCAACGTTTGGAAAGCATTGGCACTTTGGCAAGCGGTATTGCCCACGACCTCAACAATGTTCTTGCGCCTATTTTGATGACCGCCCAACTTTTGGAATCACAACTGCATGATGAGCGGAGTAAGCGACTGCTGCCAATATTGATATCCAACGCCAAACGGGGAGCAAATATGGTCAAGCAAGTGCTGTCTTTTACTCGCGGTGTTGAAGGCGATCGCACTTTGCTGCAATTGAAGCATTTAATCAAAGAAATTCAACAAGTTGTTAAAGAAACATTTCCCAAATCTATTGAAATTTCCACTCATATAGCGCCAAACCTTTGGACAGTTTCAGCTGATGTGACCCAACTGCATCAAGTGCTGATGAATTTGTGCGTCAATGCTCGTGATGCTATGCCTGATGGGGGTCGCTTGACTATCTCGGCGGAAAATCTTGTTGTTGATCAAAATTACGCCAAGATGTATCTTGATGCTCGAGTTGGTTCGTATGTTGTGATGACTGTTGCTGATACTGGAGTTGGTATTCCACAGGAAATCTTAGACCGTATTTTTGAACCATTTTTTACGACTAAAGACTTAGGTAAAGGGACTGGGCTTGGTCTTTCTACCGTCGTTGGGATTATTAAAAGCCACGGCGGTTTTATTAACGTGTATAGTGAGGTAGGGAAAGGCAGCCAATTTAAGGTGTATTTACCAGCACAAGAAGCAACGGAAAATCCAGAACAACAAGAACTGGAATTACCTTGCGGTAACGGAGAATTGATTTTGGTTGTGGATGACGAAGATTCGATTCGAGACGTTACCAAAACATCTCTAGAAAGTTATAATTACAAGGCGATAACTGCTTGCGATGGTATTGAGGCGATCGCTCTTTATGCAGAACATCAGGACGAAATCTCTGTAGTCTTGACAGATATGGTTATGCCTTCTATGGATGGAGTCACCACCATCCGCACCTTACGAAAAATTAATCCAGCAGTCAAGATTATTGCCGTGAGTGGACTTGCTTCTAGTGAAAAAATTAATACGGTCACTCAGATGGGCGTCAAAGCGTTTTTATCCAAACCTTACACCGCCAAGCAGTTATTGCAAACTATTAGCACCGTCAAAAGTGGAAATTAATTAAGTAAATTATGAATTAGAAATTATGAATTATAAAACTTTTATTATTCATAATTCATAATTGACAATTTATCATTCCTGATTATGACCAACCAGCATTCTGAAGTTTTAGCCGTCAACCAAGCTTTTTATCGAGCTTTTGAAAAAAAAGATATCGAGGCAATGGCTACCGTATGGTCTCAAGGAACTGGCAGTATTTGTATTCACCCCGGATGGAATGTATTGCGCTCTTGGAAGGAAATTCGCTCCTCCTGGGTTAACATTTTCAAAAATACTACTTACATTGAGATTAACACTGAAATCATTGCAACAGAAGTTCGCGATCAGATCGCCTACGTCGTACTCACAGAAAATGTCCTGCAAATCATCAATGGCAGAAGATTAGAAGCACAATCAGTAGCCACGAATACATTTGAACTTCTTGGTGGTCAGTGGTATATCGTTCATCATCACGCTAGTGCAGGCTGGCAAAAATAACTGACCAGTGATAGATGTTGGCTCGAGTACTGATAAGCTGAAAAGAATCCTTTCAAAACACAGAGGGAAGAAATGCCCCAACCAGTTGCGATCGCGATTAGATTATCCGAACAAAAAAAAACGGTTGTTAGAACGAAATACTGTGTCAAAAAAGAGAATTAACCCCTTTTAAACTAGGGGGTTAAAATTGACGTTGTGGCCACTATAGGCAGTTAATAAGTGACCGTTGAGAACTGCACCGTGAGAACAGAAAACAGTCGAGTCACTTATTAACTGCCCGTGACAAAAAGGAAAAATTGTGGTAATTGAACAACCCTACCGTGCCTTCGGCTGAAGGTAGGGTTGTTCAAAGATTTATGACCGCATTTAAGAACTGCTTGGCAGAACAGAAATCAACGAGTTCTACCAGAAAGCATTCAGAATTGGATTTCGCCGGGGATGGAATTGGTGAGTGGGTAGTTTGACCTTATGTGGCAGCAGATGTTAATTATACAATTGATGATAAAGTACCGGGTTCCCAAGTAGGCTTACTACAAAACTTTATTTCCCTATTGATTTTTTAAGAAACTTGTTAACAACTAATTGCCAAAACTCGTTAACAGGTTTTTAAGTTTCTTCTGTGCAGGCTGGCAAAAATAACTGACCAGTTTAAGCAGAATTAGGATAGCCTAAAAACTTCCAAATAAATGGCTTTGCCAAAGTACTATTAAAGTAATCGATGAAATTCAAAATTTGTTGCTTGAGGTCGTCAGTAGACATGAAGTTGCCACGTCGAAGTAAACGACGTACTAAGATACTAAACCAGCACTCAATCTGATTAAGCCAAGAACTATGCTTTGGAGTATAAACAAAACGAATTCGATGAGTTGTATCAGTTAAAAACGTTGCACGTGACTCCATGGAATGAAGAATTCCAGATTTACCTTTAACACCTAAATCAATGTCAATAGCGCAGTTAGTAGCGACAAGTCGAACTAAGGACTCTGACTTATGAGTATTGAGTTGATCGGTGACAAAAATCCAGCCATCGTTTGGATTAGTGGCGATGATTTGAGCAATATGATTAGCAAAATCTTCTTCGTTGCGTGTCTCTTTAACAGAGGCATTGACTACAAGTCCCTCAGCTACACTTATTGAGGCAATTAATGAAAGCGTTCCATGGCGAATATACTCAAATTCTTGGTATTCAACTTTACCCAGTTCCATTTCCTGAGTGGGATATGCTCGTTCGAGTGCTTGAATGCCTGTCATCTCATCCGTACTCACAACATTCACACTTTGAAGCTTTAGTTCTTCTGACGAATGGTATAAATGACAAACTTGATTCACTTCAAGTTTAAACGCTTTTGGATCTCCAGGATTTGCATTTAACCAGTAACGACTTCGATGTGGTTGCAACATTGCTTGATTTTAAAAAACGACCCACGCTTCGGGGTGAAATCTCTGGAACTATTTTACGCTTGATGACTTCGTCTGCAAGTTCTCTAGGCGTCCAGTGGCTAACTGGACGCCCAGAAGTTACTGGTATTTCACACGCAACTGCAATAATCTGAACGATTTCTTCTAGACTAAATTTTCCTGGATTCCCACGTCGTGGCTGATCGGAAAGCATCGAGATGATCTGTGTGAGCAAGTTTTCATCCGAGATCCCTTCTGATTCCCCTTGCTCAAATTTTTGGGCTGCATTTTCCCATCGTGTTCGCCATAATCGTACTTGTCCCCTTGTTAATCGTAGAGATGACGCCATTTCCGTATTCGTCATTCCTTGAGCTGCCCATAGGATCAACTGTGCCCTTTGCACTAACCGATACGGATTTGTCCGGGCACGGACTATTCGTTCTAACAACCGTTTTTGTTGAGAGGATAATCTAATCGCGATCGCAACTGGTTGGGGCATTTCTTCCCTCTGTGTTTTGAAAGGATTCTTTTCAGCTTATCAGTATTCAAGCCAACATCTATCACTGGTCAGTTATTTTTGCCAGCCTGCACTAGCCCGGTAATGCGGTGAAAAAAATGCGGGAGATGAGGAAGATGAGGGAGATGAGGGAGATGAGGAAGATAAAAAACTCACCTGTGGTCAATACTCGCTTCGTCTACCCTTATCCTCCTGATATCCCTTATGCCTAGTTTGCACTAATCCTCAATCAACTCAACAGCATCTCGTCCATCCCAATTATGTAAATGAACTTTGACAATTTCTTCTTTGGCGGTGGGCAACTGTTTCCCAACAAAATCTGGATGAATTGGCAACTCACGATGACCTCTATCTACCAGCACGGCTAAACGAATCACTTCTGGTCTGCCATACTCGTTCACAGCATTCAAAGCAGCACGAACTGTGCGTCCTTTGTAAATGACATCATCGACAAGCACAACAGTTTTCCCTGTCAAATCAAAAGGGATGTCGGTTTTTGCAGGAGTCCGCAACCCAATTTGGTCGAGGTCATCACGATAAAATGTGATATCCAAGGCTCCCATTGCTATAGGTATACCTTCAAGCGTTTCTATCTGACGCGCCAGTAACTGGGCTAGAGGCACACCTCGGGTATAAACACCTATTAGTACCAGTTGGGACAAATCACGCGTTTTTTCTACGATTTGAGAGGCAAGACGATTCACAGTACGACGGAGTTCTTCTGGTGAGAGAATCTCAACCACTTTGGTTTTGACAGACACAGTCATAGACCGATACCCTGAATAATGTAAACCATAGTTAAATCGGGAATAAGGAGAGTAGGCAGAGTAGGCACAGAAATGACTCCTTTATCCTCCTCATTTTCCTTATCTTTTTCATCTTCCCAATTCCCTACTTCCATGATGACTTGTTTCAGGCAAGTAGTAATAGAGGTATAGCAATCCCTAACCAGAGAAAAAAGCAATATCGAGTTAGTTGCAAAGCTTGATCAATGCAAGTTGGGGTGATAGGATGTGTCGCGTTTCCCAGCAGTGGTTTCTGTTTTGCTACCCCACGATACCAATTTGTACCTCCCACCTGCACACCCAAAATAGCAGCATAAGCGCACTCACTCCAGCCAGAGTTAGGACTTGGGTCAGTAACAGCATCTCGACGGCAAATTCGCCAAACGTGCCAAGGTTTGCCCGACAACAGTGCCAGAGTGATCACGGTTAACCGACAAGGAATCCAAGTCAAACAATCTTCCAACCGCGCACTAAACCATCCTAAATATGTATAGGGCTTTTCACGGTAGCCTACCATTGAATCCAAAGTACTGCTAGCTTTGTATGCTAAAGCTAGGGGAGTTGGACCGATAACAGGAATAAACGCACCAAGAATTGCATAAAAAAGAGGAGCCATAACTCCATCGGTGGCATTTTCTGTTACTGTTTCTAGAACGGCTCGTAAAATTTCTGGTTCTGATAAATTTTCTGTATCTCGCCCAACGTAGTTACTTAAAGTAGAACGGGCATCTAAAAGATGTCCTGCTGTTAATGGTTGTAAAACTGTTTGGGCGGCTAGTCTCAAACTTCTAAGAGCAAAACAACTAGCTAAGAGAATAATTTCTAATGTTACTCCCAAAAACGGATGCACCAATCTGGCACTTTGAATGAGTAGGTAGCCGATAAAGCCGCTACCAATTATTAGGATAATGCCTAACGCAATTCCAGCTAAGCGCTGTGTTAGGGAATTATGACAATATGTGAGAGCAAATTTGCTAAAGCGAGAAATGACCCACCCCATAACTTGCACTGGATGAAGCCAACCCCACGGATCGCCAATTAAGTAATCTAAAGTGGCAGCAATGATCAAGACAACAGCAGAGGTCATGTGTCTTAAGCTAATAATGACTAATGACTAATGACTAAACAATAAAACTTGCTTCTTCCCCAAGAGAAGCTTGCCAACTACGAGCATCGTAATAAAGATCTGCCAAGGTAATACTGTATAAAGCTTCTTTAAGCTTTTGGTGCAGCCTCTGCCAAAGGCTAAATGTTACCCAATCTTCTGCTTGTGTTGGGGAAGCTTGGTGATGGGGTAAAGGTTCAATACTTTCTCCAACTGCTTCTAATATTTCTCCTAGAGAGATTTCTGCAGGTTTTCGTGCCAGCTGATATCCGCCGATGCTACCGCGAATTGATTTGACTAACCCAGCACGACGCATTTCTATTAGCAGTTTTTCTAGGTAAGGAGCTGGAATATCTTGACGAGAGGCTATTGCCTTGGTGGACGCAGGACCGTACTCTGGCTGTAAACTCAAATCGAGCAACGCTTTCACACTGTAGTGTCCTCTAGTTGTTAGTTTCATTTTGCTCCCGCTTTGTCTTTTGTAATGACAAATGACCCTTTGGCTATCTCCTCCGGAGACACTGCGCTTTGGCGGAGCCTGCGCTTTGCGCTTACACCAGTCGCCGTGGCAGTTGGAAACACTCCTTGGCTGCGCTGGCTCACAAATGACAAATGATTAAGGATCAGTTTTGCTTATCATTTTGTATGCCAATGATCAAATTCAGCAAGTAGGTAACGTTTTTAGGTATGCTTTATGAAACTTAAACAAATAAAGTGTACCAGTCACCACCAAGCCAGAAGTGCCAAGTATGAAGTACCCAGTCAGATGAATTTGAGGGATTCAAATTCATCTGACTGCGCTGTTTGATTTTCTCCACGGTTCCATTGAGGACTTGTTTTCTCTTACTTCATGCATCATCCTTTATCATTCATCCTTTTTTTGGTCATTCATGTTCGTTACAAACTATAGTTATCACCATTGCCTGTCTTCTTTAAAATATATTCTATTGGCAATATTGCTAATCCGAGTCAAAATTCTGCTCTCTGGGTGTAATATACTTGCCAATAACACGCCTATAAAAAATAAATGATGGCGTTCGCACTTGCATAACCTCAGCTAAAATAAAATCGATTCATTGTATTCGACCATTCGTTTTTGAATTAAGTTGATGGCTAAACTGAAAAAAATTGAACCCCTAGTCGGTGAAGATCTGCTCAAAAAAGTCAAAGAGCTAGAAAACCTAAGCAAAGAAGAAAAAGCCAAACAGTGTGGCTACTACACCGTAACCAAAAACGGTATAGAGCGCGTCAACATGATGAAATTTTTAAATGCTCTCATTGATGCTGAGGGCATTCAGTTAGACAGCGCTCCTAGTGCAAATGGGCGGGGTGGACGCAGTGCAAGCTATAGAATTAGCGTGCAGTCAAATGGTAACTTACTGATAGGTTCAGCGTATACCAAACAAATGAACCTCAAACCAGGAGATGAGTTTATCATTACTTTAGGCAAAAAGCACATTCGTTTGAGACAAATAGACTCAGACGAAAGAGAAGATGCTGAGCTAGCGGAAGCTGCTGTGTAGAAAGTCATTAGTCATTAGTCATTAGTCATTAGTTATTAGTCATGAGACTGCTTTGGTTATTGACTAATGACTTTTGACTGCTGGCTATTGCAAAATGCTTACACCTGTTTTGCAAGCCATTAAACAAGAGTGCACTCACTTTTGCACTCAATCTTATTGCTTGTGAGGGAAGAACACAGAACACAGAACCCAGAACACAGGAGAAATTCTCAATTCTGAATTTTGAGTTCTGAGTTCTGACTACTTTCCTTGTGGATAGATGACTTTGGCAAGAAGTCCATTGGTAAATAGTGGCGAATTGCCCTGCGCGTCACAGCTATGTTGCAGGTTAAGGCAATTTGCTCCCTTTCTAGTAAACCTAAAATATGTTCTTGGTTGTCTCGCGCGACGACTGGTAACTGATGCAAACCTCTAAGTGCCATCCGATCTAAAGCCTCAGCTAGAGGTTCATCTTGGAATGCATAAAGAATATCACTGGTACAAACGTCCATCAGTGTTTGATTGGGTATATTAGCTTGGATTTCACTTGACGAATTTGGGTATTTTTCTTTAAGAGAAAGGGCGCGGTTGATATCTTCTAAAGAAACGATACCGATTAATCGTCCTGCTTCATCAATAACTAAAGCACTGCGGCAAAGATTTGCTGTCATTTCCAAAGCTGCTTCTATCACCTTCATGGTTGCTGGCAGCTTTTTCGGAGCAGAGTACATGGCATCTTCTACCAAGATTTGCTGCAAAATTTCAGCTTGCTCGTCTTTCAACTCAGAAAGACCGATTTGTTGTAGGTTTGAATTAGAGTTAGAAGTTGGCTTGATTCGTTCTATGAGCCAAACACTCAAACCTACCGCTGTCATCAACGGTAAAACAATCCGGTAGTCCCGTGTTAATTCAAATAGCAACAAAATTGCTGTTAATGGAGCTCTAACACTTGCAGCTAAAACTGCTGCCATTCCTACCATTGCGTAAGCTGGAGGTGCTGCCATAAACTCTGTGAACGCAGGTGCTATGCCCGCCAAAATTTTTGCATATGCTGATCCAAAAGAAGCACCTAAAAACATGGCTGGTGCAAATACACCACCAACAAAACCACTACCAGCACTGATAGCAGTCATAAATAGCTTCACGAAGAGCAGCACAAGCAACAAGTGTAAAGAAAACTTTACATCTTGAAGCATCGCTTCCACAGTTCCATACCCGATGCCCAAAATTTGGGGGAAGAATAAAGCAACAATCCCAACGATAGTTCCGCCAATAATTGGATGAATAGGCTCTGGTATTTGACCTAACCATTGTAAATAAGGTATTTGCCCTTTAAAACAGGCTTTCGCTAAACGAATCAATTGAGTATAAGCCAGAGACACTAAACTTGCTCCCAAACCCAAGCCCACATAAAGCGGTAATTCCAGAAGACTGCGGACTTGGTAAACGGGTAAGGCAAAGGCAGGCTGTGCGCCCAAACCAATTTGAGCAATTAATGCCGCGACGACCGCTGCAAGCAGCACCACACTCACCGCAGAAGTGGCAAAGGATGTAGCACCTAACACCACCTCTAAGGCAAAGAAAACTCCGGCGATGGGGGCATTAAATCCAGCAGCCAAACCAGCAGCAGCACCAGCAGCTAAAAGTAACCGCCGTCGTTCTTGAGAGACTTGTAAAACAACAGACAGCAGTGTACCAAAATTTGCGCCAATTTCTACACTTGGTCCCTCTGGTCCTAAAGAAGCACCACTCCCCAAAGACACTGATGCTGCCAGCATCTTGGTAACTGGTCGTAATGGTCGCTTGATCTCTCCTCCTTGAGAAGCAGCGATTAGAGATGAAAGTTCTGGACCAAAGTCTTGGGTGCGCCAGCGCATCAGCCCGACGATTAATCCACCAAGGATGGGCACACAGGCTAGAGTCCAAGCGCCCCAACCACCAATCGCACCCATAAAATTTTCCAGCATCAGGTGGTGAATCAGCTCGATCAAGTAGTGAAAAGTAACCACACCCATTCCACTGCCACCGCCTATAAGGACGGCTAAAAGCAGCACAACGGTTTCTGGGGATGGTTGAAAACGGTTAAGCAGATGGGTCAATCGGGCGGAAGGAGTGCTAAAAGCAGGTTGTTCCAACACCTTCCTCAGTTCAGTTGCAGGCACAAGCGTCATTGACTGGAGGATTAAATCTAATAAAAAATTTAAATTTTTATGTCTTACATTTCATTGTGAGTGATCATTTAGCAACCAGACAAGTGCATTGCATATGCTAGCTTTACAAAGCTTTGGTAAAAATATTCCCATTGCTCACAATTTTTGTAGGGACAATGCTTAAATGGGAAAGAATTGATGGTTAATGGTCTTTATTGAGCAGTCATCTAGAGTAGCGAGGAGCCCATTGAAGGTTAAAGAGTGTAGACGCCCGTTCGTCAGGTTGCCGGAGGTGATGATCAAGTATGAACCCAAGGCAAAAGTACATATACGCCTTGAGGGTGAATTCCCGGTAGGTGGTATGAACTATATACTGAAGTATGGAGTCATTCATCCTTTATCCTTTCTTGGTTATTCTCACAAAAATCTAGCTATACTCGTGTTGCAACCATTGAGCCATGCTTGTAGCACAGGCTGTTGCCTGTCTAAACATGAACACTGTATGCGTCAGGGTTCTCTAGTTGAGAAGCAACCCCATGCCTAAAAGCATAGGGTCTGCGTTTCGCTCTACCTGACCAGCCTAAGTCCTTAACTGGACTACGTTCAAGAGGAGTGTTAAAGTCTCACCTACGAATGCTTGCCAGTTTGTAGCTCTGAAACCTCACATATTAAACAGCCTTACGGAGAATAAAGCAGTGTATGTAGGAAAGTACCGCTCTTGAACTTTGGCGCTTGCTAACTTTACCCGAAAGGGGTTTCCCGGCAACGGGAGTTTACGGATAAGTCTTACGGGCTACCTTTCCCGTCGGCTTCATCCCTATAAATAATAATTTAAGGGCTTCCGCCCTTCGATATCGGTGATTCATGGCTGATTTCAGACTACACCGGTAATCTACATGGGTGCCCTCTTTGGAAATTCTCTGTAGCTATTGAGATAGAGCAAGTAAGTGGACTAGGCGGACGAGGTAGATGAATACACACACCTTTGATAATCATTATGTGACTTGCCCAATTTGCCAAAGAAATGCTACACCAAAGCCAGTAAAGGCGTGCATTGGGTTGTTTACCTGTCCGTATTGTCAGGAAAGGTTAGTCGTTTGTCAAAGCGGTCATTACGTCCGCGATCCGGTAACCTACAAACAGATAATAATATCGTCGGCACTCCGTCGTCAAAGCCGACCTTTAGCTAGGATTCTACGGGATTTCGTCATCCTCAAGCGCCCTGTAGTCGCTCTGGTTGTAGGAGGTGCTATTGTCTTAAGTATGATTGGTATAACCCAACAAGCTACAGATTACGACGATTATCCAAGCTTGCCAAAAATAGAGAAGCAACGTTAAGAATTGGAAATTGGGAATTGTTAGTGATTAGTTGTTGGTTGTTTACCTAACCACTAACTACTAACTGATTCCTTCTATGTGTAGAATTACTTAGTTTTTTTTGTAACTAGTGACCAATCCAAAGCATGGTCAAGTAACTTCACCGACTCCAGGTTAAGGTTTTTGAGTGCAGGTTCATCAAGCAGGAAGTACGGTTGTCCGTCAGATAGCCAAGAATGCTGTAGTTCAGTCAAAGAAGCGGGAACAATGGTGCGATCGCTATAAAAATCCAACGACGGACGATGGTAGTGAAAAGACGTGTAAATCTTGGTTACTGTTGGGTTTGCCCGGTGGATCATCTCTGCAACTGGTTTGACTGGATAAGCTTCGTTGAGTTCCCAAACCCAGTAATGAGATTTCATCAACAACAGTAGCGAAACATAACTACCCCAAAATAGAACTTTGAGGAATTGCCCGTCACCTCGCTGTGCCAAAACAGCGGCTAAACCCATTGTCGTCGCTACTGCTGCAAAAATCAGTTGTAAGTCAGATTTTGCTGTACTGACTAAACTGTAGTAAATGCTTCCAGCAGTTGCCACTATAGACAGGAATGCAAAAGATACTACCAAAGAGCGAGGATAAGATGACAGTAAGGGCATTTTTTCGATTTCTGCAACCTTGGCACCACAAGCTAAGGCTATGCCTGGGTAAATTGGGAATACATACCAAGGAAGTTTGGTTCCCATTAAGGAAATAGCAACCAGATAAACCAAACACCACACCAGCACAAGTTTTGCCCAACTCAGGTTGCGATTTTCCCAACACAGGCGCATTCCTGACGGCAAAAAAATCAACCAGGGCCATGTGTATTTGAGAATCTCCAGCAGATAATACCACACTGGTCCAGAATGACCCTCAACTGAATTCCAAACACGGCTAACCGATTGATCCATCATGCCGATTTTGGTAAAGGTAAAGCCATAGTGAATCCACTGAGCACCATACCAAAAAGTAACAGGTGTAATGCCAAGCAGCATTCCTGTCCACATATATCGACTGGTGAGGAGTCGCGGTGTGTCCCAAAACAGAAAAACAAGGGCGATCGCACCCAACAATAAGCCCAATATCCCCTTAGTCAGGCAAATCAATCCAAAACCGATGCCAACACCAAGGCAGTAACGTAAATTGCGGCGCGATCGCAACAAACACAATATCATAACCATGAAAAAACACACCGCTGCTCCATCCAACATTGCTAACCGCCCGTGACGCACCACGGGTAGCATTGTCAGGTAAATCAACGAGCTGTAAATTGCTGCCCAACGTTGGCGAAATATTTCTCGTCCAATGTAATACAGTAAAGGCACACAGATAGCTGTGAGCATTGCTCCGGGTAAGCGTGTTGTCCACTCATGCACTCCCCCCAAAGAGTAAGCCCAAGCAATCAGCAAGTGTATGAGCGGTGGCTTATTGTAATATGGTTCACCCCCTAGCGTCGGATACAGCCAATGCATTGAACCAGCTGGGGCACGCCATATTTCTCGTGCAACTTGTGCCACAGTACCTTCATCCCAATCTCGCAGCGGCAATTCTCCAAGATTGATGGTAAAGAGTAAAACTGCTGCCAAAAGCAGCACTATCACCCATACCCAATCAATCCATTTATCAACCGTGCGATACTGTTTTTCTAGACGACCCCAAATAAAGCTTCCTTCTTGCATATTCGGTGGATATTTGTTCTGCTAGCTGGTTCGATTAAACTCCAGACGCTCTGGAGTCTCGAATGTTGCCACTTGTAACAAGGAATCTTTTAAACAATCCCTTCATTTTAAATTAACTTACATTTTCTCGTAAAGGAATAATTTTTTTTCACATATTTTTCCTCTTTTTTTGCTCAAACTGCTAAAACTATTACTTATTAAAATCTTCAATTAAGTTACCACAGGATAAGATTTTCATGAATCTAGCTAATATCTTACATGTATAGCAATCCTAAATGATAAGCCCTTGGGCAGCCGTAGGCTATGTGAAATTCTCTGTTGTCTCTTTTCTTGGTGTTCTAGCCTGCCTCACCGCTGCTTTGTCTAAGCGTCTTAACAGTTAATAATTCTCATACAGCACATTCCAAGTAAATGAAGTACAATGCTCTTGTCTCAAAGCCAGACCAAAGCCCTTTTTACTTCTGACGAATGACGAATGACGACTGAATTCCTGCTTTAAGAAGAACACAGAATGTAGAACGCAGAACACAGTTGGGTCCCCACAAATAAAATATGTTCTATTTGGCAAGGAAAGAATTCTTTTTTTATCTATGAAGAAATATATATCCATGAAGAAATATAGCAATTTGGTTTTATTTTTGAAAAAATCTAAGTATCTTTCGGGTGGGCAATGCTCACCAAAACCGAGATATAACCCAGATAGGTAGGCATTGCCCACCCTACGTGTCTTTCAAAAATAAAATAGGAATTCTATACATATTTCCTTATACCAATACTCTCCACCCAGTTGTAGAGAACTTATACTGAAGGGCGCATGCGCGTTTTTTATTTTGAGTTCTGACAACTGTGTTCTGAGTTCTTTTTTTGGTAAATCAGATAGGACTGCTATAGTACTTTGGTTAATATTTATTTAAGCTTAATTTTATTCTTAAAAATAACTTAATCAAGACTAGAAAATTTTAAAACACAACGATTAGCGGAAATAAAAAAATCAGTCAATTGCAACAGTCGTCCACTCCAGATGAAATTTCTCGTACATTCATCAATAAAAATTCGAGTTATTTTAAACAATGAGAACAAGAATCTAGCCAAGTCGTTAATAGTTTTAAATGCGACAAAATTCTCTTAGAGAAAAGTAGGGTCTGTTAATCTGTAATGCACTATTGTTATGCGGTGCTTCGTAGTGCAAATTGAGTAGGGAATTCTTCAATAGCATAAAATGGGATTTTTGAGACAGTTAGAAACATCTTTTTAGTGCCGATGGTTCTACCAAATCGTTATGGTTTCCATAATCCTTTAGGGCAAATTGTATTTGTAACATCAAACGGTCTTTACGAGTTGGTATCATTGCCTTATGAAAACAAAAAGTATCTTCTGCGAATCCAAAACCAGCTTCTCCACAGATAGGTAGTACATTTTCAGCACCATAATAGTCAGCAATCTCTTCATCGGAACTTCGTCTAAAAAATGACAGCAGATGAGCAAGCTTCTTCTTTTTGTGGCTGCCACGAACACAAACGTGAGCACCACTATATACATCTACATCTGTCAGGTAAAAGAAAAATTTTAAAAATTGATAGTCATCAAGGTCGTAATGAAAAAAATAAGCTCCTTCTCTGGTACTTCCTTGTAATGAAAGAAACCTCATTTTCTCTAAAAGAAGGTGCTGCTCTTGTTCTTTCAGCGAAAACAACCACCAAAGACGACTTCCGGTATGCACGGGAGTACCGCCTAAATATTTAGCGGCAATCTCCAATAACTTTGGGTCACTTCCAAGTTTTTTGATAGCTGGACAAAGCAAATTACTATTGAAATAGTCACCACGTTTAAAAGTTCTCCCACACTTAGATTCTGCTTTTTCTTTTTCAGTGTAATAAAAGCCAAGGTGGTGTTCGCCATCACCATAACAATTTGTAGTGCTTGCAAATTGTAGTATTTCTTGTAGAATGCTTTGCGGCAAATTCAGCCCAAGGGAAAAACTATCTTTTTTCAAAGATTCAACGACATCATCTACTTCAATATCAAATAAAGAACGTGTTGCCTGATTTATTTCAATTCTCTGGGGTTGAACAAAGAAGCTTTTCAAAAGCGGCACAGCCTTAAATCGACTCATTATAACCATCAAAAACCATTCCGGATTTTCTAGCCGTTTCTTTAAGTATTGATAAGTGATGAAAAAATATTTTGCCCAAAAATTTTGGGAAACTAAAGTAGCCGCGATATTTATTTCATTATTTACCATTGCGATCTCCTGATAACTGACATCTTGCACCAATCTTAAAAAGCAGATTTTTACACAAAAAGAAAAACCTAGAAACAAAGGGTGCAGAGAAAAATTAAGTATAACTCATGAACCATGTTTTTCATCAGCATTTACACTTAATTAGTCTACAGTATTTTGTATTTTATACAAGCCTTAATATCAAAAATCAAAAAATTAGATAAGTCATATGAAATCTATTTGTTTACTTATCGTATCCGCGAAACTTTACCCCTACCCCTGTCCTTACAAAGGAGGGGTAGCGCAACCTCCGTGAGGTATGGATTATAGCGATTTACAACCCGTTGTAAAATACACCAAAGAAATAATGAACCACAGATAGACACAGATGGACACAGATGAAACAGATAAAACAGATAAATAATTACTTCATTTAAATGAGAAGCGCTATAGTAAGTACCAGATTTGATATCACCACTAAAAAAGGTGGTTTCTTCAAGTCAGCAGCTAACCCTGGCTACATATTGAGTTAAAGCCTGTCGTTCAAGTTCGTTTTAAAATTTTAAAAAATAAAAATAACTCGCAATTCCCACTCTTTATCCTGACGAATAATCTCAATTTGCCTAATAAATTCTCGAAAGTAAAATCGTCGCTCTGCTTCAGACAAGTCTAACCAAAATTGCGGAATGGAAACAGCTTGGGCAACAGAACGCAAATTAACTGGTGGTAAAGTTGCTAGTTTTGCTTGGAGTGCAGACATTTCTGTGCGGATTTTGTATGCTCTTAACTTTGCTGTTTCCACATCCAACACTCCAGTTTCCAACAAAGAGGGTAACTGATTGAGTACCTCTTGCTGGCGGGAAATAGCTTCATTTAAGCTATTTTTGACTGCATCCAACTGAGGGAAATTCATAAGCGCCACAGCAAGGGGTAAGTCACGGCAAACCGTTTGGATTGTCTGTTCTAAAACTTCTTGATAGGGAAGGGCGCGACACTTGGGGTGTTTGGGGCAGCTAATAGGACGTAAATAAAGATACTCTTTCTCTTGCTTGCGCATAGTCACACGAGTCACGCTCATGTGAGATTGGCACTCGTTACAGACAACCAACCCAGCCAGAGAACGCGGTGCGCTAGCTGTCCGAGGTGGTAAACGCCTGTTGCGGCGCAACAGTCTATCAACTTGGGCAGCTTCTTCCCTGGTAATAATAGGAGCATGAGTATTGGAAATGATTTCTCCGTTTTGATAAGCTGTATCACCGCGATAGACGGGATTTGTCAACCAACGACGTCCGGTGGTGACAGAAATTTTCTTGCCGTATTTTTTCACTAGGTGACGGACAGATCCTCGCAGAGAACCATAGAGTAAGAAGTGTTCAAAAAAATCTTTGACGACTGGGGAAGTCGTGCGATCGATGATATATTTTCCTTTGCCTCGACGGTAGCCGTAGGGCGCTTTACCAGGTGGTGGTGCAGCATCCAAACGGTTACGGGCATGTCCTTGGCGGATGCGGCGGCTACGTTGTTGATGCTGAATTTCGTACAGTAATTTCAGCAATTCGGCGCGGAGGTTGGGACTATCTTGGGAAGAATTGTAGTCTTGCTCAACAGCAATGAGTGTTATTCCCATGACTTCCAGTTCTGCAAGGCGCGAACTCACTTCCTCTAGAGTATCCCCCAATTCTTCTAAGCGGCGGATGAGGAGACAATTTGGTGGTTCGGTTTTACAGTCGTTGAATAATTTTTGTAGTTGAGAGCGTTTGCCTAAGTCTTGGTAAATACCGTCTAACTCCCATTCCCAAGTTGTGGGATCAGGAGTGGGTTCTAGTAGGGGATCGCTGTAGGTGTAGGCGAAGATTTTCATTAACGAACCGCCAAGACGCGAAGAACGCAAAGGTAAGATTTGAGAGGAGTGTAACGCACTTGTTTTGGAATTTGAACCGCAAGAGGCAATAAAGAAAGCAGAGTTAGGAAAAAATTTATCTTTCTACCTCATCTGCCTCATCTGGGCTTCTCATTGCTGACCGGAAATAATGGGATACAAGCCCCGCCCTTTAACGATAGTGGAGGGCGGCTTTTTCTTTGTTCTAAAAATTATGAATAAATGCAGCAGCGTTTGTTCATTATGTTATAGTAACTCCATGAGTATAACAGTAAACTACGAGTACAAACTTAAACCAACAGCGCAACAAGTTAAGACTTTCGAGGCATGGTTATCCGTGTGCAAGAAGGTCTACAACTTTGCTTTGCGAGAACGTAAGGATTGGGTCAATTCTCGCAAGTCTGCTGTTAATGCTTGTAGTCTAGTTTCCGAATATATACTTCCAGCGGATGCATCGCGACCAACCTATTACAGTCAATGTAAATCTTTAACGGCAGCGAAGAAAAATATCGAGGAACTCACAGAGCCACATATTCACGTTTTGCAGCAGACTTTAAGACAATTAGAAGCTGCTTTCGTATCAATGTGGGAACGTGGACATGGCTTTCCTAGATTCAAAAAGAAAATGCGCTCTTTTGTCTATCCAGATGTTAAACAGAGTGCTGTTGAATCAGGAAGAGTCAAGCTACCAAAGATTGGTTGGGTAAAGATGAAAATGTCTCGTCCACTGCCTCTTGGCTTTATCTTCAAGCAGATTAGGGTAGTCAAGAGAGCAAGTGGCTATTTTGTTATGCTCACTTATCAACTAGGTGTACAAGTACCTGATGTGCCATTCTCAGGACACCCGCTAGGAGTAGATATCGGACTAGACAAATACTTGGCTACTTCAGATGGGGAATTAGTTTCTAGACCGCGATTTTTTAACGCACTTCACCGCAAGTTGAAATTACTGCAACGAAGACTAAAGCACAAGAAAAAAGGTTCTAGTAATTGGCTAAAACTCCAGAGGAAAATAGCTAGAGTTCATCAAAGAATTAATGATACCCGAAAAGATTGGCATTTCAAATTAGCCCATCGTTTATGCGATAATGCCGGAGCAATATTTGTTGAAGACATCAACTTTAAAGCTTGGGCAAAAGGGCTATTTGGAAAGCACACACTTGATGCTGCCTACGGACAATTTTTCAATATTTTGTCTTATATCTGTTGGAAGCGCGATGTCTTTTTTCTTAAAGTCAATAAAGACTACACAAGTCAAATTTGTCCTAACTGCGGTACGCATACAGGCAAAAAAGACTTGAGTGAAAGAATCCATCGCTGCAATGTGTGTAACTACACCACCTATAGGGATGTCGCCGCAGCACAAGTAATTAGAAATCGTGGTGTCCTCGCTGTCGGACAGCCAGTGGGGTTGCAAATTGCTTCTGGAGGAGTTCTGTCGGGGGCTAGTAGCAATGCTAGTCTAGATAAGATCCCGTGAGAGAAGAATCCTCATGCCTTCAGGCTGAGGAGTGTCAATCAGTTCTATAACATTGCCATCTGGGTCTTTGGTGAAGAGGGCTGGGCGTCCGGAGGCGCTGGGTTGAATAAGGCAATTATGATCTAGGAGTTGTTGTTTGGCTGCGTCTAAGTCAGCAACGCACAAGGCGATGTGGGGGTTGCGTCCCCATTTTTCGTTTTGGTCTTCGGTAGGAACTCGAACGGCGGCTATCAGGTGAATTTGATAGTTTCCAACTTGATACCAAGCGCCAGGGTATTTCAGGGAGCGTTGTATTTTCGGCAATCCTAGCACCTTTCCATAGAAATGTTCGGCGCGTTCTAGGTCAGTGACAAGAATGGCTGTGTGGAGACACTGAGTAATCTGCATTGGTCTTGGTTCGTTGGGTATGATATCAATATCATGCACCTGCATTGACAAAGCTAGGAAAGAAATTTCCACTTCTTGTTAGCGAAAGTCCTGTTCAAAGGACAAGGACAAAGCTTTTGAGTCCATTCTAAATCCGTCCATGAGAAAATAGACGCGTTTTTGGCTAAGATTAAGAGCAGGTTATAAATTACCTCGGATTTCACTTACGTAGTTTCATTCTTGAAAGTTTCGGTTGAGGAGCGCTATTGACCCCAAAGTAGGAGACAAAGTTTTAATTCTTCGTCCAGCATACGTAGCTGGAAAAGTTGGAGTTATTTGTGGTCGAGAACTACTCTCTAGTGGTCAGTCTAGCGATCGCTGGTTGATTCGAGTAGATTCTAAAAATGATTCTGAAAGTATAGTGGTATCGCTAACTCCAAAAGAGTTTGAAGTACTCCTATTGGACTCTGATTAAGCTTAAGTTGCATCCGGTGGTGGCTCTGGTTCGTTTGGCGGCTCATCGCCAATCCCTAGTTCCTTTTTGCTACGTTTTAACTGTTTCCAGAGCGCCTTAATTTGCTCATAGGCTTGTTCAGGAGAGATTTTTCCAGAAGTTTCTAAATTGGTGATATAGCCAACTTTTTGAGCAAATTCTTGCAGATTGGCGTTAAACAACAGGTTTTGTGGCTTAACTTGACCGTAATAGCGACTATGAGGGTACAAAAAGCTGTCTTTGTCTCCCTGATCTGGCTGGCTCATAACTCACCCCTAATAAAGAATTTTTTGTTAAAGATATTTAATCTAACCTTAATTAAAGTATGTTTTTTTACAAAAAATTTTCAAAATTACGTATAATTGTCATCAAAGCATATTTTACCAAAATTTTTGGTAAAAATAACTTCTTAGACATTTGAAAGGTCATATATGAGGCAGGGTTCGTGCCATGAAATGCATACTTCGTACAACTTTTGCCTCTGGTAACACGAAACGTAACACTACCTCTTGTTGACAGAGAATTTGAGCATACGGAACTATTTATTGTTAACTTTAATTTAATTTTAACTTATAGTTAATTTTTAGTAAGCAGCCCGATTTACCGTAGTTTAAGTAGCTTATGGTCAACACTCACGATCGCACTAGCGTTTTGCTGCTGCTTTTCGGTGGTGTGATGCTACTTCTGTATGGTGTGCGGTTAACTAGCTCAAGTTTAACTTTTCGCCGTAATTCCCCATCCGTCAACGGGCGTGGGGATGTAAGGCTATGTTTGCTGAAAGTCTGGCGAAATTTGTAGCGAGTCAAGCCTAGTTTATCAGCACATCTGAGCGGATGTAGGGAGGGAACCTCATAAAAATTTGATTTGTATACATGATTACTTACAAACTTAACTTTAATTCATTCCTTTTGTACTGCAAGCTTAAGCTTAATTCATCCCTAAGGTGAAAACGATGCGCCTGTTAACAACGGTAAAGTCTGAAATACAACACTAACATCAAATCTTGAGTCTAAGAATAAAGTAAAAAGTTTTTTCTTAAAATTATTGCAAGGTTCTTTTGGAATGAGAATAACACCATATTATTTGTATACATCTGTCTAGAGGCGTTATGCCTTTTTTGTGTCAAATGCGGAGTATGCGCCGCTTGGCTAAAGCGGTTTACAGGTGCGCTTGAAAACAGCAACTCAGGAGGAATTATGAGAGAACTTAGTGAGAACGTTTCACCCTACGGTGACACTTTTGTTACCCATCGAAAATACAAAATTTTTTATAACTACCATAAAAAACATAATGAATGGTTTTTCATTGTGTATGGCACTAATAAAGCAGTACGGTATGGCTATCCCTGCCTTGGTAGTGACTGGCACAAAACCAAAGAGAAAGGAATCGACTGGGCGAAAGCATTAATTGATCATGTTCTCGAAACGCCGAAAGCTCAAAAAAAATAGAGGTTCAAACTAAATCTTTTAAATTTAATCTATAGCAGTCCTATTTGATTTGTGAGAAATGGAGGACCTAGAGGAGGAGACTTGTGTGCGGGGGTTCCCTCCATTGTAGAAAGTGTCCGTGAGAAGAAGGTCAATCAGCAGCAGGTAACTGGCAATCTGGAGGTGTTTAGTGCCTACCATCAATTTCCGTGTTACCTTGTAAGGAGTTATCATATGAACCAAATCAATCGGGTTGCGATCGTTGGCGGAACCCACGGAAATGAGTTCACAGGAACATACCTGATTAAAAAATTTGACCAGTTTCCCCATCAGATTCAGCGCTCTAGCTTTGAAACTTTGACGTTATTAGCCAATCCCAAAGCCTTTGAGGAAAAGAGGCGCTACATTGACAAGGACTTGAATCGTTGCTTCAAAAGTCAAGATCTGCTCGATCCAACACTCTGTGGCTATGAACAGATGAGGGCAAAAGCGATCGACCAAATACTCGGACCGAAAGGCAAATCCCAAGTGGATGTGATTTTGGATTTGCATACCACAACTGCAAACATGGGGTTGAGTATCATGCTGGAGAACCAGCATCCCTTCAGTCTGCGATTAGCTGCGTATCTAAGCTCGATGAATCCCTTGATAAAGATTTGTTCGACACCACCCGACCAAGAAAGCGCCCTTCTGAGATCCCTATGCGAATTAGGTTTTGTCATTGAAGTGGGTCCTGTGGCTCAGGGTGTCTTGAATGCAGACTTGTTTGCGAAAACGGAGAAACTGGTTTCTGTCATCTTGGACTACATAGAAGGATACAACAAAGGTTCAGTTCCACAGACTAACAGCACACTCACCTTGTATGAATATGTGGGAACTCTCGATTACCCCAGAAATGAGAAGGGAGAGATTCAGGCGATGATTCACCAACAGCTTCAGTTTAGGGACTATGAGCCTCTCAATCCAGGTGATCCAATTTTCCTAACCTTTGATGGTAAGGAGATTGCTTATGAAGGAGAATCAACAGTCTATCCAGTTTTCATTAACGAAGCAGCTTACTACGAGAAAGGCATCGCCATGTGTTTAACCAAGAAACAACAGGTACTATTGAGAGATTCAGGCGTTGGTAATCAAACAAAAACGTTCTGAGTCGCTCTCCATTGTTGCAATAGCATGCGTACTTGCCTCTACGCGGTATCTTGATGATTGGCGTTACAGTGTTGAGAGCAGAAAGCCCATCCCCTTTCAGGGGTGGGGACGCCTCTTGTGGGGCAGGCAAGATGCCTGCAATATCTCACTTAAGTTCCTGGTAAATTACGCAACCGCTCATTAAAATGAGTACGGTCAGCCAACGCCTTGAGTAGAGGACCATGTGAGCCAAATTCTACAATACTTACAGACCCTACTGGGCATCCCAATCGGTAGCGAAAGCGTCCCACATCAATTCCCAACAAACTGCATAGCATAATCCTGATGGTTGCTTTGTGGGAAACAATTAAAACATTCCCACTACTGTAAAGTTGCTTGATTTCTTCAATCACCTGCGTAGCACGAGATGCGATCGCAATTGCCATTTCCCCACCCGTAGGCGCATACCAAGCCGGATCTGCCAACCAGCGAATATAATCATCATGAAATTCCAGGTTCACCGTCTCTGGTGTTTTGCCTTCCCATTTGCCATAGTTGATTTCCTTCAAGCCATCCCGGAGTTCTGGTTGCATCCCGATTGCTTCATACAAAGGTTTTGCTGTGGCGATCGTTCGCTTCATTGGACTGCAAAAAATTGCACTCCAGGGGGTAGAACTGTATGCAGCAGCAAAAGCCTTAGCCATCTCCAAACCATCTGGCGTAAGTTCTGGATCTATCGAACCACAGAAGAAATTATTACGGCTGTATTGTGTCTGTCCATGACGGAGGAAATAAAGAGTTAGACTCATATCAATTAGGATTTTTGATTGGTCACTAGTCATTGTAGAGACGCGCTAGAGATGAAAGCGTCTGTACATCAGTCTCCCACGCCCGTCGCGCTTGTACTCCCATGTACTATTCCTAGTTCAAATTCCTGTAATTGTTATCTATAGTAAGGGCTATGGCTAATATAACGAAGTGCCGATAATATAGTCATTTCAGCTTCGGACAGGAATCATGGCAACAACAAAAGTCAATCCTTATCTCGATGGTAACTTTGCGCCAGTGCGTGAAGAAAGCACCGTTAACACTCTGGAAGTCATAGGTGAACTACCTCCCGACTTATCAGGAATGTTCGTGCGCAATGGTCCTAATCCGCAATGGACACCCATCGGAAAGTATCATTGGTTTGATGGCGATGGGATGTTGCATGGGGTACGAATTAGCAACGGCAAAGCTACCTATCGCAATCGGTATGTGCGGACAAAAGCTTGGAAAATCGAGAACGAAGTAAGTAAAGCTGTTTGGACTGGCTTACTAGAACCGCCCCAAAAAAACAGTCTTCCTAAACCAATGAAGAATCCGGCTAACACAGCTCTTGTATGGCATGCAGGTCAACTCTTAGCGCTGTGGGAGGGGGGTGCACCTCACGCAATTAGGGTTCCTGAGTTAAAGACTATTGGTGAATATACCTACAATGGCAAGCTCATTTCGGCGGTGACTGCTCATCCCAAGGTAGACCCAGTGACGGGTGAGATGATGTTCTTCGGTTACGGTTTCGCACCACCATACGTGCAATACAGCGTGGTTTCACCAGAAGGCGAACTTTTGCAGACGGAACCTATTGATATACCAATGGCGGTGATGATGCACGATTTTGCCATCACTGAAGACTACACAATTTTTATGGATTTGCCGCTGACTTTCAGTAAGGAAAGGATGAAACGGGGCGAACCAATGATGAAGTTTGAGCGCGACAAACCCAGTCGCTTTGGTATTGTTCCCCGTTACGGTAATAACAGTAACATTCGCTGGTTTGAGAGCCCCGCTTGCTATATCTTCCACACTCTCAATGCCTACGAAGAAGGAGACGAGGTCGTGCTGATTGCTTGTCGCATGAATTCTACCACTGTCTTGGATGTGCCGCAAGACACACACATCGATTCGCAAGCAGATATCCCCCGCCTGCATCGTTGGCGGTTTAACGTGAAAACGGGCAAAGTCAGCGAAGAGATGCTGGATGATATCGCCTCTGAATTTCCCCGTATCAATGAAAATCTGTTAGGGCAAAAAACCCGATACGGATACACTGCCAAAGCGGCGAAAGGTTCCATGCCTTTGTTCGAGGGTATCATCAAGTACGACCTCAGCGCTGGCAAGTCCGAAACTCATGCATTTGGAAGAGGGCGCTATGGCGGTGAAGCTGTATTTGTACCGCGTCCTGGTGCTAAGGATGAAGATGATGGCTGGCTGGTGACTTTCGTTTACGATACTGTAGAGGAGACTTCTGAACTCGTAGTCGTGAATGCTCAGGATATCACAGGTGAACCAGTAGCGCGGGTGTTAATTCCCCAGCGAGTACCATATGGGTTCCACGGTGCTTGGGTTTCTGAGGAACAGTTGAAAGCTTCTGTTTAGATTTATACTCAACTGCCTTCACGCGTATCACCTCACCCCCATCCCCTCTCCAAGGCATCGGCTATGCATTGCCCGGATCTTTCTTAACATTGCTGTAAGTTTGACAACACAATAATAGTCGATATTGGTAAAATTAAACGCCTTGACAGAAAAGCAAAAACGTGTTTAAGGGGAGATTGTCACAGGCTCGCCTCCTAAAGCAACGAGCTAAGTCGCGATCGCGACACGCTGCGCGATGCCTAGTGGGTACGGCCACGGCTACCGCCGTATGCGCAAAGCGCACGCCTTACGGCTAACGCGAAGCGTCTCCGGAGGAGATACGGCACGCTTTGTGCTTACGCTAACGTTAACACTAAAAGCTGATGGGGAATCACACTCGAGTAGTTTCCAGGTTAAGGCGATATCATGTAATCGTCGTAAACCTCTCCAAATGGTCTTGACTCCGGGTTCTCCATCAGATTTTCTGCCCAAGAAACCCCTGGACTGAGGAAAGCTCACTCTTGACCTGCAACTGACCTATCTACTCATAGAAAACCCCCTGGGAGCTTGGTTGCGGTAAACCATGACAAAACAGGACAACATCCCCCACAAGTACAATTACGGCACCCACAGATATCTGTGATGGGGGCAAAAAAGGCAGTAATTCTTAATTAACAAAAAGAACTCAGAACTCAGGAGTCAGAAGTCAGAATGAACTTCTGTACGACTGGGTGACTCCAGAAAGGGGTTTAAATAACGACAGTTAACACGGTGTCTACAATTGGTTAGGTGCTGCACCGATTCAATTGATTCTGAGTTCTGCGTTCTGACCTATGTGTTCTTCTTCAATAGTCCTTATTGACAGAAAAACCCGCCTTTAAAGCCAAGGAAGTCCTGTTTTGGAGAGGATTAATGTAGCGGCGGTCGTGTTTGAGTAATTTTCGTGAAACCCTGAGACAGGTAATTATAGTGATTTTTGAAAAAGGTAAATCCTTCACAAGAGATATTTTTAAATAAACATTTATGAGTGAATATATATTTAGTGGTACAAATTGTCGATAACAGCAGTCAAACCCTAAAATCATGTTCACGAGTTCTGAAAAATCGCAGATGTTCTGAATTTAGAGTCATCAACACCAATCTAATTCATCGTTTGCCAATAGGTAATTATTGACCGAAGAGCCAGGAGAGCAGGGGGCAGACGAGCAGGGGCGAAAGAGTTAAACCTAAGTTTTCCTGAATTTATAGGAATTGAAGATATCCTTAAATCTATAAAGGAGAGCAACAAATATTTAGATTCAAAGCAATTGGACGAGATTCTGGAAACCAATGCTATTTATATTTTTATCTATATTATTAAAGACTTCAGGGGAAAAATCTGACAAGAGATGAATGGTTATTTTTGAGAATGTAGCAAAAAAGATGATTTTAAAGCAAAGATTATCTCAGAGAATAAATGATGCGAAGTTACTATATAGTGTTTTAGCAGCATATAAAAACTACATCGAAAAAGTTATTAGCTCAATGGCAGATGCCTTACTAATAACGACTAAGTTAGGCGAAATAAAGAAAGTCAATACTGCAGCATTAGAATTATTTGGTTATAGTGAAGAAGAATTAATAAATCAACCGATTGATTTAATATTTGAACAGAATAAAATTTGGGAACCAGCTTTCCAACAGGTTTCTTTATATAAAAAAAGTTTTCAAAAGAGAGAAATTGTTTGTTGCAAGAAAACAAAAGAAAAAATACTGATTGCTTTTTCTTGTTTAGTTATTAAGAAAAAAATAGATGGGTTAGAAGATATTGTATACATTGGTCGAGATATTACCGCCAGACAGCGCAGACAACAACGTAACAATGCACAATATGCTATAACCCGTATCTTATCAAAGTCTCAAAGTGTTAAGCAGGCGATTCCGAAGATTATACAAGCAATTTGTGAAAACCTGGCATGGGATTTAGGAGAACTTTGGACATCAAATCAATATATAGAAGCATCGGTGCAGCGATGCAGTGTCAATCCAGTTCTCAGGTGTGTGGAAATTTGGTCGAGTCGAACACTTGCTGCGCAAGAGTTCAAAGCAATCACTTGGCAAACGACTTATACCCCTAGTGTAGGGTTACCTGGTCAAATTTGGGTGACGCGATCGCCCGTTTGGATGAGTCATATATCACATCATACTAATCATACTAATATTGAGCGATTGGGCAAGGAACAGGGCGCTGACGGGCGATGCTTCAACGAAGCCGCCTCAGAGAGGCGATCGCAAGCCGCTGTTGAAGCGGGATTGCATACAGCATTTGGCTTTCCCATCTTGGCTGACAATGAAATGTTAGGCGTGATGATTTTCTTGAGCCGGGATGTACAATCAAAAGATGCAGACCTGCTGCAAATGATGGTTTCTATAGGTAGCCAAATTGCTCAATTTATCAAACGCAAACAAGCAGAGTCAGCGCTACTGGAAAGCGAAGAACGGTATCGAGATTTGTTTGAAAACGCTAACGACTTGATTCAGTCTGTGACTCCCTATGGTCGTTTGGAATATGTTAATCGAGCGTGGCTTAAAACTTTAGGATATACTCAAGCTGAAATTCACAAGATAAATTTGTTTGACATCATCCATCCCGATTTTCAAGAAGAATCTCGGGAACTATTTTGTCGCGTGATGTCAGGGGAAAAACTCGAACAACTGACAACTGTATTCGTTTCTAAAGATGGTCAAAAAATCTTTGTCGAAGGGAATATTAATTGTAAATTTGTAGAAGGAAAACCAGTTGCCACTCGCGGCATTTTTCGTAACATCACTGACTCCATTGTAGCAGAGGAAGCACTACGCCATCAACAGCAAGAAACCGAACGCGTTTTGTTGGATATTTTACCAGAAGCAATCTTCAACCGCCAGAAAGAAGAAGCAGGTACAATTGCAGAAGACTTTGCTAATGTCACAGTTCTGTTTGCAGATATTGTAGGTCTTACTGAAATCGCCTCTCAAATAACAGCGGTTCAATTAGTCAACATACTCAACAAAATTTTTTCAGTTTTCGACCAACTTACCGAGCGATATGGTTTGGAGAAGATTAAGACTACCGGTGATGCTTATATGGTAGTTGGTGGTCTGCCTAGGGGATACCCAAACCACGCCCAAGCGATCGCCCTTGAGGACACTGGCACCTTTGCGATCGCCCAGATGGCGTTAGATATGCAAACAGCGATCGCCCAGTTCAATACTGAAAATAACAAAAACTTTAGCATCCGTATCGGCATTCATAGCGGTCCGGTGGCGGCGGAAGCCATTAGCATGAAAAAGTTTACCTACGACCTCTGGGGAGACACAGTAAAAATTGCCAGCTGTATGCAATCTCAGGGCTTGGCTGGCAAAATTCAAGTCACAGAAATTACCTACAAATGTTTACGTGATGAATTCCTATTTGAAAAACGTGGTGAAATCGAAATCAAAGGCAAAGGGAAGATGACGACTTATGTGTTAGTCAGTCGCAAGTGATGAGGAGAATATTGCTCCCTTATCTCCCTTATCTCCCTCATCTTCCCCTACTCCCCACCTCCGGTATTAGGAATCAACCTGCCTACAGGATAAGTTGCGACTTCTTGGGGAGAACCGCCATCAGTCACAGCAGCTGGTATTTCATCTACTGATTGGGTTTTAGCTGCTAAATAATCTGTCCGCAGCTTTTCTAGCATCTGTTCGCGCTTGTCATACAGCCGCTTCAAAGAACGAGGCTGACTTTGGTTTAAAACGTAAGCTGTGACTAACGGCAGTGCAATTGTGCTATCAGTATAACAAACGATGGTGCTGGGTAACTCATCTGGGTCAATCTTACCCCAACTTACAGCTTCCGAGGGTGTTGCTCCAGATAACCCTCCAGTATCTGGACGGGCATCGGTGAACTGGACAAAGTAATCGTGTCCTCGTTCTTCTAGTCCCAAAACTTCATGAATTTGCGGTTGTGTTTGTAGCAAAAAGTTTTTCGGACTGCCACCACCAATAATAACAGCTGCACTCTTGCCTCCTGTCTCCCGCGCAGAGTAGGCAATAGCTGCCGTCTCGTTGACATCTATCGAAGGGTCTAAGATTAGCTTGGAACCTTCCAACGACAATGCGGCAACGTTCATACCAATGGAACTATCACCCGGCGATGATGTATAAATCGGGACTCCACACTCATAAGCCGTAGCGATCAGGCAGGAATGCTTAACCCCCAGTTGCTTTTCTACTTCCCGGACATACTTGCCTAGTAGATGATGAAATTCCGCAGTTCCCATCCGTTTTTGGAATGGTTCTGCTTGCAAAACTTTACGGATGAAAGCATCTGTTTCCAACAGCACATCATAGCCAAAGATAATGTCATAAATACGGATAGTACTTTGCTGGCGGAGCTTCACATCATCCAAAAACGGATTGCCAGCGAACAGTTCAAAACCTAGCCCATAGTGCATATCATGGTAAAGGTTAGCACCAGTGCTGATGATCCAGTCAATAAATCCGTTGCGGATTAACGGTGCCAGTGCAGAAACTCCGTATCCTGCTGGTGTCATCGCACCAGAAAGGCTGACTCCTACCGTCACGCCTTCCTTAAAGACATCTCGACTAAGGAGATGACATATCTCCCGTAACCGTGCTGAATTGTAGGCGGTGAAGTAATTATCAATCAAATCGACGACGCCGATATCAGTTGGCATCGGTGCAGGTGAGATTTTTTTACCCAGCTGTTTTGACATTTTTTGGTAGCCCCCAAAGAAATAACTGATAAGTTTACTAGACATCCGTCACTGCTTGCAGTGAGCGCTGAGAGCATCACTTTCTAGTTAGCCCCAGACTTGTATTCTATGGACGACTAGATGTCAAATCTGAATAAACAGACAGGATACAATCGTATCTACCTTTGAGTGATTTCTTGCATCACCTGCAAGTAGCAATTGTAAGCGTTTTGCCCAAAACAAACGAAAATGGCTTGTTCTAGGGAATCATTGCTCTGTAAAAACTTATTAACTTCACTAACAGCAATTTTAGTAGCCCGGTGAAGCGGAAAACCATAAGCGCCTGTGCTAATGGCTGGAAAAGCAATGGTTTTTATGCCATTTTGCACTGCTAACGCTAGACTGTTGCGATAACACTGTGCCAATAGCTCATCTTCACCAGAATTCCCACCTTCCCATACAGGACCAACGGTGTGAATGACCCACTTTGCCGGAAGTTTATAACCAAAAGTTATCTTTGCTTGCCCAGTATCGCATCCGTGTAACTTGCGACACTCTTCCAAAAGTTCTGGTCCGGCGGCACGATGTATCGCGCCATCTACACCGCCTCCTCCTAACAGGGTGCTGTTGGCAGCATTCACAATAGCATCTACCTGTAGTTGAGTAATATCGTCTTGGATAACGGAAGCTCTATTTTCCATAAATCAGCCGTCGTTGCATTCTTAAGTGTTTTGGTTGATCATATCTCCTAGACCAGAGATGGTAGGTTGATTAGGGAAGATACTTATACTTTATGCAACCGTGCAAATGTCCTGCAAACCAGGCAAAATTTAATAACCACCTCACTAAACTTTCTCTATCACGAACTCTCAGCATAAATTTCAAAGCAAGAATGACTGCGTCTTTGACAAACCCCTGCCATTTGATCAACTTAGGCATACCCACTTGTTGATGCTTTTTATGTAGCAAAACGTCGTAACAAGCTAATTTCCAAGATCGACGGTACAAACCTTCAATGGTGTTGCGAAACCGGAAATGAACGAGTGCATCTTTTGCAGAGTCAAGTGTTTTCCCTGCCTCTTGAATCCTCCAGCAGTAGTCAACGTCTTGGAGTGAGAGCATTGTTTCATCGAAACCACCGACCATTTCATGGACTGAACGCTTGACACCAAGATTACTGGCACCTGCATATGGAAAATATGGATGTTTGTTAACTCCATTGCCCTCTGCGTATGCACAGCACTCAATGACCCACGGTTGATTCAGTTTCGAGTACTCGTTGCAACCTGCAACTAAGTCGTGTTTGGAGAGTGCTTCAATCATAGCTGCTACCCATCCTGGGGCAACTTCGTCGTCAGCATCGCAGAATGCAAAGGCAACACCCTTGGCAACATTTGCACCAACGTTGCGCGCGTGGGCAGAACCTCTGCGAGCAGATGCTTCGACAAAACGAAGATGAGGTATGCGGTGCTGATATTGTTTGATGATCGCCACTGTGTCATCAGTTGAGCCGTTGTCGGCAACAACAATCTCCCATGGATCGGAGCATTGCTGCTTAGCCAACGCCTCCAATTGAAAAGCGATGGTATCCGCAGCATTGAAACAGGGTACGATCACACTTAATTTCATAAAAATTTGATATTCCCTTCAATTCGTGCTTTTTCAGCACCTGACGTTGTTTATCAAAATTTTTTATATATATTTTTTCTGATACTACTGAGGTTGCTGTGTGACAAATTTTTCACTGGTCATAGTACCAAATTTTGAGATTTTTTTGTTATATAATTAACATTTCTATCAGTGAATTTAAGGGAATGCCTTGGGTAGTGTAACGGAAGCTGCAATCAAATGTAAACTAAACTAAACTGTTTAGTTTAGTTTTTCCTGTAGCGATTGTTCACAATAGCATCTACCTGTAGCTAAGTCATATCGCCTTGAATAACAGAAATTCTGTTTCGCGCAATTGAGTTCGCTTGCTTCAAATTGACTGTTTTGGTTCATCCTAGTAGTAATGACACTGAATTCAATGCCAGCGCCATGCAAACCGATGAAACTTGGGCAACCACTAGTGATGTAGCTGTTGGGGAGAATTCCTCCCTGACGTCAGAACAGTACCGCAAAAAGATGGAGCGACGCAAACAAGTGCAGGAGGTGCGAGTTACTAATGCCTCTACTGAAAAAGGGTTAATTATCGTAAATACTGGTAATGGCAAGGGAAAAACCACGGCGGCGCTAGGAATGGTGTTGCGTGCGCTTGGTCATGGTTATAAAGTCGCGATTATTCAATTTATCAAAGGAGCTTGGGAACCTGCGGAAAAAAGAGTTTTCAGTATTTGGCAAGATGATTTATTAGAATTTCATGCTATGGGCGAAGGCTTCACTTGGGAAACCCAAGACCGCGATCGCGATATTGAAAAAGCTGTCGAAGCTTGGCAAAAAGGATTAGAATATATCCGCAACCCAGATTTCAAGCTGGTGCTGTTGGATGAAATTAATATAGCTCTTAAACTTGGTTATTTAGGAGTTGAAGAAGTTTTAGCCGGGTTGGCTCAAAAGCCACCTGACAATCATGTTATTCTCACGGGCAGAGGTGCTCCCACGGCATTGATTGAACAAGCCGACTTGGTGACAGAAATGTCTCTCATTAAGCATCCGTTCCGCGATCAAGGCATTAAGGCGCAACCAGGAATTGAATATTGACAAACGTGTCAATTTGTGTATTGCAAATTGTCGGTTATTTTTGATTTCCTACTGACTGATACCGCTTTGACACATTTGTAAAACTTGGCGATCGCTGCTAGCGATTCCATTGACCGGATAATAATCTTGCAGCGTGACAGAGTGGGCATAATTACTGGACTCATCATCCATAACCCGAGGCAATGTATTGTTTGTCGCTACCTGAGTAGGGCTTTTATCACCAGGATAACCTGTTACCGTCATTGCCAACTGTCCTGAAGACTGGAGTGTCCCATTAAAACAACTAAACTCAGAGCTTGGCATATAGAGCGCACCAATCACTTTGCTCTGCCGTTTCTCAAATATGATATAGCCCTGCCCGAGTTCACCTGATTTTGGCGATTGACCATAAAGGTAAACACCATCTTGTTGGGGAAATTTAGCTCCTGTAGCCGCAGCTGTGGCTTTTTTGGCAGATGTTTGGGGTTCTACAACCTTTGCTGTGGTTGTTGTAGAGACCATTTCTAAATTATTTGGTTGAGTGATATTTGGTTGAGTGACATGACCTAGAACACTCACTGATTTTGTCAGTGCTTTGCGCAAACGGGCTTGCTTGTCCCCACTGAATTCTGAAGCAGGCGAAGGATGACTTTGCAACCAAGTGTAAGTTGGTAACTGAGAATCTGTAGAGGACACCGTGGATGGATCAACGTATGCAGTTTGGTTACTGAGTACTGGTTTCGGAAAATTAGCAACAAAACCAAGGATGAGAAGTCCGCCTACAAAGGGGATTCCTAATAAACTTGAGGAAACAAACTTTTTGATGTTGTTAGCCACCCTACTACTCCTGTAAAAAAATTATCTGGGTTTTCTACAACTTACTTACAACTTACTGAAGTATTGATATATAAAGGCTCCGTCAATGGTTTGATTTATATTGTCTGGAGAAATCTTTGCCAACAAATAAATTTTTCATTGAATTTTCGGCGATGATCTTAACCTACCATTATTCGGTCTATTCGCGCTTCACCCATTAGGTTCACCCCATAGGATGATTGTTTGGAAAAATGAAAAATAAAAAATGAAAATCTAATTTTTAGTATTTTTCTTTTTCATTATTTAATTTCAAAAACAATTGACACCTTTTTCCTAGAGTCATCTCTCTAATGTATGAACAAGCTAAACTACACAAGCAATTCTGTTCATTCCGGATTTCGTCCAGAAATTTTGGCAAAGATCACGTGAATATAGGGAAGTAGGGGAAAATGGTAACGCATGACCAAGAAAGCACTTCAATACTCAGCTGGTTTAACTTTAAGCTGCAATTGTGAAGAACTTGGGAATTTTTAAAGATAACCCTCAAAAATTCTCTTGTCTTAAGTTCAGACTTAACGAGCGTCCCACTGTACCAGGCTTGATATAAGCTCACACAGCAAGTGGATTCATCTGTGGAGGTCATTGTTAAGTTCTGTGTTCTGAGTTCTGTGTTCTGTGTTCTCCTCATAAAAAAATCGCCCCCTGAATTCAGGAGGCGCGTTGCCATGATTCATTCAAGAGGTAGCAATGCTACGTCTTTCGATTAGCTAGCAACGTATTCTTTAACATTGGCACGACGACGACGCAGATGAGCAAGGGCTTGATGCTCTAACTGACGGACGCGTTCGCGGCTGAGGTTCAACCGTTCGCCAACTTTCGCCAAAGACATTTCGTTTCCATCCAGTAAACCAAAGCGGAGGGCTAAAACTTCTCGCTGTTGCGGGGTGAGTTCTGCCAGCATATTGTTTAAGTCTTGGCGCAAGAATTCCTGGGTGGTGTAATACTCTGGTGATGGTCCTTCATCTTCGAGCATTTCTTGCAGTTCGGTATCTTGGTTATCGCCAACTTTTACATCCAAAGATACTGGCTGACGCGCCATGTTCAGGTACTCGCGGATCTGGGCTGGTTCTAACTCAAGTTCTTTGCCAATTTCCGCAGGAGTTGGCGATCGCCCCAACTTCTGAGCCAGTTCACGCTGCACTTTTTTGATTTTGTTCAGCTTTTCGGTAATGTGGATCGGTAAACGAATTGTACGACCTTGCTGAGCGATCGCCCGTGTAATCGCTTGACGAATCCACCAGTAAGCGTAGGTTGAGAACTTATAACCACGCGTTGGGTCAAATTTCTCCACACCCCGCTCTAATCCTAGTGTTCCTTCCTGGATCAGATCCAGAAACTCCATGTTCCGCTTCTGGTACTTCTTGGCAATGGCAACAACTAAGCGCAAATTCGCTTCAATCATCTTCTGCTTTGCCCGCTTGCCTTGGTGTACTATCTGTTTGACCTCAGTCTCAGATTTGCGAACATGAGCAGCCCATTCTTCTAAGCTAGGTTCCTGGCGCAATTTCTTCGTCAAAGCCTCCTTAGCATCCAGGAGCGTCATCATTTGTTGTACCTGCTTCCCAAAGACAATCTCTTGCTCACGGGTTAGCAGCGGTACACGACCAATCTCGCGCAGATAGGTTCGCACCATATCAGCCGTGAATTTGGCGTTAAGGTTTTCGGTTTGGGTGTCAACAGTAGGCATTGGTGCGTTTTCCTCTACTCCGTAAACAAAAATTAATACTTAATAACTAGGGCGGATTGGGAAAGTTAGTACACGTAATACGCATCCAGGGGAACTATCAGGAGAAAATTGATTTCTACAGAATTTGTCAAGACGGTTACTCTTTTCGATAGGTTCCCCTACCTTCCCTAAATTTTGAAATCGTTTATAACCATACTGGTTTGTCTTCAATAATTCTTTTAATCCTTAAAATCCCTGATGGCGAGAATCATAATCCGAAGTCAGTATGACTTCTAGATCTTCTATAGTACGATATATCATGTTAATCGTAAAGTACTTTAGTTAAATCTTTCTATTATAATGCAAATCAATCTTATTGTACGAATAGTCTAATACTCATTTTGAAAAGTTACACTATCTATAGTGACTCTAAAATCCCGTAATCATTCCTCCATCCATAGCCGGATAACCGAACTGAAATGGTTCTCATCATGGAGGGATGTCACGAAATCTAGAAATCGGGAATTGGAAATTGAGAATTGGTAGTTGAGATGTTTTCTCCCTTAACCTGGGTTTAGAGCTATCACTTTTTTCACCAAAGACTCAATAGCCGAAAAGGGCGCTCCAGGCTTGAGAGCCACTTCAAAAGCCATGTAACTATCTCTTTCGTAAGTTTTGAGCCAGTTCCAACTCTCCTTTGAACCGAGATACCACTTCTGACGTAAGGCAAAATAGTCTTCAAGCACCGTATATAGCAGCCACACACGACGGTAATCAGCTTCAATGTCTCGTTGGGAGATGCGCTTTAACATCTTGTAGCACTAAGTGCGCCGCAGTTGAATTTCGTTTGCTGATAGCGCCGCAGGACCAGTGGCAAAGAACTCGTCTACTTGCTTGAGCAAGTTTTGCCCGAAACCTTCCCGTTGCAATACTACGCCCCCGAGAATCCGCAGGAAGGAACTATCTACGATTATAACATCTTTCTCGTTATAGATGAAAATATCTAGATAGTTATTATCCCAGAAACGGGTATCCCGCAGACTCAAAGCCAGTTTGTCTCACAGCAATCAAGTCGTAGTCACTCTTGGGGTGTCACTAATCCCTTGTGTTGGCACGTCCAAAGTCTCAGAGTTAGGAGGAATGGGAACAGGAGTGTTGAAGGTATAAATCTTAGGTGGTACCAGTAACTTGTTCAGGGCGAGGCGGGACTGGGCGCGAGCTGGGTTGCTTTGGCGTTCAATCCTAATGGAAAAGTTCCGCCCTTTTCCACATCCAAACCAGTATTAAAGACAAGTCCTTTTGGAAAAGTTCGACTGCCTATCTTTATATCTTTCTGGAGAATGATGGATAAGTTACTGGTTGGTTGTCCACCTAAGGTAGCGATCGCACTTTGAAGTTCCTCTTGGAGGATCGCAACACCTGCGCGAAAACCAAACACTTTTTGAAAGCCAAATGTGTCTCCTATTTTGCGTTGAAAAAATATATTTTCACCTTTTTTGAGCAAATGCGGAGGCAGGTTTTGTCTGTATAGCCGCGATTTCTAATCGCCTGGATACATAAAAATAAGCTTTTCAAACATCCTCTTAAACAGCCCAAATGTTCCTTACTACATAATTGCCATCGCGAAAACTTAAACCGAGACTCAGCGCTCCTTTGCGTTTACCTCAGCGCTCCTCTGCGTTTCAAAACATTACGAATTCATGAAATACTGTACTTAGCGACTACCAATTGTCAAATTTCAAATCGAAAATTTCTAAAACCCGAGATCCGCTTTAGCTAGTTCAGCAGCAGCGAAGACTTCTTCATCTGGTTTTTCGTCCCAAGCAGTTTCGCCAATTTCTTCGTAGAATTTGATATCGTAGGGACGGGTACGCACAACCACCGGCATGGGAACGGCGTGACCTAAAATCAAGGCTTGTTGCTTAGAGTCCAATTTTGCCAACACAGACCGTAAGGCACCTCCACCAGACACCCCTGTAAAAATCGCTTCAATGTCTTTTTCATCGTTGAGTAAGGCGGTGATGCGAGTGCCAATCTGGGACATAACTTCATTATCTATCCCTGATGGACGTTGATCAACTACCAAGAGCGTTACGAAATATTTCCGCATCTCCCGGGCAATAGTACCAAAGATTGTACTTTGTACCGTCGCTGGGTCGAGGAAACGGTGCGCCTCCTCAATCGTAATCATCAGTTGCGTTGGTTTATCGTTCGGATTTTTTGTTTGTAAAAACTTTTCTGCCTTACTGACATAGTGTTGGTGAATCCGCCGGGTAATCATGTTGGTCACCAACATATAAGAAAGCATATTCGATTGAGAGCCAAACTCTACAACAATATTCTTCCCAGCTTCTAGGGAACGCAACATTTGATTGACGTAATTTTGGGGACACGCCGCACGCATATACTTTAAATTCTCCAATCGCAGGAGTTTGCGCTGCAGTGCTGTAATCGAACCTTGGTGTCCTCGCTTCTCTTCACAAAAGAGCTTGATTTCCTCGTTGGTCATATTTATGAGTTGGAGAATCCAAGACTTGCCAAACTCAGCGAACAAAATATTGGCGTTATCCAAACTCGCTTCCGAAAGTCCTAAATCTCGACTACATAACTTAATATCTTCTACTTCAATTTGGTCGTAACTTAAGTAGAGTTCTTGAGCGTGAGAAACGCCTCGGCGCTTGGTGGATTCGGGATCGAGAGTGTAGACTTCAACAAGACTAGGAAAGAGCTGTTTTAAACCTTTAACAGTGCTAAATTGTTTGCCTTCTGAAACAGCTTCCCAGCCATATTCTGAGTGCATATCAAAAATCAAATTTACCGCAGCATTTTTGCGGATTGTCCCAGCTAAGAGTAACCTTGTTAAAAACGATTTGCCAGTTCCTGATTTCCCAAAAACGCCGTTGCTTCTTTCTACAAAGCGGTTTAAATCGAGGCAAACTGGTACCTCCATATCCAGTGGTTGACCAATGGAAAAATTTTTCCTTTGAGGATCGTCTTCCCAACCAAAGACTCTACGAAAATCTTCAACGGATGCTTCATAAACTTGGCTAAAGTGGCTGGGAATCGTTTTCACTGGGAGCAGTTCCATTGTCGTGCTGGTTTGCGGCTGAAATGATGCCAAACCTGTCGTCGATGGAACAAAGGGATTTGCAGATTTGCCGTTTGTTGGTGAAAAAGATTCTTGAGATTCCGGGGTAAACATCAACATAGGCGCGAGGTTGATGGTACCGTATGTCCCGCCTCCTGCTAAAATCTCTCGCAAAAAAGTGTCTTCCCAATTAGGAGGATTAGCAATAATTCTTTGGTTGGCAATTCCCAACGCTACGTCTGTGAGCATGCAGAAAAAACGCGATCGCACCCCTTGGACAACTAAAAACTTACCCACCCGCATATCTTCTACCGAAACATCGGGGTGCAATCTAACTTCTAATCCCCCTGTGAGAGAGCCTTGTATAACCGAACCTAATGGAGCGTCCAAATTCATTTCATTAATCACATAGTGATGAGCTTTCTCATATGTTGCATTGTAATTGTACAAGACAAAATTGGCGACAAAAGTTTTGTCATTTGTCATTTGTTAAGAACCAATAACTAATGACTAATGACTATTGACTCATTACTCAATTTGAATTGAAGTAGGCGCATTTGGACTTGCTGTGGTGGTACCACCTATGAGTGGTTTGCGATATTGCGCGTAGAGGCGATCGCGCCAAGCAAAGAACGGTTGGTAAGCTGGATTTTCAGCCAATACGGGGACTCCTTTGCCTCTGATGGTTTCTGGTAAATTTAGATAGGGACCATCCGGGAACTTCAACAATATCGACATACCCGCCACGGTAAAGTCAGCTAAGGTCGGTTCATCTCCTACTAAATAAGGACTATCCGCCAACAATAACACGAGCGCTTCCAAGTCTTGTTTCAAGTCGGCGATCGCGCTACGTATCGCATCTGGGCTATAACCCACCCCTAAACCCAAAACTGTCAGTACGTCGCTGGGTACTCCTTCTACCAGATTTTTGAGCACATCTGGTGTGTTGCTTGGGAGTAAGGACTTGCGAAAATTCTGGTTTTGACTAATGGCAGAAAACAGTGCTTTGCGACCTTTAATGCCAATTGATTCATCCGCCCATTCTTCTATTAATAAACATACACCCCGCTTCTTTGGATCGGTTGGTATCAAAGGGCGTTCTGGATACTGTGAGTCTAAATACTTGGCTATCTCCGTTGAATCCGCTATATATCTACTACCGTCCTTCAAAACTGGTACTTGACGCTGACCAGTCAACCGGAATAGTTCTACCTGTCCAATCCCTGGCGTCACCTCGATTTTGCGGTACTCCAGCCCTTTATAATCAAGGATCAGACGCACTTTTTCTGAGTATTGAGATAATTCAAACTGGTATAATTCCAGCATTCTTCAGTTCCTGTAGGTGGTTCCCTTATAAATTTTACAATGATGAAAGCAGAAAGCGCACTCCAACGAGCGTGTGGGACGCAACTCGCCTGCACTGGCTTCTTTGTCGGAGAGCGCACCACGAGTGAATGCGTAGCACATGCGCGGTGCTGCTCATATGTTTTCTAATCAATTGCTCAATATATTCACTTGCGCTTATTCCTTTTTCTTTTGGCTGGAATTATGCAATTATGCCGGGATTTTCATTTTCAGGGAACGCAATAAGTAATTCAATAGTCTATAAATGTTTTTTCCATTCAACTATATTTGATATAGACTTTGATGCGGGTGGGAAATTATAGCGATTTTCAATTTCATAGAATACGTTTTGAAAGAACAAGAGAACACAGAATTCATTTTCATTACCTAGCTGATGAGTTGAGGAATTTTATTTGCCCTAGATCCACTTCATTCATGCCTTGAACGGCTATAAACTCATCAATAGGAAAATGTTCAAATTTTTCCATAATAATTTATGGCTTATTTGTGACAAAAAATCTTACTTCTTTAGTTAGATTTTCTGTCTACCAAGATGATATAAATCATTATGGTAATGTGTGGAAATTAAAGCCAAACAAAGTTTATGAAGGTTGAACACAGCAATTTGCTGACCAAGTTGGCTGGCATAGTAGGAGTAACGGGCATTAGTCTCCTTATGGGTCTACCTACTGGAGCAAGCGAGATATTAAATTCTAATCCTGGTATTTTCAAGGAAGCAGCGTATAGTGATGCTCAACGCCTATTAGTAAATGCAGGTTATTCTACACCTAGTGAACCTGTACTACAAGCTACATCCAAAAAAAACCCAGCTAAAAACACAACAGTGGCACAAGGACGACGAGGAGTAAACCCCAGTCCTAGTATTTTACAGGAGTGTCCTTATAACCGTGCTGCTTGTCCTGGTGGAGCTGGGACGACGAGTCCTTCTACACCTCCCACATCTCCCCCTGGAAGCACACCCACGCCGCCTGGAACAGAAGTACCTACAACACCAGGTACACCCACAACACCAAGTACACCCACCACGCCTGGTGCACCTGGAGCAGATACAGGCAGCAAAAATTTGGTAGCAGTTGCAGAGTCCAACGGCTCCTTTACGTTTCTAACCAAAGCTTTAAGGGCAGCTGGACTAGCAGAAACCTTGCAAGGTAAAGGTCCTTTCACAGTCTTCGCACCTACTGATGCAGCATTTGCCAAACTGCCACAAGATGCGGTACAAGATTTGTTAAAGCCAGAAAATAAAGAAGTCCTGGTGAAGATTTTGCAATATCATGTGGTGAAAGGTTCAGTATCGTCCGGTGATTTGAAATCTGGAGAAGTCAAAAGCATTGAAGGTGGTCCGATTAACGTCAAGGTTGATCCGAGCGCTGGGGTAACAGTGAATGATGCTAAGGTAGTTCAGCCTGACATCAAAGCCAGCAATGGCATTATTCATGTGATTGATAACGTGATTTTGCCTCCTGATTTGTAAGTTGTTGGCAGATGTAAACTTTGTAACATAAGTCAGTTGTAATAAGTTTTTAGGAAATGGGTAATAGGTAATCGGTAATGGGTCTTCCCCCTACCAATTACTTGTTACCCATTCCCGTATTGTTCTGTTTGTCAATTAAAGTGTATTAGTGAATATATACAGAAATAAATTGAATTTTGTAACATAACAATATCTAATTAACACTCATTGTCTACTTGCAACACGATTTTGCCGTGGGTGCCGCTTTGAATCAGTTCGTGTGCCCTGCGGGCTTGCGTAAGCGGTAGAACAGTTCCAACTCGTGCTTTTACCCGCCCAGAATCAATCAGACTGCCAATTTCACTGAGATGAGTTCCACTGGGGTGAACCATCACCATTTTGCCCTGAACCCCGTAGAATGCTGTGGCGTCTCGTGATGGAGGGCTAATTGTTGATACCAAAGTGGCTTTCTCCTTCATCACTTCCAAAGAGCGTTCCTGTACATCGTTACCTATAGTGTCTAGAACAAAGTCAATCTCCTCAATCAGATCCTCAAACGGAGTAGCTTTGTAGTCAATGACTTGATCAACCCCTAGCTTAAGTAGGTAATCTCTATCTTTAGCTGAGGCGGTTCCAATCACCTGCGCCCCTTGCAATTTGGCAAACTGTACCGCAAAAGAACCAACACCGCCTGCTGCACCGTGAATCAGTGCAGTCTGCCCAGGAGACAGTTTACCCGTGTGAAACAGCGCTTGCCAGGCCGTTAGTCCAGTCATGGGAACGCATGCTGCTTGCACCGGATCGAGGGAAGTTGGTTTGGGGGCAACATCTGCTGCACGAACAGCGATAAATTCAGCGTAGGCACCATCTCGCATCATGTCTGCCAATGCGTAGACTGCATCAGCAATGTGGAAATTAGAAACTTGTGAGCCAACCTCAACAATCTCACCCGCCACATCCCAGCCTAAGATGAGAGGCAGTTTGTGAGGCATGACTCCTTTAAGATAACCTGCTCGAATTTTGCAATCGAGTGGGTTGACAGCAGCAGCCTGAACGCGGATGAGAACTTCATCTGCTGCAATATTGGGTCGTACTGCATCTTCGTCTAGGAGAACGTCTGGTTCACCGTAGGAGTGAATACGAACTGCTTTCATTGTTTCTGTTAGTATTCTGGTCAACTTAAATGCTTAAAGGATTACCCCGCAATCTGTCGAAACATCTCTTCTGTGAGCCATTCTGTTCCGGCGACAAAATTACGTCCTGGCGTAGGGAGTAACTCTAAATAAGCGCCTTGACGAATCAGATGACCGAGTTTGCCTTTCACCTCAAAGCGATCAAAGATTTCAGCAGCACTCTCGTCCAAACCCAACTTGAGCAGTGTTCCACGTAAATGCACCTGGGCGGGAAGAGGTTGTTTACCTTCAAGCAAAGCTTTGATGTTGTGGGCGATCGCTCTTCCCTGCTGATAAGCAACTTGAGCCGTAGCAGGCTGGGGGTTTTGGGGATCTATAGAACAATCTCCCCCAGCAAAGACTTCTGGGAAATCTGGCAGTTGCAGAGTTGAGTGTACTATGAGGCGACCTCGCTTGTCTCGATGCTCAGCTGCAATAGGTAATGCTTCAATTAAAGGATGAGTTGCTGTGCCAGCTGTCCAAACAATTGTGGCAGTTTCCAGTACATGAGTTTGTCCATTTTGCTCAAATTCCACTGCATCGGGCTGAACTCCACGGACTCCAGCGCCCAATAATAACTCAACATGCGCAGTCCGCCGACTTAGTGCTGAGTGTGCCGTTTTGCGCAGACGTTCGTTGACAGCGTCTTTAAGAATCTCAGTCCCGCGTTGTAGAATAACGATGCGAATATCCTGAGCATTACCGCCGAAAGGCGTGTACCAAGTAGGCAACAAATCTGCCAAAGTTGCAGCAAGCTCAACACCAGCAGGACCTGCACCAATGATGGCGATAGTAAGTAGCTTGCGGCGCTGTTCTGGGTCTTCAGTTTGGCTTGCCCGTTGAAGACAGCTTCGTAAATGTTTACCTAAGGCAAAGACATCTTGATCAGTACGAAACGGTAAGGAATATTCTTTTGCGCCTGGAGTCCCAAAATAGCCTGTAGTACTGCCCAACGCTAAGACAAGATAGCGGTAATTGTAACTTAAACCAGAGTTGAACCTGACCTGTCGCTGTTGTAAATCAATCGCTTGAACGGTATCTAGAAGGAACGTGATACCGCTTTTGTGGAGTAACTCATCGTAGCGGGGCAAAACCAACTCTAGATTGATTTCGCTGCTGAGAAGTTCATAAAGCAGGGGTTTGAAAACGAAGCGCCATGATTGGTCTACCAAGATGACAGGACAAGAGCATTGTAAATGCCTCAAGTACAGTGCTGTGAACAATCCAGTAAAGCCGCCACCCAAAATCAAAATGGGGAGATTCGTGTTGCTAGTTTGGACTTGCATCAGTTGCTCAACTCCTCTGCTCAAAGGTTTTGCTGAAGGTTCTGAGGTAATGGAAAAAAGCAGCAGTGGGTAGGATTGCCGTTGACATAATCAATCAGGCTGTCTACCAATAGCTGCTGTTGTTAAGGTTCAATGGGGAAGATATCCAGTTGTGCAAAGACAGGTTTGTTTTTGGACACTGTAAGCATTTTGATACCTTGTTATTCGTCAAAAGTGCATGAAGAAAATTGAGATAGGGCGGATAGCGGCTAAACTTGCTAATCTCATCGCTACTCTTCCAAAGGGCGCATGAGAGTGAGTTGAGATTGAGTTTAGGGGTTGCTCCTCACCGGTGTCTTATCTTTTCTTGCGAAAAATATCCTGATATTGCAAACTTCTGCAAAAGGTTCTGATTTTTCTATGACTTTCGATACTTGATTTCAATCAAGGAATTTTTAGGAGTTTTCATTCTAAGATACCTAAAGATTCGGAGAAAATTTTTAACAAAATTAAATTTTCTTAGTAAAACATGAGAGTAAAGTTATCTACTGAGTAACTGAGGTAATAACTACTTTTAAGTATATTTGCTGTTACAACTAGGAAAAAAGGCTATGGAAGCAATTACGCGGCTCATAGCTTAAGTAAGTTAACGTTTACTGAGTAAAGATTTAAACCCTTTTTCAGGGTTTGAGCTTGAAGCTTGTAGGAATCTACAAGGCAGCTTCCCGAAGAGTATTTTAGTTCAAGGCTCACTGCAAGAATTGCTGAAGTTGCTTGTCAATATAGGTTTATCAGCCAAAGCCACTTCACCAAGTAAGTTCAAAATTTGACACAAATCACACTTAAAACCTAGGCACAGAGGCAAGAACCATGCCAAATGAGCAGGTCAAACTGATTGATTTTCGGCAGGAAGGAGCATCAAATCTACTGTTTCCTAAGCCAGCAATCTTGTCGAGTAATAATGCGAACTGGACAAATATCCATTTTGAGTATCACCAACAGCCTGGACATGATATAACTTCTTCACACACAATGCATGTAATCGTTACTGCACTTTCTTCTACTACAGTAGAGCGATGGATAGATGGATGCTTCCAAAAGGAATTCCTAAATAAAGGAGATACTGCTGTTATCCCTGCTAGCACTCTGCATAGAAGCACATGGCGGCAACAGATTCAGTTCATGTTTGTGGCGTTTGAACCAACTCTCATGAGACAGGTAGGACAGGAGTTGGTCAATCCTGATTGCATAGAATTGATTCCCCATTTTGCTACGGTGCAAGACCCACTGATTCAAGGCATACTGTTGAATCTCAAAGAGGAACTCGTATCGGGAGGCATTGGTGGTAGGTTGTATGTGGATCAGCTCAAAACTACGCTAGCGCTTCATCTGCTGCGAAAGTACTGCACCTGCACACCTCGGATTGCAACTTACTCGGATGGGCTACCAAAGTATAAGTTACAACAGGCACTTGAGTATATCAACGCCCATCTTGAACAGGATATCCAACTGGCTGACCTTGCCGAATTACTGGGTATGAGCCGGTATTACTTTGTGCGTTTGTTTAAGCAATCAATGGGGGTAACGCCATATCAGTATGTACTTCAGCAACGGGTGGAACGGGCAAAGGTGCTGTTGAGGCATCGGGAGAGGGCGATTTCTGATATTGCGCTTGAATGTGGTTTTGCAAATCAAAGTCACTTTACCAAGCACTTTCGACAATTTACGGGAAGGACTCCAAAAGCTTATCAAAACAGGTAAAAGCCATGTCAGAAGCAAAACCTTTTTCCCCCTGCTCCCTGCCCCCTGCCCCCTTGCAGTCTTAATGATAAGTCTTTAACCGGACACGATATAACCCCCCAGCCCCCTTCTACTGCATCCAAGGATGATCATAAAACCCCACCCCTAACCCCTCCCCGCAAGCGGGGAGGGGAACTTTAGCGTAGCTAAAAGTGGGGTGGGGTTTTCTAGATATGGGGAATTGAGGCTTTTGATTTGCGTGTGTTACTTCCAGCGCGTCATCACCCCAAAGGTCATGACAGCCAAAACCAGCATTAATCCCCCAGCCAAGCCATAAGCGGTGCCTAAGCCAACCGATTGACTTAAGGGTTGACTGATGATAGGTGAAATGAACTGACCGAGGAAAAAACAAGTCGTCAATCCGCCCAACACTCGACCCCGCGAGACAGCAGGAATGACGGAGGTTAAACAAACATTCAGGTTTGGCATCAACAGTCCTAGTCCGAAACCACCAACTGCTAACCCAACAAGAACGATTCCATATGCCGGGGCAAAGCCTATTATCATATAGCCAATGCCCATGAACAAAAAGGCGATCGCGTAAATATTAATGAACGACAGACGTGCTTTGATGCCCTGATATCCAAAAGCAGTCGCAGAATTGAAGAGCGTGCATAAGGCGATCGCTAATCCACTCTGAGATGCATTAGCATTGCCCAACTGTTGCAGATAGAAAGGTAATTGTACTGGTATCATGTAGAACACTACCTGGGTGACAAAAGCAATTCCGTAAGTCAGCACCAGCAACACCCACGGAAAATCACTTGGTTCTGGCGGTGTATCTTTGAGTTGAGTAGAGGAATTACCTGTGCGACTAGGTTCCGGCAAAAGCAAGATAAACGGCAAAAGCACTAGAGCAACTAGGTAAATTAAAAACGGCATCCGCCAAGAGATATCTGCCACAAAACCGCCGACAGTGAGGAAAATCACGCCTCCCAAACCCATAAATGCTGCCTGGAATCCTAGAAACTGGGCGCGGGTTGCACCAATGTAGTAGTCTGCAATCAGAGTTGTAGCTGTGGTCATAATCCCCGCTACACTCAAGCCCAGCAGTGCCCGTCCTACTAGAATAACTCCTAGGGAGTTCAATACAAAGCCTGAGCTACCAGCCAAACCATACACAACCACAGCTATGCTCAGCAATGGTTTTCGTCCAAAGCGATCGATGATTAGGCCTGCAAAGGGAGCGCCTATTGCAATGCAGAGTGCTGGAAACGTCAAAACCAACCTCACCCAGTAGTCCACATTTGCGACACTGGCAAAATGCTCGCGCATTGCAGGTAGTGAAGGTGCGATCGTTGCCCCTGCCATAATAGTCAGGGTGCTTGTCACGAGCAGAGTTGCTTTGACCAAGAAGGAATCAGTTTTTGCCTGCCGCATAATGTAATGACATAATGGTGAGGTTTTTGTGTTATTGCAAGCCTAGTTTTCTTCAGCGCTTATGGTCAGGGACTCCCAGTTGAGTGCAAACCCCACGAATAAATTCGTTGGCTCTGCGGTTAACGCGACCTGACCATAAGCGCGTCCATTAACTGGACTACGAAAGCGAGGAAGTGCTAAAAGTCCTACCTACGAATGCTTGCCAGTTCTGCGCTTGAGACCAAGGGATTAAACAAGTTTATGGGAGTTAAGCTAGTGTCTCTTGGATACGCCGACTCTAAACATTGGCGTTAGCGAAGCGGAACCTTTTAGGTTCGGCAAACTTTACCCAGAAATGGGGTATCTCGGAAACGAGAATCAGGGATAAGTGTGAAGGGAAATAAATTTCCCTTCGGGCTTCATCCCCATAAATAGAATTTATTTGCTCTGCGCCCTTTGATTTTGGTGAAGATGCCATAACCTGGCTGATAGTTTTTGTCTCTACTTAATGTGAAAGTTGAAATTGAGTTTAGGTGATACCCCTCACCATTGTCTTTTCTTTTCTTGCAAAAAGTATCCAAATATTGCGAAGTTACTGCAATTGTGCTAAATAACCCCACTACTTACGGGTATAACGATGCTTCACCCCAACAGGGAAATATTCTGGATCGCCTGTTGGAGCTAATGCAACTTGTGGTATTTGGTATTCTGGGGGAACGTAGTTCGCAAATTCGCTGTTGAGGCGCTTGAGTTGGGTAAGAATCGAGGATGTTATGGCTTCCCTTTTATCTTCACTATCTTCCACGCCTGGTGCTAACTCCACAACCACAGATAAAAATCGGTTCTTGTCTGCATCTTCTTGCACTTGCAACACGAATTTACCCGTCACCCATTCTCTAATGACTGGTTGCTCTAATCCCACTGTCACATTTTCTGGGTAAATATTTGCCCCAAAGTAAGAAACTGTAAAATTAGAACGTCCAAAAACGTAAACGAAAGGTAGCGGACGAACGCCTCTTCCACCCTGATTTTGTAACTCTGCCACTGGGTCGAAGCCATATTTTGCCAAAAACTGGAGCATGGCATCGTAACTCACTATTCCCCCAGTATCTAAGATGTTGTATCGCAGTAGGGGAATGCCATTGTCTCCAGAAAATAGCAATGTGCCATCTATCACTTCAAAAAAGCGACTTACGGGGTCATACTGTACCAGCGTAGGTAAACGAGATTCCCCAAACAAAGCACGCGCTGCCTCTGGGTTATTTGCTAAAAACCGCCGAATGCAGATACTTAAAGGTGTTTCGTTACCCAATACACCTGCATCCGCTGTGCCGTAGAGTGATACTGAGTCGTAGCAGGAATGTTGGGAACCAACTCTTTCACCCACCAAACTACGCCATTCTTCACTGAACACTTCTCCCGCCATCACCAACTTTATCTGATATCGCTGCCACTCGATACCACGGGCAATTCCAGTATCAATAATATCTTTAAGAAACGGAGGATATCCTAACAGCACAACCTGTTCAAAATCCGAACCAAGTTCCTGCACGACTCGAAAGATTTCTTCTTTATTGTTGCCGGGAGTCACCACAGTGATAGGATAACCTTTGCTGCCAAGATAGCGACAGCAATTGGTGGTGTACATTCCGCCTACCCAGGTTCCTAGACTGAAACAAATCACAGCTAGAGTACGTTTAGTATCTGCATAAAAACTGTCATGAAATACCTGCTCAAAACGGGTGGCAATTTGCATTTCATCTGCAAAAAAACGCGGCCAAAATGTGGGTTTTCCTGTGGAACCAGAGGAAACAGCTATCATGTCGCAGGTTTGTAACTCTCCGTGGCGGCACAATTGGGCTAAAGGATAACGTAGCAGGTAATTTTCTTTGGTGAGTTGCGGTAGTCTTTGGAAATCCTGGAAGTTTTGGTATTGATCAGGATTTACCCCATGATGTGCTAAGAAATCTTTGTAAGCGGGTACAGTAGCAGCCATCTCATGAAATAACGCCAAAGCGGCTCTTGAAGTATCTGTGTTGAGATGCTGTTGTAGTAGTGTTTCTAGGGGTGTAGTTAAAAACTCTTGAAATGCCGTAATTGCACGCTGCTGTTTTTCTGCTTTCATTTGCAAAAATCTGAGTATTTTTCTCTATTTTCTCCTTATTTATGAGGATTGCGACGTAAAATTTGCGAAGTGACCTGGAAATACTCATTTAGTCGCTATGAGTAGATTTAGCAACTGTTATGTCTTTGTCCACCTTACCATTTTCGTTTTGCGTGGTGGTGTGTTGTTGAGCTACAGAGGAAGTTCCGTCCTGAGTTCCATTGTTTCGGGGTGCTTGAGCGATACCCGCTCCTGCTGTTATTGCACTACTTACGACTCCCAGTATGGCAGTCCATTTCTCACCACTTAATTTTGAATTTGGAATCGCTGAAGCTACCGTTGCCACCACCATTATTATGCCTGCTAATCCAAAGCATACTATAGGGTAAGAAGCTTTTGTTAATTCAACTTTTGCTTTCGTTAATTGGATTTTTTCATGCTCACTCATTGGAAAACCTCTATTATTGTTCACAAACTATCAGACTCAGTTCATATGTTTTTGTTTTGAGAAAAGCTAATTAAAGTAAGTTTCTAAAACTTTTACTTTATTGTTGATAGCTTAAAAAAATGTTAATGAGCTTCTCAATAATGTTGAGACATTGATTTTGATGAACTCAGTTCTAACACTTTCTTCAAATCGATAAAAGGTATTTCCAGAAATCTCCCATTTTTTTTTTCAGCTAAACAAAACAGGGAAAGTATTCTTGAATTAAATTAAGTATAAAATATTCTCAGTACCAAGCCAAAGATCTTGATTATTCTTCAATGCTATAAAAATCAAATATCAAGTTTTGGCTCACCCATAAAAAAAGGAGGGCAAAATAATAAGGATAAAGGGCGAGATATGCGTAATCGCGGCTTTCCACTTTGTAGCAACTTAATAAAAACTTTTTATTCATCCTTCAGCGCTATGGATGTTTATTGCAGCAAACAACACGTAAACAATGAGAAGAACCGCTTTTGCACTCAATGCGGTGAGCCGTTACCTCTTCCGGTAGGGCAAATTATCAATACTAAGTATCGGATTATACGTTATTTGGGTCAGGGAGGCTTTGGACGTACTTATTTAGCTGAGGATTTAAATCAATCGCAACTACAGTGCGTGCTGAAGGAATTTGCACCCCAAGTTGAAGAACAGCAAGATTTAGAAAAAGCTAAAGAACTGTTTGAACGAGAAGCAAGTGTGTTGAAAAAACTTCAGCATCCTCAAATTCCACGGTTCCACGCCTCGCTACAAGTACAGTTGAGCAACAAAGATTTTTTCTTTTTAGTGCAAGACTATGTGGAGGGTGAGAACTACTGGGATTTATTAGAAACCCGCAAAACTCAGGGGCAAACTTTTAGTGAGGAGGAAGTTGTCAAACTGCTACAACAGATGTTGCCCGTTTTGTCTTACATCCACTCTCTCAATGTTATTCACCGCGATATTTCTGCTGATAATGTGATTTTGCGTACCCCCCAAGAGGGGGGTTTGCCTGTGCTGATTGACTTTGGTGGTGTAAAACAATTGCCAGCCTCTCAGGGTTTTTGGTTTACCCAACTCGGTGGAATTCGTACTCTTTTAGGTAAAAAAGGATATGCACCAGAAGAACAATTACGGCAGGGAAAAGCATTTCCCAGTAGCGATTTGTACTCTTTAGCAGTGACGGCGCTGGTGTTGTTAACTGGACAGGAACCGCAAAAACTCTACGACAGCTTTGAGGGAACTTGGCGTTGGGGAGAAGAAATCAAAGTCAGCCCCAAACTAGAAGCTGTGTTAAAAAAGATGTTGGCTTATAAACCAAGCGATCGCTATCAAAAAGCCGATGACGTTCTCAAAGATTTACAGTCTTACACTCCTGCAGCCGAACCTGTAAATACCAAACCTGTAAATACCAAACCTGTAAATGCCAAACCTGTAAATGCCAAACCTGTAAATACTTATATGACAAAGCTCAAGACAATGGTAGTTGCTCCTGGGCGAAAACGTGTCAATACCGTTGTCAGCAAGCTTCATAACAAAACTCAAATGGTTGCTCAAGCGCTCCCTTTACCCGTTTGGCTTCGTCCTTTTGCTTTCAGTCTTGTCAGTACAAGCGTCATTGTTTTAACTTTGGCTGGGACTTGGGCGATAGTAAATGTCGTTGTTCAAGCTGTATCATCTATTTCTATACCAACAATATCATTACCTAAAATTCCGGGAGGATCAGATTCTCCGGAAAAACCAACTGCTAGCAAAGAAACAAGTCGCAGCAACCAAATTATCCGTCGCCGTCAACAGCTAGAAATTCCACAAGTATTTTTTATACAAATGGTAGATAAAATTTTTTATACTAAAAATCCTGGAGCAAAAGGACGGACTCTTACAGGTAATTCAGAAGATACTGCTTTACGAAATCAATGGTACGCGATCGCCGACGACTTGTTGAATAACTTAGAACGGGCTAATCTGAGCACCTCAGCGCGTCGCAACCTGGGAAACTACAGTGCGCGAGACTACGACAATTGGAGACGTCAAGCACAAGCAGGACAATTGGGTAACTATACCATCGACCAACTCAACAAAGACACAAACAAAAAATTTGATAGATTGTTTCCGGGGCAACGACGTGAGAATGAGAAACTGGATAAACAAACATTTGGTCAAATATGGTATGCGCTTGCTGCGGAGCAAGTCAGTAAACTAGATGGCAACTAGGAGTAGGAGGAGATGAGGAGATGCGGTAGAGAGCGAAGCGAGTATTGGGGAGATGGGAAATGGTTGGTTCTTAGTAGTAGTACTTTTTAACAACTAACTAATGACTGATGTACAGACGCTTCAAACAGCGCGTCTCTACAATTATTGACTATTGACTAATGACTATGAATTCTGCTTATTGCTCCAAAGGACATGAAAATCCAACTGGTAGTCGCTTTTGTCTACATTGCGGCGAAAAGTTAGATTACCCGGTGAGTCAAGGTATTCAAGGCGGGCAAACTTTGGGCGATGGCGCACATCGCCCGTCTGTTTGGGGCGATCGCTATCTTATTTTGCGTCAACTCGGACAAGGAGGTTTTGGACGTACATATTTAGCTGAGGATGTTAACCGCTTCCGCGAACTTTGTGTTTTAAAAGAATTCTCCCCTCAAGTTCAAACGCCTTACGTTCTCCAAAAAGCTGAAGAATTGTTTCAGCGAGAAGCCAGTGTTCTCTACAAGCTGCAACACCCCCAGATTCCTCGGTTCCGCGAACTTTTCCGCATGAACTTGGCTGGTAAGGAATATTTATTTCTGGTGCAAGATTATGTACAAGGGGAAACTTACCGCTCTTTATTAGATGCGAGAAAACAGCAAGGTTTGCTGTTCACAGAGGCAGAAGTACGTCTGCTATTGCAACAAATTCTCCCTGTTTTGGAGTATATCCATTCTATGGGGGTCATTCACCGCGATATTTCTCCAGATAACTTAATTTTACGCACCCCCCAAGCCTCCCCTTACCAAGGCGAGACAGGCAGAGCGGCGGCTTCCGCCGATCTGAACTGGCGTGAGATTGAGGCGGGTATGCCAGTGTTAATTGATTTTGGCGGTGTCAAACAAGTTGCTGCAACAGTCGTCTCGCAATATTACCAACCCGGTGCTGCTGCTTCCCCACTTCCAACGTTATTGGGTAAAGCAGGTTACTCTCCCCCAGAACAAATGCAAACGGGGTTAGTTGAGCCTCATAGCGATTTGTATGCTTTAGCAGCAACGGTACTCGTTCTGCTGACAGGCAAACAGCCTCAAGAACTTATAGATAATTATACCCTTACCTGGCAATGGCGACGGGAAGTTAACTTGAGTCCAACTTTCGGGATGATGTTGGATAAAATGCTATCGCCAACACCAGCACACCGCTACCAAAGCGCTCATCAAGTTCTACAAGCACTGACTGTATCACCTGTGGGCTATCCTCCACCACAGCAGATTCCCCCTCCAACACCGCCACCGCCACAAACAGAACAAACCCTAGCGGTAGCCTCATCCCCGACTCCCCCTACTCTCCCCACTCCCTCCACTCCCCCCACTCCCGCGACTTCCTCCAGAAGCTGGTGGACACCTGGTAAAATCATTGTGATAGCAATGGTAATGGCTACTGCTATTAGTGTGGGTATGTGGGGAGCAACTCAATTGCTTGACTCATCTTCACCCATAATCTCGTCTGACGATCCAAAACTTCCTCCAGAAGAACAACAGCGCAAGCAAAGATTAGATGAGCGGCGTCAATACTTAGGTATTAACGAGAAATTCTTTATTACTTTAGTTAATCAAGTCTTTTGGGATAGAAATCCGAGTTTACGGAGCCGCACCTTGACACAGAAGCCGGAAGATGCACAACTACGGGCAGAATGGGATAGCATCGCAGGCGAATTGTTGGAAAAGCTGGCGGTATTGAGTTCAGATGCACGTAAGAAATTGGGTAGTTTTACGCACGCAGAACGCGATCGCGCTAAAGTGGAAGTTAACCAAGTCAACGTTGGTAGCCGTTCTTTATATGATTTAGGAGATGCGGCATTTTTCCAGCAATTTCCTGAACAGCGCGGCAAGAATTTTATCGATCAGCCTATTGGACAAATCTGGCACGGATTTATCAGCGACAAACTCAATGCCATCCTTGCGGGTAGCGCTTTCAAGAAAATAGTTTTTGACAAAGGGGCAATTAGTACCAGAGTCAGTGGTACTCTCAAACCTGGAGAAGGTAAAGTTTTTATCGCCGCACTTGACGAAGAACAATTGATGAAAGTGAAGCTGAGTGCGAATTCTAAAATTCTGCTTTCCGTGTATTCCCCCAGTGGAAAAGTTCGATTCTTAGAAGATTCAACACAACGTAGCTTGTCCGTTAAACTTCCAGAAACTGGATTTTATGAATACGTCGTTGTTTCTACGGCGTCAAAAACATCAAATTATACACTTTCAATCACAGCAGAAAATCCTGCTCCACTCCCGTCGCCTACACCAACTCCTACAGAAACTATTACACCCACATCCACACCAACTCCTACAGAAACTATTACACCTACATCCACACCAACTCCTACAGAAACTATTACACCTACATCCACACCAACTCCTACAGAAACTATTACACCCACATCCACACCAACTCCTACACCGACACCAACATCTACACCAACAGCTTCGCCTACACCTACACCCACACCCACGCCGACACCATCATAAGCAATACAAAATTCAAAATCGCCACTTTTTTCTCAGTACACACTTAGTGTCCCAGTCCCTCTAACTACCTTTTTGTGCAACCCAAGCACTGGCACATAATGATGTAAAAAAACGCCTTACTTGATGAAAACCTGCTTCATTTAAAAGCTCTAACAGTTCGGTTTCTGACAACGGATAAACCGAGGAAAATATTTCTTGAAATCGAGTTTCAATCCCCTCACTGAATATTCCCTGGCTCGCCCATCGCATTTTCCATGCATCTATTAAGACACTATCTCCACGCAAATCTCCAAATAAACCAGCCGCTAAGATGAATGGTGCGTTTGGTTTGAGTCGCAGGGAAATATCCCGCAGCAGTTCAAGCGGCGCATTCCGCTCGTGGATAAAGTGCATTACCAGCATTAAATAGAACAAATGTCCTAAAACGAAGTGTGGGCTAGCAAGAATCTGAATGCTATCCTTAGTGGCTTGACAAAATACTGGTGTTAATAATAACTAATCATTTTCTATAAGCAGTAAACTTTTGAACAAGAAAATTTATAAGAAAATATTATACACTTAGCAGATTTTTGGATGAGCGAATACAATAGTCCCCACCTTCAAGCGTATAGCCAGGGTGGGGAATCCCAATTATGACCATCTTTTAAGTTAAAAGTCAAAAGTAAAAAGGCACTCACAAAGAATGTTGAGTATTGGTGTAATCTTTATCTCAAGGGATACAAGCCCCCAACTTACGGCATGGAGAAAGATAAAGATTTCCTTGTTTGGTGCCCCCAACGCGCGTCATGGGGATTTCTTTTTACTTTTATCTTTTTACTTTTATCTTTTTACTTTTTACGCTTATTGACAAGTTGATTGAAGACTAAAAAGCCCCACTTATTGATATACTAATATAGGTAAATACACCCTATAACAATAGCTAAATATACCCTATAACAATAGCTAAATACACCCTATAACAATAGCTAAATACACCCTATAACAATAGCTAAATACACCCTATAACAATAGCTAAATACACCCTGTAACAATAGTTAAATACACCCTGTAACAATAGCTAAATACACCCTGTAACAATAGCTAAATACACCCTATATCGCAGAAGAGGAGAACACCCTGTGACTGAAGAGGAATATCTAAAGTATGCAAAACCTCTTGGAAAATTTTCTCACTCCAAAGTAATATTTAATACATCATCCGAAAGATATATTCAGTTCATGTTAGGGTGTGGGTGATAGCTAAGTTTTTGAAGTTTTTTTAAGAAAGGGTTGAATCAGATGAAAATATCTTTCTCAAACCCGCTTTGGTAATACTTTTTAGCTGTCGCGTGGGGCTTCGTTGCACCGTAACAACCTAATCGAAGTCTGTAGGCAAATCTGGATTTCGGTGATGCTGGAAAAGTCGGGTGATTTGAGCTGGCGTCACACGTCCAAGTGACAGTTCCGGAATCGCATCTTCAGCAAAGAACTCGACTTCCTCCGTTTCGATACTTGGCGATGGAGAACCACTCACAAGTTCGCACAGAAAAAAGAGCTTGTAGATGTAATGCGGATGCGGTGGATGTCCCTGTCTGTTTCTGTCATAGACAGCTAGCAGTTTTACAGCGCGTGTTTGATAACCAGATTCCTCATACACTTCTTTAACAGCTACCTCACTTGGCGAGTCACCAACATCAGCCCATCCGCCTGGTAAAGTCCAGCAGCCGTCTTCTCTTTCCTTCACTAACAATATGGTATCGTCGCGAAACACTGCTCCCCGCACGTCAACTTTGGGTGTTGCGTATCCCACTTCTTGGGCGAATAAATCGAGGATAGAGCTGTGTTCGACGTTCGAGTACGTCGCCATGATTTCAGCGGCGATCGCCTGTAGCGCTTTGTAACGTTCTATGTCAAAAGCATTTTCCGAAAAGGTTAGACCATTTTGGGCGATCGCTTGTAATTTCTGCGTCCATTCCAGCCATTTAGGTTCCACAATTTTCTCCCTATTTGTGTAGAGACGTGCCATGGCACGTCTCCACAGTATGCTACGTCTCTACATTGGTTTTACCTATCAGCTTTTATGCTTCATCTAGCGCGACGATACCAGGTAATTGCTTACCTTCAAGTAACTCCAAGCTAGCGCCGCCGCCAGTGGAGATGTGGCTCATTTGGTCGGCTAAACCAACTTTTTCCACAGCCGCCACAGAGTCACCACCACCGATGATGGTGGTAGCACCTGTTTTGCTGATTTCGGCGAGAGTGCGGGCGATCGCCTCCGTACCTGCAGCAAACTTATCAAACTCAAACACGCCCATTGGACCGTTCCAAATGACCGTTTTGGTGTCAGCAAGGGCTTGTTGGAAAAATTTCACCGAGTCAGGTCCGATATCCAACCCCATCCAACCATCAGGGATGTTTTCCACACTGACGGTTTGAGAATTGGCATCAGGGGCAAAATTATCAGCGACAACCACATCGGTGGGAAGCAGCAAGTCAACACCGCGTTCTTTTGCCTTTGCTTCCAAAGACTTCGCCAGTTCTAGCTTGTCCTCTTCCACCAGTGACTTACCGACATTCAAACCACGTGCCTTAAAGAAGGTGAAAATCATTCCACCGCCGATGATCAGTTTGTCGCACTTTTCCAGAAGCGTTTCAATCACGCCAATTTTACTGGAAACTTTGGAACCACCGATAATCGCTGCCAGAGGACGTTGAGGATTTTCGATCGCGCTTTGCAGGTACTGCAATTCTTTTTCAATCAAATATCCACCAACCGAGGGACTAAGGTATTTAGTCACACCTTCAGTAGAAGCGTGGGCGCGGTGTGCGGTACCAAAAGCATCATTGACATACAAATCAGCATTTGCTGCCAGTTTTTTGGCGAATTCTGGATCGTTTTTTTCCTCCTCTTTATAGAAACGGACGTTTTCCAGCAACAGCACTTGTCCGTTTTGCAAAGCCCCCACTTTAGCGGAAACTTCATCGCCGATAGAGTCGTTAGTTTTAACGACTTCTTGGCCCAATAACTCAGATAGACGCTTAGCAACCGGGGTTAGGCGCAATTTATCATCTACACCCTTAGGACGCCCAAAATGGCTCACTAGAATCACCTTAGCTCCCTTCTGCGTCAAATCCTGTATGGTCGGCAGAGCAGCACGGATGCGAGTATCATCTGTAATGTTGCCGGCATCATCCACAGGTACGTTAAAATCAACTCGTACCAGGGCGCGTTTACCAGACAAGTCTTCTGCAGATAAATTTGCTAAAGTTTTCTTTGGCACGGCACAAACCTCCTGATTGCCTTTTTGTTATGTTTTTTAAGTAGATCCATCCAGATTTTACCGAGTCAGGGGGGCGGAGGTGAATCAGAATGTTTAAAACAGTTCTATTTCCAATTGATCAAAGTCGGGAAACACGGGAAGCAGCCGATATGGTTGTCAAACTCGTGCAAAAACATAGCAGCCGCTTAGTGCTGCTGAGTGTGGTTGAGGAACCCGTCGCAGACTCGCCCAACGGGGATGTAATGTCCTCACCAGAGACAGTTGCCCAACTGCTAGAAACAGCCAAATCTCTGTTTTCTGGGCAAGGCATTCCAGCCGAAACCATTGAACGGCAAGGCAAACCTGCTTTCACCATCTGCGATGTTGCAGATGAAATAGGGGCAGATTTAATCGTCATGGGGTGTCGGGGACTAGGCTTAACTGATGAAGGGGCAACTGATAGCGTTACCACTCGTGTGATTAACCTTTCTCCTTGCCCAGTATTGGTTGTGCCGTAAAGAAAGTTACGAGTTATTTACCTGTAGGGTGCGTTAACGCAGTGTAACGCACCACTTTAAACTAATTTGAAAATTCTTGCTTATTGAGCAACTTTTTGAACAACTTTCAATTCATCTAGCACCAAAATACGTAATTCTGTAACACGCCTGAATGTCACATCATTAGTCAAAAATGCCTCACAACCTGCTGCTAAAGCTACGGCAATCTGAAAGGAATCAGGTAATTGTAAGTTATATCTGGCTCGGATTTGAGCAGCTTCTAGTGCTAAGCTTGAGTTAGTAATCGGCTGAAAAATCATGTTATTACTACCAAGCATGAGGTTGATGAAGTTTTGTTGTAACTGTGTTTGTCCTAGACGATAAGGACGTACTAAACATTCAGCCAATGTGACTGGTGAAGTGACACCGAATATTAAACTACTTTGAATACGCTTGAACACCACTCTAACAGATGGAAAGTATTGTGGGTGTTGTTCGACAAAGTAAATGACTGGTGCGCTGTCCAAAAACAAGCGCGTTACACCCTCTAGACTCTCCTCAATAGTCACCGAAAATAAAAGGGCGGAAGCCCCTGTTTTCCAAACATGGGGAGGAAGCCCGAAGGCGATTTTAATCGCCGTCCAAATATCTTAGAATGCATACGAGTAGCCGTCCTTTTGATGAATTGGTGAGCAAAATCTGTGGCTAATACCTGCAATACGACCGCTTTTGGTGGCAATATCAAAACTGCCCGTTTTACGACACAACACTCGACCAAGATACTCGCCAACCTTCTTCCCAGTAGTGACAACGGCTTTTACAATGTCGCCAGTTTTGAAGCCAAAATGAACTTGTTTCCGCTCTCGATGTCGAGTTGGAAACCCATAGCGATCAGTCCCACACATTTGACGTGTTCCCCAACCAGTACACTTGATGCGTAATGGTTGTTGGGTTAGCAACTGAATTGTTTCGACATCTCCAACACAAGCTGCATCAATCCAGTGTTGTTTGGGCAGTTCAAGCCTTGTTCGGTTGTATTTAGTTTGTCCACCCGTTCCCGTTGTGGTGGGTAGGATGTTTTTTAAGGTGTGGAATAATTCCCAACGAGTTGCATTAACTGCGGCTGCATCCTTTAATGGTTGCTTGGCTTGTCGTTTTATTTTTTCTAACCTAGAACCATCCTTTTTGAGAAACTCGTCTATAGATTTGGTTCCTTTCTTAATGTTGCATCGCTCACAAGACAAGGTTAAATTACTGATTCGGTTACTGCCTCTTTTTGCTCTGGGATGGATGTGTTCAACCTGAAGAGGAACCCCCTGTTTGTCGCAGTAAGCGCATTTGCGCCCCCACTTCTCCAAAAGGTACTCTCGCACTTCATAGCCCCACAAGGTACCCTGCTGATATTCAATACCATCGATATCTGGGTTTTGCATTTTTTGAGTATCAAAGTTGACTAACTCCATCGATATCTGCGTAATTGGTGCATAACGACACAATCGTTTTACCCATGTCTCAATCGTCAGGACACGATGCATCAGCGATGGAGCCAACCAACCTTCTTTACGTTTACGGTTATTGAAACGTGGTTGGCGATACCGAGTTTTGCGATTGCGACGGCTGCGACGTAAAGAGCGTCTAGATTCTAAAGCATCTTTAATTTGCCAGCCTCTGTGTTCCAATTCAGCCACCCAAATAACCTTGTCTTGATCCAAAATTGCAATACCCGTAGTTTTGCTCCCAGGATCAAGCTTAATTGTTAATGGCTTTGGGTCGGGATTATCAACCGCGTGCTTCAAAATGATTACAAACGGGTAAACCCGATACACAGCAGCTTTTTGTTTTGTGAGTAACTCTCTTGCCCGTGCTGGAGAGATTGGATTAAGTGGCTGTTTGTTTTGGTCGATAACGAAAACATAATTTTGCATTGCTGCATACTCCTTGCGGGTAAAGTTTGCTTCGACATTGTTTAAGGTCGGTAACTATCCAAACGACACTGGTTTATTTTCCGTAAGCCTGTTTAATCGTTCAGTTCCAGGGTTCAGGACTAGCAAGCATCCTGAAGTGGGTCTTTAACTCTTGCCTTAAACGAGTAGTCTGGTCAGGTGAGTTAACTAACAAGCCCCTGCCTTTTAGGCATGGGGTCGCTACTTAACGAGAGAACCCTGACTCTTGTTTCCTTGATTCCATTTCTTCAATTTCTAACTCTGGAAACTCCCCGCGTCTCATGCGTGTGATATATTCCTGAGCATCCATACCCCCTAAGTGATTGGGTGCGATTCCCGCAAATTCCATCACATTACGGCGTGGTTTGCGTGTAATCTCGCAATGTTGTAGTCTTTGTGTTAGGTAGGCGATTAGACGCAATTGCTCATCAGGTGTGAGTGCGTCTGCTTGTTTCATCACTTCACGTAATTCTTTAGACATTTTGGCTGTTCCTCCCTTTATTCAAGCTTATCAATAGTTAGTAAGAGATGAAACAGAAATTTGAATTTCACAAATACAATATTCGCTATCTTCGCTAAAGAACCCGTTGCTGACGCTTCTCAATTTCGGCAATGGGTAATAACAAGGTGTCTTCAATTTCCTGTCGCACTTCGTGAGATACTTCACTATTGTTCAAGCATTTTACTAGCAATTCATTTGCATCATAATATTGCTGAAGCAATTTTTTCTGCTGTTTGCTGAACTGCCAATCGTGACCAATATTGCAATATTGAATCATGACAGTTTTTAATTGTTTAGTCCAATTTTGACCTTTTACTTGCCACCACTGCTTAAAGATAAGGCTATCAACACTTGGATTAGGTAGTTGACGTTTGAGGTTTTGGAATGATTGTTTGAGTTCATCTGTACGGCCACGAATAAGATGAAGAACAATATCCATCTCAAAGTAAATTGTAGTATCCAAGGAATAGGCGCAGTTAATAACACGGGCAACAGCACGGTTGAGATCAAGAGAACAGGCAAGATTAAGATCAACTGTAGATGTAAGAGCAAAAACTTGATGGATAAGATGATGCTCACGATCAAGGGCAAGTTCAAGATCAAGGACAAGTTCAAGGTAAAAAGCTCTAAGAACTAGCGATTTACATGAACAAACAACAGGTATGTATACAAGTGGAGGGCAAAAACTATAGCTTCTTGCCCAGCTGAGAAACTGCTGCAATTTCTCCTCTCCGGCAGAGAGTTCATCTATTTGTTGCTTTAACAGCAGTAGTGAATCACTATTCCACGGCATACTAAGCGCAAGTAAAAAGACTTGACGCCAGCGTGTCTCAGTGATGTATCTTATCAGCCTTTTCGCTTGTGGTTCAGAACTTGTAACAAAATGTCTAGCCGTTAAATACTCTTGAAAAGTCAAATGAGAAAATGAATAAATTTCCCGTGCCCTCTCTACAAGTAACCCATGTTGGCTAACAATAGATTTCAGCACTACCGTACTATCCCTTTGCAATCTTGTTAGGTCAGTTTGAGCATCAGGTAAACTACTAAGATACTCAGCAATATACTGCTCGACCTCGCCTTGTTCAAAAAAGTAACGGTTTTTCTCAAAAGTGATAGCTGCTACCTGGCTTAGAAGCTCTATCTTGTCTTCTAAAGACAAATTTTGATAAACTTCATCGCGTTTAATGCCCTTTTCTTCATCCCATTTTATGAGCAGAACGTCTAGACCTTGCTCATACAGTTTAAAGCGCTTTGACGGGAATTCGCCTTTAGTTTGGAAGACTAAACAAGTTAGATTCAGTAATATTGGCGTGACTACCAGTTCTTTAATTTGCTGGTTTTCTGGTAAATTCAGCTTGTCAATAAACCGCCTTGCTGTCCCTTCCCCCTCTTTTCCGTCATTTTTGGCAACGGCTACAAACCACTTTTTAGTAAACGCTTCAACTTGCTCAGAGTTAAAATCTGCCACTTCAACATCAGTGAATCCCTGAAATACGGATTTCTGTGCAGCAATGCGACAGGTGATAATATACTGATTTTTGAAATAATCTTCTGCGAAACGGCGAATTTGTCTAACTACATCATCGGCATCTTCTTCAGACACTTCATCCAAGCCATCAAATAACATTATTGTTCGTCCCTCAGTAAGGATAGTTTCGATAACTGATTTATCCGCAATTCCACAACGGCGAAATTCTTTGATAATGTAGTTCAATAACCTGGATTCGCTGTCGTCTGTTCTAGTATCTTCAGCAAAGTTTTTCAACCAGATGAATATCGGTACTCGATTCGACTGAAACTCGCCCAAGTTGCACTTAATGGCTACCCACCGCAAAAACGTGGTTTTACCCGCTCCTGGTTTGCCAAGTACCATCAACTTAGAATAGCGCGATACAGCATCTAAACCTGGTACTCGTTGCTGACGCACTTCGCCTAATCCCAGTCTGTTAAAGTTATCTAATTCTGGATTAAAGTGTCGCGCCAAGTCAGAAATCTCTCGCCATTGCTGACTAGTTATCTCTTCCAAAATATTGACATCGGTGTAGATATCCGCCAGCGCGACAGGTTGGGAAATATACAGCATCCGCATTGTGCCACATTGGTCTTGGATTTTTTCGTGGCGCTTTTCCCGTACCTCCTGCACCAGTGCATCAATATCTAAAGCGCTATCCTGTTGTTTCTTCTCCTGTGCTGGTTGACTGGCAGATTTAGCAACAATCTCATCCCACTCCAGCCCCAACTCCTCGCAAATCTTCACAAAATATTGTCGGTCAACTAGCTTACCACGAAAGAACTTGCTGACTGTCTCACGCGAGGTTTTTAACTCTTTGGCTAGCTCATTTTGAGTCAAGCATCTATCAGTCAGCGCTTTTTGTGCTTTCTCTTTTCCTTCTGGAGATAATTGGAGCGATCGCCCTACCCGTCCTGCCATAGATTATCAGCATCACTTGTGCTAATTCTAGCTACCCCACTTCAAAGTCTGACTTATCTCTGACAAAGACTTACATCAGCCTGACATCCTACAGTCCTTGCGCTGGCTTGTTCTCTGACACCTGTTGACGAACCTGGAAGGGTAAAGATACAGAACAAGGACGAAATTCATGAACGCGATCATGTTGTGGGTAATCCAAACTTCTGCTGAAGTAGCCCTTGGCATTTTTATTGAGAAACTATTGAGTGATGCTAACAGAAAGCGTGCAAGTAAATTACTGAAACACCAGGTTCTCGTAGTTTACTTAAACTGGGTGTTACTCAAAACTCCCCTTGATCCCAAGAAACTTCATCAATACCTTGAACAGCAACAAGGGTAGTTATATAAATTGGTGCGTTAGCTGTCGCTAACACACCCTACCATTACTCTGCGCCCTTGGCGTCTTGGCGGTTTATTCCCCCAACTCCTTAAACAACCCCGCCAACACCACATTAGAAAACAAGAAACCATCGGGATCAGTCAACCGCAACCTTTCTTGCACAACTTCCACCCAGCCCTTCTCATAATACGGCTGCAAACACTGATGAATCTCCTCCACCTTCTCTTCCCCAAACCGTTCCGCCAAAACCCCCAAACTCACACCCTCTGCCAAACGCAACCCCAACATTAAAGTTTCTAATAAAACTTCATCTGGTGATGTCACTTCGCAATCAATCACAGCACCGTCTTGCACCCACTGATAATATTCCTTCGTTTTACGCGGACGGTTGAACCGTTTCCCTTCTACGTAACTCGCTGCGCCCATACCAAACGCATAATACGGGCGATTTTCCCAGTAAACCCGATTATGGCGACACTGATGTCCTGGCTGTGCATAGTTGGAGATTTCATAATGCTCATAACCTGCACTTGTCAAAATTTGCTGTGCCATCCGATACATTTTGACTGTGGTTTCATCTGTCGGCAAAGGTTGATCCCCAGGTTTATAGTAACGACCAAAAGCAGTTCCAGGCTCAATGGTGAGGTCGTAAATCGATATATGTGTGGGTGCTATGGCAACCGCTTTTTCTAAAGACTCCTGCCACCTATCTAAAGTTTGATGCGGTAGTCCCGAAATTAAGTCTAAGCTGAAGTCGGGAATCCTCACCTGCCGAATCAAGTCCACAGCTGCGAATATATCAGAGACCGAGTGCGATCGCCCGCAAACTTGCAATAAGTTTTCTTGAAACGCTTGTACACCTAAACTTATCCGATTTACGCCTGCACTGCGGTAGCCTTGTAGATGTACCGAATCAAACGTACCTGGGTCTATTTCCATTGAAATTTCTACCCCAGGAGATACACCAAACTGTTTGTCAAGCGTTGCCAATATTCGTTGTAACTGTTCTGTAGACAGAAGAGAGGGAGTACCGCCGCCAAAGAAAATTGTAGTCAAGGGTTGACCGAGGGCTGGCGTGATGGCAATTTCTTGACATAGTACATCAACGTATTGGGAGATAGTGCCAGATGTTTCGCCCCGCAAGCGATCGCCCACAACTGATACAGGGAAATCACAGTAAAAACATCGCCTTCTACAAAAGGGAATATGAATATAAGCAGAACTCGGAATACCGAAAGCAGAAACTTTTTGAATCATATTGATAAACTTTTAAATTATTATTTACACAATGACAAACTCATGAAAATTACTATGTTATTTAAATGTTTTTATTGTTTGACAACAAAAACCTGAAAAAGATAAAGCATAAAAATCTTTGGTTATAATGATTGCAGATGTTGTCACACTAAGGGCTTAGTATGACGATAAATCTTTCCTAAATCTATCTTACCGAGGAAATAAACAATACTTTACTTGCTCGGTTAACACAGTTCCAAAAAAACAATACAACAATGCTTGATGCCATTATTATTTTCTCATTCGTCCTGGCAGCAGCGGGAACAGGTTACTACAGCATAGATTTGTTACCCGCAGGGGTACTAGCTAGAGTTTCTAACCTGGAAGCTTTACGCATGATTGTTGCTGCTTTTGCCGCCATATTTGGGGGTGCAGTTGGATTGAGTTTTCAAACAGGATATCGTCGCTTGCAAGCTCAAGTCCGAGAACTCCCACTCGAAGTTATTTTAACTCGTGCCATTGGATTGGTGATTGGGCTATTGATAGCCAACTTAATGCTTGCCCCGTTATTCTTGCTACCAATTCCAGCAGATTTTAGCTTTATAAAACCATTGGTAGCAGTTGTGGGTAGCATCATACTGTCATACACTGGTATGAATTTAGCAGATGCCCACGGTCGCGGATTATTAAGGCTTCTTAATCCCAACACCGTGGAAACAATGGTCGTGGAAGGAACTCTCAAACCCGCCAATACCAAAGTTTTAGATACCAGCTGCATTATCGATGGTCGCATCGAAACACTGCTAGAAACTGGGTTTCTAGAAGGGCAGATTCTCGTGCCACAATTTGTCTTGCAAGAATTGCAACAAGTAGCAGACGCGAGCAAAGACCAAAAGCGGGTTCGGGGAAGACGAGGACTAGAGATTCTCAACCGGATCAAAGCAGCTTACCCTGATCGCATCCTGATCAACTCAATTGACTATGACGATATTGCCACAGTTGATGCTAAATTAGTGCGTTTCGCTCAAGAAATCAACGGTACACTGCTAACGAATGATTACAACTTATCTAAAGTTGCTAGCGTCCAAAAAGTACCTGTATTAAATGTCAACGATTTGGTGAATGCAGTTCGTCCCACGTACCTACCTGGCGATAACATTGACTTGAAGATTCTTAAAGAAGGCAAAGAACCCACTCAAGGCATTGGTTATCTCGATGATGGCACAATGGTTGTCGTTGAGGAAGGCAGGAATTATGTGGGAGGCGAACTCCGGGTGGTCGTCACCAGTGCCTTGCAAACTTCCGCAGGAAGGATGATTTTTGCCAAACCTCAAGCTTCGGCGTTTGCATAAGGGCGATGGCACGTTCAATTCGAGTTAAACTTTGTGGTCGGTGCAGTCAACCTGCACCGATTCTTTATAGAGTAAAGTACGAAGAAGATGGGCAATGGGTTTTTGTCTGCCCTGAATGTTGGACACTCTTGAGTGAAAATAACCCGTTTTATGTTTATGGCGGAACGTGGAAAGCTCACAAAAGGCATTGACCGAATAATTCATAATTGATAATTCATAATGGATATTTAAAACCGCAGCCTATAAGTAAGTAGGCGAGAAAAAATCAAACTATGTAAAGAAAAGTAAAGCTTGAAAACTAGTTCGTAGTAAGCGCTAAGCGCGTGCCTCCTACGGAGGTCGCACGGTACAGCCGTCAGGCGTGCCGCAGGCTAGACAGCGCTTACTACATACCTTTCATTATTTACACAGACCTACTTAGCAGATAAACGCAGATAAATTATCTGTGTGCATCTGTGTTAATATGTGGTTTTTTTACAAAATTGACTTTTGCACTCTGGTTTCATGACTCTAATGCTCATAAATCTCAAGAGGTAGATTATCTGGGTCTTTGAAAAAAGTAAATTTTTTCCCAGTAATTTCATCAATTCTAATATTTTCTACCTCGACTCCTTGCAATTTTAAGTCATTAACATTTTGCTCTATATCATCAACTTCAAAAGCAAGATGCCTTAAACCACAAGCTTCAGGACTATTGACTCGTTGGGGAGGATTAGGGAAAGAAAATAACTCAATTTGGTGATTTTCCCCCACTCGCAAATCCAACTTATAAGAATTTCTCTGAGCGCGGTACGTCTCATTAATAATAGAAAAACCTAAGACTTCGGTATAAAACTTTTTTGAGCGTTCGTAATCAGAACAAATAATAGCCACATGATGAATTCCAGTAATTCTCATTTTTTCTATTCTCTTTATCTCTGTGTCCTCTGCGTCCTCTGCGGTTTATTTATCAGTAAAAAATTAATCACGAATCTAAAGGGCAGGCAAAAAGCCCGCCCGATAAACTAAGAATCCTGCAAAACAGTCTTGGACACAATCCTGGTTTTCTTGCGATCGCTTTCGGATAACTCCTCACCAGCTTGCAGCCGGGTTGCAGAAGTTTGCAACACCGTAGCTGCACTTTTATCTCCCATCTGCAAGGCAGTTTTAGCAGCAGTTTGTAGCATTGTTGCAGCACCAGCGCGATCGCCCTGTTGCAATTTTGCCTCTGCGAGCTGCGTTTGCCGATATTTGGCTAATGCTAAAATATGCTGTTGCACTTCGGCTGTAGGAGAAGATTGGTATACCCGCACCACATTTGCCTCAACTGGGATCGTTTCTGAAAGTAACCCTGTTTTATTTTGCGCCGGATCGTCGTAGCGGACTTGTAACTTAGCGATCGTTTGTCTACCTTCTGGCAACTGTCCCAAGTAGACATTTGCCAAAATCACCCGTTCCACATCCTTCATCAAATCGCCCAAGCGCACAGCAAAACGTCCATCAGCTTCTGGTTGCACTGGCAATTCAATGGTATCTGGGGCAACTTGAGCAATCGGTTTAAGTTCTGCCAGCCGCACATTGGGCATGAGGGAGAATAATAAATAAGCATTAGTCAATCCCACCGTTTGAATGCGGTTGAAAAGGCGACTAAACTCATCTACTGCTTGTTCTGGTTGCGCAATGTAAGACAAAGTGCCACCACCACCATCGGCGATTTTTTCAAGCACATCCTGGTTCCAATTGTCGCCAAATCCTAAAGTGTTCAAAGTCAAATTATAGCTAGCAGCTAATTGGGCAAATTTCAAACAGCGGTTATTGTCACCGTGTTCATTTTCACCATCAGTTAAGAGAAAAGCTTGAGAAATTGTTTCTTTTTTTCCCTTTGCTAGTTCCTCAATACCCAAGCGCAAACCTTCATCAATAGCAGTTCCACCATCAGCAGAAAGGCGGTTAATTTGCTGTTTAATCCGCTCAGGGTTTTCGATAATTTGATTGGGGACTAAAACCTTTGCACGGTGGTCAAAAACGACAATGCTCAGGCGATCCCCACTCTTAAGTCTATCAACAAGACGGCTTGCCGCTTTTTTGACAGTTTCTAAAGGTCGCCCACCCATCGAACCACTATGGTCGAGAATTAGGCATAAATTCAGTGGGATGTTGCGATCGCGATTTTCTGCACTTGCAGAAATGGAAATTGCCAACTGACGTTGACTGTTAGATTGATTGGCATCTAAGTTGCCATCATTGAGAGCAGGCTGCAAGCTAACCTTCATAACCCCCCAAGGTTCCTACACAAGTTATACATATTTATAAATAACTTCAAAGCACACCATCACAACTTCGGAAAAGTTATCTAACAAGAACTTTAAATCATGTTCATAATAAAAAGTGTATGGCAATGGCGAAAGGGGAATACTTTTTGTCGCCCTTGTACCGATACACCGCTACACCTTAGAGAGAAATCCACACCTCCCTTGCAAGCAAGCATCGCGCTAGGATGTACTAGAGTTAACGGCATCAATTTAGGCAACAGTTGCTATGGAAAATTCCATCACCAAGGCTGTGCAAGCACCTTACGGTGGCGACAGCTTCTACCGATCACCACCGCCAGATTTACCTTCTTTATTGTTAAAGGAACGTATTATATACCTGGGACTGCCCCTAGTTTCACCAGATGAGTATAAACAACAACTAGGTGTAGACGTAACAGAACTCATTATTGCTCAGCTTCTGTACCTACAATACGAAGACCCAGACAAGCCGATTTCTATCTACATCAACTCCACAGGCACTTCTTGGTACACTGGTGATGCCATCGGCTCTGAAACAGAAGCTTTTGCCATCTGTGATACCCTAAATTACATCAAGCCGCCAGTGCATACCATCTGTCTTGGTAACGCTATGGGTACAGCGGCAATGATTCTGTCTTCGGGAACCAAAGGCTGTCGCGCCAGTTTACCGAATGCGTCGATTGTTCTGCACCAGGCAAAACGTGGTACTGGCTACGCTCAAGCGACAGACATTCAAATCCAAGCACAAGAAGTGCTGAAAAATAAGCAAATGATCTTGAGTATTCTCTCGCGAAATACTGGGCAGCCCGCAGAAAGAATCGCCAAAGATTTAGATCGCAAGTTATACATGACACCCCAACAAGCCAAAGAATACGGCTTGATTGACCGGGTTTTAGAAAGTTCCAAAGAACTTCCTCAAGCATTGGCTGCTGCTGTTCCTCGTTAAATCTGTTAAATCTTTTTTTTTCGCTAAGAGTAAAAAAATCCTATGCCGATTGGTATTCCTAGAGTCCCTTTCCGCTTCCCTGGAGATCCTTACACCCAGTGGATTAACCTTTACGAACGCCTTGCTCTGGAACGAATCATTTTCCTGAGTGGAGAAGTGAGCGACGGCATGGCTAATGCCATTATTGCCAGACTGCTCTACATGGATTCTGAAGACCCAACCAAGGATATCAGTATCTACATCAACTCACCTGGTGGTTCGGTGACAGCAGGTCTTGCCATCTATGACACAATGATGCACATCAAAGCAAATGTGATCACCATCTGTGTGGGGATGGCAGCTTCAATGGGTTCGTTCCTGCTGGCAGCTGGCACCAAAGGCAAACGTCTTGCCTTGCCTAATTCCCGAATTCTCATTCACCAACCTCTTGGCGGCGCTCAAGGTCAAGCGACCGATATTGAGATTGAAGCTAAGGAGATCCTGAGAATGCGGCAGCAACTCAATGAAATGCTAGCTGCTCGCACAGGTCAACCCATAGAAAAAATTCAAAAAGACACAGACCGCGATTACTGGATGTCTGCTCAAGAGGCAAAAGAATACGGTTTGATTGACCGTGTGATTGACGAACGCTAGTGAAGAGGAGTGGAGGAGTGGAGGAGTAACTGATTATTTCCTCTTCCCCCCCTCTCCCCTTGTCCCCCTCCCCCTGCTGTTCAAAACTGTGAAGTATGAACTTTCAATGCGAATTGAAGTCTTTATGATTTAGACTTCAGCCTTTAAACTTAAAGCTGATAGCCGATACTCGCGATCGCTGATAACTCAAGATGGATCTTGGAGATTGCTACCGTTTATTAGGTTTAAGGTCAGGAGCCTGTTTCGCCGACATCAAAGCGTCTTATCGTCGCCTGGCGCAACAATATCATCCTGATATCAACCCAGGTGACAGTAAAGCAAAAGAAAAGTTTATTGCCGTGACTGAAGCATACAAGCTGCTGTTGCACGTGATACCACAACAAGAGACAGCACCGCCTTCAAGTCACTCGCCCTTCGTTGGATATCAGCCAACAAAAGTAACGCATCCAGAAACACCAACGAAGGAAAAACCAAAAGAAAAACCAAAGCCAAAGCCGCCTAGTTTTTCAGAGATAGAACAGCGGTTAAAGTGGAAAACTTACGAACATTTACAGCAGTTTTTGAAAGAAAGACGCTTCCCCCAAGCGATATCCTTGGCGGAAGCATTAGCACAGCGTTTACCAGCAGATGCAGAAGTGCGTCAGTGGCAAGCTATTTCCTATCAAATTTGGGGACGAGCGCTGATTGCAGAAAAGCAGCCTTTCAAAGCTAAAATTTATCTGAAAAAAGCCCTCAAAACAGACCCTCACAATAAGTCTTTGTGCAATGAGGTACAGCGCGATTTTCAGATGTTAGAACAAATGTTTTGAGTTTGCTTAATATTTTTTCTATAGTCCTATTTTGATAAAGTTTTTAGCTAGGGAAAGTTAACTCTTATCATTACCCTAGCAATTCATATTTTATTTTCATGTCTGGAATTACCGTTACCGTTAAATTGTTTGCTGCTTACCAAGAAGCTTATCGAGTTCCAGAGCTCGTACTGGAATTTCCTGAGAATACAGCAGTTAAAGAGGTACGCGATCGCCTGCTGAGCGAACATCCCCAACTCGCTCAATTGCGCGATATTACCCGCTTTGGAGTGAATTTGCAATTTGTCGAACCAGATACCATCCTGCAAGACGGCGATGAGGTTGTGTTAATTCCGCCAGTCAGTGGCGGCTGAGATGAAATCCGTTTGATTGCTTATCGTTAGGACAGACAGTCTGACGCCGAAAATATTCGAGTAAGTTCTTAAGTCAATCTCCTATTATACCACTTTTGGGTTTTGGATTCTAGATTCAACTTTGGATTTTGGATTCAATACTATATTTGTATGTTGAAAACATACCCGACAAAATTTGTCGGGTATGTTTGACGAGTATTTTTGCTCGTGTTACTATCAATCGACAGTTGACGGACATCCAGGGAAAGCTGACTTATGACACAGGCGACAACCACCAACACCCAAGCCACCACTGCCACGTTTAAATCCTTAAAATGTAAGGAATGTGGCGCAGAATATGAACTCAAGGCTCTTCATGTATGCGAGTTCTGCTTTGGTCCATTGGAAGTAAGCTACGACTATAGTGCCCTGCGCTCCACCGTCACCCGTGAAACAATTCAGGCGGGACCAAACTCAATCTGGCGCTATCGTAAGTTTTTGCCTGTAACCAGCGAAAACCCGATTGATGTGGGAACTGGTATGACTCCGTTGGTGCGATCGCACCGCTTGGCACGTCGCCTGGGTTTAAAGAAGCTATACATCAAGAATGATGCCGTCAATATGCCCACCCTCAGCTTCAAAGATAGGGTGGTGTCAGTTGCTCTCACCCGCGCACGCGAGTTGGGTTTCACCACTGTTTCTTGCGCTAGCACGGGTAACTTAGCAAATTCTACCGCTGCTATTGCGGCACACGCTGGTTTAGATTGTTGCGTGTTCATTCCTGCTGATTTGGAAGCAGGAAAAATTTTGGGAAGCCTCATTTACAGTCCCACCCTCATGGCTGTCAAGGGTAACTACGACCAAGTCAACCGCTTGTGTTCGGAAGTTGCGAATACACATGGATGGGGTTTTGTCAATATCAACCTGCGTCCTTACTACTCAGAAGGTTCCAAGACACTAGGCTTTGAAGTAGCAGAACAACTGGGTTGGGAACTGCCTGACCACATTGTTGCACCTTTGGCATCTGGTTCGCTGTACACAAAAATTTACAAAGGCTTCCAAGAATTCGTGGAAGTTGGTTTGGTGGAAGGCAAGAAAGTCAAGTTCAGCGGCGCACAAGCTGAAGGGTGTTCACCGATCGCTCAAGCTTATAAAGAAGAACGCGACTTTATCAAACCAGTAAAACCGAATACAATTGCCAAGTCGCTGGCGATCGGTAACCCAGCAGATGCTGTTTATGCTTTAGACGTAGCCAAGAAAACTAATGGTCATATTGAGTCAGTCACCGATAGCGAAATTATCGAAGCCATCAAGCTGCTGGCAGAAACAGAAGGCATCTTCACAGAAACTGCAGGTGGTACAACTGTCGCTGTGCTGAAGAAGTTGGCAGAAGCTGGTAAGATTGACCCAGATGAAACCACCGTGGTGTACATTACCGGAAATGGCTTGAAAACCCAAGAAGCCATACAAGGTTACATTGGCGAACCTCTGACGATTGAGGCAAAACTCGATAGCTTTGAACGAGCGCTAGAGCGTTCCCGGACACTGGATCGCCTAGAATGGCAGCAAGTCCTGGTTTAGTCATTAGTCATTAGTCATTAGTCATTAGTCATTAGAAAGAACAAATGACTGATGACACACAACCCTTAACTTCCAACTTACGACTCTCCAAATCTATGTCTGTAAAAGTTTTAGTTCCCACTGCTCTGCAAAAATTTACCAACAACCAAGCCACCCTAGAATGTAAAGGCAGCACGATCACTGAACTGTTTGACTCTCTAGAGCAAAGCTGTCCTGGTATTAAGTCGCGGTTGTGCGATGAAAGTGGACAACCAAGGCGGTTTCTGAATTTGTACGTAAATAGTGAAGATATCCGGTTTTTGGACGGTTCAGATACACCATTGAAAGATGGTGATGAAGTGAGTATTGTACCTGCTGTAGCTGGAGGCTAGGACAATTCACGCATTCACGCATTCACGCATTCAAAGTTCAAAATTCAAAATAATTATTTTGAATCCATGACATTGGAATTTGAATGAATTTGTCCTCAAACGAGGTAGGCTTTAGTCGCTGGAAAAAGTGGTCGTTGTTTGGAGACAGACCTGGCTGTGTCAAAATGAAGATGACAAAGACCTCCAGGTGATCTCTCATAGCAAGACAAAGGATAGACCTGAGCAATGGCAGAAGAAACAAATCACAATGAAGCTGGGGAAGTTGCTCCCAGTACTGTAGACCAGCAGGCTCCCAGTGTCGCTGAAGAACACGCTCCCAGTACAGACTCACCCGAAGCGACAGACATTCCTACGGCAAACGCGCCAGATCCCAAAGCCGCAAACCCAGAAACTAATCCCAATGCGGCAAAAACAACGACTGCATCCACGCGCGAGAAGCCAGCAGGAGCCGCTAAAGCAGCCGCAGGGGATAAAGCCGCAGCAGGGGAAAAAGGAGCCGCTAAAGCAGCCGCAAAAAAAGAGAAAGCACCAGCGCTAGAAGATAAGCCATTTGCAGATTTTATCCAGCAAGATTACTTGCCAGCTGTACAAAAGGCGATCGCATCTCAAGGGGTGCAAGATTTACAGCTGAATTTTGCCAAGCAGAAAATTTCCGTCATTGGTTTTAACACAAATGACGAATGCTGGCAAATCGCGGGTAGTTGGCAGAATGGTTTGCGCCAGTTTAACCTGTATTTTACCGAAGAAGATATTCAAGGGAAAAAGGCTTTTTCCTGTTACGAAGGCAAAAAGCCCAGCACTCTTGAGTCATTCTTAATCGATGAGCGCAAAGTCACGCTTGATTTACTGGTTTATGGACTGGTGCAGCGCTTGAACGGGCAAAAGTGGCTGGGGAGAAATTAGTTCAGTTCGTGGAAGTGGTAGATTACGGCTCCGGTAACGGGGTCGTTATCTATCCTCGCATATCCTGATTTCAGCAACTCCTTGAAAACAGCTTCCACCTCAGTAAAGGTAGCCCCCGTATCCATAACTGCTTGAGTGACGGTAAGTTGACCGCCTCTTTTTTCCGCAGCTTTCAGCAATTCCATCATCAGTTTTTCCTGTGGAGAGCGGTAAACTTGGGTAGCAACAGCAGGTTGATTCAAAGGCACACCTAAAGGCGATAAACCCGCTTTGAGTCTGAGTTTCATTTGGTGTTCATCAACCATATTAGGGATAATAAACAAGTCTACAAACTGCCCTACACCAAACACACCATAAGTCACCAGCCACAATATACCCGTCCCTATTTTGCCATTGTATAAACGGTGCAGTCCGCCCAAACCAACAAACCAGGCTGCACTCAAAATGTAGGAGACAAGAAGACGTTCTTGATTGTCTTTATTGTTATTATTATTATTATTATTATTAATATTATTTTTGTTGTTTTCTGCATTCATCTCGTTTCCATCCCCTCTAATTCACTCTTTGCTAAGTACATTCCTACTCTGTTTTTTTCGGATCAGGATAAGCAGCCAAAGTTTTCACAATTCCTATACCACCGCGATCGCTCTTATTCCTAAGATAACCAGCTTAGATAAATTTTACTGAGTTAAAAGTTACATTAATTACATATATAATCATGCTGCTATATCTTTACAGTATGAGCGGTTTGTGCTTACCCTACCTCACCCAGTGGATTCACCCGACTGAGTGATTTACAGCTATTTTCAGTTAATTGAACCACAGATTTTCGTGGGGGCACGGCACAGAACATTGGTGTCAACTTAAGGTGAAAACCAGTATAGAGCAAGCTTTTAGAGATTGCCTCGTTCCCAGCCTCAGGCTGGGAATGCCTACAGGGAGGCTCTGCCTACCTTACTTGCGTTACTAGCCGCCCCTACCGCATTTCCAGGTAGAACCTGGAAACGAGATTAAAGACAGGGTTTTGGCTTAAGCTGACACCAATGGGCACAGAACAGCCCCTCCCTCGTGGTTTATTTACTTGAAAAGCGCTGTAAGTTAGTAGCATGGCTTCTACTACAGGCTACACATCCTCGATTGCGGATTTCCCAAAAAATTGAACTGTTGTTGCAACTCTTAACGTTTTCTCCGCCTGTACTCACCCTGTACCTTGGTAGACTGAACTATAACAAATAAAATACTGTCATCTGTTGCGGCTTGTGAGGGTATTACTGTTGACTCTCGCAGGCACTCAAGATAATAAGACATTCATGGCAATCAAGACATGGTAGATTCCCTAAAAAAACCAGGCTTTGAAGAAATGCGGTCCGGGATTAAAGTCCCAGCCAAAGAAACCCTACTGACACCCCGATTCTACACGACCGACTTCGATGAGATGGCAAAGATGGACATCTCGCCAAACGAAGACGAGTTACAAGCCATTCTGGAAGAGTTTCGTGCAGACTACAACCGCCATCACTTTGTTCGGGATGCCGAGTTTGAACAATCCTGGGATCATCTTGACGGGGAAACTCGCCGATTGTTCGTGGAATTTCTAGAGCGTTCCTGTACGGCAGAGTTTTCCGGCTTTTTGCTGTACAAAGAACTCGGTCGCCGCTTGAAAGACAAAAGCCCCGTCTTGGCAGAATGCTTCACTCTCATGTCTCGGGATGAAGCGCGTCATGCTGGCTTCTTGAACAAAGCGTTGTCCGACTTCAATCTGGCGTTGGATTTAGGGTTTTTGACCAAGAGCCGCAAATACACGTTCTTTAAGCCGAAATTCATCTTCTACGCAACTTACCTTTCAGAAAAGATAGGTTATTGGCGCTATATCACAATTTATCGCCACCTAGAGGCACATCCAGAAGACCGGATTTATCCGATTTTCCGCTGGTTTGAAAACTGGTGTCAGGATGAAAACCGCCACGGGGATTTCTTTGATGCCATCATGAAATCTCAGCCGCAAATGTTAAATGATTGGAAGGCGCGCTTGTGGAGTCGGTTCTTCCTGCTGTCGGTGTTCGCGACGATGTACCTCAACGACGTCCAGCGCAAAGACTTTTATGCGTCAATTGGTTTAGATGCACGCGAATATGATGTTTACGTGATTGAAAAGACCAATGAAACTGCAGGGCGAGTGTTCCCAATTACACTGGATGTTCAGCATCCGGAGTTTTATCAACGGTTGGAAGTTTGTGTTAAGAATAACGAGAAGCTAACAGCAATAGCTAGCTCAAAAACTCCCAAATTCCTGCAATTCTTCCAAAAACTCCCCTACTACATCTCTAATGCTTGGCAGCTGTTGCGGTTGTACTTCATCAAACCACTTGATGCTGCTGCTACCCAAGGCGCTGCTCGCTAGATTACAAAGGTTTTGCTAAAACTTAAGTGGTTCTGCACAATGCAGAGCCACTTTTTTTTTACAAACCGCGCAGGACACAAAGGAATGAGAAGGCAGTTATCAACTTTATGCTTTGGAGTGGGTATGAGTTTGGTTTTGATGGCTGCTCCTGGTTTATGTGATACGCCTTCAAAAGACGCCCAGGATTTGAATTTAAGTCCAGAAATCATTAAGGGTAGTCCGGTTTTGCAGCGTTGGCGGCGTCAAGTACCTAATGTGTTGGAAGATATTAAGAATGATCCCAGCTTTCCCACCAAGGTACGGCTAGGCTATTCTTACTTTTCTTCTGAGCAAGTATTTGGAGTAAATGTGGGTGTCGAGGATGTATTTATTGGTCGTACTGGTTTAACGCTAAGTGGTGAATATCAAACAACATTTAATGGTCAACGAGAGGCTTATGGTGCAGACGTGCATTATTATTTACGCCCTTTGGGTAGCTACATCAATATTGCACCAGTGGTAGGCTATCGGCATCTGGAAACAAACAGCTACTCAACAGATGGGGTGAATTTGGGTGCAAAACTGTTGTTAGTGTTGTCTCGCGGTGGTGCAGCAGATATTTCTTTGACACAAAGTTGGGTGGCTCCGGGTACTGGAGAAGAAGTTGGTTTAACAATGTTATCGGTAGGCTACGCCATCACTCGCAATCTCCGCATATCTACAGATATTCAGCAGCAAAATGCGAAACAGGATAAAGACACTCGCTTAGGCGTGGTTTTGGAGTGGATACCTTGAAGTGGTCTTTGAAGAGTATGGCTTTTTGCTTTCAACTTTGTAATGTTGTTTCCTCCGCAGCAGGAGTTTCACTGACGATGCTGAGCTTAGTCAAATGAGGTCTAATAATCAGACTTACGCCAATTGCCCAGGCTATCGAAACCATCCAGCCTGCCAAAATATCACTGGGAAAGTGAACCCCTAAATAAAGTCGTGTCCAGGCAATAGCCAATACGAATAAGCTTCCAAGAATCAGAACTACCCAGCACCAAACGCTACCCCATGTCAAAATGACTAGAGTTGCCACCAACGTCATACTCATCATGGAATGACCACTGGGAAAAGAGAAGTCTAACTCATGAGCTAGTGAATCCCACAGGTGGGGACGCACTCGATGCATGAATTCCTTTGCTGTGCGGTTGATGATGCCGCTTCCTATCTCAGTGGTGAGTAGATAGGTGAGCGATCGCCACCGTCTTTGGATTAACAACACTAGTGCTATAACACTAACAACGGGAAAGACAACCCGAATTGAGCTAAACTGAGTCAGCGTTACGGCAATAACATCCAGTTGCGCCCGTGCTGTAGAGTGAATTGCTATGAGAATCGGCACATCCCAAGGAAAACCACCTTCATGCTTCCATACCTCTAGTGCTAGCAGTCCAAAGATTTGCAAAGGTAAATAAATCCCTATCAGTAGCAACACTAGAGAACGCCAACGAGCAACGAGCAGTTTTTGAGAGAACTTGAGGAAGGATAAGATAAGCTTGCTGACATTAGTATTAAACATTTCCAACAGAACCTAACAGAGTTTGTACGACTAATATTATGCACTTCACTGCCACCGCATCTCCCCTGAGCAAGGAAAGGTGAGGAGGGGTTTAATTCGTCGCCTTCTGGCAATGATATACAGCATATTGTTCGTGCATGAAGTACAAGCCTAAGCTCTAAAAGCAAGACATCAAGCCCTTTTTACTTCTGACTGATGACGGATGACGACTGAATTGCTGCTGTAAGTCACATCTTGGAGCAAGTTTTGGGGATTATACAGCTTCAAGGCGACGATTAATCTTTGGTAGCAAAATAATCGGAACTGATATGTGCCACTACTATGGACGTTTGCCCACTTTTTAAGTTAAAGTACGGTAAGCCGATTGAGTTTTTGGAATTAATAAGCCACAGGGGATTGTATCTACGACGCTGAGTTTCACCTCAGACATAAAACACCATCAAACCCTGGTACTAGAGCAGCAGTATGAATTACTCATTACTACCCCTATTCAGCTTCTTCATTGGTATTATTGTAGGACTAACTGGCATTGGCGGAGCATCTCTGATCACGCCAATGCTTATTTTTTTGTTCCAAGTTCCGCCTTCGATCGCTGTGAGTTCTGATGTTGTAGCTGCCACGTTGATGAAGTTTGTCGGCGGCTTCAAGCACTGGGAACAGCAAACTGTGGACGTGGAAGTGGTGAAATGGCTTGCCTTTGGCAGCGTTCCTGGATCGCTGTTTGGGGTAGGAATTTTGCACTTCATCAAACGAACAGGAGAGCATAACCTAGACCACATGATGCTGCAATTGGTTGGGATGATGATTCTGTTTGTCACCTTGTCAGCACTCGCACAACTGCTGCTATTGACATTTTTCCCGAATGTGAAATTACCAGAACTGCCAAAGTTTGACTTAAAAACGAAGTTGGGTCGTGCTTTAGCAATGAGCATAGGAGCGGTTTTAGGCTGTTTAGTTGGTCTTACGAGCGTCTCCTCCGGTTCAATGTTTGCATTGGTGCTGATTGCCTTTTTCCAGCTAGATGCTCGTAAGTTAGTGGGTACAGATATCTCACAAGCAGCAATTTTATTATTTTTTACTGCCCTTGGACACCTCACCCTTGGGACAGTTGACTGGAGTTTGGTATTACCAATATGGTTAGGCTCTGTACCTGGGGTACTTCTTGGTGCTAAACTTTGCCAGCTTGCGCCTCAACGTCCACTGCGGTTTATCATTTACACACTCTTGCTCATGGTGAGTTACAAGTTAGTTTCCCCAGTGTGAGCGAAATAATAGGCTGAATGTTCCTCTTTCATACATGATCAAAAGACCCAAGGAAATCAACACAAAAGGAACGGCAGCTCTACCATAGCGGCTTAACATAGAAGCGATCGCACGTTGACGAGCTAATAGATAAGCAATAGCACACCAAACCGCTACCATCAGAAAAAATACAATTAAAGTCACTCCCAAACTGGCAAAGCTCTTACCAGCAAATAAGGGTATGTAAATACTGATATTATCACCACCATTAGCAAGCGTCACCGCTGCGACTTTATAAGTTTGAGGATGTAAAAGACTCAAGAAAAAAGACACTATGGGGTGACTATATGAGGACTGCTGGAAATCAGTGGTTACTGTCTGAACTTCCGTAGTTTCTTCTTTTTGCACCAGTTGCTTGAAACCAATTGCTATAGGTAGTAATCCCAGAAATCCAATCCATTCTCGTGGGACTAGCAAGCCACCAAAGAACCCTGGTAAGCTGGCAATGATGATAGCTGCAAAACCAAAGTACTGACCAATGACAATATGTCGTCGTCGAAAATTGCCATCGACTTGTGAGAAAAATAGTAACAAGATAAGGATATCATCAATATTGGTGGCAACGAAGGCGATGACACTTTCAGTCAAAGCTGTCCAAAGTTGATTCATGCTCAATAATCATAAAATATGATGTTATCAAATCATAAATTATTAAAATTAAAATTATGATATATAGGAATCCTAAATTATTTGTGAATAACAAGATTCCCGACTTCTTGAATAAGTCGGGAATCTTACCGTTTTGATTTTCATAAATAAAATAGAATTGTTACATATACATGAGTGAGTTAGTTTCTGCAATTAGCACAGGGATAGTTGCCTTCACCGCCACTAACATCGATGATATTGTTATCCTTTTGCTCTTTTTTTCTCAGGTAAATTCTACCTTCACTCGTAGGCAGATTATTGCAGGTCAATATCTAGGGTTCACAGCACTTGTCATTGCCAGTCTCCCTGGTTTATTTGGTGGTTTAGTCTTGCCGCCAAACTGGATTGGATTACTAGGTTTAATTCCTATTACTATAGGTATTAGCAGTTTAATAAATCAAGAAGATTCTTCAGAGGAAGCCGCAGCAGAAACAGAACAATTAGAAGACAGGGCTTTTGCTAGTTTTCTTTCTCCCCAAACCTACAGTGTCGCAGCTATCACTATTGCTAACGGTAGCGATAATATTAGCGTTTACATACCGTTATTTGCAAGTACCGATTTAGGAAGTTTTTTGGTGATTATAGCTGTATTCTTTCTGCTTATAGGAGTTTGGTGCTATTCTGCATACAAATTAACTTATCAAACAGGAATAGCTGATATTCTAACTCAATACGGTAATTATCTTGTGCCTTTTGTTTTGATAGGATTAGGGACTTTTATTGTTTTAAAAAGTGACGCTTTGAACCCAATCAAACTCCTAGCTAGCTGTCTATGTTTGGGTATTCTTGTAAAAGACGACAACAATTTGTAATTCATAATTAACGACTTAATTACAAATTACAAATTACGAATTATAAATTCGTTAGATATAGTACATCAGTTCCATCTGTCGTCGTTTCTCCCGTTGCTCACAAAGGTCGTGGAGTGTATACTTTTCGAGAACAGAGTAAGCTGCTTGACGCGCATCTTGCCACATCTCCTGAATGACTTCAGTTTCTACTGTTGTGGAAGTGGAATGTTTATCAGGCACACCAGCGTCTAATCCTTCTATGCAACGGAAAGCATCTAGAAGAGTCATCTTGCGTGGATCTCGTGCCAGAACATATCCACCTTTGATGCCGCGTATGCTCTTAATCAAACCTCCACGCCTTAATGTGGCAAGAATTTCTTCTAAGTAGCGGTTTGGTATATTTTGTCGCGCTGCTATTTCACGGATCTGCAAAGATTCACCAGTAGCATAACAACCGGCTAGCGCTACGAGAGAGAGAACTGCATACTCAAATTTATTAGAGAGTTCCATATGCAAGAGAAAATAGACCCACTTAGTTATTTCCTGCAATGAGGCTGAATATCAGCCCAAACAATAGAATTTGGGTCACAATCAGGCAGGCAATATATGGACAACCTTATTTTGGCATGGTTATTTTAGTATAAAGAAGAGCATTCATAAAAGCAAATACTTTTTTTGCTCGTTATGATAAAAAAAAATGATTGAAAAATGCAAAAAAATGTGTTTTGGTTTCTTTTACTTTTCTGAGTAGACGCCTATACCATAACGTATTGGGTCAAAATTTGTTCAAAAGCATTGGCAATTCGAGTCTGAAAGCGCTGTCGGTGTTTGAGCTTCCAAACAGGTTGAACAATTTCTAGCTTTGTACCAGAACTTCTATCTACGATATGAATTGGGTGAAGTGTAGACAGCTGTAGTTCTTTTCTGACCATCAATTCAGGAATTGCAGCAGCACCAACACCGCTTTCCACGACTGCCTTTACCATTTCGCTACTGCTCAAGACGAAAACAACATCCAATTGGGCTGGGTCAATTCCCCAATTTTGCAAGGCTTGCTCAAACATTTGTTGCGCTCCCGAACCTGACTCTCGCATCACCCAAGTGGTGTCATGCAGTTCCTGGGGGGAAATTTCGGTGCGAGCAAACCAAGGGTGAGATGTGCCGACAACAATTTGTAGGCGATCGCTCCCCACAACTTCCTGCTCCAGAGAGTTCCTCAGTGACGCTTTAACTTCTCCTGTCACTAAACCAAAATCAAAAAGCCCTGTCGCTGTCCCTTCGCAAATTTCTTCTGCATTACCGAGCGTACAATCGATATGGATGCCGGGATATTGGCGCTTGAACTGGCTAATTTTGTCTGGTAACCAGTAGTTACCGATAGTTAGACTTGATGCCAGCTTTAACTCACCCCGTTGCAGATTGTTCAATTCTCGCAAGCCCCGCTCGGTCAAAGAAACGTGGTCAAGAATTTTCTGCGCTTCCATTTGGAGCAACTTTCCAGCATCAGTAATTTCGATATGGCGACCAATCCTATGGAATAGTTTCACCCCGTATTCTGCTTCCAGGCTTTGAATGGCTGCACTGACAGCGGGCTGAGTAATGTAAAGCGTTTCTGCGGCACGCGTAAAGTGCATGACTTCCGCAACTGCTAAAAAAATCCGCAACTGCTCAAGCGTCATTTTGGCTCTTTAAGACTTCTTGGGTGTTTTATTTTCGCCACTATCGGCTAACATATCGTATAGTATTGTACGGTAATTGTAGGGAAATTCCGTTGTTAAAATTCAAATTTTGCTGACATAGTTGGCTTCAACTTCTCTACCTAAGCGTAGTTAAAAAGATAGAGCAAAGTAGTATCAGTGGTGACTTCATAAGTAGGACCCTGTTTATTTACTGAGTTAGAAATAAAACTATTAAAAAGTTTCATAGTCAAACATACCACAAACGTTGCTGCCAGAAATTAAGACTTAAGGTCAACCTGATTTTGTAACTGTAAATGACAAATTATAAGCGTGATTTATTTTACAAAAGATAGAACCATTCATAAATTTAATCTATGACTTTGACAAAAAACAATATTTGCTTCTACTGATGGGTAGCAATAAAGTGAAAACTGTGTAACTTCGTTGGGTGAGCACGGCAAAGCAAGCAACTCCTTCTCCAGTGGTGATTCGTTCATCGCTTGATGACAAAATCTAACGTCAGCTTAGACAACGCAAGCAAAAGATAAGAACAAAGGACAAACAGAAATGAGCTTATACACTGCAATTCCCACAGGGCTGTCTGCCTTCGTTGCTACCAACCTCGACGACATTGTCATTCTCTCCCTGTTTTTCTCCCAGGTGAATGCAATGTTCCGTAGTCGTCACATTGTTACGGGTCAATATCTTGGTTTTAGTGCTTTGGTTATGGCTAGCCTACCCAGTTTCTTCGGCAGCCTCATCCTACCCGAACCTTGGATTGGATTGCTAGGCATTGCTCCGATTATGATTGGCATCAGTCGTTGGCTAAACCAGGAGGATAACGATAATCCTGAAGTACAAGTAGAAAAACAAGAGTCTGATAGATCTTGGTTGACTAGCTTTTTGTCTCCCCAAACTTATAGTGTTGCTGCTGTGACAGTTGCTAATGGAAGTGACAACATCGCTATTTACGCACCGTTATTTGCTAGCAGTACTTGGGAGAGTTTGGCAGTCATCCTGGGAGTATTTTTCTCGCTTGTGGCAGTTTGGTGTTATACAGCATACCAGTTAACCCGCATACCGATGATGGTTGATATCTTAACCCGCTACGGTAATCAACTTGTTCCCTTTGTTCTGATTGGGTTGGGAGTTTTGATTTTAGTAGACTCTCACACTTTGGAAAATCCTGCTTTGGCTGTACTCACTTTAGTCATAAGCTTTTTTTGCTTATTGATTGTAACTAAGAACCTTTGGAAAACACCTGAAGTTGCATCTGAAGTTGAAAAAAATTGAAAATAACTTAGAATTCAGAAATCACAAATAACTTAGAATTCAGAAATCACAATGAGCCCACAGAAAAATACCTGAGATTTAGAAAGGAAAAAACGATTGGAAAGACGAAGAAATCTCAGGTTTTGTGACCTCGACTTTCCACTTCGTCTCAAAAAAAATCTCAAATTCAATTATGACATTCCACTTCGTCTCAAAAAAAATCTCAAATTCAATTATGACAAATGATTCTAATACCAATTCTCTATTAGAAAAGTAAAAATTTATTCAGCATTAGCTATGTTCGTAATCGCAGTTCATCTTGCACACAGACGGAACCCACAAGGCAAAGGTTATTATATGAAGTCCACTTAGGTGGACTTTGTTTGCGTAGTAGCGATTTTTAATCGCCCAATTATTTCCAAATTTCTCATGAATGATTTAGGACTGCTATATTTCACAGCCTTATTTAAAATTAACATAATATCAACTCTTAAAAGTTTATTAATTTTGCTGTATAATACAAATAAAGTTTATTGTTTTTTCAAGGAATTAAAATATTCATTTTAATTCTTATTATTAAGGTTGGAATACTTTTAAAAAAATTTAGAAGAGGAACATTAACTTTTCTAAAAGACATTTTGCTCAGTTTTATAGAAGAGATTAAAAGGTTGTGTCAATGCAGCTACCATTCAAATTTATGAACGCTAATGGAGAAGCTTCAGAAAAAGAAAAGCCAAAGAAACCGAGTTCGGATAGAGTGCGAGAGCATTTAGCAAACGAACGAACTTATCTAGCATGGATGAGGAGTGGAATTGCCATGATGGGGTTTGGTGTTCTTATTGTCCGGTTGCGTATCCTCCGTCCTCCTCTGGCACCTCAAGCACCTGGTAATGGTTGGAAGTTAGGTTTAGCCTTTTCATTAGTTGGTCTGCTAACAGTACTGCTTTCAGGTCAGCATTACCTGACTGTGCGTCGCGATATCGACGAGGATACCTACGAACCAGCAGATCGATGGGTCATCCTCTCCAGCCTCGCTGTCATACTTCTGGGAATTGGGGTTGTCTATTACGTTTTTACAGTTCCTTTGGACTCGTTAAACACAGTCATAGTTGAGTGATGAAGCTCGGCATAAACTGTAGGGTGGAGTGAGAAAAATAGTAGCATTTTCCGCCCGCCCCAAAAGCGCCAGTCGTTTGCGGAAGGTTTCCCTCCCGCACCGCTTTTTCTCCTACACTCTGCACTTGCCTGCGCTTTAATCGAATGAAATCTTTGATCAAAGTGGCTGCTTTGTGAGCGATGGCACTAAGTACCCGCATTCGGGCGATCGCCTCCACGCAATCACCTCCTAGTGTTAGGGAATCTCGTTCCAGCCAAATAGAGTTCGTCTGCCTAACTGTTTGACACTCTCCAGGCTAAAGGCATGGAGATTCTTGCTTCATCCGTCCTCTCTAGATATCTGAATGCAAGCATTTAAATACCCCCGGAGCGGATACGTCTACTTTTCGCAAGGACTGTCCGACCGCGTTTGAAAGGATTTATTCAATTCTTTAGATTTTTCTCATTCCCACACTATGTCGCACTCAGCTGAGCATTGTGGATGGCGAGCAACCAACGTTGGCTATCTAGGCGTATTACCGCATTGCCATTTCTCATTATGGCATACTTGACACGATTCGTCAATAAAGCCGTCAAACGAAGGACGGGGCTTTAAACTGAAGTTCCCCTTTGACAAAAAAGCGTAATGTATGCATAGAAAGGCTTACGGCGATTTGGACTCAGGGTTTACTGGGTACAAATCAGGCTAATACCTAGTAAATCTATTGCCCTTTGTTGCACTCTAGTGGGTTCAGTAATCTTGTCAAAAGTAAAATTTGTCCCGGCAACAGTCGATTGAATTTTATTTTTGACAACAGTAGCTAAGTCAGCTAACAAGGTTTGGAAACTATGGACAGGTAAACCATCCTCATTACGTTTCTTTTGAGACTTAGCTAAAGCTTTATCACTCTTTAAAGCACTGGTAACAACAGATTCTTTTTTATTTTCTGCGCCCTGCCAATCATCTTCGTCAAAAAGAACTTGTTTTAGAAGTTGACGCATATGCCACTCAACATAGTAAGCCAACATACACAAAAAAATATGGGCTTTGACTCGTTCAACTGTACGATGATAAATTGGACGAACCTTTAAATCTACAGATTTAAAACTACGAAAAGCCTGCTCAACGTTACTTAGACCTTTATAAGCCTTAACTGTTTCGGATGCAGATAATATTTCTTGCTGAACCGAAGTCCGAATCACATATAATCCATCTAAAGCAGCTTCCCGTTCAATAGTCTCTAGGTTGCGCTCATAAGAAAAATTGTTATCTGTAATATTAACTTTAAAATGTTTCCCGACGTTATAACGGTTGAGAACTTTTCCCACTTTCAAACCAATAAGGACCGCACCAACCAATGGACGTTTCTGTCTAGTTGTCGCAGCAACTATTTTGTCTAGTTCTTTTTCTGTCGCTTGCAATAACTCAAGTCTTGTTCTATCTCTATCTGCTGCAAGTAGGGGGTTACGACAAGCAATTAATCTCTCACCTGGAAAGTCCGGTGAAGAAATTTCAGCCAAGTTCTGTTCATCAAAAAGAGATAGCTGTATTGCCTCCTGCTCCACCAGAGAGCGGATTTGAGTTGAACGCAATGCACTAATCCAATCAATGCCTTGTTTATTTTTTAAATCTTCCTTTATCCGAGCTTGGGTTATCATTCCTCTGTCCCCAACCCAAATAACCTGTTTTATCCCAAATCGAGAACGTACTTTCTCTATTTGGTTTGTAAAAGTTTTTGGATCTGCTGTATTTCCCTCAAAGACTTCTACAGCAATTGGACACCCTTCTCGGTTACAAAGTAATCCAAAAACTATTTGTAACTTTCCTTTCTTTCTGTCACGATTATAACCGTATTGAGCTAACGGGCAAGTTTTCCCCTCAAAATAACTTGAAGATACATCATACAGAACTAAAGTTCCTTCATGTAAATGCTTAGCTGCAAAGCTATTTTCTATTGTTTCCTGCTTTGATAACAACCAATCCATTGCTGCATATAATTCGTCAGAATCCGCATAATCGAGTCCTAGCATTTCGCCCAGACTTGAAAAACTGGTTTCATCATGTAATCCCCGTGCTGTTGCTAACTTAGAACGTGGGTCGATAATTCGCGCAACTACCATCGCCAAAACGAGTCTTCGTTCTCGACTGTTTTCTTCACACAGCAGATTTGGTAATCCTAAGCTTTTTACAGTTCCATAAACTGCTGCAACATGACCATGAGGACGGCTACGAATTACCTTGAATGCCTCGGGTAACTTCGCGATCGCTGTTCCTCCTTTCAACAAAACCTTTAACCCTTCAACAGCTTCGTCTGGCAATTTTGAGAGATTTGCAAGGGTACGTTTACGCACGCGATCGCCTTCGCGGTAAGACTCGCGTAGTAGTACGGCAGGAGGAGAGTTTCTATTAGGAACACGTTCTATATACATGACTACAATTATCCCAGCTTTTTTACCTCCTAATCATTAAGAAAATCTTTAATTACATGGGTACAGAACTTTGAGTAGTAAAGCTTGTATTTATTGCTCAATAAGCTTTGCAGCCTACTTTAGTACATCTGCACGGGGGAACTTCAGTTTAAACCCATTCTTTCGGTAAAATCTTTTGCTATCCGCATATTATAGTGACTCCGAATGTGTCTAAATGTGGCGTTGCTGATTTGAAGTATGAATCCAAGTGTAGAGACGTGACGCCAGTCGCCTAGGTCGGGAAACCCTCCAAAGAGCGCTGGCTCACCATGGTACGTCTCTACAAGAGTTTGGAATCACACGACATCTTTTTCATACATGGATTCAGCAACGCCCTAAATGTAATACATTGGACCCTGCTGCAAGCGAGCCTCTCTTTGCTGACACAAGTCTTGGAGTGTATAGCTGCGCAAAACCTCAACAGAGGCGATGTTGGCTTGCTCCCAAATTTCATGAACCAAATTCCTTTCCAAAGTAGGAGGATGTGAGGATTCTCTCTCTTTGCGTTCACCTTCCACTAAAGTGACAATTTCCAGCAAAGTAATTTGCCAAGGTTCACGAACTAAAACAAAGCCTCCTCTTGAGCCACGATGACTCTGTACAACACCTGCTCGCCGCAAACTGGTAAGAATTTGTTCCAGATATCGCTCCGGTATCGGTTGCTTAGCAGTGATTTCACTCATAGTTAGAGGGGCTCTCTTTCCCTTATTGCTAGCTAGTTCTAGAAGTGCCAGCAGTGCGTATTCTACTTTGGAAGACAGATCCAAAAGAGTGTAGTTTTGGCTATTCAAGTCCGTACTCAATATACTACTGTTAGTCGATAGACTTATCGTTATTTTATGAGAAATTAGTTCTTATGGAAGTGTTGGATGTGATAACATCCCACAAACTGCCTAGAAAAGTTCATAATTTTATCGACTTACCGTAGATTATCTAACACAATTTCCATAAATGAGTTCATTTATCGCACAACTTACACTCCCGGCTTATTTATTGAGACTAAGTCTAGGGGAGCCAGCACCTGTGGAGGTGCCCACCGATTGTGCAATGAGCGTTGTGGAGTGTAGTACTGATACACATTATCACAGACAGCGTCCTACCAGGATGATTCTGCGAACTGGCTATTTGAGTGCCGTACCTTTTGAATTGCTTATGAGCCTCTCCAAATTGGAACAAAGTATGCTAGTAACTGATTTGCAAACAATTTATGAGCGTGATCCAGCAGCCCGTAATTGGCTGGAAGTGTTGTTTTGCTACCCAGGTCTTCAAGCGATACTCTTCCATCGAGTAGCACACTGGCTTTATAAAATAGGGATTCCCTTCATACCTCGTTTTATTTCCCATATCAGTCGGTTTTTCACTGGGATTGAAATTCACCCCGGAGCAAACATTGGCAAGGGAGTTTTCATTGATCACGGTATGGGAGTAGTGATCGGCGAGACAGCAGTGGTAGGCGACTACAGCCTGATTTACCAAGGAGTTACCCTAGGTGGTACTGGAAAACAGACAGGAAAGCGCCATCCCACTTTAGGCAATCATGTCGTTGTGGGTGCAGGCGCTAAGGTATTGGGCAACATTCATGTTGGAGATCATGTCCGCATCGGAGCAGGTTCAGTACTACTGCGAGATGTGCCTAGCAACACTACTGTAGTCGGGGTTCCAGGGCGTGTTACCCGTCAGGATGAGGAAAGCACTGATTTTCTTCTTGCTCACAATAAACTGCGAGATGTGGAAGCAGAAGTGATTCGCGCCTTATTTGAACGCGTTAAAACTTTAGAGAAACAGATCCAAGAGTTAGAGGCGCAGTTATCAGACAAACAAGTTGAAGAGTTAGGGATGCACTCATCTTTATACGCAATGGAAGTTGGCGATGTACAAACGGACAATGGTAAGTGCAACAGTGATTTGGTGATTGAAGAGTTTTTGGATGGTGCGGGGATTTAGTACAATGAGCGGTTCTGATTTGGGGGATCATAGCGATCGCTCTGTTGGAGAAAAACTTTTCGATTTACTGAACTTGGCAGTCCACCTAAGATCCGAAATGACACCATAGAGTATGTCGGTATTGGCAACCATGCCCATAACAGTAAGTTATCGGAATTCGAGAAACCACTGCCAGCAGAAAAAAACTAGCATTCCCAGCACAATAGTCAACAGCAAATTCTTTCTCCAAATGAATAGAATCAGTTCAGCTCCCCGATTACCACCAACTACTCTTGTCCTTTTGTCAATAGGCTGTGCTCAATTAGGTTCAGCACTTGCCAAAAGCCTGTTTGCAGCCTTGAGCCCAATGAGCGTAGTGTCTCTGAGGGTTGGATTTGCGGCACTCGTGTTGTTGATGCTGTGGCGAAAAGATCTGGTGGGGAATATTCGCTCAAACTACGGGCTTTTGATTCTTTTTGGTCTATCGTTGGCTTTGATGAACTTATCGTTCTACATGGCTGTTGAGCGCATTCCGCTTGGTATTGCCGTGACTGTTGAGTTTATTGGACCGTTAGGCGTGGCAATTGTCAATTCCCGTCGGCTTGTTGACGTGCTGTGGGTACTGCTGGCAGCGATTGGTATCATCTTGTTAGCTCCCGTGGGTGGGCTAAAGTTAGATTTGGTTGGCGTGGCGCTGGCACTTGTTGCTGGAAGTTTCTGGGCTGCTTATATCCTCTTCTCTGCCAAAGTTGGTCAAGTTTTCCCTGGAGGAAGAGGACTCGCCTTAGCAATGGCAGTAGCAGCTATTGTACTTTTACCAATCGGAGTGTTAGCAGGGGGTTCAGCATTGCTCAAGCCCAACGTGCTGTTGATGGGATTTGGTGTAGCGATGCTTTCATCAGCTGTTCCTTATTCGCTAGAACTTGAAGCACTGCGCTTTTTACCCGTAAGAGTGTTCGGTGTGTTGATGAGTCTGGAACCTGTAGCTGCTGCCCTCATGGGCTTCATTGTGCTGGGAGAAACTTTGAACCTTCGCGCCATCATGGCAATATTGCTCGTCTCCATTGCAGCCGCTGGTGCTTCTAGGTTCGCCACTCGTGATTAAATAAAGAGGATGGAGTTGCTTGTAGAAAATTCATGTATCTCCTATCGACACTCCCACGCCTAAAAGCCGATGCGATTCTTTAACAGGAGGTACCTAACAAGAGAGATAAGGTAAAGCACTACATATTTATTAGTGACAGCAATGTGTGACATTATCCCAACACTGATTCAGAGTACCGAATGAGCGTGTGGGCTTCTCCAAATCGCTTTGAAGCGAAGCGGTTCCTTTTAGGAACTAGAAATTTCCTGCTTCATTGGTCGTTACTCCAGATGCCCTAAGGACAAGCCATACAGCAACATCCACGTTTCGATACCGTTCGGCTGAGCGCTCACGGCGAAGCCTCCACAGGCAGTTTAGAGACTCCTGATGCCCCACGGAGTCTTTTATGTAGCGAATTACTATTGAATTCTATTTTTATTACGTTTCCCAACGTATGCCCTTCGGGCACGCTACGCGAACGCACTGTTCACCTGTTGTTAGCAGTTCGTTTGTGTCGAGTGGATGGTCGTCACCAATGTCGCCTCACGAGAGCAACTTAATTGCTACGGGCAATATTATTATAACCTTTTGTCCACGCTTGTTAAGATTGGAGATTCTTCAACCATCCCACTCTTTGAATAACAAGACGGTTATTTTCAATCGAGGATGCTTTCATCATCCCCCGCCAGAGCAATCCCAGCGCTAAAAGGAGTACCTTTATAGCGTGGGACTTACGGCGAAACTGATAAATAGGCAGAAGAGCCTGATTAACAAATTTTATAGTAACAATTACTCAAGTCTGAATCATGTTAGAGAGAGTAGCAATGCAAATAAAGCTGATAGAAAAGCATCGCTGGAGAATTATGATGCAAGCACTTCTATCAACGACTCTAACTGGATTTTTACTTGCTGACTCATCAAACTTTGTCGAGTCAAGACAGTAGATTTTGACTCACACTGAGGCGTGATCTGCATTGGGGAACAAGTAGGGATCAGACTTATGGTAAATATTAAAATTACCACTATCTAGGGCGCTATTTGCAGTTTTGGGTGTTCTTATTTGTAGTTGGCTATACCTAATAGAAATAATATTGATTAATCTGTTGCATTAATTGCTAAATTGTTATATTCTTCGATCAAATAAAATTGATCTATTGTGTTTTTTGCATCTATCCCCAAGAGTGTGTGTGAGGAATTTGAAATCCACCCTTTAGTCCCATCGGGCTATGGTGTTGAGTGAAGAAACGCTTTCTCACATTGTTTGGGAGATGCAAGACAGTAGGATGATGTAACGATGCCGACGACTGTTGTTACACGTAAGGGTGCATGCTTATGATTATTAATGGGAACAGACAACAAATACAATGCTGCTATGTTACCGCAGCCCTAATTGCCCAATTTGGTGTACAGATAAGCACCAATCTAGAACATCGGTTTTTTATTCTCGGCTATCCTTAATTAAACCGTAGGAAACTATCAGTATTCGGTTTCTTTCTACTGCCATTTTCATCCCAATCAGGGGATGACTTCCCAAATCTGCAAAAGGACGCATCGCAGTTGACGAGACTACATAAGAGAACGGTGAAATAACTATTCACTCTATCAAGGGATTGGTTCTTGTCTGCGTTTATAAATTATTAAAAATTAAAAAAATCTGACAATCTCCAGCGCAGAAATCAACGACAGCTTCCTTCTTGGAAACTTTTTCCAAGAGTTTGTTAATAAATCATAGATCTGATGATTCTCAATCTGGTCAGTTTCCGATTTCTCAATCCTAAAGCTAAATCGTTGCGATGTATTCCAATTTTAATATGTACAACTAAGACGTGTCCGAGTGGGAAAGCGATTGGCTGAGTCCTCTTCAGGACAAGCTGCGCGATCGCGTTCTGTAATCTGATGAATCAACCTTAATCAGAAGAAGGAGTTTGTACGATGCTAACAGATAATCTCCAAAGAGTTAAAAGAGATGAGTTTGGAGCAAATTTGGATGAGAAAGAAATTCTTGAAGCTTCCCAAATCGATATTAGTCAGGTAACACTAAAAATTAGTAAAGTTGCAGAAATTTCTGAGACAGAGCTACAGAGGCTATTTGAGATATTTAACAAATTTGAATTTGTCATACTAGAATGTGAACCTTTGCCGCACCCTGAAGAAAACTTATTAGCTTTAAAGAAATTTTTTGGTTCAGTAAAGAGACATAAACTTGCCGCCCCAAATGGTATTACTTCGATTGAAAATTTACGCAATTCTCCCCTTGCTAAGACTTATGTAGCTACCACTAATAAAATGCATTTAATGCATACAGACGGATCATATGAAATGGAACCTCCTAAAATTGTTGCTATGCAATGCGAAGTACCTTCTAAAAATGGGGGTTTCTCTCAAATTGTGTACGCTAAATCAGTTTATGAATACTTAAGGAGAAATCATCCCCAAGAATTACATAATTTGTTTACTCATGCATTGACGATAGCAAGAACTGAGGAAACAGCTACACGACCGATCTTTGTTGAACAAGAAGGCAGAATATCAATGACTTTTAGATCAGATTCAGTTGTCTCAATGACAATTCCGCCTCAAATGGAAAAAGTTTACAACATTATCAAAAACTATGTTAACGAGCCAAAAAATCATTTTACCTATCAACTCAAAGCGCATCAAATTCTATTAATTGACAATACTAGTGTACTACATGGAAGAACATCTTTTCCAGAGCATGAATTTCGTAAGTTAAACAAATTATGCTTTGATGGAATTTCAGAATATTGTCGTCATCTCCAGTTTGGATTTATCCCTAAATGAAAATCGTGAAATCCTTAGGAAACCCATTAAAAAGTATCCAAGAAAACCAGCAATAATTTTTGTGTAAATTATGCTACAGGGAAGCAATAATAAAGGCTTTTGGGTCTTGAAATACAAATTTTAAGATAGACTCTTCCAAGATGAATCGGGTGCACTATGTTTGATGCCAATAATTATTTCATTATCTTCATTCTTGCAGTCATTTCCTTTCTTCTAAGCTATTTTGGTGCTTCGGTGGGTTTTGTTCTAGGTAATATTCGACTTCCTTTTCTTGTTTATGCCTTACAATCAACGACTAATGCAATCGGTATTGCAACAGGTACAAACTTAGCTACTTCTGCTATGGGGTCATTGGCTGGAACTTATTGCCACATTAGGGAAGGTCGTGTCAATTTTCGGTTGCTCTGCGCGATTGGTATACCCTCAGGAATAGGTGCACTTATAAGTACGCTTGCTTTTGCTCGTGTAGAAGCATATTGGATCAAAAGCGTTATAGGAATTGTACTTGTTTACTCAAGCTTTCAGATAGCCAATGCCAAAAAAGCTACTAAAGGCGAAAATAAGCATTCATCTCGCCAAAACTTATTGCTTGAGATAGTGATTGGAACTGCTCTGGGGTTATTAGCGGGTACTGTAGGTTTGGCGCTTGGTAGTATAAGATTACCTGCAATGATTCGAGTTTTAGGTATCGAGCCAAAGGATGCAGTAGGAACAAACTTAGCTATTAACTTAATTACTGCCAGTATTGGCGCAGCAGGCAGTATTTTGACTTTGGGAGTTCATTTACCACTGCTTGCATCACTTGTGCCAGCTACTGTGCTGGGTTCTTATTTTGGGGCACGCTCTGTTACCAAAATAGACGCCTCAAAGCTGCGCAAGTTAATTGCTTGGGCTCTGGGTGCTACGGGAACGTTCATGATTGTTGAAAGTCTGCACTAATTAATTATAGATCTTAGGTCTGAATCTTTAGAGTGCATTCCGATTTGAACATCTACAACTCAGATGTGTCCGATTGTGAAAGCAATGACGTTCTGTAATCTCATAAATCAACGTTAATCGGAAGAAGGAGTTTGTACAATGCTAACAGGTAATATCCTAGCGGTTAAACAAGATGACTTTGGAGCAAATTTAGATGATAAAAAAATTACTGAAGCTTCCAAAATTGATCTTAGCCAGGTAACCCTAAAAATTACTAAACTTGCAGACATTTCGCAATCAGACAAAAAAAGTTTATTTGAGCTATTCAACAAATTTAAATTGGTCATCCTAGAATGTGAACCTTTGCCAAATCCTCAAGATAATTTATTAGCTTTAAAAAAATTTTTTGGCTCAGTAAAGAGACATAAACGCTCTGACGAAAATGGTATTGTTTTGGTTGAAAATTTAGGCAACTCCCCCCTTGCTACTACTTATCTAGCTACGACTAATCAAGCTCACCTAATGCATACAGATGGTCCATATGAAATGGAACCTCCTAAAATTGTTGCCATGCAATGTGAAATACCCTCTAAAGATGGAGGATTATCTCAAATTGTTTACAGTGAATCTGTCTATGAATATCTAATGGAAAACTATCTCCAAGAATTGCACAGGTTGTTTACTTATCCATTGACCATCACAAGAGGTGATCAAACAGCTACACGAACGGTATTTGTTGAGAAAGAAGGCAGAATATCAATGACTTTCAGAGCAGATTCAATTATCTCAATTGCAATTCCGCTTCAACTGGAAAAGGTTTTCAGAATTATCAAAAACTATGTTAATGATCCAAATAATCAATTTATATTTGAACTGAAAGCCAATCAAATTGTGATACTTGACAATACTAGCGTGCTACATGGAAGAACATCTTTTCCAGATAATGAAGTTCGCAAGCTAAATAGATTATGGTTTGATGGAATTTCAGAATATGCTCATCATCTAGAATTTGGCTTTATCCCTAAATTCAAATTTTTAAATAATTAGAAAGCCCATTACAAAGTATCCAAGATGAGTCGAGGTACTATGTTTAATGCCAATAAGGCAGTGGTTTGTTCTGTAGAGACGTGGTAGAGGTAGATGCCCACAAATTCAGTAACTCCTCCATTTTCGCGGAATATCTTTAAAACTTGAAAGTGGTTCGGATAGTTCCTACAAAGATGCTGTCATTGTTGTCGTTGTGTTCCGGATTGGTAATGACAAATAAGCCAGGGGTAATAGCGATATTATCTGTGACTTGTAATCGATAAAAACCTTCTATATGCAAAGAGGTGTCTTTATCAGCTATCAGGCTACTTGATGTGACTTTTGGCGGCATACCGATGACAATCCCAGCTAAATTACCTTTTCCTCCCAAGTCTGGAAAAGCTAAAGTTACAGCATAGTTCAAGATATCTGCGTTATCATTACTAACTTCCGATTGGGCAAATGAGTAGCCTAACCAACCAGAAACAGTAAATTGAGGACTTATTCGCCAACTGGTTTGTAAGCCAAAGGAATCTGCTGAAGTTGCAACATTACCAAAAGGTCTGATGGCATTAACACTACCTGTACTACCTGTAAGGTTGACGCCACTATTGCCACCTCCCGCATTGTAGGAGTGAACGTAACTCAAGCCTATATCTAAATTTTTGATTGGCTCAAATATGACTTGTGCGAAAGCGCCGTAGCTACCATCAAAAAGACCATTTTTATCAGCAGGATCTTCAGGATCGCGAACCATATAAGCTAAATCGAGACTGGCGCGTTTACTAAACTGATAATTGATAACTAACCCTGTACTGCCACTGGTTCGGTAGATAGGGTTAAATCGCCCAAAGCGGGAAATGCTACCACTACCCGAGCTTTCAAAGGGACTTAACGTTTCCACAAGATGATTCAATTCAGTATTAGCAGCAGAAACGGTGACTCTCAGCTTATCGCTTAATGGAAACTGATAGTACAGGTCATCTAGCCCAAGGTCGTTGTCTTCATCTCCATCAAATCCCAAACGGGTCATTCTAGTACCTGTGACACTACCCTGAAACTCAGTTATATTTCTGGCTTGCAAACGGGCTCTTAGACGGTCTTTGCCAGTAAAGCTTGTATCAAAATTCAAACGCACGCGATTGGCAAATATAATGTTATCTTGCAAGTCTGGGTTGTTATTTGGATTGTTGTCTCTATCAGCTGCATCGTCACCAAAAACACCAGCTACTGCAAAGATAGCTTCACCATTGAGTTTTGTGGTAGTAGAAAACTGATTTGCCTCTAGTTCAGTAGTGCGGGTTTCTAGGGTATCTACACGACCGCGCAGGGTAGCCAGTTCAGCAGAGAATTCTTCTTGCAAGCGCTGCAAAGTAGCCAGGTCTTCTTTTCTTACTAAGTCAGAGGTAGCTGTAGCAACGAGTTCGTTCACCCGATTTAAACAAGCATTCAAACCTGCTGCAAATTCATAACGGGTTAAAGCTCGGTTACCGCGATACGTGCCATTGGGATAACCAGCAATACAACCATAGCGCTCAACAAGGGATTGTAATGCTTGGAATGCCCAGTCTGTAGGCTGCACGTCAGAAAATTGAGAAACGGATGTGACTTGACCGAGGCTTTGGGATTCTTGGGACAGTTGGTCAACAGAAGTTACTTGTTGGTTGGCTTCACTGGCTTTGGCGCTGTTAGCAGCGAAAAATGTCGCGGCGAAAACTACTGGAACAAGCTTGAGAAATTTCCGACACAGAAATTTCCAAGATAATTTTGTCATGGTTTTTGTCTGACTCACACCTAAATTCGGTTTTCTTATTTTGGGCGTTGCATATTTAACGTAAGTTCGACAGAGCTTTGAAAGACTGATATGAAATCCTGATAAACAATTACTGTCATGCTGAATGCAGCGTAAGCGCAAAGCGGGCGCGCAGGCATACGCGTAGCGTGTCCCCTTAGGACTCAGCGAAACCAAGCATCTCTATGCGTTGCACCGTTTGGAGATTCTTTGCTTCGCACGCTGCGGGAAGCCCCAAAGCGTCTACAGAATGACATACGATCAGTAATTAATCGGATTTCATATGATTTTATAGTGCTGCGCTCAAAGCTGTATCCCTGATTATTCCGTTGGTAGACTCTTTTCGTTGAACTCGCGTTAAGTGAAGAACAGTTTATGTTCTCAGCGCATAGGAACAAGCCCTGCCTTTTCGACAATCTGCTGACCTTCTTTGGACAGTAACATATTGGCATAGGCGTTCCCAGCCAGTTCATCGATTGTGCCGTCGGAGCGAAACACAATAAACATACGCCGACTCATCGGGTAAGAGCTATCCCTTATTGCGGCAGTATTAATCCTCTTGCCATCTTCTATAAAGGGTTGCACATATTCTTGGGAGTTAGGTTTAGCAATAGCAAGGGGGCGGATTGTTCTTTGACCGACAATTGGTGCATTTCCTCCAAAGGAAATCCCCCCAGGGGTTGAGGCTACCTTACGAATAGCACCAGTGAAATCACGGATGAATTGCACCTTGGAACTGATTTGATCAGCTTCTGGTCCGAGAAGCTCATTCAATGAAGTGGAAGCCTTAGGGTCCCTGGCGAAAGGTATGATCGGCAGATCCGGTCCTCCCACCTGCTTCCAGTTGGTTAGTTTACCTTTATATATGTCTTGAAGTTGATCAACTGAAAGTCCAGGAATGGAGATATCTGGATGGGTATAGAAGACAAGCGCATCTAAAGCCACTGGCACTTGCTTTAGCCCAAAGCCCCGTTCTTTGGCCTTGCTATAATCAGCCTCCTTGAGAGGTGCTCCACTCAGAGTAAAACTGAGTTGACCATCAAGCACCATAGCTATACCCTTTCTGCCACCAGGTTTACCGTCTTTCGGTTCGGTATAGCGGAGGCGAAAATTGGGGTGAACTGTGGTGATTGCGTCGTGTAAACCAGCAGCAGTCAAAGCTGCAAAGGAGTTCCCACCGCCGTAGTTAAATGTACCTTCCGGTACGTTCGGCACCTCTTTCATCGAATTGTAGAGTTTGACATCAGGAGCGGTGTTCTGATTGCTGCCACTGGAATTGTAAACTCCGACATCATCGGGCTTGCTCACACTGTTAACAGTTACGAACGCACAGTAGATTAACCAACTCACAAACAGAAACACCAAACCAGAGAGAAGCCGAATCATCCAAGGTGTTAACAGCCAATCTGCCAAAGTTTTCGGTTCAGCTTTGGCGACCTTGTTGCTGTTTAGCACAGTTACATTCAGGGGTTTACCGCACTTCACACAGCGTTTAGCTGTGGAAGGATTTGTATCATAGCCACAATGGTTACATATTATAAGCTTTTGATTATTCAATTTGTCAGGATTCATTTAATTCTCTCAAGGTATGTATTTGCACTTACGGTATTGCACCCTGGAGATTTCTGTTATGTTGTAACAATATATCAGTAGATACGAAGTATATTTATCAGATTATGACCGTTTTTTGCAACACAACTGTAAGAAGTTAATAAAGTGCGATTGGGCAAACAACAGTGCCGCAAGCCCAGAAAAGCGCTTTTGTGCGCGCCCCAGAGGGCAATGCTGCCAAACAAAGCCGAGAAAAACGCTCCGGGGCTTTGCCCCACCGTACCGCGATTGCGCAAAGGGGCGCGCAGGCATACGCGTAGCGTGTCCTTTTGGGACTCAGTGCCTGCCACAGGCGATCGCTACTAAACTGTATGAATTCCTATCAAAGATTCAAATTTACCTTACTGGGAAAAAGGTAGAAGCCCCTAGTCGCCGCACAGGGGTTTTTTTGATTGGAGTAGAAGCGCTCGTCCCTAACAGTCAATTAGATGAAGTTTAGTTAAGATGACAAAGAATGCACATAGAGTATATAGGGTTAACTTCAAATGCTCAACCAAGCTTTGTGCGATCGCCCGGTTAGCCAGTGGCTTGTTTTGAAGTCAACGCTTTCTCACTGGCTAATGACACCAATATTTGTTGTATTGCCACTGTTAATTTTAGTTTTTTTACCTTGGATGATTCCACGCCTACGTTGGAAGCGTTTTTGGAGTGGTTTAGGAACTGTGTTACTCGTAATTTACTTTAGTGCCACTTTTCCACTAACCATAGCTGTAGCCAAAAAAGGATTAGTTGCTTTTATTCCCCCCGATCCTGGTACAACTGTAGACGCAATTGTTGTACTGGGGCGGGGGGAACCATTTAGACATTCAAGAGTTCAAGTAGCGGCTGAACTTTGGAGAGATCGTCGTGCACCATTAATTTTTGCTAGTGGTGCAGGAGATGGTTCCCAAATCGTCGAACAACTAGAAGCAAAAGGCATTCCTGATGCTGCATTGGGCGAAGAACACTGTTCTCAAACCACTAAGGAAAACGCACTGTTCACCTCATCAGTGCTACAACCACGAGGAGTCAAGCAAATTCTGCTAGTGACAGATCCTCCACATATGCTGCGATCGCTACTCACTTTTCAAGGTATGGGGTTTGAAGTGATTCCGCACACAAGCCCCATACCAACTGAATTAACTTCAACTAGAAAAGCAATGCTTTTGTTTTACGAGTACATGGGGTTAGTCAGCTATGGCTTGCGAGGCGAATTTCTTGAACACAACTTGGCTCAACAGAAAAATCCACCTATAGCTAAAGTCAAGAATTTGGTAAATTTTGACGTGCAAAAACAGTAAATATTTCAAGGATAACTAAACTGAGATCAAGCCTCGAGTTGCAACAGTGAGGAGGCGAAGCCTCCAAACCCTCGTTACCAGGTTCAACCTGGTAACGAGATATTAGAGCCTCTGGCTCTTGTTGGGTGTGGCTCAACAAAAAATAAAATGGCAGGCATATTGCCCGCCATCCGGTCAATTGACCAATGATCTTGCCTTCAAGCTGTGACTTCTACCAACGAAGCTTTATCGCTATTAATGAGGTGCGATCGCAACTCTTGCCAGCTAACTCTTTCTAAACTGGGTAATACAACGTGTGCTTTACCTACTCGTTCCGCAGGACCAAGCCCAATAGCTCGCATTCCCGCAGCAAGAGCAGCTTCTACACCTGCTCCTGCGTCTTCCACCACAACACATCGTGACGGTGAAACACCAAGTTGTTGTGCAGCATATAGGAAAAGGTCTGGTGCTGGTTTTGGCTGGGATACGCTGTAGCCATCAGCAATAGCATCCAAGTGTTCGGCAATCCCCAAACGTTCGATCACAGTCTCGGCGTTTTTGCTCGATGAACCCAAAGCCACTTTAATTCCAGCAGCTCGTACTTCCTGCAACAAATCTGCAACTCCTGGGAGTAGATGTGCTGGCGTAATCTTCTGCATCACTTCTACGTAGTAGCGATTCTTACGCTCCATCATGTCCTGAATTTGCTCTTCAGTTACGGGGCGGTTTCCTAAGATATGCAACAAAGATTCTCGACGTGGCAGTCCTCGCATTGCTTCATTTGCTTCTCGGTCAAACTCTATGCCTTCTTCATCTGCCAGTTGCTTCCAAGCCAAATAGTGTAACTCCGAAGTATCGGTTAAAACACCATCCAAGTCAAAGATGACGCCAGCAATTGCTGAGTCTGAAGTTGGCGCAATATCTGCAAAGGTTTGAATTTTTTCTGGTTGCAGGTCGAATTCATACCACTGGTTGCACCATTGCAGACGGAACTTTAAGCGCGTCCAGCCTGAGGGTAGATTTGGACAAGCAACAGGACCAAATTGAGTCATCCGGATACCAGCAAACCCGAAGATTACAGCTTGCCAAACTCCACCAGCACTAGCAGCATGAATTCCTTCAGCTGCGTTACGCCGCACATCTTCCAAATCTACCAACGCCGATCGCATAAAATGGGTATACGCTTCTTGTGGATGATTCAGATCGCAAGCTAAGATAGCGTGAATTGCTGGACCGAGTGAGGAACCATAGGTGTGGTCGGTGCGGGGGTTGTAATAATCCCAGTTGGTTTGTAGAGTTTTGCGATCGTAGACATCACGCAGTAAGTAGAAAAGCATCAACACATCTGGCTGTTTGAGAATCTGCCTTTGACTTGTGGCTTCAATTCCCAAAAGTCCTTGCATTGATGTGGTACGGGTTTCGTAATCAGCCCAGTTAATATCTTCGAGCTGGAAGAACCCCTCAAACTGCTCCATCAACCCAGTTTCTGAGTCTTGGTTAACATAAAGATTTTTGGCAATTGACGCCCAGCTTTCAAAGCGTTCGGTTCCTAAGTTGAGTTTTATCGCCAGCTGTTCTGCCGTGTCAGGATAAGCCTGATGCAGCCAGTTCCACAGCATCAATGCCGACTGTAAGTGCCATTGCGCCATGAGATTGGTGAAGGCATTATTGTCTACGCGATCGTGATTTTCGTCAGGTCCAATCACATCACGGATATCATAACTGTTGCGCTGTGGGTTCCACTCAACCCGACTTTCCCAGAAAGCAGCTGTATCTAGGATAATTTCTGCACCATAATCGCGCATCCATTCATCATCACCCGTATACCGCCAGTAGTTCAAAGCAGCATAAGCCACATCTGTGCTGATATGCACTTCAATGTCACCGCACCAGATGCGGATTTGCTCACCGTTTTTACCTGGTACCCACCGGGGAGTCACTTCATCACCAGTAGTAGCACTTTCCCAAGCATACATGGCTCCAGAGTATCCCGCTTCTTTGGCTTTGCGTCGCGCCCCATCTAGAGTGTGGTAGCGGTAGGTAAGCAGGTTACGTGCTAATGCTGGCTGAGTTAAGGTTAGGAAGGGCAAGATAAAAATTTCTGTATCCCAAAAGATGTGCCCGCTATAAGCAAAACCGGAGAGGGTTTTGGGAGGAATGCTGACTCGGTCATCATGACGTGGTGCAGCAGCAAGCACTTGGAAGAGGTTGTAGCGAATGCTCAACTGCGCTTTAGAATCGCCTTCAATAATTATGTCACTGTCTTGCCACACCTGTTCCCATGCAGCAATGTGAGCCGCAAACAGGGTGGAGTAGCTTGGTTCATCCGCTAGCCTATTTAAGGCTGCTGCCATTGGGGTTTCTGTATCCCGTGAAGTAAACAAGGTGACAATCTTGTCAACGGTTACTGTTTGTCCTGGTACACATTGGAAGGTTTTTGTTAAGCTTGCGGAACCATTCTGTTCGCCCAAGGGTGCAGCATCTTCACCTTCAACCACAAGCTTAGCTGCCATACCAAGTTCAATTCCAGAATGGAGAGTTTGGCTGTGCAACCAGACAAGATTTCCGGCGGTACCAGAGTTTAAAGTTTGCCAGTGTTTGACACCTTGGGTATCCTGTTCGGCATTAAACTCAACTTCAACTGAAATGTCACCTTCAAAATCTTGGGATGTGATTTCACAACGGATAGCTAAAACGTGTTGATCTGCTAAAGAAGCGAAACGCTGAAAGTGGAAATCCACAGTATGACCTTGTGGGGAACGCCACCGCACTTCACGGTTCAATAAACCCAAGCGCATATCAAGCCGACGCTCATAGTACAAAAGTTCGCCAGCGTCAAGACTGAAGCGTTCTTCTCCGACTTTCACAACCAAGGACAGCCAGCTGGGGCAGTTGACAAGTTGTGTGGTGGCGATCGCAACATCATCATAAACACCATTAATGATTGTTGCTGCAGAATCATTGGCATATCCTTCCTCGAAAGTTCCCCGTGTTCCCAAGTAGCCGTTGCCAAGGGTGAAGACGGTTTCTTTGTGGTGCAGTTCGTTGGGATTGAACTCTGTTTCAATCACGTTCCAGCCAGTGGAGTCAAGGAGTTGCTGATCGTTTGGGGAGGTGTCAGTTGAGTAGTAGAGCATTACTTAATAAAACCTATATTTTGGTGTTTGTGTTGGTCGGCATGAAATAGCTTTTTTAGGGGTTAGATTCAGTTATTGACTACAAACAGTTGAACGCCACTTACAGAAACCTTGGGGATTCCCTGCAACACTGTGGGTTTTTAGGACTGTCCTTCCCTACGCCCCTCTGTTTGGACTCATATAAATCCTTAACAGGGAAGAACGATGCCTTCTTGAAAAGAAAGGTTCCCATTTTCATCGATCGTTTGATAGATTGTATTAACTTTTTTCGTTAAAAATTTTAAATATTTAGATCTGAAACAATAAAATTTATAAATAAATTTATCAGAGATGACAAAAAAGTTGATGGACAGTAAGTTATCTTAGAGCGCTTTCGGGGAGGTATATTTGTTTGGAGTGCGTTGTTATAGCTATTATCTCCTGCTGGATGAAAATATATACCACAAGTTTTATACAATGTATTATATTTTAATCTTTTCTTTAGAATGACACATTATTATTAGCATATTTTTTTGTGAAGACCCTCCTCATAAAAATAAGCAGGGGGAGCAGGGGGAGCGCTTGGGTTGCAGGGGAAGAAAATTTTGATTTATAACGCAGCAAGAAGAATATTCGCAATTTCAATGCGTTACAGCAATGTAAAGTTTAACCAAAATACTATCAGACCTTAACTTCGCCTTATGTATAAATATATTAAGAAGGAGCAACTATCTAGTACTAAATTTACTAAACGAATTTCCAGTCAATAACCCCGCCCTAAAGAGGGACGGGGCTTGTAAGAAGCAAATCTTACGTGTTTGACTAGCCCACCGAGACTAATTGCGGTTAAAACTTCCGAATACTTCCCCAGTTCGGAAATACTTTAAGACCTTTTGTTGGGTCGTCGGGTTGAGCCCTTACGGGTTCGCCAGTTGCCTACGGAGGGAGACCCTCCTTCAGCACTGGTCTCACCGAGACATCTGTGATTAGTTGGGCGAGGGGACTTCACACTTTACTCAAGGATTATCTCCATGCGAGTACCAGTTCTATCTAAACAAGGACTTCCTTTAATGCCAACCAAACCCAGCAGGGCGCGACGTTGGTTAAAACAAGGAAAAGCGCGAATCGTACATAACGACTTGGGAATCTTTCAAATTCAACTAACTAAGTACGCTGATGACGCGACGCAACCAATTGTAGTGGGTGTCGATCCCGGCAAAATGTACACGGGCATCGGTGTTCAGTCCGCTAAATTTACCTTGTGGTTAGCGCACCTCCAGTTGCCTTTTAAGACCGTCAAAGACCGCATGGAACAACGTGCCATGATGCGTCGAGGTCGTAGAGGTCGCCGAATTAACCGCAAAGTTGAGTTCAGTAAACGCGCCCATCGTCAAAAACGTTTTGACAATCGTCGCTTTTGTAAAGTACCACCTAGCATTCGAGCTAACAGAGATTTGGAGTGGCGTGTTTTAGACGAATTAACATTAATTTTCCCTTTTGAAAATGTTGTTTATGAAGTCGTCAAAGCGCAAGGCAGTAAAGGTTTTAGTCCAGTTATGGTAGGTCAACTTTGGCAATTAAACCGACTAAAAAGCGCTTTTGAAGATGTGCGCGAGGTTCAAGGTTGGGAGACAGCACAAATCCGCACTCAATTAGGAATAGAGAAGCAAAAACATTCAAAAGGTGATGCAATCCCCGCTACCCACGCAGTAGATGGTGTTGCTCTGGCGTGCAGTGTTTTCATTAAGTACGGCATCATTGACCGCCATTCGATGGGTTGGAAGGGTGAAGTGACTATAACTTCAGCACCATTTGCAGTAATTCGTAGACCTCCAATATCGCGTCGCCAACTTCACTTAATGGTTCCGGCTAAGGGTGGTGTTAGACGCAAATATGGCGGTACTGTTACCCGTCATGGGTTCAGAAAAGGAGATTATGTCGAGGCAACCCAAGGCGCAAAAACTTATCGCGGATGGGTTAGTGGCGACACCGAAAAACAAGTTTCAGTTAGTGATGCATCCTGGAAACGTCTTCGACAATTCAGCGCTAAAAAAGTCCGACTGGTACGGCGAAGCACGGGGTTAATCGTGCTACCAACTCGGAGATTGGTTAACTTACTGGCATCGAACCAGTAAGTTAACTGAGCTACCCTCCCCGCCCTGCTTCGCTGAGGGACGGGGTATCTCGTGGAAAAAGATGAAACTTCTACACCGTGATGACTTATACGGATGGTCATCCTTTAATAAAGAACGCAATATAGATTTCAATAGTATTGCTTGGATTCGTCCAGACGGTAATATTCTCATCGATCCATTGTCTCTGTTATCCTACGACTACGAACACCTAAATTCCTTAGGTAGTGTTCGTTGGATTGTAATCACCAATTCAGATCACGTACGTGCTGCTAAGGAACTCGCATATGTGACTGGTGCCCAAATTGCAGGTCCGGCTGCTGAACGAAGTCAGTTTCCTATTGAGTGCGCTCGCTGGCTTTGTGATGGCGAAGAGTTAGTTCCAGGGTTGCAGGTGATTGAATTGCAAGGCTCGAAGACACCTGGTGAGCTGGCACTGCTTTTGGACAAGACAACTCTGATCACAGGCGATTTGATCCGAGCACACAAAGCAGGGAGCCTAACGATTTTACCCAATGACAAACTTTGCAATCAAGAGCAAGCGGTTGCCTCAGTCCAAAGACTTGCCCAGATAAATGGCATAGAGGCTGTACTGGTGGGCGATGGGTGGCCAGTTTTTCGGGATGGAGGTTTAGCGTTGAAAGAACTTGCAGCTAGCCAACAACCCAAGTCCACCTAGTGGTTGAGGGAATACGAAGTCATATCATGTCCGATTAAATAACCTTACTAAATCTGTAGTGAGGAATGCGCGTCCTCTTCCTTTGAAAACAAGGACTCAAGTCCATACTACATACAAGTTTTATTATGGGTAATTTGCCGAACCTGATATCAGTACTGATAGCTAGTTGGTGAACAAGCAGCAAAACGTTAATTGTTACTTGTCTAGAATTGCTGAATTTGGGAGGGGGCAATTGAGTGACGTCGTAGTTGGCTTAGATCTGGGTACAGGAGGAGTGCGGGCGATCGCTGTTGATCTGCAAGGGCAAATTATCGCTACTACGACGAGAAGCTATCCCCTGTTAACACCACAGCCCGGTTGGACAGAGCAGAACCCATCGGATTGGGTCGAAGCTAGTTTGGATGCCCTGTTCGATGTAGCTCAACAGCTAGATGGACACCAAGCGATCGCCCTCGGTTTGTCTGGACAAATGCATGGTATGGTTCCTCTGGATGCAGAGGGCAGAGTGATCAGACCGGCAATTTTGTGGAATGATCAGCGCACTGGTCAAGCTGTTGATGCGATTGAAGCCATCATTCCCCGTCAGGAGTTGATCCAGCGCACTGGAAATCCTGCGATTACCGGGTTTCAGCTTCCGAAGCTGGTGTGGTTACGGGCTGAAGAACCGCAAGCGTATGCTCGGCTGTGGCAGATTCTTTTGCCAAAAGATTATCTTGGATATGTGCTCACTGGCTCCCTAGTGACAGAACCGTCTGATGCGTCCGGTGTCGGGTGTTTGAATCTGGCGAATCGGCAATGGGATACGGATATTCTCAATGCTCTCAATATCAACCCAGCGTTGTTCCCCTCTGTAGTCGAGTCTACGGCGATCGCCGGACGGTTGAAATCAGAAATCGCCGCCCGCGTGGGATTGCCTGCGGGATTACCTGTGGTTGCAGGCGGAGGCGACAATGCAGCAGCGGCGATCAGCCTGGGCATCTCCGCCTGCAACCTAAACCGGGGCAGTTTGAGTATTGGCACGTCGGGAGTTATCTTTGCACCGTGCGATCGCCCAATTCCCGATCCACAAGGTCGAGTACATTTGTTCTGTCATGTGGATGGTGGTTATCATCTCTTGGGAGTGACGCTGGCGGCTGGCGGTTCTCTGCGTTGGTATCGAGATACGTTTGCAGCGAATATTCCCTACACTGAGCTGATGGACATAGCAGAGCGATCGCTACCTGGTGCCCGTGGTGTTCTATTTCTGCCCCACCTTTCAGGAGAACGCAGTCCCCACCTTGATCCAGATACTCGGGGTGCTTGGGTAAATCTGTCATTGGCTCATACGCAGGCAGATATCATTCGTGCTGTTCTGGAAGGTGTAGCATTTAGCTTGCGGGAAACGTTGGAAGTCATCACCGAGATCGCTCCCGTTCATCAACTCTTGGCAACAGGTGGAGGTGCACGATCCAACATCTGGTTACAAATTTTTGCAGATGTTTTGCAAACAGAACTCATTGCTCCCAAAGCAGAAGAAGGAGCAGCTTACGGAGCAGCGATTCTGGCAATGGTGGGGGTTGGTGCATATTCCAATTTAGACGCTGCACTTAAGATACTGCCGCAGGATAGTAATGTCGTACAGCCGCAAGCAAATCCTATGTATGAAGCAGGATTTAAGCGATATAAGTTGTTGTACGATGCCCTCAAAGCCGTTCGTTGATATTTCGTTGGTAAGCTAATCAGCATTGAAGTTGCATAAACTGGGCGGGCAGGATGCCATTGGTGTCAAGTTAAGGCCGAAGCCCAGATCTCAACAGACCTAGCAGCGGTTCGTCGGTGTCGTTGACGAACCGCTTTGACCAGACCCATAGAACGATAATGTTCCACAAGCCAGGGAAATGCCAAAACCTTATAACGGGGTAGAGAAGCAATCTAGTTGTCTAGAATGTATATTTAAAGACAAAGAGTTGTTGACGGTTGGTGTTGACTGTCAACTTTTAACGGTCAACTACGAACTGTCAATATATTTTTATGCTTCCCTCAGTATTTAAAACTTGCATTCCCAGAGAAGAAATTTTAGCAGGGGAACTCTCCCCTGAATTATTTGCCGCCAAGTTGCGACTGGTTGTTGAAGGGAAAGCGCCCCAAGTCTACCAAGACCCCACAGCATTTTTCGCCAATACATTTGCCACCGATGGTTTAAAAACTTTAATTTCTGAAGTGTTTGGGCGTTTAGTGGGGGAAGCTGCCGGTTCTCCTATTATTCGGCTGGAAACCAGCTTTGGTGGTGGTAAAACCCACGATGAAATTGCTTTGTGGCACATTGCCAAAAATGGACGAGATATTTCGGGACTAGACCGTTTTACTGACAACATTAATTTAATCCCAGACCGGCCCATTCAAGCCTCTGCGATCGCTTGCCAAGACCTTGATCCAGTAAACGGTGTTTATCATGCGGACACTGGCGTTACCACTTACACTCTTTGGGGTGAAATTGCTTATCAAATCAATGGTGTAGCAGGTTATAGCTTACTTAAAGGTTCTGATGAACAGCGAGTTAGTCCTGGGACAGTTGTTTTAGAAAGGATAATGCAGGGGCAGCCCACAGTCATTATCCTCGATGAAATTGCTACATACTTGAGAAAAGCCAAAGCTGTTATAGTTGGTAACAGCGATTTAGCCGGACAGGTTGTTGCTTTTTTATTCGCCCTCATGGACTTAGCAGCAGCTTGTAATAATTTGGTATTTGTTTACACCCTCGCTTCCTCCAGTGACAGTTTTGGCGAAGAAACCACCGAAATTCGGGAAACAATTTCTGCCACAGCAAGACAAGAACGCATTCTTAAACCCAGCACTGATATTGAAATTTACAACATAGTTAAACAGAGGATGTTCAGCAGTATTGAAGCTAATGCTGCCAATAATGCTTCAAAAGAATATTTACAGAGTTATAAAGCTAGTCGGATTAATTTACCAGATGGTTGCAAAGATGCACGCTACATGGAAAGCATCGAGCAAAGTTACCCCTTCCACCCCGAATTATTTAACCTGTTAACTAAAAAAATCGCCTCTATTCCCAACTTCCAACGTACCAGAGGGGCTTTGCGGTTATTTGCCAGAGTCATACGTTATCTATGGTCAGATACTACTGCATGGATACCTGTAATTCATCCCCACCACATCCCTGTCGGTATTGAGGAAGAAATCACCAGCGATTTAACTGCCCGTTTGGAACGTCCCTTGATGCGGATTACTATCCAAGCAGACATTTACAACAAAGATGGTAGAGAAGCACACGCGCAGTTACAAGATGCAGAATGGAAAGCTGCTGGTAAACCTCCCTTTTCAACTTGGGTAGCCCGGACTATTTTTTTGCATTCTATCACTCAGGGTATATCTGCTGGTATTCGTCGCGCCGAATTAAATTTATCTTTGTTGACACCAGGGTTAGAAATTGGCTTTGTTGATACTGCCTTAGAAAGACTGAGTGAAGTTGCTTGGTACTTGGAAAATGATCCGATTACAACTCTGGCTCGTTTCAAGGAAGAACCATCAATCAATAAAATTATTGCCGAAGAAAAAGCCCAAGTTGGAATTACTGAGGCAAAAGACGATTTACGAAGTCGCCGCGACACGATTTTTGCTGATAAATTCTTCAAGCTAGTTATTGCACCAGAATCACCCGCAGATGTGGATGACGTGTCCGAGAGTATCGCCCTATGTTTAATTGACTTTAACGAGGCGACTATTTCTGCAACTACCGAAGGACCTCCCGTACTTGTGGAGAAAATTTTTAATGAAACAGGTGAGTCAGGTAAGTTTCGGACTTTTAGAAATCGTTTGTTATTTTTAGTCGCCAATAAGCAAGAATTAGACCGAGCAATTGACAATGCCAGAGAGTTTAGGGCAATTCAAAATATTCTGAATTCTCCCAATCGCTTGCAAGATTTATCAGAAAGTCAGCAAAAACAACTCAAAGATAAAAAAGGTTCTCTTGATTTAGGGGTAAGAGTATCTTTAACAAATGCTTACCGCCATTTATTTTACCCTGCTAATGACCCAGTAAAAGCTGCTAAAGGCTTAATGCACTACACCCTTTCTGCACAAGATTCTAGCGATATCAAGGGCAAAAATAATCAACAAGATGTCATTTTGAAAGCACTGAAAGATTGTCAAAAAATCCGTGCTGAAGAATCACCACCCTATGCACCTGCTTACATTTTGCAGAAGGTGTGGCTGTCTGGGTTAACCCATTGGACAACTAAAGCACTGAAGGAAGCTTTCGCCAAAGACTTGAGTTTAAATATACTCCTTGATGCTGAATTATCCAAGTTGCGAGATACCATCCGCCAGGGGTTGCAGACTGGTAACTGGGATATGAAGGTGGGAGAAAAGCTGTTTATAAAAACCGATGACGGTAAGTTTAACCTACCCGACTCCATTGAATTTTCTGAGAGGATGGTACTTTACCGCCGGGGAATTCTGGAACTACCGAAACCGCGAGAAATTGAACTTAACGCCCAAGTCATGTCCAGTACAGAATCGGTAAAACCCGTGCGGGTGCGATGGAAAGCATCGGGGGCTTTGACCATTAAGCTGTATCAGGATGGAAATTTGGTTGCAGGGGAGTTTCGCCCTAGTGATGAATATGAGACGGCGATGCCTTCTCTACGAGACGCTCCGCGAACGGCGGGCTACGCCTACGCTAAAACCACATCTTTCAAAATTGTAGCTGACTACGGCAATGGCGAAGTAGAGGAGAGGGAAACCCAAGCAAGTATTTTAAGCTACGGTACTGGAACACCTGGCACACCAAGCGCTGGCGAAGATAAAAACGCCTCCTGGGATAATCTGACTATATTTAAAGCTAAACCAGAAGAGTTTGACTTGGAGGGAACACTCGATAGGGTATTTAATGAATTAGGCGATCGCATCCAAGATAATCAAGTTCAGGGTATCAAGTCGCTGGAACTCTCGGTTGGACAGGTGATGGACTACCGCAAGTTGATGACGGCTTTCCCTATGTTGATCAAGCTGCCCTTCCAAATCGACCAAACGGCAACTATTACTGTTGGTGAACAATTTATCAGATTAGAGTACCAAGGGCCATACAAAGGATTTCAGAGTTTTCAGCGGCCTGTTGATACTCTGCTAAGTAGCCCGGATGTGAAAGCTGACGTGTCGCTGAAGCTAGTATTTGAATTTTCATCTCCAGTGCAACCAAACGGCGCAGAAATCAGTAATATCAAACAAGCCCTGAATCGTAACCCGGTTGACAGGCTGAATTTGACGGCAAAAGTAACGTACTGAGATGCAAGAGTTTCAATTGCGAGTAGTTCCTACAGATAATAATAACTTTGCCCTGGAGTTGTATCAATGTGCTTATAAAAAAGCCGGTGAAAAAAAGCGTCCTTCTGCCAAACGCATTGGGCGTTTAAAGGGCAATGCTTTAGTACAGGTAAAGCAGGCAATTTATGATTGTTTGAAGGCGAACAATTATGACCCCAAAACCCTAAGTCACAATCGCCAAACTCCTTATGTTTTAAATGAGGAATCAGGGATAAATCTGGCATTATTGTTTCAGACTTTGCAACCGCTTTCTAAACTAGAACGGATTGCGAATATTACCCAAGGGATTAGAGCTATGAGTTATGAGGAGTCGCACTACTGGTTTGCCAAGATTAGCAATGGTAAACGTAATCAGGCTTTGAAAGCGATTCGTGTCCTTTTGGGGGATTAGTTGACGGTTAACAGTGAACAGTTAACAAATAAAGTTAAACCACATCTATTTTAATAACCATAGTTTTAAAAGTAGTGGGAGCATCTTGCTCCCAACTGGTAGTAGCATCTTGCTCCCAACTGGTAGTAGCATCTTGCTCCCTTACAGGCAAGACGCGGTTAGCCCCCTGCTGGTAGTAGCTCTCTGTGGGGTTATTAGCGGGCAAGATGCCCGCACTACTCCAGGATTGAAAATGGACGAGGTTTATAACTATAAATCAGGAGGTAAAAATATATGAAAATTGATGTGCGTGGGGCTGTTGTAGCTGCTAAAAAATATTTTGAAGATATCCAGGATATGATAGGTAATTCTATCAATGATATCTTGCTTGAAGAAGTATAATTGTCAGAGAATAAAAGGTTTTGGTATGTAACATTAGGTTTTAGTCGCCCTGTAGCTAAGACTGAAAGAACACTTATTTCTGAAGCTATTTCTTTAGCTACTAAATATGAACGTGAGTATAAAATATTTACCGTAGATGCCGAAACGGGGGAAGTAAAATCGATGAAAATTCGTGAGGTATGAAAGCTACTTCAGGCAAACAAGGTAAACTTATAGAAACTTTTGAAGAGGTTTAAAAAGAGACGGTAATTTCATATATAAAAATGAGATATAAAAAGCAATTACCACAATTAGAAAAGCCAAAATGTAGATATTTTATTACATTTGTAACTTGGGAAAGATTAGAACTCACACCAGAAGCTAGACAAGTTGTATTAGATGCTTGTAAGTTTTTTCATGAACAAAGATATGAGCTTTTCGCCGTTGTAATAATGCCAGATCACGTACATATTATGATTCAACCTTTCCCAAAATCTGAAACAGAATATTGGTCAATTGGAAGTATTTTGCATAGTATAAAAAGTTATAGCTCCAAACAAATTCCGAAAGCAATGTTACATATTGGGAAAGTTTGGCAAGATGGTAGATACGACGAAATGATTAGAACCGAAGAAGAGTTTAATAATAAATGGGAATATATTCGACAAAATCCTGTAAAAGCAGGTTTATCGATTACCCCTGAAGAATATCCCTTTTTATGGGAAACATTTTAATAATATCCTGTAGTGCGAGCATCTTGCTCGCGTTGATATGAAAACCCGGCGTTGATATGAAAACCCGGCGTTGATATGAAAACCCGGCGTTGATATGAAAACCCGGCGTTCATCTGAAAACCCGGCGTTGATATGAAAACCCGGCGTTCATCTGAAAAATCGCGTGGAGATTGAAAACCCGGCGTTTGGCGAACAGTAGCGGGCAAGATGCCCGCACTACGCAATCCGCGCACTACAATATACATGAAATGAAATTCTCAATCTCCTGTAATCCCTGATGGATAAACCAACCCCCAAACGCCCCGATGTTTTTATTGAAAAAATGATGCCTGTGCAGGTATTAAACGAGCAAGTTAATTTTGAACACGGGGGAAATCCATTTAAAGGATTACATCGCTGGTATTCACGTAAGCCATTGTCATTTAGTCGCGCCAGTGTGTTGGCTTCTTTATTACCAGCAGATATCACAATGCAAGAGTTTGAATATTTGCTGGGGTTAGTACCGGGGAAGGAGGTAAAACTATATAAAACGCCGCCTAATTCTGTGCAAATTAAGAAGGTGCAGGATTATTGCGAGAAGGTTTGGGGAACTCGCACACCCACAATTTTAGATGCGTTTGCTGGAGGTGGAAGTATCCCTTTTGAGGCGGCGAGATATGGGTTAAATGTGCTGGCTTCTGATTTAAATCCTGTAGCGGTGGTGACGATGAAGGCGGCGATGGAATATCCGCTAAAGTTTGGCCCAGATTTGCAGCAGGATATTGATAAATGGGTGAAGTGGGTAGGGGATGAGGCTGAGAAAAGGTTAGCTGAGTTTTTCCCTTCTTTACCTGGGGAAACTGTGCAGAATTATTTTTGGGCGCATACGGTTGTTTGTCCGAGTTGTGAGTCGGTTGTTCCGTTGAGTCCTAATTGGTGGTTATATAAGCGTCCAGAAAAGCAGAATTTACATAAATGGTGTGCAGTAAAGCCAATTCCTAATCCTGAAAATAAGCGGGTTGATTTTGAATTGGTTAAGGGGAGGAAGGGGAAGGGGACAACGATTATTTATAATGATAATTCCGTTCCCGTAGTGCGAGCGTCTCGCTCGCGTTTATCCTCAGAACATAATAATACTCTTAATTTATCAAACGAAAATGAAACTTTAAATGATAGCGAGCAAGATGCTCGCACTACAAATATTGAACATGAATATGATCCTGATACTACAATTACTTTAACTAGGGGCGTTGGTAAATGTCCTAATTGTAGCAATGTAATTGAAGATGAAGCAATCAAGAGATATTCATCTGTTAACAGTCTAGGTTATCAATTATATGCAGTAGCCTATAAACAAGGAAAATCAGGATTAGAATTTAGACTGCCTAAACAAACTGATTTAGATGGTATTCAAAAAGCTGAATTTTATCTACAACAAAAATACTCAGATGGTAGCATTAGTAATTTAATTCCCAGTGAACCAACCAGTAAAGGTTTACATGATTCACCATTATGAGTATGGTTTGCGAAGGTATGAGGATTGTTTTAACTCTCGTCAGCTTTTAACGCTTGTGACTTATATAGAAATTATCAACGAAGCAAAAGCACTAATTCAAGCTGAGTATGAATGGGAGAAGGCACAAGCAATTTCAACTTATTTAGCTTTAGTTTCAGATAGGTGTGTTGATAGAAATTGTAGATTGTCTATTTGGCACACAGCAAGAGCTTCAATAGAGAGAGCTTCTACTCAGCACGCACTTAATTTAACATGGAATTACCCAGAAATTAATGGTGCTGGTGAGCTATGGGTTTCATGTGCTGATGCATTTGCATCCGATTATGAAAACTTGTGTGCGTTATTCGGAACTAAACCAGGTACAACAGGTATCCCAGGAATTGAACAACACGACTCAAAATCAATTCAAATAGAATCAGCATCAGCTGATAACTTAACTCATATTCCTGATAACTCTGTAGACGCAGTTATTACCGATCCACCTTACTACGCCACAATCCAATACGCCGAACTATCAGACTTTTTCTACGTCTGGCTAAAACGCACCCTTGGCGATATCTTCCCCGAATTATTCTACCTAGAACTCACCGACAAAGATCGTGAAGCTGTCGCCAACCCTTCCCGCTTCCGCAACATGGGAGTATCACCTGAAGAACTCGCCAACCAAGACTATGAAGCAAAAATGGCAATGGCGTTCGCCGAATACCACCGCGTCCTCCGCGACGACGGCGTAATGACAGTACAATTCAACCACAAAGACTCCGGCGCGTGGGATGTCTTAGCCAAATCCCTCATCGATGCTGGTTTCGAGATTACCGCATCTTGGGCAGTCAGTACCGAAAACCCCCAAAACTTACACCAAGCGCAGAAAAACGCCGTATCCAGCACCGTGCTTTTAGTATGCCGCAAACGCGACCCCAACGCTGAACAAGCTTGGTGGGATGACGTGCGAATTGACGTGCGAAATATCGTATTTGAAAAAGCACCAGAACTCGAAAAATGCTTAACTGAAGATTCTCGTCCTGCTGCTGATAGAGTAGTAGATCCGCAACGCCGCATTAAACCCCCTGGTATAAACTTGTGCTTAAGTGCTTTCGGTTCTGCATTGAGTGTGTTTACCAAATATAGTTCCATCCTCGACAGCGCCGGGAATCCAGTTGAACCCAAAGCAGCATTTGAAGAAGTACGCCAAGCCGTAGTCGAATACCGACTACAAAACTTATTACAAGGTAAAGACTTCAACGGTATCGACCCCTTAACCCAATGGTACATCCTCGCCTGGGATACCTTTGAAGCGCGAGAATTCCCCTTCGATGAAGCTAGACAACTCGCCTTAGCAGTCGGTGGTTTTGATGTTTCCGATTTAGTCAAAAAACACAAACTACTCGATTCAGCTAGCGGTTACTGTAAATTACTCACCCCGCAACAACGCCTGAAAAAGCGCGCTTTCTCCGTCACCGATACTGAATTTTCTGCCAGATATTTAGTAGATGGACTCCACGCCATTATCGCCCTTTACCAAGAAGAAGAAAATACAGAACCAGTCCGCAGGTTTATGAAAAATACTGGCTTAGTCAGCAACGATTTATTTATGCGGACATTTGAAGTAGCGTTAAAAGTAATTCCCCGCATTGGTGATGAAAAGAAACGCATCCCCGAAGAGAAAGCCTTATTAGATTTGTGGTTGGCTATGGATGAAATCAAAGCCAAAGTCTCTTACAAACAGACTGAGTTACCCTTGAATAATGGACAACTGAGTTTAAACCTAGATTTTGGGGGTTAATAACTGCTTATGTTCAACTACAATCCTTTAGAGTGCCTACCTTCATCAGCAGAATTACCAGATTCAGATGATACCCCTGTGGATAACGAACTGCAAATATTAATTCCCAATTTATTGTTAGCCATCTTAGCCGCTATTTGGCAAAACCGCGATGACTGGTTTTTCGGTATTAACATGGGAGTTTACTATACACCCAATAAAGGAGCCATAGTCCCCGATGGATTCCTGAGTTTGGGTGTTGAACGTTTTGTGGGAGAAAATGGACGTTCTAGTTATGTTTTGTGGGAAGAAGAGGGTATTCCACCAATTTTAGCTTTAGAAGTTGTTTCTCAAACTTACAATGGCGAATATGAACAGAAAAAAATTGATTATGCAGAATTAGGCATTTTGTATTATGTCATTTATGCACCAACACGGCTACGTCGTAAGCGTCAACGTTTAGAAGTTTATCGCTTAATTAATGGTGAATACATTTTACAACCAGGCGATCAAGTTTGGATGCCCGAAATTGGTTTAGGTATTGGACGGGAACAGGGTAGTTATCAAGGAAGAATAAGAGAATGGCTATTTTGGTATGACGAAAATGGTAACAGATACCAAACCCCAGAAGAACAATTGCAAAATTTATTAGCTAGATTACAACAGCAAGGAATTGACCCAAATACACTTTAATTTTGTTGACAGTTGACGGTGAACAGTCAACTCGCTACCGCAAGAAGCAAGCTACAGTGAACGCTTAACAGTCATTGGTCAGAATTCATGATTGAACTAATAAGGAGATAAGCAAATATGAAGGTTAGAGGCATAAAACGTGGTCAAAACATTGAAATATTAGAACAAGTTCATAATATTCCAGATAGAACAGAAATAATCATAGACGTAGAATTTATTGAAAATCCAATTAGAGAACCACAACAACCCTTAACAGAAACAGAAAAACTAGCGAAGCTCAATCAATTATTTTGAGCTTGGAAGAACCAACGTGAATTAACAGAAATCTTTACAGAATTTGACTTATATAAACCACAATACGGTTCAATTAAGGATTTTAGTTGTATTCCCGTTTTCTGTAGAGACGCGCCATGGCGCGTCTCTACAATGTGGTTTTGATCCGGGTTCTGGTCTTATCTGAACCGTATTGATATAAACCACATCTCTTGTGATAACCATAGTTTTTAAAAGTAGTGGGAGCATCTTGCTCCCTGGTGGTAGTAGTGGGAGCATCTTGCTCCCTGCTGGTAGTAGGTAGTGGGAGCATCTTGCTCCCTGCTGGTAGTAGTGGATAAAATGCTTCCTGCTGGTAAGCTATTCCACATTTAACTTGCATAATTATCGCGGACAAGATGTCCATCCCACAAGAGTTTCATTTAATTTGATTATGCAATTTAGATGTTTTTCAGCTTAGTAGCGGGCAAGATGCCCGCACTACTCATTTTTTTCAAAATTGGCGAGGTTTAATTGTTGATTATTATGATTAAAAAAACGGTGACCCGTCTACAATCAAAAGTAATGATATTTTATCAATTCTAGCATTTTTGTTAAAAATATATATACTAGTGAAAAAAGATGTTGTTATTTTACATGTATATCACGGACGAGAAAATCGACCTCGTTAGTATTAATTTTCAAAGGATATAAACAACCGCATAATATGCCGAAAATTTTACGTGAATATCCTTGGAAAATTAGTTACTCCAGCAACACCCACAACACCATTGCTGATTTCTACATTCCTGCTTTAGAATGTACCATTCAATATGACCGCAAAGCAGGTTTTTTCAGCAGCGCCATTTTAAGTAAAGTGGCTCGTGGTTTAGGTGCAATGCTGCACAATGAGGGGAAAATACGCTTAATCATGGGCTGTCAGTTTAGTCCGCAAGATTTACAAGCAATTCAACAGGGATACGAACTGCGCGACGCATTGCTATCTCGGCTAGACGCAGACTTAAAACCCCCAGAAAGTTTTGCTCAACTCAAACACTTAGAAATTCTCAGTTGGTTAATTCAAAATCAATATCTCGATATTAAAATTGCTATTCCTCTTAAAGAAAATGGACTGCCAGAAGACAGTACACAGCAACTAGATCCACAGCATATATTTCACGAAAAAGTTGGCATTTTTACAGATAGCAAGCGCGATAAATTAGCATTTAACGGTTCCAATAATGAATCTATCGGTGGCTGGGAGAGGAATGTAGAATCATTTCATGTTTATTGTTCTTGGGAGGGAGGAAGGGAACTAGATAGAGTTGAAGAAGAAGTAGCTAGGTTTGAGCAACTTTGGTATGACGTATCGCCTAACGTGCGAGTATTTGATGTTCCAGAGGCGGTACAAAAAAAGTTGTTACGTTACGCCCCTGCTACGAAACCTAACTGGAATGCCCAGGCTGAATTTGATACTCGACCTTTAACAAAAGAATTAAACCTTGTCCGTTTTGAAACCTTGGGTAGTGCGGGCATCTTGCCCGCTACTACCAGTAGCGATACCAGTAGGGAGCAAGATGCTCCCACTACGAAAACTGAAATAAACAGTCAACAGTCAACAGTCAACAACGAACAAGAACGGTTAGCATTTACTCAACTTGCCAATATTCATGAACATCCCGGCTGCTTGGACTTTTGTTTAAAATCAATTCCTATTCAACCCTGGCCGCACCAAATTAAAATCCTGCGTCGCGTTGCTCAAAATTTTCCCCAAAGTTTTCTTATTGCTGACGAAGTTGGTTTAGGTAAGACAATTGAAACTGGTTTAATTCTGCGCTATCTACTGTTGTCCAAAAAAGTGAAGCGGGTACTAATTTTAGCACCTGCTAGCGTTCAACCCCAGTGGCAAGAAGAATTACGGGAAAAATTCAATCTGCATTTTTGGAGTTACACATCTACAGAATTTAAAGACCCTTACAAGCGCACTATCCCAGCAGCAGCTAATCCCTGGAATACCCAAGACTTAATCCTTGCTTCTTCTCATTTAGTACGTAGAACTGAAAGAATGCGCCAGATACTAGAAGCAGAACCTTGGGATTTAGTAGTGTTAGATGAAGCGCACCATGCACGCCGTAAAAGTCCTCAAGACCGTAAAGAAACGCCCAATCGCTTGTTAGAGTTAATGGCACAGTTGAAGGAGAAAACCAAATCTCTGATTCTCCTCTCAGCAACTCCTATGCAAATTGATGCCATAGAAGTTTTTGATTTGTTAAACCTGCTGGGATTGCAGGGACATTGGAGTTATGGCGATAATTTCTGCGATTATTTTGCCTCGCTACAAGGTGCTGTCAAGCAGGAAGTAATTAATTTTTGGCAAGTCATGTCTAGCGATTATTTTCAGCGCGGCGGACAGCCTTGTTCTAGATTAGAGCAGTTTTTAACTAAACAAAATCGCATCCTCGCTTACAAAATGCAAGATACTTGGCAACGGGGAAAGAAAATCTCCAATCACAAACAACTTTTGGCAGATGAAGACTTTATTGACACCTCACGCCAATATTTGACAGTGAACACGCCTCTAAAAGACTTGATGTTCCGCCACACCCGCGACACTTTACGACAATACTACCGCCGGGGACTGCTAGAGCGGGATATTCCTACTAGAGTTGTGCAGGACAACGCCATTACTTTGGAACCACAACGGGAAGTACCGCTTTATGTAGCTGTCAGTGACTATGTGCGTCATTTTTATCGACTGGCGCAAAAAGATAAACGTTCTTGTTTGGGTTTTTTGATGACGCTTTACCGCAAGCGCCTAACCAGTTCATTTTATGCTATCAAGTCATCTCTGCAACGCCGTTTGGATTATCTGTTAACTCAACAGGGAAGCGTTTTAAGTGATGACGATTTAGTTGATGTGGATAATGAGGATGATGCAGTGATTGCTGGGCTGGAATCTTTCTTTGAACCAGTAGATCCCCAGGAAATTCAATATCTTGAAGATTTACTCCGCCAGTTTGAAAATACTGGGGAAGATACTAAGCTTTCTCGCTTTATTCAGATTTTGCGTCAAGAATTAACCGAACGAGAAAGTGCTATTGTTTTCACCCAGTATACCGACACGATGGACTATCTGCGGGATACTTTGCAAGAGTTGTATGGTAGTCAAGTGGCTTGCTACTCCGGTCGCGGCGGCGAACTTTACCAGACTGGGGAGTGGTGTCTAGTTCCCAAGGAAGAAATTAAACGCCGATTCCGCCAAGATGAAATCAAAATTCTCCTTTGTACAGAATCTGCTTCCGAGGGCTTGAACTTACAAAATTGCGGTGTGTTGATTAATTATGATATGCCTTGGAATCCCATGCGGGTAGAACAACGCATTGGCAGAATTGACCGCATTGGACAAAGGTATTCTACTGTGCGAATCCACAATTTTTACTATGATGGCACTGTAGAAGCGAAGGTTTATAAAAAATTACGCGATCGCATCAATGCTTTTGCCACTGTTGTTGGTAATCTTCAGCCTATTTTAGCCCAAGTTCCTACCTTTATTGAACGAGCTGCTATGAGTGCAGATCCAGAAGAAGAGGATGTTTTAATGTCTGAATTCGATTCTGTGTTAGACAGCCCACCACCTCGTCTAGCAATTGAGGAAATGGTAGCAATGGACTTGGACGCTGATCTAGCGGAAATTCAAAAACCAATTACTTCGACTCCCTTTACACCAGAAACTATTGAGCAGTTATTCACATCCTCAGCAATTTTAAAAGTCAATGGCGTACAGTTTGAGAGAAGGGCTGAGAGTATTTGGCAACTAACTTATAAAGGGCAGAATTACACGGTTACTTTTTACCCTAATATTTTTGATGAAATGCCTTCCCTACGATTAATGAATTTTGGCGAACCCTTGTTTGAAAAATTACTGCAAGTAGTTGATTGTTGAAACCATGTCACCCTGGATGCGATGGGCACTCAAAAAAATATTGCGGCTCAGATTCAGCAGGCGCAAGCTGAGTATATCCTCTGCCTCAAAGCTAATCATCCCACTGTGTTTAAGCAGCTAAATGCTTGGTTTAAGACGGCGATTGCGCAAAGCGCAGTGCCAAAGGCAATCGCCCAGGGCTGTTTACCTAGACCTTCAGAACATACCACTGAAGCCGGGCATCATCGCACAGAAATCCGCTCATGTGGACGTTCTTGCTCGACCAATTGTGGCAAAGCCAATCGCCCCTTGGGCGGCTCCTACGGAGCATCGCTTAGGTTTGATTGTCGTCGTAGACATCGCTGCATCACCTCACAACTAAAATCTGTGACAAAATAATCTTGTTGTCCTATAGCCAATGCGATCGGCTACGACCTATGATTTCTACCATCAAGCGCCGCTACACTTTGGATGAATATCGCGCGCTCGAAGAAAAAGCGGAAGGACGCAGCGAATATCGAGATGGAGAAATTATACCCATGCCCGGAGGAACCCTCAAACACAGCCGCATCAGTGGTAATATTTTTGCCTTTCTCAAGTTTCTGCTGCGCGATACTCAATTTGAGCCAATTAACAGCGATTTGCGGCTGTGGATTCCTGAACATCGACGCGGAGTATATCCAGACGTGATGATTTTTAAGGGCGAACCGCAACTGAATAATGATCGCTTGGATGAAGTCTTGAATCCTATTTTAATTGTTGAAGTACTATCTCCTTCCACCGCAGATTACGACCGACAAAATAAATTTCGGATATATCGATCAATTCCTAGTTTTAGCGAATATTTATTAGTCGAGCAGGATGAAGCTTTTGTCGAACGCTATAGCAAGCAAACCCAAGGTTGGTTGTTCAATGAATTTAAAGGCTTGGAAGAATCTATTTCCCTAGACTCAGTTGGGATGGAATTGCCAATGGCGGAAATTTATCGCGGCGTTGTTTTTGAGTAAAATAGCTCTGGCTGAAAGAGGCGAGCGATCGCGCAGGTTGGTCAAGCAAGCATTCTGCTGGTCTGGTTCCATCTATAACTTTGTAACAGCCAGGACAGATGTGTATTATTAAATAATGGAACGGACGTGGAAGATTCATCAATGCAGTTAGTCAGTCGGGAGCATATCGAGATCGCTTCTAATGTGCGGAGTGGAAAGCCCCGCATTGTCGGTACCCGCATTGCTGTAGAAGATGTGGCGGTGATGCATTTAAAGCTAGGGTATTCCTTGGTAGAGATTGCTGGTAAGTATGACCTGTCACTGGCATCTGTTTATGCAGCAATGGCTTATTACTTTGATCACCGAGACGAGATTGATCGTCGCATAGCAGAAGAAGATGAGTTAGTTGAGGTACTGAAGCAAAATCATCCCTCGCATCTCCAAGAGAAACTCAGACAGTTGAGGAATGAGTAAACGAATTAGCTTTCATCTGGATGAAAATGTCGATCCTGCAATCGCGCTTGGCTTGCGCCGTTATGGAATTGATGTCACAACAACCAATGATGTGGAATTACGTACTCAAACCGATGAAGTCCAGTTAGCGTTTATTCAGAAAACACAGCGAGTACTGTTCACCCAAGATGCAGATTTTTTGATTATTGCAAGTTCTAGGCTTGATCATCCTGGCATTACCTACTGCAAAAAAGGGACTCGTTCAATTGGTGAAATTATTGAAACCTTGGTTTTGATTTATGAGGTGATGACACCTGAAGAGATGGTGGGACGTGTCGAGTTTGTGTGAAATGAAAGCAGCACCGAGAGGCTTGCATTCAAAAACTCAATTCTGGGGAACATTGAAACGAAAAACCCCCAATCCGCTACAAAAATTTTGTAGCCTGATGGAGATTCCCAGTGATGCTCAGGTTTTAATTCAAGCGTTTTTTTAATCCACGGTCGATTGCTTTTCTTACGCTTTGCTATAGTGATTTTGCAAATCTGCTGAAGACAGCGTTCACCGTTCGCGTAGCGTGCGCTTTGCGCCCACCAACGGTTATCGCCCACTTTGTTAATGCTATCAAATTGGTAGTATTAGGTGCGTTGCGCGAGCGACAACGCACCCTACACGATCTATTTTACTTTACTGGCTGAGGGTCGAATTCTACCATCGACCACGATGATTTCTGGTGCTCTTTTACCACCACTTATCTCACTTCGCCTGAACTTGATTAGCTCATCCAACGCTCTCGTAGATTCAGTAGTGATAATAATAAGAAAAATACTATGAAAAGTTCGCTCAGCAGCATTATAAATAGGAAGTTGCTTCTCGTAGCCTGATCTAATGTTGTTTGATGTGTATTTGACTTCAACATTTACTCGCGCATTGTATCCCCTAGAAATCTTGAAATCAACAGGACCTCTACCTGCATTTGGTTCTCTGTTCAAATCTAGATTGTTCGCACAGCAATAGGCATCGGCAATTCCGAACAAAAGTAGTTGGGCAAATCGCCCATTTCTTAATTGCCCGGAATCATTCCAAAATGTTACTGATAGTCCGTTAGACTCGACTAACGTTTTGAAATGATTACATATCTTGACAACCACCTGAAGAATATTTTCAGAAGTTATTCCACTCTCAACACTTAAAGGCAGGGGAAACAGTTCAGCGTACTCTTTTGCAATTTCATACCAGATAAGCTGCCCCGATGAGTCTTTTTCAAAGTCATATTTTTCGGCAGGTTTACCTTTATACTGTTCGACTAGATCCTGTAGTAGTTCGGGATAATGTAGTAAGATGTACTTCAACTCACGCTTAGTTATTCTCTTTCTTGTAGCATCCTTCCAAGAATCCCCAATAATCTCATTAACACGATTACGTAAATCTTCGTTGTGAGCGCAAACACGATCAATATCATCCCAACCATATGCAACAGGAAGATCATTTAGAATCTCATTAGGAATCAAGATTGTGGGACGATGACTACCCGAAACTGCTGGTAACAAAAATTCCTTACCGCGTGCTTTTGCATGAAAGGTACTCAAATTGAGATTTTTAGCAACTCTCTCTGAATAAGCCAGTAAATCTAGAACAATGATGTAAATTACCATATCGCTGATTCGATCAGCACCAATGTTTTCTTCGATCAGTCCAACTAACTCAAAGATAACTGGATCGGTTATGCCTGTTTGTATAATTTCCCAAGCTGTGTTTGTTAGATTCTGAGCTATTCCCGATCCAATCCCGCTACCTGATGTACTTTCTGCAGAATATCCCAAAGAAACGAACGGTAATTCTGGAAATATCAATCGTTTTTGAGCGGCACGGAAAAATCTATCTCCAGAATTCTTTGTTGCCTGTAGAAGATGAATAACTTCTTTGAAATGGTCTTTGAATCTTTGGTATGAATTTCCAAGTTCTGGAACTTTAGTAGTTTCAAGAAGATGAGGATCAACATAAAACTTTGAGTCGATATCTATAAAACCGTTGAACGCTCCTTCTTTTTCCAGAGCTTCTCCAGAAACCCCAAAAACTTCACTTATCTTCTTAGGCATAAGACTGTTGCTGATACTGCCACCAGTTTAGCTCTCAAAAACTAAAATAGAAGAACTGACCGAAACTACATTAGTCTTAGATTACCTACCGATACTGTTTAAATACGACCCCAACCAAGGACTAAAGCATCTAAGTATTTATTAGAAAGAAAAAAGCTCATCGGCGGCATAATCAATTGTAACCGAAGCAGGTAAACTCGAACTTGCCATCCGGTGCAGCGCCGTTGTTAGAGCTTGTATATAAACAGTTTAGGCAATCTTTCTGCATGGATATTTGGATTTTAGCAGGGCTATTATCTTTGACCACACCTCATTGGATGCAGCCTGAAGCCTCACTGTCACATCATAGTTTGACCCCAACTCAGCAGCAAAAGGATTAAGCCACCATCCTCTAACCAAACACCGATCACAGAAGATTTCAAAATCTGCCCCAACTAGTTTTAGCTCAAGAGACGGCTTGTATCCTTTACCCATCTAGAGTCTGTTACTGTATTTTGTTATACCCATTTTGAATGTTAGATTTTCACGATACCATAACTGGTCACTGCATCGGGAAAATAGATCAAGTCGATTTCAATAAGCAAAAAGGCATATTGCTTTCTCAAAATGCTTAAATCGTTTCTCATTTTGGTGTTTTGGGCAAGCAAAAAGGCATATTGCTTTCTCAAAATGCTTAAATCGTTTCTCATTTCAGTAGATCGCGTATTCATTTTGGTATTTTCGGCAAGCAAAAAGCTATATTGCTTTCTCAATTTACCTGTTTGCTAACTAATTCCAGTAATTCAAGCACTCATGACAAATATCGCTGTGTAGCAAAAGCCATTGAAGATTTGCCGGAATTTTCTATCACATCATAGTTTGACCCAAACTCGGCAGCAAAAGGATTGAGCCAACTCCATCCTCTAACCAAACGGCGATGGCGCAGAGCGCCCGCTTCGCGATGCTCCCGAAGGGAGCCGCGCAAGGCGCGATCGCAGAGGATTTCAAAATCAGCCTTTGAGGATGTGAATTTCAATTTGGTCGCTTGCCCAGCTTAGACGATCGCTCTCCAGTGCTAGACGGGCATCGCGGTAAAGTCGCTCGTCTGGTACTGGAGGGCAGCGATCGCTGATTAAGTTAAGAGTTGGCGGAAAGTTAGTCTTTTGCCTTGATCGTCCAATTGAGGGCAAGTTGTCCTGCAAGTCGGCGTTGCTCACCTTCCCGTAAAGGATGATAACGAGCAGCTTGAGCATCACGGAACAATTGCTCTAAACCCAGCGAACGATAAAACGCAGTGCCACCCGTAGCTTCCATTGCCAGATCAACCACATTGAGCACAGCACGTGCTGCTAACGTGCGACCTATCATAATTTGATTAGTGGTATCAAATCCAGGTTGACTGGTATCTGCCACTGTAATCATATGTTGTAGCGCTAACTTTGCAGCCATCAGTTCGTTCTCGATGCCGCCGACTAAGTAGCAAATATGGTTATCTTCTGGGCGTTTCTGAATCAACTGCGTCGTTAAGTCTCGTGCGGCTTCTGCCACACCCACATATACTGAGTAGACCAATGGCATTGCCAGCATTGAGATTATGTGAAACAAAGGATGCCACTTACCCTGGGGTCGTCTCAGCGCGATCGCTGTATCAGGCACAAATACATCCGATAACAGGATGTTGTGGGAGCCTGTGCCCTGCATACCCATTGCGTGCCAAACGGGATCAATCTTGACTCCTTCAGCATGAACAGGAATCGCAAAATGCAGAACAGTGGAGCCAGCTTCTGGATCATCGTAAACAGCGCTAGTCATGAGCAAATCACCGGCAGGGGCACCGCTAGCAAAGACTTTACAGGCGTTAATGTAAAAACCACCTTCGACCCGAGTTGCCGTACCAGAGCCTTGTAACCAATCAGAACCACCGCTACTGAGGAGGATAATTTGTTCCATTGCCACTCGTCGCAGCAAACCCTCCATAGGAGCATTTTGATGACGCCAACGCCATACAGGTATCATTACTTGATGCGTATGCATGGCAAAGGCAAGCGCAGTGGAGCTGCAATGATGGGCAAGCTCACGCAGCACTCCACACATCTCGATGTAGCTTGCTCCTCCACCGCCTAACTCAGTAGGCACACCCGCCGAAACGAATCCATGCTGTTTCAAATCTGCAAAGTTTTCAGTAACAAAGCGATCGTTTTCGTTTGCATCAGTGCGACGTTCTGCAAATTGAGAACCTAAATTTTTAGCAAGTTCTATCCAGGGTTGGGCAGGTGAATGGGCTGTAGGGGCTTGTAATTCCAACATAGTGTCGTCCTTTAGAGTTACAGGAATTGATTTCAAATACGAGCAAACTTAATTGAATAGTTGATGAAAGACAATGTGCAGACCACAGGGGGATTGCACTCGTCTTTGTGATTTAGAAACTGTCAACCTGGAGACAGTTAAATTGAAATGTTTGAACGTTGTGTGATGTCCCTTCAGATGCTAGGTTTTTAACAGCGGCTTAACGGAGAATAATGCACTGTAACTCTATACTTGACTATAAAAACGGGATGTGCAATGACTAAGACTCTGGAGTTCTTGACTGAAACGCCAGACCAGTAAATGTCACTTTACTGAGTGAACGGTTGTAAGAATTCTTACTTAAAAGTGCTATGGATGTTCTCTCTGATGTGCTTCGAGTGATTCGCCTTTCGGGTGGTGTTCGGTTTCGTACCGAGTACTTTGCTCCTTGGAGTATTGAAACGCCACCGCCAGATCAGTTAGCAGTGCTACTGCAAGCAGCTTCACGGCGAATTGTCTCGTTTCACATTGTTGCTGAGGGAACCTGTTGGGTAGAAATTGATGGATGCTCTGAAAGCAAACAACTCTCTGAGGGAGACATCATTGTTTTTCCCTATGGCAGTTCTCATATTTTGAGTGATCAACCCGGTAAACCGCCGATTCCAGTCGGAGATATCCTTCCTCCTCAACCCTGGTCAGATATGCCAGTTCTGAAATATGGCGGGAATGGAGCGCTGACGCAGCTTGTCTGTGGCTTTTTGCTGTGTGACGAACTGTTGTTCAATCCATTTCTGCGAACCCTTCCCCTCCTGATGCATATTCCGGTCTTTGCAGAGCCAATTTCTCCGCTGTTAGAAACTGGAGTTCGCTACATCATTCAAGAAACGCTCGGTGATCGTCCGGGCAGCAGTTGTCTACTGGCACGGTTAACCGAGTTAATGTTCGTGGAAATTCTCCGCAACCAGATGCAGCAAATATCAGAACAACAGCTTGGTTGGCTGGCTGCATTGAATGACTCAATTGTGGGTCAGGTACTGAATTTGCTGCACGCTCGCCCTGAACATAACTGGACGGTGACAGAGCTGGCAGGACAGGTAGGAGTTTCGCGATCGACACTGGCAACTCGCTTTACTCAACTGTTGGGACAGCCACCCATGCAATATTTAACACAGTGGCGGCTACAGCTAGCGGTGAACTTGCTAAAAAGTACAGATGCAGGCATGGTAAAGATTGCCACTCAAGTGGGTTATGAGTCAGAAGCCGCATTTAACCGAGCATTCAAGCGTCATTTAGGCATGCCTCCTGCAACGTGGCGACGTGGAAGTGGTATTGCACACCACTGAGAGAACATCAGTTGACCACACGAATTTACTTGAGCGGAAGAAACACGTCGGTAATCGCCTCATGCTCAGGCACATCCGGAAAAAAACTGACTCTCTGTAGAAACAGTGGAAAGTCTCGCGGTTCTTCTCCACTCAACGGGAGCCAGTTCGAGTAAAGATAAGTGATGCTCTCGCCAAGATTAGCGTCGTCTCCCATGTGTCGCAATACGGCGCATCTACCACCAGGAATGATTTTTTCTACAACCCCAAATGGATTGTCAGCCACATCTCGATCTGTTGATGCGCATATGTCAAAACGATAGTTTTCAGGCGACGTCTCGGACGGATTATCGTAGAGGATGTTAAAAGTAGCGCTGACTTGGGGCAGCAGATTGTTCTGCTTTCGCCATTCGATAAACTTGCGAACCGAATTCCCGATAAGATTTGGATCGCCCCTATGTTCAAGAGCGGCAACTTTAGTGTCTTTAAAGGTGATTAGCTTGACATTGGCGGGCTGATTTTCTGGTTTCATGTGCTTGATCCTTAAGTCACTTAATCGTTGGTAAGTCAAGTGCCAAGGATTCCACTGCGGACGCTCTCTGAACTCGGAAGGAGTTTGCCCTATGCTTTTCTTGAATGCACGAGAAAACGATTCATGGTTTTCGTAGCCACTCGCCAGCGAGATCTCGATGATTTGCATACGGTCACGAAAGGCAAGTTGGTAAGAAGCGCGCTTCAAGCGATGGAGTTGAACGTATTTGTATACGCTAATCCCGAAAAGTTCAGAGAACTGCCTGTGAAAATGATACTTCGAGAATGCAGCAACGTTGCTCAGGCGATCGACAGTAAGGTCGTCGTCTAGATGAGAATCGATGTACTCAAGCACCTTACGGAATCTAGAGTGATAGGTGACAACGGCAGATTCTGTCAATGAAGCATCCTCCTCGGCTATCAATAGACTACTCCGTTGGAATCTATAAAGCTTGACAGAAATTGCTCAGTCTGCAGGTGCTCAGTTTGGAACATAACGGTTCGCTTGAGCGGCTGTAAAGAACTTTATATCCCCATGAGCAGTTCTTACCAGTTCATTCCAAGCAAATTGTTAGGTATGCTAACTTATCAGGTGGTTCGCCAGAAACTGACCTACGTCTCTAATCATATTGCTCACGTCTTGCTCCGTAAACTCATTAGGTTTGCCATGAGCTGCACTATTTCGTATATCTGCCAATGCAGTTATTTGCTTTTGCACGAGCTTGTTGTACACACCAGCTTTAGTCAAATCAGCATTCATCTTATCTAGCTTTCCATGTGAAATACGTTCCTTGTCACATAGCTCCCGCAATGCTGTTTCTAGTACAACGCCTGCGATGACAGCAGCGGCTGTAGAGTAGCCGCTACTCAATAACTCATTTGCTTGTTCAAGTTCAGAATCAAAAACTTCTGCCTGAACAAGTGTTCTCATGGATGAAAGGTAACCACCTTCAAAATCTTCTTTTGCCGCTAAAAATATAGCCTTCAGACTTTTGAAGGTAGTGTAGTTTGTTGTATAGAGTATACCATCTTCATTTTTCTCGAATTGCTGAAAGTGTTGAGATTCTTCACCGCAAACTTTTGACAATAAATTTTTAACTTTTACTTTCCAATTTAGAAGCAGATCATTATCAATATATTCACCACTAGCGAACATCTCACTATGGTGCATCCTTTTAGAAGCTTCAACTTGCATTGCTTGAGCCTCTAACTCATCGAAACGTTGCTTGAAAAATTTGTTCAACCTAAAAGCTCCAAATAATAACTAGCACTAAATTCCAACAATACCGAACAAGTATACCTAACTATTTTTTATAATGAGATTTTCCGTAAAACCACTCTGTACAGGCTATTCATAATTCGACGCTATATTTTTAATTTCATGACAAAAAGCATCCTAAAGATATGGAAGGATGTGAAAACTACGATAATTTATACTTATGTTCTTAACCGTGCAGTGTTAGGTAACTGGCTACTAAGTAGGTTTGTGGAATGAAAATGAACCATCCTACTTAGGAATTGATGCCCTGCGGCTACGCCTAACACATCGTACGTTTAATTATGTCCGCTTACTTACTTAACATTTACTCTAACAACCAAGCAAACAAATCCTTGATTGTAAGATGTAGCTCACTTGCAAACGATGGCATAGGAAGAACTTCATCTGGCTCATCAAACACTTCAGTTTCTTGTTTAGGACGATAGACAAACACAGTTTGCTCATCTGGATCGATTAACCAACCCATTTGAGTTCCATGCTTCAGACAATGAAGAATATTTTTCGTTACTTTTTTAGACGTTTATGCAAGTTCTTTACCGACAATGATCCGCGCTCCTGTCATATGATCTCTCTGGTAAGTGGTTCGGATTCGGAAGCCGCTTCTCTCATCAACTTCATCAAAAAACTCAGATGCTTGATTGTATACAGTATGATTGTTGATAAATTTGTTGCCAATGTTGTTCTGAGTTCCAGATCCGTTGTTGTTGAAACTTTGAAAAGTTCCATTATTTTGTGTAGGTTTCGTCAAACCTAACAGATGCAATGCTCCTTTTATAATCTCTTCATCTTTGCCGATCTGAGCTTCGTCTAAAGCCGCCTTCATAGGTTCCTTCCAAATATCAGGATTTTGCTCATACTCCTCCAACAATTTTTCAGGTTCTACGGTTTTAGCTACAGTTGTACTTGAAATCTTTGCCTTGATAAGCTTCTTCCATTTCTCGTAAATATCCTTAAGCCCTGCATTGGCTATGCCTTTACCAAAGAATGCCAAAATCTCCAAAACCATACTGGCATCGATCATTGTCTAACTCCTAGTGCAAATGTACTGCACCAATTATATTTCGTTTTTTACCTGTGAATACCTAAACCAAAAGCATTGCGATCGCTCACAGCTGATTTGCTGATTTGTTTTTTTCAGTTGCTGTTGTTATGCTGCTATACACGCACTATTTTGCAGCAACAAATTCATCAGTCAATGGCATACCACGCTCTGCACGAACTTGAAGACAAGCAGCGATCGCATCCTTGATATTTTCAATAGCTTCCTCTTTACTACGTCCCTGGCTAACACAACCAGGAATACTGGGACACTCTACAATCCAAACTCCGTCCTCATCACGGTCAAGTGTCACATTAAACTTCATCAATGACTCCTAGTGTTTGTTTGCTGTTTCTATGTACAGAATAGTTGGTATGTTCTTAACTATGGCGGTAAAGGTGTTTGTAGTCCACTGGACTCACAAAAAATTTGTCATGAGTGTGCGATCGCTTTGTTATGCTGATGCACGTACGGGTTTGGCAGCTACAAAATCCTAAGGTAAAGACCACCTTATGTAATCGATACATGAGATTTCAGTTTTGCGAGAATATCGTAAGATCTCGTCCAGAGAATCGACCCTCCTTCTTCTGGGTCAACGGTATGCGAAGCGTTTGGCAGGCGCGAAGCCAGGATCGCGCCAAAATCTGGGGAGTGAACCGTGCTAGTATCCAAACCGCCATACCAGAGATCCACAGGAACGGTGATGTCCTCCAGCTCCACAGGCCATGAACCCAGCGCATTGGCGAGGTCTCGCGCGTATCCCTGTGCGCCCTGCGAGAAACCCTCCTTCAACGCCCGCTGATATGCTTCGCCCAACGTGTCACTCTCATACAACGCCCGATCGCGCTGGGCACTCATCCCAATGATTAACTGCCACAGCCCCTCCTGCGTTGCCATCTGGGAAAAGTGCTGCTCGAACTTCATAGCATCTTGTTGGACAGCAGCAATCATCCCCTCTACATCCGGATGCAAGAGCGGTCTCACACGCGGATGGGCAAGTTCGTCCTGACCGGACACAATTGCGATCGCCTTCACGAGGCTCCTTCCTGCGAGAGCGAATGCGAACGGTGCACCTTGAGAGAAACCAACGGCGAGAACATCATGCAGATCATTGACCTGAATAAACTCCCGCATGTCATCCACCCAAGAGGACAACGTCTTGTTAGGGTGAGCATCGGACAAACCCAAGCCAGGCCGATCAATGGCAATAAGTTTCAAGCCGAGACCTGGAAGGTCGCTTGCGCCAAAACCAAGCCACCCGCTCATTCCAGCCCCGGTGCAAAACAAAACTGGAAGACCGTCAACAGGTCCCCATTCGGACCACGCGAGCATACGACCATCATACAGTTGCATCTTTGCCTGTCTTTCGGGTGGTGTCACAAGATTGTTCATGCTATTAATTCTCGTCATCTCTTCAAAATACCAAATCTTTAAGATGGTCTTTGAGGTGACGTAAGATTCCGCTCTCAGTCCTTGACAGGTTTTGAGCGATGAGCGGACAAAAACAGATGATGGTGCATTGCGCTTTGCAACAACACTACGGGAGGGATGCGATCGCCCAAGGGGCAGTGGCAAAGCCAATCGCACTAGGATATGCGTTATTACTCAAAATTTTATCCAGCGCAAATGTAGCGATCGCTCTTGCTACCAGTTTTCCAACATCAGCCCATCCACATAGCCAAAGTCTGAATCATCCGTGACCAACCGGCAACCATGTTCCAAACACTGCGCCGCAATCCAAACATCATTCATTGGAATCGGTCGCCCCTTCTGCTTCAATGCCAACCGAGTTCGAGCATACACCACCGCAGTTTCCCGACCCAACTTTACTACCTCACACGTCTCAATAAACTCCAAATAACGCGGCAGATTTTGCAAAGAACGACTTGAGTTTTCCGCTCCAAATAATAATTCACCCACAACAACAGTCGGTAGAATCACTGTTGTCAATGCTAATACCTGAGCCACAACTGCCTCATCGCCATTCAAAAAACGAACTGCGACAGAAGTATCCAAGGCTACCTTACCATTCATTTGTGTCTATCTGCTCAAACTCTGCCGCGTAGACACGAAGTGGCTTGTCGTCAGACATCGCCTGCTGCAATTCTCTAGCTTCAGAAGCACTCAAAATTCCAGCAAACTTCGCTAAAGGATGTTCGTCTTGCGGTGTCAAATCCGGTTCTGGTAACTGACGCAGAAAATTGGAAATCACATCAGAAAGCGACATTTGTTGTTGCTGCGCCCAACGTTCTGCTTTTTGGATCAAAGCTTCATCAATGTCTAATGTAATTTTGGTGGTCATGGCTGTGCATGGTCTTAGACTGTCTCATTTTACCTGTTAGATTGGGCTGCCAGTGGTGAGGTTCAGCTTTTATCGTATATTTGGGATGTTTGAGATTGTGGTGCCTTGCGCTTTGCGACAATGCACCCTACAGATCGATGTGATCGCTGAGGGGCTATGCTAAAAATAAATCACAATCAATTAATAGCGCAATTTCAATCATTTAGACAACAACTACGGAATTGTTTTGAATCGCGTAAGTTCTATTTACCATACACCATATCATTCCTTTGGTTCTACGATGTCTTCAAATGATGAGGCTTTATTGCTATAACGTCCGTTATGTGCTGTCACCATAGCTGCTTTCAATATCTCTGCATCCAAATTTCCATCCGGTGAATTTGGGTTAGGTTTACCCCCCAGCTCTTGGGTATAATTCCAAAAAATCATATCAAAGAATAATTCTTGCTTTAAGCGTCGATTTTCCAGAAACTTAAGACAGCCATTAGCGAATTGTGGGTATTGAGAATATGAGTTGTTTAACTGATTGCGTAGTTCACGAGCGCTAAAACTAATATTAACAGCCTGCAAATCCTGTGCTAGTTTTTCAACCGAGGGTGATGGGGAAATCCGTAATGGCGATTTTTTTTGAATGGTTTGTGGCAATTTTAATGTTCTATGATTATCTGGATTTGGTGGTGTAGGTTTAGGTTCTAATAACTTTACAACACCAGCTATTAATGCTGCTATAATTGTTGCGCTTGCTGCTATTATAGCAGCTTTTATAGCTGGATTTGTATCACTTGACTTCTCTGTATCATTCTGATTGAGTCGAATTTCTACAGGATTTGTAGGATTTGTATTAACAACAGATAGGTCAATATAGCGATTATATAGCTTGTAGCCTTCAGCTTCTACCCTTATGTTTACATTCACATGACTACTGCTAATAATAGAAATTGAAAATAGAAAAATTCCTTCTGTGTCTGTATACTTTACAACTGGAGTTCCTAAACCTTCCAATGAAACCTTTGCATCTTTAATAGGTTGATTCTTTTGGTCTACAACCCGACCTATAAAATTATGCATAAATTTAATTTAGTAAGTAGCTATTAACTTATTACTCAAGCTTTTATAAGAAAAAATAAGTTATTACGTTCATAACCAGACACCACTTATCTATTTTGAAACTTTGATTTTACTCTTGTTTAAATTGCATCCTTAACTGTCGTTTTAATTATCGGATTTAATAGTGTAGATTTAGGTTCTAATAACTTAGACACCTTAGAAACTAACATTGCCGTGCCAGCTATTAATACTGCTATAATTGTTGCTTTTGATGTTATTCTGCTGCTTTTACAGGTATTGGAGTTTTATTACTTGGGTTCTCTATATCATTCTCAGTGAGTAGAATTTCTTTTTACACACCTTATACAACGGAAACTCAATATAATATCTCCATCTTGAGAGCTACCTTAGAGGATGTTTGAAAAGTCACTAGACTGAAAATTTTTGTAGGTTGACGAAAGAATTAGGGTTTCACCCGATATTTTTGGGCTGATGATCGCGATCGCGCGTTCGCGTAGCGTGTCCCTTTGGGACTCAGCGCAGTGCCCAAAGGGCAATCGTAAGCACTTACAAGAAAAGCCACCTACAACACCCGTTCCTTGAAAAGCGGATTCCGCCAGAATTCCGGCAGATTGTATATACTCGCTCAAATGAGAGGCTGATAAAGGTTCTGGAAAACTTTTCGGTCTACTAAATTTTAGCAAGAATCGCTTGGGCACCTGCTTCGTCAGTAATCAGTCCGGTAATCAACTTGCCACGCAGAGCAGCCAGAATCGCCTCCGCCTTTTTCACACCCCCTGCCACACCAATAATCAGCCGTTGAGCGGGTTGTTCGAGTGGTACACTGGCAACCCGGCTGTTCGTTCCCTGTTGAAGCAACACTCCGTAATGGTCGTAAGCCCAACCTGCGATTTCCCCTGCTGCACCCAGTTCAATTAATTCAGTCACTTCATCGTCATTGATAAAGCCATTTTGATGTAATGGGGCATTCCAGGCAATGTGGCTAATTCCGACAAACGTTGCTTTAGCTTGCTCTGCAAGAGTCTTGACGGCGAGAAACGATCGCTGAGTCTGCAAAACTTCCCGTTCTTCAATGCTAGTGGCTACGACCGGAGTCGGCACTGGGTAGGCTTGGGAACCGACGCGATCAGACAAATGCATAACCACTTCGTGACGACCTGCAAGCCCATAGTGGGACATATTCCCAATTATTGAAACAATCTTATGTTGTGGTTGGTTCATTGATGGGATTTGCTCCACCATTGCTCGCAACGTGCGTCCTGAGGAGAACGCCAGTATAATCGGGGTTTTCGCGATCAGGTAAGCCTCTAGATGAGTGGCAGCACACACGCTAATTCCATTAAATGTCTCACCGCTACCTGCGTCAGTTGGTACTACTTCACAAAGCGACAGCCCAAACTTATCGCGTAATGCCTCAGCTAAAGCAATGCATTCACTTAGGGGATGATCGAGCCGAAATTTGATTAATTTTTCACTGACTGCAAGTGCGACCAAGCGTTGTGCAGCCTGTCGCGAGACATTGAGCTTTGCGGCAATCTCTTCCTGTGTATTGCCGGCGATGTAATACAGCCAGGCAGCGTGAGCAGCCATATCTAATTTACGAGCCCTAAGGGGCAAGCCAGCTTTGCTGGCATCGCGCCGCTCAGAGAAAGGTTCTCCCATATCCCACCTTCAAGAAGTATGTACCTACCAAAAGAATGATTGCATTATTTGAGCATATGCCCAAATGCATACTTTTTGCTCAAATTTTGTGAAGGTAGTATAGCGGTATACTCTAAGTGTTTTAACATCACCTTGCATACAGAAAGCCGCAGATTCGTTGTCTTTATTTTCTATTGCCCGCCAGTAATCTCCAAGTTGAATCCAGTTAGGTAGCTTGCTTCGTCGCTCATCAGGAACGCTACCCCATTCGCAACTTCCTCTAGGCTTCCCAGACGGCGCATCGGCACTGAATTGATCATCTGCTGCTCAACTACTTTGGGATCGGCGTTAAAGTACTGGGAACCCACTGCTGCCTGCAATTCTGTTTGCCGCGTCCACATAAAACCGGGACCGATGAGCGCAGGAGAGACCGCATTCACCCGAATGCCGTAGGGAGCTAAATCTTTGGCTGCTGTCTGAGTCATTCCAATGACCGCGAACTTTGAAGCGCCATATGCCAGCATATTCGGTGGACCAACCACTCCTGCATAACTTGCCATGTTGACGATGACGCCTCCACCCGCATCGCGCAGGTGCTGTGCAGCCGCCTTGAGAACGTGGAAAACGCCGACAACGTTAATGTCAATGACCTTTTGAAAGTCGTCATCGGGATATTCGTCCGTCTTGGCAAACACTCCTTGATAGCCCGCGTTGTTAAAGACATAATCGATACGCCCAAGCTGTTGAGCAGCACCAGTAAAGGCTTTGGCAACATCATCAGCAGCCGTAACATCACAGCGAAATGTGCCGACTGGAACGTTGTACCCTTTTAGTTCCTCAGCCACATCTGCCATCTTCGATTCATTCAAATCCAACAGGACTACACCTGCACCATCAGCAGCAAAACGGTGTGCAGTTGCCTTGCCAATATCTCCCGCACCGCCTGTAATCAGGATGTTTTTGCCTGCAAACTGATAGGTTGCTTTCGCTGTCATAGTTTCAACCTCTTTTTTAACCTTTTATTGAAGAATTGTTGCAAATGCCAGCCATTGAGGTGGGGTTGGTATGATTCTATTATTGAGCTTTTACTCAAAAAAAGAGCATAAAATCAAAAATTTAATTCGTTCGATTTTTTAATTTAAAGGAGTTATGCGATGCGTATCCCCCGCTTCGCTAAAGTACTGGTTGCATTTGTCCCTGGAGTGATGCTGGTGCAACTGCTGCATGCTTGTTCGCCGAGTTCGCGAGCAGCAGAGAAAACTACACTGACGATCGCCACTGTCAACAACGGCGACATGGTGGTTATGCAGGGGCTTTCCCGCAGGTTCGAGCAAGCCAATCCCAGTATTCAACTACGGTGGGTTGTCCTGGAAGAAAACGTGTTGCGCCAACGCACAACCACAGATATTGCTAGCCAAGGTGGGCAGTTCGATGTCCTGACGATTGGTTCCTATGAAACACCGATCTGGGCTAGGCGGGATTGGTTAAGACCATTGGATCAACTAGGCGCAAGCTACGACGTGAATGACCTGCTCAAACCTATACGAGAAGGACTTTCTCATAACGGTAAACTCTATGCCGTGCCATTCTATGGGGAAAGTTCCATGCTGTACTACCGAAAAGATTTATTTAAAAAAGCTGGGATTACGGTTCCTGAACAGCCAACCTACCCCCAAATGAGAGAATGGGCAAGCAAGATCCACGACCCAAAACATGGTGTTTATGGGGTTTGCCTGCGCGGAAAACCTGGTTGGGGTGAAAACATGGCATTTGTTTCCACGTTGGTCAACACCTATGGTGGACGCTGGTTTGACATGAAGTGGCAACCAACGATCAATACTCCAGCCTGGAAAGATGCAGTGGGATTTTATGTTGATTTGCTCCAAAAGTATGGTCCGCCGGGAGCCAGTTCCAACGGATTTAATGAGAATCTGGCGTTATTCTCGACGGGCAAATGCGGTATGTGGGTGGATGCAACCGTTGCAGCAGGGCTGTTATCCAATCCGAAAGAATCCCAAGTCTATGACAAAGTTGGCTTTGCCCGTGCGCCAATTGAAAGATATCCCAATGGCTCAAATTGGCTTTGGGCTTGGGCGTTAGCGGTTCCAAAAACATCAAAATCACCTGAAGCCGCTCAAAAGTTCGTTGCCTGGGCAACCTCTAAGGAATACATCCAACTAGTTGCTAAGGAAAATGGCTGGGTTGCTGTACCGCCGGGTACGCGAACATCCACCTATGAGAATCCAAATTATCGAAAAGCTGCACCGTTTGCTCCGATTGTACTTAGAGCAATCCAATCTGCTGATGTTACCCGTCCATCCGCAGAACCAACTCCGTATAAGGGCGTTCAATATGTTGATATTCCAGAATTTCAGGCGATCGGTTCTTCTGTCGGGCAAACCCTGGCAGCGGCATTGACCAATCGTACTTCGCTAGACCAGGCGTTGCAGCAATCGCAGAGATCGACCGAACGGTTCATGAAACACACGGGTTACATCGAGTAATTCTAACCTGTTCCAGATTTTACTTGCATACAGTTAGCAGCCAGGATGCCTATTATAGCGGTTTGCAACTGGGTGTAATACATCAAAGAATTATGGAACCACAGATGGACAACGGACACTTGCTAACTCCTACGGAGACGCTGCTTTGAACAAGTCGGGGAACCCGCCCACAGCAGTGTCCTCCAGATGGACACAGATGAATTTGTACTTCATCCAAATGAAAATCGCTGTAATTCTAGGTTTTTCATTTTGAATTTTGAATTTTGAATTGCTTATGTCTTCTTCATTAGCGGTAAAACCTCAACACGAAACGCCACCACCCGCCAAGCCACGGACTAGGCGACAAGTGTCAACCTTACCTCTGGTTGCGCCTTCGGTCATTGTCCTGCTGCTGTGGATGATTGTGCCTCTGGTAATGACGCTATGGTTTTCGTTTCAGCGGTATAACTTGCTGAATCCACAGGCACGCAAATTTATCGGGATTGAAAATTTCACGTTCATTCTGACTGACTCAGCTCTGTGGACATCAATCATCATCACAGTCATTCTGGTCGTTTCTGTTCTGGCAATCACGATCGGTCTAGGTACACTCCTAGCAGTGCTATTTGACCAGGACTTTTATGGGCGTGGGATTGCGCGGGTGTTGGCAATCTCTCCGTTTTTCGTCATGCCCACGGTTAGCGCCCTGATCTGGAAAAATATGCTGATGCATCCGGTGAATGGGTTGTTTGCTCAAATCACCAGGGGTTTGGGTTTGGGGGCGATCGATTGGTTTGCAAACTTTCCCCTGCTAGCTATCATCATCATTGTTTCATGGGAATGGCTTCCCTTTGCCTTGCTGATTTTGTTGACTGCAATTCAGTCGCTTGATCGTGAACAGCTAGAGGCAGCTAGGATGGATGGAGCGAATGCGATCGCCCTATTTCGTTTCGTCATGCTGCCGCATCTGAGCCGCGCTATTGCGGTGGTCGCCATGATCGAGACAATTTTCTTCCTGACCATCTTTGCTGAAATCTTTGTCACCACGGGCGGTGGACCAGGACTAGCAACCACTAACCTTGCTTATTACATCTTCCTGAAAGCCCTGCTGGAATTTGATGTGGGCGGTGCCTCAGCCGGTGGATTAATTGCGGTAATTCTTGCCAACATCGTGGCAATCTTTTTGATGCGTAGTGTTGCTCGTAATTTGGATACCTAACAATGGCACGTAAAACCTCAAAGCCCTGGCTATGGACATTACTTGGCTGGCTTGCCGCTTGCATCTTGTTTTTCCCGATTTTCTGGATGTTTCTCACCAGTTTCAAAACGGAAGTCGCTGCGGTTGCAACTCCTCCCCAGTTGTTTTTCCGACCAACATTGGAAAACTATGTTGCCATACAAGACCGGGCAAATTATTTCAATTATGCATTTAACAGCGTAGCGATTTCCCTTGGAGCGACTATACTCGCGCTGCTGCTTGCCGTACCTGCCGCCTACGCAATGGCATTCTTCCCAACGAAACGCACCAAGGGAACCTTGCTGTGGATGCTGTCCACCAAGATGCTACCGTCCGTTGGTGTGCTAGTACCGATCTACATTTTGTGTCGCAACTTTGGGTTACTCGATACCCGTATCGGCTTAATCATCATTTATACCTTGGTTAATTTGCCGATCATCGTCTGGATGATCTACAGCTTCTTCAAAGAGGTTCCCAAAGATATTCTCGAAGCCGATCGCATGGATGGGGCAACGACTCAGCAAGAACTTGTTCATGTGTTGCTGCCACTAGCATTACCTGGAATTGCATCCACTGCATTGCTCTCAATTATTTTGTCTTGGAACGAAGCATTTTGGAGCCTGAACTTGACCACGGCAGATGCTGCACCGCTCACAGCTTTTATTGCTTCATTTTCCAGTCCTCAAGGATTGTTCTGGGCAAAACTTTCAGCAGCATCAACACTGGCGATCGCACCCATTCTCATCTTTGGTTGGCTGAGTCAACGGCAATTGGTCCGAGGTCTCACCTTTGGTGCGGTGAAGTAGGGAGCATCCGAGTTTTAAACGAAGTAGCTCTGCTTAACGCTCTGCGCTCCTCTGTCTTGAAAAGTTTCCTACGGAGGGAAACCCTCCTGCAGAACTTTTCGCTGCGTAAACCTCTGCGTGACTCTGCGTTTCAAAATAAACTCAACCCCTCTAATACAAAAATTTTATGTCAACAGTTGCTTTAAGAGATATCCATAAAACCTATGCCGACACTGAGGTGATCAAAGGCGTTGATCTTGACATCAACGATCGCGAGTTTGTTGTCTTCGTCGGTCCCTCCGGTTGTGGGAAATCCACTTTGCTCCGCATGATTGCTGGACTGGAGGAAATTAGCTCTGGCGATTTGCTCATCGATGGACAGAAAGTTAATGATGTACCTCCAGATAAACGCGGTTTGGCAATGGTGTTTCAAACCTACGCCTTATATCCTCACATGAGTGTGGCGGAGAATATGGCGTTTAGCCTCCGGCTTGCGGGTATGCCGAAAGCTCAGCGGTATGAAAGGGCACGTGAAGTTGCTCGCATCTTGCAACTGGAGCCACTTTTAAATCGGAAGCCTAAAGAACTATCGGGAGGACAGCGTCAACGGGTGGCGATCGGTCGTGCTTTGGTGCGCAATCCCAAAGTCTTTTTGTTTGATGAGCCGCTGTCTAACCTTGACGCTGCTTTGCGGGTGCAAATGCGGATCGAGCTTGCCAGCTTACACGACAGCCTGCAAGCGACCATGATTTATGTGACGCACGATCAGGTTGAGGCAATGACGCTTGCTGACAAGATTGTGGTGTTGCAAGGTGGCATTATAGAACAAGTGGGTTCTCCACTGGAACTGTACCACCATCCTCGCAATCTATTCGTCGCTGGATTTATTGGTTCGCCCAAAATGAACTTTTTCCCAGTCACGGTGACAGGTGTCAATGACTCTGGTACAACAGTTAAACTACCTGGTGACGCAACCGTAATGATTCCGGTGAAGCCCGGAAGCCTGTCGGTTGGGGATAGAGCAACTTTGGGGATTCGCCCTGAACATCTGCGGCTCAATCAGAATAACGCAAGCTTGAATGGCGAAGTGCTAGTCGTAGAACGATTGGGAGGAGAAACCTATCTCTACGTCAAGATTGCGGGTGGGGACACCTTAGTTGTGCAAACAGACGGAGATAATCCTGCGCATATACGCGATCGCCTTCCTATGTACATTAACGGGGAGCTTTGCCATTTGTTTAATCAACAAGGTGAAGCCATTCCGAAAGCTCGTCGTCACCACCTAACCCTGAATGAATCTCATGAACAGCAATATCAGCACAGGTTCAGCAATCAAGCTGAATGAAGCATCCCTATCTCGTTTAGCAAATAACGTTCGCGTACCCAATTACGATCGCCATCAAATCACCAATGGAATTGTCCATATCGGTGTTGGTGGGTTTCATCGAGCACATCAGGCATTATATCTCGATAATTACTTTCATGAGAATCCCGGTAGTGAATGGGGAATCTGCGGAGTTGGGCTACTTGAATACGACAAGCGGATGCGTGATGCACTGAACTCGCAAGATTGTTTGTATACCTTGGTTGAACGGTCACCAGAAGGCGATCGCGCTCGTGTCATTGGTGCGATCGCGCAATATCTGTTTGCACCGGATAACCGACAGGCAGTGATCAACGCATTAGGAGATCCCAAATGCCGCATTGTCACGCTCACCATTACAGAAGGGGGCTACTACTACATTGAAGGCAGCGGTGAATTCGATGCCAATCACCCGACAATCCAGTACGATCTGCAACATCCTGATGAACCAATTGGAGTCTATGGCTTTTTGACAGCAGCACTTGATCACCGCCGTAAACAAGGAATAGCACCGTTTACCGTGTTGTCCTGCGACAATCTGCAAGGCAACGGCAACATTGCCCGCAAAATGCTAACCGCATTTGCACAGATGCGAGATCCAGAATTGGGGCGCTGGGTTGCCGAACAAGTTGCCTTCCCCAACTGCATGGTTGATCGCATTACTCCCGCCACAACCGAACCTGATATCAAAATGGTGGCAGAACAGTTTGGTATTGAGGATGCCTTTCCAGTTGTGGCAGAGCCCTTCCTTCAGTGGGTGGTCGAAGACAATTTCTGTGCAGGTAGACCCGATTGGGAAGCCGTTGGCGTCCAAATGACCAGCGATGTTCATCCCTACGAGATGATGAAAATCCGGCTGCTCAATGCCAGTCACTTGTTGATTGGCTATCTCGGCTCTTTGGCAGGATATACCTACGTCCATGAGGTGATGGCAGACCCATTGATTCGGCAAGCCGTTGATCATTTGATGGCAGAAGTGACGCCGACACTCCAACCTGTGCCTGGGATTGATTTAGATAATTACAAAAAGACCTTAATTGAACGCTTTGCCAATCCCAAGATTCGGGATCAACTCCCGCGTCTTTGCCTCAATAGCTCTGCCAAAATGCCAAAATTTGTTCTCGGCTCAGTTCGTGACGCGCTGCGCCAAGGAGAACCGATTGATTACATGAGCCTAACGGTTGCTGCCTGGTTCCGTTACCTCAATGGACAGGATGACCAAGGCAAACCCATTCCCATTGATGACCCAATGGCAGACATCCTGACTCAACGAGCCCGCTCTGCTGGCTCTGATCCCAAACCATTGCTCAGCCTAAGTGAGATTTTTGGCGATTTACCCCAGTCGTCGCGTTTTGTCGAGTCAGTGACGAACCATTTACATAGATTGTATGAGTTGGGAGCTAAAGAAACACTAGCTCAGTTCTCGCAGGTACATTAGACTTCTTGCAAAAGTATGATTAATGGATATTTAGAACCGCAGATACACGCAGATAAATTATCTGTGTCCATCTGTGTCCATCTGTGGTTTTTTTTTCATAAAATTGACTTTTGCAAGAGGTTTAGTAATGAGAGCTACCACGTTACGATGGTTCATCATTAACTTCCTAACAACTAATGGTGCGTTCAAGAGTCAGGCATAATTATCTGGTCAAGGTTCGTGCCACTGAGGTTAGCTCCCTTAAGGTTAGCGCCCCTAAGGTTAGCTCCTCTAAGATTAGCCCCTGCAAAGTTAGCTCCTGCAAGGTTAGTCCATCTCAAGTCAGCAAAGCTCAAGTCAGCTTCACTCAGGTTAGCCCGCAACAGGTATGCACCACTCAGGTGAGCGTTACTGAGATTAGCTTTGTACAGGTCAGTTTTGTAAAGGTAAGCCCCCATCATTTCCGCCTCGTACAGGTTTGCCTTGTTTAGGTCAGCCGCAATCAAGTTAGCTGCGATGAGGTCGGCATAACAGAGGTTAGCGCGGGTTAACTTTGCTGTACCCAAATCGGCATCTCTCAAGTTAGCGCCTCTCAAATCAGTTCCAATCAAGTTAGCATCAGCGAGAATAGCGCCTTTGAGATTCACCTCACTTAAGTCAGCTCCAATCAGATTGGCATGGCTCAGATCTGCCTGTGTCAGTGTAGCACCGCTCAAGTTAGCAACACTGAAGTTAGCCCCACTCAGGTTAGCTTCAATCAGGTTGGCACCCTTGAGGTTAGCGCCATTGAGGTCAGCACCGCTAAGATTCGCTTGCACGAGTAAAGCATTATCTAAATCCACCTTGCTCAAGTTTACAGAGTGGAGCAAAGCGCCTTTGAGGTTATCGCCTTGCAGGTTAGCGGCGCTCAGATCTGGTGAAATCTGGGGGTTTTTCTTTCTCCACTCAATCCATGTCACTGCACCTGCTCTGAGTAAAGCCAGATGCTCAAGATTTGCCATTGTCTCTCCTTTATTCCTGACGCCCACTCTGGGAATGTATCCGACCAGCGACACTTTCAATCGCCGTTAATGCTCCCCGAGAACCAGCAAGAATATCCCGTTCTTGTCCACCTAAGTAAAGCCGTCCAAAGCTACCTACAGGTTGAACCGCAAGGATGTTAATCGCCGCCGCTTTCTCTGCTTCATTCGCAGCCAGTGCGGCATAAGCAGCAGGCTCAACTTCTAATACATACAGCGTTTGCCCTGCCAGTAGCATTTGTCCCCGGTTCGTGCGATTGAGAAGTTGTGCTTGGTAAGCATCAATGTTGCGGATAATCTGGTTAGAAACGACACGCGGTTTGAGACATTCATCTTTTTGAACTCCTAGCGTCGCCAAAATGGCAGCACCAGCAGCTCGCGTTTCACCTTGGGAGCTAGAATGAATTTCCAATAGACCGTACAGTCGTTCGACCACCAGTGCTCCCGGACGGACAGAAGCAGCTTTGAGAGCTACATCCGTAATCCGATTAATTTCGATACCAGGAGAGATTTCAATCCACAGCGATGAATCTCCTGGTAATGGCAAGAAACCTTGGGCTACCGTTCCCATATATGCTGCATGTTGAGGTTGCAGGCTGTCGAGAAATACGAAACTGCGTAGTTCTATTCCCAAGGTTTTGCTCTCCAGTCATGACGGTGAAAGTTATCTATTGCAAGAGGTCAAGTGTAACTTCACACTACCATAAAGCTAGATGCCAGTATTGACTCAGGCTAGTGGTTCATCGCATTAATTATGATACTTGTATAAGTTCGTAGTAAGGAATGCGCGTCCTAAACTCCAAGAGCGCTTAAGCACTCACTACGAAGGCTTCAAAATTAATGAGACAGACCACTAGACCGATTAGACTCTGAAAAAATCCCCGGATTCCGCTTCGCTAAATTCGGGGAGAGATCAATTTGGGCTTGCTATTTCAACAGATCCAAACACAACTGCCGAAAATGATCACCGCGCTGTTCAAAATTGGCATACTGGTCGAAACTTGCACAAGCAGGAGAGAGTAGCACCACAGGCGCTTGATGCTGTTTTGCTAATTCCGCTGATCTGGGAACAGCCTTCTCCATTGTTTCTACAATTTCGTAACTGTTATATCCTTCTTCTTGCAAGCGTTGGGCAAATGCAGGTGCAGCACTCCCAATCAGCAATACTGAGGCGGCTTTAGCTTTAATTTTTGCCATCCAGCCAGTGTCATCACCAGCTTTGGCTTCTCCACCAGCAATTAATACGACAGGACTTTTAACGGATACCAAGCCAACTTCAGCAGCATCATAGTTAGTTGCTTTACTGTCGTTGATGAAATCAATGCCTTCCCAAGTACAAATGTGTTCCAAACGATGAGGGACACCAGGGAATTCACGGATAGCGCGAGAAATCGCATCTTTATCAATTCCCGCCAAACGCGCCGCTGCAACTGACATCAGCAGATTTTGCAGGTTGTGTTCTCCCACCATCCGCAAAGCGGAAACTTCCACAATGCGTTCATCTTGTAGAGACGCGCCGCCTCTCGTCTCTACAACCCAGCCATCTTCTATGTAATAGCCTTTGGAACTTATCAAATCATCTTTACCTTTGACGCTTGTCCAATAAGCATCACGCCAATCACTTTCACCCACCTTCCTCAGATATGGATCATCACCGTTGAAAATTTGTATCTGAGACTGACGCAGCAACTGCGCTTTGATGTTGTAGTAGTTTTCTAAGGTTTTATGGCGACTGAGATGATCTGGTGTGAAAGTCGTCCAAACGCCGATGCGAGGCGCAAGGGAGCAAGATGATTCTATTTGATAACTGCTCACCTCTGCAATTACCCAGTCGATTTGAGTGTGGGGAGATGAGGAGGATGAGGAAGATGAGGAAGTAACTGCTCCCCCTGCTCTTCCCACAGCCAGGGCGACTTCGCCAGCAGCGTAGCCAATGTTACCGCAGGCGGGAGCGTTTAATCCTGCTTGTTCAAAAATTGCAGCAATTAAGGATGTGGTAGTGGTTTTACCGTTTGTGCCAGTAATTGCTACCCAGGGTACTGATTGCAAATGTTGCCAAGCGAGTTCCATCTCTCCGATGGTTTTAATGCCCAATTCTCGTGCCTTAACCAACACAGGCACATCCCAAGGTACGCCTGGGCTAACAACTATCAATTGGGGTAAATCTGAATTATTGAGTTCCAGGGAATATCCCAGTTTAACGGTTATTTGCTCTGCGGCAAGTTCCTGTTGTTGCTTGAGGAGGTCAAGGGAGGTGTTGCGATCGCTCAGATCTACCTCCCAACCTTCCCGTTTCAACAATCTCGCCGCAGCAATACCGGACTTTCCTAATCCAATGACGTGGGCTTTGGGCATAGACTGTGGCAGAGGTCCCTGGTTAAGCATCATTATCGTAGCGTTTATTTGCTAGAATCACACAACTTTTTTTTACGTATGCTACAAATTTTTTACTATCGCACCAAAGTCCGCTAAAATACGCGCATGGTTGCGAAGTAATCCGAGCAAATTTAACCGATTCCGTTTAATTTCTGGATTTGGGTCCATCACTAAAACGCTTTCTGCACCGTCAAAAAAGTTGCTGACGGTGGGGGTAATTTGCTCTAATGCTGTTACCAACTGCCTATAATCTCGTGACTGTTGGGCTGCTTGAGTTTGCGGCACTAAATCCACAATGGCATTGTAAAAAGCTTCTTCGGATGATTTTTGGAAGAGTTCTTTGTGAACTACTGATATTGGATCAAGTTGTTTTGTATCTAAATTTCCTTGAGCCGCTAAACGAGTGGAACGGTTAACCGTTTCGTAGATGTTATCTAATGTACCATCACTGCGGATTTGTTGGAGGAAAGTGGCGCGCTCGCGCACATCCAATAAATCTTTTAACGCCCTTTCTGCATATTCTGGGTCATTTTCTCCCAAAACTGCATTTACCAAGTCATAATCAATGCCTTTTTCTTCTTGTAGCAATGTCCTGATACGTTGCAGGAAGAATTCTTGTAAAGCAGCGACTAATTGATTTCTATCTTTGTTATGTTCCTTAACAAAATCTGTTGCTATTTGCTCTAGTAACTGTTGCAGATTGATTGGTAGATTAGCCGCCCATGTAATGTTAATGATCGCATTTGCAGCCCGTCGCAAGGCGAAGGGGTCAGAAGAACCCGTGGGTATCATCCCCAATCCAAAGATGCTGACTAACGTGTCAAGTCTGTCTGCCAAACCGACAATTTGTCCTACCAAAGTTTCGGGTAAAATGTCATCCGCCCCGCGAGGTAGATAATGTTCAAAAATTGCCGTGGCAACGGCTTCATCTTCTTTACTGGCTAAGGCATATTTTTGTCCCATAATTCCCTGTAATTCTGGGAATTCGTAGACCATTTGGCTAACTAAATCAGCTTTGCACAAGATAGCTGCTCTTTGGATATTTTCCCGTTCTTTTTCGCTTAATTGCAGTTGTTCTGTAATTTGCTGAGCAATTTTGCCAATTCTATCTACTTTGGCACGCAACGAACCCAAATCCTCTTGGAAAGTCACTTTTTCCAACTGAGGTAAAAAGCTTTCTAAGGGTTTTTCTAAATCGGCGTCGTAGAAAAATCGACCATCGGCTAAACGTGCGCGGATAACTCTTTCATTTCCGACAGCAATGATGTCTGATTTCGTGGGATCGCCGTTAGAGACAGTGATAAAGTTGGGTAGTAATTCTTTTGAATCTTTAGCTTGGAACACAGGAAAATAACGCTGGTGACTTACCATCACAGTGGTAATTACCTCAGTGGGTAGGTTCAAAAACTCTGATTCAAATTTACCGATAACTGCTGAGGGAAATTCTACGAGGTTTGTGACTTCCTCTAATAAATCTTGGTAAATCTCTGCATAGCCATCTAACTTTTGTACAGATTCTTTGACTTGCTGCGTGATGGTATTTGCCCGTTCATCGGGATCAACGACGACATATGCAGAGCGAAGCGCCGTGATATAATCAGTAGATTCGGGAATTGTGACGATTTCTGGATGCAAGACCCGATGACCTTGGGAAATGCGATCGCTCTTTATCGTCTCCGAACCATTATCTAATTCTATTGGCAGCACCGCCTCATCTAACAAAGCAACAATCCAGCGGATGGGACGAGAAAATGTTTTATCCCCGTCACCCCAACGCATTAACCGCTTGCCTTCGAGTTTGAAAATCCACTGAGGAACAAGTTCTGTTAAAATATCGGCAACCGGACGACCGGGAGTGAGTTTCCGTACAAAGACAAAATCCCCCTTATCCGTAGCGCGAACTTCCAAGGCGTCGAGTTCCACACCTTGCTTTTTAGCAAAGCCTTGCGCGGCTGGTGTCGGTTTCCCATCTTTAAACGCAGCTTGTGCGGGGGGACCTTTAATTTCCTCTTCGCGATCGCTTTGTTGGGATGGTAGATTTTTGATGAGTACGGCTAAACGGCGGGGAGTCCCGTAAACTTCCACAGCATCGTAAGTGAGGCTGTTTTCTTTGAGAGTTTGGGGAATGCGCGACTTCCATTGTGCGATCGCGCTACTGAGAAAGCTTGCGGGTAGTTCTTCTGTACCGACTTCTAATAAAAATGCAGGCATAGGACACTGTTGTCAAGGAAAGCGTGGCTTAACTATATTAATCAATTCAACCAGTTTACCTTGGTTGTTATGCTTGCGTAACACAAAGCGCACATTTCAGGACAAGGGGAACCATAAAAAGTCAGAATGGGCGTTGCTGCACTTAAAATCAACATAGCGTAATTTTTAAAGGCAAAAAGCCAGAGTGAAGACTGACAGCATCTTTTATCAATTGTTTGCAGAGTTTCCCAGTATTTTCTTTGAGTTGATTGGGCGTTCTACCAACGAGACTAGAGGTTATCAATTCCGTTCCGTGGAAATCAAACAAACGGCTTTCCGGATTGACGGAGTGTTTCTGCCACCTGAAAACAGTCCTGACCGGAAAACGAGACGCAAGCCCCTGGCTTTAGACATGGGGATAAGTCGCCAGGGACTTTTAAGTCCCGTGAAACGATTGTCTGGCTTTAGCCACAGTGATATAATTTAATGATAAGTGAGTAAGAATAACCATCTACGTATTGAAACATCCTAGTACGGAGCAATCCCGGCAACGGACATATCCGAATTGATTCGGAACAGTTAAAGGGCAAATAATGGCAGGATGGGGAGCGTACCTTTCTGGCTTTTGTGATGGACTCGGAAAGCAAAAAAATTGAAAAGTAAGCGCAATTGCGATACCTCTGGTACTGGTAATTGTTTTGAGCGTCTAGGGTGTTTTTGATAGCACCATTGAAAGTTCGTTTGTGGACTCTTCAAGAATCCCCCGGCTTTTAGCCGTGGGGAGTATCAAAAACAGTATATTTCTGTGAGGTGCAGTTTCAAAAAGATGAATTTCTCTATCATCGAGTGTTTGCGGAACTGTTTCTGTTTTTAGACCAAAATCCATCCACTTACGATTGGTACGCCGTTATTATCTATCCCAAGCGAAGCTTAGAACCAGATGAAACCAGACTTTATCAGGTTTTGCTACAAAGTTCTAAAGTACAGCGCGTTTATGTCGATGAATTAGACTCAACAGCTGATCAATCTTTGGGTATTGGGATTGTCAAGTTAGTGGTAGAACCAGAAGAAAACGCCGTCAATCGCGCTAGAAAACTCATCGACCAAGCAAAGCAGGAAATTGCAGACAGATTGTCTAGCCAAGCAATAATAGATTTAATCGAGACAATTATAGTGTACAAATTGCCCCAGTTGAGCCGTCAAGAGGTCGAGAATATGCTGAAATTAAGCGCACTCAAGCAGACTAGAGTTTACCAGGAAGCATTAGAAGAAGGACGAGAAGAAGGACGAGAAGAAGGACGAGAAGAAGGTCGAAAAGTTGGGATCACAGAAGGTAAGTTAGCTGCTGTTCCGCTGCTGTTAAAAGCTGGATTGACTGTAGAACAAATCGCTGAACAGCTTCAGCTTGATTTAGAAGCAGTTAGGCAGATAGCGCAGCAACAGTCGTGAAGTAGACTACAACTACAGCCATAAATAACCCAAAGGTAACATTCATGAATCCAATTGTTGAAATCAACGAAGATGGTGTGCTGCATTTGCCCTCCAAAATTCTTGAGGCGATAAAGCCCAACACACGCTTTGTGGTTGAAGTGAATAATGGTAGGTTAATTTTACACCCACAGAGCAACCCTCAACCATTCTGGGTAACTGCCACATCTGAAGAACGGGCTGAAGGTTTAATGCAATGGGTACTCAGCCACAAGGAGGGTCCTAATTTACCCGATGAAGCATTGCGGCGAGAGAATATATACGAGTAATGGTTGCTTATCTTCTGGATACGAATATCTTGTTGCGGATGAGTGATGGAAACTCTCCTACCCATCTGCTTGCTGGTGAAGCAACTGCAAAACTCCTCATGCAAGCTCATCAAGTTTATATCACCAGTCAAAATATTATTGAGTTTTGGGTTGTCGCTACCCGTCCAGTTGAGGTTAATGGTTTGGGGTTGAGTGCTGAACAAACCCGTACTGAGGTAGAGCAAATTGTGAGTCAGTTTCCACTGCTTGAGGAGACTCCGCAAATATTTATCAATTGGTTGAATTATGTAACTGCTAACAACGTGATGGGTAAGCGTGTTCATGATGTCAGGTTAATCGCTGTCATGTTAGCACATGGGATAACGCATTTATTGACTTTCAACATTGACGATTTTAGGAATAAGGAAGGGATTGTGATAGTGCATCCACAAACATTAATCACAACTGAGTGACAAATTTCCAACAGTTAAGCCGTCAAGAGGTCGAGAATATGCTGAAATTAATGCCTACTAGGAGGCTCCGCCTCCCTATAATTATATTGAGGCGGAGCCTCAAGTTATGCATCCCTTCCCAGAGGCAAGGAACGAGAAAAACTTTACTTTTGATTTAAGGGCTTCGTAGTAAGCATTTTAGCGCTAAAGCGCTTACTACATATGTATTATTTCAGTAATCGCAGACCACTTAGGGTGACAATCACAGTAGAACCTTCGTGTCCAATCACCCCGATGGGTAAGTTCACACTTCCAAGAAAATTGCCAATTAAGAGCAAAACAATGAACCCCAAAGCAATGGTAATATTCTGCTTAACGATCGCCTGCGCTCTTTTACCCAAACGCATCGCTGCTTCTATTTTCTCCAACCTATCCGCCATCAGTACTATATCTGCGGTTTCCAATGCGACATCACTGCCAACTTTGCCCATCGCAATACCTACAGATGCTTGAGCTAAGGCTGGGGCATCATTGATACCATCCCCCACCATTGCCACGGTTTTATACTCTTGCTGTAAACGACGGATAACATGAAGCTTATCTTCTGGTAACAGTTCTGCATACACCTTGTCAATGCCAACTGCTTGGGCAACGCTGTGAGCAGTTCGCTCGTTATCACCAGTTAACATCACAATATGTTCAACTCCCAGCTTTCTCAAGCGGGCGATCGCTCTTGCTGATTCTGCTCTAATAGAGTCTGCGATCGCAATCACACCCAGCACCTCTTCTCCTTGTGCAACCCAAACGACCGTTTTTCCTTCCTCCTCTAAGCCGCGAGCCGATTCCTTCAATTCATCCGGTAAATTTATCACATACTGCTGGACAAAATCCGCTTTCCCCACAATCACCTGTTGGTGTGACCCCACCCCGCCTGCGGCTCCCCTCCCCGCAAGCGGGGAGGGGTTGGGGGTGGGGTTCTGCATACCCACAATTCCCTGTCCTGGTATAGCTTTTACCTCAACTGCTCTCGACCAATTTAAATCACGAGCCGCCTGCACAATAGCTTCGCCGATGGGATGTTCGGAACTGGATTCTACAGATGCAGCCACCTTCAACACATCTTGCTCCGTGTATCCACCAAGATGAATGACCTTGAAAACCTGCACCTGTCCCGTTGTCAAAGTCCCTGTTTTATCAAAGGCGATCGCTCTTACCTTACCCATCATTTCCAACTGGGCACCATTTTTGAACAAAATCCCTTGTCTTGCCCCATTGGCAATTCCAGACAGCAGCGTTGGCATAATTGCAGCCATCAGCGCACAGGGAGAAGCGACCACCAGGAAGGTAAGAGCACGATAAATTGTTGTTTCCCAATCCCAATTTAAGACAAATGGCGGCAAAATTGCCAGCAATAACCCAGCTACCACAATAAAGCGCGCATACCCCCGTTCAAATCGCTCGATAAACTGTTGAGAAGGAGGTTCTTCTGTTTGTGCTTGCTCTACCAGGCGAATCACACGCTGAATCAAACTACTTTCCGGTGGTTGATGCACCTTGAGCTTGAGCGCACCATAGCCGTTGATTGTACCTGCAAAGACTTCCTCACCCACCGTTTTCTCTATAGGTAAAGACTCTCCTGTAATGGCGGCTTGATTGATGGTACTGAAACCAGAAACAATCACTGCGTCGGTGGGAATGAGTTCCCCTGGTTTGACAACAATTTCATCTCCTACCTTAAGCTGGTTGATAGGAACTACTTCTTCGCCTCCGGAACGCAAAACTGTTGCTGTGTCTTGTGTCAAACTCATCAAAGAGCGAATACTCCGCTCCGTCCTTTGCATAGCGTAGCCTTCCAACGCCCCACTAATGGCAAAGATCAGAATCAAGATTGCCCCATCAATAATTAAGTGGTACTCTCTTTGCCACAAGCCCAAAATAGCAGCACCCAACGCCGCCACAATCATCAGCAAATCTACATCCAGTTCTTTTTCTTTGATGAGGGTAGTCAGTCCCTCACGGGCGCTTTCATAGCCACCAATGACGTAAGCCGCGGGTAACAGCAGCAGCGCCCATCCCAAAAAATTAAGATGTAAGGCAAACCATCCCAGAAATAACAGCACTCCACAAAGGATTGCTGCTACAGCTTCTGTATGTTCTTTAGTAAATTGGGTTAAACGTTGTGGGTAGAGCATGAGAGTTAAATCAGCAGACACTCTCTCACGCTAAACCTTGACATTAATGTCAATGTCAAGGTTCTAGAGGAGTGAATTCGTGACAACTTAAGAAACCTGCGCTGATATCAAATGGTTAGTGGTCAGTAAACACCTTAATAAGAATTTTCACGCATCCCATTTTCATATCCCCGGTCATAAGCTGAAGAGTGGCGAGGGTTATCGTACTTCAGTCGTTCTTCGCCATCCCGCAAGCCCCTATCATACTCAGCCTGCGGTGGTTGGTAGCTATGATGGTGGGCTTTGACTTGGTTATTGATGAGAATCCCGGCTGCGGCTCCGCCTGCTGCAATTCCCAGCGCTTCTCCCACTGAGATTGCTTTGGCAGGTTTAGTAAATGCACTTAAGGCGGTAGTTGTTGTTAAGGCACAAGCAACTAATCCAACTAGTTGACGTTTCATAATCTTTGCTTCCTGTTGTTTCAAATTGTTGGAATAAGAGATAAAAGCATTAAATTGGCTTTAATATCGATAGCTGTTGATTTAAGGGATAAATTCACTGTAACTTTCTTGATAAGGAGTAAATCTCCTCGTCAATTAATCCGCTCCATGTGTGTCAATCCCTAGTGCTGAATAGCTGTGTTTTACCTGTTCCCAGAGTGCGTTAATTTGCTGGTACGACTCTTCTGGAGAGAGCTTACCATTAGTCTGTAAATTGCAGATGTAGCTGATACGTGTTGCAAATTCTTGTAGATTGGCGTTGAATGCTAAAGCTTCTAGTGTGAACTTACCATGATAGCGATGCAGAGGAAAAAGAAAGTTATTGTCTAATTGTTGTTTCATAACCCACCCCTTTGGCTGACTCAATTGTGTGGTCTTGACGTATCCTTATCTCTAAGTTTCGGTTTCTTCCAGCTGGTTTGGGGTGAAGATGGATAACTTAGCGAAAAACTTAAGGGTAAACTTAAGGTCTGGAAGCCTTCCTTCCAAACGGGTAGAGGGTCATTGTCCAAAAAACTGGACTTTGACGAAATCGAAGATCCATTTAGAGTTAACTATAATCGTCGTCTGCTTAAAATTTATGATGCAAGGGGCAATGTCATTGAGAATGACACTATGAAGTAAGAGAAAAAATGAAGCCAATATCTAAAAAATACCCCGATGTCGTCGGGGTATGCGGTGCTTTCTTGTATGCAGCGTATTCCAGTGTTGTATTGTATTTTGATTTGAGTCAAGCAATTTCACACCATCCCAAAGGCGTAAAATCTTAATTTTTCACAATTTACATAGCACTTTTCTTTGAAAGGGTGGGGAAAAATAGACAGTAGGCAAAAAGCTGGAATTGTTTACTACACCCCAAACTTAACTTCCACAAACAGCGTTAATAATTAATGACTGTCAAATACAAAAACCCCGACCAAGTCGGGGTTAACGGTGTTTGCCAAAACAGGTTTCCTGTGACGTTTATATTTTCCTCTGAAAACAAGTGATCGGACGCCCTCCAAAAGATATAAAGCGGAAATTTGTGATGTTGTATACATCTTACTCAAACTAATTTGAGTCAAAGCGCAAATTTGCTTAACATCTTGCGGCATTCTCAACTACTTATACCTAAGAGCAAACAACGCCGCTCATTTCGTGCAACTTGAATGGTCAACCGCTTAGTGAGCCAGAAATTCTTCCAAGCTTGGTACATCTACCCAAGTTGATGTGGCATTAGATTCATGGGAGAAATCCATCAATAACTGCGAATAAACCCCTTCTCGCAATGATGGAACTATCTCCTGCTTGCGTTCAATTCCTTGCACCCATTGGTCTATGACTCTAATAAACGCAGAAATGCGACCATCAGAGTAATTTTTGGGAAATAATAAGCGATTGGGAATTTCTATTTCCGTCAGCGGTTTTCCTGGTTGAGAACCCCAAACACGGAACCCATGTATGTAATCTTTTTGATTTTCACTTCCCAATACTAAAGTACCGCGATCGCCATAAACTTCTATCCAATGAGTACGCGATGCATGAACCACGGCACTGATGGAAACTTGGCAAGGTGTCCCATCCGCCAACTCTAACATCAATAGACACGTGTCATCCGTTTCCACAGGCTTGAATTCTCCAGTGTTGGGATCTAGTCGCTGGGGAATAGCGGTACTGAAATGGGCGTTTAATTTGCGTACAGGACCAAACAGCCAGTGAATATAATCAAAAGTGTGAGAACCCAAAGATCCCAATGCACCGCCTCCTTGGTCTTTGCGAGAATACCAGTTCCAAGGGCGTGTAGCATCAGCACGAGAAGAACCTAACCAATCTATTCTGATTAAGCGCTTTGAACCCACATAACCTTCTGACAACAGTTCAGAAAATAATTGCCATCCGGGTACAAAGCGAAATTCAAAGTCTACAACCGCGATCGCACCTACTTGCCCTGCTAACTCATATAGTTCTTTAGCTTCGGCTGCATTCATGGTTGTGGGTTTTTCTAGTAATACGTGTTTCCCAGCTTGCAGCACTGCTTTTGCTATTTCATAATGCAAAAATGGTGGTGTGGAAATGCTAACTGCTTGTACTTCTTGTAGTCCGACAATATCTGCTATCGTGTTACAAACGTGGGGAATATTGTAGGATTGTGCGATGGCTTTGGCTTTATCTAAATCTCGGTTATAAACAGCAACGACCTCTGTGTGAGGATAAGCCTGAAATCCGGGAATGTGGACTTTCTGACCAAATCCCGTACCAACAACTGCAACGCCAATCACAGCTAAATTAATTCCTTATAATGTGACTGTCTGAATTATACCAGTCTTGAGTGAAGCAAAATTATATTTCTAACTTATAGTTTTTCTCATTTCAAAAATCTAATTGTGAAAGGGTACCGATAATGTTGACCTTTGTAAGCCTTAATTGCTGCAATATTCACTAAAGTTAATTGTAATACCATTAGGACTGAAATAAATACACCAAGAGCAGTTATTAAATTATTAAAAACTGTTTCTAAATACTTTGCACTCACATTTGTCGTGACTGCAATACCACAAGTTATTAAAACCAGAAATAATGATGCAACTATTACAATGAGAGCATAAACTGTTAGTGATAGTTGAAAATTCAAAGATTCTTTTCCTTGGAAGTCAATCCAAGGGTATTGTGTTTTTTTCCAATGCCAAATTATCAATGGTCCCACAATATTCAAAAACGGCAAATATAAGGGAATACCGAGAAATAATAAGCTAGCTAGTGGTATCCACGACAAAGCCGAGAAATGGCACAACATTGCCCATATACGGATTTGTTGCTTGGGATTATCTCTCATGGCTTTTTATTTTGCGGTGGATTTGTTGAACAATTATCCACCGTATCATATACAAAAAAAGCCAAGCAAAATTTCAACTCAGAAGTTCTCGGTCTTAATTTTCGCGCTTTGTTGTAGTTTTGCAAGACTGTGGCTTCTGAAAGTGAGCGTGATAGCCTCTAGCAGGAAATCTGAGCAACTTACCACTTGGTCAGGCTGTTGCTGTCCCTCTGTTGTGAGAATGATAGCAATTACCCTCTGGTCATCCGCTGTTTCTGAATCAAGAAAAGCAAAGAACGCTAATTGAAAAGCAAACCACCTTGCTCACTAGCTTTTGAGTTAACCAAGGAAGCCGAGGGATGGAAACCCTTTTATCAAGCTATTATGCAGACTATAAATTATACAACGAAATTGAGCAACTTTAAACAGTTCTGCATCTATTTACTAGTTGTTCTTAATCAAAATCAAAACATACTAATTCTAAATACATGGGATTTGAAATTATTTCTTTCGCTACTAAGTAGCCAGCAATAGTCCAGGTTTGAAATTTTCTTGCTTCTTTGCCAATCAATCGACCATTCTTACCATCGTAGTATTCGGGCCATTCATCTCGCATTAAGCGATTTTCTGCAAGCTCAATGGCTTTATAGGCAAGTTCTAAACGATTGGTTTTTTGAGCCGCACCTACTAGTAACCAAAGTAAAACAGGCCAATTGCCACCATTATGATATGACCAAGCGATATTTTTTGGATCGCATCCGGTGATGAGTCTCCACTCCATACCTTCAAGTGCTGGAAAACAGATTTTCATGGGCATATATCCCACCAAATCACTCCAGCGTTGCTCAATTAAATCCATAATACACTCAGATTCCTGCTTGCTGGCAAGAGAAGTGATGATTGCCATGAGATTTCCTACAGTGAAAAACCGAAAATCCATGCGTCCAGGACCGAGATTACCTGCTAAATAACCTCCAGTTTCTGGAAGCCATTCAGTTAACCAAGTAGGAATTGAATCAGCATAAATATTGAATCGATTCGCTACTTCTTTGCCAAATTCATCACCCTTAAATCGATAAATTTCATTTAAGCGATTCAAATCAATCCAGTAGTATTGTCGCAGATGATAAGTCAGGCTTGCTAAACGTTGATTAACACCACAAATGCAAGAAGCATTTTCTTCATTAGCTGAAAGCAGTTCCTTAGATGCACGTAAAGCTGCATAGAACAGTACTTGAATTTCTAAAGGATGTTCGTAAACACCCATACGACGGTCAATCATAAAAGAGCCATCAGGAACCAACATCGTCGGATACATGGCAAACCGATGGACAAGACACATTTGTAAAATTAATTTGATTCCTTGTTGGAATTCCCTTTGATGAATAAGTGAAATATCACCTGTTGCTTTCACATATGCCCGCAGTAAGATAAGCCACCACAAACAGGAATCAACAGGTGGAACTTTAGCAATAGCATGTTCTCCAAAATCAGCATCTAAATATTCTTCTCTATCTTGTAGTTCAACTTTAAAGCTGGCTGGCATGAGTCCTGGACCCGGTTTAAAAGAGTCAATGTTTGGTTCATGACTTTGTAACGAAAGAGTTTCTATCAAAAAGTTGCGTACAATTTCTGGTTGGTTGTTGCTCAAAAAAGCTAATGCTGATAAGACAAAATCACGAACAAAACATTGGTCATAATTCAGCACGCTTAACCCCGGGTTTATAGCAGCTACTGTACCAATCGGACGACCATGATAATAAATAATGGATTTTTCAAGTAGTGTCCTAGCTTCTGACACTAAGTCATGCTTTTTCATAAAAAAATCGCCTTCTCCAAAACTAATACCCAAAGGGTTTCTACGTCTGTTAACGCTGATACTATCTTGAAGATTGTGCGTTACAGACTTTGTTCTAACTCACCAAAGCATTTACAAATGGCTCTTATGAATTCTGGTGCGTTACGCTCACTATAACGCACCCTATCTAGGGATGTAATTTGCCCATCTAAAGGAGTAGTGAATCACTCTAGAGAATGAGGAATTAGAAATCAATAAAATACTGCTTATGGTACTTGTTTGTTATGGAATAATGAAAAAATCTGTTAATTAAGTCGGCAGAAATAAAGTGAATTCGTTACGGCTGATGATTTAGAATTGCTATATTCGCTACAAACTTTTGTCATTTACAGTACTAAGTCCTGCTCAAATAACAATGACAATCAGGTTTCTCAATCAGTGATTCAACTAAAGAATTCAGGGCAGTAGCAGCTAATAATCCACCACCTAAAGTCCCTTGAATTGTGATAAAAGGCACGGATAATTGCATCAGTTGTCGCGAAGCCGCGGGAGCATGACTAAAGCCAACAGGCATACCAATCACTAACGCAGGAGCGATTTCCTGCTTTTGAATAGCTTTACATACAGACAGCAGCACACTAGGAGCATAGCCAATCACCAATATGCAATTTGGGGAAACTTGGTGTAATTTTTCGCGCCATTCCTGATGCTGCCAAAATGCTTTTTCTGCTTCTGTGGCTGTCGTGATGTGGGGGTTATCAATTAATGTTTCCACGCGACATCCCAAATGAGCTAATCTCGTCATATCTAAAGCAGCACCTACCGTTGGGATATCCACAACAACCTGACAACCTGATTTGAGGGCTTCACGGCTTGTGGCGATCGCCTGATCACTCAACCTGACAAACGACGCCAAACTGACATCTCCACAAGCTAAAACGAGCTTTGAAATCAGGTCTTGTTCTATTTCAGAACGGTGAGAAAGGTCTGGTAGTAAGCGTTGCAAGGATTCAGCAAAAGCTTCTGGATGAGCATGAACTTGAGCATCCAACCCACTCCAAAGTTTTTCCAGTCCTCCCAGTCCTGCCTTTGTTTCTACATCTAATAACTTCAGTTGTGCCAAGACTTCGGCTTGCATGATTTCACAATCGCGATCGCGCCCCAATAACCCTTCCAATGCAGATGCTGTTTGCCGCAATTGTGAAATTTGCTGCATCACTGCCTGATATTGTTGCTGAAGCTGCACCATTAAACTAGGAGTTGTATCGTTTGATGGTTCCACTTCTAGAATTTGGCGGATGTGGTTGAGTTGGAACCCTTGCTGCTTCAGTGCTACGATGCGTTGCAACCTGATAACATCATTCTTTGTGTAAAGGCGGTAGTTGCTAGGCGATCGCACTGGTTGAGGGAGTAACCCCAATTGATGGTAATGCCGCACCATCCGGGGAGTTACATTGCCTTCCACTGCTTCGGTCAGTTCTTTGATGGTTAGATTCTTACTCATTAGCTTGAACCAAAAGAAGCCCCACACCATACACTATATCTTGTGTTGAAACTAGCAAATCCCGCATTATCATCTGTTACAGCGATGTGGGGCTTCTGACCGCTACTAGCTAAAATCATGAGCCAAGAACTCCTGAACCTCAACTTCCTTCGTTTTGCTATCAAGGTAGTGCGGGAGGATGAGAACCCCTAGGCAATAGCTGCGGGGATGAAATCCGCTCGCGTTGGACTTTAGTCCGCAGTGTCTCTTAACCATTGCTCAACATATTCGCTAGCGCTTAATCCCTTCTTTTTAGCTAAATTTTTTAATTTATTCCACGAATAATCAGTAAGAGAAATCTCATGGCCTTTTTTTAACTCTGCGTAAAAGACAGGGTTATTTTTTATTCTTTTTATTCCTTTTCCTGTTGACATCTTTAGAAGTTCCGGGTAAACTAATCTGATACTAGCAAAGCAACAAAAGGTGAGTCAACTGTATCGGACTATTCCAGTTAGAGCAAACTTTAGCGACGAAGAATTAGCGTTTTGGATTAATCAGTGTGAACACGCTAATAGTTTGAGAAACTCAGCAATTTACCACACTAGACAAACTCATTACAGCAAACTTGAACAACAATCTGAGGCATTCACAACGTACTGGCATCGTGACGAATTGCGCTACGGTTGGAAGACCTACAAGTGCAGCACGACCTACCCAGAACTAGACAAGGTTCTTAAGGATAATCCACATTACAAAGCGCTTGCAGCACAGTCAGCACAACAAACGCTTAAAACTGTTGGTGAGTCAATAGCTAGTTATAACGGATTGGTTAACGCTTACTACAAAGGTGAGGTTGATAGACCATCATTACCAAAGTACAGAAAACGTGGTGGACTTGCGAGTGTAACCTTCCCGCGTCAAGCACTCAATTACAAAGATAGTTGTTTTTACCCATCAATTAGCCGTGATACCAAACCTCATTTGCTGACTGAGATAGCCCTGCAATTGCCTGAGTTCATAGATTCAGGCTGGGTTAAGGAAGTGACAGTGCGTCCTTGTTTTGGTCAGTTGTGGATTGATTGGGTTATTGATGATGGTAAGCAACCAGTTGACCATAACCCTAACCTTGATTACACCCAAGCTTGGAGTTTTGACCACGGCGGAACTAACTGGCTAACGGGTGTTTCGACTCGTGGGAAAAGTCTGATTATTGATGGACGCAAGTTGAAATCAACGAATCAAGGTTACTGCCGTTTAGTCGCAAAATACAAACAAGGAAAGTCCGATTTCTACTGGGACTCTAACCTTGACCGAGTACAACGCAAACGCAACAACCAGATGCGGGATGCCGTTAATAAAGCAGCACGGTTCATTATCAACCAGTGTCTTAATGACCGCATTGGTAATCTGGTCATCGGTTGGAACGATGGTCAGAAAAATGGTTCCAATATGGGCAAGCGTGGGAATCAAAACTTTGTGGTTATTCCCACAGGACGACTGATTAAAAGGTTGAAACAACTTTGTCCAGAATACGGAATTGTACTCACAATCACTGAGGAAGCATATACCTCAAAAGCGTCTTACCTGGATGGCGATAGCCTCTACAAGCATGGTGAAAAACCCGACTGTTGGAAACCGTCAGGTCAAAGGGTAAAACGTGGATTATACAAAAGCCGTGATGGTCACATCATCAATGCAGATTGCAATGGTGCGGCTAATATTGCCAGAAAAGTAGCCACACAGCTAAAACTTAATTTAGCCGAGGTGGGTAGGGCATCTTTGACAGTGCCACAACGAATTGATTTGTTTACGCGATTAAATAAATCATATCGTAAACGTTGCTACGGGGTGCTTCACCCAGTGCCAACATCAGTTTAGAATCCCCTTGCTTCCAGTGAGGGGAGATGTCAATATCATTGGACAGAAAATATAGTCATTTAGAATTGTGAAACTAACTCAACAGGTGCCTGTTTGGCTTTGTGCAGCTATCCTCATTTTTGGTTTGATAGGCTGTGATCGAATTTTTCCCTCTGGTGACTTAGTCCAAAGAGTTAGTGATGGCGATACTCTCGCGGTGAAAGACTCTAAGGGAGACAATTTCAATGTACGTTTTGCATGTGTAGATGCACCGGAAATTCCGCACACCAAAAAGGAAAAGCAAAGTAAAAGTTCCCTTGCTCTCGATCAATTTGATTGGGGTGCAAAGGCGCAAGAACGAGTACAGCAACTGGTGAAACAAGGAGGCGATCGCGTCAAATTGAATATTGTTGACAGCGATCGCTACGGGCGCAAAGTGGCTGAAGTCCGTTTGCCTGATGGGACTTTTATCCAAGAAGTATTAGTGCGTGAGGGGTTAGCGCTTGTTTACCGTTCTTATTTAAATAAGTGTCCGAGTAAAGACATCATTCAACAAGCCGAAATCCAAGCAAGAGAAAATCGGCGAGGAGTGTGGAGTGATTCTAAATTTGTCAAGCCTTGGGAGTATCGCAGCTTGTACAAGTAAATAGATTATCGCTACCAGTTTACAGCCGTTTTCTTGCGAGTGAGATAGAAAAATTGGACAAGTTAGCGAGTTTGAATGTTGGGAAGTTGCTCAGGTTCGACTGTTAATGCCACAGTCTGTCCATTTCGCCGAACGTCCATTTGCAAATTGCCGCCGACTCCAGCTTTGTCTACAAGCCGTTGAATCAGGTTTGCTTTTGTCACTGGTTCGCTATTGATTGCTTCAATCACATCACCTGCCTGCAGTCCTGCTTTTGCTGCTGGGGTACCTCTTCCAACAGAGACAACCAAAATTCCTTGGTCATTTTCAACTTGAATCTTGCTGTTGGGAGCATTGTTGATTTGCTGCCTAACTTGCGGGTTGAGAGCCACCATCTGGATGCCAATGTAGGGATGTTGAACTTGCCCTGTGGCGATGAGCTGCTGGGCGATCGCTTTTGCAGTGTTGATGGGAATCGCAAAGCCAAGCCCCTGTGCTCCCTTAAGGATGGCAGTATTAATGCCAATGACTTCACCTTTGGCATTTAACAATGGTCCACCGGAGTTGCCAGGATTGATTGCGGCATCAGTTTGAATAAAACCAACACGCTTATCCGGTATACCGATGTCTACGCTAGAGCGCTCAGTTCCACTAATGACGCCAACAGTTACGGTTTCTTGTAAACCCAATGGATTACCGATAGCGATCGCCCATTGCCCCTGTCGGACTTTATCTAGTGGGGGTTCGGGGGCTATAAGACCCGCGCTATAATCTTCGATTTAGCGCGGGATACATGGACCCCCGCGCTGTTTTCGTCGCCTCGATGGCGACAAAAACAGCATTTACTAGACATAGCATCTCTAGTAAATATGTTATAATTCATTTCATGATAACACTTACTCACCGCTACCGAATCTATCCAGATGTCACTCAAGAGCAAACATTAATTGAGTGGATGGAAATTTGTCGAGGAGCTTACAACTATGCTCTTCGAGAAATAAAAGATTGGTGTGATAGTCGTAAGTGTTTGATAGATAGATGCTCCATTCAAAAAGAATATATCCTCTCTTCTGAATTAAAATTTCCAAGCGAAGTCTATCAACTGAACAGATTGCCTGTATCTAAGAAAGATTTCCCCAGATTAGGAGAAGTTCCCTCTCAAGTTCTTCAGCAAGCGATTAAACAGTTGCATAGAGGTTGGGAGTATTTTCAGGAGAGAGGATTTGGCTTTCCTCGGTTTAAAAAACATGGTCAGTTTAAGTCGTTACTTTTTCCTCAGTTCAAGGAGAATCCAGTAACGACTCTGCATATCAAACTGCCCAAGATTGGAGTAATTCCAATTAACTTGCATCGACCCATTCCTACAGGATTTGTGGTCAAGCAGGTGCGAATCTTGAGGAAAGCTGATAGATGGTATGCCTCTATTTCGCTGCAATGTGATGTCAGCGTTCCCGACCCAATTCCTCATGGACATCCTATTGGGGTAGACATTGGGTTGGAAAAATTTTTAGCAACCAGCGATGGTGTTCGAGTATCGCCGCCGAAGTTTTTTAAACAACTGCAAAGCGAGTTGAAATTGCTGCAACGCAGATTGTCTAGGAAGCAACGGAGGTCGAGAAACTACGAGAAACAACGCCTTAAAGTTGCCCGACTTCACCACCAAATCGACAACACAAGGAAGGACTTTCACTACAAACAGGCACACGCCCTTTGTGATGCTGGCGACATGGTGTTTATGGAAGACTTGAATTACCGCACCAGTGCCAAAGGGATGTTCGGAAAACATATGCTTGATGCTGGGTTTGGTCAGTTTAGAACCATCGTCAAATATGTGTGCTGGAAGCGTGGAAAGTTCTTCTCAGAAGTCGATGCAAGAGGGACTTCTCAAGAGTGTCCCGAATGTGGTGGTGAAGTGAAAAAAGACTTGAGCGTTAGAGTTCATAGCTGCCCACACTGTGGATACAAAACCGATAGGGATGTAGCCGCAGGTCAAAATATTAGAAACCGAGGGATAGCCCTCATTAGTACCGCAGGACTTGCGGGAATGGAAACTGCCTGTGCAGACGATCTACCGGGGATTGAGGTCACTCAGTCTAGGCAAGTGTCGAAACCTCGTAACAGAGCAACCAGGAAATCTTCAAAGTGATTTGAGGAAGCCCACACTATACCGCTTACGGTTAGTGTGGGAGGATGTCACCAGAATCACCTATAACAACCGTCGGTAAATTATTTTCTGGTTGTACCTGAATAACAGCGACATCGGTCACTGGGTCTTTTCCTAAAACTTTACCTGCCAAAATGCGACCATCTTGAAACGACACAGTGACCGTATCTGCTTCATCCACAACATGAGCATTAGTCAGAATCAGACCAGTAGGGTCAATCACAAAACCAGAGCCAAGTCCCCGCAAAATTTGTCCCGAAGGCGGAACTGCCCTAGCACCACCTATAAAGGGTTTGAGGACATCTGGCACATCCCCTCCCAAAGTGCGGGAGACATTCACTTGAACGACAGCAGACTCTACTTTGTCTACAGCTTCTGTAACAAAATTAGATTCCGGGTCAACCTGGGCAACAAGAGTGCTGGCAACACTAGCCAAACCCTCATAGGCATAAGCAGGGCTTAACCAACCACTGACCAATACAAGACCAACACTCACTAACGGGATGAGTATGCAAGTAGATAACTTCTGCAACAACCGCTTAAGAGCTGTCAGTTGAATCTGCTCTGTTTTCTGACTTAAGTAGGGGTGAGCGAAGTAAAAGTTTTTCTGGTCGCCAACTGACGAGTCAGCGCCTGCGCGATCGCCGTACATAGTCTTTATTCCTTTCTTTAGATGGATCAAGGGTGTCGGCACTTTATCCCACCTTCCGCACCCTAAGTGTCACACATCAAAAAAAGCCGCCCAAGTAGTACGCAAGAACTAAAGATAATTCAAGGGTGAGGAAACTTAATGAGAATAAGTAGCATTAAAATGGCCATGGGGAGATAAAGTGAAGTTTTGTAACAAAGACAATGAAAAAAAATTAATTGATAACAGAAAAAGAAATGATTTAATCACAACAGAAGTTGTGGAGCATCCTGTTGTGAAATTGAAACCTCAAGAAATGGAAATTCAAAACATAGACCATCTAGGGATAGTAGCAGGAATAATAGACGCGATAGGATTAGTAGAAATAATCAATGAATTAATAGGAGAGGAAAAAGGAGAAAAAGTCAGTCCGGGTCGTGTAGTCAAAGCCATGATATTGAATGGGTTAGGGTTTGTGTCCAAACCTTTATATATGTTTCCCAAATATTTTGAAACAATAGCCTGTGAGCATTTAATAGGAGCAGGAGTCAAACCAGAATATCTCAACGACGATAAACTGGGGAGAGTGATGGATAAATTATTTATAAAAGGACTAGATACAATATTTTTTATCATTGCCTTAAAGGCCGCCCAAAAATTTGGTGTATCTCTATTATCATCACACTTAGACTCATCATCAATGCACGTACACGGGGAATACAATACCAGCTTGCCAGAAGTAATATTTGAGAATAAACAGACAGAAAATATCCAATATTCAGAAGAAATAGCAGTAAAATCACCAACAGAAATCACTATCACCTACGGTTATTCCCGTGACCATCGTCCTGATTTAAAACAGTTCATTATAGAACTAATATGTTCCGGAGATGGAGACATACCAATATTTTTGAAACTAGCATCGGGAAACCAATCAGACTCATCATGCTTTGGCAAAATAGCAGTAGAGTATCAAAAACAATTAGAAGTTAACAGTCTGATAGTAGCAGACTGCGCCTTATATACAGAATCAAACTTGAAATTGATGTCAGATTTACGCTGGTTATGCCGAGTACCATTAAGCATAAAAGCAGCACATTCATTAATATCAACATTACCAGAATTAGAATTTCTTGATAGTCAAATACCAGGATATAAATTGACTTCAACAACAGTAAATTATGCTGGAATAGAACAAAGATGGTTAGTCGTGCAAAGTCAAGAGAGAAGAGAATCAGACCTGCGTAAGCTCTCACAGAAGATTACCAAAGCAGAATCAAAAGCTGTGCAAGAGTTGAAAAAGTTATCACAAGAGAAATTTGCTTGTGAGGCTGATGCAATTAAGGCATTATCAAAACTATCAAAACAATTTAAATATCACCTAATCCAGGAGCGCAAAGTTACGGAAATCAAATCTAATAAAAAAGATAATCCAGCAGGAAGATCCTACCAAATATCAGCCACCGTCTCTCAGAATGAAAGTAAAATTAATACAGAAGTTCTCAGTGCAGGGCGTTTTATCATTGCTACCAATATTTTAGAATCAAATGAACTGAGTCACGATTTAATGCTGAGTGAGTATAAAGCTCAACAGTCATGTGAACGAGGGTTTGCTTTTCTCAAAGACCCATTATTTTTTGCAGACAGTATTTTCCTCAAAAGTCCAGAGAGAATTGAATCATTGGGAATGATTATGGGTTTGTGTCTGCTGGTTTATACTTTAGCTCAACGACAAATCAGAGCCGCACTCAAAGATTCTCAATCCACAATTAAGAATCAGTTGGGTAAACCGACTGACCGCCCCACTTTACGCTGGATTTTTCAATGCTTTCAGTCTATTCATTTAGTTAAACTTAATCAGGAAATACACATCTCTAATTCGACTCAAGATAGGGACTTTATCTTGAATCTTTTACCAAATGATTGTTTAGGTTACTACAAGAAAGCCACCTAATTCTTCTCTCTATTAATTTCATCTCCACAGTATCATGAGCTAATCTCTTTGATTAATAGCTCTATTTTACTCTGTCAATAATTTAGGTTTTTCCCTTGTATTTATTAGTCTAATTTATATTTTCCATCTTCCATATCTATTTGATTATCTGAGACTCCTCTCGGTGCTATCAGTTCTTATTGCTCCTTATTGAAAATAGGTTTTCATACCATTTTTGGTAATTTACTGTTACTCAAATGTCTTTTTTCGCTAAATATGTTTGTTTTTATTCTCACTTAGATTTTTTCTCTCCGTAATTTCCCTCTGTGACAGTTAGGGGTGCGGAATGTGGGCTTTATTTCAAGGCTGGTGTTTTCCCCTGTCTAAAGAGTAGTAGAGAGGTGGTATTGCAAAACTTCACTCAACTGATAGATTTTGCTGGACAAAAATCAAAAATACGAACAATATTGACGTGAACTACCTACACCGTACCGTCAGGTCGGTGTAGGCTTCCCAATTCATTGGGGATTGCCTCAGCTGTCATGGATTTTTTACGTCCCGGCAGCTTTGGTCTTACATCCCCTCGGTGGGCAGAAGCGCTAGTTCCTAACGCCCATAATCGCAATCCTTCATTTCTAATATTCATTGCAGCATTGATGTCTCTATCATGCTGACTCTGGCAGTGTGGACAGTCTACAAACCTTACACCCAGCGAATCATATCCATTCTGTAGCATTGGGATTGGTAGTAGAGTCTCACTACAAAGTTGAGATGAAGGGAAGAAACGCCCTATCTCTTGGTAGGTATGACCAAATCTCTCAGCTTTGTATTTAAGCATGGTTAAAAACATCCCCCATCCTTGGTCACTTATTGATTTTGCCAAGTTAGGATTTTTAACCATATTCTTAACCGCCAAGTCTTCTACACAAATTACTTGATTTTCGTATGCCCGGACTGCGAGATAGCTTGTGTAGAAAGTCCTCTCTCACCCTAGCAATCTTGCTAGAGACTTTTGCAACTAGTTGTTTAGCTTTAAATCGTTTATTGGAAGTTTTGTCTGTTTTTCTGGACAACTTCTTTTGCTTACGCTTTCTATTCTTTTCTAAAGAAGCTAGTTGTTTTTTGGGTAGGTCATACTTAGAGCCATCAGAAGTTATAGCAAAGTTTTTTAACCCAAGGTCAACACCAATAGCTTCTCTAACTGCAACTACTGGTTCATCTTCTTGATTAAAAAGAATAGAGGCATAGTATCTACCGTCTGTATTTTTCGATATCGTTACACTCGTGAATTTTGCATTGCTGTATTCTTTGTGAAATACGGTTTTTACTATCCCTAAGTTACCAGGAAACTTAATATGGGTAGCGGCAATTATAACGAGCGCATTCAAGGCAACTATATCCAAGGAAATTACTACACTGCTGGGGAGAAACAAAACCTTGTTGAAGCAGCAGCAGAAATTCAAAAACTGCTTGAACAATTGGATAAGTCCTATTCTACTGATACAACTATGGGAAAGATGCAAGTAGCAGCCGAAACTATTAAGCACATTGAGAATAACCCCACTTTGGCAGAACGAATAATTAGTGCGCTAAAGGCAGGTGGTGTTCAAGCATTTGAGCAATTTCTTAACCATCCTGCAGCTAGTTTTGTAATTGGTGCTTTGGAAGATTGGCAAAAAACTAAGGACAGTTAAGTATTAACTCACTTTGTTTTTCTGTGAATTGTAGGCGTTTAATTTCCTTGACATCAAAGAGAACCACCGAGATTAGACCATGACAGAAAATAAAGACCCTGAAAATCGTAATATACCAATGGGCGATGGCAATTATAATGAGTCAATCGAGGGAGATTATGTCCAAGGTTACGCCTACAAATTAAATATCAAAAACTCAAAGATTATTCTTAGCGGGCAGACATTAGCACCTGTAGGCAACCCTGCTCGTTCAAAAAACAAGGGAATTTGGGCGAAATTGCTACCTATGCTAAAGTTACCTTCAATGTTGCAGAATCTGTTATTATTGATTCTCATTGGTTTTGGGCTAGCAATTACGGTTCATTTTATTCTTTCACTGAAACCAAAACTAGGAGTGATATCCTTGTTTGTGACGGTAATTTTAATATTGTTGCTGTTTATAAAAAGGTTTCTATCAAATTTTATAAATCAGATTTCAACAAAGTGGGATGCAGGTCAACAGCAACTGGCAGTAAATCTTGCAAATTTCATTTGGAACTAAGGTTGATGTGTAAAAAATCACGTGTGTAGAGACGCGCCATGGCGCGTCTCTACATTGTGTTCCTAATAAGGGTTACTCGCTTTTCATTTGTCAAAACATATCGCTCTTTTGTCACTCTAAGCGGAGGAAAAATAAAAATCAAACTCTCGTGAGGCTCTGTGGAAACAGCCTGCAATTTGATTCATCAGTACTAAAAACTGATGTATTCAACGATGTCCTAAAACGGGATGTGGTTTGTAAGGCTCTTCCAGATGAGCGCGTTCCTTGTCGTCGAGTTTGATATCCAAAGCGGCGATCGCATCTTCCAAATGTTGCAACTTGCTAGCACCAATGATCGGAGCAGTGACGCCAGGTTGATGCAACAACCAAGCTAGGGCAATCTGTGCTGGAGAGACACCGCGTCCTTTTGCTAAGTCTACAACTCGGTCAACAATTTCAAAATCCCCTTCATCGTAGTAAAGGTTATGGGCAAAGTCATCAGTTTTGGCACGCACAGTTTCGCCATAGCCTTCCTTTTGCCTATTACCAGCCAAAAAACCCCGCGCTAAAGGACTCCAAGGAATGATCCCGATTCCCTCAGCCCGACTTAGGGGAAGCACCTCTCGCTCTTCTTCTCTATAAACCAAGTTGTAATGGTTCTGCATCGAGACGAAGCGAGTCCAGCCATGTAGATCAGCTGTGTAAAGGGCTTTGGCAAACTGCCAAGCGTACATACTAGAAGCACCGATATAACGGACTTTTCCAGACTTGACGACATCATGCAGTGCCTCAAGAGTTTCCTCAATCGGTGTCTCATTGTCCCAGCGATGAATCTGGTACAAATCTACATAATCTGTTTGCAGTCTTTGTAGTGAGGCATCAATACTATCAAAGATGTGCTTGCGAGACAGTCCCCGATCATTAGGACCATCACCCATCGCATTGTAAACTTTAGTCGCAATGATGACTTGGTCTCTTTTAGCAAAGTCCTTCAGGGCTTGCCCAAGAATCTTCTCACTGACGCCTAGTGAGTACATATCGGCAGTGTCAAAGAAATTAATTCCCGATTCTAAGGCGCGTTTGATAAATGGACGGCTTTCTTCCTCCGTCAGCACCCATTCTCGCCATTCACGCGAGCCATAAGTCATAGTGCCAAGACACAAACGCGACACTTTTAATCCGGTTTTGCCAAGATTGACGTACTGCATAAATGAGTTACTAATTGTTAAATGGATGAATTGTGAGTGTTAATTTCGTGCTAATACCTGTCGTGAAGCTTGATAATGCTGTGATAACTCTAACGCACGACGGGATGCTTGATTGGCTTCATCAATTCGCCCCAGCTTGCTATATGTTAATCCCAAGGAGCGCTGAATTGCTGGAATATTGTTACGAGCCGTTGCACGCTTAGAAAGCAAATCAAGCGCTAAATGATTTTGTTCAGCATGAAGCAAGGCATCAAGATAGACTTGAGCGAATAAATCCCTCTGGGCATGGCTCCCGCCTGTTTCTTGCAACCTCGGTAGCACTGGTTCTAGTTCTGCCATCGCTCTTTGCCAGTTGCCTTGAGCATGAGCAATCATACCACGGGCAGCAGGTAATGCGACTTCTGTCCAAGTTCGTTGGATAGAAGGCAGCGCATTCTTGGCGTAAGCTTGCATACTCTCTAACATCTCTTTTGCCCAGTCATCTTTGCCGCCACGTACTAACGCATAGATATAGTGCAGATCCAGAAAACCTATGATGTGTTCGTGCAGTCGTGGCTGGAGGTAAGAAGCAATTTCTTGCCAGCGTGAACCCACATCTACGCCTCTTAAATCCAACCGCAGCAGCATCGAGATGGCGTTAATTTGCTCGCGTCCATTTTCTTTTCTGGCGCGTCCCCAAATGCGAGTGTCGTAAATGTCCAGCACCTTGCCAATATCCTCGGTATCAAGATGGTACAGTGCTGTGTGCCACCAAAGATGGCTGTAAAATGCTGGGTTGCTACCCTCCCAAGTCTCACACACACTCTCCATCCAGGCAATTCCCTCTTCAAGTCGCCCTTGTGTTTCCAACACATGAGCAACGGCATGATGCGCCCAACGGTTATTGTGTTTCATCTGCGTTGCCCGTCGCCCTGCTTCAAGAGCTTCTGTTAAGCGGTGACATTCTTCTAACCCAAAGGCAAGCATTCCGTACATATACGGACTTTCGCGATTGGCAGGCAGAACTTTTTGAGCAATCCGCAGCATCCCCTCGCTGTTGCCGGAATTTCTGTAGTGGTACTGGCAGATGTGCAGCGAGATTAAATCACGCTTAAACTTTTCAGCAATGGCTTCGTGATGGGCGATCGCCTCTTGAATATCACGCCTTATCCAAGCATCAATAGCAGCAACGTAAAGTTTTTCGCGATCGTTAGCGCGGTTAAAGTTTGCTTTGGCAGCATTGAGATAGCCTGTTGCTTGAGTCACAGCATCGCTTGTGCCAGAAAATAGGTGAAAAGCTGCTGCATAAGCATTGGCAAGGACACAGGTGGCATCAGCGTCAACAGCTTTGAGAATGACTTGTGTGTCATTCCCAACACTGAGTAACTGCTCGAAAAAGCTATCTATTGCACCTACCGCCTCATGAGAACTGGTGCTGACTTCGAGTTCTTGACAATCTTTCAACATCGCTGTTTCCAAACGATAGTATGGCTATAAGCACTTTTTGCCTCAAATCAAATTTTAATTTCCTTATTTTTTACCGATTTACCGTATTTTATAGCCAAATTAGAATGTTACACACATAGGCATCAAAAGCAAGAGATTTTTACAAAAAGAAGACACTTCGCTTGAGCAATCTTATTAAGTAACCTTTAAAATCCGAGTTGGCAGTTGTGCAAGTTTCGTGAAAGCCATTTGACTAAGCTGTCAGGCATATAAGAATGCATATAGCTGCTAGCACTGGTTTTCTTCATTTTGAATTTTGAATGCGTGAATTTTGAATTGCTTATGTCACCCTACCTTGCAGCGATTTCTATTTACCCGATAAAATCTCTCGACGGAATTGATGTCAATCAAGCTACAATTCTTGAAAGCGGCGCACTTCAGCATGACCGAGAGTTTGCCCTATTTGATGAGCAAGGTCACCCCTTCGGGGAAGTCAAAAGTCAAAAGTCAAAAGTCAAAAGTCATTTTGTGAATGGAAAGCGCAATGCTAAGGTTCACTTACTGCGATCAGCGTTTGATGCTAATTTCAAAACACTCTCGTTACACATTCAAGGGACTGACCAAAAAGCTATTTTTCACGTTGATAATGAGCGATCCCTGCTGGAAACCTGGTTAAGTGATTACTTTGGCTTTGCAGTTAAATTTGTGCAAAACACGATAACTGGCTTTCCAGACGACACTAATGCCAAAGGACCCACTGTGATTAGCACAGGCACACTTGAAGAAGTCGCTTCCTGGTTTCCTGAAGTCAGTGTTGATGAAATGCGACTCCGTATGCGAGCGAATATAGAGATTGGTGGAGTTCCACCGTTTTGGGAAGACCAATTATTTACAGAGACTGGGCGTTTTGTGCAGTTTCAAGTCGGAGAAGTCTTGTTTGAAGGCATAAATCCTTGTCAGCGTTGCATTGTTCCCGCAAGAGATTCTCAGACAGGGAAACTAACAACCAATTTTCAGAAGATATTTGTGGCTAAGCGCAAGGAGTCTCTACCACCTTGGACAACGTCAACCCGTTTTAATCATTTCTTCAGGTTAAGCGTGAATACAAATATACCCGTATCACAAGCAGGAAAAATTTTAAATCAAGGTGATGAGGTGAGAATTCTAGGTATCAGCGAAAACGACTAGATCTAGGTTTTTGAACCAAAGTATATTTAAAAACTTCATTTATCACAGATATTCCTGAAGTTAATAATAAGTTTGGTTAAAGAAACATAAACCTCTTTCCGAAGATAAAAGTATGTCGGTATGATGACTGACGCAGTACACTCGTAACTTAGACAACTAGTATGCAAGTCATTCACCAAATGTACTCATGGCATGACAAAATCGAAAGATTGACAAACTTGTATATGCAGAAACACGATGTAGAGGTTATGGTGTGAGTACATTCCTATCTAGTGTAGCTGTCTTACTCTCGACTTTGGCTTTATTATGCAGTGGCTATACCGCTTACCAAGTTTTTACCCTGCAACAGACGCTGAATGTTGCTAATGCTGGTAACAGTAGCGCCACCACTTCTACCCAAAAGACTTCCAGTGTAGAAACCAGTAATGCTCCTTCTAAAATCACGCCTAGTCCACTGGAAACGTCTTCATCTGGAGATAAAACGGCACAACCCACAACTGACATTGAAACCGTATCATCTTCAACGCCACAATCAAAACCTGGCAGTGGTGCTGCTATTAAACCTGGTGAATTTGTACAGCCTGCTTTTGGTAAAAAGGCAGAAGTGGAGTTACTTTCGGTAAAGCGGATTAAAGATCCAGAAACTGCCAATCGTGATGTGGTGAATGTGCAGATGCGTATCCGTCGTCTTGCTTCGGATGGAGTTGTTGGCGGTGATATTATATCGGTTGGTAGTACAACAGCCCGTAATCCTGATACGAGCGAAACCTATAAAGCAGTTAACTTGCAGCGCTCAACGGGTAGTGTTGGTCTATCTTCTTTGCGTCCCAACGCCTCAGCTGATGCCTATGTTTGGTTAAGGATTCCCGAGGGTGTTAACAGTTTAGACGTGTTTGTGCCAGATACAGCGGCATTTAATAATGTGCCAATTTCTAAGTAAAGCAAAACAATGAAGTATGAAGGATGAAGTACGAAGTGTAATTTTTACCTTCAGTCTTCATCCTGCTTACCACACTTATAGCCGTTTTCAATTGAGTGCAATACACGCGTTTGTAGGGGCACAGCAATGCTGTGCCCCTACGTGTGGTGTATGCAACGCCAGAAGCCCTATAAGGCAGAAGTTGTTAGCTCATCGAATAGCAGTATTCTCTTCTAGAGACAAACTGTCTGTACCCAGCGCGTTGAAAGGCGCGAACCATCGCTGCATTATTAACATCAGCATCACTGCGGATGCGTACAGCACCGTTGGACTTCAGAGTGAGGGTTCCCTGCTGTAGCAAATCGTTAACGTAGCCTTGTCCTCGGTGTTCTGGGACTACACCAATACACGCAATGATAGGTCCACCATCATTCTCCGCTGGCATAATCAAACCAACAAGAGTACCGTCCTGGGTGTAAGCTAGTTGCCACCACGTCGGTTTGTACTTGAAAGCTTTCGACTTATGAAAGCGTTCGAGTGCTTCTTGCTCTAAACCCAGTGTAGCCTGTTCATGCAAAATGGAGCGATCGCGAGTTTGTGACGATACTTGCATCATGGCATGAATGAAAGCATCTTCACCAACCTCATTAAGCGAACGGAAAGTCAGCCGATTTGATGGCGTGATCTGAGTCTGAGTATCTTTCCACTCAAAGCGGATCGTTTCCCTTTTTAGAGAAAATCCAAAGTTTTCCAGCAGATCAATTCGTTCCTCCAGAAATCTGGAAGACGGTGATGGAATATCGAGTTGATACTCCATACTGTCATTATCATGAAGGTGCAACTGTGTCAAGGTTTGTTGTAAAAGCTGTGTGCCGACTTCAAGATAGTTGGCGTTCCAAGGGAGTTCCAAAAAATCACAGATGAAAGGCTTGCCGAGTGATGGTAAACTCCAGTAAACAATACGCCCAAAAAACTCTCCTGCTTCTTCAGCGACAAAGCACCACTCCGGGCGAACGTAGCTTTCATCCCACATATCTCTCAAATAATTGAGAAAATGCTCATTTAGCTCAGCTTGCTCACTGAAATTAGCGAAGACTTCCAGTTCCTCGCGGCTAATGGGGCGAATATCCATGATGAATCTCCTAATGATGTAGCGATAGTTACTTGCTTGCTAAATGTCATCATAGGTATCACCCCCTAGGCAAGAATAATTATAATTACCAACATTAGATTATATCATCTTGAATGATGAGTATAGACAGTTCAACAGGTTTTGCGCTGGAACTTTCTGGCTACACAGTAAAGCGACTAGAGCCAAATGATGAAGAAGTTCTTCAGCGGCTCTACGAGGAGTGCGCGGACTTTGCTTATCTTACAGACGGGCATCCGCCCTCACCCTCTGCCGCTCGTGAGGAATTTCTCGCTCTTCCTGAAGGGAAAACTCTGCAAGACAAATTTATGTTTGGTCTTTTCGACGCGCACAACGTCTTGGTGGGATTAATTGAAGCAATTCGCCATTACCCTGATGACAGCAGTTGGTGGGTGGGCTTGATGATGCTTGCTCCCCAACAGCGAGGCAAAGGTTTAGGCTCTCAGTTTTATAGGGCTTTTGAGCGTTGGGTATCAACGCATAAAGTGCAGCAGGTGATGCTAGCGGTTATTGAAGAGAATGAGCAAGGGTTCCTTTTTTGGAAGAAAATAGGTTTCGAGGTGACACGTAAAACGCCACCTAGGGAATTCGGCAACAAAACGCACACGCTCTACGTTATGAAGCGGACTTTAGACGCAACTACTTAAACAGCGAGTCAACAAGACGCTGCGGAGTCAAAAAAAATGAGGGTGGGCAATGCCCACCCTGCGTTATTATTCCTTAACTGCGATATCGCTCTACAACTTAGTCCCGCACTCAGGGCAGAAGTTGTTATTATGTGAGTTTTTCGCACCGCAGTTGCTGCAAAAAACTGGCTCCGCTGAGGCTTTCTGTGGCGCTCGTGGTAAGCCAATCATCTGGGCATTACTCTTTCCAGGAGCAACCATTGGGTAACAGTTTTCGTCTTTGGTCACGTAGGCATTGACGATAACTGGACCATCATGTGCTAGCATTTCGGCGATCGCATCTTTCAACTCCTCCCGGCTTTTGATCACCATGCCTTTGATGCCATACGCCTTTGCCAAAAACTCAATGTCTGGCATTCCTACTTCCATATTCGAGCAGGAGTAACGCTCGCCGTAGAAGGCTTCCTGCCACTGGCGCACCATTCCCTGCCAGCCGTTATTGATAATCACAGTCTTGACATTTATGCCATACTGTGCTGCTGTTCCCAGTTCTTGTAAGTTCATCTGGAAACTAGCATCACCGCTAATACAGATGACTTGTTCATCGGGGAACGCCACCTTAGCGCCGATTGCTGCTGGTAAGCCAAAACCCATCGTTCCCAAACCACCACTGGAAATCCAGCGCCGGGGACCATTTTTGAGGAATTGTGCCGACCACATTTGATGTTGACCTACATCTGTGGTGTAGTAGGCGTGGGGCGCTTGGCGTGCGATTTCTACAATCACCTCTTGCGGCGACATACTATCAGCATGGTGCGGCACCTCCAGAGGATACTCTTCCTTCCAGCGGTTGATCAGATTCAGCCACTCTTGCGTTTGGTTGGGTGTATCTTTTGTACCTGCTTGCTGAACGCGACGCAACAAATCAAGCAACACTTTCCGCACATCGCCGACGATGGGTACATCAGGAACGCGGTTTTTGCCAACTTCCGCCGGGTCGATGTCGATGTGAATGACTTTAGCGCGGGTGGCGAATTCATCCAACTTGCCTGTCACGCGGTCATCAAATCTTGCACCAACACAAATGAGCAAGTCACAATCTGTAACAGCAAAGTTAGCGTAGGCGGTGCCGTGCATTCCCAACATTCCCAAAGACAGGGGATGATGTTCGTCAAAGGCACCGATACCCATGAATGTTGTGCTGACGGGGATATTGAATAATTCCGCCAGTTGTTTAATTTCTTCGTGTGCTCCTGAGGCGATCGCACCACCACCAACATACAGCAGTGGACGGCGACTTTGTCGAATCAACTGTATTGCTGCGTTAATCTGCCGTGGATTTCCCTTGACTGTGGGACGATACCCCGGTAACTTCACTCTTCCCGGTTCCACAGGCACATAGTCAAATTCCTCCAACGCCACATCTTTGGGAACATCAATCAAAACTGGTCCTGGACGTCCGGTGCTGGCTATGTGGAAGGCTTCGGCAACAATGCGTGCCATATCTCTGGGATCGCGCACGACATAGGAGTGCTTGACAATTGGTAGCGTAATCCCGTAAATATCGGTTTCCTGAAACGCATCCGTACCGATCACCGCCCGTGACACCTGTCCCGTGACAATAACCATCGGGATTGAATCCATATAAGCGGTGGCAATGCCGGTTACCAAATTAGTCGCCCCAGGACCAGAAGTCCCAAAGCACACACCTACCTTTCCCGTTGCACGGGCGTACCCATCAGCGGCGTGTGCTGCACCTTGTTCGTGTCTTACCAAGATGTGCTTAATGCCACCCTCGGTAGCTTCTACTTTGTATAAGTCGTCGTAAATCGGCAGGATTGCACCACCAGGATAACCAAAAATATACTCAACGCCGTGGCGCTTGAGGCTATCAAGCAGAGCGAAACCACCAGATGCACGTCTGGGCGTCACGACTGGCGAGATAGAAACTTGGGAGATGCTTTGGTTTTCGGTTTGTGGGAAACTAATTTCGGTAGGCGAGCGCACAGTCAAACCTCACGCAAGGGCTAAGTTGAAGCAGAAATTTTGTAGTTAGAAATTCATTTTAATTTAAAAGCTAAATAAAATTCTGACGGGATTTCCTGAATCAAAAGGGAGAATAGTCAGGATTTCTTCATTTTAAAATAATATTTCGCAATACTCGACGAGTATTTTGCCAAGCCCAAACGCCCACAAAGACTACTACAACACTCATACCCACCAGCACAATTCGCAACCCTAAAGCATCAGTGACTGGACCTGTGATTGCCAGTGGTGCGCTCAGGGCTATGTTAACGGCATGATTTTGAAACCCAAACACTTTACCATGCATTGTGGGTGGTGTTTGCTGTTGAATCAGAGTTTGCATCGGTACGCCAATGAAAGCAGCGCCTATACCCAACAATGCACAAAGTGCAAAAGCTAATAACAAGTTGTGGGTAAAACTGAACACTCCTAAAACCAGCGCCATGAGCAAAAATCCAATCAGGGGTAAGGGTTTCTGGTTGAGTTTGTCACCCCAATGACCTAAAATTCCTGCTCCTAATACCATACCTACGCCAGCCGCTGCCAAGAAAAAGCCAAATTGTTTCTCTTTTAAGCCAAACTCGTGTGCTAATCTAATCGCCAGTACTGTTAATGCTGCAAACACGCAGTACAAAGTCGTCAGTTGCAGCATGGCATTCAACACCAGACGGTTTTTCCTGAGATAACGCAAACCCTCTTTAAAATCAGTCCAAGGATTGATGACTGGCTGACTGTTGTCATGGGATACATTGTCTTTAAAGTTAATCGGTTGCATGATCCCGGCAGACACCAGGTACAATGCCGCTACCACAAGCTCTTGACCATATTCTGCTCCTACCGAGTTTTTTGCCCAACTCAATATCGGCTCCCCCACAGCAAAACCAACAATTAAAGCTCCCATCATGGTGCTGCTAAAGAGCGCATTGGCTGCCATCAAATTCTCTTTTCTCACCAATAGCGGAATAGCAGCTTGCTCAGCGGGTGCAAAAAACTGCGTCACAGTCGAAATGGCAAAAGTAAGTACTAGCAGAATGAGAAACTCTCGTGGCAAAAAAGGAATAAACAAAGTCAATAGCCCCCGCACCACATCAGAGCCAACCATAATTAGCTTTTTTGGGAAGCGATCAACAAAGACTCCACCAGCAGAACCAAACAATATCGCTGGTATTGTAAACGCCACCATCAAAGTCGAGTACATGGAGTTCTCTGCTAAGCCTGGAAGGGGTGGGTAGTTTTCCAGCAGGGCTACCATCAAAACGAAGAAGACTTTATCTGCTAGCTGGGACAACAACTGCCCAATCCATAGCAGCATAAAATTACGGTTTTTTAGCAGGGCACGAAACCCGTTATTAGAATTTGGAGGTTCTGTTGGAAACATCAGAACTAGGGATTAAGGGTTAGGGACTGGGGACTAGGGCGAGTGGAGGCTGTTGTGGGGGAAGCTGAGCCGCTTTGCGACACGCTGCGCTTACGGGGAGCAAGGAAAGCAGGGGAACAGATGACTCCCTCATCTTCCTCATCTTCCTCATCTTCCTCATCTTCCTCTACTCACTCCTCATTTCTCACTCCTGATTGGTAAATCTGTTTTCCGGACTAATTATCCTCATAATGCTTTAAAAGCAAGTGCAAAAACTCAGCAGCAGTCAGGCGCTCTTGAGGCGGTGATTCGCCAAAAAAAGAGTCTGCATAGCAACCCTGTACAGTTTGGGGCGATCGCCACATTTCTAGATGGTCAACAGGTGGGTCTGCATAAAAGTTATTTTGCCCACTTCCCAGCAGAGAAGAACTCCAGTGGGTGAAATAATCATGACTCATTCTGTGGATAGAAAAATTCCCCCAAAGGGGCACTCCCCATCCATCTATAGCAATAAAAGCTTTAACATGACCTCCAAATTGTTGCCATTTCTGAGCCGCGAGTATTGCCCCAACGACACCAGCACTAAAGCTAATGAATACAATTGGCGATTGTATCCTATTCTGCAAGTGTTTGTGTAAAAACTGCAATATATGAAACGCTGATAAAGCTAAACCACCCTCGACTGGTACAATCAGTATATTTGCTGAGAATTGACTTTTTTCTTTATCTACAACTTGCTCTAGTAATCCCGATACAAAACATTGAGTTAAAGCTGAATCATGGATACCAGGGCAAATAATTATACTCATCTGTCTTTGGGTTAGCGGCTTTTCCTTAAGGATATTGCAGTGTTACTGTCTTAAATCTAACATTTATGCACAACACTTCTCAGGGTGTATGACGTTGGTTTGAGCCGTCACAGGGTTTTGTGTCACTGGTCATTTTTCCTCACTGATGATCAATGACTCGTCCCCATATTAATAACTCAACATCGCAATTGCAGTCTATCAAGCGTGACACAATTTGCCAAATAGCTCCTCAACTGGTGGGAACCCGCACCTTCCCATAGATCCCGTAGGGGGCTTTCCGTAGGATATGATAGTGTGAAGTATTTTATTTTTCATCCTTTAGATTTTATTCGGTTACGCCTTAAGAGTAATTTTTTTGTATATACCTTTAGTAATTAATAGAGTATCTCATTAGAGAGATTGCTATTAATTGCTTTTTTATCCTCTCCCCCAGGATAGGATAGAATTTTACGAGTATGGAAAACAACAAATTAAGAACAGCACTGAGCCATGAGTGCTGAGTGCTGAGTCATTTCCACTCAGCACTCAGTACCAATGCAAGGCATTGCGCCCCTACACACTAAGAACTTTTGAAGTTGGATTGAGGAAGTATTGTGGTAGCCACACCAGAAAAACTACAGCCCACTGAGCAATTGTCAAGTCAAGACCGAGTAGCAGTATTGCTTATGGGTTACGGCGAAGTCGAAAGCTACGAAGATTTCGCTAACTATAATGAACAAGCTTTAAATCTGCTGACAGCAAAATTCGCACCCGTGCCAACCTGGATTTATCCTCCCCTAGCACGGCTTTTGGCATTATTTGACCGTCATGAGTGGGGACATCAACACCATGATTTTATTTCCCCACACAATGCCATTTTTGAAAAACAACGCGCTGGAATTGAAAAAAACCTACAGGCACAGTGGGGTGAAGGCGTTAAAGTTTTTAAAGCCTTCAACTTCTGCGCCCCTTTCCTTCCCAACCAAGTCTTGACAGAAATCAAAAACCAAGGCTTTGACAAAATACTCATCTATCCACTGCTGGTTGTCGATTCCATCTTCACGAGTGGTATTGCCATTGAGCAAGTCAACAACGCTTTTGCTGAGTTGACAGATGGTGATGAACACTGGGTTAAAGGACTGCGCTATATTCCATCCTTCTACAACGAACCAGCTTACATCAATTTGATAGCTCGTCTTGTGGAAGAGAAAATTAGCGCTGACTTAGCCAGTGCTTACCTACCTTCTCAGATTGGCATTGTGCTGATGAACCACGGTTGTCCTCACAAAGCCAAAGGATTCACCTCTGGAATTACCGAAAGTCAAATACTCTACGACTTAGTACGCGATCAGTTAATCAACCGCTACCCTCTCATTTCCATTGGGTGGCTAAACCACGACACACCCCTCATTGAATGGACACTACCAAATGTCGAACAAGCAGCGAAAAACCTAATTCAATTGGGTGCCAAAGCGGTTGTCTTTATGCCGATTGGCTTTGCTACAGAAAACCATGAAACTTTATTGGATGTGCACCACATCATTCATGCGCTACAGAAAAAACATCCTGATCTAAACTACGTGCAGATGCCGTGTGTTAACGACAATTCTGAATTCTTAACAATGGCAGCTCAATGGGCAAATGCTCATATCACCGAGTTGGTGTCAGAACAAACTGTGGCGGTTAATCCCCAGTTAGCTGTAGCGCATCATCATCATCACCATCACTAAAGTGAATTAATTTCGCGCCAAGACGCAAAGGCGCAAAGAGATTCTTAGCGTCTTGGCACGCCAGTCGCACGGGCGGGGGGAACCCCCGCACGGCGCTGGCTCATCTTTGCGCGAAACAACTAAGACACGCCTCTCAACTTGCGCGTATTGTCAATCAAACTCTGAGCAAATTGGTCGAAACGTTGAGAGAGTTTTTCATCCAACAACTTACCATCAGGACTAAAGGCTTTCCAAACTTGTCCAATGCCAATTTGCTCTGGAATTACCCAAGCGTGTACCCAACGCATAATTACCCGTAGATCATTTAAGGCGTTGCTGTTAGGCTGTCCCCCTAACACGCTAATCAATCCTGTCACTTTATCAGACAACTGGTCAAAACTCATTAAATCAAGGGCATTTTTCAGGACACCGCTCACGCCGCCATGATACTCTGGTGTCGCCAAAATTAACCCATCGGCGCTACTAACGACATGGCGTAACCGCTGAACATCTGGGTAATCTGGATATTCATTTTCCCCATTGCAAAATGGTAACTGCATTTGCCGCAAATCCAGAATTTCAACATCTGCACCCAGAGCTTCCACCCGTTGCGCGGCTATAAGCAAAGCCTTTTGAGTGTAGGATTCAGGTCTTAAGCTACCAGCAATACCAACAATTTTCACCATAGTCCAATTAAATTCCCGTAACTATAACTATCTTGAAGAAGAACAAGAGAACACAGAATGCAATGAGTGGGGGGACTGAACCCAATACTTCACCACGCAGTCGTACAGAACTCATGCACTCGTTCGGATCGATGATTCTGAGTTCATTCGTGTTCAGTAAAAAGCTTCTATAAAAAGTTTCACACGCCAAAGCTAAATTTTTCTAATCCGGAGTCATTACGACTATGTATATAATCTAGCGATTTGTGACATAATATGTCAAATTGCAGTTTGCTCCTAATTTTATGCTATGCGAGTGAAGACACAACACAGATAAAATGTAAAAGTAGTATTTTAAAAGGCTTTTTAGCAAAGAGTGCGACTAGCAAGGAATTCCTAAAGTTCCAGTTATGTTTGAAGGGTATAGCGAGGAAAAACTTGGGAATGGTTTTTTTGGAAGTTACACTAGAAGATTAGAAACCCCTGATTTCTACTCTTGGTAGAGGAAAAGGCATAGAAACGAGTGCTCGGTTATTGAGCAGCAAACAAAGGGTAATTATTATGAAAAATTTTGAGAAAAAGACATTGATGAAACAGCAAAAGGCAAAGCGTGCAGCTTTCACTGGAGCGCTAGCAGCTGGTTTAATCATGTTGCCAGGAATGTTAGGGAGTACTCCAGCGCTGGCGCAAAAAGTAGAGCGTGGCGATTCCCTATCCTATGGCGAATTAATCAGGAAAACCGAGAATAAGGAAGTCAAAAGAGTAGAGCTTGACGAAACCGATCAGGTAGCAAGGGTTTATCTAAAAGGGCAAAAGCAAGATGCACAACCGATACAAGTGCGGCTTTTGGAACAAAACGCTGAGTTAATTAGCAGGCTAAAAGAAAATAACGTTGATTTTGAGGAAGTTTCCTCTGCTAATGGTAGAGCGGCTGTAGGGCTTTTGATCAACCTGATGTGGATTTTGCCACTGGTTGCTTTGATGTTATTGTTCCTCCGCCGCTCTACGAATGCTTCTAGCCAAGCTATGAATTTCGGTAAAACCAGAGCTCGCTTCCAGATGGAGGCAAAAACCGGAGTGAAATTTGAGGATGTCGCCGGTATTGAAGAAGCCAAAGAAGAACTACAAGAAGTCGTTACCTTCCTCAAACAACCAGAAAAATTCACTGCAATCGGCGCACGCATTCCCAAAGGAGTGCTGTTGGTCGGACCTCCAGGAACAGGGAAAACGCTCTTAGCAAAAGCGATCGCAGGCGAAGCAGCCGTACCGTTCTTCAGCATTTCCGGTTCTGAGTTTGTGGAAATGTTCGTGGGTGTGGGTGCATCCCGCGTGCGCGACTTATTTAAGAAAGCCAAAGAAAATGCTCCCTGTCTCATATTTATTGATGAAATCGATGCTGTAGGACGACAGCGGGGTGCAGGGATCGGTGGCGGAAACGATGAGCGGGAACAAACCCTCAACCAACTGCTTACCGAAATGGACGGTTTTGAAGGTAACACCGGTATTATTATTATTGCTGCCACAAACCGCCCGGATGTGCTAGATACCGCGTTGCTCAGACCAGGACGGTTTGACCGACAAGTGATTGTGGATGCACCAGACCGCAAAGGTCGTCTGGAAATTTTGCAAGTCCACTCTCGTAACAAGAAAATTGACCCATCTGTTTCTTTGGAAGTTGTTGCTCGTCGTACACCAGGTTTTACAGGGGCGGACTTAGCAAACCTCCTCAACGAAGCGGCAATTCTCACAGCACGTAGACGTAAAGAGGCTATTACGCAGCTAGAAATTGATGATGCTATTGACAGATTGACAATTGGACTGACCCTCAACCCGTTGTTGGATAGCAAGAAAAAGCGGTTGATTGCTTATCATGAGATTGGACACGCTCTGTTGTCTACACTCCTGAAATATTCTGACCCCTTAAATAAGGTGACAATTATTCCCCGTTCTGGTGGAGTTGGTGGTTTTTCTCAGCAGATTCTGAATGAAGAAATGATTGACAGCGGGCTTTATACTAAGGCTTGGCTGCAAGACAACATCACCATGACCTTAGGAGGAAAAGCTTCAGAAGTAGAGGTTTTTGGGGAAGCTGAAGTAACAGGTGGAGCCAGCAACGACCTAAAAGTTGTGACAAATCTTGCTCGTAAGATGATAACGATGTATGGTATGTCTGAGTTAGGGTTAGTGGCCCTGGAAACTCAGAATAGTGATGTGTTTCTGGGACGAGATTGGGTTAATCGCTCTGAATATTCAGAAGAAATGGCGATCAAGATTGACCGACAAGTGCGAGCAATGGCAACTACCTGCTACCAAGAAGCTCGTCGCATTATACGTGAAAACAGAGCTTTAGTAGATCGGCTTGTGGATTTGCTCGTGGAACAGGAGACAATAGAAGGCGAGCAATTCCGTAAAATTGTCTCTGAATATACCCAACTGCCAGAGAAGCAACAATTAGTTGTGTCTGGTTAGGAACGATAATTGGCGCACCCACCCCTTGAAAGGGCAGGGCTGTTTCATTCGATAAGGAGGGAGGATTTGTCAATATCAAAGCGCGATAATTTTTGGGACATCCGTGATGGAAAACCTACATTTCGATCCAGAAAATTCAAATTTTTCCCAGGAAATAAGGAGCGATACGCCTTCAGCCGTCTGCTCTTTGGGCAATCGCGCTTAAGTAACCCTTGACATTATGAGCCTTTGAGGGAATGAAACAGCCCTCTCTTTATTACCTACAATTGCAAAATATCAAAAACGGGGGGGGGGAGACAATTCGCTGTGATGAGGTAGGGACAGAGCAAAATCACGTCAACCAAGGTGTCTATCTTCTTCCTAGGGATTTTGCTTATGTCCCCATCCTCCCGTTTATCCACCAGACACCCTATCATCCCTCTACGGCTCTCACAAAGCCAAATTACAACAAAATCCCCAGTACGACGACAAGGTACCGAGGAATTACTTGGATTAAGAACTTTGAAGGTGACTTGGTGCTGAGGATTTGGCGGTGATGCCTTGGATGCTATAAGTACTTCAGCACTACTCTAAATGCTAGATAGCACATCCCATGCAGCGGCTAAAGTTTGACCAATATCCTCTTCTGTATGAGCTAAACAACTAAACCACGCTTCAAACTGAGAAGGTGGCAGGTAAACACCACGTTCTAGCATGCCATGATGGAAGTGGCTAAATTTAACTAAATCTGATTTTTTAGCATCTTTGTAGTTACGAACCGGTCCTTCATTGAAAAACAAGCCAAACATACCGCTAATGTTACCGCCACAAACTGCATGACCAGTTTCTTCCGCAATTTGCAGCAAGCGATTGACCAGCTTCTTAGTAATGTGATCCAGATACTCGTAAGTACCTGGTTTCTGTAGTAATTCCAGCGTTTTAATTCCGGCAGTCATTGCCAAAGGATTACCAGAAAGCGTTCCTGCTTGATACACTGGTCCTGCTGGAGCAACCATTGACATAATGTCTAGGCGACCGCCGTAGGCTCCCACTGGCAAACCGCCACCTATAATCTTACCTAACGTTGTCAAGTCAGGAGTAACGCCAAACTTTTCCTGAGCGCCACCGTAAGCAATTCGGAACCCAGTCATGACTTCATCAAACACAAGTAGCGCCCCGTGTTCTTGGGTTAATGCTCTTAAACCTTGTAAGAACATAGGATCGGGGGTAATAAATCCAGCATTTCCTACCACTGGCTCGACAATGACACCAGCAATTTCCTCTGGATTTTCCTCAAATAAAGCTTTGACTGCTGTTATGTCATTAAAAGGCGCAACCAAGATGTTGTTGGTAACAGATTTAGGAACACCGGGTGAGTCGGGTAGACTGAGGGTGGCAACACCAGAGCCAGCTTTGACTAAGAACGCATCAGCATGACCGTGGTAACAGCCTTCAAACTTAACGATTTTTTCTCGTCCAGTGAAAGCTCGCATCAAGCGGAGAACTGCCATGCAAGCTTCAGTTCCAGAGTTGACAAACCGAACCATTTCAATGCTAGGAACGGCATTGATAACCATGGACGCCAGTACGTTTTCTAACACTGAAGGTGCACCGAAGCTGGTGCCTTTTTCTAGAGCTTCGTGTAGCGCACCGATGACTTCTGGATGAGCATGACCACAGATGGCTGGTCCCCAAGAGCCGACGTAGTCAATATATCGGTTCCCATCTACATCCCAAATGTATGCGCCTTCGACTCGGTCAAAAACTATTGGCTGTCCTTTTACAGATTTGAACGCCCTGACTGGAGAACTAACCCCACCCGGCATCAGCTTTTGAGCAGCGGTGAAGATCTGTTCTGATTGAGTTGTTCTGATTGTAGTATGAACCAAGGTTGTCTCCTTAGTAAGGCAGTATTATAGATTGGTTATTTAACTAACTCCGCTTTGAGACATTTGTCCCCTAAATGGCGGAAGATTTCCAGTTCACCCAATTTTGAGGTTTTAAGAAAGTTTCATACAACTCGGCTTCTGGCGTGTTGGGTTCCGGTTTATAGCCGTATTCCCAGCGTACTACAGGTGGTAGTGACATCAGAATTGACTCAGTGCGTCCATTGGTTTGAAGACCGAAGATTGTGCCACGGTCATAAACCAAGTTGAATTCTACATACCGACCTCTGCGATACATCTGAAAATTACGCTCGCGATCGCCATATTCCATTGACCGTCGCCGTTCCACAATCGGCACATAAGAAGGTCCAAACGTCTTTCCACAACTGTGCACAAATGCAAACACTTCTTCCCAAGTTCGCGGTGCTGGTGTGCCAATCTGGTTACTATAAATGGCAGCTGGGGTGTCTGAGTACGGTCCGTGATACAGTTGACCCTGACCATCTTGATAGTCAAAAAACAGACCCCCAACACCTCGAGTTTCCTGACGATGCTTTAAGTAGAAATATTCATCACACCAATGTTTAAAAACTTGGTAGTAATCTGGGTGATGGGTATCACAAGCTTGCTTGAGTACACAGTGGAAATGGGCGGCGTCCGAAGCATTGGGATAGTAGGGTGTCAAATCCGAACCGCCGCCAAACCACCAAACTGGTCCTGCCTCAAAGTAGCGATAATTGAGGTGTACAGTTGGTATGTAAGGATTGCGGGGGTGCAATACCATTGAAGTACCTGTGGCATAAAAGCCATGACCTGCTGCTTCTGGACGTTGAGCCAGAATAGAAGGTGGCAGATGAGAACCCCAAACCTCAGAAAAGTTGACTCCACCTTGTTCAAACACAGCGCCATCTCGGATTACGCGCGATCGCCCTCCACCCCCTTCAGGACGTTCCCATTCATCTTCCTGAAATGTACCTACGCCATCTAGCTGTTCCAAAACCTGGCAGATTTCGTCTTGCAATTGTTTCATCAACTGGCTGACTCTAGCCTTAGCATCAACTGGAGGTAGAGATTTGGATGGAGTTGTTTTAGGAGTTGAAGTAGCCGTCATAATGTCAACTTAATTTTCCTAAAAGTGAATATCTGAAGAAACTGGAGCATCGTGATGGTTCCAGTGGCAGAGGTGAATGCGACACCTACTTGATTGCATTCACCTAAAAATCGATCTGAGCGAAAACCAAGCTTATACCAAGTTGCAGTCATACAGACAATTTGTCATGCTGAGCGTAACGGTAGTAAAGCGTAAGCGCAAAGCGCAGGCTCCTTCATGTGCGCAGCGTGTCCCAAAGGGACTCAGCATCTCGCGAGATTCTTCCCTATGCCTGCGGCACGCACTCGCGTTCGGTCAGAATGACATATTTGAACCCAACTTGGTATTAACTTAACCAACGGGCAGCATCTTTGGCATGATAAGTCAAAATCAAGTCAGCACCAGCGCGTTTAAAACCTGTCAAAGTTTCTATCACCACCCGCTGTTCGTCAATCCAACCGTTGAGTGCAGCAGCCTTAATCATGGAATATTCGCCAGAGACGTTGTAGGCGGCAACTGGCAAGTTGCTTGCTTCTTTAACACGCCAGATAATGTCCATATAGGCTAAAGCTGGCTTGACCATCAGCATATCAGCCCCTTCAGCAATATCGAGTTCAATTTCTTTAATGGCTTCACGGGCATTACCTGGGTCCATTTGGTAAGTGCGGCGATCGCCAAATTGTGGTGTGGATTCTGCTGCATCACGGAAAGGACCATAGTAAGACGAAGCATACTTAGCAGCATACGACAGAATCGGCGTGTCTTCGTAACCAGCTTCATCCAATCCTGTCCGAATCGCCTGCACAAACCCATCCATCATTCCCGAAGGAGCGATGATATCTGCACCGGCTTTGGCTTGAGAAACCGCTGTTTTTTTCAGCAACTCCAGAGTTGGGTCATTCAAGACACGTCCAGTCAAATCACCAACTTCCAGATAGCCGCAGTGTCCATGACTCGTGTATTCACACAAGCAAGTATCAGCAATGACAATTAATTCTGGCACTGCCTCTTTCACAGCAGTGGCGGCTTTTTGCACAATGCCACAGTCATGCCATGCACCAGTTGCTTCTATATCTTTATCTTCTGGAATGCCAAACAGGATAATTCCGGGGATACCAAGGTCGTAAACAGCCTTAGCTTCTTCCACGATTTTGTCCACCGACAACTGGTAAACTCCTGGCATCGATTTAACTTCTTTGGCAATTGCTTCACCTGGTACGGCAAAGAGAGGGTAAATTAAATCACTAGTTGTTAAGACAGTTTCACGTACCATCCGACGTAGTTGGGAATGGCTTCTAAGGCGACGAGGGCGGTGGTTGGGAAACATAGCGTTTGTATATATGAAGGGAAAAAACTAACTATTGAAGGGCTTTGTCTCACCAATGCTTAGGCGTGTAATATCATGTCCGGTTAAAGACTTATCATTAAGACTGTAGGGGGCAGGGCGATTTATTGACAGGGTTTTAAGGTTTTTGCACAGAGCCACCGAATAATAACTAATCAACCGGACTTGATATAACGTAATGGCTTAGGTAATCCTTTAGCTTTCGCTTAACAATCCTTGAACAAACTTCTTTAGCCCCGTTGGACTGTCTCAAAAATTTCCGACAAAATTTCCTGCGCTCCTTGTTGCCGTAGACTTTGAGCCAGTTCAATACCTAGTTGTTCTGCTTGGGTAGTAGTACCAGTAACAGTATCTTTCACCAGATGTTGACCATCTAAACTGGCTACTATTCCTGTCAAAGTGAGTATATTCCCGTCAAGCTGAGTATTAACACCAATTGGCACTTGGCAACCGCCTTCTAGTTCCCGCAAGAAGGCACGCTCAGCGAGAACGCGATCGCGCGTTGGTACGTGTTCAATTGTTTTGAGTATTGACAGCACTTCCAGATCGTCAGCACGACATTCAATGCCCAAGGCTCCTTGTCCCACTGCATGAAGAGAAATTTCAGCAGGCAGAACTTGATGAATGCGATCGCTCATTCCCAGGCGCTGTAATCCAGCCGCTGCCAAAATAAGCGCATCATACTCACCAGCATCAAGTTTTTGCAGTCGTGTATTCAAGTTTCCTCGAATATCTTTAAATGTTAGATGAGGGAAGTGATGGCGTAGCTGAGCCAGACGTCGCAGAGAAGATGTACCTATGACAGCCCCAGATGGTAAGGTTTCAATTTGTTTATCTTGATGCTTAGCATGAACCACAAGGGCATCAGCTGGATTTTCCCGTTCCGTGACAACTCCTAGAACTAACCCCTCTGGCAGGCGAGTCGGCAAGTCTTTGAGAGAATGAACAGCAAAGTCAATTTCATGCCGAAGCATCCCGACTTCTAGTTCTTTGGTAAACAACCCTTTGTCACCAATCTTAGCTAAGGCGACATCCAGAATTTTGTCGCCTTGAGTAGACATTGTGCAGATTTCAAACGTATGCTCGGGAAAGTGTTTCTGAAGTTTTTCTCGTACGTAGTAAGTTTGTATTAAAGCGAGCTGGCTCTCACGAGAACCGATGCGGAGAGTGCGGGAAGGATGAGAAATGCTAGGCAACGCAGAGTTGAGTTGAGTCATACATCTTAGTTAGAGTTATTTAATAAGTTATGGGACTGCTTTACAGTCTCAAAAAAGAAAGCAACATTTTCTTCAGGTGTGTTCTGTAAAACTCCGTGACCGAGATTGAAGATATGTCCCTGATTTCCGGCTTTGCGCACAGTGTTGAGGATGCGATCGCGGATAAACTCTTGAGAACCAAACAAAACACAAGGATCTAGATTTCCTTGAACTCCAATATTTGCTCCGAGGCGCTGCCGTGCCACTGCGATGTCAACTGTCCAGTCTACACTAACGATATCTACCCCAGATTGTGCCATGAGTTCTAATATCCCAGCACTGCCGTTGATGTACAGGATGAGGGGTGTGTCTGGATGGGTTGCTTTGACCTGTTCGACGACGCGTTTTTGGTAAGGCAAAGCAAAAGTCTCGAAGTCTTGGGGACTGAGTTGTCCTGCCCAAGAATCGAACATTTGCACTACTTGAGCACCAGAATCAATTTGGTAACGAGCATAGATGGCGATCGCATCTGCTAGTTTACCTAAAAATTGGTGTAGCATCGCTGGCTCTGAGAAAGCCATGCTTTTGATAATCGAGTAGTCTTTTGAGCTTTTGCCTTCCACAGCATAAGCAGCTAGTGTCCAAGGAGCACCGACAAAGCCTAAGACAGTGGCTTGACCATTAACTTCTTGGCGCAGAGTTGTCAAGATTTCACGCACAAATGATAAAGAAGCTTCAGGGTCAAGAGGAGTGAGGGCATCAACTTGTGCCTGGGTTCGGATTGGATGTTCAAATACTGGTCCCTTACTTTCGATAATGTCAAAAGGGATACCAATACCGGGCAACGGTGTCAGGATATCTGAGAACATAATCACACCGTCGGGTTTGAAGGCATGAAAAGGTTGCAGAGAAATTTCCACAGCTAGATCGGGGGTTTCAGAACGCTCGCGAAAAGAAGGATACTTCTGACGCAAATCCCGATAGACTTTCATGTAGCGACCAGCTTGGCGCATCATCCATACTGGAGGGCGCTCCAGAACTTCACCTTGAGCTGCTTGTAGCAATCTATAATTTCCCATACATTTCTCCATGCATTAAGAAGCTTTGTTTGTATCAACTATTTCGTGAAATGGAATAACCCGATTCACTTGTTTAACTTCAGCAGAAAGAGTATTACTCTAGCTACTTCTGTACAAAGTGGTTTAAGACAATGTTTGCATCTAAGCTCAACGGTCAACTGTATCAAGAGTCATTGCAAAAACAGATTGCCCAGCAAGCATTTGCCTCGCTATTTCTGGATCAATACCTAAGACTTCTGTAGAGCTTAACTGGTTCACTACATTTGTCAAACTATACTCTGTCACATGAAATCCTTGTTCACAAGCAAATTGCAAGGCTTGCTCAGGTATTTCAAAACCATAATTTTCACTGTCAACTCTGTCTGTGAAGCTTTGAATACTTTGTATTTGTGCCTGCAATCCAACGTCATTTTGTAGAGCCTGCTTAAAACCCGCTTCAGATATAAAATCAGAAGTAATCCAGACCCCACTGTAAGCTTTAAGTATTTCTCGGACATTGGCACATACTTGTTGTTTTTCTGAGCGTGTGAGATACATGAGTAACCCCTCACACACAATCACAACAGGTTGTCCCGGCGTCAGATAATTAATACTCTTCAAAAACTCATTAGAAGGGTGAGTTGCATCAATTTGTAGAAAGTGTAGATTAGCACGTTCTCCAACAAGTTGTTGAACTTGTTGTTGTTTGTAAGCAATCATCTCAGGTAAGTCACTTTCAATAAACGTGATGTTGGGATCGCAAGACATCACAAGACCTCTTGGAAGTAACCCGGATGCAAGTTCTAAAACTTGCGTGGTTGGGTATTGAGCCATAACTTGGTTAATGGCTTTATAACGAGCTTCTAAATGTATCGCGAGCCCAACAGGTTTTTCCTTAAGTTGTGGCAGGGATTGGCCGCTTAACTGTGCTTCTGCCTGTTGAGCTAATTCTTTGGCATAGGGAATATCAGTTAACCCTCTAAATGAACTCACCATGAAAGCAGTAGGGCTAACTTTTTCAAAGTCACTTGTTTGCATTTGAATCATACCTTGATACCGTTTGTCTTAGTTATGTCAGCTCATCCAATTTCAAGCAATTATTTGTGTCTTAAAGCTAATTTTTTCTAATATCAAGTCCGGTTAATTAGTCAGGCTAAGTGCATCTCAAACGCTATTAACAAGGGCTTCAAAAGCATAATTATGTTGATATAAACAAGCCACAAGAATAGCAATCGTGTAATTATTATCCATTACTGCTCAAGATCGGCTTTTGGCGATTACTGACGTTTCAAAGATTGTTCAAGCTGTTCCACAGGTGCTAAATTCCTTCGAGTTTGCCAGTCGCCTATGGTGGATTTTCCGCGTGTAGCGTTGGAGTGAGCGACCACCATCCCGACGTTCTTCAGACCTACTCAATCAGATTGTTGATGCAAAGCTGGTAATTAATAAACACCGAATGCTCCAAACTTTTTTTAGGGTTAATCAGCTCCAAGACAAAGTTGTTAGATATTACGATCAGACCATCTGTGCAAAAACTTTAAAACTCTCCCTCTCTCCCTCTCTCCCTCTCTTTCTCTCTCCTTCTCTCCTTCTCTCCTTCTCTCCTTCTCTCCTTCTCTCCTTCTCTCCTTCTCTCCCTCTCTTCCTCTCTCCCTCCAAAAATGTTAACGATAACTACTTCTCTGGACATGATCAGGCTAGCGCTGGTACATTTGATTGACGATGGTGTTGTGCAGTCACAATCATACGCAAATTTCCCAAGGGTTGTAAACCTGGACCACGACGGATAGGATGAATTGGACGGGGATCAGCTAGTGTCATCTGATAACGTGTTAAGATACTAAACAGTACAAGCTTCATTTGATAATTTGCGAGAGCCTGCCCGATACAAATCCGAGTTCCACCACCAAATGGTAAATATTCATAAGGAGAAAAATGCCGTTCCAGAAAACGTTCCGGGTTGAACTTTTCGGAATCTGGGTAGACTTCCTCACGACGGTGAGCGGAATAAATATTGGGCCAAATTCGCGAACCTACAGGCAATTCATAATCCATCATCTTGATTGGGGTTTTGGCTACCCTTAAGAATCCAACTACAAGCCCTGGGCGTAAGCGCAGTGTCTCTTGACAGGTAGCTGTGAGATATGGAAGTTGAGAAATCGCTTTAGTATCTGATGGGTCTTTAATATTATTCAGTTCTTTGAGCAGTCGCTCACGTACGCTAGGCGTTTGGTGAATCCAGTACATTGCCCACATAAGGGCTGTTGATGTTGTGTCATAACCAGATACAAGTACTGTAATCAATTCATCGCGCAATTCCTCATTAGTCATCGGCTGACCCTCTTCATCACGAGCTGTCATTAACAAGCTAAGAATGTCAGTCCGTTCTGATTCAGGTTGCATACGGCGTTCAGTAATTTCAGCATAGAGAAGTTCATCTAGTTCATTCTGTATGCGGAGAAAACTTCCCCATGCACTCCAAGGTCCCAAATCTTTGCGTAAAGGTGGAAGCAAAGCATTGAGCGCAAAAAATGTAGAGGTAGTCATCTCTATTAACGCAAGCAATTTTTGGCGTAATTGTTCTGAACGCTCTGTTTTTGTGGAGCCAAAAACAACATGAAATAGAACATTCTGAGTGATTTTATGCATACATAAATTGATACTGACAGATTCTCCAACGCTCCACGTCTTCATCATCTGTTCAGTCAATCCACAAATGAGCTTGCCATAATGAGCCATGCGTTCTCCGTGAAAAGGAGGCATCATTAACTTACGTTGGCGTAGATGAGATTTGCCATTCATCATCAGTAAAGAATGCTCTCTGAAGATAAAATCCAATATTTGATTACCTTCTCTGAAGTCAAAAGATTCTGAAGGAGCGGTAAAAATATCCTTGAGGGCTTCGGGGTGACTAACAAATATGCTAGGTTGTTGACCAGGCAACTGTACTGTGAAAATATCGCCATAGCGCCTACTGCAAGCATCCAAAAAATTTGCAGGGTAGACAGTCCATTGCACCAAATCCCATAAAGATAATTTGTGAGGTGTATTCATTAACTTCATTGATTTTTTTTGAGAAAGCGAGGTAACAATAGTGAAAAGAGGTAAAAATTTCCTCGATAAGTACGCGAGTGCGCTAAACTGATGCAGCCTTTGTCTCATAAAAGCTTGGTCAAGCTTCTGTGCGATCAACTTATGACCAATATTTGCTTAGAGATTGTTCTACCTTTAGAAGGTGAGCGATCGGGATCAAGACTGCACCAATTAGCTTTTGGAGGAACAATGGGTGGTTGACTAATATGGAGTCTGATTTCTCGACAAGCAAAGCAAATTGTAACAAATTAGCACTCACCCCATTCCGAGCCATAGTGTACATACCTTTAATGAACTTCTCAAATTCCGCTGCAGGCTGTACAAGGGTTGTGAACGTTACCCACTCGTCAGATGCATTCCAGAAAGAATGATGCATACCCGGGGGAACTGGTACAACTTCTCCAGGACGGAGTGTCATTCTGTTTCTTTTTTCACTCAACTCCATCTCGAGTTCTCCGTTTAACACCTCGAACGTCTCTGTGATGGTGAGATGGTAGTGCGAGGGAACACTTGTGGCTTTTGGTGGAAGGTCAAAGCGGAGCAAGAGACGCTCTCCATCGCTATCGCGAGTAGAGCAAAGGACTGTTAAGCACTCACCTGTGACAGGATTTTGAATGGGTTCCGGTTGTGACAAACTTGTTGAAGCGTCTGTTAAACTTTCTTTAGTTGCAGCCAACGAAGTGTCAGGAGAGTGAGAATTTTGACGATTTGATACCATTTTTAGAAATTTCCTTATTTTCGTAAACTGGCACTTGCAATACTATTTCCCGAAAACCTGGCTACAGATGAAAGAAGGTTCTTAATTGCGCTTAAGCGCTACTACAAACAATGTGTAGCTAGTGCATTAACGAGGTAAAAACAGATTGCACTGAATGTCCGTTTGAGTTATTTGACGCACTATTAGATGGCTCTAGACCCCAGCCCTTCGCCAGATATTTTTGCCGAAGCTTACGATAAGAAAGATCGAGAGCATCAGCAGCAACATGAAGTTCTTCTGATATTCTGGGCATTGGTTGAGAGGTTAAAGTTTCGACAACTATGGTATCTTCATGAGCTAGTTTATAGTCCATATTTTTGACGAAACTATCTAGCCAGGGTTGTTTTAAAATGTTGCGATACAAAATACGTTTGGCAGAAGTCGTGTTTTCATCAATCGGAAAGAAGGCAACTAAAATACCGAACTTGATAGCAAATTTACCATCTCCGCCTACGTTAATTTCAGCTAAGGTAACGTTAGGTAAGTAAAAACTCAATCTTATTGTCAACTGCGGACGTCCACCCAGTAAAAAGTTTAGGAAACTTTTTGAGCTACCTAGAGAATCATAAGTGTATGTAGCAACTGCGCTCCAGTCGTCTTCCTCGACTCGATATCTAATAGTTTGGTCCAGTGGGATTCTCTGACCAAAAGATTTCTTATGGATGGCGATCACATGGGCAAAGTCAATATTAGCTTCTATGAGGCGAGCGTAATTAGCAGGCTCTATAGCCGAATGGCAAACGGGACGCAAAGATGAGAATAAGTATTCTGGAAGAGTTGGTAAGGGGTGGCGCTCTTGTTCTGGTAAGTCTCCATAAAAAAGCCAGACATAACCGTATTTTTCCTGCACTGGGTATGTCTGAACGCGAGCTTTTTTAGGAATAGGTGTTTCGGGTGCATTGGCAGGAATGTCAATGCATTTGCCATCCGCTTGAAATTTCCATCCATGATAAGGACAACGAATACAGCTATCTTCTACCCAACCTAGAGAGAGAGCAGCACCACGATGTGGACACTGGTCTTTGAGTGCTATGACTTGCCCTTGGGAATCACGGTAGAGTACAAATCTTTGATTTAACATCACGATTTGCTTAGGCTTGTTAGTAACATCTGCACTAAATTCACAAGCATACCAAAAGTTCTTTAACACTTTTAACTCCTACTTTTTGAAGAAATAAAACCGTTGTCAATTTAAATTGAATATTAACTCGAGTCAACTGTTGAGTGTTGAGTGTCAACAGTTAATAGTCAAAGACCATAACGAGTTTTTAAACAATTTCAACCTGCATCAGCTTATCTTGCCCATTGGAAACAAAGTTGCAGTCGCCATTTTGCTTACATAAGCATAAAATAAACAAAAACACAAAGAAGAAAATGATGAAGCAGAAAATCAGAAAACTTTTTCTGTGAAAGCAACTTAAGATGAGATATGAATCTACTTCACGACTAAAGTAGAAGAATGTTGTTCTAGATGACTATTGAAGTTGTTTGATTGACAATTATTAGACTTCAAACCCCAACCCATTGCTAAATATTTTTGGCGGAGTTTGCGATAGGCAAGGGGCAAGGCATCAGAAGGACAATGGACTTCGGCTGATAAACTGTCGGGTATGACTGCGGGATATTGTGACTCGCTTACTATTCTGTCTTCATTAAGAGATTTGTAGAGAGACTTCACAAATAAGCTGTCTGCCCATTGCTGTTTAAGAACATTGCGAAATTGAATCCGCTTAGTAATAGTTGTATTTTCATCAACAGGAAGATGAATAGCATAATTGATCATCTTGCCACGAACAAAGTCTACCTCAACTTTTGTAATATTAGGCAAATAGAAGGTGGTTTTTGTATTAAGCTCTGTGTATGATGGACTAAAAAAGAGCTTAAATATATTTTGGGGCTTAGTGAAATTTGCATATTTTATTTTGGCACTAATACCCCAATTCTCCTCTTGAACTTGATAATCTGGAACCCTTGGATCTTGCCTAAATCCTGCACCAAATGACTTAGCATGAACGATAGCTAAATGGGCTGAGTCAAGAGTATTTTCGATGCAGCGAGTGTAATGAGTCTGATATTTTAATTCCAAGAAAATTTGATTAAAAGTCGGATCTTCAAACTCTGGAAAGGGTGGGATTGGGGGGCGTTCTTCTTCTGGTAAGTCTCCATAAAAAAGCCAGACATAACCGTATTTTTCCTGCACTGGGTATGTCTCAATCCGAGCTTTTTTGGGTATAGGTGTTTCGGGTGCATTGGCAGGAATGTCAATGCATTTGCCATCCGCTTGAAATTTCCATCCATGATAAGGACAACGAATACAGCCGTCTTCTACCCAACCTAAAGAGAGTGCGGCACCGCGATGTGAACACTGGTCTTTGAGTGCTACGACTTGTCCTTGGGAATCACGGTAAAGGACAAATTTCTGATTTAACATCACGATTTGCTTAGGCTGACTAGTAACGGCTGAGCTAAATTCGCAACCGTACCAAAAGTTTTTTAACATTTTTAGCTCCTACTATCTCAATAAATGAATGTTGACACAGATAAAGTTAACTAATGAGGGCGTCCTTTGTACAATCATCAAATTAGGTTTGGGAACTCGTAACAGCACTAGGTTGCTTTTCTGCGTCTAACAGATGTCGTGAAATAACACAAGCTTCTAGGTTAAACAACATTTGCAGAGCTTCGCCAGCAAGGCGTTGCGTTTCCACATCCTGCTGCGTCCGCAGACACACCATCGGTTCGTGGAGAATTTTGTTCACAATACCTCGAGTTAGGGCTTCGACAGCTTTTTGATGTTTATTGGTAAATTCACTACCTAGGCGCGACAAAGCTTTTTCTAACTCTTGTTCGCGAATGCTTTCTATTTTTTCCCGTAAACAACTAATAATGGGAACAGTTTCCCGTGAATGCCACCAGGTGTGAAACGCTTTTAACTCCTCTTCTATCAACGCTTGCGCTTCCATTGCTATTTGTCGGCGGCTTTCTTGATTTTGGACAACGACGGTCTTCAAATCATCAACATTAAATGCTTGAACGTGAGTTAGCTCATTGACATCTGCATCAACGTTGCGAGGAACTGATATATCGAACAGCATCAAAGGCTGATTTGGTTTCAAACTGGCTTCGAGTTTAGCTCGATCCAGCAGTGGTTCTATAGAAGAAGTGCTAGTAAAGACTAAGTCCGATGCTGCAACTACCGTCATCATTTCATCAAGTGGATAACATTGCAATTGCGTATCGCTGAACTCATTCGCCAATTCTTTAGCTCGCTCGATAGAACGATTTACAATTGAAATCTGGGTTACTTTTTGCGCTAATAGATGTTGCACTAACCGTCGAGCCATGTTGCCTGCGCCCACAATTGTGACTCGGCACTCCGATAAATTCTGTACCTTGATTTGGGCTAACTCTACCGCAGCAGAACTAATCGAGACAGCACCTGTACCAATCGCGGTCTCTGTTCTAACCCGCTTTGCAGCCGTAATGGCTTGCTTGAATAAGTGATTGAGGATGCGTCTCGTGCAGCCATTATGTTGTTGGATTAACTTGTGGGTGTGTTTGACTTGAGCCAAAATTTGCCCTTCTCCTATCACCAAGCTATCTAGCCCAGAAGCAACCCACATTAAATGCTTAACGGCATCCTGCTGCCGTAGAGTAAATAGGTGTTGAGAGAGGTCGTCGGAAGGCAATTGACTATGCTCAGCCAGAAACTGAGCGACCTCCTGAGTTGCCTGCTCTGTCTTAGTAACGACAGCATAAATCTCTAGGCGGTTGCAGGTGCTAACAATAGCCGCTTCTTCAATGTGAAAACAGCTATGTAAATGCGCGATCGCCTTTTCAATTTTATCCTCTGGAATACTCAGTTTCTCACGAATTTCAACAGGAGCTGTCTTGTGGCTAAGACCTACAACAGCAATATCCATGCATCCTCCCTTTAAGTTTTTCCTTTCCTTTTCTTACTGCCAAGGTCTTACAGACGATTAGCATATTGCGCAGATTTTGGCTCTCATCTTGCTTATGCCAATACATAAGCCGAATTACTGTTCAAATCGGTCTGTGCAACCTGCTCGTACTGGAAAAAGCCAGGGTTGAGTATTGCCTTGGGGTCGTATTTCCTTTTCATCTCATTGACTTTAGGCCAGTAATCACCAAACTGAAGTCTCCATTGAGGAAGGTCAAATTCCACCCAACTAGCCATATATCTTTTACCGCCTGCTTGCAAACCGAGGTCACTAAGTAGATTTACTTGTTCTAAAACAGGTTGAAGCTGAGACTTAGGGATGGTGGGATACATTCCAAATCCGAGAATAAACTCTTCTTCCGGTAAAGGGAACATGGGCATATTGGTATTGCGAGAAAGCATACAAAAAGAACCCACCGGTGTATTTCTGAAGTCAATAAAACTAGGTATGCGCTTGAGTGCAGTTTCGATATATTCTTTGGCGACCGATCCTGGTAATATCACGTCTATCCAAGGATTTGCAGTGCCTACAGGATGAGGTACTTCTGCTATTGGTTGAACGAACTTTTCAAAGGTAAGGTCTTCAGTGTAGATATGACGATAGAACTTTAGACTAGAGAGAAGTTCTTCCTCATTAATATCGTTTGCAGAGTCCACCTCCAGAGTAATCTGCATCCTATAAAACCATTTAATCAGAGGTTGTATTCCATTTACCCCTGTCCTCGATACTCCCATCACACATGGGGAGAATAGAGAGAGCAAACCATCGACACGCTCTTCGAGTACGAGGAGACGCTCATCATTCAAGAGGAGTTCTAAGTCGTCATAGCAAAGAAAATAGGTACGGGTCAAAGGGCGGTATTGTCTGAGTTTATGCTGTATCTGGGTAATGATGCCAAACTGACCATAACCGCAAAGAACGTGATAAAAAAGTTCGCTGTTCTCTTCTGGCGTACACCAGACCAGATCCCCTGTTCCGGTTACAACTTCTAAACCAATGCAATTATCAGCTTGCGATCCATAACGAAAGGAGTTCCGCCCCAACCCACCGGCAGAATGGGTTCCTCCTATAGTTACGTCAAAGTTATTGGTGAGGACAGGAGGAATCAAGCCTTGTGGTATTGAGGCATCAACTACCTTCTTCCAAGTCACACCAGTATCAGCTTTAAACCACAATCGATCTGAGTCAAACTCATGAATTTGATTGAGGCTCCTCATATCCAAGAGGATTCCGTCTTGGTTCAAAGATTGACCACTTGATGTATGTCCTGCAGCCCGTGAAGAAATCGTTAACTCTTTATCAGCAGCATACTTGATTGCGTTAGCAACGTCAATAGAATTTTGAGGACGAACAACAACCTGAGGCTGTTTTTGAATAATGCCGCCAAAATCTTGAGAAACTGTTGCTAAATCCTCTTTTAGGCTACTAACATTGCCTTCAATAATATGTTTTAGATCAGATACAATACTATTCATCTAACAACCTTTTTTGCTGTATTTACAAGTAGGATTTCAGACTAAACTGCACAACAATTATCCTCATATAGCCAAAGCATCAGATGGTAATAAATGCAGCTGTTACTCAATTTTTAGACTAACTTCGGTTAGGAAAGCGTGTCGTCTAAAAATCATTTTTACGAGGACTAGATTGGTAACAGCTATAAAGTATGTATTTACCTAAGTAACTTATTTAGAGACCCGGATTTTGAGCATTTTAAGCCCAATCTTGAGCAGGATGGGAACTACTTGAAATAAATTTTTTACTTTAGAAAACGCACTTTGTGTATTCTGCGTTGATTTTGTTATTGTTTGAGCAGGTCTTTCATACTTGAATACACAAACGCAGTCACCTTCAGCTTGTTTACTGAGAATTTCAGCCTTCATCCCAGGAAAAGCTCTTCTAGCTGCTTCTTGTTCCATTTCACAGAGGAGATAACAGGGAGTCTCGAAACCATACTCTTTAGCAATGGACAAAGCTGGGCAAACTCTTTGAATTTCAATTGTAGCGTCTATTCCATTTTGGGAAATATCTACTATTTCCGTAATGAAGCCCATCATTCGCAGTAGAGGAATCGGTTTTTTGAAGCCTTCAGCTAGGGTGGCGTTATCAATGAAAGCGCCCATCAATGCCTTCTGTTGGTCAGGATATTTTTCCATCATTTTTTCAAAAGCCGCTTCATCTCCTATTTCTGCTGCTAGCTTTTTATATCTTATAAATCTGTTTCTAAACAAATTCAAAGCTTTTGATTCATTGATGTTCAGGATGTCTTCCATCCGTAGGTCACCTGCACCGATCTTATCATTTTCCATTTTCAGTTCAGTTGTCATTTTTATTCTCCCTTTTTTTGAATTTAGAACAAACAAGAAATCACTATATAGAACAGAAAAAAATTACAAGCTAGCCAATAGGCAAAGCATAATCATACCAACAAGAAGGTATCTGAGAGTATTACGGCAAACTAATATAATGTCGTCGGCTTCAAGTACGCTCATCATAAGCTCATTGTGTCGTTTTATCTTTTGAAAAACGATATTTTTTTCATGTAGCTTATTTCCTGTCACAGCTTTTTTTGAGTTTTTGAATCGATTCTCGAATCTAGTTTTAGCCTTTGATCGCCTTATGTCCAGCATTTGTATTCCCCTTATGTCACAAATATCTATTTCATTGTCTACGCTCAATTGTCCCTATTCCTATTGCTATTAATGCCAAGAATGTAACCGTTCATAAGGTAGCGATATAGTTTTGAGCAAGTGTGCTCTACTATCTGTGAATTTTGCAGTGGCTCACAAGAGACTTTCATCTCAATAAACTTTGTAGCTTGGGGAGTTTTGAAAGACTTGTTAGTCAACGGTATGAAATTATTTTGATACCCCTTGAACGGTTACCACAGAACCGAATCATCACCATCCAAAGAGCTACAGCCACTCTCGAGGAGTTTTCAGCACTTCTCTAAGCATTGCCTCCTGAGTGCCAAGAGTAGGTTGGTCATCATATTTCCAGTCAGCTACAGGAGGCATACAGTTGAACACACTTTGCACATTTACCATGCCGCTTGCTAAACCGAAGCGTGCACCACGGTCAGAGGTTAAAATGAACTCCACGTAGCGCCCACGAACAATACATTGCCAGTACTTGTTCTCCTCTGTAAAGGCCATATCCTTACGTCTTTCCACAAGCGGTATATAAGCAGGAACAAACGCCTCGGTACAATCTGTGACAAACGAAAGCAGCTCTTCTACAGTGCGATCGTTTAGATGGTCGAAGAAAATTCCACCGATCCCTCGGCTTTCACCCCGATGTGAGATATGGAAATACTCATCACACCCCTTTTTAAACCGTGGGTAATAGGAGGGATCGTGGCGATCGCAAACTTCTTTATGCGCCTTATGAAAATGAACTGCATCTTCTTCAAAAAGGTATGCTGGTGTAAGATCTGCACCACCGCCAAACCACCAGTAACCCGGTTGCGTACCATCACCAAGCTGGAAAAAGCGGTAGTTGACATGTGCAATAGGTGCCATCGGGTTATGGGGATGGATAACAAAGCTAGTACCTGTGGCAAAGTAGGGGGTGGCTTTGTCACCAGTTACTTGATCAGCTGCTCCTGTCGCGAGAGCACCCGACTTCTGGAAGCTCATTCCAGAAGGCATTTCACCCTTGATTGCTACGTAGTTGACTCCTATCTTTTCAAAGACATTTCCGCCGTGCAAAACCCGGTCAACATATACTGTGTCATCACTACTCTCACCAGATATCCAAATGCTTTTTTTGTCACGGGTCCAAGGCTGTTCGATAAACTTTTTGCCATCTAGTTGTTCAATAGCCTGACAAGTGTTCTCAAACATCTGTCTGAAAACTTTTTGTATTTTTCCATGCATATTTTGTTCTTTATGCACGGGTTTTTCTAGTGTTTCTATTATTTCGAGCATGGTCTATTTTTTCTCCAAAAGTCAATAATTACTGCTACGATTGACTACGGCTTTCTCCGACTGATTACAATTTCGCGTTGTCACTCAAAAACGCTAGTTCGACGAAGGTCTAAAATTTTTGAGATATTTTGCAATGACTCGTCAACAAATCGATTTGTTGAAATCTTGTAACTCTCTAACTCTCAAACTAGACTATCAATAAAGCAATCAAATACCCTGTTACGATTAAGACACTAACACAAATAAAAAATAGATGCAATACAAAACCCTACTTATTTATAACACTCATTAATACATACTCTAAATAATTTTTTTGAGCCTATTTCTTTAGACATATCTTGCATTTTTACTACCTCTAAATGTTCATTGATTTTTGTAAAATACAATAAATAATGGTTACATAAAAAACCTGAGCATACTTTGATAATGCTCAAATTCACACAACTTTTCTCTCTTAGTTAAAGTCTAAAAAAGAGATTGCAGAAATCTCATCTGAATGACAAACAGATGGTGTTTCTCACATATAAACACCGTTTTCCTCATATATATGCGAAATTTTCAGCGATATCTATCTAGTACACGATGGCGGAAATAAAGCTACCATACCCTACGGGAAGCCGCTACGCATCTACAAAATAACCGAAAAGCTTGTGATGTAAGCATGCGTGAATGAGCGAATTTCGCCAAGCGGTACTAGAGCGCTAAATTATTATTTCAATTAGGAAAAAGCATTTTTGTAGTTTAGTACAACTTTATAAGTTGCACTAATTGCAATAACAAAATGTTTGTAAGTGGGGTTACGCCATACATTGACCCAAATGTTTATTTTTAGGTTGTAAGACATTTGCCTTACCTACAGATATTAAAAATTGTGCAAGATTTAAGGTCAACTAAAAATTGCTCTTTCTAGGTACAAAACCTAATTTTTGAGATGGCTCTATCAGCGCTCTAAGGTTTGCTAACAAAGCTCCTTAGGAGTGGATAAAGCCGTCAGAAGTTAAAGGTTTGAATCAACAAATCTGTGAATTTCACAGATTTGTATATATCTAAGTAAATTTCCCTAAAATGCTGCTCGTACAAAAGCGAATACATTAAACAAAACCGACTTTTATTTATTAAGCCTTTATCTGTCTCCGTCTGCATCCAAATTATTTTGTTCTGACCAATCCCCTTGAGAGGCTTTGTTCCCCCCTTAAAAAGGGGGCAAAGAGGGAACCAAATCTTATTCAAACCGTTATCCGAGTGTTAATACTGCTTAATTAATAATGAGCTAACACTAACCGTAAGCATAAAAAAGCCTGCTTTTTAGATTAGCCTATATTGCTATTTTTCTAGTATCAAATTTAAATGAGTTGGAATCTCTATAAAAAACTTTACATCTTCTTAAAAAATTGTCATACTTGAATTCAAGAGTTGGAAGAAAACTTTCAAGTCTGGAATTTAGAAACCGCGACGATCCCAGAGAAAATCACCCAACAGGCGATTGGGCAAAGCCCAGTGCCAAACGCAATCGCAGAACTACAAGAATTTATCGCTCTTCGTCTGCGAAGCTCGTGAGGTAAGGAAAGCGTTGGCAGTTAAGCTGGTTTATCAAGGCTACAAGTATCTCGGAAATTCAAACGATTTTAGATGTGCCACTGGGTTCGATAACAGGGTGGAAACAAGCTTGTAAGCTACATGAAATATTAAGCGTTTATTAAATATTTTCTTAACTGTCTTAACTGTCTTAACTGTCCTTGTAATTCTACAATGCTCGTATTAGTATACAAACGACAGCATAAAACAGGGTCAGTAACTCAACCCTAAAGGAATTGAGCTTGTAAGAGAAATCAAGCAAGCTGTGCTGACCAGACCACTTAGAAATAGGTAGCCGATATTTGAGTCACGACACCCTGGAGTGCGTAGCTAGCTCCTTGCTCTGTCATCTGCAATTAAACAGTCTTAAAGTCACTGAGACAGTGTTGTAGGTCTAACAAGCTCCAATATCAAGGTCAAAGCTAACTTTACGTGAAAACAGAGGAGACGCAACAATGTCTAAATCTAATTTCGTTTTCGTTCTAGACGCTGACTTAAAACCGCTCACACCCTGTACACCAGGTGTTGCTCGGTCATTACTTAAGTCGGGTAAAGCATCAGTGTATCGTCAATATCCCTTCACGATAACTCTGAAAAAGAAAGTAGACGAAACCCCAGAATCAGTCACTATTAAGTTAGACCCTGGATCTAAAACAACTGGTATTGCCTTACTTCAGGGTTCAAAAGTTGTTTTTGGTGCAGAACTGACGCATCGAGGTCAAACAATCAAAGCTAGTTTAGAATCTAGGCGTAGTTTGCGACGAGGTCGGCGGAGTCGGCATACTCGTTATCGTAAAGCCCGTTTTCTAAATCGTGTGCGCCCTACAGGTTGGCTAGCCCCAAGCCTACAGCATCGCGTAGAGACAACTATGACTTGGGTGAACAAATTTATCAGGCTTGCACCTGTGAATTCCATTGTTCAAGAGTTAGTTAAATTTGACTTACAAAAGATGGAAAATCCAGAAATTAGCGGTATTGAATACCAACAAGGGGAACTTGTAGGGTACGAAGTTCGAGAATATTTGCTTAATAAATGGGATAGAAAGTGTGCGTACTGCGCGGTTGAAAATGTTCCATTGCAGATTGAACATATCCAACCAAAAGCCAAGGGCGGATCTAATCGACTTTCTAACCTTTGTCTTGCTTGTGAAAAATGTAACTTAAAAAAGGGGACGCAAGATATTGAGCAATTCTTGGTCAAGAAACCGGATTTATTGAAAAAAATCAAAGCACAAGCAAAGCGACCACTCAAAGATGCGGCAGCGGTCAATTCAACTCGTTGGGCGCTCAAAGAGCGACTTAAAGAGACGGGATTATCAGTCTCAACAGGGTCTGGTGGGCTGACTAAATTCAACCGCACTCGACTAGGATTAGCTAAAACTCACTGGTTAGATGCCGCGTGTGTAGGTACAGTTGAGATGCTTGAAATACTGACGGATAGATCTTTGAAAATTACAGCAACAGGTCATGGAACACGTCAAATGTGCCGTACTGATAAGTTTGGATTCCCTTGTCGCTACGTACCTCGAAACAAGTTTGTTAAAGGTTTTCAGACGGGTGACATAGTGAAAGCGGTTGTTACAAGTGGTAAAAAGATTGGAACGTATGTTGGTAGGGTTACGGTGCGTTCTACTGGAAGTTTCAACATTTCAACTGCAAACGGATTAATTCAAGGAATTGGCTATAAAAACTGTGTTTCAGTTCACAAAAAAGATGGTTACAATTATGGATTTTGAGAATACGACGGGCAATAAATTGCCCCGTGCCGCTTCCCTCCCAGGGCTAAAGCCGCAGGGTTTCCCGCATCCCGTGAGGTTTCTATGATTTCCATTTATTTGATGATGAGTTACACGGAAGGTTCATGCCGTCATTAACGGAATTCAAGCTCGAGGAGAACAGGGGAACTACAGCACAGAACGTTTTAAATTTTACTCAACTCAAACTGGTTAAAATTTCGTTACACGCTTACGATTTTTTCCACCGACTTACTTAGAATCAAATTTTTGATAAATTTACAGGGGGCTAACTGCTTATGTCTTTCAATCAATCACTGTTTAGTTCAACAAAGCAACTTTCTAATCAAGAAGAACAAAGTTTTGACTACTCAGTCTTAGACCCTAGAACAAAACTATTTCTTCAACTACATACTAAAGAAATCAAGAGTTTGATGAGACGAACAGCAGAGGATTTTATCAAAATTGGACAGAAGCTGCTGGAGGTTAAAGAAAAATTAGGACATGGACATTTTGAGGATTGGTTAAAAGCTGAGTTTAATTGGGGAATGTGGACAGCCAGAAAGTTTATGCAGATCACTCGAAGATTCAAAAGTGTGAATTTCACAGATTTGTCTATCGATGCTTCAGCACTTTATGTTTTAGCATCTCCATCCACTCCTGAGGTTGTTCTTCAAGAAGCCTTTAAACGTGCTGGACAGGGAGAGGTCATTACTCACGCTAAAGTTAAAGAAATTACCAACCAACATAAAGAATTAACCAAGCCTATAACTTCTAGTTACAATGCTATTGACATTACTACTGAAAGAATAATGAGGACAACATCTCATCCTACTGAGCCACTTCAAACGGCACCAGTTATAGGTACTCAAAGTACTAATGTTGTGAAAAAATCTAAAGATAAGCTACTTGACAAAAAAGTAGAAACACCAGCACAATTTCAGATAAGTAATCGGTTTAATGACATAGTTTCCAATGCTAATAGAAGTGATGATTTACCCAAAGAGCCAGTAGACATAAAAACTCAATTACCATTTGGAGTTGGTCATCTTCTTCACATCACTGACTTGAATCTCAAAGACGACAAATGGTTTGGGGAGGTAGCTGAAATTCAAGAAGCGACTGCGACTGACCTTAAAGTGGTTATCAGAATATCACTTCAGCCTCCAACAATTGAGGAATGAACAGTTGCTTTAAGAGTATAGTCAACATGAACCTCCATATATTATTAAAGCGTTTACATCGATGGAGGCTTGCCCTAATTCTCGGTGTGACTGCGATTACAGGCACAACAGTTTTTTATGGCATCTCCCCATTAACACAGACCAGTAAGCCAAGTAGAGTAGTAGAAGCTGCTCCAACCATTCGGCAAATCACTGCTTTAGGACGATTAGAACCAGTAACGGAAGTTATCAAAGTATCTGTACCTGCTACATTGACCAATGATCGTGTGACTAAATTGCTGGTACAACGAGGCGATCGCGTTAAAGCTGGTCAGGTCATAGCAATTATGGATGCACAAGCTCGTCTGCAAAATGCCTTACTTGAAACACAAGCACAGGTCAAGGTATTGCAGGCAGATCTGGCAAAAGTGAAAGCTGGTGCCAAATCTGGAGAGATTGCAGCTCAGGAAGCTGAAATTATTCGTACTGAGCAACAGCTAAAGGGTGAAATTGCAACTCAACAAGCCTCAATTACTCGCTGGCAAACAGAGGTCAGAACTGCTAATGCTGACTATAATCGCTATTTGTCACTATACAAAGAGGGAGCAACCTCTGCTTCAGAGCTAGACCGCAAGCGGCTTACTTTAGACACAGCACAGGCACAGCTTAACGAAGCTAAAGCTAGGCAAAACCAAAGTGCAAACACACTACAAGAGCAAATCAGACAAGCTAAAGCCACCTTAAACAAGATTGCTGAGGTACGTCCGGTTGATGTGCTCTCAGTTCAAGCCCAGGTAGAAAAGGCAATCACTACAGTCAAAAAGGCTAAAGCTGACTTAGCTGAAGCATACATCCGCGCACCGATTGCAGGTCGCATTCTCAATATTTACGCCAAACCTGGAGAAGTCGTTGGCGAAAAAGGCATCGCTGATTTGGGACAAACTGACCAAATGCAAGTCGTAGCAGAGGTCTATAAGACTGATATTGGTAAAGTTCGTGAAGGTCAACAAGCAATTATCACAAGCGAATCATTCCCCGGTCAAGTGCGTGGAATTGTTCGCCTCATTGGGCTACAGGTACTTCAACAAGAGGTTACGAGCGGAAAACCTGGAGAAAATCTTGATCGCAAGGTCATTGAAGTGAGGATTCGCCTCAATGTAGAAGATAGTCAAAAGGTTGCTAATTTCACCAACTTGCAAGTACAGGTCGCTATTCAACCGAATCTGCCATGAACTAATAGTCAGTAAGCACTTTAGTATCAATGAATTCATGTTTCGTAAATTATTCCGCAAAACGCCGTTAGCTTGGTTGCAAATGAGCCATGAAAAAGCACGCCTGCTGGTTGCTATAGCAGGGATTGCTTTTGCCGATTTGCTTATGTTTGTCCAACTCGGAATGAAGGATGCACTGAATGATGGACAAGTGCAATTTTATACTAAAATTCGAGGAGATTTATTTTTAGTCAATAAACTGTCTGATAACCTTACATCCCTCAAAAGTTTCTCAAGAGAAAATCTCTATCAGGCAAGGGGCATTGACGGTGTAGCGTCCGTTAGCTCACTGTATATTGGTCAGGTAACGTGGCGAAATCCTGAGAACCAAACCAGTCGCCAAATCTATGCTTACGGGATTGATCCAAATCAGTCAGTATTGAACTTCCCGGAAGTGAATCAACACTTGGAAGAACTTAAGTTATTAAATCGAGCACTGTTTGACAAAGCTGCAAGACTTCCTAAGCTTGGGGATGTTCCAACTTTGTTGAAAAAGGAAAATCCGCTTTCGGTTCAGGTTAATAATTTGGAAATTCAAATTGTTGGATTATTTGCGCTTGGTTCTTCTTTTGCTGCTGAGGGCAATCTCATCACTAGTGATTCTACCTTTTTGCGGCTCTTTACCGAGCGTCAACCTGACAAAATTGATGTGGGTGTCGTTAAAGTCAAATCAAACGCAACAATTAAGGGGGTACAGGCAAAATTACAAGCAATTGTGCCGGATGATTTACTCGTGCTAACCCTGGATGAATTTGCTGATCGTGAACGTGCATATTGGACAAAAGACTCTCCTATCGGTATCATCTTTGGTTTAGGCGTAGTCCTTGGCTTTTTAGTTGGGGTGGTGATTGTGTATCAAATTCTTTACACAGATATTTCTAATCATTTGCCAGAATACGCCACATTGAAGGCAATGGGCTACAGTGATGTGTATTTCATTGGAGTTGTGATTCAAGAGGCTCTTATCTTAGCAGCTTTGGGCTTTGTGCCAGGGGTTATACTCTCAACAGGACTTTACACCCTTACTCGATCCGCGACGCTTTTACCGATTGCCATGAAACTAAGTCGTGCGACATTAGTACTAGTGTTGACCATCGTCATGTGTATTGGAGCAGGAGCGATCGCCTTGCGGAAGTTACAGCAAGCTGATCCAGCTGACATTTTCTAAGCTCGTAGGACTAGCCCTTTTAAGGTGTTGTGTGATGGGTTGATTTGTAGTTTAGTTATAAGTACTGGGAAACAACTGCTGGCAATTTGAGAAACTGGCTACAGCAGATGAGAGCCCACAGCCATATCCCGCAAGTAATGATGTTGTTGAGGTTGTCAAAGAAAGTATCAATACTTTTATCGTCGGCAGTGTTTTGTTCAAAGTTTTTAGCACGAATGCTAGCTACCTTGAGCCAACGATAAAGGAATTTCTGAGCGCTCGCCGCTAAAATCAAAATACCAATGCTCTCTCGCTATACCTATTCCTAAAGTTACCCAAAATCCTGGTGGAACACGGTGAATCAACAAGAGTGTATATTGTTGAAGGTTTGCGCCTCGATACAGTAGAAAACCATTAGCACCCACAATCAAAATACACAGTACTAAACAAGTGGCTATCAACAACCCTGTAATGTTTTGACGCAGGGTTTTGATACTTCTTCCCTCGCTTTTAACTACAGAGTTTTTCAACAGTAGCTTGAAGACCTTACCCACAAGCCAGTTTACTAAAAAGAAAACGAAGATTACAAGACTGGCTTCAGCCAAGATAATTAATAAATCCATATCAAAACATAAAAGTTAAGCTGATCCAAAAGCACAAAATCACCCGTACTCATGTGGTACTTCCAAATCATCTCAATACAACAGACTCTTTCGCGGCTGTGTCCCCACCGATAACTTGAGCCGCAACGATAAAGCTCACCGACGGCAATGTGGAACGTGTCAGGTGCAACGCCCTGTTAGCTTTTATCCAGGTGTAGCTGCTGTATGCCCTTGCGCTTAACAGAAAGTTCGCCAGTCCGCGAGATCGCAACCATTGTTGTTGAGCCATGGCGTTGATGTCTGTCCCGGAAATGATCTCCATCTACTAGGAGCAATCTGAATTCAGGGTTTCCAAATTCCTTGAACTGGGCTTGCACATCTGTGCAAAATTGTTTTGGCTCCATCGTTGTCACGTTCCCGCTGCTGACATACAGTGAAGGAAATTGAAGGCATAACTGCTGTAATCCAGCCAAATGGGCAGCAAACAACAGAACATGATTTTTATTTAGGGAGGGTAGAAGGAATGCCGGCACCTCAATATCGTTCTTTACTGGACACAGCACTGTCATTTTTTGTTCAACGAGGCATTTTTCAGCTATTTCCATGCCGTATTGGTCGAGATTGAAATATTGTTTTACAGCCTCGAACCTGCCGATAAAAGAAGCCACGTATTGATCAATCGATCTACGTTTCAGGCTATTGATTATTACTGGAGAAACAGCCACTACCATATATGGTAAAGGAGAAGGGTTGGGCAAGATAACAGGTTGTCCTTCGCTCAGGTGCCGTTTGATTTCTAAAAGTGCTTCATCGTCATATTTAATAACAGTGATATCCATGTATTACATCTCCTTAACTAACCGGAGTAGTGTATCGTTAGATACTGTGCCTTCTGTCTCTGAAGCTTCCATAACTTTTGAGTAAAGAATATGAAAATTTATGGACGAGGTGTCTACACCAATCTCTTGCAGTTTGTTACGGAGGCCAACAATTCCGCTGTGTCTTCCAACAATAGACTCAATATTACGACCAATCACTTTCAGATCAAATGTGCTGTTTGGAATTTTTTCAGCAAGTGAATGGTGTATACCTGTTTCAACAGTAAAAGTGTCTGGGCCAATAAACGGTTGATTGGATGCAAACTGAAAACCAGTCAGCTTGCTCAGCTCACAGGCAATCTTGTAAAGGCTGTCAAGACGGCAGCCAGATTGGAATAAAGGATTATTTTTCTCAAAATAACTGGCGTACGCCAGAATCTGTTCAAGTGATGTATTTCCACCGGCATCACCCATTCCCCCAATAGTTGCTTCTACCTGATTGGCACCAGCTTTAATTGCTGCCACAGTATTGGTGAGGGCAAGCCCCATATTATTGTGACAATGAATAGATATGTCGATACTTGTCGGTAAGCTCTCTTTAATGAAACTCACCAAAGATGCGAGACTATCTGGATTGAGAGTACTCTGACTATCTGCAATCGTTATGCATGTAGCACCAGCATCCGCTACTTCGCAAGCCAATTCACGCAGAAAATCCTTGTCTCGGTTACCACAGTAAACCAAATAGTACTGTACAGCCGGAAAAATTTCTCGCCCATAGATCACTACCTTACGCGATGAATCAATGATCCTTCTGCGGATATTGAAGTCGTTTGCATGGCGAGTGTATAATTCGTACGGCATGACCCATGTCGCCAATCTAGAGCGGTCTATATGATGTTTTACCGCACTGTAGGCTGCTTTAATGTCCTTTGGTATATGTCTGGCCGCTACGCTTAACTGGACTTTGTTGGTTGCATCAGCGATCGCATAAGCACCCTCCCAATCAAGCGTTGAGGCGATGGGAAATCCTGCATCAATTATATCGACGCCCATCGCTTCCAGTGAAACTGCAATATCAGCTTTCTGCCTGGGCTCAAGATGAATAAACGCCGCTTGTTCTCCATCCCGCAATGTGGTTTCAAAAATTTTCATTTGCTTTTGTCTCTCAACTTTAGAAGCAGTAACTGCATTACGCAAGGCACTACTACAAACTGAGGTTTTAGCTTAATCGAGCAGAACCCCGTAGAAAAAACGGACAGTTATAGCTGACACCCGCGCATGATTTCGCTACACATACAAAGCCTGCGCAAGCAGGCTTTAAATTTCTAGACTGTGCAGGCAGACAGAAAATTTCCCTCTTCTTGAAGAAGAGTTCAGTTATAAAGGTGAACCATTAGGATACATCAGTGCTATCCGTTTTTGACGGATTTTGGCTTCCTCTAAACAAAATTCTTCAATTTGTTTAACTACGTCTTCAGAGATTCCAAGTTTCTTTGCTGCTATGAGTACTACATTCCGTTCTTGTTCACTATATTCTTTATCAGCAGAACAAGCTTTGATCGCATCATAAATTACCCAACGTCGCGATTCATTGGATGTATGAGAACGACTAACTAGTGCCTCTATATCTTCATCAGCTTCATAAACTTTGAGTTTTTCAAGAATTTCAGATCCGCAACCGCTGGCATCGGCAAGTCCAAGCACCCAATCTCTTTCTTCATCTGTTAGTGTCCCATCGCCGTTAGCACAAGCAAGAAGTGCTTTGAAGTAAACTTCATAAGCGTCTAATGGACGCTGTGTTAAACTGTACTGCTCATTCAAAAACCACAAAGCGCCTAAATCACTCTTTTTTTCTGAAATATTGGTAGCCATTTTATTTCCTTGAATTGTCCAATTCATTTTGGAAATTACAGATTTTATTTTAATCTTTATTACTCTTAATTAATCAATGATTAATTATTTTTATATTCTTAAGCTTTTTAATCACTTTGGAATCTCTAAAGATTAGAGGCATAAGAAGGATAATTTATGAAAAGGAGTCAGAAGTCAGAACTCAGAATTCAGAATATCCCCACGGATGAATCCGGGGGTTTCAAATACGATGCTCCGCATTTTTACGAATCCATACTTATAAGTAGGGGCTTTAAACCTCGACTCATCTGCGGCTTCGTAATTGTGTCATTCTGGCTCTTGAGTCCTGACTCCTGAGTTCTTCTTGGTAAAAAAAACTGAGTTTGGTATCGTAAGTCAATTTTTTTTGTTAATATTTTGGATTTTTCCCTGTAGGTATATTAGCAATAACTTGGTTTTTTGTAAATATAAATAAAAGGTATCAAAAGGTATCAAACATCCTACTTTTCTTACTTTTCCCACTTTTTTTGAGACAAGCTTGAAACTGTCTTAACTGTCTTAACTGTCTTAACTGTCTTAACTGTCTTAACTGTCTTAACTGTCTTAACTGTCTTAACTGTCTTAACTGTCTTAACTGTCTTATCTGACCTTGCATTTTCATTCTTCAAGTTATAATTCGTTGACAAATATTTATTCATGTAAATTGCTTAAGTGTCTTAACTGTCCTTGCATTTTATGAGCGATTATAATATGATTCAAAACTGACACTCAAACAAAGCTAAAGTCAAAACAGTGAACAGTGAACAGTGACCAGTTACCAGTCAATCCCCATCAATGAATTGAGGGGCTTGAAATAAGGATGCACTTTCATTATTTCTCCATCAATAAATTGAGGGCCAAGGAAGCGTCACCAGTACCAGCATGGTACTTGATAACTGATAACTGGTAACTGATTCGGTCAATTAGCAGCTAGAAATCAAAACTTATGTATGACATCAAAAAAGTTGGTTCATCGTGGATATTGAATTGGTTCTTTGGTTTTAACCAGATTCCTACAAATGAGGATTCTTGCATTTACATGAAATCAGTTTTATGTTGCGCTAAAGGAGATGGAGTTCTCTCAAGCGAAGAAAGGGATTGGGCTATTGGATTCGCTGCATCTTGGGGAGTAGCAGACTGGGTGATTGAAGAGCTTAAAACATATTCGGCGGATGAAGATTTAGCAGAAGTCATTGCTCGCTCTCCTCAAGTATCCATAGCACAGAGAGACATAGTTCTTACTGCAATTTGGGTTTGTGCTGCTGATGGAGAACTTCATGAAAAAGAGAAGATAAAAATTCGGCAAATCGCGTCTATTCTAGGGGTAGAAGAAGAAATAGTAGAGCAGTTAGAGCAACTACAACAAGAAGAATCAGCACTACAGCAAAAGCGTATTAAGCTCTTATATCCTGAGAAAAGCCCCTATTAATCATCTGGCGTTGCTGATTGCGATATGAGTATTGGTGTAGAGATGCGTCAAACAGCCTGTCTCTACAAGGTTTTGAAATTACACAAAATGGTTTTCCTACCTAAATTTAGTAATGCCATCTTCCCTTGATTGAAAATTGACAAGAGTTAATTGCGTAGATTGAATTAGGAGGAAAATTGCTAGCTTTTAAGATATATCCAAAACTTTACCAGAGTTTAAGAAAAGGTTGGGAAGATTTTAATAGCAGCCAAGAATACAAGTTATTTCATGATTTTTTTGAATTTGTTTTACAAGCAGGCTTTGACGAAAGTCAATACAGAAAATCTATTCCCAACCCAGCTTATGATAATGCTGCTAAAATCATTGGAAAGTATTTTTTGACAACAGCAAGACAGTTTGAAATTTACTTTGACGAGATTTTTCCTGGTAATTTTTCTATATCTGAGGAAGGTGATATAGAAGATTTTGTTATTCGAGTGTTTTATTTAACTGCTTTTTATAGAAATCAACCTTTATGCCTTTTATCAATTAAATTTCCTCATTATCATGAAAATTTTGGCTTTCCACTACCACCAGAATTAGAGATAGTAAAGTTGTACGAGAATTGGGAATAGTAGACGCTTGAAGCCAGCGACTGAAAATTTTTGACCTATAAATGTTTGCTGAAAAGAAAATTCTATGATCTTTAGCAGTCCATACCCTGACATTTCTATCCCTGAGCAGCCACTGACAGAATTTGTATTGCAACGAGCAGTAGAGTTAGGGGATAAGCCAGCCCTCATCGAAGGGTTGAGCGATTGCGCAGAGCGCAGCGGCAAAGCCGAACGCATATTAACTTATGGACAACTGGCAGACTCCATTGGTCGAGTTGCTTCTAGCTTGGCGGCGCGTGGCTTCTCCAAGGGTGATGTTTTCGCAATTTACAGCCCAAATATTCCCGAATATGCGATCGCTTTTCATGCTGTCGTCAGTTTGGGTGGGGTAATCTCTACAGTCAACCCATCCTACACAGCACAAGAGCTTGTATACCAACTGAATCATACTGGTGCAAAATACCTGCTCACAACACCTGACCTTTTAGCTCCAGCATTAGAAGCAGTTAATCTGTCAGAAGTAAAAGAAGTCTTCGTGTTTGGTGAGGCGGTTGGCGCTACTTCATTTTCCGTGCTTTTACATAGCGAAGGAGAAGTACCACAAGTCCACATCAATCCCAAAGAAGATTTGATGGTATTGCTGTACTCTGGTGGTACAACTGGTCTACCTAAAGGTGTAATGCACACCCACTATACATTTGGTGCAAACTTTTACCAATTTCAAAACTGCGAACCAATTACCTCGGCTGATAGACTCATCGGAGTTTTACCGTTTTTTCATGCTTACGGTATGCTGATGCTAAATTACAGCCTTGCTTGCGGTGCAACTATTGTAACGATGCAAGGCTTTGATTTAGAGACATTTCTCAGCCTGATTCAGCAACATCAAATTACTCGTATCCATGTAGTACCACCAATACTGCTGCCACTGGTCAAGCAATCATTAGTAGAAAAATACGATCTTTCCAGCTTGCGGGTAATCACTTCAGCCGCCGCACCCCTGAGTCGTGAATTAATCGCAGAATGTGAAAAACGTCTTCCGCATTGCATAATCAAGCAAATATATGGAACAACAGAAACCTGTGTGAGTCTCTCTGCTCCAGATGAATGTTACAAGACTAAGCCTGGTTCAGTCGGTAAGATCATTTCCAGTGTCGAATGTCAAATTGTCGATATTGATACCCAAAAACCATTAACTGCCAATCAATCAGGAGAAATGTGGATACGTGGGCCACAGGTAATGAAAGGGTATTTAAATAATCCCGAAGCCACTGCCAACGCAATTGACGAAGACGGCTGGTATCACACCGGTGATATTGTCTATGCTGATGAAGACGGTTACGTTTACATCGTGGATCGAATTAAGGAGTTGATTAAGTGCAATGGCTACTCAATAGCGCCAGCAGAACTAGAGGCAATATTGCTGACTCATCCGGCTGTTGCTGATGCCTGTGTAATCAAAAGTCCTCATCCAACTAATGGTGAAGTTCCCAAAGCTTTTGTTGTCCTCAAAAGTGCCGCGACACCAGAGCAAATCATGGAATTTGTCGCTGGGCAAGTTGCATCTTATAAAAGAATTCGTAGGCTAGAAATTGTAGATAAAATTCCTAAGTCAACTACAGGCAAAATTTTACGTCGGCTGTTAGTAGAACAAGAACTGCTCAAAATTGGAGAACAAAGCAAAAATGAACAGCCATTGTCCAAACGAGTGGAGTTTTTGCAACAAATAGATGACGCTTTTGCAGATCAACGTCAAGAACTACTAATTAGTTACATTCAAGAGCAAATTGTCAAAGTTTTAGAAATTGATTCATCTCAATATCTAGATCCAGAAAAGCCTTTAAATGCACTCAGGCTTGATTCTCTCATGAATATTGACTTGAAGAACCGCATTGATACTGAATTAGGAGTCAACATACCAATAGAGATATTTATTGGCAACTTAAATATTAGCCAATTAGCAAATTTAGTACTTCAGCAATTAGCAACGCAAAATACATTTTTTTCACAACCTTATTCAACTGATTTAGCGCCGGATTTAAGTTCAGAAGCTGTTTTGGATTCTACTATATTCCCTGAATATCCAATTGAGTCATTTGTATCTGAGCCTGCGGCTATTTTCTTAACTGGATCTACAGGTTTTTTGGGAGCTTTTTTACTTCAAGAACTACTACTAAAAACCCAGGCACGTGTTTATTGCTTGGTACGTTCTGCTGATACTGAATCAGGGAAGATGAGAATTCAAAATAACTTAGAATCCTATGGCATTTGGAACGAGGATTTATCTGCCAGAATTATTCCTGTTTTGGGTGATTTATCTCAACCGCTATTAGGTTTGTCATCGGCAGATTTTCAAAAGATGAGCAGCCTGATTGATGTGATTTATCACAATGCTGCATGGATAAATTATGTTTATCCTTACTCAGCATTAAAGCCTACCAATGTTTTGGGAACTCAAGAAATTCTCAGATTAGCTAGTCAAACTAAAACCAAGCCAGTACATTACATTTCCACAATCGCGGTTTTTGAATCCCCTGCTTATTGGGGGAAAATCGTCGCTGAATCAGATCCACTTGCTCATAGTGAGGGAATGAAACTTGCTTACTCCCAGAGTAAATGGGTGGCAGAAAAGTTGATGATGATAGCAAGTCAGCGAGGAATTCCAGTTTCGATTTATAGACCACCATTTATTTCCGGTCATAGTCAAACAGGTGCTTGGTATAAAGATGATGTTATCTGTCGTACCATCAAAGGCTGTATACAAATGGGAAACATGACAGATATCACTGATAGATTAGATTTAGCTCCTGTGGACTATTTAAGTCAAAGTATTATTTATTTATCGAAGCAAAAAGATTCACTAGGAAAGGCTTTCCATTTAACTAATCCTCAACCTAGTTCTTGGAGCGAATTGACATATTTTATCCGTTCTTTAGGTTATTCCATTCAGCACATTTCTTATCAAGACTGGCAAATACAATTAAGTAATGCTGTACGTTCCAAAGAAAATCCTTTATATCATCTCTTGCCCTTTTTTCTGAAGAAATTACCTCAAGAGCAACTACCTATTTCCCATAAGTATCAGCAGTTAATAGACCCTCAACTTAGTTGTTCTGCAACACATATCGCGCTTGCAGGTAGTTCTATATCTTGTCCTCCTGTGAATAAAGAATTACTAAATACCTATTTTTCGTATTTCATTCGTAGTGGCTGGCTTGACTTTTAGCACATTTAAATATCTTCAGAAAAGCAGCTGCCAACATAGCATTAATAAAAAACATTAAATGTTTATATTATGTTCAAATTTTCTCCTTGATGTCATCTGTATTTGCGTGCAAAAAATCACCTTAATTTATTACTGAAACAACAGCATCTTGTTCATAAGTCTTGATTAGGTAATTCAGATACTATTTTGGTTTCTATTTGGTATCTATTACCTAGTTTTACAGACTTAGCATCACTCATAAATTATCAAAGAAGGTCAAAATCATGGTAGCGGAACTTAAAACTCAGATTAACTATAATGAAACATTCGTAGCAGGGCAAAAAGATCCGATTATTGTCTTAAATAACTTGTTACAAGCTGGCATTTTTTCTAACTATGTAATGTATCAAGGCAATAATGAAGTTCGCATTGCTGGTAATGAGCTTGCGAGGGTGTCAGTAACCCAAGACTCTGTATTAGTTAATGGTTTAGGAAAATCCTACTCTGAACCAGTGAGCGATCCTTTGAAACAGGTGGAGGCTTTGCTCAATTCTCTAAATATTGAAAATTGGACAGCTTATGGCTATGTTGCATTTGATATAGCTCGATTCTACTCGGCATATTCTAAAGCAATTTCCCAAGAACTGCTCTACTTTTTGATTCCTGAGACTGAACTGCGCTTTACAGAAACAGGAATACATATCAAGACTACTAAGTCATTAGACCAGATTCAAGAACAATTATTGCTTGAGAATGAATTACCAAATTATGAGTTATCTTCCTTAGTAGTTGATTTTAATGATCGCCAAAGTTACCAAAACCGTGTTCAGACTCTAATTACAGCAATTAAACAAGGGAATCTGCAAAAAGCAATTATTTCCCGTTCTGTTAAAGCAACAGGTAATTTAGATATTTTAGGAACTTATGTAGTCGGCTCACAAACAAACAATTCTGCACGTTCCTACTGTCTCAATTTAGAAGATATTCGCGCTGTTGGTTTTAGTCCGGAAATTCTCATGCAGGTAAACGAAGACGGTTTTGTAGTCACTAATCCACTAGCAGGAACTCGACCCCGTGGTGCCGACCTAGAGGAAGACACACTATTAACTGGTGAACTATTTACAGATGCGAAAGAAGTGAAAGAACATGCACTCTCAGCTTGGTTAGCACAAAATGAGATTACCTCACTTTGTTCACCAGAAACCGTACGAGTATTTGATTTCTTGGAAGTCAAAAAGTATAGATGTGTACAGCACTTATCATCACGAGTAGGTGGTAAACTTCTACCCGGATATAGCTTGTGGGATGCGTTAAAAGTGTTATTCCCAGGAATTACTGTTTCTGGGATTGATAAAGAACAAGCCTTAGTATGGATTGACCGTTTAGAAGATGAGCCAAGAGGTATTTATGCTGGTGGTATTGGTTGGGTAGATAGTAATGGTGCGGCAGATATTGCGATCGCTATTCGCTCAGTTTACCAATACGGCAATAGAATTCACTTAAATGCTGGCGCGGGAATTGTGGCAGAATCTGTTCCAGAAAAAGAGTATATTGAGTCAGTTAATAAGATGAATACTATGCTAAATAACTTAGTTTTGGAGATAACCTTTCTCTCGATGTGAGGGAGCATCAGTGCCCTGAATGTGGATATCAGACTCATCGAGATCATGCGGCGGCTGAGATGGTGCTATTGCGTGGACTGAATGTAGTACCCGTGGACAATCGGGGAACGGAAACTGCCCGTGCAGGCGTACTACCGGGGTCGGAAACGGCTAGGCAAGTGCCGAAATCCCGTAAGGGAGCAACCAGGAAAACCAAGAAGTGATTCTTTGGAATCCCCGTCCCTCTATAGGGCGGGGAGGATGTCAATATCCAGAATCCCCTATAGCTTTTGATTCCTCAATGATGACTTGTGATTGTTGTGGAGTCCACCTTTGCGATGGATTTCTGGCAATTTGCTGCTGGGAGAACATTTCCCGGAGAACCATTGCTGGATCTACATATTGTTTGGCATATTTCAGCCCCCAATGAAGGTGAGGACCTGTGGTTCGTCCGGTCATCCCTACCCGACCAATTCTCGTTCCTGCGCTTATTTGCTGACCTTCCCAAATTTGAATTCCACCAGCCCTATCTATGAAATAACGGCGACCCTCTGCGGTTTCAACTTGTCCTTCCATATGACAGTAGGTGTGTTCCCATTCGCCAGACTGAATGACTATATATGTACCACAGGCGTCCTTGTCGCTCACCTTTGTGACTGTACCTGTCCACCAATTACGAATATAACTACCTTGTGGGGCGGCGATATCTAACCCACCATGAAATTCCAAATTTGAGCCACCTGTCGCAGAACGACGGTAGCCAAATGCAGATGTGTATGACTGAAAATTTTCTACAGGAAAAGAGGCTGCTAGCCAATTGTTAGCTATTGCTACCTGCTGAGATTTAAATTTTGGAGATGCTTTTGGCTGGTGCCGATTATATTTAAATTCTACATCTGCTTTGGGGTGGTGCAACTGAGAATTTTTTACAGGACTTGAAGTTGCTTGCCAATTGTTGAATCTTGCTATCTGCTTGGAGTTAAATTCTACAGCTTCAACTGTTTTTGACTTTGACAATAGAGTGATGAAACTTACAACACTCAATCCTAATATAGACAGACTCACTGCAGAAAGTGCTACTGTTTGTCGCCACTGACTCATTTTTTTACCCTCTAGCCGTTAAGTCTATCTGTAAATTGATGTAGAATCCAACCAAAGCAGAAGTTTGAATTTTGATTAGGGATTGACATCTGCTTTTGTTTGTGTTTAGCCTTACCAGAAGAAAAAGCGTATTATTTTTTGCTTATCCATCGCCATATATTACTTGAAAATATTTCTATGTCAAGTCGTTTCAAGTACTATTTTTTGAGCTGTCAAAAGCAGAGGATTCTTAATTGAAAAAAATATGGCATTTAGAGTAAAACAGCTATTTTAGATACTTTTGTGCAGTTATACTTAAGCAATAATTCTTCTTTAAATAGTGAGTGTTAAACTTGCTAGTCATTCCCTGGCAATGATTATAAGTATTGGTGATTACATTTTTTATAGGTATATACTTAGATTGGCAGATGTCAATTTATGCACCATGAATTATACCTGTGAAAGAGTTGCCAATAAGTAAAAATGCTGTTAAGTTTATGCTTAAGATTGCATTAAGAAATTAATCTAGCTTCAATAGAAGCGAAAGCGCACCCTCCACACGAGTTCCACAAGCCATGCTGACCGAAATATTGCCTTTCAGCTTTGAGTTAGACACAATCGCGATCGCCGGAGCAAGTTTGTGGTCTTTGGCGCTGTATTTAGGTTTTTCCTCAGCCAGTGAATGGGTTATCCACCAACTCAACCGCTGGTTTAACTTTGCCGAGCGATCGCTCTACACGAGTCAGTCAGAATTTGAAAAAACAAGGAAAGCGAGAGAATCACAGAATGCTTTTTACGCCTCGCTTTTCAGTATTGTCCCCTTTCTAGTGATTGGCGCTTTATTTAATTGGGGAGTAGAAATCAGTTTAGGTCCAAGCTGGGGAATTAGCATGGGGATACTTGCCTGTATAGGTTCTGGTGTTTATGAACTGGGACGGCGGGATGGAGAATCTTCTGGAGAATGAGATGAGGAAGATGAAAGAGTTATTTCTTTCCCTACTTCCCGTACTTGCTTAATTCTTCTTTCACCAAAGTTGCTAGCTTTTGTGCTGCACCAGCCTCACCTCGGATGCTCCGCAGCTTCGCTTGTATTTGGGCTAATTTTTCTGGATGACTCAGAAAATCTAAAACCATTTCCCCGACTTCTTGGGACTTGAGTTTTCCGACTAGTTCGGGTACGACCATTTCCTGCGCCCAAATATTGGGCCATGCTAGCAAACCTTTTCGTCTCAAAACTAGCCAGTTAATTAGCTTAGCAAAACCGGAACCGACCAAAGGCAAATTTGCCAACAGTCCAGGCAAACCATCCCAAGACCTCATCGCATCTAGCTGTTGCGTTGGTAGCAAAACAATCATCGGCACTGCTAAAGCACCAAGTTCCGCAGTATTTGCACCCACTGTGGTTAAGCAAAGGCTGCACTGGGATAATAAATCGTGTGCAGGTGACTGAGTCCAGAGTTCCACACATAAACCTGTTCCTGTCTTGAGGATAGGATGATCGTAGGGGTACGGCAATGCCGTGCCCCTACCACTGTCATCTGGGACAATCACAGAAGCACCGCTAAAACCAAATGTTTGAACAAAAGAGTTTTTTTCTTGGTCGGCAAAACTAGCTAAAGTTTGTAAATCCAAAGTTGGGGCTACAGGAATCACAAACTTGGTTTGTGGTCTTCTAGCGTGGACATATTCCGCAATTGCCAACGTCAAAGGTACTCCTTGCGTCAATTTTGCCGCCTTTGATCCGGGGAGTACGCCAATGAGTTCAGTAGGAAGTGGAGAGGATGACGAACAGACTCCTAATTTTGAATTTTGAATTTTGAATTTTGAATTGATTTCTCCCCCTGCTCCCTCAGCCTGGGCTTCTTGCATCAAATCTCCCACAACGCTGAACTTGTGGGCAAATTTTTCAGGAACACGTGCAGCCACTTCGGGTTTCATGACTCCAAAGCGGTCAATTAAGTTGTGCCAACGTGCATCCCATTCTGCATAGACAACGGTGCGATATCCTAGCCTTTTGCTGATAACAACGGGGAAAAACTGATCCCCACCCAGGAAAACAACGACACCGCGTTTCCGCCAGTCCCAATTCTCAAATGTCTTTCCCCACAGCAAAAATTGCCAAAAATGCTCTGCTGCTTGCACTCGGTCTACTTCCGGGAAAGACCGAGCAATATCTGCTTCTTTGCCACTAGAATTGGGGCAAGGCGACAAAACCACAGAAATTCTTATTTGATTTCGGTCATCACTTAGTTTTTGCCGCAATGCTTTAACCACTGGGCGCACCCAAGTCGTCACTTCCCCAGGACCATTTGAAAGAATAAGAATGTCAGCGCTCATTGGTCATTAGTCGTTAGTTAGTTGTAGAGACGCGACGCCAGTCGCCTACGGAGGGAGACCCTGCTGCAGCACCGCAGTTTCTTACGGAGGGAAACCCTCCTCCGTTAGCGCTAGCTCCTCGCGGAGCGAGGCACTGCTCGCTGGCTCGCCATGGCACGTCTCTACATGAGTCATTAGTCCATTGTGATTGGTTATTGGTTCCCTTTCTATTGCGAGAATAGAGCAGTTCATCAAACCTTATTAAGATTTATTTACAATAAGCGAGTAAATACTTCGCAAATCTGTCAACAATTTTTACAAATTGTTTCATTTTTTATATCATTTTGTGTCAGATAGACGACAAAATCCCCACTGAGCAAGCATTTTCTGGTAAAAAACTCATATTGCCTTAAGAGAGGAAGTCTGAATGGCTGCTTTTGCCGAAGAGGACTTCTCAAACAAGAACACGCATCAAAGGAGCCGAGGAAGCATGTTCACTCACGTCAAGTCCACCATTAGACATATTGCGCCTGACAACCTGCGGGGGCGTCATTTAATTAAGGTGGTCTATGTCGTGTTAGAGTCCCAGTACCAGAGTGCATTGTCACAAGCGGTTCGGGAAATTAACCAGAATCATCCCAACCTGGCGATTGAAATTAGTGGCTATTTGATTGAAGAACTCCGAGACAAAGAGAACTACGAGGAGTTCCAAAAGGAGATCGCAAGTGCCAATATCTTTATTGCCTCGCTGATTTTTATAGAAGACTTAGCCCAAAAGTTAGTAGCAGCAGTAGCACCACACCGCGATCGCCTAGACGTTGCCGTTGTGTTCCCCTCAATGCCCGAAGTCATGCGCCTAAACAAAATGGGCACCTTCTCTTTGGCACAATTGGGGCAATCTAAGAGTGCAATAGCACAGTTCATGCGAAAGCGCAAGGAAAAATCCGGCGCGGGCTTCCAAGATGGGATGCTCAAGCTGCTGCGGACACTGCCGCAAGTGCTCAAGTACCTGCCAATGGACAAAGCACAGGACGCCCGAAATTTTATGCTCAGCTTTCAGTATTGGCTAGGTGGTTCTTCAGAGAACCTGGAAAACTTCTTGCTGATGCTAGCTGATAAGTACGTATTAAAAGGCGTAGAGACGAAAGGTGGCGCGTCTGTACAATACAAAGCACCAGTTGTCTATCCTGATATGGGGGTATGGCATCCTCTTGCCCCCACGATGTTTGAGGATGTCAGAGAATACCTCAATTGGCACAACAGCCGTAAGGATATCCCCAATGATTTGAAAGACCCGCTAGCACCTTGTGTTGGGTTGGTATTGCAACGCACGCACCTTGTAACGGGTGATGATGCCCACTATGTAGCAATGGTGCAAGAACTAGAATCTATGGGGGCACGGGTTATTGCAGTGTTTGCCGGGGGTTTGGACTTCTCCAAACCAGTGGAAGCATACTTCTATGAACCAACAACCAAAACCCCACTGGTGGATGCCGTAGTATCCTTAACAGGTTTTGCCCTGGTAGGTGGACCAGCACGCCAAGACCATCCTAAGGCAATTGACGCCCTCAAGCGGTTAAACCGTCCTTACATGGTAGCGCTGCCCCTCGTCTTCCAAACAACCGAAGAATGGCAGGATAGCGATTTGGGGTTACACCCAATTCAAGTCGCATTGCAAATTGCCATTCCCGAATTGGATGGGGCGATTGAGCCGATCATATTATCAGGACGAGATGGCACAACAGGAAAGGCGATCGCCCTGCAAGACCGTATCGAAGCAGTGGCACAACGCGCCCTCAAATGGGCTAACCTGCGCCGCAAGCCAAAGTTACACAAGAAGGTTGCCATCACCGTTTTCAGCTTCCCACCAGATAAAGGCAACGTCGGAACCGCTGCTTACCTGGATGTGTTTGGCTCAATTTACGAGGTGATGAAAGCCCTTAGGAACAACGGGTATGAAGTGCAGGATTTGCCTGAGTCTGCCAAAGAGTTGATGGAACAAGTCATCCACGACGCCCAGGCACAGTACAGCAGCCCCGAACTCAACATTGCCTACCGGATGCCAGTTCGTGAGTATGAAGCACTCACACCCTACTCACAAAAGTTAGAGGAAAACTGGGGACCACCTCCTGGACATCTCAACAGCGATGGGCAAAACTTGCTGATTTACGGTAAGCACTTCGGTAACGTCTTCATTGGCGTTCAGCCCACCTTTGGTTACGAAGGCGATCCCATGCGGTTGTTGTTCTCCCGTTCCGCAAGTCCTCACCACGGTTTCGCGGCTTACTACACTTACCTAGAACAGCTTTGGCAAGCCGATGCCGTACTACACTTCGGAACTCACGGTTCCTTGGAATTCATGCCAGGGAAGCAGATGGGGATGTCTGGAGAATGTTATCCAGATAACTTGATTGGCACAATTCCCAATCTCTACTACTACGCCGCAAATAACCCCAGCGAGGCGACAATTGCCAAGCGTCGCAGCTACGCCGAGACAATTTCCTACCTGACTCCTCCAGCGGAAAATGCTGGTTTGTACAAAGGTTTGAAAGAACTCAGCGAGTTGATTGCTTCTTACCAAACCTTGAAAGATAGCGGACGCGGTATTTCCATTGTCAACACCATCATGGATAAGTGCCGGATGGTGAACTTGGATAAGGACATTGCCCTGCCAGAGACAGATGCCAAAGATATGACCGCTGAAGAGCGGGATAATATCGTTGGCTTGGTGTATCGCAAGTTGATGGAGATTGAATCGCGACTGTTGCCATGTGGATTGCATGTGATTGGTAAACCACCGACCGCTGAAGAGGCGATCGCAACTCTCGTCAACATTGCCAGCTTGGATCGTCAAGAAGAAGAAATTCAAAGTCTCCCCCGTATTATTGCCAACAGCATCGGGCGCAACATCGACGAGATCTACCAAAACAGCGACAAAGGCGTTTTAGACGATGTCCAACTGCTGCAAGACATCACAATGGCAACCCGTGGGGCAGTTTCCGCCCTTGTGAAAGAGCAAATCGACGCGGAAGGACGAGTTTCCCGCGTTTCCAAGCTCAACTTCTTTAACATGGGCAAAAAAGAGCCTTGGGTAGAAGCACTGCACAAAGCAGGTTATACCAAGGTGGATGTCACAGACTTAAAACCGCTGTTTGAGTATCTGGAATTCTGCTTGCAGCAAGTTTGCGCTGATAACGAATTGGGAGCATTACTCCAAGGGTTAGAAGGCGAGTACATCCTCCCCGGTCCTGGTGGCGACCCCATCCGCAACCCGGATGTCTTGCCCACAGGTAAAAATATACACGCCCTTGATCCGCAATCCATCCCCACAACGGCTGCTGTCCAATCGGCAAAAATCGTTGTAGATCGACTGCTGGCGCGTAACAAAGCAGAAAATGGCGGTCACTATCCCGAAACTATCGCTTGTGTGCTTTGGGGAACCGATAACATCAAAACCTACGGGGAATCCCTGGCACAAATCATGTGGATGGTGGGAGTGCGTCCAGTTCCCGATGCCCTTGGACGGGTGAACAAGTTAGAATTGATACCTCTAGAAGAGTTGGGACGCCCACGTATTGATGTCGTTGTCAACTGTTCTGGTGTCTTCCGCGACTTGTTCATCAACCAAATGAATCTTCTGGATCAAGGGGTGAAGATGGCGGCGGAAGCCGATGAACCACCATCAATGAACTATGTTCGCAAACACGCCCTCGAACAAGCAGAGGAAATGGGGATCAACCTGCGCCAAGCAGCGACTCGCATCTTCTCCAATGCTTCTGGTTCCTACTCGTCAAATATCAACTTGGCGGTGGAAAACAGCACATGGGACAGCGAAGCCGAGTTGCAGGAAATGTACCTCAAGCGGAAATCCTTTGCCTTCAGTGCCGATAACCCCGGTACGATGGAAGAAGAGCGGCAGATTTTTGAAAGAACTCTGAAAACTGCTGAGGTCACTTTCCAAAATCTCGACTCTTCCGAGATTAGCTTGACCGACGTTTCCCATTACTTCGACTCTGATCCCACCAAAGTTGTGGCAAGTTTGCGGGGTGATGGCAAAACACCAGCATCCTACATCGCCGACACCACCACAGCTAACGCTCAAGTCCGCAGTTTATCAGAAACCGTGCGTCTCGATGCCCGTACCAAAATGTTAAATCCCAAGTGGTACGAGGGAATGCTGTCTCACGGTTATGAAGGCGTGCGCGAACTCTCCAAGCGGTTGGTAAATACGATGGGTTGGAGTGCGACTGCTGGTGCTGTTGATAACTGGATATACGAGGACGCTAACGAAACCTTCATCAAAGATGAAGAGATGCGTCAGCGGTTGCTGAACCTCAACCCCCATTCTTTCCGCAAGATGGTTTCCACCTTGTTGGAAGTGAATGGTCGTGGTTATTGGGAGACGAGTGAGAACAATTTGGAATTGTTGCGCGAGTTGTACCAGGAGGTTGAGGATCGGATTGAGGGAATTGAGTAGGTTATAACCGTGTAAACACGCCAAATGTAGAGACGCGCCATGGCGCGTCTTTACACAATATCGCGCGTTTTTACACAATCTACCGCAACCAATGAAGCCCAAGTTCAAAGATAAATATCATTTAGAATTGCTGCTTTGAGTTGTACCAGGAAATTGAGGATCGGATTGAAGGGATTGAGTAGGTTATAACCGTGTAAACACGCCAAATGTAGAGACGCGCCATGGCGCGTCTTTACACAATATCGCGCGTCTTTACACAAGATGGCACGTCTTTACACAATATCGCGCGTCTTTACACAATCTACCCGAACTATGAAGCCCAAGTTCAAAGATAAATATCATTTAGAATTGCTGCTTTGAGTTGTACCAGGAGGTTGAGGATCGGATTGAAGGGATTGAGTAGGTTATAACCGTGTAAACACGCCAAATGTAGAGACGCGCCATGGCGCGTCTTTACACAATATCGCGCGTCTTTACACAATCTACCGCAACCTATGAAGCCCAAGTTCAAAGATAAATATCGAATTGAATCTATTCGGTTGCCAAATCGGGACTATGCTGCCAATGGATGGTATTTCGTGACCATATGCACGCATCAGCGCCAATCGTTTTTTGGTGATGTCATTGAGGGGAAAGTACGCTTATCGGAAATAGGACAAATAGCACAACAATATTGGGCAGACATTCCCAGCCATTTTGAATATATATATGTAGATGCTTATGTCATTATGCCCAATCATGTGCATGGCATAGTGGTTATAGACAAACCCCATAATATAGAGATGAGCCATGGCGTGTCTCTACACCAAAATCAAACGCAAGCAACAGACCAATCAAATAAATTTGCACCTCTAAAACGTGGTTCATTGCAGGTTATTATTAACGCCTACAAATCATCTGTCACCCGTTGGTGCAGGAAAAATGGTCAAGAGCATTTTGGTTGGCAAACAAGATTTTACGAGCATATCATTCGTGCTGATGGTTCTCTAGACCAGATTCGAGAATACATTATTAATAACCCCCTCAAATGGGAACATGACAAGAATAATCCAGCAAATTTGTGGATGTGATGCATTGCATTTCACGTTCTAGAGACGCGCCATGGCGCGTCTCTACAATATAATCGGTAAAAATAAATATATAATTCTCAATTCTCAATCTCCCTCCTATGACTGCCCTAACAGTTAATCTCAATGCAGTCATTGAACTGACAGATGAGCAATTTTTCCAGCTATGTCAGGCAAACCGCGATTTGAGGTTTGAACGCACTCCAACCGGAGAATTAATTATCATGCCACCTGTAGGGGGAGAAACAAGCAACCGTAATGGTAGGCTAAATCAGCAGTTATTTAATTGGGCGGAGGCAGATGGAACAGGCATCGCCTTTGATTCCTCTGGTGGTTTTAAGCTTCCCAACGGTGCGGATCGTTCCCCTGACGCTTCTTGGGTAACACTGGAACGCTGGAATGCACTAACTCAAGAACAACAAACAAGATTTCTACCGCTTTGTCCTGATTTTGTAGTTGAGTTACTTTCGCCGAGTGATAGTTTGAAAGTTGCTCAGGAGAAGATGACGGAATACAGAGATAATGGCGATCGTTTGGGTTGGTTAATTAATCGTAAGTCTCGGCAAGTAGAAATTTATCGCCAAGGGCAAGAGGTTGAGGTGGTTGAATCTCCTGCTAGTTTGTCAGGGGAAGATGTCCTGTCTGGGTTTGTTTTGAATTTGGAGGCGCTTTGGTAATAATTATAAGATAATCATTTTATTTTATCTAACAAAGAATATTTTTCAAATAATTGGCGGAAAAAACTATAAATGAGATTTTCTGCGTTTATTTCTTTAAGTTCAGAAACACCAAATCGGTAAACTTCATAATCGGCTAGTCTAAGTTTTCTATCCTCAGACACCATTTCAGCGTATAGTTTTGAACTAGCAACATATTTTTGTGAATCAGTATCTATTTCTGAATAATGCTGCATTCCATCAACTTCAATTACTATGCGATATTGGTCAGACAGTAAAAGTAAAAAGTCCATTCTTTGACGAGGTAATTGCTTGTCTCCTGAAAATTGGCGCTGCCTTAAAGTATATGGATCATAGTGCAAATATACCTGCGGAATAAGTGCTGGGAGTTTCTCTGTTAACTCCTGGCGGAAATACTTAAAATAAGTTTTATAAATTAATTCTTCCTCTTTGCTACCTAATGATTTACGTAAGCGAGCGTAAAGTTTTCTTTCAATATCAATAGTTTCTATTGTTTTAGGGAAAACGCCTTGATTAATATTCCTCCACCAATCTATAAGTTCTGACCATAATAAGCCGTGACGTTTTATCGGTCGGTCATACACAAGACAATATTCAGCATTTTTCACTATTTCTATATCATTGCTAACTGCATCTGAAAGTACGATCTCTGGCTTGGGTCCATCAGCAGCGAATATCAAATTTTTAAATTGACGACCTATGCCTGCGCTTGTTAAGTAAAGACTATGCCCATTTTTGTCTATTTCAAAACCACAAATGGTACAGATATTTCGTAATTGATTTTTGCTATCTTCTGGTACATAGGATTGAATTAAAACAAATTCAATGGCTTTTAAAAAACTTTTTACATCCGCTGGATTTTTCCAGTCAATAGAGGAATAATATGCCTCCACAAGAGTACGACGTGAACCACTAATAAATGGAGAATTTACAGTACCAGGTTGTAATCCAACTGCCGAAAAAATATCGCCAATATCGCGTAAAACCATATTATTTACACAAAATTCACGAAATTCCATCTTGAGGCTGGCTAATCCAGAATCCATAATCAAGAGCAAGAAAGTACTGAAAGGTTATTATAGGATGTGTATTCTGCTTTATGACAGACAGCCAACCTCTTATAGGATTGCTCTCATCTTATCCAAAGTCTGATCGCACCCTATAAAAAATATAACTAGAGGTAAAAATGCAGAAGCAGCTTAAACAAATGGTTGTATCCGATCTAAAAGTGATGATGGGAAAACCCCTTATTGCGGGAACACGCATCACTGTTGAGTTAATTTTAGAAAAGCTAGCTGCGGGAGAAACCCCAGAACAGATTTTGCACGCTCACCCGCGACTTAGGCGCGAAGGAATTCAAGCAGCTTTAGCCTTTGCAGATGAGGTTTGATGTCCACCTAATGGATGCATGCTGAAGTGCGATCGCCCTCATCAAAATGCGATCGCGCTCATCTCCAAATAAGTGGAATTTTCTTCAAAAAAATAAATTAATGGTGCTGTATCCAAGCCGACAATTTGCCCTTGTAACTGGGCTAACCATTCCATGAGTCGCGTTCCTGATTGACATATTCTTGAGCATCAATGTCATTCCAGACTTCTTTACCCAACCCTTCCAATTCCAAAATGCTGCGCTTGGGCTTAGGTGTCATCGTCACCCGTTGACGAATTAAGCTTGACAATTCTTGAATCAACCGCATTTGCTCATCAGGGGTGAGACTTTCAGCTAGATAACGTACTGCATGATAATTTGACATAAACTCTGTGTGAAGAAATCTCAGGCTCTAGGCTCTATTTCAACAAATGGTTATATCTGATTCAGCAAAACAGATAATATATTAACGTTATGATTTATCCAGAGTATTAGGTTGCAAAATCTGGAGTGCCCTCATGACAGTCGATTTAACATCACAAGCCTCACCTGATTTTGTCAGCGTACTCTCACTCGCTGCGACTGCGTATCAAGGACACACGAATCATCGCCCTAGTGCTGAAGTCGTAGTCAATGCTTTGCTGCAAGCGGAAAAAGCTGCTAAACAGCAACGAGTGACGTATCCTTTTGAGTCTTTGGTTGGTCAATGGCGGCTATGCTTTGTCACTGGAACCAGAAAAGTCAGAAAGCAAGCTGGAATTGTCTTGGGCAAAGGTTTTTATCTGCCTAAGTTCGCTCCAACTCATATTTCCTTTCATACCACACAAGCTTCAGATGCGACTTCAGCTAGAGCGGAAATTAGCAATTCTGTTCAATTGAATCCTGTTTTATTAAAGCTTCAAGGACCAGCACAATACCCAGGAAAGAAAAACCTATTGGCGTTTGACTTTATCCAAATGCAAATCAGTCTGTTTGGTCGTGTGATTTACAGCGGTCAGATACGAGGCGGAAAAGGTCAGGCGGAGAATTTTTATAGTCAACCGGTAGCGAAACTACCCTTCTTTGCGTTTTTTTTAGTAACAGAAGACTTGATTGCAGCTCGCGGTCGTGGAGGTGGGCTAGCACTGTGGATTCGAGAAAAATAAATGTTAAATGTTATATCCTCGATTGAGCGAATTATTTATATTTATAGCGGTTTGCAATTGGGTAAGGTACACAAAGAAATAATGAACCACAGATGGACACAGATGGACACAGATAAATCTGTACTTGATTCAGATGACAAGCGCTATAATTTTCCGATTTGACCACAGTTTTGACCAGAAATAGAGCAGACATCAAGAAAGTAGATAATAGCCTAGGAAAAATATTCACACCTAGAAATTAAACAGCAGATGTTTTCAGTCTTTGTACGTCGTTTTTGCCTTTCGTTTGGAGTCGTTATTCTGCTTTCGTTGATGTTGCTTCCAGTCAAAGCACAACAACCATCTCTAACTTCTTCATCTCCAAGCATCGCTGAGTCATCCTTACAGCAACAACAAATTCATCAAACCGCACCGCTTGCAGGTGGAATGATGAAAGTAAGCGCACAGCTCACTCCAGCACAGTCCAATACTCGATTATTTCAAGAACGGTTAAAAAATCTTGATGTTTCAGCAGCTCAAGGTAAAGTCGGCATCGGGGTTTTGGACCTTAATAGCGGTCAAAGCTGGTTTCTCAATGGTAAGCAGCGCTTTCCCATGCAAAGCGTGTATAAGCTTCCTTCTGGCATAGCCGTTTTAAAACAAGTAGACGAGGGCAAGATTTCGCTCAAGCAATTAGTCACCATTATGCGTCAGGACTTTGCTCCTGGATCGAGTCCTATGATCAAGGAATTCAAAGGTGATAGAGTACAGATCCCACTGCGAAACGTTCTAGAAAGCTCTGTGGGAATAAGTGATAATACTGCAGCTGACGCTTTGGTGCGATTGCTTGGTGGAACTAAGCAAGTTAATGCTATCTTAAGCAAGCTGCAAATTCGCAACATTCGCGTTGATAGATTAGAGCAGCAGATGCAGCCGGAGAGTGTGGGACTCAAAAACTTTCAACCTGAATTAGCTGACGAACAAAAATACAAGGAAGCTGTGGAAAAGATTCCAGATAGCGTCAAGAAAGCTGCTCTCCAAAAGTATCTCACCGATCCACGAGATACTGCTACTCCCGAAGCTATGGTTGACCTTTTGGCAAAGCTGAACTCAAATCAGTTATTGTCCGAAAACTCTACCGCTTTGTTGCTAAAGATAATGACCGATTCTCCAACAGGACAAAAGCGGCTAAAAGCAGGACTACCTGAAAATTGGTCGATCGCACACAAGACTGGTACAGGTGCAGATGTTCTCGGCATAGGTACTGCAACAAATGATGTTGGAATTGTTAGTTCGCCGGACGGAAAGCGTGTGGCGATCGCCGTATTTATAGCTGGTTCAAAAGCTCCTCTGGAAGAGCGCGAGAAAGTGATGTCCAACATCGCCTCAAGAGTAGTACAGGCGATGCAATAGACCGATTCCTTGCTACAAGCGATATTAAGTCAATTTGTGAAACAATAACAACAACTTTCGGTCAAAGCTTAGGGGATCTACCTTACTTCGACACTAAGCATGATTGACCGATTTACTTTATCTTTCAGGCTCTACCGCAAGAATATTTTTCAGTTAAGTTTATTTCTTGGCACGGTTATCCCGATCGCTTTCCTCGGTATCCCCCATCTACATCCATCGGGAACTGAGCCATTTAAGCATTTTCTTTTGTTTACCGCGATCGCTCATGTTCCGGCAACAGCCTGCTTCTATACCTGCAAAGAATTTCGAGAAATCTTAATTCAAAATAAGCTGATATATTTTACTGCCCCAGTTGCTCTATTCTTTGCATCTGGGGTAATTTTTGTATTTTCTCCACAGATTAAACCTTTCCTGCTTCTGTTCTACTGGGGGTGGCAGTCCTACCACTACGGCAAACAAAATATCGGGGTGTACAGCTTTATCTCTTACGCCCAAAACAAGGCAGCTTCCGTTTTTGAGAGGAAGGCAATACATTTGAGCGCGCTCACAGGCATTCTTCCTATCTGGAAAATCCTTGGGTTACAAATTGCACCTCAATGGCTGCACAGTTTTATCAACTTGTCCTATGTTGCAGGATATTTTATTCTGGCGGCTACTTGCTTCCTTGGGGGATATATTTTGTGGAGCAAGCGATCGCGTTTTACTTTTGTCAAAGCAATTTTCTTCATTCTCTGCGTACTTTTCTTTGTACCTGCATACTTGCCCGGTGATATATTAACGACCTTTTTGTCCTACGCAACAGCGCACGCGGTACAATACATCGTGTTCATGGCTGCTGTTGCTGAGGGTGCAAATGTGTTGAGGTCGATGTGCAGTTTACTTCTTTGCTTGCTCCTAGGGGGATTAATCTTCGTTTATCTGCCAAATCAAATTGATTTTCTAGCAGGTGGTTTGCTTGGGATGACTATGGCGCACTTTGTTATCGACGCTCACGCATGGAAGCTTAGCCAACCCAATCAGAAAAAATTTATTTTGAGTCGGTTTGGGTTTCTAATGAACAAATAGCGGTAAAATTTGGTTTTTCAATGGCAAGCAGCGCTTTCCTATGCAAAGCATCTTTAAGCTTCCTCATGCGATCGCCCAAAGGGCGGTCCAGAGGAGCATCGCCGTATTCATCGCCGGTTCAAAAGCTCCTCTGGAAGAGCGCGAGAAAGTGATGTCCAACATCGCCTCAAGAGTGGTACAGGCGATGCAATAAACCTCAGTTGAAAATAGCAGGGCAAACATTCGTCATGTCTAAGGTCATATTTAAATTTGAGGCAATTCTTACAGATACTAACTCTCATTAATCAGGATCGATAAAGCATGACGGGCATAGTTTGCACCTGCTGGAGTTCCTTCAATTGTTGCCATCAGACTGGCACCACCAATTAACAGTAAGTACTGGTGAGAGAATGCTTCTGGATGACGAACCCCCGCTTCTATTGCTAGTTTCATAATATGAGTGCGAATTGCCTCACGCAACGATATGGAAACATGATGAGCCGGATGATTTGCATCTGCTATTTCAAGAACTGCATTAATGAATGGGCATCCCCGAAAGTCTGGTTGAGCATACCACTCTCCAAGCACATCAAATGTTGCGAGTAGCTTTTCTTTAGCTGTTTTTCCTCGCTCCTCAACAGCTTTCTGAAACCACGCCAACCACTGCTTTTCGCGATAGCGCATCACTTCCAAAATGAGTTGGTCTTTTGAGGGGAAGTATTTATAAAACGTCCGTTTTGCAACGTCTGAAGCTGCAATCACTTCGTTAATCCCAACGTGCTGAATCCCCTTCTGGTAGAAAAGCTGGGAGGCAGTTTCTAGGATGCGATCATAAATTTGGTTGGTATCTGATGCCATATGTTGTTTTCTTATCCATGTAGACAAACTTGTCTACTTAAAGTATTCTACTGAGTGTAGACAAACTTGTCTACTCAGCAACAAGTGTGCGATGAGTGTAAATATCAGGTCTTTACCCTTGAGCACGCAATGTTGTGTTATGCCAATACTTCACAAGATACAATCTCATGGAATTCACTGTTTACACTCTGGAAACCGCCCCCGAAGAGTCCAAAGAAGCTCTGCACCACGCCAAGGAAACATTTGGCTTGATTCCCAATCTAGAGGGTATATGTGCTCTTGCCCCTGCACTTTTGAAGGGTGGTATGGCTGTGTGGGATCTTTTCAGCACAACCAGCTTTAGTCCATTTGAACAACAGGTAGTATACCTAGCAGTTAATTATGAAAATGATTGCCACTACTGCATGGCAGCACACTCAGGTTTGGCAAAAATGGTTGGTTTGCCAAGCGAGGATATAAATGCCATGCGAAATGGTGAACCTCTGCAAGACCCAAAATTACAGGCACTTCGTCACTTTACACAGCGAATGGTACAAGCTCGTGGTTGGGTTAGTGATGACGAAATCGAGACCTTTATGAAGGCTGGTTACACAAAGCAGCAGGTTTTAGAAGTCATTCTTGGTATCGCTGTGAAAGTCATCCACAACTACACCAATCACATTGCTCAAACGCCACTCGATAACGCGTTTAAGCGCTATGCTTGGTCAAAACCCAGCGTGTCTGAAGGCATGAACACATCACAGTAAGGCGATCGCATTCGCATCAACTAACTGGTTATGTGAAAATCACGGGCAGAAAGATGATCCAATGTTTAAATGTTTAAATTTTGTTTCTCAGTGTTGACACTGTTTCTGTTTGCATCTCCGCTTTGGGCTGCATCCGCATCTGTTGAATCCCATCTGACACAGCATCTCGACGCACTATTGCGTCAAGATACGCCACACCCCTTTAATGGAGCGGTGTTGATTACAAAGGGAAAGCAGGTGTTGTACGGAAAGGCTTGGGGACAAGCGAACCGAAGCCGAAATACACCACTGGCACTAGACAGCCAGTTCATCATCGGCTCGATTAGCAAACAAATGACGGCCGCGATCGTGCTCCGTGAAGCCGACAATGGACGCCTACGGCTTGGCGCACCAATCAAGACCTATTTGCCAAACCTGACTGAGACTTGGGCAAACGTTGTCACAGTGGAACAACTACTGAACCACACGTCCGGCATCGATAAACTTGACGCACCGCTGCGTAGTCAGCCTGGTACGGTTTTTGTTTATACAAATCTCGAATACGATCTGCTCGGCTCTATCGTCGAGAAAACGTCGGGAAAATCGTTCACTGCCAATGCAGATAGCATATTCAAGACGTGTGGCATGAATAGAACCAGCGTGCCACCATCAGGAACCATTAGTGCTTTGCAGAAATTATTACCTCACCTTGCCACCGGTTACACCGAGGAGTCTGACGGTACTTTGAAAACTGAAGACTCAAACCGGGACGCAACCACCAATCCATCGGGCGGAATCATTTCGACAGTTGGTGACTTGCAACGCTGGAACACGTGTTTGCACGGTGGAAAACTTCTCAAAGCATTAACCTACCGTGCGATGATTACCCCAACGCCTTCTGCAAAGCGATCGCATCGTTGGGGAGTACTCGGCTATGGTTTAGGCATTCAAGTATCTGCTCGCGAAGGTCTGTTGGAACTGAGTCATAGCGGCTACGTACCCGGTTATATATCGACGTTAATTTATTACCCACAACAACAGGTTAGTGTGGTCGTATTGGAAAATACTGCATGGCTAAGTTCTGATATCTCGCGGGTGTTTTCTGTGCACGATCGCTTGCGCGAAATAATCCGTAATATGATCATGGGATGAGCCAGACAGCCCGTCCCTTGAATTTTTTGGGCAGGCAGGATGCCTACCCCACAAGAATCATCCCTGAATTCAGCAACGCCAGAAATTAAATTAGAAAATTAAGAACTGAGGCAGAACCTGAAGCATGGGACTTCTCTGTCTGCCTTTGCAAGTATCGATAAAGGCGATTGAGTGCATTCATATGAGCATACGCTGCTGCGACTACAATATCAGTATCAGAAGCTTGTCCAGAGAAAATGCGCTCCTCATGCCGTAAGCGAATTGTGACTGTTCCTAGAGCATCAATTCCACCAGTCACAGATTGAACGGAAAACTCAATCAGTTGATTAGGAATCTGCACAAGTCGATTGATAGCTTTATAAACAGCATCTACTGGACCAGTTCCCACTGCTGCATCAGTGAAAATTTCTCCGTTGGGAGTCACAACTGTGATGGTTGCAGTCGGACAGGTGCAATCACCACAGGTGACTTGGACGTGTTCGAGTTGAAAGCCTTTGTCTACTTGAATTTGCGTTTCATCCCGAACGATCGCCTCTAAATCCCAATCGGACATTTCCTTTTTCTTATCGGCGATTTCCTTGAACCGCATAAAAGCTTTGTTCAAATCTGCTTCACTCAACTCAAACCCCAATTCCTGCAGCCTGGTTCGGAAAGCATTCCTTCCAGAGTGCTTGCCCAAAATAATGCTGTTTTCAGAAAGACCTATGTCAGCAGCTTCCATAATCTCATAAGTCTGCCGATGTTTGAGCACACCATCTTGGTGAATTCCAGATTCATGAGCAAAAGCATTTGCTCCAACGATCGCTTTATTCGGCTGAACCACAATTCCTGTGAATTGCGAAACCAAGCAAGAGGTTTTGTAAATCTCTTGCGTCTTGATGTTCGTTAAGGGTGCATCGGAATCAACCGGACGACCAAAGTAGGGATTGAAATGAGGTTTGCGAACCTGCAATGCCATGACAATCTCTTCGAGTGCGGCATTTCCTGCTCGTTCACCAATTCCGTTAACTGTACACTCCACCTGACGTACACCATTTTCAATTGCCGTCAAGGCATTTGCTGTCGCCAAACCCAAATCGTTTTGAGTATGAACCGAAAGAATGACTTGATTAATATTAGGCACATTTTCTTGAACACCCTGAATCAGCGCCGCCATGTCTTTGGGTGTACAGTAACCAACAGTATCAGGAATGTTAATCGTGGTTGCACCTGCTGCAATCACTCGTTCCAACACTTGATAGAGGAATTCTGGATCAGTCCGGCTTGCATCCATCGGTGAGAATTCTACATCCTCGACAAAAGACTTGGCATAAGCGACCATTTCTTCGGCGATCGCCACAACCTCACTCCGAGACTTTTTCAACTGGTACTTCAGGTGAATATCTGAAGTGGAAAGAAAAGTGTGAATTCTCCGATGAGCAGCCGATTGTAATGCTTCAGCCGCCGCCTGAATATCCTGTCGAATTGCCCTTGCCAAAGAGCAAATAATCGGTCCACCTGACACGCCGACTTGTTGAGCTATGGTTCTAACAGCTTCAAAATCTCCAGGACTGGCTACCGCAAATCCTGCTTCAATCACATCAACACCTAGTAGAGCCAGTTGATGAGCGATCGCCAGTTTCTCTTCTACCAGCAGTGTTGCGCCTGGTGACTGTTCGCCATCTCGTAGCGTGGTGTCGAAGATAATGACCCGGTCTGGTTGAGGTCGAATGCTCATGACTGTCTCCCGTGGTGTTAATAAAAGGGATTGTTAGACCAATGCTTTTGAATATTGTATACATAAAATTGTATACAATATAAATTATGAACTGAATAAATTATGAACTTAAATGACTTAGCAGCCAATGTGCTGCAACAACAGCGCAGTACCCCAGATTTGATTGCCGATGCTTTGCGAGAAGCGATCGTGCGGGGAATTTTTCAGGAAGGACAATCCCTTAGACAGGATGAAATTGCGACTCAGTTTGGAGTCAGCCGCATACCTGTGCGGGAAGCTCTGCGTCAACTTGAGGCAGAAGGATTAGTGACGCTCCATCTTAATCGAGGAGCAATGGTTTCTGCACTTTCCCCAGCAGAAGCGCAAGAAATATTCGAGATTAGGAGCGCCTTGGAGGTGAAAGCGATTCAACTGGCAATTCCCAAGCTAACCGCATCAGATTTAGAAAAAGCATCTGAGATTTTGGCACAGACAGACCAGGTTACTGATGCAGGAATGCTTGCGAAACTCAACTGGGAATTCCATGAAACGCTTTATGCAACCGCCGAACGTCCTCGCCTGCTGACAATCATTAAAACCCTGCACTTGAATGTAGACCGCTATGTCCGCCTTCAAATGAGTCAGATGGATTACCTAGAGCGATCGCAAAAGGAACACTATCAATTATTAGAAGCTTGTCAACAGCATGATACTAAAGCTGCTGTTAGGCTACTAAAAAGACACATTGACACCGCAGGAGAGCAGCTAGTTGCATACTTGCAACAAAACCGTCACACCTAATTCACATCATCTCCACAACTTCTTCACAACTTCTTCATCAGTCTTGGGAATAATACAGCTATGCTCGATAATTTTCCCTAAAGAGGTTTTTTGTGGTATCAAAGTATTTTAATCAAGTTGTCATCACAGCGTTACCAGATTCCTGTGTTGAAACAAATAATAATGGTGTTCATATTTACTCTAAGTACTGTATGCAACTGATTGTTCAAGATGGAGTCGCTGTGCCTTTTATGTTTGCTGATACTTTAGAAGAATTGATTCCCTACCTCAAAGCCATTGAGAAATCAACATCTATAGTAGGTATTTAGTTGTTAGAAATTCCACAGACTCTTCATTATTACTGCATTTACCGCTATGAAAAATGTGAAAAAATATAATATATAGCAATCCTATTTCATTTGTGATTTAGACCCCCGACTTCTTAAAGAAGTCGGGGGTCTTGTTTTTTCACGCTCTCCAAGGGCGGACTGCTATAAATGATGTAGGGTGCGTTAGCCGAGAGTACGGCACCAGATAAATTAGCTACCCAACAGCGGCACAGCAGCGTCGATAATTTTCAACTGAACTAATGCCAGAATCACAAGAGTATAGATGGTTGAGGTAACTACACCCGAAAGTAATTCTTTTTTCAAATTACGCTCCTTGGATTGATTTTGTAGAACATCCATAGCTCCGAATTGCATCAAGAGGATACCAATAATGTTAGAAAGCCAATATCCTATAATTGAGCCAGGCAAGAGTAACTTAGGGTAAAATAAACTACAGATATATCCAAAACCATAAGCAATTGGCAAATTAAATAACAAATCATTCCACCAACATAGTGGTGAGAGCAAATATCCAAGAACTAGAAAAAATCCGCCTCTGAGTTTTTTAAACGTATTTTGTTTCCAGTCCCCAAGAGCAGCAGACTGTAACTGCTGTGGGGTACCTTCTCCTGCTACGCTCGACTCCTGACGGAATATTGGGAGGTTTGTCATGATAATGCATAATTCCTATGTCATAACCGTACTTTAACCGCAAAACCAAGAAAAAGTCTAGTAGGGGAACTCACATCTTGCACTCAGAAAAATTTGTGTAATTTAATAGTCAGTACTAAACCAAAAGTCCTTTATTTAGCGAGAAAAGCCAAGAAAAATCATGTAGCTTTATCGCATATCTTTTTAGCTTGTACGGTTTTCTACGGTTAGGTGCAAGATATGAGGGATCAAACCACCAGCATATGGCTATTCCTTCTCATTCCCACGCGGAGTTTAGGGGATGAGGGACGAGGGAAACCATATGAGAAGGATTCTTATTTCTAAAATTCGTAGTACTGAGCAAAGCAGGCAATAGCTATAATCAAAATAATGCTTTTTATTAAAAATATGACTAATTCACCTTTAACGACTTTCTTGTTAATAGCGGGAACTGTTTTCCTTACTATTTCTGTTATCGGACAAGCTAAATTAGGTTTTGCTGAAATTAATCCTGGTTTTTTTGGAAGATTTTTAGCTTTAATTATTGGTTTGTTTACCTTAACGGCTGCTGTTTTATTAGTCTTATTTCCTACTGATGGAATTAATTTAATTAGAGATTATTTAGTACAGCTAATTCAACAAAACCTGGGCTAGATTATCCAATTTCAAGCTTTACAGTAGTTTTCAATTAGGCAGAATACAGGTTACCTGTAGGGGCACAGAGCATTGCTTATTGGTGTCAACTTAATGTTCAAACCTTTATCTCACGTTGATTTCACCCCACCCCTTAATCCCCTCCCCGCTTGCGGGGAGGGGCGGTTTTGGCGCAAGACAAAACCGGGGTGGGGTGGAGCGAGAATTGTGTGCCTGTATAAAAGTATGATGTAACGTAATTACAAGGTTTTTAGCTTAAGTTGACATCAATAAGCAATGCTCTGTGCCCCTACCAATTAGTTTGTAGTTTATATAAATGAAAAGTGCTTTAATCTCACTGAGAAGCTGTAGTTAAAGAGTGCGTTGTGGTTAAGTGACACGCACCCTTGAGAAATAATGATTAATTAATAAGCTAACAATCCTATAATTTGCATACCATATTTAAATGAAATTCTTGTGGGGTGGGCATCCTGCCCGCCCAAATTGTGCTTTCTTAAAGGCACAACAGCTTAATACGCTCCTAAAAGGCTATAAATTAGCGCAGTTAGAACTATCAAAGTAATAACGATGTATGTAAAATCTCGCCGCCGTAGAAAAACTAATAGAGAAATGACCACGCGAATAATAGGAGTCGCAACAAGTAGCAGCAGTCCAAGTTGAATAATGCCACGACGACTACCTGACAACACCGCAGTCACAACACCAGTGGGAGAACGGAAATAAGATGGTTCTCCTTGAAAAAAATGATAGTCGGCTGGTTCACCACCGTGGCGAATCAAGTACAATATGCCACCTATTAAAACGACAGTACTAGCAATGATGACGCCGTATTTTAGTAAATTACTAAGTAGCTCCTCAAATTGCAGTTCGCTGAGTGTTTTCGTATCTTCCTTGTTTGCATCAACCTCACAGTCACTGGGGAATTTCGCCACCGTGCTAACGCTTTGCTGGGCTAACTCTTGAATATCACTGTTTGGTTTTTCCTGCTGCAATTGGAATTTAATAACTTCACCCTCTGATGATTCTAATGATGTAGATGAACCCCACCAGAAACCAAAAGTTTTAGTCATTTTAAAGCCCCCCCATTAAACTGTTGTAGACCATCTTGAACGCCATAACCACCAGCACAAGAGAGAAGATAATTCTCAAAGTCTGAGTTTTGGCTCCTATCAAGACTTGCGCCCCCAAAAAAGCACCAGGCAATACTCCCAACATGACCGGCATTGATAGTCCTGGATCGATGTAACCCCGCACTAGGTAAACTCCTGCTGAAGCTGCTGCGGTGACGCCAATCATAAAATTGCTGGTGGTTGTAGAAACTTTGAACGGGATACGCATAATTTGATCCATCGCCAAGACTTTAAATGCTCCCGAACCAATGCCAAGTAATCCAGAAAGAATTCCAGCGACTAACATCACGCTAAACCCACCGGGGACAGAATGAACTTGGTAAGACATCAGTCCTTCAGGAGTTGGGCAAGTACCATTGAGTTGTAAATAAGTTCCTGTGGGATCAGGTGACTCAGTTTCAAGGTTGTCGAGTTTGGGTTGTTGTGACAGGAAAGCCGAATAAAGTAGAACAACAGCAAGGACGATGGACAATGCTTTGACAGAAATAAAAGTGGCTATCATTGCTCCTATTAAAGCTCCGATTGTTGTCGCTACTTCTAAAAACATTCCCAATCGCAAATTAGTATATCCTTGCTTAATATATGTAGATGCCGCACCTAGGGAAGTCGCAATGACAGACACCAAGGAAGCACCAACTGCGTAGCGGATATCAACTCCAAAGACTGAAACTAATAAGGGGACAATGACAACTCCACCCCCTAAACCCGTGAGCGCTCCTAAAAAGCCTGCAGTTAATGACCCAATCCAAACTAGTAAAGAAAACTCTAGAATATTCAAATTTTCTTCCTCTATTTTATAGATATTTTTAAATAAAAAATGATATTTGTAGACGGATAAATAAAGTTTTGATTTTCATACTTATGATAGTTGATTAATTCTTTTTGTGGTAGATGGGTGAAAACAAATTTCAAGTTTTCATAACTTTCAGCACTACCCCATTCTATTCAACTTATTCCAAAAGTATGATTAATGAATATTTAGAACCACAGATGCACAGAGATTACTCCCTTCCCGCCCGAAGATTACTTAATTAAAAAACCGCACGAGGCAAGAGAGGACACAGAGGTAAGAGTTAGAGAGCTTTAGGTAATTTTAGATTGGGAAGGGAGTAACACTAGTTAATTATCTGCGTACATCTGGTGTTACGTGGTCTCCTGCATCATCCAATTGGCTTTTACAAGAGGTTTATTTATTTGCAGCCAGAGAAAGCGATAATTCTCTTAGAACTAGAGGTAGTAAAGTCAAGATGCCACTTTCTACCAAAATAAACGCACCTAATCCCAATTGAAATTAAAGCTTTTGCCTGTCGTTGAATCTGGTGTGAATTTCTTCAATTCCTTGGCGCATTTCCACAACAATTCTTGGAGAGCGAAGCCTTTGCATAAAGAACCAGCCACAAGTGATTACCAGATATAACAAAAACAGGTGAGGAAACACGTTGTAAGGAGGTTCTGGCACAGGGAACATGGTACTACCAGGAATTCCCACACTACCTAGCACAGGAATCATCATGAAGCCGACTGCCAATAAACTGAACACAACATGATGCAGACGCAGTTTTCTCATCTTGTGCAGGTAAACTGGAGCCGCGATCGAAATCAGGATGTAGACTGTCAAAAATCCATAACTACAGATAGCTCCTAAATAACCCATACTCTCGAACAATTTGATGTGAAAGAGCGCCATCACCGCCGGAACCAAGAACGTCAGGAACGAACACATCGTTACTGCTACGTAGGGTGTACGGTTGGATGAGTGCGCTGCACCTAAGCGAGAATGAAACAACCCGTGACGCGCCATCATGAAGAAAATTCTGGCAGCCGGATTGATACAACCAAGTACACAGGCAAAGAAACTAAACAGCGCACCAAAGGCAATCAAATCTCCTAAAAATCCCATGCCTATCTGTTGGGAAAGGAAAGCCAATGGTTCCTCAGTCTTGGTGATGGAAACGCCTGCGTCACGAAAACCTAGGACTTCAATATAGCTTGTGCAAAGGAAGAACAAACCAGCGAGAATTGCACTACCCATTACAGATCTAGGGATAGTTCGCAGTGGGTTTTTAGCTTCATCACCCAACGAAGTGGCACTTTCAAACCCAGAAAAGCCAAACATCACCAGCACTAGCCCTGTTGCCAGACTACCAGGAGTGACACCTTCTAGGGTTAGTTGTGGCATATCGAGTGCAAAACCTTTGTGCGCCCAGATCAAAAGACACAACAGCGCAATCAGGACTAGGGAAATTCCCTCCATCCACAGCATGGCGATCGCAGACAGTTGGATATCTTTATACGCCGCATACCAAGCAATCCCTGCGCCTAATGCCAACAATGTAATGCTGGAGGGATGGATGCCCAAATGACCAATCAAAATACTGCTGAAGTTGGCAAAACCGCACAACACTGACATCCCTGTAAACAAGTATGCCAGGACCAAACTCCAGCCGCAAATCACACCTGCTGTTGGACCTAGTCCTTTAACAATATACGAGTAAAGTGAGCCAGGCGAAGCTGAACGACTAGCAAAATGGTTGATGTTGATGCTGACAAACACTAGCCCAAGCAAGCCGATGAGAAAGCTTAGCCAGGTGCCGTTTCCTGACAGTGCTACGATTAAGCCGATGTTGGATGCTGGGATTGTCGTGGGAGCTATGACGGCAAACGATTGCGCTAGTACTTCTCCAAAGGATAGACAGTTTGTCTTTAAGCCATGAGCACTAGTCATGCAATGATATTTCCTTTTTCATTTTGCTAGTTTTAAACTTGGGAAAGGCGCATATAAAGATAGGAATTTGCGGAATTATTAAAGAGCTTTTGAATCAAATATTTTGGCAACACAATTCTAACTGATTTCTTTTAAACAATGAAATGAACTTAGTTGTTATGTTTAGTTTTCTTGGCAAACTAAATCCTACCTTATGTCATTTTTATAATCAAGTCTTTTGATAGATGAAAAATCAGCTTGCTTTAAAAAAGCGTAATTTACATAAAGTGCATCGGAATACTTCAATTTTGTTTTTTTAGGATAATAAGTCTTTTAAACTACAAAATTTTAGTAACAGATAATACATAAAATCCCAATCGAGTAACTTCAAATTTAGCCCTGGTGAATCATCAAAGTATCTGTATGGCTAGCTCAAGGCAAATTGCAGAGATACGGTAAGCGTAAAAATACTTTCTATAATTAACTTTTTATTAAGGTTGTAAAAAATCAGTATAGATGGTATTGTAAGCTGTTAACTTAGTAAGACAAAGGCGTAAGTCGCAGAGCCATAGTGGCAGTAAGTACGCAGTAAGTACAATGTTGCGAATTCTGCTCATAAGACATAAGGTTAAAAATGTTTTTGTCAATCATTTTGGGTAAAAGTCATGAAAGCTTTCAAATGTATTTTGATGGTGCTAATATTGTTGGCAAATTTAGTTTTTGCTGAGCCTTCTTTGGCAGATGCACCAAAATTTACTAAAAGCCCTGAATACAAAGCATTGACTAAAGAGATTAATCAGTTGCGTTCAGTGAAAAATACACAAACGCAACTTGAAGATTTGACGCCAGAGCAAATCGAAACTAGACTCAATGAGCTAGAGTTTCAAAAATACACTATCGAGTCGGGGATCAACTGGGGACAGTGCCGGAATGAAACAGGAAAGACTCTCGCTGTCTACGGACCCCTACCAAAAAATGTTGATGATGATGATTTTCCCTACGATGCAGGATTGTATTTTTTAGGGAATGGTCAAACAACTCAGAGCAACTGGGACTGTCAGGGAGTTTATATACCAAATGATGTCACGGCGATCGCCCTTACCCCTGACGGACAAAATCAAGAATTGACGGGTGGTGCTGTCATTAAAGTGCCGAAAGGAACCAACTTAGTTTTGACAACAAATCAAGGTACGGGAGCAGTTGAATTCAATGTTCCTGTAACTCCACTGGGAAAAGGTGAGAAGATCAACTGGTATGTACCGAAAGTTTCTCAGGCATTCATAGATACACGAGCCACCAGTGCACCTACAAATTAATCGTAAAGGGGACTGGGGATTAGGGATTGGGTGATAAGGGATTTCCAACAAATAAATTATCCATTGTGTAACGTGGGTTAGGCGCATGACAGTCGAGGTTTTCCATACAGGACTAAGTGCGCCGTAACCCACCATTGTTTCTAGGATTACTACAAATTGGAGATTTTTTAGTTGGAAGTGTGTTCAGCAATTGTGAGTGCTTCCTTGTACAATGAATATCACCAATTGTTGGAGTATAAAGCCATGCCAATGGCGGTTGGAGTCATTGAAACCCAGGGTTTTCCGGCTGTGCTAGCAGCAGCGGACGCAATGGTGAAAGCTGCTGCAGTCACCATTGTCTATTATGGGCTAGCGGAAAGCGCTCGGATGTTAGTCGCCGTTCGGGGACACACTGCTGAGGTGAGAAGAGCAGTTGAGGCGGGTATTGAAGCAGGTAATCAATCTAATGGTGGTCACGTTATCACCCACTACATCGTCCCTAATCCGCCAGAGAATGTAGAAAGTATTCTGCCGATCCATTTCACTCAAAAATCAGAACCGTTCCGAATAACGTAACTGGCAAATGGGACACCGCTAACGCTCAAACCAGCTGTCCGGTGTAGCGAAGGATGTTTTTGATGAACCAGAAGCACGTTTGCATGTGCCAGAGTTTGTCCAAGATTTCAATCTTACTGTGGGAGATTTGTTCAGTTAGCTACTGGACTGAACTCAATTGACCCAACTCAACGCTTACCGCATCAAAGCGGTTGTCTCCAGGACGGTAAGAGAGAATTTCTAAACCAATCGGCTCACCACTTGTTGCATCTTTGATGAGAATCACTCCATCTCCAAGTTCAGTGCTGATTTGCTCTTTTCTTGGGGATTGCCAAAACACAGTTAATAATTCCATTTCTGGTTCATAAAAGACCTTTATCTGAGCCATATCGTTTCGCCCTCTTTTATCGCATCCGTTTGATAAGCCGTAATTAAGTAACCTTCTCCATTTAAGCGTCGAGCAACTGCCACAACCCAACGTTTTTCTCGTCGCATTAGGTAAAACAAGAAAACTTCAGCATCCCTGCTGCTACGTCGAATTTCATCTGGTGATGCTAACGCTTGCTGAACTAACTCCTCTCATCAGATGAAAGTCGCTTCAGCGATTCTTCTACCCGTTCGCGCACCCGTTCCTTAAGCTCCTGATTGTAGAGAAACGAATCAACTCGTTTTGCTTCTAGTTTTCGTGCCACTTGTTCAAACTCATCGCCATAGCGTTCCCAATACTGAGTAACGTTGCCATCGAAGTCTTCGCAAATTTCCCCCGCAATTACCTGGAGTACAAGCGGGTGCCCTTCATAGGCTTGCCCAATTTTGCTCAACGTGAGTGTATTTTCTTCACTGGCGGAAATACCGTGCTTGGCGAATAAATCTAAGCATTCTGACGATAATAATCCCTTTAGCTCTGCCCAATGCCAAAACTTACGATCTTTCAGCACTGCCATCTTCTTAGGTAACGCTTGAGAGGTTAGCACCAGCAGACTTTGGAATTGGATACTAGTGAGACACAGCTGGAAAAACGTTAGCCAATAAGAATCTGCAAATTCAGTCGGTTGGTCAGAGTTGAGCAATCGTTCTAGAGCATCCAGTTGAATCCAGTAGCGATTCGACTGGAGCTTCCGCAGCAGGCGATCGGAACATTATGATCCGGGCTTTGAGGGACGGCTCCTTTTCCCTTGCTCTTAGTAGTGAGGGGATTGCTATCGCGTATGCCCTGTTTGTTCAGGGATGTACAGCGTAACACCGTCAGCTATCCTCATCGCTATCCTAATTAGCTCTCTGACTGGGTTGGTTCGAGTAGTTGTAGTTCTGATTCTGCGCCAGTCAAAGCCTTCTCGCTAGGAATTTATATTAGGTCGCACCCCTCAAAAGGTGCGATTTCATGCACCATTCAACTTGCTCTCCACTCAGACAACTGTTTGGCAAACTCTTCTCCATCCGAATCTTTGACGACAACGCGAGGTAATTTCAAGCGATCGCTTCCGGCACTGTTCCTTGCCCAACCCCACCGCCGTACAGTACGAGGATAGGTTGTGCAAGCATTGGTAAATCCCGCTTCCCGCACTAAAGCTGTTGTTTCCTCTGAGTAGTTGCCGTGGGGATATGCAAAACTCACCACTGGTTGTCCTATAATCTCCTCAAGACGAGTTTTGCTCTCTTGAATCTCCTGCTTCTGTCTATCGACTGGTAAAAAAGATAAAAATGGGTGTGTCACAGATTGAGGAGTCTTGCCCTGTTGCAATGTCTGGTTTAATTGCTGTAACGAAACAACTTCGCCAAACTTGCGTAACACTTCCATCTGTTGGGCAAAGTTGCGGGGACTGACGCAAATTGACCATTTCTTAAAGGACTTTTATACTTTGACTTTTTTACCTGCGTTGTAGTCCTGACGATTTACAGCTAGTATCAAGCTACTATCAAGCCAAATATTGATCTACTTGTACTGCCATCAAAAAAAATATACGCTTACGATGGGTGCGAACACCTTCTATAAAGCTACTTCTTCAGTAAGCATAGTGACTTGCTTGAGTCGAGTGCTCTTAAAGTTGTACCCTCAAATTTAATAGGGGAAAGGGGGGAGCGATATCCCTGTCTTACCCGATCTACTTACTTGATTATTTATTTAGGAGATAAGCAATGTCACTACAGGCAGTTGGATCGATAGAAACAAAGGGATTTCCTGCCGTGCTTGCAGCGGCAGATGCGATGGTCAAAGCTGGTCGAGTCACCCTCGTAGGTTATATAAGAGTGGGTAGCGCTCGTTTTACAGTTAATATTCGTGGGGATGTATCTGAGGTAAAAACCGCCATGCAAGCTGGTATTGCGGCAGTAGAACAAGTTCATGGCGGTACCTTGGAATCTTGGGTCATTATTCCTCGTCCCCATGAAAACGTCGAAGCCGTTCTGCCTATCGGTTACACAGACCAAGTGCAAGAGTACAGACAAGCGGTGGAAAATCCTATCGTACGCAGGTAGTTAGTAGTTTAGTCAATAGTCGGTAGTTCACAGTCAAAAAGACATGAGAACCAACTTTTTTAATGTTTACTAATGACAAAGATGTAGAGACGCGCCGCCAGTCGCCTGCGGAGGGAGACCCTCCAAAGGGCGCTGGCTCGCCATGGCGCGTCTCTACAATGACTAATGGCTAATGACTAATTTATGTCTAGTGTCTCGATTATTATCCCCACCCTCAATGAAGCTCAATGTCTCGGACGCACACTACGCCATCTCAGTATACTGGTACCCGCCGCTCGTGAGGTGCTGGTTATAGATGGTGGCAGTTCTGACGAAACTGTCGCTATAGCCCACGAAGCAGGAGTTTCCGTCATTGCTGCCAAAAAATGCGGACGCGCTGCACAAATGAACCAAGGCGCGGAAGTTGCAACGGGAGAAATCCTCTGCTTTTTGCACGCAGACACGTTGGTTCCAGATGACCTTGTGGCAATCATTGAACAAACACTAGTAGACAAAACTGTTGCTGGTGGAGGTTTTATTTCTTTAATGACAGGTGAGAAAACTACGCGTTGGGGAGTGTCACTACACAATTTTGTAAAAAGTTATTACGCGCCATTGCTTTTTCGCCCACACCTGTTCTTTAAAGGACTGCGTTTGTTATTTGGGGATCAAGTCATTTTTGCACGCCGTGGGGATTTTTGGAAATCTGGGGGTTTTGACAGCAATCTTCCAATTATGGAAGAAGCTGACTTATGCCTGAAGCTGGTGCAGCAGGGGCGAATCCACCTGGTGAACCGCGTTGTCCTAAGTAGCGATCGCCGTGTGGCACATTGGGGTTTCCTGAAAGCCACAGCCATATATCTTTATATTGGCTTTCTTTGGGGTTTGGGCGTTTCGCCACAATACCTGAAGCAGTTTTATGAGGATGTTCGCTCTTAACCTAGCTTTTTCAACATCCAGGAGATTATAAAAGTACCCTCATGGGTACTTCTAAATTTTTCGTCGCTTTTTCAAAATAATATAGTATACTATTGTTTCTAATCTGAAGAGGAATGATATATTTTACATTCACAAAAAAATTCAATAAATGATAAAAGCTATTGCTTTTTCTTATTTTTCACCAATACCATTTTGTTTGATGTGATGAAATGATGATGGATTTGTGAAACTTCTACAAGTGGTTTACCAAACTCCTGATTGACAACAACTCCTGATTCGTCAATTGTTGCCTGGCGAACGACTAGTAAGTCTTTTAAAATCCCAGTATTCCCAACGCGGATAGAAGCGGGTAAAAACCTATAGAATAAAATCCGCTCCGCGTTTGAACATCGAAATGCTATACCCCTAGGATTTAAGCACTTTACAAATCGCTCGTTGTCTGGTGGAAATGATACTGCTCAAGACGGTTTCTTTGTTGGCTGAGGTGTTAGTTCAGTCTGTGAGAGATTTGTAGGCATTCTTTCGCTTTTCCATCCCAAAACTGCATAAGTTGATTTTGCTTATATCTATTTAAGAATAGACAAAGGTTAGCTTCCAAGCTGAACTGACCTTCAGCAAATCGGGTAAGGGATAATGCATATAATAAAATTTTTTTCAAGGAGCAAGCCCTCTTCTGGCTTGAAGTTATCATAAATACACATTAGCGCTTAAGTATTAGTATCAAAAATGGCAAGACTGTATACTTCCGATAGGGAATAGAAGGTGAAACATAGATTGGCAAAACAACGTCGAAACAGGTGAATCAAATTAGCCAGCAGGTATCAGGTGCAAAATGTTAGTTTTTCCTAACCCCTCATCAGAATACCTAGCATCCTCGTACATTCAAGGGAAATTGCTTTTGCCCTCGTTAACACAACATCTCCTAGTTTACAAAAGTTTAAATTTAGGGAAAGTGGCGAGAATAGCTCACAAAGGTTCATTTTCCGTAGTTCTTTGATTGTGTGGATGCATCAAAACTTAGAACTTCCTGCATAAATCTAGTCAGTCAAAACGTAATAAAAGTGGAAACACATCAAATGTCATCATGGACATCATTAAATTAGGTGTAGTTGTTAATGAAAAAATAAACAGGAATAAAAGGGGGTTGTGATGCAAACTTTAAAACAGGGTTTCGAGGAGCGCAATCTCACTATGGTTTTGGAGGCGGAAAAACTGGCGCAATATTGGCAAAAGCTGCTGGCTATGGAATGTCCAGAACAAAGTGTTGCCAATCGCCAAAGTATAGTCAAATGGCTTTTGGGAAGTGACTTAGCTCGGTATGAGACACTTAACGCAAAGGAACTGGATATCGCCAAACAAGCAATGGAGTACCGCTACAAAATTTTGCGTCAGCGCTACTTAGGAATTGGCAGAGAACGTGCTTACCGCAACCTGATCACTCGGTTGGGGAGTTTGGTGACATTACGCCATAAGATTCAGACTTGGATCTCGCTGAGTCGCGATCGCTCCCGGACAGTGCTGGATGTGCTGCAAGAAGTGATCCAAGAACTACTCCAAAGTGATAACTACATACAACAGCAAATGGCTGACATTACAGAAGCTACAACTGATGATCGGTTAAAGAATGCTCTGCTGTTTGCCAGTGTAGAAGAATATTGTTTGCGACCAATACGCAATCAACCACTGTTGGTGTATCGTTTTGTAAATTATCTGAGGAGAACTCAACGTGGTGGCTTAACCCAAGTGCCAACCAATGACTTAGTCAGACTTGTCTCTGAGGAAATTCTCACAGATGACAGCGACAATCGAGTCAACTTGGTCGATACTCAGGCAATAGCCGAATATCAAGAAGCACAACAGCTCGAAGAACAACTTGCACTGCGTCAAACAGTTAAGCAGGAATTTGAGGATTATTTACAAGAAAATCTTGGGCAAGAAGCTGTAGAGTGGCTGCGACTTTACCTGCAAGGAAAGCCTCAAGATGAGATTGCCAGAAAATTAAATAAGCCAATCAAGGATGTATACCGACTGCGAGAAAAAATCAGTTACCACGCTGTACGCGTGTTTGCCCTTAAAGGTAAACCAGAACTGGTGGATAGCTGGCTGTCAATTTCCTTGAAAGAACACAACTTAGGACTGACGCCAAAGCAGTGGCAGCAATTGCATGAACAATTAACTCCCTTGCAGCGCTCTGTCTTGGAGTTGCGTAAAGCTGGTCATTCCATAGAAGACACAGCTTCTCAGTTAAAACTCAAATCCCATCAGGCAATGGGTGAATGGACTAAAGTCTACCTGGTCGCCCAAGGTTTGAGAAGTGAAGACTGAGGGACTTCTGAAAAGGAAATTGGTAATTGGTCTAAGATTTTAAGTTCATAGTCTACTAGCTTTTAGCTACAAAACTATAGGCTCTTGACTATTGACCAACGATTACCCATTTCCAATTCCTAAACAATCTCCTAATTATTTGTAGTTTTTTTAACTTTTATTTACCTATTGAAGCGATCTGCCTCTGTGCGTATGACTACAATGACTGAACACTTATTTCTCGTCGCTGCAATTATAGGCTTTTTCAATTAAGTGCAAATCAGGATTGTAGAGGCACAGCAATGCTGTGCCCCTAGCCGTCTTGTAGGCAACGCCAGAACTGCTATATCTCAGTGAAACCGCTGATTTCAATTTCCGAGAGATTATGTTGTAATGGAAACCTACATAGATTTACCTAAAAGCTGGTAGCTCAGTAGGTGCAAGGTTTGATATTGTACTCTGTCAAAGATTACGGTTGGAAAAACGTATAGTAGCAAATTATTATTCTTTCCAGTTCGTGACTCAATTTTTTGTAAAATTTTGATGCAAAACATACAGATAGAGGTTTGAAGCGAAACTTGCTCACACGCTTGTTACTACCCTTGTTACTACCCTTGTTAGTTTAGGAGAAAGCTGCGATCAAGCCTCGCAGAATGTTAGGGAAATACATAAGATACCCTTTAGAGATGAGTGCAAACGTGAGACAAATCAGCGCCCTTAGAAACCACTAAAATTATGGAAAAGCTGTACGAAAACCGTTGGATAAAAAAAAGACACTCCCAATCAAGTAGTTTATCGGATCAATTTCAAACAGTTGCTCCATTTAGCTGGTAAAGTATAAATAAGTGTTAAGTGCTGAGAAAAAAGCAGTAAGCTAGCTTTATGACTTGCAACTATTGACTATTGTCTATTAACTATTAACTATTAACTAATAATTCATAACTCAGAATTCTTACTTACAACCAAAGATGACTGAAGCAACTGCACCTCGCACTAACACTTACAGCAAGCAAACCGCGCCGACGATTCACTATCAGGTGGCAATGCCCAAGCCAGAAACCCACTTATTTGAAGTGACGTTGCGTCTGGTGGGCTACCTATCGCCGATTTTAGATTTGAAATTGCCGGTGTGGACACCAGGGTCCTACCTAGTGCGAGAATATGCTAGGCACTTACAATATTTTGCTGCTTTTACTAACGACAAGCCTTTGTCTTGGCAGAAAATCAGTAAAAATCACTGGCAGGTAGAAACAAAAGATGTTTCAGAGATAACTATACATTACCGCATATTTGCCAATGAGCTATCAGTGCGAACAAATCACTTGGACTCTAGCCACGGCTATTTTAATGGTGCGGCACTGTTTTTTAGAATACCTGGCTGGGAGGAGCAATCAGTTCAGGTAACTGTTGTACCGCCACACCCAGAATGGCAGATCACTACAGCATTACCACCAGTTCCACACAAGGCAAACACTTTTTGTGCTTCAGATTTTGACACCCTTGTAGATAGTCCCTTTGAAATTGGTATCCACCAGTTACATCACTTCGAGGTCTTGGGCAAACCCCATGAACTGGCAATTTGGGGAAAAGGCAATTACCAAGTGCAGCAGATGATTGCTGATATTAAGAAAATTATCGAAGTAGAAGCACGAATGTTTGGTGGGTTGCCATATCAACGATATGTGTTTCTGTTGCATTTATTTGCTCAGGCTTATGGTGGTTTGGAGCATAAAGACTGCTGCTCGCTCATCTATCAGCGGTATGGTTTTCGCGATCGCGAAAAGTACGACCGCTTCTTGCAATTGGTCGCACACGAATTCTTTCACTTATGGAACGTTAAGCGTCTTCGCCCCAAAGCGTTTGAAGTTTTTGATTACGACCAAGAAAACTATACATCATCACTGTGGTTTTGTGAGGGGACGACAAGTTACTACGATTTGCTGATTCCCTGGCGGGCGGGAATTTATGACGCGAAGTCATTCTTGAATAATTTGAGTAAAGACATTAGTCGCTATGAAACGACTCCAGGACGGAAGGTACAACCGCTTTCGGAGTCGAGTTTTGATGCCTGGATTAAACTGTATCGTCAGGATGCCAATAGCGGCAATAGCCAAATTTCCTACTATTTAAAAGGCGAAGTCGTGTCGTTGTTGCTAGATTTGCTGATTCGTTCGCAACACAAAAATCAGCGATCGCTTGACGATGTCATGGTGACAATGTGGCATCAATTTGGCAAAGATGAAATTGGTTACACCCCAGAACAGTTGCAGGAAGTGATTGAGTTGATTGCTGGTGTGAATTTGAGTGATTTCTTCAAACGCTATATTGATGGGACTGAAGATTTGCCTCTCAACGAATATCTGGAACCATTTGGCTTGCAATTGGTGGCGGAAAAAGAGGAAGAACCTTACTTAGGTGTCAAGGTTCATAGTGAGAATGGACGCGAGATCATTAAGTTTGTTGAAGCAGGTTCACCCGCACAATTCGCCGGAATTGATCCAGGAGATGAATTGCTGGCTATTGATGGTTTGCGGTTAGCCGCGAATGGGTTAGGCGATCGCCTCAAAGATTACCAACCCAAGGACATCATTCAAGTGACAATTTTCCATCAAGACGAACTGTGCACTCTCAACGTCACCCTGGCTTCCCCACGGTTGACAAAGTATCAAATTAAACCAGTAGAAAAGCCTTCTGCTGCACAAAAAGAAAACTTTGCTGGATGGTTAGGTGTGCCTTTAACAACTCTACGCTAACAATTCGTCATTGATAATTCGTAATTCGTATAACCAATTAAATTACGAATTACGAATTACGAATTACGAATTAAAGCCGTATACAGGTAAGATTGAGGCAAGGCAGACACTTCATCAACGGAGGGCAACGATGGAAAAATATATATGCAACGTCTGCAGCTACGAATATGACCCAGAAGTGGGCGATCCAGATGGGGGAATAGAACCAGGGACACCCTTTGAAAACATACCAGACGACTGGGTGTGTCCTGTATGTGGTGCCCAAAAAGACCAATTTCAACCCAAAGAATAATTAAGAAGAGCTCAGTAATCAGAATGCATCCCCATAAATAAATTTAGGGGTATGAAACTGTAACTTAATTTCTAGACAAAGCTACCCATAGCTACTCAATTTTGGGTAGCTTTACATTTTTATTCGGCTTTCACTACTTGTTTTACGGTCTAATCTTGGTCATATTAAGACCATAAAGTGAAAGAATAAAATGCCTAAACGAGATAGATGGTTTAAGGTTTTGCTTACTCAGCAAGAATTAGACAAGCTTCAAGCGTACGCAGACAAACAAGGCTGGAATATGTCTCAAGCATTTAGAGAATGGATAAAGGAGTTGCCTTGCTACTTGGATTCAAAACAGAGCTAAAACTCAATAAGGCGCAACGCACAGCATTGATGAAGCATTGTGGTGTAGCACGCCATGCTTGGAATTGGGGATTGAATTTGACAAAACAGATTCTCGACCACAACGCTCGCCATCCCGACTCTAAAATCAAGTTCCCTACTGCCATCGACTTGCATAAATGGTTGGTGGCATTAGTGAAATCTGAAAACGAATGGTATTATGAATGCTCTAAATCCACACCACAGCAAGCATTAATGGCTTTGCGTGAATCATGGAAGCGTTGTTTCAATAAAACTGCTGGTGTCCCAAAGTTCAAGAAAAAAGGTAAACGTGACTTTTTTACACTTGAAGGTTCACTAAAAATAAAAGGTAGCAACAAGATTCAAGTCCCTGTAATTGGTGTTCTCAAAACGTATGAGCGATTACCACAGGTATTAACAAAATCTTGCACAATCAGCAGGCAGGCTGACAGATGGTTTATCAGTTTTAGGTTTGAAGTCGAGGCGGCTGTATCCGCTAACAGCGACGTTGTCGGCGTTGACCTGGGAGTAAAAACACTAGCGACACTTTCGACGGGTGTTGTGGTAGACGGAGCTAAGTCTTACAAAAAGTACGAAGCCAAGTTATCCAGAATGCAATGGCTGAATCGTCATAAAGTTGTCGGTTCAGCTAACTGGAAGAAAGCGCAATTAAAGATTGCTAGATTGCACAGAAAGATAGCGAACATTCGTAAGGACACATTGCATAAGTTAACAACATTGGTTGCCAAGAACCACGGCACAGTAGTGATTGAAGACCTCAATGTGTCGGGAATGTTAGCTAATCATAAACTGGCTAAAACCATAGCTGATATGGGATTTTATGAGTTTCGGCGTCAACTAACCTACAAGTGTGAATTGTATAGTTCAAAACTTGTTGTGGTTGATAGATGGTTCCCTAGTTCCAAGACTTGCTCTAACTGTGGAACAAAAAAAGAAACACTCACTTTGAAACAGCGAGTGTTTGAGTGCGACCATTGCGGATTTGTCATCGACCGTGACTTGAACGCTGCAATCAATTTAAGTTTGTACGCATCCGACAGTTAGTCGGTGAGAGCCTGTGGACTGGTTGATGCCGACATCTCCAGAGTGAAGCAGGAATTAATCGAAGCCCAAAGGTAAAGATATCCAATAATGGGTAACTTTGGGTAGGCATTATATAACGGATGTTTCGTTAGCTATTGTAAATTCTTAACTCTGGGTTCTGCGTTCTGAGTACTATCGTCGTGGTATCGTAATACTCCTTCAAAATGCTCAACCGTCGGAAACGGGTCATAGAAATGGTGAAGTAACTGCTTCCATTGATCATATTCAGGTGATCCACGAAACCCAGTAGTATGGTCTTCTAAGGTTTGCCACCGGACAAGAAGCAAATAACGGTTTGGCACTTCGATGCAGCGGTGGAGTTCATGAGATATGTATCCTCTCATGGAAGCAATGATCGCAGATGCTTTGGCGAAAGCGGCTTCAAACTCGCTTTCCATTGGGCTGCGAACATTAAGCATTGCAACTTCTAAAATCATCTTACCTTCTCACTGCAACTGATGCCTTGCTGTTGCCCTTTTGTGCGGCGCTTTCATTTGTGTGGAATACACCATATTGTAGAGGCGTAGGGCGAGCCTACATATTATCGCATTCAATCAAAAATTGCTATAATAAAAATTAAAAAAATATTAACGTTATTTTTAAAAATTAAAATTCATAATTTGTAATTAGTAATTCGTAATTACTGGCTTTATTACGAATTACTAATTCTTTGCTCATATTTTATTTCAAAATAAAAAAATCTTAAATAGACTATTTAATAATAGAAGTATATGTCAAAGAGCTTAACATCCGACTCATTCAGCCCTTGGAATATTTCAGAAAGTGGCTTTCCTAAATTAGGTAGTCCTTCGGAACAACTAGAATTTTTATTAAACTATGCAATCCTGGCTCCATCGGGACACAATAGTCAGCCTTGGCTGTTTAAAATCGCTCACGAAACTATCGAACTTTATGCTGATAGAACCCGTGCTTTAGCTGTCAGTGACCCCCAAGACCGGGAATTGACTATGAGTTGCGGTGCAGCACTGTTTAATTTACGGTTAGCAATTAGGCACTTTGGCTACACGGATGCAGTAAGAACTTTTCCTAACCCTGACGATCCAGATTTGCTAGCTCATGTCTGGTTAGGCGACCCCAGAGAGGAAAATGAAGAGGAACATCTGCTGTTCGCGACAATTACTAGGCGACACACCAATAGGTTACCCTTCCAAAATTGGGATATTCCAGAAACGCTGCTTTCTATTATGCGAACATCTACAATTCAGGAAGGTGCTTGGCTTACGACAATTGAAGGCGAAGACCTTCGCAATGCGGTGGCTGATTTAATTGCAGAGGGCGATCGCATTCAAATGGCAAACCCTCATTTTCGTCGCGAACTCGCTGCATGGATTCACCCCAGTCGTAACCTCACTCGTGATGGTATGCCTGCTTATGCCCAAAGTGTCAGGCAACTGCTGGACTTTGTCACGCCCATTGTTGCCCATATTAATCGTACCTTCGACATAGGCAGAGGACAAGCAGCAAAAGACCGGGAATTAGCTATTGGATCACCTATTCTTGCCGTTTTAGGAACCGATGAAGACACTCCCGCTCACTGGTTTAGTGCTGGACAGGCATTGGAGAGAGTTCTGCTGCTTGGACAGGCGGTTGGTGTTTCTGCATCGTACTTAAATCAACCTATACAAGTGGCACAACTGCGTCCTAAACTCCGAACCCTTCTAAATACACCTGGTTATCCCCAAATATTGCTACGCCTTGGTTTTGGTTCTGAAGTCAAACCCACACCTCGAAGAGCAGTCAGTGAAGTCCTTTTATCTGAGTAATATCAAAAACCATCAAACTACTGAATTATAACCAACTGTTCCTTAACAACGTGACAACCTAATAGTTGCAATTTATCAGGGCAAACTCTGTAAAAGACTTTGCTATTCTGTTCCTTATGAACACTATTTTCTAGTCTAGGAAAAATATTGTAAATACGGCTCATTTTATCCCTTTGGACACTCTTTTATGTAATACTAAGCACTAGTACTGTCCCACACATTGCCACTTAGCATCTTTTTCTCAACAAACGTAACTCAATTACCCAATCAGGACTGCTAGATTGGAAATATGTGTTGTGCTGCTTCCAAAACCGACCAACGGATAGAGATCATCTTTATGAAGAGCAAGAATCAAGTCATCTTCGCCTTATTGTTGAGAAGCGCTATAGTCTTTTCACCCGTGCTACTGTCCGTTGGTATTGCCAGTGCGCAAAGAACACCTTCTTCCCCACAGCCTGCGCTGTCTAATCAAAATCGGCAAGAACTCCCACGACTGACACAAGAAGATCGCGACTCTGTTAATAGAACTATCTTGTTTCATGTCTGGCTAGCCATAGTGACTGTAGTTCCACTCACAGTCATTGCTGCTTTATTGCTCCTGCGACGGGTTGCCATTCGTGAGATAGTTGATAGAGCAATGGAACGGCTACAGGGACTGGAAGAATTAGAAAAACAGCTAGTCAGTGTTAAGCAAGAAGCACAAAAGCTTATTCAAGAAACGAAAAATATCACTTCTGACTTAGACAAGGAAGTAGAAGCACTTCAACAAAGAATCAAAATAGAACAAGAAAATTTATCTAGACTTCCAGTTGAAATATCTCAGTCAAAAGAGCAGATATTAGCAGAATTAGAAACAGCAATCAAGAACTCTAAACAAGAGGTAAAAACTTTAGAATCTGAATTTGCCTCTCAAGTTTCTGATTTACAATTGCAAGCCCAACAACAAAAAAATATAACTGTTGAAAATTTAGGAAAATTAGAAACAGAAGTTGCATCAGAACTGTCGGAATTACAAGTGGGTGTTCAACAGCAAAAGGATGTTGCCCTTGAGAATTTACAAAAATCGAGTTCGGAGTTTGTCACCCACCTGTCTGAATTAGAGTCACAGACGCAGCAACAAAAGAATAAAATTCTGGAAAGTATGGAGCAATTGCGCTTGGAATTTACATCGCGACTGTCTCAATTACAGTCAGGTGTAGAACAAGAAAAAAATGTGGCACTGGAAAATTTAGAAAAATCCAGTTCCGAGTTTACAGTTCAAGTTTCAGGATTGCAGTCTAAGACGGAGCAGCAAAAGAACAAAATTCTGGAAAGTATGGAGCAATTGCGCTTGGAATTTACATCGCGACTGTCTCAATTACAGTCTAGTGTAGAACAACAAAAAGATGTGGCACTGGAAAATTTAGAAAAATCCAGTTCGGAATTTACAGTTCAAGTTTCGGGATTGCACTCAGATACTGAACAGCAAAAGAACAAAATTCTGGAAAGTATGGAGCAATTGCGCTCCGAATTTACATCACGACTGTCTCAATTACAGTCTGATGTAGAACAAGAAAAAAATGTGGTACTGGAAAATTTAGAAAAATCCAGTTCCGAGTTTACAGTTCAAGTTTCAGGATTGCAGTCTAAGACGGAGCAGCAAAAGAACAAAATTCTGGAAAGTATGGAGCAATTGCGCTCCGAATTTACATCGCGACTGTCTCAATTACAGTCTGGTGTAGAACAACAAAAAGATGTGGCACTGGAAAATTTAGAAAAATCCAGTTCCGAGTTTACAGATCAAGTTTCGGGATTGCAGTCTAAGACGGAGCAGCAAAAGAACAAAATTCTGGAAAGTATGGAGCAATTGCGCTCCGAGTTTACATCGCGACTTTTGGAATTACAGTCAGGTGTAGAACAAGAAAAAAATGTGGCACTGGAAAATTTAGAAAAATCCAGTTCCGAGTTTACAGATCAAGTTTCAGGATTGCAGTCAGATACTGAGCAGCAAAAAGACAAGATTCGTGAAAACATGGAGCAATGGCGCTTAGAATTTGCATCTCTCCTGTCTCAATTAGAAGTTGAAGCTCAACAACGAAAAGAAAGAATTATAGAAAATTTAGAGAAATCGGGCGCTGAGTTTACATCTCAATTCTCGGAATTACAGTTGAATGCTCAACAAAGAAAAAATAACATCCTTGAGAAGCTAAGAAAATTAGAATCAGAATTTGTATCTCAAGTTTCTGAATTGGAGAGGGATGCTCAACAAAGAAAAAATATCATGCTTGAGCAACTGTCTGAGGTTACAGCTTCTGCCTCTATCCCAGAGTCTGCTACTCCTAAAGCAGAGGAAAAAATACAGGAGGTACCACAGCAAGCAGAGGTTAGAGAACATACAGAGACTCAGCAAGAGCCGACAGTTAATAATTATCTCAAACAAGGAGATGTTCTTTTCTCCCAAAAGCGCTATGAAGATGCACTTGCTGCTTATAACCAAGCAGTGAAAATTCACCCCAAAGACGCTGTTGCTTGGTTGAACCGAGGTATGGTTTTAGGAAGGTTGAAACAGTATAAAGAGGCGATCGCCTCCTACGAACAAGCTTTGAAAATCAAGCCAGATTACCATCAAGCTTGGGTTGACTTGGGTGTAGCATTCGGATATTTGCGAAGACACAAGGAAGCTTTTGCTTCTTTTAAGAAAGCGACACAAATTAAGCCTGATGATGCTGTTGCATGGTTCAATAGAGGTCTTGCTTTGCAAGAATTGGAACGATACGAAGACGCAATAGTTTGTTTTGACAAAGCCATTAAACTAAAGCCAGACTCCTACAAAGCTTGGAATAACCGAGGTTACGCCTTAGTTAGGCTGGGACGCGATGACGAAGCTATTGAAAGCTTTGACAAAGCCTTGGGCATGAAACCAGACTACGCCAGTGCTTACTATAACAAAGCCGCCTGTTATGCACTGCAAAGACAGGTTGAGTTAGCCCTGGAAAATCTGCAACGGGCAGTTGAGATTAATCCTAATTATAAAGAAGAGGCGTCAAGTGACATCGATTTTGATGAAATTGCCAGCGATAAGCGTTTCCGGCAATTTGTTGCTGGGGAGAAGATAAAAGATAGCCTTAAGTTAGATGGTAGTATACAAAAAACTTCTAAAGCAATAAAATAATCAGCCTGATTTGTAGTACAACGTTGTAATAACTGCTGTGTATTACCACAATTTGCTACATGAGTCAACCTGCCATTGCGTGCTTTCGATTTGAGAGGTTAAAGTAGGAATATAGCAATCCTAAATCATTCGTAAAATTCTCTCTTCTCTCTTTTCTTGGCGCTCTTGGTGTCTTGGCGGTTGATAATTTTTACCTATCAAATAAAACTGCTATAGATTACAGCTATTTTCAGGTAAATAGACCTTTTTTGTGTCGCGCAAAGTCACAAAGACGCAAAGAAGAACGCCAAAAAATGTGGTCTAAATAAGTGAAAACTGCTGTAATGAGTCAATCCACATAATCAGTCGTAAAAAGCTACGAGAATTCTGTGAAGCTCATGCTGACTCTTGTGATGCCCTCAACAACTGGTACAAACTTGCAAGCAAAGCAACATGGGCTAACCTTGCTGAGGTTGAGGCACTTTATCCAGCGGCTGAGGCAGTAGGTAACTTCACCATTTTTAATATTAAAGGTAACAAGTATCGACTGATTGTAGATATTGTTTACTCTGACCAAACAATTTTTATCAAATTCATCTTGACACACGCAGAATACGATAAGGATAAATGGAAAAATGACCCTTACTTTTAACTCTGAAACTTATGGCAGTTTACTGGCTCAATATCAACCCAAGGTCATTAAGAATGACGAAGAAAACGAGCAAGCGATCGCCTTAGCTGAGGAGTTAGCACATCGACCAAACCGAACATTGGAAGAATCAACCTTGTACAATCTGTTAATTGCTCTGATTGAAAAGTACGAACAAGAGCATTATCCTATCGAGCAGTCAACACCTCATTCTATGCTACTTCATCTCATGGAAGCACGGAATTTAACACAAGCTGATTTGGTAGAAATTCTAGGGTCGAGTGGCGTTGTCTCTGAAATAATTAAGGGTAAGCAAAAAATTGGTAGGGTAGAGGCTAAGGCTTTGGCTGAGTTTTTTCACGTCGATTCTGGGTTGTTTATTTAGTCAAGGATAAGCGACTACTCACAACTCCAAACTTTTTCGGTACTCAAAATACAGCCCTCAGCACTGTAAAGATAGCAGCGCTGAGGGCTGCACTCAAGGGAACTGTAATCAGCCATGCGCCGGCAATTCCTTGGAGAGTCTTGAATTGAATTGATTTCATGTTTTGCACCAATCCAATCCCAACAACACCACCGACGAGAGCATGGGAGGTGGAGACGGGTAAACCCAACCGAGAGGCAAGTAGGATAGTCGTGGCAGTTGCTAGTTCCGCGCAAAATCCGCTACTGGGTTGCAGGGGAATAATACTTTCGCCGATGGTGGCGATGACTTTTTTTCCCCAAATGCCTAAACCAAAGACAATTCCAGCACCACCAAGTATTAAAATCCAGATGGGGATGTTGATGTCGTCTGTGGGTACCGTGCCAGTGCGATTGATGTAAGCAATAGCAGCCAGAGGGGCGATCGCATTTCCCACATCATTAGAACCATGAGCAAAAGCAACAAAACAAGCACTAAGCAATTGAAATCGAGCAAATAACCCTTCAACAGGGTTCAGGAATTTAGATTTTGAATTTTGGATTGAATCTCCCTTTGTCCCCTTGTCTTCTAACTGTCGCCAGCTGTACAGAGTCAGTCCAACTGCTGCTACAGCACCACCCACCAGTGGAATATCATGAACGGGTATTTTTAAACCAACTTGCGAAATCAAAAAATCTGTGATCGGTTGAGTCAGTGATGGTAACACAATGACACCAAATACCCCCAGCAAAAGCGCACTCAACCAAGGAATCCACTCCTCTAACTGCGTATGTGGATTTGGTTGCTCCAGAATCCAGCGCTTGATTTGACTGTAAAATAAAGCGGCAATTGTGCCACTTATAAATGGAGTGACAATCCAGCCTATAGTGATTCGCCCAATTGATGACCAATCAATCGCACTCACTCCCAAAGCAACCCAGCTAAATCCGGCGATCGCACCAACAACGGCATGGGAAGATGATACAGGCAAACCCCGTGATGTGGCAATTTGCAACCACAAACCACCAGAAAGCAGCACCGCCACCATTCCAGTGACTAGCATTTGCGGTGTATCGGCAAATAAAGCTGGATTGGCAATTTTCGTCGCTAGGGTTTGGGATACCTCGTGTCCAAACAGGACTGCACCCGTAAACTCTAACACCCCAGCAATTATCAGTGCTTGTTTTAAAGTAACAGCCTTGGAACCCACGGAAGTTCCCATTGCGTTAGCAACATCGTTTGCACCAAGATTCCAAGCAACATAAAAGGCGAGAACTGCGACTAAGATGACAAGCATTGAGTTTACCGATTGGGTGTTTTGGGAAGTAGAGACGCTTTCATGAGAGCGCGTCTCTACAATTAACAACTCACAACTAACAATCCCTACTCTCCAAGGTAATAACTAGGGATAAATCAAAATTTTGTACGTTTCTGGAGTGGGTGCGATCGCTTGTTCCACTGCTGCTGATAAATCTTGTAATGGATAGCGATCGCTAATCAACGCCTGTACATCAATGCGCCGATTAAACACAATATCAGCCGCTAGACTTTGAACGCGGTAGGATGAGCTGTAACTGCCCATCAAATCAATCTCCCGACGGTAAAGAATATTCGGGTTAACCGGAATTTCCACTTCATCGGGGAACTCCGCGAAAAACAGGATTTTGCCACCTTTGCGGGTACAGTCGAGGGCTTGAAAGAAAGCTTTCTCACTTGGAACAGCAAGCAGAGTCGTATCAACACCCATGCCATTTGTCAAGTCCTGAATTTTTTTGGGTAAATTGGCGTCACGGGCATCAAATGCTGCTTCTGCGCCCACATTCAAAGCTTTTTCGATGCGGGATGGAAGTAAATCTGTGGCGATCGCCTTCGCCCCGAAATACTTCACCAACATGATAAACATTAACCCAATTGGTCCAGCACCAGTAACCAAAACCGTTTGACCTGGGGCAATTTGGGCTTTTTTGACTGCTTTGAGGCAGCAGTTAGTCGGTTCTACAAAACTTGCTTCTTCAAAACTTATATTATCAGGAATGGGAATCAATCCTCCATTACGCACAATATGACCGGGAACTTTGACATATTGAGCAAAACCACCGCCGCTAGCATTAAACCCTGCTGTGGTGGAAATGTTTTTGTAGACATCACACATCGAAAAATTGTCATTTAGGCAGTAGGCGCAACGCATACAGGGGATGTGGTGCATCACCGCCACCCGTTGTCCAACTTGCCAGCCTGTTACCTCAGAACCCACGGCTGAAATAGTTCCAGCAGTTTCATGTCCAAAAATGCGCGGCGGTTCATACAGGGGATAACGAATTTTTTTTATATCCGATTGACACAACCCCACGACTTGTACCTGTACCAGCACCTCATCGGGTTCCAGGGTGGGTACGGGGATATCCTCGTAAGAAAGTTGATTAACGCCTCTAAATACCTGTGCTTTCACGTTGAATTCTCACTGGTCAACGATAATAGATGTAACACTTAGGGCGTTCTTTATGCTAATTGCTACGAAATTTAGTCTGTATTGATAGTTTGTTGCAATTTAAACAACGTCATCACTGATGCTTGAGATAACTTTGTTCACAAATTGCTGTAAATTAGCTCCATCTTTCTTACCTTTAACAGCAAGAAGGCTCACACTGTAGCTGTACCCAGGTCAGTGTTGAGATGAATTGCGCGTGAGTTGACGACTGTCCTCTGACCAATGCGATAGCGAGGGAAGAGGACATGGAGGAAACGAGCAAAATATTTATTTTGAGTTGACATATTTCTCATTGTCTATGTTACCATGAACACGTCAACACGGTAAGGTCGATACCATGTATAGAGCAGTTAAAGTTAGAATTTATCCTACAGACGAGCAAGAATCCTATCTAGCTCAGTGTTTTGGGAATACTCGATGGTTGTGGAATTATATGCTTAATGCCACAACTTGCGCGTATAAAGAAACTGGGAAAGGTCTTTCTAAAGCAGCAATGGATAAATTGCTTCCGGGATTGAAAAAAGAATATGAATGGTTGGGACTTGCGTACAGTCAAGTCTTGCAACGAGTCACATTTAATCTTTCAAGCGCTTTTGTCAATTTCTTTGAAGGACGTGCTAAATTTCCTAACTTTAAATCTAAACATGGTAAGCAATCTATTCAGTATCCCCAAAATGTGAAACTAATGCCAGATGATTCTGTAATTAAGTTTCCAGGGTTATTGGGGTTAATGAAAACTGTGTTCCACAAACAACTACCGGATGCAAAATTCACGACTGTAACAATCTCAAAAAGTGCAGATAGTAGGTACTATGCTTCTATTGTTTTTAACCAAGAGGATACACCAGTAGTAGCAATTAGAGAAGCTATTGGAGTTGATTTGGGATTGAAAAATTTTGCGATAACTTCGGAGGGGTCAAAATACGACCTACCTAAAAAGCAATTAGCGCTCTTAGAAAAGAATAGAAAACGAAAACAAAAGAAATTAGCCAGGAAGACGGATAAAACATCTAAAAAACGTCGGAAAGCTAAACGTTTAGTTGCAAAAGTTACGAGCATTATAGCGAGAGTCAGGGAAGACTTTCTACACAAGCTATCTCGCAAAATAGCATACGAAAACCAAGTGATTTGTGTAGAAGATTTGGCGGTTAAGAACATGGTTAAAAATCCCAACTTGGCAAAATCGATATCAGACCAAGGTTGGGGAATGTTTCAAACCATGCTCAAATACAAAGCGGAAAGATTTGGTCACACCTATCAAGAAATAAATCGTTTCTTCCCATCTTCTCAGCTTTGTAGCGAGACTCTACTACCAATCCCAATGCTGCAAAAAGGATATGATTCATTGGGAGTTAGATTTGTAGATTGTCCACACTGCCAGAAACAGCATGATAGAGACATCAATGCTGCAATAAATATTAGAAACGAAGGATTGCGAATTTTGGCGTTAGGAACTAGCGCTTCTGCCCTTGGAGGAGATGTAAGACCAAAGTCTTCAGGACGTAAAAAATCCATGAAGTCTGAGGCAATCTCCATTGAATTGGGAAGCCCACACCCTATCTGTACTCAGATGGATGTTGGGTAGTTCACTTAACAAAGTCAGTAGTTCGGCAAAAGTCAACGGGCGTCTTTTATACTTTTGAGCCTGTTGACGTACGACTTCAACCATTTCTTCAGGATAGTCGTCGAATAAGTGACTCAAAAACTCATCTGGTCAAAATGCTTTGATTTCCCACGGTGTCAAAGCGTTAGCATCGAAGTCTGTGAGATTATGGGTGACAATGATACTAGCCTTAGCCATTACCGCAGCAGCAAGAACATGACGATCCTTAGGATTATTCGTCATAACTGCTTCTAGTTCTGCAAGCACTGTAACCATTGCTTCCGGAAAGGCTGCTTTCAATGTTTGCTGAAGATTCTGAGCTTGTTCAACGGATACTTTCCCTTTGAGGATGAGGTTGCTCATTGCTTCATCTAAGATGTTCTGCGACCAATAAGGTACGTACAAACCAGCTTCAGCAGTAGATAGCAAGGTATCGCGTAGATACATCGGAAACAAGACACAGGCATCTAGGAGAGCGCTGGGCATAGTAATTATACTCTACTAATGTCACAATTACTCTTCATCCTCATACAAGCCAGCTTCTTCGCTCATCTCAATAAGCTCCTGAAGTGCTTGCCGACGTTTACTATCTCGCTGTTCCTTATATTTCATCAAATCCTGGAAAGGAACTCGTCGATGTGTTCCCACTTTGATATGAGGAATTTCTCCCTGCTCTAGTAACTTAACTAGATAAGGGCGTGAGACGTTAAGAAAGTCTGCTGCTTGTTGTGTCGTCATTTCACAATTTTCCGGAATTATAGAGATAATCCGACCTTTAACAAAAGCTTGAACGACATGATGCAACACCTGATGAAGCGACTCAGGAATATCAATTTGCTCTCCATTGGCTCCTAGTAGTTTCACTTTGGAGCCTTCTGTTTGTAGTATGCGCTCTAGTTCCTTGAAAGTTTGAGCTTCTTTTTCTTGAGCTACGACTGACTCTACTGATGCACTATTCCCCAATATGATGGTCATGTTTGGTATTTGGGTAATTTTTGCCAAGTTACAATAATCATTGTATTACATAAACGCAATAGACTAAATCAGGCAATCAATCTTGTCTGTGTGAGGAAAGTGCCTAACATTCGCGGTAATCATATCAAGTCCGCATCTTTTGCCCTAGGGACTGGAAGTCGTGGCTACAGGAAAATTATCAGCTATTTACCAGAGGTGAAGCGATGGTTAATCAAACATACACAGCCGATGTCTTAGTCGTCGGAGGCGGAACAGGAGGAACAGCCGCCGCCATCCAAGCAGCGCGACGAGGGGCAAAAACTATCCTGGTGAGTGAATTTCCTTGGTTAGGGGGAATGCTAACCTCAGCCGGAGTATCTGCGCCGGATGGCAATGAATTAGAAGCTTTTCAGACAGGGTTATGGGGTGCCTTTTTACGAGAATTGCAGCACCGACAGCCGGGAGGATTAGACAATTGCTGGGTCAGCTTTTTTAGTTACGATCCCCGTATTGGGGCACAGATTTTTGCAGATTGGGTGCAGGAATTGCCCAACCTGCTTTGGATTACAGGACAAGTGCCGTTGGAGGTTTTCCGCCAGGGAAATTGCCTAACCGGCGTTCGGTTTGCAGATTTTACTGTTAAAGCCAAAGTGACTCTAGACGCGACAGAATTAGGAGATTTGCTAGCTTTAGCGCAAGTGCCATTACGCTGGGGCTGGGAATTGCAGTCTGAGTGGAGAGAACCCAGTGCCCCAGCGAAGCTTGATAATATCACACAAAGATATCCAGTGCAAGCCCCCACTTGGGTTGTGATCATGCAAGATTTTGGGGAAGCGATCGCCCCAGAAATTCCCGCCGCGCCTCACGACGATCCATCACAGTTTGCTGGCGCTTGGGATGACTATGGTGCAGAACAATTTTTGAATTACGGTCGCTTGCCAGGAGGTCTATTTATGATTAACTGGCCCATTCGTGGCAATGACTATGGCAAAGGATTGGGGCGATTGATACAAACAGAAGAAACGCGGCGCGAATTTCTTCAAGAATGCCGCTGGCACAGCCAAAATTTTGCCCGTTTTATCCAAAATCAAGTTGGTCGTCGCTACGGTTTAGCACCAAATATCTTCCCCCACTCTCCCTCCCTCCCTTTCTCCCTCTCTCCCTCCCTCTCTCCCTCCCTCCACTCCTCCTTCGCCCTTCACCCCTACTACCGGGAAAGCCGTCGTCTGGTAGGACTCACGACTGTGCGAGAACAGGATATTTTGCCAATGGCTGGAGGTATAGTTGCATCTTTGAATGAAGATGCAATTGCTATTGGTAACTATCCTAACGATCACCATTATCCGGGTGTCGAGTTTCAGGTTTCACCTAAATCTATCCTTTGGGGAGGACGGAGGACGGGAACTCCTTTCACAATTCCTTACCGTTGTTTAATTCCTACAGAAACAGATGGTTTATTAGTATGCGAAAAGAATATTTCTGTCTCACACATTGCGTCGGGGGCAACTAGATTGCAACCTGTAGTCATGGGTATTGGTCAAGCTGCGGGAATGGCTGCTGCTATCTGTATTGAATTGAATTTAAGCCCTCGCAATCTGCCTGTGAGAGTTCTTCAAGAAGCTTTATTGAAAGATAAATATGCCGCAGCGGCAATTATTCCATTATTGAATATGCTACCAAACTTTCCGGATTGGTTGCACTGGCAATTGTATTATTTAGATAACCCAGAATTATATTCAGTTAATGGCAATTGCCCTTTCTCATCGCCTCCTCAATCTTATTACATTGATGGCGATCGCGTAACTCTAAGGAAGACTTCTTCTTTCCAGGGCATCTTTTACCGAATAGCTGAGCAAGATTACAAATTCACTATCACTGCGCCAAGTAAATACAAGGGGCAAACTTGGCAGATTGTGACTTTGCGATCGCACATACACGAGCAGTTGCAAACCTTTTGTGAGCAGCAACTGCTCACAATTTGGGGTCGAATCAATCACGCTCTCAATTGCTTAATAGTTGAAAATCTCAGCACATGAGCAAAATTTATGCAGTAAAAAAAAATACTATTTTATAAATTATCCGGATGCAGTAAAGAAAACTCAGTATCAGTGAAATGGAGAGTTCAAAAATAGACATTTGCTATGCGTGCTGCCATTTCATTTTTAATCACAGGATTGTTATTTGGCTCCTTAGCTGTTAACAGCCAAGCACCTGGTATACACTTATCCAACTCTGGCTCACAACAGTTGATGTCGGCAAAAGACAATACCAAAAAGCCTTCTCGCAGCGGCTACAGAGGTAGTGGTCGCATGAAATTGATGAAATATGTCGAGAGTACAAATTCTGCTGTCTAACAACTCGAAGTTAATGCTATTTGTTGCGGTGGCAATCCTCTTGTAGCAAGGAAATTAAAGTTCGCTCAAACAGGGTGTTATATTTAACACTTGTGTACCACCATTCTTAGCAGAGATGTAACACTAAAGATACAACAAAGCTAAGGAATAGCCCGGTATTTTATCCGTGAGCTTCTGTATACCTAGTCAGCTGTCAACCCTTGCATCGAAATGCTCGCGCAAGTTAGCTGTCTGTTTTGCAAGCATGAAGAGCTACTTAAATAAGCAGGAAATTCTCGCTCGCAACCTTCAAGTTATCTCTTGAAAGGTGTTACTTGGGCTGTTGGTTCAGCTATAGCCCATGTGGTTCAGGTATTATGACTATCAACAAATTTGTGAGCGTACTGCAACCTGTCTTTAGACAGGTTGTAGGCGATGGGCTGATATGAGCAACAAAGAACCCACAACTCAGTTATCAGAACTCGGTTGGGAGTTACGACTGGGTGGCAAGTAAGGAACAGTGAACAGTTCTAGCAATTTTCATTTCGATGAAATACAACTTCTTGTAAGGGCGAACAGCCTCTTCGAGAGGGAGCATCCCAAATCCGCAAATATGCCCCACACGCTCTAGCCAATACGCTTGGTGATAAGACCAAAACCATTATCAACACGTCTATGTAGAGACGTTGCATGCAACGTCTCTACAGGTGTGGAATAAGACGGCACATTCGTGCCACGCGCTCGTCCCTGAGTCCTTACGGACACGCGCTCGTCGCTTTGCGACATGCACTCGCGTTCGCGTTCACGAACGCGAGTGCGTGCGCGAAGCGCTCAGTGTGCGCTTTGCGCTTACAGGACACGCGCAAGGGACGCTATCACCAACAATCCTTAACAGCAACCGTATTGGGCTCTAAGCTTGGGGCTATACGCTAACGCATGAAACAGCTTTTTGGATAAATTTTGGTAAAAAATAGGGTGGACATTGCCCACCCTACTTATAGAACAGGTGCCTCGCCTGTTCTACACCGTCGTTTTCTGGGAGTTATTTTGCATCCCTTTCAAACCGTTAAGGAACATTGGCACAAACCTTTCCATCAATGCCTGGGGGTCTCGCTTCCAAACTCGCTGAACGACATCAATGCGAGTCATTTGCAAATCTGGCGCTAGCAGAGTTTGCGGTAAGCGTTCCATCAGGTATTGGGGACGTTCCCACATCGGCATTGTGTTTGCCACTTCTAGCAGGTTGGCAACTCTACGCAGTTCTGCACCCAAGGTGATATCCATACCTGCTTCAAAGGCTGCTTGTTCAATTGCAGCGTATTTCCGCTTTGCTTGCTCAACCTTTTGCCGATGTTCTGGGCTTTTATCCGCTAATTGCGCTAACCAACGATTACCCCAACGAACGTGTCCTGCTTCCTCCGGCAGAATTTTTTCAATCGTTTCGCGGATTTTGATGTTTTCTTCAGTTTGCGGCGCTTGCTTGAGGGCGTAAATGTGTGCCGAGAAATACTCACAGCCCCGTTTTTCGGTGACGTTAATTCCAGCAAGTAACGAAATTAAAAAATCGTCGAGGTCTTTGGTTGGATCTTTTTGTTCGCGGTCTATTAGCCTATGAACTACGCACATCCGCCTATGGCTGAGATATGCGTTTCTGACGCTTCGTTTGAGTAACTTGCTTGAAACTTCCGCACTCCTGTAGAGGTTGACTCCGAAGCGCCTGTAGAGGACAGTTCCTGCCCCCTTGCGTAATTTAGCATTACCATTGCTGCTGCAACATCCCTATCGCATTGGTAGCCACACTCAGAACAATAATGCACTCTTTCTGCTAATGTTTTCTTTTTCTGATGACCGCAATTCGGGCAAGTTTGAGAAGGCTTAACTTTTTGTGTTGGAATCTCAACATAAAAACCGCCTGCCTCAGTAACTTTATATTTAATCAAGTCTTTGAGGTTCCCAATTCCCACGTCAAGCAATGAACGATTAAGTCCTGACTTTTGACGTTTTCTCTTGCCTTTAGACTTACGAGTCATCCCCTTAAGATTTAACTTTTCAGTCGCTACCAAGCTATTACAGCTAACTATTTGTGTAGAGACTTTATGTTGCCAGTCTTGTCTTTGTCTAGCAACCTTGGATTGTATTTTAGCTACTGCAAGCGATGCTTTTCTCCAGCGTCGTGAAGGTTTCACACCCCTGTTTGGTGGTCTTTTTCTACGACTGGTTTTAGCTATTTTGTTGATTTTACTTTGAGCAACTTTAACAAATCTAGGATTCTCAATTATATTGCTATTAGAGTCAGCAATTGCGTGGTGAGTCCCAAAATCTAAACCAATAGCACCTGTATCAGTTTGGGGACGAGTTGGAACACAATCAATAGTGATTGAAGCGTACCATTTCCCTTGCTTAAATATGATTGTGCAAGTTTTAGTCTTACCCCAATCTCTAGCCTGACCACGCATTTTAATGTTACCCAAATTAGATATTTTTAGATAACCATTCTTGCCGTTTGTGTAAGCTTTCCACCCTGCTGAACAAGGATAAGTCCATCCTTTATAATGGCGGCTTGATTTAAACTTGGGATACCCAGACTTAAGTTTAAAGAACCGCTTAAACGCAAAATCTACGCGTTTAACAGTGTCTTGCAATGCATGACTACCAAGCTCTTTGTACTCTGACCAGTATTCTTTAAACTCAGGTAGACAATTTTGTTGGTCAAAGTAATCTACTGATTTATTGAACTTTTTATATGAAGTTTTACGATGTTCAACACAAGCGTTGTATAAATCTTTATGCAAACGCTTCCAGTAGTGCATTTTATCAGATTGTATCTTTGAAGGATAAAGCCTGAAAGTAATTCGCTTGGTAGCCATAGCAATCGACCTTTGCTTGTGCTTACGTTAATATCATGATAGCACATTGAAAGCAAATTGACAGCTATGAAACAAGTAACAACACGGATATCAGATAGAGAATTTGAACACTTGCAAAAATATTGCGAGATATCAGAAAGAACTCAATCAGACATACTTCGTGAATTAATACGAAAATTGTCAATCAAAGGGGCATTGAACCCCATTGATTGACCGCTATACGAACCCAGTCCGCTTTGCTGAGACTGGGGACTGCCGCGATGAGCGTTCAAACTCGTCAATATAGGAAGAGCCTGGAGGCGTTCCCACTTTCGCTCCCAGTTCCACTAACAGATCAGTCAGCCACATGGCATGACGGGCTTCATCTGAAATATGGTGAGACAAATCCCGTACTAGCTCCGGTGGCTGTCCATCGAGTTCTTCAATGATTTCAGTGAGGTCTTTGCAACTGCGTTGCTCGGCGTAGCGGTAGCGGTTGAGAGTGATCAGGTGGAGTTCGCGATCGCAATCATGCGGGTGCTCTGCACCATCGCGAACTACCTGTTTCAAGATGTCCCTTGCGCCTATAGCGTTCTGAAATTTGCGTGGGTAGGCAACAGCCATAACTTTTTATGAGAGTTATGTTAACTGGTATTAATATTAGCTTAGTTTTTTGTTGCTACCGTAGCGTTTCTTTACATCAAGCAGGCTTTCGAGCAATGAGATACTTGCTCATAAAGTGAACTTGCATATCAATATTTTCAAAGCCTGCTTTCTCTAAACGCTCTACCAAATCATCAGTCGTGTAATGTTTGTAGTAAGGTTCATGGAAAGTTTCCTGGAAGTTTTCCATTAAAGGCTCCATTTCAGGTGAATCGCTCATTTGAATAGAGTCGCAAATAATAAAGATTCCCCCTGGTTTGGTCACCCGGTAACATTGCTCTATCACCTGTTGACGTGCTGCTGGGGGTAGCTCATGGAAGAGGAAAACTGAAGTCACAGCATGGAAATAGTTATCCAAGTAGGGTAACTCTTCCGCATTTGCTTGTAAAAGTTGCGGTAATTCTCCTGGAAGTTGGGATAAAAGTTCATTTGCTTTACGCAAATAAGTTGGTGACAAATCTGTCCCAAATAGAGATGCTTGAGATAAAGCTGCTCGAATCAACTTTAAAGTACGACCAGTTCCACAAGCGACATCTAGTATACGTACTTGGCGTGGTGGCACATCACTAAAAACTTTTAACCCTTCTTTAAGAGGAGCCAGAATGCGCCGCCGCATTGGATCAGCTGAACCACCAAACAGAAGTTCCACCTGCAAGTCATACAGATTGGCTGATAATTCACTCAAGTAGCCATCTGTTTGGTGATGGAAGTTCTGCACGTAGTAGCTGGGATAACCCTCAATGTCCACATTGGAGGAAAACTGTTGATATTTCTTTTGGTTAGCCCGCTCCCAGATTTGCGGTAAATCTAGCCACACGACTGGATAGTAGCGGAAAAACTCTTCCCAAGGGTTATCAAACAGTACACTTGTGGGATACACACCCCGCTCAGCATCCTGCCAATCAACTTCGAGCAGATTATTCAGCCTTTGTTGAAGTTTGGGTAAAATCTCAGTTGGTATAGGTTTGGTCTGCTGCTGACTAGGAGAGATGATGTTCATCAACCGCGTACTTAATATTTTGTGAGCCAGACCAAAGTAATTTTTGCCCTGTTGGAAAGTCTGATAAGTCAGCTTCGTTAAAGTGTCAGACATGAGAATCGCTTAAGCTTTTGTTACGTTCTTCTCTACAAATTTAATAATTATAACTAAAGAATCATGAATCTTAAGAAAGGTTTATGTAATAAAGCGAAACCAATCTTGAGAAAGATGTAACAAAAAAGCAGGATTTATGGGGTTCTCTCCTGTGCCCCCAACTCCGGTTCTCCTCCGCTTCTTCGATGACCGCTTACCCCTCGGGGCTACCTTCGCTTCAGCCCCGAGGCGCACGCGGTTTCTGGTGGCATATCGGCTCAATGCCCTTCAGGGTGACGACCCCGTTAACCGAACGGTATTGGAAGCGCCCGTACCCTAAAGGCAAACCGCTCGGCGTCTATAGACTTCTCTTCATCTCCCCACGTCTTCTTGTTAACTTTTATTAAACCCAGCCATTCCGTAACTTTAGATACAGAATTTCTGTTATAGTAGAATCAATTAAGTCAGCTAATCTTAACATTACAAAAAAAATTACGGAGGACCTTACTATGTCTACTCAAGAAAAAGCTCGTGCTTTGATGATGCGTCATTATCAAATCATCAAAAATCGTCAACAATCGATGCTAGAGCGTACTGGTGAGGAAATAGGTCTTCCCGGAGAAGTCTCTACTTACTGGAACCCTACCCAAGGGAAAATCGACCCTACTGCTCGCATGACTTACGATCGCAGCAATGCGGCTATGAGTTAGGTGTCAAGATTGTTGAATTTTGTACAGATGCGATATATCGCGTCTCTACACCAAAAAAAGCCACCCAAGGCGGGTGGCTTTAGTTACGGTCTCAAAATGCTCTCAAATAGCGTTCTTAATTAAACATCGTAATAGAGGGCAAATTCGTAGGGATGAGGACGCAACCGCATTGGGTTGACTTCGTTATCTAGCTTGTAGGAAATCCAAGTTTGAATGAAGTCTTCGGTGAACACGCCTGGTTCTGTCAAGAAGGCGTGGTCATTCTCCAGTGCTTCCAACGCCAACTCCAGAGAACCTGGTGTTGAAGGAACTTTCGCCAGCTCTTCTGGAGAGAGTTCATAAATATTCTTATCGAGAGGTTGACCTGGGTCGATTTTATTCTTAATCCCATCTAAACCAGCGCATAGCATGGCAGCAAATGCCAGGTAGGGATTAGAAGTCGCATCAGGACAGCGGAACTCCAACCGCTTGGCTTTGGGGTTAGTACCAGACAAAGGAATACGGATAGAAGCAGAACGGTTCCCTTGGGAGTAAGCCAAGTTTACAGGTGCTTCATAACCAGGTACCAAGCGCTTGTAAGAGTTGGTGGTGGGGTTGGTAATTGCCAGCAGTGCTGGTGCATGCTTGAGGATACCGCCAATGTAGTGCAACGCCATGTCACTCAAGCCAGCATATTTGTCGCCAGCAAACAGCGGTTGACCATCTTTCCAAATGGACTGGTGGGTGTGCATCCCGGAACCGTTATCGCCAAAGATGGGCTTGGGCATAAAGGTGACGGTTTTGCCGTACTTCTTGGCTACGTTCTTGATGACATATTTGTAAGTCATCAGCCAGTCAGCAGCTTCGATCAACTTACCAAAACGGAAGCCCAATTCGCACTGTCCACCGGTGGCTACTTCGTGGTGCTGCTTTTCAATGGGTACCCCGCACTCTGCCATTGTCAGCAGCATTTCTGTACGGATATCTTGGAAAGTATCAGTAGGGGGAACTGGGAAGTAACCCTGTTTGTAGCCTGGTTTGTTACCCAGGTTAGGACCTTCTTCTTTACCAGAATTCCAACGACCTTCAACTGAGTCTACGTAGTAGTAGCCTTGGTGCGCGGTTTGGTCAAAGCGGACATCATCAAAGATGAAAAACTCGGCTTCAGGACCTAAGAAAGCTGTATCACCAATGCCTGTGGAAACCAGATAATCTACTGCTTTCTGGGCAATAACGCGGGGACAACGGTTGTACCATTCACCTGTCCGTGGTTCCTTAATGCTACAAATGATGCTCAGAGTTGGCTCTTTCATGAAAGGGTCGATCCAGGCAGTGTTGGGATCGAGTACCATCGCCATATCTGATTCATTGATGGCTTTCCAACCCCGGATACTAGAACCGTCGAAAGGTACGCCGTCTGTGAAGGAAGTTTCATCGATTTGGTTATGGTAAACCGTGAGGTGCTGCCAGGTTCCTGGCGTATCGATGAATTTCAGATCGATCATCTGAATGTTATTGTCCTGAATGCGCTTCAAGACTTCTTGTGGGGTTGTCATGGTTACTCCTTATCTGCCGATTTATTCATAGTAAAACTAGAGCGTTCAAAGCATGCTGACCCTGCTTGTAAATCCAAATCCATGAGACACCTAGAATATCGTAAGGATTTAAAATTGGAGTATTTTGTATTGGTTGTAACAAAACATCAGTTTAAAAGATTATGTTTAACCTTTCCTTAACTAGTTTTACAAAAGTAGACAGTTCATCTCGGAGGGGTCAACTTTAGCATAGAATCCTTAATTAGCGCTATAGATTGTTTTTGTGCTGGAGCTTCTTTGACAAGCGGCACTTTTAAGTTGCAGCTTTGCTAAAAGCAGTCAGATTAATATCAAACCATAGAAAGGATTGATTAGGAGAAAAAGGAATGCGGGATGCAGTGACAAGTTTAATTAAGAATTATGACGTTGCGGGTCGGTATTTCGACCGGAATGCACTCGACAGCCTCAAGTCTTACTTTGAAAGTGGTACGGCACGCGTGCAAGCAGCGGCGGCTATCAATTCAAATGCGGCGGCACTAGTCAAGCAGGCTGGTTCTAAGTTATTTGAAGAACAGCCCGAGTTAATTCGTCCTGGTGGGAATGCCTACACAACTCGCCGTTATGCGGCTTGTCTGCGGGATATGGACTACTACCTGCGCTATGCTACCTATGCTCTTGTTGCTGGCAATACTGATGTGCTGGATGAGCGTGTGTTGCAAGGGCTGCGCGAAACTTACAATTCTCTAGGAGTGCCAATTGGTCCAACGGTTCTCGGTATCCAAATTATGAAGGATATTGTGAAGGAGCAAGTGGCTGCAGCAGGTGTTGCCAATACGAGCTTTGTAGATGAGCCGTTTGACTATATGACTAGAGAGTTGAGCGAACAAGATATCTAAGTTGCTCTGTTGAGTTTAAAATAAGGCGAGTTTCCTTGGGGAAGCTCGCTTTTTTTACGAACCGCAAAAGCCCTCTTCGATGTATCCGAGTTTAAGCGCCGTGTCGTCCGCCTGTAACGCCATTATCTATAGCGAGAATTGCGCCCCTAACCCAACTTGCTTTATCACTTGCAAGGTAGAGTATTGCCTCTGCAATGCCCTGCGGCTGTGCATTGTGCCCCAAAGGATAAACACTGCTGAAGCGACTGAGTTCCTCCTTTGACACCACCGCCTCAAACCCAGGTGTCTCAACAATTGATCACAGCGAACTGCATAAGCTAGTTTTAGCTGCATTTAATAATTATCAGCAGAAATATATGAAACCATTCTCTAGCTCCCTTCTCGCATGAAGGGGGCTTATTTTTGGGCAAGGACCATAGGGGGATTGGCTTTGCCACTGCCCCTTGGGCAATGGCTACAATCGGTGAAGGCACGAAACAGCGATCGCTTTCGGGGACTCCAGATAGAGGTAGTGATTGGCTTTATCAGATGGGATAGGTACGCGGGGTATGCTGCACGGTAATCCAGTGATCGGTGGTGAACTCCTCAATCGCCCAATTGCCACCAAAACGTCCTATCCCACTATTTTTCTCGCCACCAAAGGGAGCATTCGGGAGGTCGTTTACCGTCTGATCGTTGATATGCGTCATCCCCGCTTGCATTAAGCGTGCGAAGCGCAGCCCGCGTCCCTCATCGCGGGTAAACACTGCACTCGATAAGCCGTACTCAGTGTCGTTCGCAACCTGCAAGGCTTCTGCTTCATCGCGGACTTTAATGATGGAGACGATAGGTCCGAACATCTCCTCACGCGCCACCGACATCTGATTGTTGACATCGACAAAGACGTGCGGCGGTAGCATTAGTCCATCAGGGTCGCCACCGAGTAGTTGACGGGCACCCTCCTGACGTGCTTGTTGAATGTGCTTGAGGTGTGAATTCAACTGAGCTTCATTGATGATAGGACCAATATCCGTATCCGGGTCGTTCGGGTCGCCCATCTTCAAATTACGGACGCGATCGACAAAGCGATCGACAAACTCGTCATAGACACGCTCATCGACGATCAGCCGATTTATCAAATCGCCGTAATACCCCATCCGCCTATGCGGTGGGGATGTAAGGCGGTGAGTGACGAAAGCATCTCTTCTTCTGTAGACCTACGGTCAACGTGAAGAAGAGATGCTTGAGGAATGAACTATCTCCGGGTTGGGTAACGAGTCAATCCATTCTTCTACCAAACTAGACATAGTTCTGTCTAACTGAACAGACAATAAAAGCAGCTTATGATATCTGCGCTCTGTTAGTCGAAAACTTAATCGCTTATTTTTCATTATGTCGAACAAAATCTATACATTTATGTTAAAATAAACCAAGCAAAACAAAAAACAAGGAGGTGATAAGGCAGTGCTGGTATTAGAGTACAAAGCAAAAGGTAAACAACAGCAGTATCGAGCTATTAATGAAGCTATTAGAACTACTCAGTTCATTAGAAATAAAGCTATTCGTTACTGGATGGATGCATCAACAGAAACCAAAGTTGACAAAATAGCTCTAAACAATTACTCCACAGCACTGCGCAAAGAATTTGGATTTGTAAAAGACCTAAATTCAATGGCTTGTCAGGCTGCAACTGAAAGAGCTTGGAGTGCTATTGATAGATTTTACGGTAACTGCAAGTCTAAGAAACCAGGTAGAAAAGGCTTCCCAAAGTTCCAAAAAGATAACCGTTCTGTTGAATATAAGACTAGTGGTTGGTCACTTCATCCTACAAAACGACGCATCACTTTTACTGATAAAAAAGGTATTGGAGAAGTTAAGCTACTGGGGAAATGGGATATTCATACTTACCCTGTCAAGTCTATAAAACGTGTTCGGTTAGTTAGAAAAGCCGACGGTTACTACTGCCAGTTTGCAATTGATATTGAGGCGGCAGCTTTGCGGGGGAAGCTTCCCCCGCAAACGTGCCTTGTTAAAACAGAGCCAAGAGCAGGCAATGGTGAAATCGGCTTAGACGTTGGGCTAGAGTTTTTCTATTCTGATTCCAATGGGCATCATGAGGAAAACCCAAGGTTTTTAAGGAAAGCCGAGAAAGCAATTAAGCACGCTCAACGTCAGATTTACAAGAAACAAAAAGGAAAGAACCAACGACAAATAGCTCGACGGAGATATGCCAAGAAACATTTAAGAGTAAGTAGGCAGAGGACAGAGCATTCCAAGAGATTGGCGCGAACCTTGTGCAAGCTTAACAGCTTAGTCGCTTATGAAGACTTGAATGTGAAAGGTATGGTACGAAATCACTGTTTAGCCAAGTCCATAAATGATGTGGCTTGGACTCTATTTCGCCGTTGGGAGCGAATATTTTGCTCGTAAATTCAATACCACAGTTGTTGCGGTCAATCCTAGAATGACATCTCAAAAATGTTCAGATTGTGGAGCGATTGTGAAAAAATCTCTTTCAACTCGTACCCATAAGTGTAATTGTGGATGCGAATTGCAAAGAGATCTGAATGCAGCGATAAATATTCTGAATCTTGCAAAACAAGGTAGGGATGGGCAATCCCGAACAAACGCTCTCCGGAGTTGGAATCAATACGCTACTTGGTGAGAACCTGGTAGGGCAAATTCTGACGTAGAGTACAGAATCCCCACCTTCAGCCGAAGGCAAGGTGGGGAGTGTCAAACTCATGCAGATTTGACCTGAGTTCAAGAACTTACCAAACACGGCAGCATTTACCGCCAGTTCCAGATCGGCGTCGTCTAAAACGACCAGCGGACTGTTACCGCCGAGTTCAAGCGAAGCCCGTTTCATGATCGGGCTAGTCATTGCCAGTTCCCCAATATGCCGACCGGCTTTTGTCGAGCCGGTAAAGGTAATCACACGCGGGATGGGGTGGCTCACGAACGCATCCCCAATCTCGCAGGCTGGACCTGCCACAACGCTAAGCACACCGGGGGGAAGTCCCGCTTCCTCAAATATCTTGGCAAAGATCAGACCACCCGTGACGGGAGTATTCGAGGGTGGTTTCAGCACGACCGCGTTGCCTAGTGCAAGGGCAGGGGCAACCGAGCGATTAGCAAGGTTGAGGGCAAAGTCCCACGGGCTGACTACAGTAAGTACACCTTTGTAGATAGACAGGCTGCCCTGAGCAGTTCAATACTTATGAGTACCTATTTAAACAGGATGGTGCCTTCAGTTGGTGCGAGTTGGTGACAACTAACACAACAGCAGCGAAAGAATTCTACGCCCGATTATTTGGCTGAGCAATCGACGATCAACCTATCTCAGGAGCAATTTACACTTTTCTCAAGGTAGGCTAAATCAGGTATTGAGCATTTCATCTAAACAACCAAGCGTCCAGATATGGTTCACTCTCCTTCGCCTTGTGCTTCAGAAACCTTCAAAGTTTTATCGATAGACGGAGGGGGAATTAAAGGGCTGTATTCAGCCAGAATCCTAGAACATTTCGAGGATAGATTTAACTGTCACATTGCTGATTATTTTGATTTAATTTGTGGCACTTCAACGGGAGGCTTAATTGCTCTGGGGTTGTCCCTAAATATCCCTGTTGGACTGATCAGCAACCTGTACTATAGGCGAGGCAAGCAAATTTTTCCAAAGCAGAATAGTTTTCTAACTTCGCTTAAACAGGTTTTCCTGCGAAGCAAGTATGATAACAGCGAATTGAGGAGAGCATTGGAAGAAATGTTTGGAGGGCGAACTCTTGCAGACTCCCGCTGTTTGTTGTGTATCCCTGCGTTTTCTTTAACTGATGGGAGACCCTTTATTTTTAAGTACGACCATAATGAAGGCAATCTATGTAGGGATGGCAAAACGAAATATGTTGACATCGCTCTTGCAACAAGTGCAGCACCTGCGTACCTGCCGATCGTTACCATCGATACTTATGATCACAAACAGTTTATCGATGGAGGGGTTTATGCTAACAATCCAACTCTAGTTGGGGTAGTAGAGGCGCTCCGGTACTTTGTTGGTAGCGGCAAAAGATTTCAGAAGCTAAGCGTAATGTCTATTGGTTCTCTGGAACCGAATCCTGGTAGGCGATTTGTTACTAAACATCATCGTTCGGTTATCGACTGGAACAAGGATTTGATCGCTACCTTTTTTGAGGGACAGGCATATGTTACGGGTTACTTTGTCGAAACTCTAGCGCAGTACTGCGACTCCCAATTTGACTATATACGGATTCCTGGTACTCCTTTATCTCCAGAACAGGCACGAATTATTAATCTGGATAACACTTCGAGTGAGGCACTGCAATTGATGTCTCAGATGGGGAAAGATCAGGCACTTCTATGGGGCAGAAAACCAGAAGTCGCTGAATTTTTCAAAGAGCGTAAACAATACATCATCAGGTGATAACGTGGGGAACTGTCATAAATTATTTCTGGATTTCAACACCGTTATTGCCTTAAAGTCTAGCCGCAAAAATTCATTGCGTAAATCTCGTAATGCTGTTCGTGACAAAATCAGAGAGTACTTTCGAGACAAGCATAATGGCTTTTTTCCAAAGTTTCACGGGCAGGGTTCATTTATGATGAATACTATTATCGAACCGCTCGATGGAGAGTTTGACATTGATGATGGTATCTATTTCAAAGTAGAAGCAGAACCACTTCAGAGCATCAGCACCTTTCACAGATGGATTTGTGAAGCTGTAGATGGGCATACAAAACAAAATCCTATTGACAAGCAAACCTGCGTCAGACTTGTCTACGCTAGACAATATCACATTGATCTTCCCATTTACTACATCATTGAAGGTCAAACTCCATATCTAGCTCATAAGGGTAAAGGATGGATCAAAAGCGACCCTAGAGAATTCATAAAATGGTTTAATAGCAAAGCTGACAATAACGGTCAACTAAAACGAATTGTGCGTTATCTAAAAGCCTGGAGTGATTACAGAAAAGGTGATTTACCAAGTGGATTAATTTTCTCAATTTTAGCGGCTAATAATATAATCTTTGACGAACGAGATGACGTAGCCCTTTACCGAACTCTACTAAAAATTAAGAGCAGCTTGGAACTGAATTTTGTATGCTACCGCCCGACAACTCCTGCCGATGAAAACCTGTTAGAGGATTACAGCAAAACTAACAAGGATTACTTTTTAGGGCAGCTTGGTAGTTTCATTCAATCCGCTGAGAAAGCCTTGGGTGAGAAGACAAGCCAGAAGGATGCTTGTAAAGCTTGGCAGCGTCACTTTGGCGAAGACCGATTTCCCATTGAGTCTGAAGAATTCATTGAGCATGATTTTCAGGTCGATATTCAATATGAGTTGAAAATAGATTGCCTAGTTTCACAAAAAGGCTTTAGAGCCCATTCATTAAGGCAAATGATTTTAAGTAGATTACCTTTGCTTCGGAATAAAAACTTGGAATTTCATATTGTTGACTGTAATGTGCCAAAGCCATTTCAAGTTAAATGGAAGGTTCGTAATGTTGGAGAGGAAGCAAAAAGAAGAAATCAAATTCGAGGACAAATTCTAAATGATAGTGGAAATTATCGAAGAATCGAATCAAGCGATTTCCACGGACCACATTTTGTAGAATGTTACATTATCAAAGATAATCTTTGTGTGGCACGCTCTAAAATTGATGTACCGATTAAACTTCCAGAGTAGTACGATCACAACTTCAGGGCATAGTACAAACACTCAATTGGCGTTACCGTATTTGACCGTAAAAGAATACCGTTTGCCATGCTTTTCATGCCAAGAGACACACTAGAGCTGGCTGTAGGCAATTTAGGCAGTGTGAGGTACATGGTTGAGTTGATGCGTTACGCGATCGCTCGTGAAGGCGAGATCCCCGACTTTTAAGAGAAGTCGGGGATCTGAACCGCTGGCATCTCACACCTCAAATAGGATTGCTTGTAACTCATTTCTAAGGCGTGTTCATCGAGTTGGATCGTCACTGACTTTGACAATCAGTTTGCCAAAGTTTTTCCCTTGGAGTAAACCGATCAAGGCGTGCGCGGCGTTTTTCAGACCCTCTACAACGTCTTCTTTATACTTGAGCTTACCTTCGTGCAACCACTGAGAAACATCATTTACGAACTCTGCCTGACGCTGTTGGTAATCACCAACCAGAAAACCTTTGATTAAAGCGCGTTTAACCAACAGTGGCATCAAATTAGGACCAGGAGGAGAATTTTCTGCGTTGTACTGCGAGATTAAACCAACCAGTGGTATTCTTGCCCCCAGATTAATCTGCTGCAACACAGCTTCTAAAATTGGACCTGCCGTATTGTCAAAGTAAACATCGATTCCGTTAGGACAAGCAGCTTTCAGTGCTGAACTTAGGTCTTGAGTTTTGCGGTTAATGCAGGCATCAAACCCTAATTCTTTCACGACGTAATCGCATTTCGCCTCACTACCAGCCACCCCCACTGCCCGACAGCCTTTGAGTTTGGCAATTTGACCGGCTACAGAACCGACTGCGCCAGAGGCAGCAGAAACGACAACCGTTTCGCCCGCTTGGGGTTGCCCAATATCAAGCAGCGCAAAATATGCCGTCATTCCGGGCATCCCGGTTATGCCCAACGCATAGGAGATGGGCGCTTGATTGGGGTCAAGCTTACGCAACGTTTCGCCTTTCGATACGCCATAGGCTTGCCAGCCGTCATAAGTAAGCACAAAGTCTCCAGCTGAGAATTGGGGATGGTTCGATTTCACCACTTGGCTGACTGTGCCACCAACCATCACAGACCCCAATTCTACCGGAGTAGCATAAGATTCGCGATCGCTCATGCGACCACGCATATAGGGGTCGAGGGACAGATAGATCGTGCGGTTGAGAACTTCCCCTTCCCCTGGTTCTGTGATTGGGGTTTCCACCAGGGCGAAATCACTTTCTTTTGGTTCCCCAACTGGGCGGCTTTTGAGTAAGATTTGTTGGTTAATTGAATTAGGCATTGATGATTCCTATTTTCTGCCAATGCGTTGAGTTGGTCGTGCCGCAAATGACTCTGTATATGCAGTTCCTAGAACTAGGATAATCAAGGTGATGATTTGAATCAATGTTATTTGGATTACATCAAAATATTAGCGCGGTTTTCTGTAAGGTGGGCATTGCTCCCCAATATCTCAAATGTCCATCACATAAGCTTTTATAGGCAATGCCCACCCTACGATTTGTGGTCTAATCATGTGAAAAGCGCTGTAATGGAAGAAAACCTTCAAAATGATAACTATTAAGGTTTTGTGTGACTATGACTACACCAGATAGCCCCTAGAAGGCTCTACACAGCATTTTAGGGGCTATTGATTTATGATTGGTCACACATTCGGTTTACAAATCCAGTCCATTAAGATCGCCGAAAATCCGCCACAATAGAAGTTGCCCAACGATTGAGGCACTGGATATGGAAGAATTACTAGAGTTAAAAGATTTGTTGCTCAAAGGTGATGTACCAGGAGCGTTGGTCATCGTTGAAGAATTAGAAGAGATGAGCCGTAAGGATATAATCAAGACGATTCGTAGTTATGCCGTGATTCTGCTGTTGCATCTGATTAAACAGCAAGCAGAAAATCGCACGACTCGCTCTTGGGATGTTTCTATTCGCAATTCAGTTCGGGAAATTCAAAGGGAAAATAAGCGTCGCAAAGCAGGGGGCTATTATTTAACTGCTGAAGAATTGCTGGAAACCTTACAAGAAGCTTACTTAAATGCCATTGATGAGGCTTCCTTAGAAGTAGAAGAAGGGCGTTATCAACCAGAAGAATTAGAACAACTGGTTAACCGAGAAGAAATTATAAATCGTGCAATAGCTTTGATTTCAGCAAAAGAGTAAAAATAATTGGCTAAACAACGACTCGACACTTTATTAGTAGAACTCAATTTATGCTCTTCCCGTGCCTTAGCACAGAGGTTAATTCAGGCGGGGGAAGTGACTGTTAATGACCAGGTGATTGATAAGCCGGGGACTGAGGTTGATGTTGCGGCGCAAATTCAAATTAAAGAGCGATCGCGCTTTGTTTCCAGAGGCGGCGAAAAGTTAGCAAAAGCATTGGAAGTGTTTGCTATTCCTGTGGAAGGGCGTATTTGTTTGGATGGGGGTATTTCTACAGGTGGCTTTACTGATTGTCTGCTGCAAGCTGGGGCAAAGCTAGTTTACGGCGTTGATGTTGGTTATGGACAAGTTGACTGGGGCTTGCGAAATGATTCTCGGGTGATTTTGAAGGAACGCACGAATTTACGGTATTTGAAGCCAGAAGAGTTGTATGGTGTACCTCCCCAAACCCCCCCTTCTGAAGGAGGGGTCTACGCTGATTTGGCGGTGGTTGATGTGTCGTTTATTTCATTAACCAAGATTTTGCCTGCTTTATGGCAGCTGCTGCAATCTCCCCGTGAAGCTGTGTTGTTGGTGAAACCCCAGTTTGAAGTGGGGAAAAACCGTGTGGGTAAAAAAGGTGTTGTGCGTGACCCTAAAGACCAAGCAGATGCTATTTTTCAGGTGTTGCAAGCTGCTGGTGAATTGGGATGGAAGTACAAGGGTTTAACTTGGTCGCCTGTCACTGGTCCTGCTGGGAATATAGAGTATCTCTTATGGCTGGGAATAGAGAGTGCAACTCCACCCCCAGGTTTAGAACTCATCAAACAAATGACTCAATCATCTGCCGCGCACTTTTTAGTTTCGCGCAAAGACGAGCCAGGGCTGTAGGAGGTGAGACCAGCGCTGCAGGAGGGTCTCCCGCTCTCACGGCGACTGGCGTAAGCGCAAAGCGCAGGCTCCGCCAACGCGTAGCGTGACCGAAGGTCTTACCCGATAGCCGTAAGGCGTGGCGTCAGCCATAGGGCGTGCCACACGCTACCGCAAAGGCACTCTCAGTTTCTCCCACCGAAAATCCACCAAAATGGTGCAATATGAGGATTGGTTTGATACTCCCCACGGCTAAAAGCCGGGGGATTCTTGAAGAGTCCACAAACGAACTTTCAATGGTGCTATCAAAGACACCCTACTGATTCCACTAAGATCTAAACCTAGTTTTATCGCTACTTTTCTTAAAATATTCGCTGCGCCGTTAGCATCAGCATTCAAGAAAAAGTTATTAGCTGTTCTAAATAAACCACGCTTAACACGCATTCCAGAAGACTGCCACCGTTCGGGTTTTTCACCATATTTTGGTAGCATATCGTTATCTAAAAATGATGCTTTTGAGGTATAGGATTCTTCTGTTTCTACAAACTGAATTCCATACTGTTCGCACAATTGAGCAATTCTGTCTTTTAATCGTGCTGTAGGAACTTGAACAAATTTTTGATTGTTTTTTTTACCCATATCAGCACCATCTTTTTGTCCTTTGTTCCAACCAAAAACAACTGTACCAATTTTGTTATCTAAGCAATGGTTGATAACTAATCTGGCAGCTTTGTTAACAGCATCTCTAACTTGACGGTTACGTTTCTCAGTTATATGGGCTAACTTCTTATTCCAAAAGCCTTGAGGTTTCCCCTCTTTAATTGTGGAGACTTGCTTGTTAAACCACTGGTTCATCGACTTCAAGTGTTTGCCATCAATGATGAAACTAGTAGCAACATTGGAAACACAAGTTAACCAATTATTAACACCGTGGTCGATTCCCAATACCTTTGATTGGTCTAAGTTAATTACTGCAATATCAAGTTGTTTGTAGACATACTCAATATAAAAACACTTGTTTCTTGGTACTATCCTAAATTCTTTGATATCTGCAAATTTGAGATTTGATGGCATGGGTAGATAAAAGGCATCTAACCTAAACCAAGCTTTTACTTTGCTACCAAGGGGAAAACGTAACAACCCATTTTTCAACTTGACATCAGCTTTGGGGTAAGTGACAAGTGCTAACCCACCTTTACGGTATCCTGGCATTTTAGGGTGTTGATCTACAGTTCCTTTTTTAATACCTTTTAACAATCCGATGTACGATTTAAAAGATTCTGCAACTGTGGTTAAGCACTGCTGAGCAACGTGAGAATACATCGCCTGAAAGTGGGAATTGCTTTTAAATAATTTGTGTAAATCGAATTTGCTGGGAATCTTGCCAGTTTTGAAGTACAGTTGCCTTGCATAATAAGTTCCACAATTAGCAAGTTTTGCTGATTCTACACACAAAAACTCTAAGATTGCTATTACATCAGAAGTTGCATTAATCAAATGCTGTTGACAACCATAATTAGACATGAGCAATCTCACCCCAAATTCTAATAGGTTCATCAAAAACATAAACAACAGCAGAATTGCGTTTTTTAATACTGCCTCCGCCTCGACTGGCTAACCACTCTTTAGCTTCCTCTAGAGTCCAGAAATAAGCGGCTTTATGATTTGGGTGCTGATTACTGTCTTGTGCAAAAAACGGTTTCTTTTTAGACATTTTTTTGATTCTCGATGTATTGTTTGATAACAGAAATAGGAGCGCCGCCAACAGTGGAAACAAAATAACTGTTTGTCCACAATGTTGGAAGTCGTGATTTCAACCAAGGAAACTCCTGTCTGAGAAACCTTGATGACCGTCCTTTCATGTATCGGACAATTTTTGCAATCCCAAACTGTGGATCTACTTCAACCAAAAGATGTACGTGGTCGGGCATTACCTCCATCTCAATGACTTCGCTATTAAATTCCTTAGCAACGTCTAAGATAATCTCTTTGAGACGGACATCAACTCCATGCACTAATACTTTTCTTCTGTATTTAGGACACCACACTACATGGTATTTGCAAGAATAAGTGATATTGTGATTTGACTTGTATTTTTGGTTCATACCACCATTATATGAAAGCGCCTCATATAATGGTGTTAGGCGAGGAGAAAGATTATATGAAGCTTTGCTGTATAATCAGACATATATTACTGCGACTAAAGTCGCCTCCGACTTATCCCCATGTCTAAAGCCAGGGGCTTGCGTCTCGTTCTTTGGTCACCAAGGGCAAAGTAGGTTTGAAAGGGAAAAGTTCACCGAAAAAATGGGTCTGAAGCCTCGCCCTTAAGCGGGCGACTTTTTTCGCCGTGATAATTCTTTGATGTAGTCTCGAATAACTTCCGAGATTTGCATATCTGTTGCTACCGCATATTCTCTTAGTGTCTCGAACTCTTTTTCGGACAGTCGAACTCGCAACATCTTTTCTCTTGGCATATCATTATAGTAGCACTATTATTGCTACTATAATGATATGCCGAAATGGAGCATGGGCACTGTTATACTTCGCAGAAACGGTCTCGCCAGTAGGCAAGTGTTGGTGCATAACACGCAAATCGAAGTAATGGGGGCGTCCGGGAACATAACCTCGGTTGTAGAAACAACATCTGGAGTAAGCGTACCTCGTATGTACTAGTGGGAACCCAGAACCAGTAAGCCGCCCTTCAGGTTCCTGAACCAATATGCTTGCGGATGTTCATCTGCAACATCGTTGGGGAAGAGGGCTAGTGAAAACAACCGCTCTGGACTCGGTGGCGAATGCCCCCGTGCTTCAGCCGGGGGTAAGCTTACCAGATAACAATATTAGCTGCATCTAAGTTGCGATAAATTGTTTTTTGTCAATTTCTGTTTTATTTATCGGATTAACGTTTTGCTTTAGTTTTTTAAGTTGCAAAATAGAAGGACAGTTTAAATATTGATGAGAGAAAATTGCATGAGTACTCAAGATAAAGCACGGGAATTAATGGTTCAGCAGCGTCTGCAAGACGAACACTTGCACGAGTCAATGCTCAATCGTGCTGAAGCAGCACATCCCGCAGGGACAGACGCTATGACTCAAGAAGAAGCACGGGAGTTAATGGCGCAGCAACGTCATCATGAAAAACACCTACATGAGTCGATGCTGAACCGTGCGGAGGCTGAGGTAGGATTGCCAAGTGATAATACTGACTCTTCTCAAGAGTGTCGTATTTATTAATAAACATCGACCGAATTTAATTGTGCGTTGTCTACAACCCTTGTACCAGACGTGCCATGGCACGTCTCTACATTGTTTTTTGGAGAGGTCTAATGTAGTGATGTACCGTTAAAAGAAAACTGCTCCAACTCTTGCCGCAAACGATACAAAATTGTATTGGGTTCCACCTCAGCCAGTATTTCTTTAATGACTGTACTCGCTCCTAATTGTCCCCAAGAACAGCCTTTTTCTAGATAGACTTGCGCCGCTTTTCCCACGGCGTATGCTCCGTAACCTGCAATACCACCTTGCGTGATTGCAGTTCCAGCATAGGCGGTTACATTTATTGGGTTTTCTCCAGAAGCAATGGCGGCGGTACTTTTACCCAAACCTAACAGCAAACTGCTGCCTAGTTCTCCCAGCAGTAAGCCACCAGAACTGAATAAAATCGTTTTTAAAATCTTCCCGGCTTCGTAGCTGGTTATTGGCAAACCATACAGCCGTGCTAGCGAGCGAATTAAGGCTAAATCGGCAACTGTTCCGCCGAGAATATCTAAAAAGGCGATGGGATTGAGCGCTACTGCTAAAGCTTTGTATTTGGTATATTGCCAAATCAAGTCTTCTGCTTGTTCTTGGCGTAAGTTGATGGTTTTTTGGGCGATCGCCTCTTGTGCATCTCGTGCTTGGATGAGTGCGTTTAAAGCCAAGAGCGATCGCCCTTCGCGATTGAGAATTTTCAGAATTGTTTGTTTGAGTTCGTCTATTTGTGGCGGTGGTGTTTCCCATTCATGTGTCACACGACCATCAGACCACTCAACGCGCACTTCCATTGGTGCAGGTTCCGCCGCCACCATGACGATTTCATCAGGTTTTAGGGGTTTTCCTTGAGGATTTGCTGCGCCCAACTGTTGCAAATTATTATAAATTGCTGTTTTGTCTGTATCCGGGTAGAGGTCTGTCTTATTGAAGACCAAAATTAAAGGTTTCTGACATTGTCGCAATTCACACAGCGCCCGATACTCAGTCCTGGTAATATCACCCGAAACCACAAAGAGAATCAAATCTGACTGACGCACGACTTCCCGCGCCATTTGCGCCCGTGCTTCTCCTTCAATTTCATCTAATCCTGGTGTATCAATTAACTCCACCTGCACCTTACCGCCAGGATTCCAACGCACGGACCGAGGGTACTGAGTCACACCGTTGAGGGGACCTGTTTGTAGAATCTTTTGTCCTAATAAAGCATTCAACACCGCTGACTTTCCACGACTTACCAAACCAAATGCAGCGATGCGGATCACATTATAGTCAAGTTTGTTGAGTGTCGTGCTCAAAAGTTCCAATTCTGGTTTTACCAAACCTGCTAATTGTGAGTTTGATGACGACTGTCCGGGTTTACGAAGATTTCCATACCAAGACAGCGCAAGGCTTAGGCTAGCACGAGCGCGATTTAAGTGAGTTTCTTGCAGGTTCTTTGGCACTGGGTTAGATTGACTCAAGGCTGATTTAAAAATGGCTGTTTTTGATTCGGGGAAGCTGGGGAGGAAAATTTTGATGTTTGGCTGTGTAGGTAGTTTAGAGTAACTATACCAATTTTATATTTTAGATTTTGGAATGGAGAAATTAAGCTATAGCACTGTCTGTGGAAAGGCTGAAAAATATTTATCAGCAACAGTAGTATCAGCAAGGTAATATACTTCTAGTATAACTTTATATAAGTTAATAAAAATATCAATTATGGAATAATGAAATTTCCAACCCAAAACGCAGACTGATTTCTAAAGATTGATAAGCCAGCTTGAACGTTCTGTGTTAATTAATTTGGACTTTTAATATATGAGCCGCTCAAATTCCACTAATCTACTGGAACGGTGCAAAAAGTTTCTAAGCAGGAAAAAAAATTCCTTTACAGGAAAGTATTACCTCTACACTGGCGAAAAACTGAATTGGTTTCAAGTCTGTTTACGACTTGAAACGTCAGTTATTCCAGTCATTCTTCCCTGGGTAATATTTTGTGGTGTCTATGGTTTTTTAGTATCATTATTATACTATTTTGGGGTTCCCATTGGATTCACACAAAAGAGCGGTGTCCTTACCAATGCTATCTTGACTTTCAATATTGGCTTTACTTTGTTATTAGTTTTTCGGACGAATACAGCGAATGAGCGATTTTGGGAAGGTCGTCGATTGTGGGGAAGTTTAGTTAATACGGTTCGTAACTTGGCTCAGGGAATTTTCATAGTCGTTAAAGAGCAGTCACCGAAGGATAGAGGAAAAAAAGAGGCAACTGTGCGGCTGTTAGTTGCTTTTGCGATCGCAATGAAGTTACATCTAAGGGGAGAGGCGGTTGACGAGCAGTTAGCGCCATTGATGTCCGATATCCAGTATTTCAAGCTCAAAGATACTCAACATCCCCCACTACAAATTGCCTTCTGGATTAGAGATTATTTGCAGCATCAGCATGAGCGTAATTGTATAAATATTTATCAGCTGACTAGCTTACATAACTTGGTGGATGATTTGGTAGATATTTTGGGTGGCTGTGAACGCATTTTGAGAACGCCACTCCCCTTAATATATAGCATTAAACTCAGGCAATTGTTGTTGATTTTCTGTCTGATATTGCCTGTTGAGATAGTCAGTAATTTAACTTGGTGGACTGGTGTAATAACGGCTTTTGTGAGTTTCACCTTATTAAGTATTGAAGAAATTGGGTCGGAAATCGAAGAGCCTTTCGGGCATGATCCAAATGACCTACCCTTGGATATGATTTGCAACACAATGCGACGCAATGTTGAAGAGTTAATCATAAGCGCTGCTAGTAGCGCTCGTGACTAAGTAACCATTTAGGGATTTCCAACAAATAAATTATCCAATCTTGTGTGGGGGAGCGTAAGCTCCAGGAGGGTTAGCCCGAACTCACAGCGACTGGCGTTGGGCATCTAGCTAAGTAAGTCAACTTAAGGTGAAAACCAGTATAGAACAAGCTTTTAGAGATTGCCTCGTTCCCAGCCTCAGGCTGGGAATGCATAACTTGAGGCTCTCTGTGCCTCCCTTACTTGCTCAAGAGCCGCCCCCACCGCATTTCCTGCTTAGACCTGGTGTTGAACGACAAATTATTTGACTACAGCGACAGATTAAATGTCACAATTTACGGTCGTAACAACCTTTTAGTTAGAAATATTACAAGCGTTGAGTTCCTGCGTTCCCACTGACACTCGCCGGCTTTAGAACCCGCTTCAAAATGAGTTCTGGGGGTCGGCGGTTATCAAGCGCCGGGCGGCGGCCTGTGCGCCGTCGCTGCGCACTGCGGTGGCGATGGATTGGGCACGGGCAGCCACGTCGGGTTGGAGTGCGTGCCTGAGAGCGCTCGTCAGCGAGTCGGTGGTCGGTGTGCCGGGGGCGTGCGCGGTTCCGATGCCGAGGTGGTGGATTCGTCGGGCCCAGTAGTGCTGGTCGTACAGCTGGGGGATGACGACTTGGGGGGTGCCGGCTCGCGCGGCTGCGGTCGTGGTGCCTGCGCCGCCGTGGTGGACGACGGCCGCGACGCGTTTGAACAGTGCCTGCTGGTTGACCTCGCCGATAGCTAGGCAGTCGGGTTCGTCGTCCACGAGTGACAGCTCGGCCCACCCGCGGCACACGATCGCACGGCGTCCGAGCGCACGGGCCGATTTGATCATCACCTGGCTGAGGTCTTCCGACGCGCGGATGCTGCCGAAGCCGAAGTAGACGGGTGGTTCGCCGGCGTCGAGGAACGTCTCCAGCTCGGGGGAGAGTGGACGCTCATCCGGCAGGATCCAGGCGCCGGTCTGGAACACGGCCTGGTCTTCGGGATCGGGCCAGGGCCCCAACGTCGGGTCGGCGGCCAGCCAGGGCCGATCGGTGAAAATGTGGCTGCGCACGTCACTGACGGGGGCCAGGCCGAGTGATGCCCGAGAGGAGTTGAGCGCGACGCCGAACGTGGCGTTGAAGCGTTCTGCATCCCGCGCCCAGAGCTCGGGGTAGTCGGTCGGTGCGGGCGTCGGCGTGTCTCCCCGTAGACCCAATGGGGGTGGCGCGTGGTGTGGCGATGGCAGGACTGTCGGGCAGTAGGCGACAAAGACGTAACGGATTCCCATCCTCTCTGCCGCCGAGCGAGCGGCGATCTGTAGGGCTGTTGCTCCCACGATCACGTCGCAGCCTTGGGCTGCTGCCGCGATCGTCTCGAATTGGGTGGCGACCGTGGCTGACGCCAGCTGACGCAGGCGCTCGGGCGAGGGTGGGGCTGCTGACGGGTTGGCTTTCCCGGTCGAGCGCAGCTCGGATCCGATGGGCGTGACGGGCATCCCCAGGCTTTCGATCCAGTCGCGGAAATCGGGCGGCACGCACAGGCGGACCTCCTGGCCGAGGGTCCTCAATTCCAACGCCAGCGCCACTAGCGGCTGGACATCACCCCGCGACCCGATCGTCGATAGCAGCACGCGCATCAGAGCTCTCCTCTAGTACGGGTTGTCTTACTCTTTCAAGAAACACATTTGTTGAGCGACAAGTTATTTGACCATAGCAGCAAATTGTTTGTCACGAGTCACTCAACCCTCGCAGACTTGGCTTGAAGTAGTTGTTATATTGACTCTTAGCACTTTTTTCTATTGACTCAACGCTTGTAATATTTCTAACTAAAAGGTTGTTAGGACCGTAAATTGTGACATTTAAATCTGTCGCTGTAGTCAAATAATTTGTCGTTCAACACCTGGAAACCAGATTTTAACGAGATTGTCAAAGGGTTGTGGCTTAAGTTGACACCAATGGCACCAATTCCATCCCACAAAAAAAGTTGGATACTTTTTAAGCAAGGAAGTCCCTTGTGAAGTACCCCATGAGTGCTTCGCTGAAAAAGGGGCTTCCAATTTCAGTTCCGCAACGACGGTCTTATTCGTCTCTTGGGCTTCCCGCTTCATTGGGCGATGCCTCCTCATGCAAACATGTCTCGGTCTTACTCCCCCTCCACAGGCAGATCCTCGCCTTCCGCAAGGATATAACTTTACGTACAACATGGCTTGGTTTATTTTTTTACAGCAGGACATAACCTTGCTAACCAGTGGTCATGTTCTTTCCCCAAGCTCTGCTCTTTCTGTGGTAAGCGTACTACCGCTACTTGACCTATCTGTTCCGAGACAGTTAGGCGGGTCATCGACCAATATTATTATACACCAAAATGTCTGTGATTTTGCGGTTTTTCTTTGACGACTCCTCATACACCTTTTTCCTCAATAGCCTGCCGCTATTATTGGTCAAAGATGTAATCGTCGCCGTCCGGCTTATATCCCCACCTTATAGAAGAATGGGGACTTACGCCGTTTTTGTTAACGATGCAGAGCATCCAACTTCTTGTTCCCAGGCTGCAGCCTGGGAACGAGTTAGGGAGGCGGAGCCTCATTTTTTAAGAGCATCTTCAGGTCGAATTGATATTAGTAATCATTGGGAACAATCTAGTTTGCAAAACGTCTGAGTAGACAAAAGCTGGTACCACGGTGATTGAGTGTCATGAACAAAAGATGCAAACAACACCCAACCCAAGGACGGGAACCAGCTTGGCTAGATTAATCAAACAGACAGAATGAACGCTGCACTATTTACTGGATGGTCTTTGACTTATTCGACTTAATTGGAGGTGTTTTGGAGGTGTTTTGGAGGTAGGAGGTGCAAATAACAGGCTGTTATTGCTGCACTTTAGCTGTGATTACGTCAGAATGAGTTGCGATGACATTGGGCGCTGTCGAATACGTCTATGAGTGAAGGAGTCCGGACGACTGATATGTAACAGAGGGACTTCTTGCCAGCAGGATTGACAAAACCAGTAGACACCTTTGTGACGCACATGACGCAGCAAAGGACTATCGCAACAAGGACAACTATTCGTTGTCGTTTTCATATTTTTCTCCTTGAGGCAGAAAGCTGCTGTTGATTACAGCTTCACAAAAGATAATGATTCCAATGAGGTTTTTAGGGCATGAATGAGTCCATTCTTCTGAGTACGGTCTTTGAGGATTTGTTCATAGACCGCTTCATACCCATCCACCATTTGGGTAACAGTAAACCTGTTTTCCACATATTCTCGACAGGTTTGACGATTTAACTCCAAAGCAGCGGGAATCATATCCGCCATTTCTTCATAGGTTTGGCAAACAAAACCTGTTTTACCGTGGGCAATGACTTCTGGTACGGAACCCATATTAATACCAATGACTGGTGTACCAGTTGCCATCGACTCAATCATGACTAAGCCGAAGGGTTCTCGCCAGGTAATAGGGAACAGAGTTATGGATGCATTAGCCAAAAGTTCAACTTTCGCAGCATGATCTACTTCGCCCAGGTATTCAATTTGCTTACCATCAATAAGCGGGGCAATCTCTTTTTCAAAAAACTTTACGTCTACAACATCAACCTTCCCTGCCATTTTCAAGCGCCAACCCGCTTGTTTTGCTATGGCGATCGCATGTTGCGGTCCTTTTTCTGGCGAGAAGCGCCCTAAAAATGCCAGATAAGGGGGTTCTTTCGGTTCCGCTACAAAAGGGTAATCTTGTATCTTGATCCCATTGTAAACAGTGCTGACGTAATTCAGGTCTGCTTTACGCTGGGCATCACTGATGCTGATGTATGGTTGCGTTCTATGAAGGGTAAATACTTTGCTGCTGTCATTGGTAAATGCGCCATGCAAGGTATGCACTGTGGGTGTTGACACCATATTTGCTAATGCCAATGACCACATCCCCACATGGGAATGAATGATGTCGAATTCCTCCGCTTGTTGGTAAACTTCGCTAGCCTGTAGCATTTCGTACATCATACCCTCTTTAATGTTTGGGTCTAAACGCAATGCACGAGGATGAGTTGCTTGGAGTCTAGCTAATGTTTGCGAATCACCAGAGGCAAACAAAGTGACATCGTGGCCGCGACGCACCAGTTCATCAGTCAGATGACTCACGACGAGTTCTATTCCTCCGTAAGTTGAAGGAGGAACTCGTTCCCACAAGGGGGCAATTTGAGCAATTTTCATAGATTTTCTTGGTTCAGCTGGTTTCAAGTGGTCGTTAAACAAGGGTTGAGATACTTTTGCTCCAGGTATGAAGACCTCCTTTTATAAGAAGTTGGAATTAACCAAACTCCCTGCGAACAACGTATTTTTCCGTTCACTTTGCACCCTTTGCGCGCCACCTCCGAATTTCTGCTGACTAGCCATAGTGCAGCTATTCTGTACTCTATTCTGAAATTTCAGAATACCACATCTATCTTGAGGATTATATAAAAATTTCAAATGATAACCATGTGATCCATTTTTCCCTAGAGGCAAATATTTGCGGCTCAAGATTTATGACTATATAACGAATAATTGGCGTTATTGTCAGAAAAAGCAGACTTTGATGCCAGCTAAATTCGCAATTGCTTTTGAAAGCTTATTGATTCGTTGAATGTTGAAACGGCGTATATTTTCCCCCCAATGCTTCAACAATAGTCCGCGTGTTTGCCTCTATCATTTTGATGTAGGTATCCCCTTCACTTCCAGGCGCACCAATTGAATCAGAATAGAGTTGGCGTGGTGCTAATTTGATTCCTGCTTCTTGGGCAACAGTTTGAATCAAAGCTGGGTTAATTGTAGTTTCAGCAAAGATTGTAGGGACGCCAGTCTTTTTAATTTCTTCTACCAGCCGCTGCACCGTTTGTGCGCTGGGTTGTTCTTCGGTGCTGATACCAATTAAAGTGCCTGCAATGGGTATTTGATAAGCACGTCCATAATATTGAAATGCATCGTGAGTCGTCACCAGTTTGCGCTTATCTGCTGGGATGGTTTGAATTTGCACGCTTATCCAACTATCTAATTGCTTTAATTCATCAGTCAGTTGCTGTGCCTTTTTCGTAAATTCTTCTTTGTCTTGCGGCGATAACTGTATTAAAGCATCGCGAATGGCGTTTACCATGGCAATCGCATTCTTCACATCTCCCCAAACGTGCGGATCTGGAACGACTTCGCCTTTACCTTTATCTAACTCCAAAGGCTTGACAGCTTCCCCCACCGCTACCTGACGCGCCTTTCCCCCCGCAGATTTCATTAACTTAATCAGTCCCGGTTCTAAGTTGTAGCCGTTATACAAAATCAAATTGGCTTCTTCCATAACCTGTGTGTCTTTCGGTACTGGTTCGTAGACATGAGGATCAGTACCCGGTTTGAGTATTCCAGCAAGCTTAATTTCGTCTCCCCCTACCTCTTGTGTTAAGTCTGCAATTATGGTGCTAGTCGCTACCACTTTCGGCTTATCATTGCTGGAGGAAGAAGAGCTAGAGTTTTGTTGAGTACAACTAAGCAAGGCGAAAGACAACAGCATTCCCAGACAAAGCTGAGGAACACGGTTAAAAACAAAAAATCTTCTCCTTATCCTTTTGACTTGTGCTTTTTGGGGGAGAATGCTGCCTTCCGTCTGAAGTATTAGTTTCATTTATGTTGGTTATTACTTCCAATTATAGATGTTCTCATATTTCTTTCATTTTTATAGTAAGCTCAAGCAAAGGAGTATTCAAGCACAGTTATGAAAATCATCTCTTTGCATCCAAAATTATCGTTTTTCAGGAATACAGTTGGCGAAATGCCCGTTGTAGAGACAAAAAGTGGCGTGTCTGTACAAAATAATACGGGTACCTATCCTACAGAAGCGATTCAGATCGCTCATTTAGGAGTACATTACCGTGTTCAGGAAGCCTTGAGGGATGTCAATTGCACTGTGAAACCAGGGCGACTGACTGGTATTTTTGGTCCTAACGGTGCAGGCAAAAGCACACTTGTTAAGGCAATGTTAGGCTTAGTTCCGAGTAGTGGTATAGTACACTACCAAGGCAAACCTTTAGCACAGCAACTTGACAAAGTTGCCTATGTTCCACAGCGAAGCCAAATAGACTGGACTTACCCTGCTACAGTTTGGGATGTGGTGATGATGGGAAGGGTAAAGAAAACCGGATGGTTACGTCAGTTTTCGGTGGTGAGTCGCCAAGTGGCAAAAAGTGCAATAGAACGAGTTGGGATGAGTCAATACCAGAACCGTCCTATTGGCGAACTTTCAGGAGGACAGCAGCAGCGGGTGTTTTTAGCCCGTGCTTTGGCGCAAGAAGCGCAAATTTTCTGCTTTGACGAACCGTTTGTTGGAATTGATCAGAAAACCCAAGCGGTGATTTTTGATGTTTTCCATGAACTCGCCGCCGCAGGTAAAACTGTCTTAGTCGTCAACCATGATTTAGGAGAGTCCATCACCCACTTTGACGACTTGATTTTATTAAATCGCGAGTTAATCGCTACAGGTTCGCGAAAGCAAGTCCTTACTGAAGAAAATTTGTCCCGCGCCTATGGTGGAAAGGTGATGTTTTGGACAAAAGCAGCATGATAAAGTCAAAAGTCAAAAGTTGAAAGTATTTTACTAATGACAAAGGACTAATGACTATGTTGCAAGCTTTGATTGAGCCTTTACAATATGGCTTTATGCAGAGGTCGCTTGTCATTGCCATTTTAGTAGGCTTATTATGTGCGGTTGTTGGTAGCTACTTGATGGTGCAGCGGCTTGCTTTGCTGGGTGATGCTATCAGTCACTCGGTTTTACCAGGACTGGCGATCGCTTTTTTGTTGGGAGCGAATATTTACATTGGGGCATTTATTGCTGGTGTGATCAGTACAATGGCGATCGCCTGGATTAGAACGCGTTCTCCTATTAAAGAAGATGCGGCAATGGGGATAGTGTTTTCGGCATTTTTTGCTCTTGGTGTCACCCTCATTACTGTTATTCAAAAAGACAATAAAATCGACCTCAATCACTTCCTTTTCGGAAATATTCTCGGTGTTACCTTTCAAGAAGTGAGAGATACAGCGATTATTGCGGCGCTCGTTTTGTTAACTGTCTTTTTCTTATACAAAGAACTGCTATTTTACACTTTTGACCCTTTAGGTGCTAAAGCAGCAGGATTACCAGTCAATCGCCTCAATTTTGGACTCATGCTGCTGATTGCGTTGACAATTGTTGCCAGCATGAAAGCTGTAGGTGTGATTTTGGTATTATCACTTTTGATTACACCAGGAGCAACCGCCTATTTATTAGTCAAACGCCTCCATGAGGTGATGATTTTGGGGGCATTGATTGGGGTGTTTTCTAGTATTTGTGGGATGTATCTCAGCTATTTTTACAATTTTCCCTCGGGACCAGCAATAGTTTTAGTTGTCTCAGGATTATTTTTGTTAGCTATGCTATTTAGTCCTAGACATGGTGTTCTTATACCAAGTCGTAAGTCTGTGTAATTATAGCATATTAATGGATATTTAGAACCACAGATGGACACAGATGAACACAGATGAATTATCTGTGGTGTGTCCTAGGCTATTGAGTTCTTCAGATCCCCGACAACTTTGGCGAAGTCGGGGATCTTGTTTTTGTGGTCTCATTTTCTCTTGTTTACGAAGGGAAGCGCATGAAACCTGCTAAGCTTTGCTCAAAGTTCTGTTTCTCTGTACCAACAAACCAACGCCAGCCATGACACCTATCCCAAGTATGGCAGAGGGTTCCGGTACTTTTCTCGGTTGGTAGTCATATGTAACTTCGACATTGCTTTTAGCATATGTTGTCACATAAGATGCGATGTTACCTGATCCAGAAACGGTTGATTTCGCTGTTGCAGAGAACAATAAATCTAAGTCACCAGAACCAGTAAAAGACTGCAATAAGGTGTTGTCGGTGTAAGTTTTTGTAGCAGACTGACTAGCCGTGAGTCCTTCAACCGTTTTCCCAGAAGTCCCACCAAAATCAGTCGTATCGTCATATTTGGCGACATCATAACTGTAATCCTGTCGCGGAGTAAACTCGGCAACAGATGTCCCATCAGCCAGTTCCAATTTCAAATCGCCAGAAAGATCCACTGTGACTGTAGATGCTTGTGGGCTTCTGTTTTCAAACCCTGCATCTCCTTTAATATCGCCGATAAAATCTATCTTCACACTATCGAGTGTGCCAAGAGATGAGTCAAACTTTTGGATACTCACAGGTGCGTTAATGATGTCTGTGTAACCAAAACCTGCATAAGGCACTGAACCGTCTGTAGGCGGGTTATATGCTGTAGTGTATGTGACTGTAGCCGCATGAGCAGCTTCAGTAATCCCCACAATCCCTGCCAATGCGCTAGCAGCTGTTAAGACGCTTAAAAATCTTCTTCTCATAAATATGACTTGCTCAAACTTGGATCACTATATTGGTATCTACAATGCCAATTCATTCTTAACCCTAGAGGTATACTTAAAGGCTTGATAAATATACGTAAATTTTTAGTAAATTTGGCTTGAAAAATTCAACTTGATAGTATATGTGCTTAGTAGCCACTATTCTAGCAGTCTCAGTAAAGTTTCGCGGGTCATAGGTACAGTAGGTCATCTGGCACATTCGGGAACCGTTGGCATAACTACTGCATAAGTTGAATTTGTCAGGTAAGCTGTCAACAGCAGCTTTATAACAATGACGGCAATGACTCCCACAATTCTGGCTCTGGACTTTGATGGTGTGATTTGCAACGGATTAATTGAATATTTTGAAGTCGCCTGGCGTACCTATTGTCAAGTTTGGTTGCCACAGCAAGATACACCACCAAACGATTTAGCTTCTAAGTTCTATCAGCTTAGACCTGTGATTGAAACAGGTTGGGAAATGCCCGTTTTAGTCAAAGCATTGGTAGAGGGAATTCCTGAAGAAAAAATTCTTCAAGAATGGGGAAAAATTGCCCAACAAATTTTGTTAACAGACAATCTCAAAGGGGCAGAAATTGGCAGTAAACTAGACAAGATACGGGATGAATGGATTGATACAGATTTGAATGGTTGGTTGAGTTTGCATAAATTTTATGCGGGTGTGGTGGAGAAACTCAAAGCAACCGCTACCAGCACAGTTCATCTATATATCATTACCACAAAAGAGGGGCGTTTTACACAGCAGCTATTGAAACAAGGAGGGTTAGACATACCACGAGAAGTCATTTTTGGCAAAGAGGTGAAGCGTCCGAAATACCAAATTCTGCGAGAATTAATTCAGGCGACAAATACCTCACCAGACAGGTTGTGGTTTGTAGAAGACCGACTGAAAACATTACAGCTTGTCCAAGAGCAACCGGATCTTGAGGAAGTGAAACTTTTCCTTGCAGATTGGGGTTACAATACCCCAACAGAAAAAGTGACCGCCCAAAATGACCCGCGAATTCAGGTATTATCACTCGATCAGTTTGCTCAAGATTTCTCTGAGTGGCTTTAAAATAGTGCTGAGTACCTTTATTTGAACACTCAGAGTTGATTTATAAACTAAATCTTAAGTAGGGTGCGTTAGGCGCTAGCCGTAACGCACCATGTTATATGGCGGTGCGTTAGGCGCTCATGTCATGTTCTTCGTTACAAATCATATCGAGCATGGTGCGCCTAACACACCCTACAAGAATTTTATTTTTACTTTATAAATGACTTCTCAAGACTCAGGCTCAAAACTCAGGACTTACGATTATGCTTGACCTTACTAAAATTACTGGACAGATGCAAGGTTTGAGTCAACATCTGACGCAAGAGGCGGTTGCTAGTCGTCAGCGTTTAGAATTGGCTCAAAAACATTTTCAAAACGCTTTAGAGTGTCAGGAAGAGTTAGTACAGCGACAGGAAAAATGGCGCGATCGCATCTTGTTTGCCAATGCTACCCCCATAGAACCACTCAACACCTGCATTGATATCCCAGTTCCCCCGAAAGTTCATACCGTCATTGCTACCGATGGTTCCCAAATATCCCCGAGTCACCATGAAATTGCTTACTGCTATCTTCTCAACATGGGTAGAGTTGTCTTACACTACGGACAAAACCGTTACCCGCTTTTAGATAGTTTGCCGGAGATATTTTATCGCCCAGAGGATTTATATCTTTCTCGTCAGTGGGGTATTCGTACTGAAGAATGGATGAGTTACCGCCGCACAGCCAGTGAAGCAACTGTGCTAGCAGAACTGGCTTGTAGCGTTAAAGAGGGACAAGGGGACAAGGGGACAGAAGAAGTTCCGACGCTAGCGATGGTCGATGGTTCTTTGATTTACTGGTTTTTAGAGCAATTACCTTTGGATGCACGCGCTCACATTTTACCGCCTATCCTAGAAGCTTGGCAGAAGTTGCGGGAAGCTCAAATTCCTTTCATGGGCTATGTGAGTGCTTCGCGCAACGTTGAAGGGATGAACTTTTTGCGTCTTTTAGCTTGTCCGCACACAGTACCAGATTGTGCCAGCTTTTGCCCGAATCAACTAGAAAAAGTCCCTTGCAAGGTTTTTGAACCGTTACGAGATACAACTCTTTTGTCCACTCAACTTAAACCAGGACAACGTGGTTGCTTATGGCGTAGTAACGTTCGCATTCTTGAACTGTACGAAGACCAACAAATTTACTTTTGTTACGTGCATGTGGGTACTGAAATTGCCCGGATAGAAGTACCATCATGGGTAGTCGAGAACACAGCTATGTTAGACTCTGCACTGGGACTCATGCTAGGACAAGTGCAGAAAGGATATGGCTATCCAGTGGCGATCGCCGAAGCGCACAATCAAGCAGTCGTACGTGGTGGGGATAAGGCGCGGTTCTTTGCCCTCCTCGAACGACAAATGATTAAAGCTGGCATCAAAAATGTCGGAACTTCTTACAAGGAAGCCAGAAAGCGTGGCAGTATAGCTTAAGTGAGCAAGAAAGTACTCAGAAGTCAGGAGTCAGAATTCAGCACCTCTGTATTTTGTACGACTAGCGAATGAGTTTTGCCAACATACGCCCCCACTGATTGCATTCTGAATTTTAAATTTAGAATTCTTCGGTGAAATCAGGATGAGATGCCATCACACACGGAAAAATGTGACTACAAAAGTGAATATCGCAATGGAGAAGTTTTGCCGATGAAGGGAAGTACAACTAATCATAATCAAATTGCAGGTAATATTTATGCTTTCTTGAAATTTGCTCTCCGAGGACAGAACTATCGAGTCTTTATCAACGATATACGCTTGTGGATACCGCGATATAACCTATACACTTATCCAGATGTGATGGTTATTCAGGGAGAACCAATCTATGAGGGAACTGATACTACCACAGTTATGAATCCTTCAGTTATTATTCATGTTTCGTCAAAATTAGATCATAACCATAAAGAAGCAGATAAATTTCGCTTTTATCGGTCTATTCTAGAATTTAAAGAATATATTGTGATTGACCAGGATAGTTGTTATATAGAGCAATTTACCAAAAATGTACAAGGAAATTGGACACTAACTGAGTATGAATCTTTTGATGCAGTGTTGCCATTTGCTTCAATAGATTTTCAACTTTCCTTTGTAGATATTTATGAACTAGTTAATATTGAGAGCAATGAGGACAAGAATACAGAAGTATCTAATCTCAAATTCTGTTTGGAACAATTTTAGAAATAAGTACCATAGATATTAAAAATGAGACAATGAAAACTCTGATGCTCACTGAAGCGTTTTTGCCACAAGACAAGACAATTTAGATAAAATGAAAAATTGCTCCCTAAAAGCAAGCCATGCAAAACCTTAGTACATTACAGACAACAGGGCTAAGTTTAGAGCTTTTTCATGTTCAAACTAACACCTCTTTTGAGTTACCACCGAATCTCGCTGTCATTCGCATTGGTAAGCCAAATGACCAAATAGCCCCGGACATCAATGTTTTAGCTTTGCCAAATGCCGATATTGTTTCTCGGCTGCATGCAGAGATTCAGGTAGAAGAAAGCACCTACTATATTATTGATGTGGAAAGTGCCAACGGAACGTTTCTCAACAATGTAAAGCTAGAGCCAAAACAGCGCTATCCCCTCAATATAGGAGATAAAATTGACCTAGGTCAGGAAGAAAAGGTAACTTTTATATTTCAACATAAACAAAATTTTGTTTCTACCTCTCATTCCACACCGATTCATCGACCTACAGTCATTCAGGCTAAAATTGTGCAGCCTCAGGTTGTTGAAAACAACAAACAACCCCGAATGGATCGTCCTAGCAAGCTTGTCGGCTTAGTGCTGATGATTGTAGGAATTGTAATAATATCTGCGAATACTCACATTGGTCTGTTTGTACGTATTCCTGGTGTGCTGTTATGTGTTACAGGGGTTATTGTCTTAACCCAACGGCATTTAAACCGTAATATAGGATGGGTGTTGATAGGGCTGGGAATCGCATTCATGCTGTTTACCGGCAATGTCTTCGCGTCAGTTAATCTTTTTGCGATTCTTGTATCTTCTGCTTTATTATTTGCTGGATATCAACTATTTAATACGGGTAAAGTCTTGAATTACAGTTTGCGCTCTTTTAGGGAATTATTGAAAAAATAGTGATTAATTAAGTTTCATGATCAATTAACTTGTCACGATTCCTCAGCTAAAATTGTGGTACGTTGTAGGTTTAAAGCATTCAGTGTTACGGGCTTGGTTATGGTTTCTCAATCCCTAGCAACAACTCCAGCAGAAGTTATTTACCCGGAAAGCGACGGCAAGCCAATGGCGGATAATACCAAGCAGTTTCGCTGGATTTTGGTGATTGAGCAAAATCTCGATTGGCTGTACGCTGATGATCCAAATGTCTTTGTTGCTGGGGATTTGTTATGGTATCCGGTAAAAGGTCGCAATACTATTGTCACAGCACCAGACGTGATGGTGGCATTTGGTAGACCAAAGGGAGACCGAGGTTCGTATAAACAATGGGAGGAAGACAACATTCCACCGCAAGTTGTCTTTGAAATCCTCTCTCCCAGTAACAGTTCTACTGAGATGGATAAAAAGCTGCTGTTTTACGATCGCTATGGAGTTGATGAATATTATATTTACGATCCAGACAAGAATACTTTCAGAGGTTGGTTGAGAACAGACGATGGATTAGATGCAATTGGAGAAATGGCATGGGTGAGTCCTCGGTTGAGTATCCGGTTTGATATGTCCGGTGAGGAGTTGCAAATTTACCGTCCTGATGGTAGTAAATTTTTCTCTTACGCTGAGGTGAACGCGCAGTTAGAACAAGAAAAGCAACGTGCCGAACAGGAAAAGCAACGCGCCGAACAAGTACAACAAGAATTAGAGGCAGAACGCCAGCGATGGCACAGAGTGCCCGCCCAAGGCGCGATCGCAAAACTTAGAAGATATATTACAAAAGTATCGCGTTAGCGAAGCTCCTCGCTAAGCGAGGCTCGCTTTGGCGATTTGCCTTAGTAATTTAACATTAATGATTTAACAATTTTGCAGTTGAGCTAATAACACCACAATTTCATCCATTCCCTGCCGCACAACTTTTGCAGGCTGTTCGCTTTGATTTACCATAATACTAAAAACGACTGGACCATATCTAGGAGCATTCACATATCCAGCCAAGGAAACAACACCACTCATCGTGCCTGTTTTTGCTTGTACAATACCTTCAGCAGGTGTGTTTTGAAAGCGACTTTTCAGAGTTCCGCTTCTACCTGCTACAGGTAAAGATGCACGATACACCAACGCTGCTGGTGATTTCGCCATTGCCTGTAAAATTTGTACCAAAGCCTCTGGACTGATTAAGTCTTTACGAGATAACCCCGAACCATCTACCAAAGAGTAACCTGCTGGATCAACTCCCATTTGAGTTAACGTCGCCTTCATCACTTCCAAACCTGTATCAGCAGAAGTTTGATTTTCAACTGGTGGTTTTTTAATAGCTAATGCCCTCAACAATGACTCAGCAAACAGATTATTACTGTTGATGTTTGTCAGTGCGACAAGTTCTGAAAGTGGCGGAGATTCTACATTAGCTAATTCTTCTTCATTCTTGCCACCAGTAGGTGACACAAACATTTGTAGAACGGGGATTTTTTCTGCGATCAAAGTACTACGAAAACGACGCAAGAAATATTCAGCAGGAGCAAGAACAGGTAAACTGACTAACGCAGGTTCAGAATTGACTGCCAACTGCCCTTGAATTCGCAAAGTTTGTCCTTTCAAATCACGGGTAACATTAGTGAATGTTGGTTGGTTTTCTGCTGTTGTTATCGACTGATTAATAACTTGCCACTGTCTATCCTCATTGATATCATTCCAGATAACTTTGAGAGGTTGACCTACAGTTTGTGGTAAAAGTCTTATACTAGAAACATTCTGATTTAAAATCAGGCTGTTGATAGGTGCGCCATAGTCTGACTGTATATCTTCCCATTGCCAAGAGGGGTTAACAATATCTCCTTTAATGTAAGTATCATCAGCAATCAACTGATTGACTCTCTGAATACCCCTCTGTTTCAACTGCTTTGCTAAAGCTGCCAATTGTGCATCTGTCAAACTGGGATCTCCCCTACCCACAACACGCAAAACACCGTCACCACCGCGATATACAGAGGTGCGAATGCGAAAATTTGTACCAAGTAGCTGTAGTGCAGCAGCTGTTGTCAGCAGTTTAGTTGTCGAAGCTGGGGTAAAGTATTTTTGGGCATCCCGACTGTAAAGAGTTTGAGTAGAAGACAAAGGTTGTACTAAAATGCCCCAACGCGCTCGATTGAATTGAGGACGATTGATCACAGCATCTACAGATGCTCCCAGTTGGGCGGGACAAATTGATTTTGTGGTAGTTTCTGTTTGTACAGCTGGTGTTTGTGCTTGGACTGGTTTTAGGGTGGTAATACCTACTTGGGTGCCTAAAAACAGTAGCAGGAACCCAAGAGAGATTCTTTTCGGCATTCTATAAACAGAGGTAATTATGATTAGTTTATGAATGTTTTAACACCTAGCTGGTTCCAATAAAGTATAAAGGAAAGTATTGGCGGTGTTATCGATATAAATATTTTAAGTAATTTCCCTGATTTACACTACGTAGTCAACACCGATTATTATAGTAGTGATATATACATTTTCTGCTCGCAATTAGCTGCTATTTAGTGACGAATCAGATTATTTGCAGAGCTTGGATAGCTAAATTTAAAGATATTTATATGAAGAATTTGCATAATACAAATGAGGAAATTGGTATAGTTCAATGGTTTGGTGATTCTACAAAAGAAGGTTCTCAAAGTAATTACGGTTATATTGAACGAATTGAGAAACCAGGAACAAAAGATATAAAAGTTTATTGGAAGGGATTAAATTGTCCTATTGACGAAATTAAAGGACAGAAAGGTTTGTTAGTGAAATTTCAAATTGGTAAGTTTAGAGATAAAGAAGAGGCTGTAAATGTTCAACCAATTCGAGTACCAGGATATGTCGATAAATTAAGTTACCTTACTTATAGAGCAGTAATAGATACTTCTATTACAATTGCACAAAGAGTTGGAGAAATTGTAGCTCAAAATATACAAGCTCAGCTAGAAGAAAATCTATATAATCCGTTAGGATTATCGAAATCACCAGATTATTTCTTCACAAGTCTACAAATCAACACAAGGCAATTATCTTGTCTTGAATTGAGTCTATTTTCAAAACCTGCTGTTTATTTCGGAATAAGAAAAAGTTATAAAATTAACCAATACGAAGCTGTGAGATTGTCATTATTAAAAAATGAAGAAAATCAGGCAGCTTTGGAGTATTGTATACATAGCCAAAATCCTATAATCTGGCAGACGGCCTTTAAGAAGTACCTATCCCTTCTGCCAGATAACGAAGCAATTAAATTTGCTATCCAGAAAATCAATGATTTTTCATTAAATCTATCTATATCAAGAGATATTTTTTCTAACAGACTATTAACACTTGATGAGGCTAAACCTTTAAGAGATAAATTACCTCTGAAACAACGTCTGCAACTGTCTCTTGAAATGGTTTCTAGTAGTGAAGAGAATACGAATCAAAAACTGCTAGATGAATTGTTCTCTATTGCTCAAAAGATAGCTGAAGATGAAAAGCATACTAATTATCCTTCTTGGCAGTCTATTCCTGAGAATTTAATCAGCAATAAAGTAACCTATAATGGATTTTTATGGGGTTTGATTCCAGATACTGTCAAATATAAAGTAGCAGCAAAATATTTGCAAAATAGGTCTGATGATGAAGCAATAAAAATTGCTAATTATACAATTATTAGCTTAGTCCTTGAGAAAGACAAGATAGATTTTTTGAACTTAATTTCAGAAAATTTAAAGTCTAGACTAGATGCTCGTATTCTTAGAGAGCTTTTACCCGTAGAATCTAGATTAGTAATTTATCAAAAGATGGTAAATGATTATGAAATCAGTGAAATAATTGCTCATAATGTTGAAGAGGAAATTATTAGCATATTAACTACATTAGCAACCTACAAAAGGGAATTATGGTTGACCAGTAATGTCGAGAGTAAAGTAGTATATAAAGGTTTTCTCTGGAAAATAGCACCAGAGAGAGTTAAGCGAAGAGTAATTGAAAATAAATTCTCTATATTTTTAACTGCAATTAAAACTTTTTACAGTGGTTATACACATGAAAAAAATATCACAGCTAGCGCAAAAGATATTTATCCACAGCTAGATATAAAAGATAAACAGCTTGCTCAAAAGTGGATATCTTTAGAAGATAAAAATGATACTAATACATTAGCAAGAATGTTATCTGCTAGAGCAGCAGAAAAATTTGCAATAACAGTATATCAATTTTTTAATTATCAAGTAGAAGATGTTTCTTTACAGCAAATATTTAGTAACAATCGAGATTGGCGTAATTATGATTTGCTTTTAAATAATAGTATTAGTGTAGATGTTAAAAACTCTCGCACATCTGTATCTAAGAAAAATAGATACTCAGAATTTTGTATACCCAATTTTAAAAGAGATCGTTCAAATGAAGAAGTTATTATAGCTGGCGTATTTTCACCTTATTTACAGCAGGAATATATAGAATATCCGGAGCGAGCAAATTTTCATATTCCTAAGCTTATCTTCATGGGAGAAATGAGAAAATCAGAATTAGATATTCTTGAAAAACATTTTGCTAAGTACTTTTATTCTATCCAAATTCCTAGAAATTCTAGCGAGAAATATTTACCACCTTGGTTGTTCGACTATCCAGTAAAGACTTTTTATGCTCAACAAGAAAAGGCTATTTCCGATTTAAGAGAGTTAGCATTATCCAAATTTCCCGAACTTGAAGATATTCAGCTTTTAAACCTCAACCCTTTTCCATTATGTTTAGCAGCTAAAGTTAGTTTACCAGAGCAATGGATAACTTCCCTGACAGATTGGGAACAAAGATTTATCTTAACATTACAGCAAATTCCAACTAAAAAAATAACATTACCATATCTATTCTTAACCATACTTAGCCATTTTATTGATATGCTTCGCTTGGATGACAACTCTTTTCACCCAAGTAAGTATAGTAAATTGTTATATTGTACAGACTCCCAGTCTCATCCTTTAGGGATATACGATCCGCTCGATACTATCAGTGAACTATGCGAAACTCTATCTATATTATGGGAAAATAGATATCAAAGCCGGATCAATGAGTTTAAAATTTTCAAATTCAATGGTAGTGGATTACTTGAAGGAAAAAGAAATATTAATGAACAACTAACTACAATTATTGCTTATTGCGGCGGTTATATAGAAAAGAAAGGAAAGTGTGGATTTACTCCTCTTGTATTAGGTAAACATGATTCTTGCCCTAACTGTGGCAAATTACGATGTCCCCACTGTGATTATTGTACTAAACATTGTCAACATAGGATACAAAGACAACTGACTGCTTAACAGTTTTGAGTATTTGACTATCTTTAATTGTTCCGCGCTCCTAACTATGCAATGGTTTCAAGTTTCGCACTCCTGACTAGTCTATATTGATAGCCTAATCGATAAGTGTCATGGAACAAATTCTCTTCTGGGGTTGCTGGTTTGCAACGCTTGGCACCACCGCCCTGCTGCTTTTCTGGTCGTTGCCCCTCTCTCCATTTACACACCCTGGAATCACTGCTAATGAAGCCGTGATCATCTTCTTGCCTATCATGGTGATCCGCTGGCTTGCTCTCGCCGCCGCGCTCATACTGGTTGTTATCCTTTGGGGGCAAAGGTTGAACTTAGCAACGCGCTGGATTGTCGGTCTTGCGATCGCCGTGCTAGCCCTACACTTCGTGCTTGGGATCATTAATCTTGGCGTGATGAATCTTTGGCTTAGTATCGACGATACCAAAACCCGCGCTACTAACGCCATTTACGCAGGAATCTACTTTGGTCTGCCCACGCTTTTGCTGCTACTCACAGCGCCCCTGATGCTTAGTGTTGCTCGTTTTCGTGGCTGAAGTGCTTTTCCTGTAAAGAAAAATCAACCTGAGCAGCACATCCGCACACTTACACGCCATGCTGCTTAAACCATGCCTGGAGGCGTTGCCACCCATCCTTGGCTTCTTTCTCGCGGTAAGAGGGACGATAATCGGCAAAAAAAGCGTGGGGTGCATCGGGGTAGACAATGATTTCGGATTTGCTGCTGCTGGATGCAAGGCGCGATCGCATTTGCTGCACCGTATCGAGGGGAATGCCCGTATCTTTGCCGCCGTAGAGTCCGAGAATGGGGACTTTCAGCGCTGATGCAATATCAACGGGATGCTTGGGCGTTAGTTCGGTAGCGTCGCCCACCAGTCGCCCATACCATGCCACGCCTGCCTTAACCTTGGGATTGTGTGCGGAGTACAGCCAGGTAATGCGACCGCCCCAGCAAAAGCCCGTAATCCCCAACTTATCGGCATTACCCTGAGCTAACTTTATACCCCACTCCGTCGTGGCATCGAGATCGGACAGCACCTGGGCATCTGGCACTTTGACGACCACTTGGCGAATTTCTTCTACGCTGCTTAACTTCGAGACATCGCCTTGACGCACGAACAATTCCGGAGCGATCGCCACGTACCCCAACTTGGCAAAACGACGGCAGACATCCTGAATGTGCTCATGTACACCAAAGATTTCCTGAATCACCAGGAGTATCGGGAAATTTTTACCAGTAGCAGGCATCGCTCTGTAGGCAGGAATTTCACCATCTTTGACGGGAATTTTCACCGCACCAGCTACCAACCCCTTGGCATCGGTAGTGATAACTTGGGCAGAAATGGGTTGCACTGCGAGGGCAAAACCCGTTGCCAGGGTAGCAGTTGCGATAAATTTGCGGCGCGTTATTTCTATCATCATCTTTACCTTACAGCGCTTTTCAAACGATTAGACCACAAATGGTAGGTAGGGCTATGTTGCATGATATCTCAAATGTCCATCACATAGGCTTTTATGGTCTACCCTACTACTTGATGAATGTTTTCACACCTAGAGAAGTGACCGCAAGGAAGAGCAAAAGAAAATGTTATGGTGGTTTTTTATTGAATATATCCCTCTATTTCGTCTACTTAGAGTGATAAAAGAGGGGTAGATTATTTCTATTTTTCAATAAAAGAGACGTGCCATGGCACGTCTCTACACGCATGAAATTGTCAGCAGAATTTTTTTCTATATAGCTACTTGGTTGCTCGATAGCTAAAAATTCACACAAAGGAATATGATTCCATATGTCCCCCATTCTTCCAAAATGCTTATAACTCATAATTTCAATTTCCAAAAAAGTGTGCTTTTCAATAGATAGCACCCCCGAGGAATTCATCCTTTATCTTCTAGCCTTCATAGGACGGTGGCATTAAGCCCATTTTCTGATATATTGGATAGACAATCTTTCTTAAAGTTGGCAACTGCCTAGCAAAAAAATACGAACCTATAACGCAACAAATTCCACCAAAAGCCAAAGCATTGGGAACACCAATATGATGTGCTAATCCTCCAAAAAATAAATTTCCAATAGGTAGTATCCCTAAAAAACCCATCGTAAATAGGCTCGTTAATCTGCCTCTTTTGTCTTCTTCTACAATGACCAACTGGATAAAATTGCTAATAGATGCAAGAGTTAGAGTCATATTCATTCCTATAATAAAAATGACAATCAAACATATTTCTAGTCTATCTAAATGCGAAAACACTATTAACGCTAAACCTGTAATGGCGGTAGAACGTGCCATGATTTTTCCTAGCCCTGTGATCCTTTTACGTTGAACGAGATATACTCCAGAAGTGAGAGAGCCAAGTGCTGAAGCTGTCATAAGAAATCCCATAGTTTGGGCGTTGCCATTTAGGACTTCTTTAGCAAAAATAGGCATGAGATTTATGTGAGTCATTGCCATAAAGCAGACTAATGACAGTAAGATTAAAACAGTTTTGATAGGAATAAACTCATAAGCATAAATAAACCCTTCCTTCAGGTTTTTCAGAATCGCTGTTTTTTTAGTTACTGAATTATTGGTAACTGGATTTATTTTAATGACTAGGAGGGCAGATATCAAGGAAAAATAACTAACGCTGTCTATTAAAAAACATGAACTTGCTCCTGAGCGAGCAATGACTAAACCTGCTACCATCGGACTGGCAAATTTAGCAGTATTAATTATCAGAGAATGAAAGGCGATCGCACTATAAGTATCTGCTTTGTTCTCTATAATTCGAGGAATCAGTACCTGACGCGCTGGTAAATCAAAAGCTTTGACTGTCCCTTGTAAGATGCCGATGATAATAATAGCTTCAACGGTGATTTTGTTGCTGACAGTAAGAAAGAGTAATGTTGAAGACAGCAGAATTGAGATGATTTGAGTCGTGAGTAAGACACGTCGTAAGTTCCAACGGTCTAACAAGACTCCTGCTAAGGGTGTGAGAACCAAACTAGAAGCTTGGTTGGTAAATCCAGAGACACCAACTAATAAGGCAGAATTTGTTAATTGATAGACCAACCACACTAAGGAAATTTGAGTCATCCAAGTGCCAAAAAAAGATGCGCCTGCACCGATGACGTAACAACAAAAATTGAGAGATTTCAGAGCAGGTGGAATCTGAAAAAAACCAAATATCAGCTTGTCTTGTTCAGACCTTTCCCTATTAGCCGTTTGCATTAGCGTTTTCCTTTTGTCAAGCAAATTCTTTGATTAGACTTCTTGCAAAAGTATGATTAATGGATATTTTGAACCATAGATGCACAGCGATTAACACTAGTTAATTAACTGACACTTGCGCGCCTCCTACCCAGACGTTGCAACAAGTCACGAAACCCGTCCATCGCACTATCTTCATCTGTGTGCATCTGTGGTTTCATTTTCATCCAATTAACTTTTGTAAGAATTTTATTGACTTTTGAAAGAAAATTGCCATTAGCCATCTCTCGTTACAAATGACTAATGACAAATGACAATTTACACATCCATAACTGTTAGTTTATTATGTTGAAAATTATTTTGAAAATTCAAAGCCATGCTCGCTCATACTGAACGGGCGAGACTTTATCTTTTCCTAACTTTTTCGCAGCGTATGATGGCCAGTAAGGATTGCGTAGTAATTCTCGCGCAAGTAATACAACATCTGCTTGACCAGTGCGGATAATGTGGTCAGCTTGTTCTGGCGATGTAATCAAACCTACAGCCCCAGTCAGGATATTTGCCTCATTACGAATTCTTGAAGCAAACTGAGTTTGATAACCAGGACCGTAGGGAATATTAACCTTTGCTAAAGTACCACCACTCGAGGTGTCAATTAAATCCACACCCAAAGTTTTGAGTTTATCTGCAAGCGCGATACTTTGCTCAATGTCCCAGCCATTCTCTGCCCAATCTGTTGCTGAAATTCGCACCCAAAGCGGATAACCTTCGGGTAAAACTTCTCTTACCCCGCTCACAACTTCTCTCAACAAACGAGTACGATTTTCTAAACTACCCCCATATTCATCCTCTCGGTGATTGCTCAAAGGCGAGAGAAATTGATGCAATAAATAGCCATGAGCCGCGTGAATTTCAATAACCTTAAATCCAGCTTCGACAGAGCGTTTTGCAGCTTGCACAAAAGCATGAATAATTTGTTGAATTCCTTCGCTATTTAATGCTTCTGGAACAGGGTGATTCTCAGTAAAAGCGATCGCACTGCTAGAAACCACAGGACGCCAACCGCCAGCAGATTCATCAACGACTTTTCCACCTTCCCAAGGAGGCGCTGTACTAGCTTTTCTTCCTGCATGAGCAAGTTGAATACCTGCAATCGAACCCAATTTGTGAATGAGTTCTACAGTTTTTGCAAGCGACTCAATATGTGCATCTGACCAAATCCCCAAATCCTGAGGACTGATGCGTCCTCGCGGTTCTACCGCCGCCGCCTCTGTGATCACTAAACCCGCACCGCCAACCGCACGACTTGCCAGATGAACTAAATGCCAATCATTAGCATATCCATCTGTACTAGAATACTGACACATTGGTGCAACGGCGATGCGGTTGCGAAAAGTGACTGCGCCAATTGTGAGGGGTTCAAACAAGTGTGTCATAAGATTGATTCCTTCTTGAACTGGTTAAAAGAAATATCTCCTTATTTTTCTTTCTCTGTGTTCTGTGTGCCTCTGCGGTTTGTTAGAGATTCAACAGTAAACTCAAACTTGCTTGAGACGACTTCTACGTCCACTCAAATGAACTACCAAAGCAACGACTAACAGCGAAAAACTCAGAGCGCAAACACCGTTCCACTTCCACATAGCCCAGCTATAAGTGCCAAGAAAAGAACCGAGTGCGCCACCACTGTAATTCGTAACCATATATACGGTATTTAAACGGCTCTCGGCATTAGGAACCAAATTATAGACGCGAACTTGGTTCGAGACATAAGCTGCGTGCATAGCCAAGTCAAGAAGCAACACCCCTAGTATCAGAGCTATGAGATAATTTCCCGCAATCCAAATAATGACAAAGCCAGACAGGCTAATCGCAAGGGCGAATCCTACTAAAACTCTCGCACCCCATTTATCGACAAGCCTGCCGATAAATGGAGTCGCGATCGCCCCAGCTATCCCAACCAAGCCGAACAATCCAGCTACTTGACTGCCATAATAATACGGTGGTGCTTCTAGCCGAAAAACCAGAGTCACCCAGAAAGCATTAAATGCCGCAAATATCAGCGCTATGTTGAGCGCGGCTTCACGCAATACGGGTTGCTGGCGGACGAGATGCCCAAGACTTTGCATCAGTTGCCGGTACGACAGTTTGTCGGATGATTTGCTTACGGGAAGCCGCCCTCGAATCGCAAAGGCGAGAACAATCATCAAACCGGCTGCGATCCAGTATATGGCTTGCCAACCCAGAATGTTCCCAACAATTCCACTCGCTGCTCGCGCCAGAAGGACACTGACAATGACTCCACTCATGAGCGTTCCAATCACCTTACCCCTCTCGGCTACAGCAGTCATCCGTGCCACAAACGGGATAATTAGATGTGCGACGATACTGTTGAAACCAAGTATAAAACTCGACACAGACAGCCAGGTGATATTGGGAGATAGAGCCGTCGCCACCAAGGCACAAGCAAGCATAAATAGCATTTTGACGATTAATCCCCGGCGTTCCACCTTGTCACCCAAAGGGACTAAAAACAGTAACCCCACTGCATAGCCTATTTGAGTGAGAGTAGGGATAAATCCCACCTGCTGCACAGAGATATCAAAGCTTCGTCCTATATCTGCAAGTAGCGGTTGGTTGTAATACACGTTAGCCACCGACAAGCCGCAGGTGATAGCCAAAAGAAAAACCGTACTACGCTCTGCCAGCATGGAGCTAGTATTAGTCTCAGTGGTTGGAGCGGAGTCCTGTTGAGAATTCATGTTTTAGTCTTTTATGAATATGCTGTGACTGTCGGTCGTTGACGCTTCAGTACCCAGTTGCCGATGTATGCAATAGGGAAACCTCTGGTTCTTCACATACAGTTTCAAGATTCAACCTGTTTTTGCAACCCAACCTCACTTAATGCAGCTTTAGTAGAGAAAATAGTTATTTAAGCTATCAATTAGAGTTTTTGATTTTCATCCTTCGTACCTTTAGACCTCTAAGTAATTTGCTACTAAAATCGCAAGCATAATCAAACGAACCGAATTGAGACAACTATAAGTAATACTACCATAAAAGTAAAATACGGTAAGCTCAGTAGTATACCGTATTAAATAAAAGTCTTTAAATTTGAAAATCCAAAGAGGTGGGATTGTCGTGTGAAAGCTGCTACATCATTTCAGACGGTTGGTAATGGTTGTCCCACTTTTCACCGAAAAAATGGGTCTGAAGCCTCGCCCTTAAGCGGGCGACTTTTTTCGCCGTGATAATTCTTTGATGTAGTCTCGAATAACTTCCGAGATTTGCATATCTGTTGCTACCGCATATTCTCTTAGTGTCTCGAACTCTTTTTCGGACAGTCGAACTCGCAACATCTTTTCTCTTGGCATATCATTATAGTAGCACTATTATTGCTACTATAATGATATGCCGAAATGGAGCATGGGCACTGTTATACTTCGCAGAAACGGTCTCGCCAGTAGGCAAGTGTTGGTGCATAACACGCAAATCGAAGTAATGGGGGCGTCCGGGAACATAACCTCGGTTGTAGAAACAACATCTGGAGTAAGCGTACCTCGTATGTACTAGTGGGAACCCAGAACCAGTAAGCCGCCCTTCAGGTTCCTGAACCAATATGCTTGCGGATGTTCATCTGCAACATCGTTGGGGAAGAGGGCTAGTGAAAACAACCGCTCTGGACTCGGTGGCGAATGCCCCCGTGCTTCAGCCGGGGGTAAGCTTACCAACAATACTTATTGAGGTAATAATACAGTGTCAATCACATGGATGACACCATTATCAGCTGCGACATCCGGAGTCACAACTGTAGCGTCGTTCACCTTAACACCATTGGAGGCATCAATTTTGATATCTGATCCGGCAGTCGTTGTCGCCTGTTTAAGCTGGGCTAAATCAGCCGCTGCAATTTTGCCAGAGACCACATGATATTCTAGAACCTTTCTAAGCTGGATGACATCCTCTAGCAGTGATTCCACAAAGCCTGATTCTAGTTTGGAAAAAGCTTCGTCTGTTGGCGCAAAAACCGTAAATGGACCAGAACCCTTCAACGCAGTATCAAGACCAGCAGTGGTAATAGCCGTTACTAGAGTGTTGAAAGAACCTGCGTTAATTGCAGTATCTACAATATCAGGCATCTAAGTGTCGCCTCAATTATTAAGGAACTTTACTTAAGAGATTTAACACACTTTTTAGTCTTAAGTGGTGGATATCAGAATTTCTCATCAGCGATCTGCGTTTCTTTGCGGACGTTACCTGCACGCGATCGCCATTTCGTTGACTGTTGAGTGTCAACCGTTAACTGTGAATTATTTGACGCCTAAAGCCTTTTTCCCCAAAGATAAACAAATCACATCATTTTGCGGAGTGTGGATGCGGCTACAGAGAACGTCCCGGTAGTATCTTTCTATAGGATTTTTCCTGAAGAGACCGGGATTACCAACCAGTTCTAGTCCGATTTCTACAGCCCGAATCGAATTCTTAGTAGTAATGTATTTGACTGTTTGTGCCTGTAAACCTACGGCATTGTCATACTCTCCTTTATCAATTTCAGCCGAAGAAGCATAAATCAATCGGTTGTTTGTATACAATAGCGTTTCTATCTCACCTATAGCTGTTTGAAAGTGCGGCAAGGTTGCCAAACTTGCGCCCAAATTAGAAGGCGTTCTCTCGTGTAAGTAGCCTATCAGCCAGTCTCGCGCCGCTGTCGCCACTCCTTGGTACAGCGCACTCAGCAACAGACTTCCACCTGCAAACAGTAACGGATCGGCAGGCGACCAAGCTTTGACGGGGCGGACATCTAAGGCATATTCTGTCGGGATGAAGACATTTTCCAAAATCAGGTCGTGGCTACCTGTTGCCCGCATTCCCATATGATCCCAAGTTTTCTCGATTTGCAAACCAGGAATATCGCGAGGAACAAGAAAACTCCCAACTTGAACTTCCTCGTCATCAGTCCGCGCCCAAACCACAAAATAACGCAGGATGGGACTACCTGTGGTGTATACCTTGTGACCTGTCAACAGCCAACCATCAGGCTTTCGTTGGGCAGTAGTTGCGGGGAGTCCTCCTCTGGCAGGTGTTCCTAATTCTGGTTCAACACGGGCAGCATTCAGCAGGGCAATGCCTTCAACAGACTCGCGGCAAAGTCGTTCATATAATGCCGGATGCCAACGACGAGTGCGGGCGGCGTTGGCGTGTTGGAGATAGTGCATTGTCAGCACCAGGGCAGTGGAAGCATCACCTTTTGCGATGGTTTCAATCACTCGGCAAATCACAGAATACCCCAAACCTTGACCACCAAATTCCTGTGGAACAGTGAGACTCAAAAGTTGTGCTTCATGCAGCGCTTCAAAGTTCTCAAAGGGAAAAGTGCCATCTCGGTCGTGTGCGGCGGCGCGAATCCCAAAGTCAGCAGCTAAAGCCTCGACGCGCTCAAATAAATCTGGAGTTGTTGTTGCGCTAACGAGTGTACTAGCAACAGTCTTTTCTGAGCGTAAATCAACTGAGTGTGTCATAGATACCGTCATTGGTTTCTAGAGTTGGAACCTTGCCTGTAGGGTTGTAATTCAGCAAGTAGCTATTCGGATCACGCACAGTAACTTTCTGCATTTGTACTTGCTTACCGAGATTGAGTTCGAGTGTAGTTACCCCAATGCGTGCGTATGGTGAGTTTGATGTATAGAATAGTCTCATCAAAAAGTCAGTCTTAGTTAGCTGCACTTGGTAATTGCCTCATTAAAACTGTTGTCCCAAACCGATTTCACATCCACCTTTGATTTCAGAACACCCGCTTTGAAAAACGTATCCGCGACTTCTTGCTGAGAGGCTATAGCCCGATTGGAAGTAGGCAGCAATTCTGAACGGCGCTGTTCTTGTTCTTCCTTAGCATTTTGGTAGACGATCGCTTCTTCAACACCAATAGCAGTCGCATATTCCTTCGACCACTTCTTCAGATTAGATTCGCGCCAATTTTGTGACTTTTTGATGCGACACAGAAAGTCTGAAACCGCCGCTTTCTTTGCTGGATCGGCGATCGCTTCAGGAGCCGCTACAATCATGAAGTTCCCGCTGAGGATATTTTTTGCAGATTTCAGTACCCTTGCTCCCTCTTTCTTGGCTTGTGGAATCGAATAACCGTAGGTAGCCCAACCATCAAGGTCGCCCCTCCTAAAAGCAGAAAGCCCGTCGGGGATAGACAGAGCAACTGCATTAATGTCGTTCATTGTCAGACCAACTTCCTGTAGCATTTTAATCAGGAAGTAATGGGCAGTAGTCGCTTTGATATAGCCCACTTTCTTGCCTTTGAGGTCGGCGATTGTTTTTGCTGTAGAGTTCTTCGGCACAAGCACGACTTGACCCACAGTCGGACCTTTTGTGGCTGCAATAATCTTCACTGCTGCATTGGACTCAATCCCAAATATAGGCGGAGTTTCGCTACACGAGGCAATATCAATCGCTTTGGCGTTAATCGCCTGCACCATCAAGTTGCCTCCTGTAAACTCTGTAAATTGAGCTTTGTAGGGAAAATTATCCAGCCCAGCTAATTTGAGTTGCAAATCCCAGCCGCCTTTGTACTTGGCGACACGCAACGTTACGTTTGACAAGTTAGCGGCGGTAAGAGTGGGATTTGCAGCAGCTGTATGAGAGCGATCGCCCACCGAGAAACCTGCAACAGCCAAAGCCATGCAGCCGCCCAAAACGAACATCAACACCACACTCTGCTGCAAACTTTTTAGAAGTCGCGTTAAGCGTTTTTGCCATTCAAACCGCTTCCAAATCGACTGCCAAGCAGCCTTGAATTTGAAGCGCTGCCAGTAGGTAGACACCTTGATTCATCCTTGGAAAATACAAAGGTAATGACTTAATGGTCATTCGTCATTGAATGATTCATTACGAATGACAAATTGAATGACTCTTGTGTAGAGTGGAAAAACCTTGAGGATAAAAATTTTCAAGCTATGGTTAAAATACTGTAAATCTATCTGTTTACCGTTTTAAAGCGATTGTGACACGAGGTTCGCAAAAGAGCAAGATTTTTCCAGCTCATTTTTTACCAAACTTCACGAAATAGCCTTGCTTGTATCAGCTATTTATGATAAGTTCCATTTTATAAATAGACGTATCTTGATTGAGATACCGTAGATATAGAGAACGCAATCAGTCAAAGTACCAGACAGCATAAGCCATCTCAGTTTTAAAACATTGCCTATAACCAGCTAAGTTTCCGGTTCCTTGGGGAGGCACAATTCACAAAAAACCCCCCAGGAAACGGTTTCATTGGCACTTATCTCAGCAGAACATTGCCTGATTGCAAAATTTTTAAGTGGAGTTTACCCATGCCAGTTGAGTTTATTGGCTTGATCCGGACGCGACCTGTTTCGGAATTAGACGGACCGCCAGGGACAATATCAGATAACATCATCGATCCAGCTTATGTGCGCGAGTTTGCTCAAGCTCATGAAAAAGGTGACTTCGACAGGGTACTCATAGGCTACAATTCCAACAGTCCAGATGGCTTTGGCGTTGCGAGTTATGCCGCTTCTGTGACAGAAAAACTGGGCTTTTTGATTGCCCACAGACCTGGTTTTGTCGCACCCACTTTGGCAGCCCGTAAAGCAGCAACCTTAGACCATTTCACCAATGGGCGCATAGCCATTCACATCATTACTGGTGGCAGTGATGCTGACCAACAAAAGGACGGCGACTGGCTTGACCACGATACTCGTTACCGTCGCACAGACGAGTATTTGGAGATTGTGCGGCGAGTTTGGACTAGCGAAACTCCTTTTGATTATGAGGGTGAGTTTTATCGTGTCAAACAAGCTTTCTCTGATGTCAAACCCTTGCAAAAGCCCCACATCCCGATTTATTTTGGCGGCGCATCCTCTGTTTCTGTTCCTGTAGGTGCAAAACACGCCAATGTTTATGCCATGTGGGGAGAACCAATTGCAGCAATCAAACAGCGAATTGCAGAAGTTAAAGCAGCCGCGCCACCTGGAAAGACACTACGGTTTAGTGTCTCCCTGCGTCCTATTCTCGGCACAACTGAAGAAAAGGCATGGGAACGGGCGCAAGAAATCTTAGCGCGGATAGTTGAGTTACGCGGTGGGCAGAAGGTAACAACTTCAGCACGACCTCAAGCAGTGGGATCGCAACGGTTACTAGACTTTGCCGCACAAGGGGAGATTCATGACAAGCGCCTATGGACGCCAGTTGCAGCGGCAACAGGAGCCGCAGGTAACACAACTGCTTTAGTTGGCACGCCTGAACAAGTGGCAGAGGCTTTAGTGGATTACTACGAAGCCGGAGTAACAACTTTGTTAATCCGAGGCTTTAATCCGTTACAAGACGCGATTGATTACGGTCGCGAAGTGATTCCGTTAGTTCGTGCAGAAGTAGCGCGACGGGAAAGACAAACTGCAAGCGTTGCCTAAATTCAACAAAGTCAGGATGTTTGCTAGACATGACCAAACATCCTGACTTTTTTTATGAAATTCTTGACCCACTTATGCTGATCAATATCAACTTCATGGTAATTTAGAAGAAACAAATTTAACATTAATGCTAGTTAATTTCCAGTAAGCATAATTTTTAAAAGAAAAACCCCTAAGCTATCACTTAGGGGGTTTAAAACCACGACTGCATCGGGCTGGCACTCATGTAGCGTCGTGCATTACAAGACCCGGTAGCTCACCGGTAAGAGGAGGTTTTAGCCTTGTGCTGTGTGATTTTTTGTGCAAGAACGTATTAACACCTACGATACTGCTCATAAAATTGGCGCAGTTGCCAAAATGCCAACTAATATTTATTTAAAGAATAACTCAAATGCTGTGAGCGTAAGCGTTACTCCGACCCAGGTGGCTCGCGATAAGTGCGATGGCAGTCCGTGCCCGCGCCCGGCGCGATGGCACGGACTGCCCGCCTGCGGCGATCGCATTGGAAATTAGCAAAGAGGAGAAATTTTCCCTCTTCGCTAGCGGGCTGTGGTCATCAATCCAGCAAATCGGGTTCTTCACGCACAATCTTTTCGTACAGTGGTTGGAAGCTGAACCACCCGCCTCTATGCGTTCCAACTTGGCTTTGTGCTAAACGGGCGGTGTCGGGGTCAATGGGAATGGGTTTGCCTGCGGCTTCGGCTAACAATTGAGCTTGAGCTGAACGCTCAAAAGTAATGTACCACCATGCTGCTTCATCAACGGTGTGACCTACTGTCAGATGACCGTGGTTACGCAAAATAGCTGCTTTTTTATTGCCTAAAGCCTCCGCAATTCGCTTGCCTTCTGTGGTATCTAGTACGACACCCTTGTAGTCATCAAACAATGCATGGTCTTCGTAAAAGGCGCAAGCATCTTGGGTGAGGGGGTCAAGCAGGCGATGCAAACTTGACCAGGCTTTGCCGTAAAGTGAATGAGCATGTGCAGCGGCGACAATATCGGGTCGAGCCTCATGAACCTGGGAGTGGATGGCGAAGGCGGCTCGATTGACAGGATAATTGCCCTTGACCACTTCACCCTCTCTATCAACTAAGATGAGGTCGCTAACGCGAATGTGACCGAAATAAACCCCAAACGGATTGACCCAGAAATGGTCTGTAAATTCAGGGTCACGGGCTGTAATGTGACCTGCGGTGCCTTCACTGAAGCCAAAACGGGCAAAGACGCGAAAAGCAGCGGCTAGGCGTTGCTTACGGTAGAGGCGTTCGTCTTCAACGCGCTCAAAAACAGGGGGTTGCGGTCTTTCAAACTTGGGCATGATTTTTCTCCTCTTTACAGGGTGCGTTGGAGTATCCAGAGCGAAACGATCGCACGCTTTCTTGTTCTGGCTTATACTGATTTCTCAAAACACATCCTGTATCATTACCGAGAACGTGAATCGAGACTGATGGTGCAAATCTTGTTGTTGTCTTGACTGCGTGGATATCTCCTTCTGGAGGTAACAGGTAATAAATATCGCCTGGTTTCAGTTGACGCACTTCAACCACCTCTAATTTAGCGTGTCCTTCTGTTTCGCCTTGATCCACGCGTCTGTAGACAGTTTCTTCTTGTCTTCCTTTATATAAACCAACGAGTCCCCAAGCAAGATGGTCGTGGACAGGAGTCGTTGAACCTGGGGGAATCACCAAGCTAAAGACTGTGAGTGAACGGTCTTTTGCTCTGTATAGCAACCATTGACCGATACCACCTCCCATCGCGCTATCTGGGTTAGGTTCAGCAAACTGGTCTGGTAGCCACCCTTGTTGAGCAAGTAGTGCGGTGAAATAAGGTTCGAGGGTAGCTACAGTTTCACTGCGGTTGTGTCTAGTTTGTTCACTAATTTCTTGAACTGTAGCAACAAATTGCTTCAGTTCAGGGCTATCGACAAACCATTGATCAGCTTCTAAGAGTTCTAGGTTAGTCATAAGTCAAGACTCAAGAGCCATTAATTATTATTTGTCTCCCTCACTCCCCTTACTCTAGTGGATCAGCACCAATGGCTTGAAGTGCTGCTTGAGCAATTGCAATATCCTGTTCGATTGTTCCACCTCCCACGCCAATTCCACCCACATGAGTCCCATTAAAGCGTATCGGTAAACCTCCGCCTAGATTTGTAAGCAGGTTACCCGATGCTAATGGTAAACTAACAGCAAGCTTTTCTGAGAACGATCCAGAGGCACGGCGGGTTGAGGCGGCGGTTTGAGCCTTGCGTTTACTGGTTTCTGCGCTGTGAGGAGTTGCTCCATCTCCGTGGGCGTATGCTATTTGAACAAGCAGTGAGTTGTGAATGGATACGGAAACAGCTATTCCCAAGCGCTGGCTCTCGTCTAGAGCTGCTTTTACAGCTTCTAGTGCCTTTTCAACTGTAATTAATTCTACAGTGCGAGTAAATTTGTTTCCCATTGTATTTAATTATTTGAACTAACTACCAACTGTTCGCGCCGTTGTACGGCATTCCGGACCAAACCAATGACATCACCACCGTAGGCGATGGGCGTAAGCCTGGCGGCACCGCAGGACTTAGCCCCGCTGGAAGCGATCGCATCTTTAACAGGCTCAAAAGCTCGAATCAACAAGGTTGTGACTCCCTCATCTCCTTCATCTTTCATTTGGCGGTTGTGGTTTCTAAAGGGCAAACCGCAGCAGCAATATTTACCCGTTGGGGAATCATCTTTTGCTCCAGCATCCAGTCAGCTGTCTTCTGGAGATTGGCAACATCGTCAACGTTCGGAAAAACAAGTTGCTCTGGACCTCGATTTTTCGTTGCCCGCTTGGCTACAGCTGGAGAAACTTTCACTTCCTTGACCATAAATTCAGCCGCTTTGTCTGGATGCTGATTTACCCATTCAGCATCCTTATTCAAACGAATCAGGGCGGCTTTTACACCAGTTGGATTTTCAGCAGCAGCACCGCTCCGCACAACCTGAACACTGTATGGTGGGGCTGGATGAGTTGTGGTAATCCGACGGGCACCGTGTTCGAGTTCGGCAATTGAGATATAGGGTTCCCAGACTGCCCAAGCATCAACAGAACCTTGGTAGAGGGCGGGTGCAGCATCATTTGGACTCAGGTAAACCCGTTGGACTTTGTCTTTGGGGATATTCTCTTTTTCCAAAACCTTTAATAATAGGTGTTCGCCTGCACCACCCTGATTGACAGCAACTTTTTTGCCAATCAGGTCAGCAGGTTTGCGAATAGAAGAGTCTCCACGCACAACGATCGCACTACCTAAGGCATCTGGTCTGGGACGCTGCACGGCTCCAATGCAAAGCGGCTGTCCCGCAGCTATACCAGATATGGTCGGAATATCACCACAACCGCCTATGTCAGCTCTATTCCCGTTGAGGGCTTGTAAGAGAGATGCACAACGGTCAAACGGACCGCTCCATTCAATTTTTATGTTCTGAGCAGCTAGCTCACGTTCTAAGTCCCCGCGTTGACGGGCAATGGGGACAGCACCTCCTCCCTTTTGGAAGGCTAAACGAATGGAACTTGTTCTTTGTAAATTTTGATTGCTAACTGGCGTAGCCAGGGAATTTGCGGAGTTTCCAGCAACATTTGTACCAGTCCCAGAGCAGCCAGAAACTATGAAACTCATCAAAGAACTTGTAATCAACAAGCTTCCAAGCGTCTTAGCTCTACATGCTCCGCTTTGCCGAAAGCTGTGCTGTTTAAAATGAATCATTTCTATTTACTCCTCAATGTCAATAGTTGGGAGTTCAGCCATCAGCCAAAGCACTTATGTCTCATCACCTATCTCAGTCTAATACCAGCTCTTTTTAAATACAGTAAATTGATTAATTTACCGTATATTAAAAATTATAAGCAAAATATTCTCATAAACTGCTGTAAAAATCAAGTTAATTTTTGTTGAGTTATAATCAGTAAATTAAGTTCAGCCGAAATATAGTAATTCGATATAATAGTTTGTGAAATTTTACAGAAAGACTAAAGTTTTCTATCAAAATTCCAATGGAGCAGCAAAAAAATGGACAGGAATGTCGTCTGCTCCTCCCAGAAATACTCTTGAATGACAACAAGAATTTTTCCTAAGATACCTGAGTAAATTACAACCCTAGTATTTTCCTCACCTCCGTTACAAATTGCTTCAGAATTTGAGGTAGGTTGGCGATTTCTCGCATCAGATCTTGGGGACTAAAACCAAAAACCATCAAGATCACGACAATGACAAAAATGGCGATCGCCGTACTAATTGCTGTTTGTAGTAGACTGAGCAAAGCTCGGAAGACCAACCACGCGACAATGAGTGCAGCAATGAAAATTATGAGGTTAGTTGGCATGGTTTTGCCTAGGTACATCTCAAGTTGGCAGAAGAACTATAAAGTATAAAGTATTTAGCCTTTATATTTCATCGTTCATCTTTTGGTTAGCAACCAGTCTCGAAACGTTGAATTTCAATTAAATAACCATTGGGATCGCGCAAAAAGCAGTGGTAAATTTTGTACTTTTCATTCAATATAGGTGGTTTTTCAAATTCAACACCACGTTCTTTAAGGTATTCAAACCACTCATCCACCTGCTGCGTTACCAAGGTAAAGATGACATTTGATTGCTTGTCTGTTGGAAAAATCGATGTTTCGCCTACTTGGCACAATCCCAAGTAAGCAGAGCCACTGACACTATAAATCCGACAGCTACCCTGGTCAAGCCACAACTCCAAGCCCAGGGTGTCTTCATAAAAGCGCGTTGTGGTGGCTAAATCTTGGGTATACAAAAAGGTAATCTGCTGTTCAATAGGGGGATGAGACATATTTTATCTGTCTTTAGATAGTTTTGTAGATTCAACGTCTATCTATAGGCTAATGTTACGGAGCCGATGAGGTAGAATCATGAGCGACAAGAACCTTTCATCTCGTCTTTGGCAGATGTCTACATCTTCGCAGGCGAATACCTGGATGTATTACTAAGTACCCAAATACCTTAACAAATCACTTATTTCTCAACTTTTCGCTCCCAATCTTCTACCCATTCCTCCAATTTCTCTCTTAACAAGGACTGCCACCCTGGTATTGCTTTTATCCTTTCTCTTAATCCTGGCTTAACCTTTAGTTGAAATGGTGTTTTGTCTAACGCTTTGTCTCCCTCTGGTTGAAATTTTGGAAAAGGCATTGTTAATTTGTTTGATAACTGGTATACTAGTATTTATAGCAAAAAGACAATCATCAGACAACCAATGTACTCTTTAAAGCTAGAACTAAAACTTAATAATAAGGAAAGAAGTAAACTAGCTGGATGTGCTGGGTTTTCTAGATTTGTCTATAACTTTGGCTTATCCTTGCTTACAAATTCTTGGGACTTTGAAGGAATAAAAGCATCCAACTCTAAACGACTAGCAGCAATAGAGAAAGTTTTTACTAACTACGTAAAAACTAATCCAGATTACGTATGGATGCAGCAATATCCTTCAGCCATCTACTCAAACGCTCTACGAAACTTAGCAAAAGCTTTTGAAAAATGGCGTCAACAAGAATCTGGTTTTCCGCAAATGAAAACCAAAAAGAAAGGAGACAGTTTTACTGTTCTGAAAAAATCAGGTGTGTATCCGACGGCATGTGAGCCAATGCTGCCTTTTACAAACAGGCAAGTATTGCAGCCTGGGAAAAGAATTACAATACCAGGGTTGGGAGAATTTAGACTAAAGCAACCAATACCATTTTTGTGTTCTAGTCAATCTTTTACGATTTCTAGAATGGCTGATAAGTGGTTTGTTTCTTTTAGTTTAGATGTTGAAAAAGCTCCTCCAGTGATTCATGAAGTTGAGTCTGTTGGAATCGACTTAGGTATCAAAACATTTGCGACGTTATCAGATGGTTCAACACGAGAAACGCCTAGTAGCTTAAAAAAAGCGAAAACCAAGCTAAATAAGCAACAGTGGCGCAATCGTAAAAAGCAGCTTGGAAACCGTCGCAAAGATATTAAAGCATCAAAAAATGCAAAACAATACTTTGCTCAACTAGCAAAATCTCACGCTCATATTACCAATATCCGTAAAGACTTTCTACAAAAAACTACGACCGAGATTAGCCGAAAATACTACCGTATTAGGATAGAGGATTTGAACGTATCAGGGATGATTGCCAATAACAAACTATCAGAAGCGATTTCTAATTTAGGTTGGTATGAGTTTCGCAGAATGCTGACTTACAAGGAAGCATTTTACGGAACAAAACTAGAGATAGTTAATAGGTGGTTTCCAAGTTCAAAAACGTGTTCTAGTTGCGGTAGTGTTCAACCGATGCCTTTGTCAGAAAGAGTTTATAGATGTGGAGCGTGTGGTCATGTTCAATGCCGTGACTTGAACGCGGCAATAAATTTGAACAATGCCCCAAAGTCAAAAATACGTGCGGTGAGCAGCGCGTTGGACGGGTTCCCCGGCTTGAAGCGACTGCGAACCCGGAGGGCAAGCGCGGAATCAACGCCTGTGGACAGGAAAGGAGCCGTCTCCCCTGGTAGAAGCAGGAAGCAAACATCAAAAGTTTAAGTTATGCGACTTGAGCGATTTGTGTAAGTTTTGTGTTGCACACCACAGTCCTAGTAATGACAGTAACGCATTCCCCACGATTACAACTTTTCAACCTCCACAATGGCGATTCCAAGGGAACGCTGCGCCCTCACGGGCAATCGCCTATCTATGCAGTAAGTTTGCTTTGTTGCAGAAATCCTCTTTAGTTCGAGTCCTTGACGCCCAGTCAAGTGTTCGCCCTAGTAGATGCAGTAGAAGAGTACTTCTACCTTGAGAAGATCTGAGTTTTTGAGTCAAACTTTATTCTAAAACATTTGTACTAAAGGAGAAAGGTATGAGCAATTCAAGCCTATCTGCTGCTGCGCAAGAAGCTGCGGATACAATTTTGGAGATCGATCTAAAGGTTCAAGCAGAAAAAGGACCTGATCTGCGCAAGGATCATACCAAAAGCCACGGTCTACTCTGGGGAGAATTCCGAGTCGATGACTCTATTCCTGAATCTTTGAAGATAGGAATCTTTGCCAAGCCCCAGACATATCCGATCTGGGTGCATTTCACCAATGCTTCAGAAGCACAGAAGCGCGGAAAGTTCAAGTCAGACCACGAACCGGATATACGCGGCGTGGCTATCAAACTCCTAAACGTCGAGGGTCAGAAAGTGCTTGACGACGAGGAGAACACCCAGGACTTCCTTTTGCTCAATCACCCGGTCTTCATTGTGCGCGATGTCCAAGGGTTTGCTAACCTGACTAAAGCGGGTATCGGTCAGGCTGATCCGCAAGTGCTGCGATCGCTCGAACCGACCTTTGAAATCATTAAAACGATTGTGAGCAAACAAGTTACCAATCCGCTGTTCATCCAGTATTGGAGTACCACACCTTTTCAATTAGGTTCCCACATCATCAAGTTCTCCATCAAACCCCAGCAACAGGATGAGGTTCCCGGTTCAAAGTCCGATTCAGAGAATTATCTGCGCGAGGCAATAGTCAAATACCTGACGGAGGAAGGCAAGGAAGCAAGATTTGACTTCTTGGTGCAGCTGTATGTCAACGACGAGAAGACGCCCATCGAAGACCCAACGCAGGAGTGGAAAGAGGAGGACTCGCCTTTTATTAAGGTGGCTACACTCAGAATTCCCGCCCAGAAGTTCGACTTCGAGGAGCGTAAGCGGTTGGATGAGGGACTCTCGTTCTCGCCTTGGCATACCCTACCTGAACACGCGCCTGTGGGCAGCATCAATTTAGCCCGTAAGAAGATTTATCAAGAAATTGCCAAGTTTAGGCATGACCACATTGAAAAACGCCTCAGGGAACCTCAACCTTATTCTTCAATTTTGGACGACCCTCAATCATGATTCATTAAAACACCGGTAATACAGCACCTTGATATTTTTGGTTGATAAAATCCCGGACTTTGGGGTCGTTGATCAGCTTGTTAAGCTTCTGAATTCTGGGATCGTTTTCTTTACTTTGCAATGTGACTAGCCCTACAGCATAGCGTTTCTGTGCTACTGACTCCTGCACGAGGGGTTGTAATTGCAGCCCTGCTTGTAAACGAAGGCTAGCTGATAATACAGCTAAATCTACATCGTCGAGCGATCGCACGATCGCTGGTCCTTCTAACTCCTTTAATTGGGCATTTTTGGGGTTATCTTTGATGTCTTTGACGCCTGCGAATTCTCCCAAGCTGTCCTTAAATTTGATCAGACCTTGGGCTGCTAGTAATCTTAAACTGCGATCGCCATTACTTTTATCGTTGTAAACGGCGATAGTCGCTTTTTGCGGAACCTCGGCTAGAGACTTGTACCGCTTAGAATAAATACCTATCGGAGTTAGGAAACCCAAATTCAGCATCACCAAATTGAGGTTGAGTTGCTTAGCCGCATTCTGCATAAACGGGGTGTGCTGAAAAAAGTTGGCATCTATTTGCCCGTCTTTTAGTGCCGTATTAGGTTGTATCCAGTCATTAAACTTAACTATCTGAATATTTAAACTCTCATTGGCTGTCAGATTATCTTGGATAAATTTCAAAATATCTTCGGAAATCACTGCCCATACACCGACTTTTAAGACCTCTTTTTTTTGGCTTGCTGCAACTGTCGAAGCTGCTGTATTTGTAGAGGTATTGGCAGACGATTCGCTCTGACTGCTGCTGCAGCTAGAAAAAAATGCAGATGCCGCAAAAGAGCTTGCCGCTATCAGAAAAAAACGGCGTTGAATGAGAAAAGAATGCACATTTTCTTGTTTTTTGTTCATTTGTTAATATTTTGTACATCACAAAGGCTACTGTAATAATCATTCTTTAAAACACAGGTATAAGTCTTCCCTTATACTCTTTGTTAATAAAATCCTTGACTTGTGGATGAATGAGCAATTTATTCAATTTTTGAATCTTGGCTTCGTTTTCTCGGTTCTGTAATGTGACCAATGCCAGAGCGTATTTTGTGTCCTTGGCTGTTTCTTGACCCATAGAATTTGGTTCTATCCCTGCAAGAGCAACTGTTTGAGAGGTCGATACAATGAAGTCTACATCATTAATAGCTCGGACTACTTGTACTCCTTCTACTTCCTTTATTTTTAAATTTTTGGGATTCTCAGCAATATCTTTCTGGGTGACGAATTCCTTGCTATTCTCCTTTAACTTGATTAGCCCATTTGCTGCTAGTAACCGCAGCCCTCGGTCGTTATTGATAACATCATTGGCAACTGTAACGCTTGCATTTTGAGGAATTTCATTGACTGACTTGAGCCGCTTGGAAAAAAGACCAAGTGTGTTTAAGTAAACTGTATTCAATGCCACTAGATTGATTTTGAGTTCTTTGATAGCATTATTCATAAAAGGTTTGTGTTGGAAGAAGTTAGCGTCAATCACTTTATCTCTCAACGCCGTGTTAGGCTGTATCCAATCATTAAATTTAACTACCTCTATTTTTAATTTCTCTTGAGGCGCAAGATTCTTATTAACAAATTTCAAAATATCTTCTGAGACAATGCCAGTGACTCCAACTTTAATTACATCTGTTTGGTTACTTGCCTGAGCAGTATTAGAAGTTAATTCACTCTGTTTTTGACCGCAACTAGCAAAGAAGAGCGATGCAAAGAATGCACCTCCTGCTGTGAGGACAAAACGGCGACCTATTTGTGTCAAGGGGGCTAATTTTTTGTCTGTGTTCATCAGTGAACCTTTTTGAGTTGGGTGTAGGATGTAGAGATGAAAAAATGTATTATATTTCTTGCAAAAGATATGATTAATGGATATTTAGAACCACAGATGGACACAGATTAACCTTGCCCTCGAGCGAAGCGTAGACGCCCGCAGGGCGGCTTCCCGGAGGGTAGGGACAGATAAATTATCTGTGTGCATCTGTGTTAATCTGTGGTTTTTTTTCATATATTTTGCTGTTACAAGTGGGCTATTATTTTTGATTTTTGAATTTGAGCAAAGCGTTTGTCATACCAATTCTGTATGAAGATGCGCCGCCTTAATACCCCCCTGTAGTCCCCCCAAGGCATCGGGGAGAGGAGAGTGCCGGGGGTAAATATATTGCAGCTTCACAAAGAAACGGTATCACTACTAAAATATGCATTGTCAATATTTTTTCTGAGAAATTGATTATTTTTTTCTCATCTGTCGTGCTAGGAAATCACCTAATAACTGTATGATTTGTACCAAAAGAATCAAGACGATAATTGTGGAAAACATGACCCCAACATCGAACCGTTGGTAGCCATATTGAATTGCCAAATTGCCCAATCCACCGCCACCAACTGCCCCAGCCATTGCTGAAGAGTTCAGCAGGCTGACAATGAGAATTGTTATGCCTAAAACCAAAGATGGTAATGCTTCTGGAATCAACACTTTAAGCACAATTTGCCAATAGTTGCAACCCATTGCTTCTGCTGCTTCTACCAGCCCTTTATCTACTTCTAGGATGCTGGTTTCGGCGATGCGTGCAAAGAAGGGGATGGCTGCAATTGTTAGGGGAACAAGCGCTGCTGTGCTGCCGATAGAGGTGCCAACTATCAGTCGTGTTACGGGCGTTAAAACGACTAGCAGAATAATAAAGGGAAAAGAGCGTCCGGTATTTACCACCGCGCTCAGTACTTTGTTGATATTTAGGGAATCCAGAAAATTGCCTGGTGCGGTCATGACTAGGAACAAGCCCAAGGGTAAACCTAACACCACGGCTACCAGGGCTGATATCCCAACCATATAAAAGGTTTCAACTGTAGCTTCCCATAAGCTTTGAACGAATTCCGACCCTTGCATTAATGCACCTCTACTTCAACTTTCGTCTTGTGTAAATATTCAAGAGCCTGCTTGACATTGGCTCCTTCTAGTTCGACTTGAAACTGTCCGACGCGTTGATTTCCCACCGTTTCAACGCTGCCATTGAGGATATGAATATCAACATCAAAGCGACGAGCCAACGTTGCAAATATTGGCTGACTGGCGGCTTCTCCGGCAAATGCCAGTGTTGCCAGTACCGCACCAGGAGGCGGTATATATCCATTTCGACGGGGGAAAAACTCCTGCGCTAACAAAGAGTCAGGCTGGGCAGCTAAATCGCTGACTCGCCCCTGTTCGACAACTTTTCCGGCATGCAGAATTGCTACACTGTCACAAATGTGTTTCACTACGCCCATTTCATGGGTAATGAGCAAAATTGTTAGCCCCATACGCTTGTTGAGGTCGTGCAGCAGTTCCAAAATCGAGCGAGTCGTTTGGGGGTCTAGGGCTGACGTCGCCTCGTCTGAGAGCAGTACGTTTGGCTCTCCCGCTAGCGATCGCGCAATGCCAACCCGCTGCTTTTGACCCCCGGAAAGTTGAGCCGGATAGGCGTTTGCCTTGCCTTCCAAACCAACCAGCGCGAGTAATTCTTCAACTTTTGCCTTGCGTTTGAGTTTGCTGTAACCTATCACCTCCAGGGGAAAAGCGATGTTTTGTGCAACTGTTCTGCTACTGAGCAAGTTGAAGTGCTGAAAAATCATGCCGATGCCTTGACGTGCTTGACGTAGTGCTGCACCAGAAAGTGCAGTCATTTCTTGACCATTCACCCAAACAGAACCAGAAGTAGGTTTTTCTAATTGGTTGACGCAGCGGATAAGAGTGCTTTTACCTGCTCCACTTGGTCCTAAAACGCCAAATATTTCACCTGCTTTGACGCGGAGGCTGACGCCATCCAAAGCCACGACTTTTTGGTCGCTTTGTTTGTAAATTTTATGTACATCAATAAATTCAATCATGAAAGGGTATTTGAAGTTAAGAAAAATGGGTGTTTTGCAACGGTTGTGAAAAGTGGAGCAAAGAATTTATTTTATGAACCGCCAAGGACGCAAAGAAGAAAGAAGAGGACAAAAGAGTCAGTCTTAAAGAATTTGGCTAAGGAATAGGAAGTACAGCACCTTGATATTTGTCTTTGATAAATTGTTTGACTTTGTCGTCGCGGAGTAATTTATAAAGTTTTTGAACTTTGGGGTCGTTTTCTTTGCCCTGTAAAGTCGTAACAGTAACGGCGTAAAGTGGGTTTTGCGCTGACTCTAATGCTAAAGCATCTTTATCAGTTCGCATTCCTGATTGAACAACCCAGTTACCTGTCATTGCTGCTAAGTCTACATCAGGAAGAGAGGGAATTGCTTGCGCTCCAGGTATTTCTTTAATTTTCAGGTTTTTGGGATTTTCAACTACGTCTTTAACACTTGCTAAAACCCCAGCATTCTTTTTGAGCTTGATTAACTTAGCGTCTTCCAGTACCTTCAGTGCTCGATGGGCATTGTTGACATCATCGGGAATTGTGACAATTGCATTTTGGGGAACCTCAGCTAGAGATTTATGACGCTTGGAGTAAACGCCAACTGGATTTAAGTGAATTGGGGGATTGAGTGCAACCATTTTGATGTTGTGTCGCTTGCCAAAGTCCTCCATAAAGGGGACGTGTTGAAAGTAATTGGCATCGATTAGCCCATCCCTGAGAGCATAGTTATCCTGTACAGAGTCATTGAAGGTAACAATCTCAATGTCTAATCCTGCTTGAGGTGCGAGATTATCCTTAACAAATTTCAAAATATCTCCGGCTGGGACAGGCGAAACCCCAACTTTGATTTTCTCCTTTGCTCCTGTGGCTGTTGTATTAGATGCTGTTGTAGCTGTGGGACTAGATACTGCTGTGTTAGAAGTTGAAGAGTTTTGGGGTGCAGCACAACTAGAAAATACTAAAGACGCTGTGAAGGATGCGGCTGTTAATAAAAAGAAGCGGCGTTTAGTTCTAATAGAAGGAGTTATCATACTCTTGCTTGTGCTATCTCTTAAAAATTGCATAACAATTGGTTTCAATTGCTGAAACTACAGCGTTTATTCTTATGATTAGACTAGAAATCGTAAGGTGGAGAGAAGTCCTGCAGGCGGGTTTCCCAACAAGCGGGAACTTCGGGGCATTGCCTATAAAATCTTATGTGATGGACATTTGATATATTGGTGAGCAATGCCCACCCTACACAGAACTGAAACTAAATCGAAAATCTAAAATTGCAACCAAATCCAACATAGTAAGCTGTTATGGATTTTAGCTGCATATAACGAACAGTCATAATGCTTGCTACGATAGGATTTTTGAATTTTGAATTTTGAGAGAAGTCAGAGCGGCGGTTTCCGCCGATCTGAACTTCGGTGATTTTGAATTGTTTATTACCACTTCTGCTCAGGAACCCAATTGTAGTTTTTATCCTTGACGTCAATTTTTTTGGGAATAATTTTTAGTTCAAAGAAGGTATCCGCCATACGTTGCAAACCTGAAAGGACTTCATCAGTTACAGGTAATACCTTTCGTTCTCCACCACGCTGCTCAACGACTTCCATTGTTGGTAGATCAAGTTTGTATAGCGCCGAAAGAAGTTTAGCAGAATCCTTGTAGTTGCTCCTAGACCAAGAACCTGCCTTTTGTAGCTCTTCTAGAATTATCTTGACAATATCAGGATGGTCACGCACAAAATCTGGAGAAGCGTAATAGAATGAGGGGCTTTCTAGTGGAGCTTTGTCACCAAATACTGTGCTGTTATCTGCCAAAAGACGAGTGCGAAGAGTTCTCTCAGCTTGGGCAGTATAGGGGTCCCAAATGACCCACACATCTATATCGCCACGCTCAAACGCGGGTAAAGCTTCTGCAGGAGCAAGATAAACAGGTTGAACGTCGCTGAATTTCAGACCGACTTTCTCCAAAGCTCGCACTATAATGTAGTGCTGACCAGAGCCTTTAGCAAAAGCAACTTTTTTACCTTTGAGGTCGGCTAGACTTTTGATGGCTGAATTTTCGAGAACCAAGATAGCTGAACCCCTTGTACTACCTGTTCCTGCAGCTACCCGAACGAATGGTTTGTCACCAGCTTGAGCAAATACACTTCCTGTTCCGCCACCACCGCCAAAGGCGATCGCACCTACACCCATCCCGTCGAGGAGGGGTGCAGTAGAGGAAAATTCATTCCACTGCACAGAGATCCCAAGAGGTTGTAAGCGTTTCTCTAGGCTTCCTTGCGCCTTGATAATATTCAGAAGTGCCATCCCTTTCTGATGCCCCATTTTCAGAACCTTTAACTCGGTCTGTTGAGGATTTTGCGTCGGTGCGTTTGCGGAATTAGCTGTGTTAGTCGAAGTACAAGAAGAAAGCGTAACCCCCAAGCCAAAACCAATTACAAATAGTAGGATAAAAGCTAGAATACCCGGTTGATAGAGAGGCTTAAAAAAGCTCTTCTGATTTACCCAGCCTAAAAACTGATTCACTAGCCGAGTTAACATATCACTATCCTATTTCATTTGTGAAAAGTAAGTTTTTTAAATGAACTGCGTAGACGAAAAGAGTAGAAAGACGCTTCAAAAGCGTTTTTTTAGTAGAAAACATAAGAATTATAGAGGGGCAATTTTCTTATCCTAACTTGACTGATTGACATTATAATATTGCTCACAAAACTATGATTATTGACTATTTAGAACCACCAATGCAAACAGATTAACGCTAGTTATTTATCTGTGTTCATCGGTGTTAATCTGTGGTTTCATTTTCATGACTCTTGACTTTTTCAAGAGGTGTATTAAGTAGGTCGTAAAAATAAAGTTAACTAGTGAGGGCCGTCCTTTGTGAGCCAGCGCTGCAGGAGGGTTTCCCGACCTAGGCGACTGGCGAACCCGAAGGGTCCAAAGTCATTCATCTAGGGCGCGGATTTCAGGTATATTTACATAAAGTACATAGTTCGGTTTATTTCCACGAAGCTACTTAGTCAATAACCTTAAGAATTTGTATCCTTAGAAAAAATCTTCTTTGCTGTTGTCGTGGGAATATAGGTGAAAAATCGCTGTGTCACCACGGTAAGCCGCGGAGGTCAATCGTTCCTTCTCGTGGGGCTTTGCCGCGCACGGGCAGCACCATCGGCTCGTTGGCTGTGAAGGGGACTGTACCACCTGGTTGTTCCACCAAAAGAGTTCCGTTGAAGGACTCCCATCCAAGACGGGTATAGAAGGGTACTAAGTCCTGCCGACAGACGAGCAACGCGAAAGCGACACTGCATTCATCGAAGAATGCTGCCGCGTGCCGGAGGGCAGCACTTGCGTAGCCTTGTCCCTGCGCTTTTGGGCTTGTCATTACCCTGCCGATGCCACCGATGCGGATTGATGCACCGTCCAGTGTTGCCTCGCGAGTCACGATGCCGATGTGCGAGACAACCTGTCCACTGTTGTCCCACACGAGCAAGCTCCACTGCGGTAAAGACCATGTAATGTACCGCCCCGGACGGGTAGCGATCGCAAGAAGGCGGGTAGACCGCTGCCCTGAGGGTATCTAAGGCTTCCTCCTCCTCCAAAGTCAGGTCGGTGACAGGCTTCAGGTCAAGGCTCAATGGACGGGCTGTCATGATCAATCGTTCACGCTCACAAGTTTGGGGAGTTTGGAAATAGGAATATCCAAGAAGTAAGAAAGGACTTCCCGCCGCCAAGCATCATAAATCACTGGTAAATGATCAATTTCGCTGCCAATCGCGCGATGGGTAATCTGCCAATGCTCTTTGAGGTAGGGATTCCGCCGACGTTGACCTTCTTCATCCGCTTCCAATACCTGTGCGACTAGCTCAGATTTTTCTGCTGGTGAGGCTTGGTCGAATTTGCGTTGCCACCAATCCACAACTCCCAGACGGTGATATGCTTCATCTGGCAGGATTCTCTCGGCAGCAAATTTTCCTGACTCTGGATCATTGATTTTGCTGGTACGGCTATTGAGGAATAGCAAGGCAACAATATGGAGTTCGTAGTGCAGCTCGAACGCCAAGAAACCTTGCCAGTTACGAATGGGTAAGTCCCCCATATAGTCCCAGTGCTTTTGCACCTGCTTTTGTATCTCCTCAATGGGGTCGTATCCAGATAATGCGTGCGATCGCTCACGAGTATTTTGAGCGTGTGCGCCATCGTCACCAATTTGTCGGCTCAAAAAGAGCTGCAATTCTGGGTCGGGAATTTGGTCGATTATCTTGGCGCAAACTTGGACAATGAACAAGTCATGAGCTGCTCCTGCGACACGAAAGCGGTAAAAATTTTCTATTTCCTCTTGTGTTGCAGGTGGTCGGGGGTCATGCAAACGAGTTTTGGGAAGATGAGGAGCGTGTTTGTCAATGAGTTTGTTAAAAATTTCTACTTCTAAATCAGTTGTCCAAGCTGGACGAGTTAGAGTTGCGGTCATGTTTAATCTCCTATTAGTAATGCTGTTGCTCTGACCTGGAATTATAGTTTGGGTTAATAGTTTAGGTTGGTTAAAACAGGTTTCAGCTTTGAGCCTGAAATTTATTTCTCGTTGTATAGCAGTCCTATTTAATTTGTAAACTTGGGTTTTTTTATGAACCGCAGAGAACGCAGAGGAGGACACTTCCGTGCGGGGGTTCCCCCCGCCCTTGGAAAGTGTCCGTTGACACAGAGGAAAGAGACGAGAGAAAATTTTACGACTCTTAAACGGATTGCTATATCAGCACTTAAGACTTGGTATCTATCAGCATCCAATCTTTGACGTTAAAGTCGGATTTTAACAAGTTTTGGTCAGCGAGAAACTTTTTAGTAGAATTTAAAAGTTCTAATCCCTCAGGTGTAAAAGGTTCTTGAGGGTAAAGATTGAGAGGGTAAGACTCTTTAACGACAGGTAAAGGCATATCACCACTCGCTTCAGCAGCGAATTTGTAAAACGCTTCCGGATTTGCCTGTATTTCCTGCAAAGCTTTCTGTCTCATCTGATTCCATTTTTGAGGCAGTTGAGGATGCTTTGCTAAAATTTTGTCAGTAACAACTGTGACTCCTGTTCCTACCAGCCCTTTATGGTTCTTAGCTTCGTCAATTGATTTCCATCCCTTAGTAACCAACAAAGGACCAGCACCCATTGCAAACGGATACGCTGCGATATCACCCTTTGTTAGAGCAGGTACGACATCTGCTGAGGCTATCTGTACTAGTTTGACATCCTTAGAAAGTCCGGCTTTATCTAGAAGACCTAGTAAATACCGATGGGGGTAGGTTCCTTTAGCAACACCCACTTTTTGCCCCTTCAGGTCTGCAAGTGAATTTACTCCCTGTTTCTTGACAATCAACCACGCATTTTGACCGACACGAGTTTGATTAATCAGCTTAGTATTAATACCAGCAGCTTTAGCAACAATAGCAGGAGTATCCCCATACATTCCTATATCTAATGACTCACTAGAAAGTGCTTCATTCAAAGCAGGACCTCCCGCAAAAGGAAAGAACTTCACATCAGTTACGCCAATATTTTGCAGTTCGCGCTTCAATTTGCCAGAACGCATTACCCAACCCTCTGGTCCAATGGGCACTTTACTTTCAGTGCTGATAAAGCCTACTCGTAAAACTTGCGTATTGGTGTTGTTGGGCTTGTTGGGAGTATTTTTTTGAGCCGCTTCAACTGCTGCATTAGATTGGCGCGACTGCGAACCGCAACCTGCTGTCACATGACTTGTGACTAGCATTGCAACTACTGATAAAGTGGAGACAAAAAGTCGATGAAAAAAGCTCCTCTCAAGCGTTTGTGAATTCATATGCTTAACTTTATTAGGCGTCTAGGAAAAATTAGTAATTCGTAATTAAGTTGATAATTACGAATTACTAATTATTAGACAAGATTGCATCTCTTTGATTCCATCTGTGTCCATCTGTACGCCAGTCGCCACAACGGGGGGAACCCCCCTCCGGGTTCACCAGTCGCCTGCGGAGGGAAACCCTCCTGCAGCGCTGGTTCACCGCAAGGCGCTGGCTCGTCCATCTGTGGTTTAATTATTCTTTTTTTTCGACTTTTGCAAGAAGTCTATTAATAATGAACGTTGCGGAATTTGGTAATGAATAGCGGAAAGTCAACAGATTTTTAATTTTCCTAACCCCTGTAATGAAAGTGCATGCACTTTCATTACAAAATTGTGAATTTCTAAATTCATCTCTCAATTCAGCAACGCCTAATGATGAATTGTGTTTCTTCCCCTACACTGTCTTTCGCTCAGTATTTGGTGATGGATTCGTGGACGGTTGATTCCAAGGTAGTATTCTTCCCTGAGCATCTGTGGACAAATTGCTATTGAAGTTCCTAAAAACCTGCGAGGACTGTTCTCTAAGTCCGGCAGGAGTGCGTCCTGGTCCCCAACCAACGTTTTCACGGTAACTGCCTAACAAACCTGATTCTATAAGAGTTTTCTCATCGACTGGGACAGACTCATCTGTCTGTGGAGCAACATACAGCGCATCTACTGGACAGTACAACTCGCACATAAAGCAGGTTTGGCAGTCGCTCTGGCGGGCAATTTTGGGCGGAGCGTCTGGCACTTTGTCAAAGACATTTGTTGGACAGGCAGAAACGCAAATATTGCATTGAATACAACGAGATTCACTGACAAGTTCAATCACAGCGCTACTAGCTCCTTCTCCCTTTGAACAGCTTCTAATCTTTCAGGTTTCACCCAAACATGATCCAGTCCACCACTTAGTAGACGGTGTTGTAGGTTTGGATCTTGTTGCGGATAGTCCAGGTGTCTGTGCATTCCGCGAGTTTCTTTTCGCTCTAAGGCGCTGGCGTACATCCACCGCGCTGTTGCTACCATTGCAGCAGCTTCCCTTGCTTGGACAATCTGATTTTCTGCCACGACTTCACTATGACGAATTTCTTTCCAAAGGTGATGCAGTCGATTGAGCGATTCTGACAAACCTTGTTCTGTACGGAAGAAGTTGCGATCGTAAGGGAAGACTTCTGCTTGCACACCCTGAATCACTTCACTAGGAGCAAAACTCTTGGTATGACCGTTGTGGGAACGTACAGCAGTTTCTCCAATTCCTTCGACTGTGCGTTGATTAACTTTAGCTCCTAATTGGCGGGCAAAGGATGCTGCTGCTTCACCTGCCCAATATCCAGAAGAGGTTGCCCAAGCAGCGTTATGACTACCACCACCTGTAAAGCCACCGCAGATCAGTTCTCGCGTTGCTGCATCTCCCGCAGCATAAAGACCGGGTACAGAAGCAGCGCAAGTATCATCTATAATCCGAATACCGCCTGTACCGCGCACGGTTCCCTCTAGACGCAGAGTGATGGGAAAGCGTTGAGTGAATGGATCTATCCCCAATCGGTCAAATGGTAGGAAAAAGTTATGCTGGACAGTTCGCAGAATTTGCTGCTCTTCTGGAGTTGCCTTGTTCAAAATAGCGTAAACAGGTTGGCTGAGCAAGGTACGAGCAATGACAGAACGACCTTTGTGAGAACCTGCTCCTTCAATCTCTGTTCCATCTTCGTAGGTGAAGGTTGCCCAGCGGTAGTAAGCACCCTTCGTTACTGAGGAAAATACGGGGGATAAAGCATAGGCATTGGAAAATTCCATACCTGACATTTGCGCACCTGCTTCTGCTGCCATCAGGTAACCATCGCCTGTCAGCACATTGCAGCCCAATGCTTTACTCAGGAAGGCACAACCACCTGTAGCAATGACGACGGCTCCTGAACGGACTCTCCAACGCTCACCACTTTGGCGGTTAATGCCTGCTGCTCCTGCAACTATGCCTTCTGCATCTACAAGCAATTCCAGTGCTGGGCTATGGTCAAGGATTTGCACTCCGGCTTTTTTAATCTTTTTCCGCATTAGGCGCATATAATCCTGACCTTGTTGGAGCGATCGCCTATATGGACGACCTTCTTCATCAACTGGAAACGGGAAGCCCCAATCTCCCAGCATATTCAGATTGGTGTAAGTCTGATCCAAAACGCGAGTCATCCACCGGCGGTTTGAGAGAAACCCCCCTAACGCTTCTCGTGAAGCCATTGCTGCTTCACGTTGCACGGGATCTGGTGGCACATACCAAACACCAGTTCCGGAGGGTGCTGTTGCACCACTTGTACCGCAGTAACCTTTATCTACCAATACCACTCTCGCACCCTGAGCTGCGGCACTCCATGCTGCCCAAGTGCCGGCAGGTCCCCCACCAATGACTAAGACATCAGTCTCTAACTCTATGTATGAAGGGGTAGTAGATGTTTTTCCTGATAGATCTGAATTTGCACTCACAATGACTCTCCTTAATATTAAGTAAACAGTTATCAGTGAACAGTTACCAGTGTCAAAGACTCATAGTTGATAACTGATAATTGCTAACTGATAACTGCGATCGAACCCGTGGCATAACTTCCTGAGAAAAACGTCTCATTTCCGGGGCGAAAGGTTGGAATTGCAGCATAAAGGTATCAACACCCACGCTTACAAAATCTGCAATTCGAGCAGCCACCGTGTCATAGCTGCCAACTAAACCTGCTGCGGTACCACCGTTGCTTCCTACACTCGGATACTTCGCCATGTTCTTGAACATCACAACTTCAGAATCTACACCCTTTAAAAGCTCCGAGCGATCGTCTTGTTTTGTCAGTTCCAACAACCACTGATAATTTTCCTGTGCTTCGGCATCTGTTGGTCGAGCAATGACAAAGGCTGACATCGCAAATCGTAGTGGTTTCGGCTGCTTTCGCTTCCGCTTTCTCACATCAGCGATGGTTTCTCGTATCACCTCAATAGGACGACCATTAAGGAAAAAGACATCCGCCTCTTTCATCGCCAAATCTCTGGCTGGATCTGACTCGCCTCCTAGATACACACGAGGATGAGGTTGTGCGACTGGACGCGGAAGCAAGCAGAGGTCACTGATGTGAAAGTAGTCTCCAGAGAAGTTAACTCGTTCTCCACTCCAGAGTGCTTTCACCACCGCTATCCACTCTTGAGAATAGCGGTAGCGCTCATCGTGAGAGAGAAAGAAAATTCCGGACTTCTCCATTTCCGGCTTAAACCAAGCACTCACTAAGTTAATAGCAAAACGTCCACCGCTGATGGCATCGATACCCAGTGCCATTTTTGCCAAGACAGTTGGATGGAAGAGTAACGGCTTAACAGCAGCAATAATTTCAATAGAGTTTGTGGCTTCCGCAAGCGCTGCTGCTGCTGTCCAAGTTTCTAACTGGTCTAATTCTTGATTTCTGGGATTGATGATGTGTTCGGCAATGAGAGTGGTTGTAAATCCACATTCTTCAGCTAACTGGATAAGTCCTTTAGCTCGCAAGTAACTGGCGTCGCGAGGTTCTTGGGGGTGGTTCATCGCACCGCAGTTGCCGTAAACGGGAATCCAGATGCCATAGCGTGGTTCAGACATAGCTTTCCTCACTTTTTTATTAGAGGCTTAAAGCTTTGCGTTTCATTAAAGATGCAAATCAATTCAAAATTGTTTTTTGAACTTTGGATTGATTTACGCTCTGCCCTAAAGCAGCTTTGCACTACCATCAATTAAGTTGGAAAAAGGGGTATGTGGGAAAGGGCAAATCTTTTTGATTTTACTCTTTCTCTTTTCCCCTTAACTCGGAAGGTGTTCGCGCTCGCTTCGCTCTTTCATAAATACGATTTGTCGATAAACTTACCGTACTTTATGATCATAATTTCATAGATGGGTGCAAAAAGCAAGAGGATAATGTTAAAAATACTTCTCATTGATATAAAAATACCAATGAAGTGCCAAACCCGCCTGGGAGCGTGGTGGGTTCAATTCCCCTAGAGCATAATTTGGAAGCTTTTCGCACCACGCTAAAGTCGCAGTTTAAGTAGCAACAGCACGAGGTCGTTTAGTGACCAACGATAACCCAGTATATGCCATCCGGCGCAACTAGCCCAAAAGAAGGTTCACCAAATTCGTTAGGTACTATCGCTGTCACATTAATAGCACTGCTATTGGTGACTCGTTGGTGAAAAGCAGTGATATCTTCTACTTGATAGGTGAACACAGACACACCCAAACAGCCTGGTTGAGCATATTCGCGTTTATCGGCAGTAGGATAAAGTGGGGTGTAGATTTGCAAAACACCTACGTTAGTTTTTGGTGAAGAGAAAAGCGAAAGATAAAATTCTTGCCCTTCAGAGAGTATCAAAGTTTCGCGGGTGGAGGGTTTGGAAGCACCAGAAATCTTGCCATTCCATTCTTGTGGCACTAGTCCAAAAACATCTGTGTAAAAAGAACTTAACGAGTGGTCAGAGATAACCAAGCTCGAGTGAGTTCCTTCACTCACTCCCAGTGGAGAACTTGGTTCAATCGTGCCATAACCAGGACGGGTATAATTGTACCGTTGGAAAAAAGCTTGCCGTGTCTCGGAACCAATGACAAACATTTCCCGCACCCCAACAAAGCGGTTGTAAAACCCTGTCCCCTCATGACCTGTTCCTTCTATAGCGCGAACTGGTTCAGTATAAAGCCAGTTTCCTCCGTTTGCTTTGTCGTCGGCAAAAGCATCTGCAATTGTGTAAATGTCTTTGACGAGGGAAGCAAACCAACGGCTTCCTTCCACAATCGGCAAGGTGTGAGCTAGACCCTCGTTGCGAGGTTCTGACCAGGACATGATTCGCACTAAACCATGATTCGAGGAGTTACCATTTTGCAGCCGTAGGGAGGTCAAAGCTGATGTATAACCGTAGAGTTGTCCTGCTTGTTCGGCGGAAAGTTGTCCCCTTTTCACCTCACGATAGCCCAACTCTGCCCAATATTTTAGGGTAGCTTCGACATCTGTTGACCCTATGCAATTCTCGAAAATTCCACTAATCATCGCCGTTCACCTCAATGGCTTATGTTAGTTTTACAACACTTTTTGCATCAGGCTTAATCCCCCCTACCCCCCTTAACAAGCGGAGGTTTGACATCACTCACTGAAAAACATTGGCTTATTTTAAACATCTTGCAATGATGTGAGGCGGCGAATTTGAGGAAAAATTAACGTCACAATTAATACAACAAAAACTGTGCCAACACCACCAGAAACTACGGAGAAAATAGGTCCAAATAGGGCGGCAACAAACCCTGATTCAAAACCACCTAACTCGTTGGATATGCTAATAAATACGCTATTGACTGCTGATACCCGACCACGTAAGTGTTCAGGAGTACGTATTTGTACCAAAGTATGGCGTATAACGACACTAATATTATCCAATGCTCCGCTCAAAGCAAGCATCAGTAAGGACAGCCAAAACGATCGCGATAGACCAAAGACAATAGTCACAATACCAAACCCTACCACCGACCACAACAGTGCTTTACCTGCTTTTTTCATTGGTGGTAAGTGAGCTTGAGTAATTGCCATTGTAAACGCTCCAAATGCAGGTGCAGCACGCAGCCATCCCAACCCAGAGGGACCAACCTGCAAGATGTCCTTAGCGTAAATTGGCAGCAGGGCAACTGCACCGCCAAAGAGCACTGCAAACAAATCTAGGGTAATAGCAGCTAAGATGACCTTGTTTTGCCAAACAAAATCCATTCCTGCTGCCAGAGTTTTGAGCGTAGGTGGCTCTATTGGGCGTGCAAATTTGACTCTGGTAATTTTGGCAATTAAACCAAAGCAAATGAGGATGAGAACAGCATCTATGATGTAGACAGATGTAGCGCTCCCTTGGAGTGCAATCACCCATCCCCCTAAAGCAGGACCAAGTACCGCAGCGAGTTGGAAGCCACTACTATTCCAAGTTGCGGCATTGGTGAACACTTCTAGAGGAATGAGTTGAGGTAAAAGTGAGTCTGAAGCTGGTGTATTGAATGCTTTGGCAACACCGCCCAACAGCAAACAGGTGTATATCAGGAAAATTGACCCTTGCGCGTATGATAGGACTGCCAAACCGAGCGAACATAACACAAGCATTAAGTCAGTCAACATGACTGTATACTTGCGATCCCAACGGTCTGCAATATGACCAGCGGGCAAAGTCAGTAGGATAACAGGGATGACCTGAACTAAACCAACTCCCCCAAGTATCAACGCTGATCCCGTACGCTCATAGAGTTCCCAGCCAATAGCGACGCTTTGCATCTGCGAACCAAACAGTAAGAGATTTCGACCAATGGCAAACAAACGATAATCACGAAAGCGCCATGCTGCATACGGATCATGCAATAGATTAGACATTTGGAATTTTGAATGCGTGAATTTTGAATTCCTTAAAACAGTGAACAGCTACCTACGCAGTGACGCTTTCTCGGGCTGGTGGGGGATTTAAACCCGCCACCAACGCTTTCGGTCCAATTGGTGGGGGACTTAAACCCTGCGGATGAAACTGATAACTGATAACTGATAACTGGTAACTGTTAATAGCCTGCTTTCTTATCCACCACATTACGTAAGGCACTCCCGTTGCGATAGCGTGATAAATTGTCGAGAAATAAAGCCAAGCTGCGCTCTTTGACTCTTGGGGAATGACCTGTGCAATGTGGTGTGACAAACACATTGGGAAGCGACCACAAAGGACTCTCCGGTGGTAGCGGTTCTGTAATCACTGTGTCTAATCCCGCACCTGCAATCCAACCTTCTTTAAGTGCAGTAATCAGCGCAGGTTCATCAACGACTGCACCACGAGCGATATTGATGAGATAACCATCTGGGCGCATTAAACGTAGTGCTGCTTCATCAATTAAGCCTTTTGTGTCCTGAGTGAGTGCTGTGGCAATAACTACATAGTCAGCTTCCGGAAGGAGCGATCGCCATTCATCTGCACCCACAACCTTGTCAAAATTTGGTAACGGTTCGGGGCGACGGCGACTCCCCAAAATGCGCATTCCAAAGCCTTTCGCACGGGCGGCAATTTCTTGCCCAATACCACCAGCACCAATAATTAACAGCGTAGCTTCCCATAACTCTGTAATGGGAAAGCCCCTTTTCCAGTGGTGTTGGTCTTGTAAAGTATATAGTTCACGCAAATGCTTGGCATGAGCAAGTATGAATGCGATGACGAATTCAGCAATGGGAATTGCATGCACTCCCGCACCGTTGGTGAGGATGAGGTTGCGTTCTAAGTAAGTTGGTGTGAGAATATGATTCACGCCTGCATTGGGTGCATGATGCCAACGCAGTGCAGGTGAGGCTTCCAAGACTTTGTGCAGAGTGCCAGGTTTGAGAAAAAACCAACTAAAATAAACTTCGGCATCTGTAGCATCGCCGTCTAAGTTGCCATCACTATCCACACGCACAACAGCCGCATCGGAAGGTAAATGCGGCTTGAGGTCGTCAGCAATCTCTGTTGGTAAAATAAGTTTCACAACTTGCTACTCCCTGTGTTCATGAGCGTGAACAGTAAAACCTGATAACTGGTAACTGGTAACTGATAACTGAATATTAGTATCCTGCTTCCTTGTCTACCACATTGCGTAAAGGCTGACCCATTTGGTATCGTCTCAGATTGTCGATAAACAAAGCAATGGTACGCTCTT